>CBHREK010000023.1:0-150992 GCA_966077345.1 uncultured Duganella sp.
TACGCTTTTCTCCGCCAAAACAATCAATAAAAAAACCAGCGACAACGCGTTCCACCCCCGCCCTCCCAACCCACCAGTCTGCCGAAGCCACGGGCCAAGTGTCTGACCCTGTGGGTCAGACACTGGTTTACCGGTTCTAAAAGATACGAAAGCTGACTATGCAATTCTCTGAAAACTGGCTGCGCACGATGGTCGATCCGAAGATGACTTCGGATGAGCTGGCACACATGCTGACCATGTCCGGCCTTGAAGTGGAAGACATCGATCCTGTCGCGCCGCCATTCACCAACGTGGTGGTGGGCCACGTGCGCGAAACCGCCAAGCACCCGAACGCCGACCGCCTGAACGTCTGCCAGGTCGACGTGGGCACCGGCACCTTGCTGAACATCGTCTGCGGCGCGCCGAACGTGCGCCCGGGCCTGAAGGTGGCGTGCGCCATGGCCGGCGCCGTGCTGCCGCCTGGCGCGGATGGCAAGCCGTTCGAAATCAAGGTGGGCCAGCTGCGCGGCGTTGAGTCGCAAGGCATGCTGTGCTCCGCGCGCGAACTGAAGCTGTCGGAAGACCACGGCGGCCTGATCGAGCTGCCTGATGACGCGCCGATCGGCCAGAACATCCGCGACTACTTTGCGCTGAACGACCTGAAGTTCACCATCAAGCTGACCCCGAACAAGGCGGACTGCCTGTCGGTGCTGGGCGTGGCGCGCGAAGTGGCGGCGCTGACCGGCTCCCAACTGAACCTGCCACAGAACCGCATCGTGCCGGTCACGCTGGACGAAAAGCTGGCGGTAAAGGTGAGCGCGCCTGAGCTGTGCGGCCGCTTTGCCGGCCGCGTGATCCGCGGCCTGAACGCGAAAGCCGAGACTCCGGCCTGGATGAAGCAGCGTCTGGAGCGCAGCGGCCAGCGCCCTGTGTCGGCACTGGTGGACATTTCCAACTACGTGATGCTGGAAATGGGTCGTCCGTCGCATGTGTTCGACCTGGACAAGATCCACGGTTCGCTGGACGTTCGCTGGGGCAAAAAAGGCGAGCAGATCAAGCTCCTGAACGGCAACACCATCGAAGTCGATGAGTGGGTTGGCGTGATCGCCGACGACAAGGAACTGGAATCGCTGGCCGGCATCATGGGTGGCGACGCGACCGCCGTGTCGGACGACACCGCCAACATCTACCTGGAAGCTGCATTCTGGTGGCCAAACGCCATCCAGGGCCGCGCCCGCAAGTACAACTTCTCGACCGATGCAGCGCACCGCTTTGAGCGCGGCGTGGACTTCGCTTCGATCCCTGAGCACCTGGAGCGCATCACCGCGCTGCTGGTGGAAATCTGCGGCACGCCTGACACCAAGGTTGGCGCCATCGACGACCAGATCGTCAACCTGCCAAAGCGCGAGCCGGTACAGATGCGCACTGCACGTGCGGCGAAGGTGATCGGCGTTGCGTTGAACGACGAGATGGTTGCCGATATCTTCAAGCGCCTGGGCCTGGAATTCACGCTGGCCGATGGCATCTTCAGTGTCACCGCGCCATCCTTCCGCTTCGACATCGAAATCGAAGAAGACCTGATCGAAGAAGTGGCCCGCGTGTACGGCTTCGAAAACATCCCGACCCTGCCGCCAGTGGCAGCGGCGGAGATGCTGATCGCACCGGAAAACACCCGCTCGATCTTCGCCGTGCGCCACCAGCTGGCCGACCTGGATTACCAGGAAGTGGTCAACATGAGCTTCGTGGAAGCGCAGTGGGAGCTGGATTTCAACGGCAACGACAGCCCGATCAAGCTGCAGAATCCGATCGCGTCCCAGATGTCGGTCATGCGCTCGTCCCTGATCGGCAGCCTGCTGGCCAACGTGCGTTACAACATCAACCGCAAGCAGCCGCGCGTGCGCCTGTTTGAAGTGGGCGCGATCTTCAAGCGTGACGCTTCGGTGCAGGATGGCCCGCTGACCGTGGCCGGCTACGACCAGCCGCAGCGCGTCGCAGCCATGGCCTACGGCCCGCTGGTGGAAGAGCAGTGGGGCCAGAAGACCGGCGACGTTGACTTCTTCGATGTCAAGGCCGACCTGGAAGCCCTGTTCGCACCACGCCAGCTGCGCTTTGCCAAGCTGGCCCATCCGGCCCTGCACCCAGGCCGCGCCGCGTCGGTGGAACTGGACGGCAAGGTGATCGGCTTCATCGGCGAACTGCACCCGCGCTGGCTGCAAAAGTACGACCTGCCGAAGGCGCCGGTGCTGTTCGAGGTGGATGCCGTTGCGTTACAGCAACGCGACGTGCCAGAATACGAAGAGATTTCGAAATTCCCCGGCACCACGCGCGACCTCGCATTTGTGGTCAAGCAGACCGTGCCGGCACAGGAACTGCTCGATGCATTCCATGGCATTGCACGCGCGCATGCTCAAGGACGTATCGTGCAAGCCATTGTTTTGTTTGATGAATATCGCGGCGAACGGGTGGAAAGCGACGAAAAATCGCTTGCTTTCCGCTTTAGCTTGCAAGATACTCAAAACACCCTGCAAGACGATGTTGTCGAGGAATTGATGAATACCTTCAAGGCCCACGTCGTTCTGGCACTGGGCGCGAAATTGCGGGCTTGATTTAACAATTCAGTCATACCAGCGAGTCCGGCACTGCCGGACTCATGTACTTTAAAAGGCAGGGCAGCAAAATTAACAACAACGACGTCGATTCCGCCGTACTTGAATCCGCATTGGACGCCGAGTTGCACAGCGCGATGCAGAACGCCAAGGTACGCCAGGAAGCTGAAAAAGATTTGCCGACGCTGACCAAGGCAGAACTGGCCGAACTATTGTTCGAACAGGTGGGCCTGAACAAGCGCGAGGCCAAGGACATGGTCGAAACCTTCTTTGACGAGATCCGCAATGCGCTGGAACGCGGCGAAGCGGTGAAGCTGTCCGGTTTCGGCAACTTCCAGCTGCGCGACAAGCCGCAGCGTCCGGGCCGCAACCCGAAAACCGGCGAGGAGATCCCGATCACGGCACGCCGTGTGGTGACCTTCCACGCCAGCCAAAAGCTGAAAGGCATGGTCGAAGACAGCGCCGGCACGGCGCGCGCATCCTGAGTTCCAGGGGAGCGTGAATGAATGACCGTCCTGGCAAGGCAGACCTGGTAGTGTTGCCGCCGATCCCGGCGAAACGCTATTTCACCATTGGCGAAGTCAGCGAACTGTGTGGCGTCAAGCCGCATGTGCTGCGCTATTGGGAACAGGAATTCACCCAGCTGAAACCGGTCAAGCGGCGCGGCAACCGCCGCTATTACCAGCACCATGAAGTGCTGCTGATTCGCCGCATCCGCGAACTGCTGTACGAGCAGGGCTTTACCATTTCCGGTGCCCGCAACAAGCTCGATAGCCGCGCTACCGATTCGGCGCAAGGCGAGTATGATGAAACTCCTGGCATGGCACACGAAGCACCGCCGCTGGACCGGGAAATGCTGCGCAGCGAGCTGCAAGGCATTCTCGAGCTACTAAAGTTGTAAGCAGCTGTAGCAAGGGCGCTTAGGCGTCCTTTTTTTCGGTTAGACTCGGCTAAACTGTTAAACCATTGGTGCTACAATATTAACGTTATGATTTTGCTAGTGATATTGCAGACGCTGGCTCCGTTCCCAAGCTAGGAATTCAAGAGGGAAGACAATGATTCGCGTAGCCATCTGTGACGACCACCAGATTGTACGGGCGGGTTTCAAGCAAATCTTTTCGTCGTCGGACGAATTCAGCGTAGTCGCTGAAGGCAGTACCGGGCGCGAAGCGCTCGACATCGCACGCAAGGAAGTGTGCGACGTGCTGTTGCTTGACATCGCCATGCCGGACCAGAGCGGTATCGATACTCTGCGTACCATCCGCCAGGGCCAGCCGGACCTGCCGGTGCTGATCCTGTCCGGCTATCCAGCCCAGCAATATGCGCTCAACCTGTTCAAGATGGGCGCCAACGGGTACCTGAACAAGGAATGCGAGGCGGAAGAGCTGATCAACGCCGTGCGCACCGTGCACCAGGGCCGCCGCTATGTCAGCTCGCAAGTGGGCGAGTTGCTGGCACAAAGCTTTGACCGCGATCCGAATACGGCCCTGCATACGGAGCTGTCGGACCGCGAATTCCAGGTGTTCCTGCGCCTGGCGCGCGGCGCCACCGTGTCCGATATCGGCACGGCGCTTTCGCTGAGCATCAAAACCGTCAGTACGTATCGCACGCGCATTATGGAGAAGATGGGCTTGCAGTCTAATAGTGACTTGACGTACTACGCCATGAAGAACAATTTGCTGGACTGATACGTCTCGTTACACTTTTGCGGTGCTGCACAATTAGCTTTCCGTGCGGCAGCATCTTGCTGCGGGTCTATAATGGGGAAAATGTACTTCACCATCGAACCGGCGCCGCGGCACCGCCTGCCGCTTTATAAAACGCTCCTGTGCGTCACCTGCGCGCTGATCCTGATCGTCAACGGGTTCAGCCTGTTCCACAACCTGCAGTCGCTGAAAGGCGCCAACGAACAGCTGGCGCTCAGTTCGCGCGTGGCCGAGCGCCTGCAATACCTCAATGTGCTGGTGCTGGATGCCGACAGCAGTGCGCGCGGCTATTTCATCTCCGGCAAGGAAGCCTATCTTGGCCCGACGCGTTCGGTGGTGACCGAATCCGAGCACCAGTTCCGCGAGCTGGAAAAACTGCTGGCCAATAACCCGATCCAGTTGAAGAACCTGCAGCAGCTGCAGGTGCTGGTGCGCAAGCGCGTTGCCATCCTGACCCAGGCCATCGAAGTCTACAAGCACGGCGGCCTGGATGACATCGTCAACATTGCCAAGGTCAGCGACGAGCGCAGCGGCATGGATGAAATCCGCCTGCAAGTGGTGATCATGGTGCGCGAGCAGGGCGAAGCCATGTCCGCGCGCGCCGCCAGTTTTTACCAGGAATACCAGAAGGCAGTCGTGATGGGCGCCGGCATCAATGCCATCGCCATCGTCGTCCTTGTGATGTTCTACCAGCTGGTGCGGCGCAGCTTCGTGCATCGTGCGGCAGTCGAACATGCGCTGCAGCTCTCGAACGAAAGCCTGGAGTCGATGGTGCAGCAGCGTACCGAGCAGCTCTCCGTGTTGTCGCGCCACCTGATCTCGATCAGCGAGGAAGAGAAGATGCGCCTGTCGCGCGAGCTGCACGACGAGATGGGCGCCAACCTGACCTCGATCAGCATGGATATCGCGGCCGTCGCCCACCAGCTGCAAAAGACCAATCCGGAACTGGCGGCCCAGTTGCGCCGCGCACGCGGCACCCTGGTCGACACGGTGGAACTGAAACGCCGCATCATCGAAGACCTGCGCCCAAGCCTGCTGGACAACCTGGGCCTGTGCGCGGCGATCGACAGCTATTGCGAAGACTTCACGCGCATGACGAACATCCCATGCGAGACCGAGATTGGCGCCGACATCGATGCGGTGGCCAAGGCCGGCGACAGCAGCCTGTCGATTGCGCTGTTCCGCATCGTGCAGGAATCGCTGACCAATATCCGCAAATACGCCAAGGCCGGCCACGTCAGCGTTTCGCTCAAGCTGCAGCGCGACGACATGCTGGTGCTGCGTATTATCGACGACGGTATCGGGATTGCCGCGCCGACGCTGGCCAAGCCAATGTCGCATGGCTTGCTGGGGATGCGGGAGCGGGCTTTGCTGCTGGGTGGGATTCTGAATATCCGCCGTGGGCGGGGAGACCGGGGTACCTGTATCGAGGTGTATATTCCCCTGAGGGGCAGGGGCAAGCGCACTGGCGGCGTGCCCCCGGCGATGCTGCAGCCTAGCAGCAAGCTACATCAGCGAGCAGGCGATCATATTCAATCTTCGCCACCTTATAGCACTCACCCGCGTAACGTTCCAGACCTTCACGATCAATGACGGTGATATTGCCGCGGCGGTAGGTGATCATGCCGTCTTCCTGCAGCTTGCCGGCGGCAGCTGTGATCGATTCGCGTCGCACGCCCAGCATGATCGAAATCATTTCCTGGGTCACCTTCAGTTCATTGCTTGGGGAACGGTCCAGGCGGTCCAGCAGCCAGCGGCACAGTTTCTGCTCGATCGAGCTGTGGCGGCCGCCGACGGCGTTCTGGGCCATCTGGGCGAACAGCGCCGCGTTGTAGCGCATCAGCAGCTGGGGCAGGGCGCCGCCCTGGTTGAAGGCATCGCGCAGGGCCTGCGCTTTCAGGCGGTAGCCGTAGCCGGCGCTTTGCACCACGGCGGTGCTCATGGCGCGCTCACCGGCAAACATCGAGACGCCGACCACGCCTTCGTGGCCGACCACGGCGATTTCAGTGGTGGCGCCGTCTTCCATCACATACAGCAGGGACAGGATGGCGGTGGTCGGGAAATAAACGTATTCCAGCTTGCTGCCAAATTCAAACAGTTCCTTGCCGAAAGGAAGCTGCACCAGTTCCAGGTGCTCGAACAGGGACTCCAGTGCTTCACGAGGGAGGGCTGCCAGCAATTCGTTTTGCTGGGCGCCGCTGTAGCTGACAACCGGCCGGGACGCAACTTTGAACTCCGTCGAACCAATAGGCATTGCTTGCGACAGCGAGTTCTTGGCAGAGACGCTAAGTTGAGTGTTGTTCATTTTATCCTCACAGAACTAAAGTACACGGTATTGCAGTCGGCATTCTTAGGGGTGCTGCTTGCCGATCGCGTTGGTAATACTTTAATTTTCTATGTGAGCGATGAACATAAGACCTGTTACCTCCATCATGTAGGCTGGCAACATGGCAGTTTGTCAGGCTAGTCCTACAACATTGTAATTTTGGCTGGCGCACTGTTGAAAAAAGGGGACGTACTCCTTTTTTTCGCCTGCGGCGGGGCAAAAAGAGTTACGTCCCCTTTTTTCAGGCGAAACTGGCCCAGGGCGTGGGTTAGCATCGCGGTTTCCGCATGGACACGGCTGGCGCTTTCCGAGGCTTGCACCACCAGCGCTGCGTTCTGGCGCGTCATGTCGTCGATGCGGTGCAGGGCGCCATTGATGCGGGCAATCTCGCTGCGCTGGCCGGCTTCGGCCGCGGTAATGCGCGCAATCACCTCTTCCATGCTGCGGACGGATGCCACCACTTGCTGCATGGTGGCGCCGGCGGCGTCGACCTGGGCGTTGCCGCTTTCCACCTTGCTGACCGAGTCGCCGATCAGGTGCTTGATTTCCAGCGCGGCGGCGGCCGAGCGCTGGGCCAGGTTGCGCACTTCGCTGGCAACCACGGCGAAGCCGCGGCCATGGTTGCCGGCCCGTGCCGCTTCCACGGCGGCGTTCAGGGCAAGAATATTTGTCTGGAAAGCGATGCCGTCAATCACGCCGATGATGTCGGCAATGCGATCGGAACTGCTGCGAATTGCTGCCATCGTGTCGACCACGGCGCCCACGCTGGCGCCGCCGCGCCGGGCGACGCCGGCGGCCTGCTGCACCAGCTGGCGGCCATCGTCGGCGTGGGCGCTATTGCGGCGCACGGCTGCATCGAGTTCTTCCATCGCGTTGACAGTCACGTGCAGGGCGTCAGCCTGCGTGTTGGTGGAGCCGTTCAGCGCCGTGCTGCCGCTGGCCAGTTCGTCGGCCGCGCTGGCAATGCGGGCCGCGCCGCTGCGGATATCGGCCAGCACGCTTTCCAGCGCTTCGGTCATGGTGCTGAAGGCGTTGGCCAGGCCGCCGATTTCATCTTGCGCCGGGGAGGCGATGCGGACACTGAGGTCGCCCGCGGCAGCGGCATGCACTGCACGATTCAACTGGCGGATGTCGCGCGTGAACGAGGCGTAGAAGCCGGCGCCCAGCCAGGCGGCCAGGGCGATGGCGAGCAGCACCACGGCGGCCACAGCATTGCGGCGCAGGGTGTCCTGGGCGGCGCGTTCGGCCAGCAAGTGCTCCAGCGCCTCGGCGCTGCTGGTGGACAGGGCGTGCAGGCCCGCAGCCGCTTGCAGTCCGGCGGCGTTGAATTCCTTGCCGCTGGTCTGGTTGTAGGAGTTCAGCACCTCGCTGCGGGCGCGTTCCAGGAAGGCGAGGGCGCCGGGCACGGCTGCCAGGCGCGGTTCCAGGACCGTCGCCTGGCCGGGATTGTTGGCCAGGATGCCCTGGTACTGGGCTGGCAGGCGTTCCAGCTCATGGCGGGCCAGCATGGCCGTGGCGTTCAGCACCTGGTCTTCATTGGCTTCAAACAGGCCGCTGTCGATGTAGGCGGCGCCGCGGCCGGTAATCACCGACAGGTTTTCGGCCAGGTCCGGCAGGGTCTTGAGGAAGGCTGCTACCAGGTAGACGCTGCGTACTTCCGGGTCGAGCGACAGGCGGGCGCGGTCGGCCGCGACGGCGGCAAGGGCATCGGCTTGTGCGATCAGTTTGCTGTGCGCGGCGAAGCTGGCGCGCGCATCGAAGCTGGCCTGGCGCTGCTGCAGCTGCCGCCAGCCTTGTTCCAGTTCGGCCTGGGCCGGCAGACCGGCCAGCGGCCCGATTGCGCGCGGCTGCAGGCCGGCCAGCGCGGCGCTCGCGGCCTGGCCGGCGGCGCTGATGCCGCTGGCGGCGCCCTGCTGGTTGGCGGCCAGGCGCAGGTGTTCGAGATTGCGTTTTTCCTGCAGGTGGCGGCGCAGCTCGTGCAGCTGGCGGATATAGGCCAAGCCTTGCCGTTCCTGGATGGTGAAGGCCACCGATTTATGCAGTTCGGCCACCAGCAGGCCGGACGCCAGGAGCAATGGCAGCAGGAAAACCAGCGAGACGAGGACGAATTTGGGCAGCAGTCGCATGCTCTGCATGAGGGCGATTGCGGGGCGAAGGAGGATCATGATCGGGCGTCGGGTTGGGTTCTTTTGAGGCGCGATAATGATGCAAGGCAATTGTTACCTCGTGATGAAACGGGGCATAATGCGCGGTAATCAATCTATTCGATTCCCCATGCACGTAATCCTGGTAGAAGACGACGCAATATTGGCCGATGGCGTGGTCCGGGTCTTGTCCGGCCATGGCATGAAGGTGGAGCTGCTGCAAAACGGCAGCGAAGCGGACGCCATGCTGCAGCGGCCCGGCCCGGCCGACGTGCTGGTGCTCGATATCGGCTTGCCCGGCCTGGACGGCTTCGAAGTGGTGCGCCGCCTGCGCGCGCGCGGCAGCCAGTTGCCGGTGCTGTTGCTGACGGCCCGCGATGCGGTGGAAGACCGCGTGCGCGGCCTGGAAATGGGCGCCGACGATTACCTGGTCAAGCCGTTTGCCACGCCGGAGCTGGTGGCGCGCTTGCGCGCCCTGGCGCGGCGCCATGCGCCCAAGCCCAGCGTGCTGCAAATGGGCGAGTTGGCGCTGGACCTGGGCGCCAAGCGCGCCCGCGTGCGCGATACGGTCATCGACCTCTCGGTGCGCGAATGGGCGGTGCTGGAATACCTGCTGCAGCACAGTGCGCGGGTGGTCAGCAAGCAGCAGATCATCGATGCCATCCTGCCATGGGGCGAAGATGTCACGCCCAATGCGGTGGAAGTCTACATCTCGCGCATCCGGCAGAAAACCGCGGATGCCGGCATCAGCATCCGCACCATCCGCGGCTTTGGCTATATGCTGGAAGCGGCCAATGGGTAAGCCACTTGGATAGCATCCGCCTGCGCCTGCTCAAGTGGCTGATCGGCCCGGTTCTGCTGCTGAACCTGGCCGGGGTGGCGCTGAGCTATGCGCTGGCCTGGATCCCGGCCCAGATTGCGTTTGACCAGTCGCTGGGCGATGCCGCGGCCATGCTGGCGGCGCGGGTCGGCGAACGGGAGGGCAGGCTGGTGCTCGACTTGCCGCCGGCTGCCGAGCGTGCCCTGCGCGAGGACGAGTTCGACAATGTCTATTTTTCCGTGCGCGACAACCAGGGCCGCCTGGTGGCGGGCGATGCGGCATTGCCGGTGCTGCCGGCGCGTGCCGGCGCGCCCGCCGTGGATGGCGTCGTGCGGGAGGGCGCCGTGCGCCTGGTGGCGTTGCCGGTACTGACCGGCCAGCAGCAGGGGATTGTGGTGGTGGCCAAGACGCTGCGCAAGCGCGGCCAGGCGCGTACAGCCATCGTGCGCGCCATGCTGCCGCTGGCGGCGGTATTCACCCTGGCATCGATCGGGCTGGTGTGGTTTTCGGTCACCAACGGCCTGTCGCCCCTGCACCGCATCCGGGCCGGCATCCAGGCCCGCGGCGCCGACGATGTGTCGCCGATTTCGGCGGCCGGCGTGCCGCTGGAAGTCATGCCGATGGTGCACTCTTTCAATGGCTTGCTGGAGCGCGTGCGCGAGGGCGCCCAGGCGCAGCAGGATTTCCTGGCCAATGTGGCGCACCAGTTGCGCACCCCGCTGGCCGGCATGCGCACCCAGATCGAACTGCTGGCGGGGCAGGAACGCAGCCCCACAGCAGCGGCCTCGCTGGCCATGATGCAGGCTTCGACCGAACGCATGATCCGCCAGGTCAACCAGTTGCTGGCGCTGGCGCGCGCCGAGCCGGGGCTCATGCGCAAGACGCGCATGGAGCGCCTGTCGCTCGACCAGTTGCTGGAAGAATCGATCCAGCATTTCGTCGAGCAGGCATTGCGCAAGGACATAGACCTGGGCTTCGACCTGCTTCCGACCACGGTGACCGGCGACCGCTTCATGCTGCGCGACCTGGTCGACAACCTGGTGGATAACGCCATTCGCTACACCCCGCCCAAGGGGGCGGTGACGGTGAGCTGCTTCCCGCACCTCGGCGGCGGCATGCTGACCGTGGAAGATTCCGGCCCGGGCATTCCCCAGGCCAAGCGCGCCGCCGTGTTCCAGCGCTTCCAGCGGCTGGACCAGAAGACCAACGGCAGCGGCATCGGGCTCGCTATCGTGCGCGATATCGCCACTGCCCATGGCGCCAGCGTTGCCATCGACACCCCTGCCAGCGGGCAGGGCGCACTCTTTTCCGTGTATTTTCCCTCCTGAATTTGCCCTTGTCAGGGTTTTGTCAGGTTTTCCTCAGGGTAATGCAAGCTTGCTTGTCTAGACTTGCGCTATCGAATACCTGCATTGGAGCAAATACATGGACCAGCACAAGGCCGCCGCACCCCGCCAGGCGGGCGTGACCCTGATTGAACTGATGGTGACGGTGGCAATTATTGCCATCATTGCCTCCGTGGCGATCCCCGCCTATGGCGATTACGTCAAGCGCGGCCGCCTGCCGCAGGCGACCAACAGCCTGTCCAGCATGCGCGCCAAGCTGGAGCAATATTTCCAGGACAACCGGACCTATATCGGCGCCTGCGTTGCCGGCACCAATGCGGCCCTGCCGGCAGCGGATGACTTCACCTACACGTGCCCGACGCTGACGGCCAACACCTATGTCGTGCAGGCGCAAGGCAAGGGGCCGATGGCTGGCTTCACCTTCACGATCGACGAATCCAACAACAAGAAGACCATTGCGCTGCCAAGCGACTGGGGCACGGCAACCGAAGCGGCGCCGGTGCCCTGCTGGGTAAGCAAAAAGGGTGGCGCATGCTAGCGCGCCGGCAACAGGGCGTGACCCTGATCGAGCTGATGGTGGGCATTGCCATCCTGGCAGTGATGCTTGCCATGGGCGTGCCGGCATTTAGCGGCTGGATCCAGGATACGCAAATCCGCACGGCGGCCGAATCGATCCTGAACGGCTTGCAGACTGCGCGGGCCGAGGCGGTGCGGCGCAATGCCGTGGTGCGCTTTTCCCTGACCAGCGCGGATGGCAAAGTGAGCTGGAATGTCGGCTGCCCGACCGTCACCGCCACCTGCCCGGCGTCCATTCAGTCCCGCTCTGCTGCCGAGGCCGGCTCGCTGGCCAAAGCCACTGTCAGCGCCGACCCGATTCCGGTGCCGGCGCCGGCCGGCTATTTCGAGGCAAAGCTTTCCAGTGCCGGAGAGCTGCCGGCCGAAGTCAACTTCGACGGCCTGGGGCGGGTGTTTACGCCGGCGGCCGGCGCGCTGTTCAACCGGGCCGACGTGACCAGCACGACCAGCGCCACCGCGCGCCGCTATGTCGTCGTGGTCTCCAGCGGCGGCCAGGTCAGGATGTGCGATCCGAAAATGTCGATTGCCACCGATCCGCGTGGCTGCAGCTAAGGAGAATCCCATGAAATCCCAACGCACAATGCGAACGCAAGGTGGTGTGGCACTGGTGGAAGCCATGGTCGCCATTGTGATCTTTGCGTTCGGCGTGCTGGCCATCGTCGGCCTGCAGACGGCGTCGGTGCGCCAGGTGAGCGACGCCAAGTACCGTATCGATGCCGCCAATGTGGTCAGCCAGTCGCTGGGGGCGCTGTGGGCCGACCGCAGCAACATCCAGGCCCATGCAGTCAAGGACCAGGAAGTCAGTAGCCTGCCGAACGGAAAGCTGACCATCGTGGTGCCCGGCCCGTGGACCGCGGCCGCAGGCGTCACGGTGACGGTGACCGTGAGCTGGCAAGTGCCGGGCGATAGCAAAGTTCACACCCAGACCAGCGTGCAGTTCATCGCTGGTTAGAAAAAAGGAATAATCCAATGCACGACAAGCAAAACGGTTTCGGCCTGGTCGAAATCATGGTGGGCCTGGGCGTCGGCATGCTGGCCATGGTGGTCGTGATGCAGGTGTTCAGCCAGGCGGAAGGGCAGAAACGCACTGCGACCGGCGGCGCCGACGCGCAGAGCAACGGCGCCATTGCGCTGTCCATGATCGAGCGCGATACCAAGATGGCCGGCTGGGGCATGGCCAATTCGATGTTCTCCAACTGTAATACGACATATTCCTATTGCGATGGCGACTTGAGCTGCGGCGGCAAGGAAGGCGCGATCGATGGCTTCTCGCTGGCGTCGGCCATCATCACCGATGGCGGCGACAAGCCCGACAGCATCCTGGTGCAATACTTCGCCAATCCCATCGAGGGTTCGTTCCGCTACCCTGCCAACACGGAATTGCGCAGCAATATGCCGCAGCCTTCGTCCGAGCTGAATGTCGGCAACACGGCCGGTTGCCGCGAAGGCGACCTGGTGCTGGTGCAGCAGGCCGGCAAGTGCACGCTGATGCAGGCGACCCACATCCAGGACCAGGCGCTGAAAATCCAGCACAACCCTGGCGAGAGCGGCCACTACAACCCGCCGGCCGCCTACCAGAATGCCAACAACTGGCCGGCCTACACCAAGCCGGCGCAACTTTCCTGTTTCGGCGCGCCGCCGGCCGGTGCGCTGTACCAGCGCGGCTATAGCGTCAACAGCCTGCACCAGTTGCTGCGCTCGGACAATTCTGCCAACCCTGCCGTGGTCGATGACGTCGTCGCGCCCGAGATCATGGATTTGCAGTTCGAGTATGGCGTCTCGCTGCCCAACCAGCCGTCCGTCAGCTCCTGGGTGCCGGCCACCGGCAGCTGGGCCCACCCGTCGGCGGCGGAGTTCCAGCTGGTCAAGGCGGTGCGCGTTGCCATGGTGGCGCGCAGCATCCAGTACGAGAAGCCGGCGCCGAACCAGGCCTGTGCCACCACGACCGACGACATGGCAAAGACCTGGTCGAAGTGGGCAACGTTCAAGACCAGCAGCTATCCCGCTGACTGGAAGTGCTATCGCTACAAAGTGTTCGAGACCATTGTGCCTTTGCGCAATGTCATTTGGGGATAATGACCATGATTCACAGCAAACAAGCCGGCGCAGTCCGGCATGCATGGGAGCAGGGCGTGATCCTGCCCGTCACCCTGATCGTGCTGGTGGCGATGACGCTGGCAGGCATTGCGCTGCTGCGTTCGGTTGACACCTCGGCGGTTATTGCCGGCAACCTGGCCTTCAAGCAAAGCGCGACCGCCAGCGGCGATGCGGGCGTGGAAGCCGCCATTGCCTGGCTGATCCAGACCGCGCCAACCGGTTCGCTCGACCAGGATATGCCGGGCAATGGCTACTATGCCACGCGCCAGGACGCACTCGACCTGACCGGCAACAAGCGCACGCCGGAGGCCACGCCGGATGACGACCTCAACTGGAGCGATAGCGGCGCCGTGACCAGGCTGAAGGCGGATGCCGCCGGCAACGAGGTGTCGTACGTGATCCACCGCATGTGCGATAGCGCCGGCCCGCTCGATTCCCGCACCTGTTCCACGCAGCAGGTCTTCAAGAAGGGGCAGGATGAAGGCGCACAGGGCGCGATGGAAGGCTACCGCCCGCCCAGCTTCGACAGCTCGGCAGCCCGGGCGTTCTACCGAATTACGGCACGGGTGACCGGGCCAAGGAACACCACCAGCTACGTTCAGGCTGTGGTCTCAATCTAACGCAGGAGAATTCAGATGGACTGGACCAATGTCCCACAGCCGGGCCTGCGTGCCTTGCTGGCCTCGGTCGGGCTGAGCCTGGCAATGGCCGTGCAGCCGGCGGCCGCCGGCACCACCGAACTGGCCGATATTCCGCTGGCCAACGCCTCGACCGCGCCGATCTTGCCCAACATTATGTTGGACCTCGATAATTCCGGCAGCATGGCGTGGAGCTATATGCCCGATTACGTGCGGTATACGTCGCTCGGCAATTTCGGCACCATGTGCCGCGGGACCAACAGCAAAAATACCCTGGTGGTGTGCGAACCGGGCGACCCGCCTTTCTTTGCCAGCGGCTTTAACGGCCTTTACTACAATCCGGCGATCCGCTACATGTGGCCGGTCAAGGCGGACGGTACGCGCTTGCCCGACCATAAGGGCAATACCGCATATGTGGCGCCGTGGAGCGCCGTGCCCAGCGATGGCTACGGCGTGCAGATGATCGACGACACCAGCGCCGAGCAGCCGAGCACCACGCCCTGCAAAGGCGTTGTGTCCGGCGGCAATTGCCCGCGCCTGTCGAAAACCGCCACGCTGAACCTGGTGACGGGGTATCCCGAGCGTGTATGGTGCAACAACGAAAACGACTGCAAGCCTGCTTTGGAGAAGGGCATCTATACCTACCCGAGCGGCGACTACACACGCCTGTATTCGAAGGATGGCGCGCCTTACTACTACAACGTCAGCGTTGAGTGGTGCAAAACTTCGGATGGTGCGCCAAACCAGAACTTCGGGAAGGTCGGCACTTGCCAGGCCAAGAAAACCGACACCTACAAATACGTACGCTACTACAACTGGTCGCGCGTAGACATCAAGCCGACCACCGTGTTCCCGGCCAAGGCTGCGGGCCGTAGCGATTGCGCCGGCGCCACCTGTACCTATCAGGAGGAGATGTCGAATTTCGCCACCTGGTTCGCCTGGTACCGCACCCGTACCCAGATGACCAAAAGCGCGATCGGCCAGGCATTCAAGGACGTGCGCGGCACGCCGATTGCCAACGATTCCGATGATGCAGCCTATTTGCATGCGCGTATCGGCCTGACCACGATTAACAACCCGATCGCGCTCAATATCGACAATTTCGACGCCAGCCAGAAGCAGTCCTTCTATACCGACCTGTACAGCTTCGATCCGCTCGGCGGCACCCCGCTGCGCACTTCGCTGGATTCGCTGGGCAAGATGTATATGGGAACCAGCGGAACCTATAAAGATCCGGTGCAGTATTCCTGCCAGAAGAATTTCACTATCCTGGCAACGGATGGCTACTGGAACGATTCTTATAACGGGGTGGGCGATGCCGATGGCGCCGCGAGCGCGACCTTGCCGTCACGGGATGCCCTGAAAACCTCCAATACGCTGGCAGACGTGGCGTACTATTACTACCACACCGACCTGCGTGCATCGTGCACGTCGAAGGACGTTTGCACCAACAACGTTGCGCCATCCGGGGCCAACGCAGACGTGGACGACGTGGCGCAGCACCAGCACATGACCACGTTTACCATCGGCCTCGGAGTGGACGGCACGCTCACTTACGATCCGAACTACAAGACCAGTTCTTCGGGCGATTACTTCAACATCAAACAGGGCGTGACCAAATGGCCCGCGCCAAGCGGCAATGCGCCGGAAACGATCGACGACTTGTGGCACGCCGCCGTCAATGGCCGCGGCACCTATTTCAGCACCAAGGACCCGGCAGCGCTGGAAGGCGGCCTGCGCCGCGCGCTGCGCAGCATCGACAGCGTAACCGGCAATGGTGCGGCGGCGGCAACCAGCGCCCTGCAGCCTACCGCAGGCGACAACTTCATTTACGTGGCGACTTACCGCACCGTGAAATGGGACGGCGATGTGAGCGGCTATACCCTCGACCTGTCGACCGGCGAGGTGTCGAAGACGCCTTTCTGGCAGGCGGAACCACTGCTGCGCAACAAGATCGCCACGACCGGCGATAGCGACACGCGCGTGATCTACACAGCCGACGGCACCACCCGCACCCTGTTCAATACGGGCAAGAACGGCCTGACGACGGCCCAGCTTGCCCTGTTCGACACCAGCAAGCTGAGCCAGGCCAGCAGCTGGTCCAGCACCCAGAAGACCGCTGCTACCGCGGCATCGCTGGTGAACTACCTGCGCGGCCAGGATCGCAATGAAGACCAGGAGCGCGACCTGAAATACGGCACGTATGAACGCCTGTATCGCGACCGCGAGAAAGCGCTGGGCGATATCGTCCACGCCCAGCCGATCTACGTGAAAGCGCCACCGTTCAATTTCGACGACGACGGCTATCTCGATTTCAAGAGCGCGAATACCGATCGCCAGCCGACGCTGTACGCTGCAGCCAATGATGGCATGCTGCACGCTTTCGACGGCGAGACCGGCCAGGAACGCTGGGCCTACGTGCCGCCGATGGTGTTGCCGAATATGTGGCGCCTGGCCGATGCCAACTATGGCAGCCAGCACCGCTATTTCCTGGACGGCCCGCTGGCCATGAGCGACGCGAAGATCAATGGCAGCTGGAAAACCATCCTGATCGGCGCGATGGGCAAGGGCGGCCGTGGCTACTATGCGCTGGACATTACCGACCCCGACGATCCGCGCCCGCTGTGGAACTACACGGCCGACAATAATCCAAAGATGGGTTATAGCTTCGGCACGGCCTTCATCACCAAGATGGCCGATGGCCGTTGGGTGGCGGTGCTGGCCTCGGGCTACAACAACGTGCCGGAAGGGACGAAATATGCCGGCGGCGATGGCGGCGGCTATGTCTTCATCCTCGACCTGGCCAGCGGCACGCTGCTGAAAACCATTGCGACTGGCGTCGGTTCCACGGCAAACCCAAGCGGCCTGGCGCGCATCAATGTCCGCTCGCCCGACTTCACCAACAATAACACTGCTGTCGGCGCGTATGGCGGCGACCTGACCGGCGTCATGTGGCGCTTCGACCTGGAAAAGGGCACGGCCAGCAAGCTGGTTGATTTCCCTGGCAAGCCGATCATGGTTGCGCCGTCGATCGGCCAGATCCAGGACAAGCTGGCAATCTTCTTTGGTACCGGCCGCTATCTGGGCCAGGGCGACCTGGACGATGTTGATACCCAAAGCATCTTCGGCATCAAGGACGATGGCAGCACCACTGTCACCGGCACCGGCCAACTGGTGCGCCAGACCGTGACCACGTCAGGCGCGACCCGCAACATCAGCACCAACGCCGTCGAGTGGTCGAGCAAGATGGGCTGGTTTATCGATTTGCCGGATTCCGGCGAGCGGATCACGTTGTCGCCGCAGCTGTTCCTCGGCACGCTGATCTTTGCGTCCACGGTGCCATCGGTGTCCGCTTGCCAGCCTGGCGGCTACAGCTGGCTGTACCAGCTCGACTACCGGACCGGCGGCAACGTCCAGGTGAACGTGGCCGGCGGCTTGAAATACGCCTCGCCGATTGTCGGCAACAGCGTGGTCAAGCTGCCAAGCGGCACCCCGATGATCTATCCGGTCGGAGCATCGAACGGCATGGGCATTCCCCAGGTACTGCGGGTGAGCAAGGACGATCCGAATGCCGACAAGATGCGCGTCCTGTGGCGTGAAATCTCGGACTGATGGGATTGTGATGGAAAACCGTCTGCGGCCCTGGCTGGCGCTGCTGGTCTCCGGTCTGGTGCATGTGGGCCTGGCCCTGGTCCTGCTAGGCCAGGCCAGCCGCGTGGCCAGCGAGGCCGGCAGTGTGGCGCGGGCGGGGCCAGCGCTGACGGTCAGCCTGCTCCCAGCGGCGCCCGCGAGCGTGCGCCTGCCCGCCAGCGGGCCTTCCCAGGCCGCAGGGACGGCAGCGCCTGCGGCCGTGGCGCAGGCGCTGCCGCAAACGGAAACCGGCGGCCACGCTGGCCAGGAAGCGGCTGAACGGCACTATTTCGGCGCCGAAACGATGACCGAGCAACCGGAAGTGGCGGACGGGCTGGTGGCAGGCAAGCTGCTGGTGGTACCGGGCATCACCCCGCAAACCGTGGCGCTGCAGGTCTGGATCAGCGATGAAGGCAAGGTCGAGCGCGTGACCGTCGATTCGCCGATGAACCAGGAAGAAGAGCAATTATTGCTGGCTGCCTTCGCCAGCGTCAGGTTCCAGCCGGGCCGCATTGGCCGGATTGCGGTGCGCGGCCGCCTGGCGATGGAAATCATGCTCGATTACGCCCTCCGGCTGTGAGGGGAGTGGTGGTAAAATAGCGGGTTTTCCGTCTGCGCCAACCGCTGGCTGCCATCATGTCTGACGATATCCAAATTCAAAGTTCGAGCAAGACCCCCGCGCTGATTGCGCGCGAAGTCGCTCGCCGCCGTACTTTCGGCATTATTTCCCACCCGGATGCGGGTAAAACCACGCTGACCGAAAAGCTGCTGCTGTTCTCGGGCGCGATCCAGATGGCCGGTACCGTCAAGGCCCGCAAGAGCGGCCGCCATGCCACCTCCGACTGGATGGAAATCGAGAAGCAGCGCGGCATTTCCGTGGCTTCCTCGGTGATGCAGTTCGAGTTCCGCGACCACACCATCAACCTGCTCGACACCCCGGGCCACCAGGACTTCTCGGAAGACACCTATCGCGTGCTGACCGCGGTCGACTCGGGCCTGATGGTGATCGACGCGGCCAAAGGCGTGGAAGCGCAGACCATCAAGCTGCTCGACGTCTGCCGCATGCGCAATACGCCGATCGTGACCTTCATGAACAAGCTGGACCGCGAATGCCGCGATCCGCTGGAACTGCTCGATGAAGTGGAATCCGTGCTGAAGATCCAGTGCGCGCCGGTGACCTGGCCGATCGGCATGGGCAAGAACTTCCGCGGCGTGTACCACCTGATCAACGACGAGATCCTGCTGTTCCGCGCCGGTGAAGAGAGCGCCGACCAGTCGTTCGAAGTGGTGAAGGGCATCGACAACCCGCGCCTGCAGGAGATGTTCCCGCTCGAGATGGACCAGCTGCGCATGGAAGTGGAACTGGTGCACGGCGCTTCCCACCCGTTCAGCCTGGAAGATTTCCTGGCCGGCAAGCAGACCCCGGTGTTCTTCGGTTCCGCGATCAACAACTTCGGCGTGCGCGAGATCCTGTCCGCGCTGGTGGACTGGGCGCCTGCGCCGGGTTCGCGCGACGCGACCGTGCGCACCGTGCAGCCGACCGAAGAAAAGTTCTCCGGCTTCGTGTTCAAGATCCAGGCCAATATGGACCCGGCGCACCGCGACCGTATCGCCTTCCTGCGCGTGTGTTCCGGCCGCTTCGAGCGTGGCATGAAGGTCAAGCACCTGCGCCTGAACCGCGAGGTGAAAGTGTCGTCCGTGGTGACGTTCATGGCGTCTTCGCGCGAGCAGGTGGAAGAGGCTTACGCCGGCGACATCATCGGCCTGCCGAACCACGGCAATATGCAGATCGGCGATTCCTTCTCGGAAGGCGAGATGCTGCAGTTCACCGGCATTCCTTATTTCGCGCCGGACTTCTTCCGCCAGGTGCGCATCCGTAACCCGCTGAAGATCAAGCAGCTGCAGAAGGGCTTGCAGCAGCTGGGCGAAGAGGGCGCGGTGCAGGTGTTCAAGCCGGTGCAGGGCGGTGAGGTGGTGCTGGGCGCGGTCGGCGTGCTGCAGTTCGAAGTCGTGGCCTCGCGCCTGATGAATGAATATGGCGTGGATGCGGTGTTCGAGAGCACTTCGATTTCGACAGCGCGCTGGGTGTCGAGCGACGACAAGAAGGCGCTGGCCGACTTCGAAGCGGCGCTGGGGCATAACGTGGCGTATGACGCGGCGGGCAACCTGGCTTACCTGGCGACTTCCGGCGTCAACCTGCGCCTGACCCAGGAGCGTTGGCCGAAGCTGACTTTCCACGCGACGCGCGAGCACGCGACCAAGCTGGATTAAAAACCGGGAAAGCAGGGTCTGACCCTTGGGTCGGACCCAGGTTTGCCGGGATTAAGCAGCCCAAAGCCGCCTTTCACGCAGCAAAGCCTCCAACTGCTCCGCCGGCATCGGCCGCGCAAAGTAGTACCCCTGCATCACATCGCACCCGGCATCCGACAGGAACGCCACCTGTTCCTCGGTCTCCACGCCTTCCGCCACCACGCTCATATTCAGCGAATGCGCCATCGCAATAATCGCCTTCGCGATCGCCGCACCATCCCCCGGCACCGCATTCACAAAACTGCGGTCGATCTTGAGCTGGTCAATCGGGAATCGCTTCAGGTAAGCCATTGACGAATACCCCGTCCCAAAGTCGTCGATGGAAAGATGAATGCCCGCCGCCTGGATCTTGTGCAGCAAGGCGATATTGGCGTTCACATTCTCCATCAGCACGCCTTCGGTAATCTCCAGCTCCAACAAGCGGGGTGGCAGGCCTGTCTCCATCAGCAAAGCCTGCACCTCATACATCAGCTGGACGTCCTTGGTCTGGCAAGCGGACACATTCACCGCAACGTGCTCGATGTCATCCATCAGCCCCGCCTTGCGCCATGACGCAGCCTGCCTGATCGCCATCTGCAGCACCCAGCGGCCCAAAGGCACGATTACGCCGCTTTCTTCCGCCACCGGAATGAACTCCGCCGGGCTCACCATGCCGCCCAAAGCCTCGCAATGCCAGCGCACCAGCACCTCCATGCCGCGCATGCGGCCGGTGCGCACGTCGATCTGCGGCTGGTAATGGAGCGACAGCTCATTGTTCTGCAAAGCCTTGCGCAGGTTGGCCTCCAGCGCCAGGCGCTTGCTGGCCCGCTGCGCCATCTCCGCATGGAAGACTTCATAGGCATTCTTGCCCTTGTTTTTGGCGTGGTACATGGCGATGTCGGCGCAGCGCACCACGGCGGCCGCATCGGGAGCATCCTTCGGATAGACGCTGACGCCAATGCTCGCGCTGACGAAGAGCTGGTGGGTTTCGACCATGAACGGGTCGGCCAGCGCACGCAGGATCTTGCGCGCTACCTGGTCCGGCTCTTCTTCATCCTCGGCCGGCTCCACGATCACCACGAATTCGTCGCCGCCGATGCGGCAGATGATGTCCGTACTGCGCAAGGTTTGCCCCAGCCGCTGCGCCACCTGGCGCAACAGCATGTCGCCAATATCGTGGCCCAGCGTGTCGTTCACGACCTTGAAGTTGTCGAGATCGAGCAGCAGCATGCTGACGCTGGTCTCCTGGCGGTCCGCACGCTTCAGCGCGTGCGCCAGCTGGTCGTTGAAGGCATTCCGGTTGGGCAGGCAAGTTACGGGATCGACGTGCGCCAGCACGTGCAGGTTCTGCTCTGCCAGCGCCACGGCTGCGCGCATGCGCCGCACCAGCAACCAGGCCAGCGCAAAGGAGCCAAGGGTCGCGCACGCGGTAAATGCAGCAAATGCCAGCGAGCGGCGGTAAAGCGGCAGCAGCGTGGCGCGAATGGCGACGCTGCCGATAAGTTTGCGGTCGACCGTGATCGGTTCCTGCACCTCGATATAGTCCATGCCGTATTCGTGCAGGGATTGGCCGGTCTCGCTGACCGGCATTTCGGGCACCGGCGCGTTATTGCGCCGGAACTGCGCCAGCGGCGTACTTCCGACGATGATGTTCGCGCTCTGCACGCTGGGCGAAGCAGACAGGCCGCTCAGGATTTCCTCCGCTGCGCGGGCGTCGCTGAAGAGGAGGGCGGCGGTGCTGTTGTTGCCGACGATACGGGCCTGCACCTGCAAATCGCGCAGCAAGGTGCTGCGCAAGGCCATGAACTGGAACACCACCATCAGCATGCCGGCCAGGCACAGGGCGGCGCCCGCCGCCAGCATGGTGGAGCGGACTACCTTGCTGCCAATTGGCAGCAGCGCGGTTTTGGCGCGCGATTTCATTGCACACTCCTTGCCAGCCGCAATAGCTTGGAACTGAGGGTCAGGCGCGCCTGGCGCACCGGCACCAGGTCCACGTCGAAACCCACGCGGCGATTGTCGATACCAAAAGAAATCATGGCGCCGTTGGCGCCAATGATCCTGTCGTCTGCCACCGTCAGCACGCTGCTGGTCGCCAGGTCATTCTTGAGCAGCGACCAGCGTTCGCGGTCCTGCGCGTCCAGCACCAGGAGGTGGCAGGCCGCGAGCTGTGCGCCGCCCGGCGCCGCCGGCAGTGTGCGCACCGAAACCCGGTGCCCGTTGACCTGCTTCTCCTGCAGCCCGGTCAAGGCGGTCAGCAAGGCGTTGCCCTGGAAGACGCACAGGCGCAACGGCGCGCTGGCGGGCAGGGTGTCCGCAGGCCATTCCGTGAAAAGGGCAAAATTGTACAGGATGGCCGCTTTCAGTTCCGCCTCGTCCGCGCCCGCAGGAAGCTGGGCGCGAGCGTAGTCGCTCGCGGTGACCAGCAACAGCAGCAGGGCGAAGAGTTGGCGCATCATCAGTAGGCCGCCTTCAGCTTGAGGTAGACGCGGCGGCCGTCCTGTTCGACGGAGCGTTGCAGCAGCCCAAGTGAAGAAGGATCCGCATAGCGCCGGTCGAACAGGTTCTGAATGCCAAGCGAAGCATCGAAGTGGCGCGTCAGGCCGATGGTGAAGAAGTTAATGCTGGCAAGCATGAAGCCCGCGGCCTCGCCGCCATCGAGCAGCCTGCGTGCGCCCACATACTGACCTTCGGCACCAACATGCCAGACACCGGCCAGTCGCCCGGTAGCATTGAACTTGGCCAGCCAGCGCGGTGAATTGACTTCGCTGATGCCGCCCGAGACAGTCTGCCGCGAAACGCTGGCTCTCAGTCTCGCCCCGTTCTTGAAGGTGCGCTCATACTCAAGTTCTATCCCGCGAGCGCGCGCGCGCCCCAGGTTGCGGAAGATCGGCAAGCCGAATTCTTCATCTTCGACTTCGGTCACCAGGCCGGAAGCCTGATTGGTATAGGCGCTCAGCGTAATGCGAGCATTGGCGCCCAATTGCCTGACCAGCGAAAGTTCATGGCTGCGGATGCGTTCGCGGCCAAGATTGGGGTTAGCCAATTGACCGCCTTCGGTGTCGATACCGTAGAACAGTTCATAGCTGTTAGGCGTGCGGAATGCGCTGCCGTAAATTGCCTTGGCTGTTGTTTCCGGCGACAGTTCGGCAATCAGGGCCAGGCGCGGATTGAAGACGCCGCCAGTGCTGGTTTCGCGGTCGTAGCGCAGGCCAGCGTTGAGAAGTATGCCTTTCGCCAGCGTGATTTCGTCCTGCACATAGATGCCGAAACGCTTGCTTTGTGAACGGTCATCCAGGTAGCTGACGAATGGCTCCGTGTCGAAGTTCTGCTGCAGCACGTCGTGGTTGTACTGGTAGTCCGCGCCAACGACGACCTTGTGCGACTCGAGCAGTTGCAGGAACAGGTTGACGTCCGCTCCCCACCACTTCGCGCGCGTCCGGTCCATATTGATGGTGCCGAAAGGATCCTGGTTGACAAAGTGTCCGTCATAGAGGTACTGGGAATGGTAAAGGCGCGCCGAAAGTTCGCCATGCAGCGGCAGCATCGAATTGCGGTAGCCGACTTCCGCCATGCGCAATTCATCGATCGTCAGCCCGCCAGCAACGTTGAATGGCTGGCCGTAGGAGGCGGTAGGCATGCCTTTGGTACGCTTGCCATCGATCAGTGCCAGCGACCATGCGCCGTATTGGCCGCGCGCGAAGAAGCGCGAATAGCGTTCCCAGTCCAATCCCTGCGCAGTGCCGCCGAATTCGGGGAAGTAGAGATCGCGGCCATCGCTGAGGCCACGGTTTGCAGCCAGCAGAAGTTCCGCATCTCCGTTGCGCCAGCCATAGCTCGCGCTGCCCGACCGCGTGCCTGCCTGGCCGGCTTCCAGCGTTGCGCGCGTTCCCTCAAGATCTGGAGCGTGGCGCGTGATGACATTGATCACGCCGAAGAAAGCGTTGGTGCCGTAGATCGACGATCCTGGCCCCGGCACAAACTCGATGCGATCGACCAGTTCAAGATCGAGCGGAAATTCGGCGCCAAGCTGCGCCTGGTCGAACACAGGATCGTTGATGCGCGTGCCATCAATCTGCAACAGGAAGCGCGTATTCAAGTCTCCCGGCCGCAAGAAGCCGCGCGCCCCGAGATAGCTGTAGCTTCGGTCGTTGCTGGTGTACAGGCCGCGAATGCTGCGCAATGCATCGGCGAGCGTGCGCCAGCCGTACGCACGGATGTCAGCCGAAGTAAGAACGGTTACATTCGAAGGAGCTTGCGTCGCCTTTTGGTTAAAGCGGGAGGCGCTGAAGACCTCCATCGACATCAATTGCTCAAGCGGCAAAGTGGTCAAGTCGGCATCTTGCGCGCATGCGTTTGCCGCCGCGAGCAGCAAGACTGCCAGCGGCCTGTAGCGAAGGCCTTGCAGTGCTGTGATTCTCATCCCGATGGTTTGCTTTTTTAGGTGTGTTCACATGGTGGCATTGCCCTGCGGGAATGTACAGCGCAGCAGGCACCACCAGCACTTTTAAACAACAACCCTTAATTGTCGAGCAACGCCCGCCAGGCACTGGGCGCTTGGCCCGCCAGCTGCTTGAAGGCGCGGCGGAAAACCGCCTCGTCGCTGAAACCGGTTTCAATCGCCGCGCGCCGCAAACTGACGTTCGGTTTTGCCAACAGGCGCTTGGCTTGCTCAATGCGGCATTGAAGAATGTACTGCACCGGCGTGACGCCAAGCGCCGCGCTGAAGCGCCGCGCCAGGTTACGCTGGCTCATGGCGATATGGCGCGCCACGTCGTCGGGCGTAATGCCCGCGCAACTATGTTGCTCGATATAACGCTGTGCGGCTTGTATGCGGGCGTCATCGTGTTCGTGATGTCCACTCGCGACGCCGACGTCTGCCAGCTGGCGCGCCGAGTTGGCATAGCGAGCAAATTTCAGTGCAGCTTTTTCGCCGTGGAAACGGCGAACCAGGTGGGCACACGCGTCGATGGTGGGCGTGATGCTGGCAGCTGTAATCAACCTGCCATCCACGACGAGCGGCGATTGCGGTGACAGGCGTACTTCAGGCCGCGTCGCGGCGATTGCGCGCCGATCCGCCAGATTGCAAGTTGCATCGCGCCCATCAAGCAAACCTGTTTGAACCAGCAGCCGTACGCCGCTTGCTGAAGCCAGGATGCAGCCGCAAGCCTCGTAGTGCCTGACGATCCAGCGCAGCAGGGCAGGGCTGGCGGGCACGTCGCCGTAGAAGGATGGCAGCACCAGTACGTCGGCTTGGCGCGCGTTGCGCAGGCTGCGCTCCGGCAATAGCGCTGGCCCGGTGAAGGAACGCACAGGCTGCATGGTTGGACCGACGAGAGCCACATCGAACATCGCCGCAGCGTGCAAGTCAGGTTCGCGGGCATTCAAGGTGCCAGCCACCGCCAGCAATTCCCGGATCAACATGACGCCACCCGCCCAGCAATTGTGGTCGATGTAGATGCTTGTCTGGATGGCTGAAAAAGTATGCTGCATGGCGGATAATGTACCACGGCGGGATATTCGCAGCGCTAGGATGATCGCATGAACATCCTTTCCTACATCAACAAACAGGAACTACGGGCCTTCACCACCGCCGACAACTGGCGTGCTTCAGGCGTAGTGATCGTGAATGTGGCACTCGTCGCCGCCGGCTTTGCGCTGCCAGCACTGTGGCATCATCCGGTGGCCTGGATCATCGCCAGTGTGGTGTTGGCTGGCCGGGCGCTCGGCTTCGCGATCCTCACGCACGATGCTGCTCACTTGAATTTCTTCACTTCTCGCAGCGTCAATCAGTGGATGGGGAAATGGGTCTTCGGCGCCTTGCCTAACGTCCCTTACGCAGCCTACCGCCGTGGCCACCTGGAGCACCATCGGACAGCCGGCACTGGGGCCGACCCGGATCTGGCATTCGTCACCGGCTTTCCTGCCACCCGCGCCAGCCTGCTCCGAAAATTGTTGCGCGACATCTCCGGCGTGAATGGCGTGAAAGGGATCATCTACCAGTTCCAGCCAACCGACCGCGGTGCGCTGTATCCAGTGTTCTTAATGCACGGGCTGATTATCGCCGCACTGTGGGCATTAGGTGTGCCGGAGGTCTACGCATGCTGGTGGCTTGGCCAGCTATTCGTTTTCCCACTTCTGCTACGCCTGCGTGTGATGGGCGAGCATGGTGCCGTCCCTGATCATATGGACCGCGACCCGCGCCGCAACACTGCTACAACGTTGGCAGGTCCACTTGCGCGTTTGCTGGTCGCTCCAAATTTTGTGAACTATCACGTTGAGCACCACATGGCCGCGACAGTGCCGGGATACAAGTTGCCGGCGATGCATACGCTGTTGCGTGAGCGTGGCTTTTTCGAGGGTGGAGGGTGTCTGGCGACATCATATTGGGCGGTGATCCGCCGCTGTATGGCCACAAATGGAAGCGCCGCAGTACGCCGCACTAGCGGCGCACGCGGCGCTCTTGCCAATATGCGTTAATTATCCCGGTGGATTATTGTCTACTTTTGATAAAGGACGGCCTGTACTTAAGGCAGGGTCGATGCCATGCCCACTGCCATTAACCTGTTCGAGTTTTCGAGAGAGATTTCTCGAAAAGTCTTGCGCGACTTGTTTGCAATGGCTTCTTCCCAAAAGAGGGGGCGGTTCATTCGCTGGCAATCCGCCCATCGACCTTTGGCATCCAATCGATCAAGCTCGCGCTAACAATCTCGGCCGGGATCGTTGGTTTGTTCAGCGAACAGTGTTACCAGATCAGACGTGACGCCCTGCAGCGAACCGGATTGCGGCCGCGGCCTCAACTTTGCGACCGTTCCGGTGACCGAGGCATTTCGAAACGGTCGCAACAGTTATTAGCCCGGTGGATTGTTTTCAGGCTGCCCATCAAATTGCATTGCCAACGCCATTCCAGGCGGATTGTTTTCAATTTGAGGGAAGACAATTTCCCGCTCGCCGGATTTGCTAACGCTCAGTTCGGCGCCATGTTTGTCCCTGTACACAAATGAAAGGCTGAAAGTCTGAGCGAGCGAGTTTAAATCACTGAGCGTCATCTGCTTTCCGTTTTTACTGATGGAAGGCGTGCTGAGCTGATCTTGGTCCTCCGGGGTGATTGATACTGACTGAATTACAATGTCATCCGGCGTTGGCTGGGCTAATTTGAAATTTACGATTGTGTCGGCGTCAAATACTTGAATAACCTTAGGCTCGTAAGTCGCGACAAATTTACCGTCATCTTTCTGCACCGTTACTTTAACGTGAATTGTTTTGGAATCTTCTTGCATTTTATCTCTCATGGCTTACCTTTTAAAAGTGGGTGGGATGAAATGTATTGAGTGAACTTGATTTCGTGATAGCCCATTTCGTTAAGTCTAGCAATCTTCGGGGCGATGTTTGTGGTCCTGCCCATACAAAGTGTGGCGCGTACATCATAAGCCAGTAAAGAGAAATCATTCTCTTTGCCTGGGGCCGATTCTAAGATTTGGATGGCCTGCTGGCAATATGGAATTGCGGCGGCATCATTAAATAGTCTACGGGATAGATCGGCTCGGGAAATCAGCGCTTCGGCGAGGAATGAAAGCAGAATGCTATCGCTCGGGGCTTTCTGGCGAAGCGAATTAAGTTTAATCAGGGCAGCATCTGTGTTTTCCAAGGCCTCTTGTTCTCGACCTAACATTTGCAGCATAGCGGTTCTGCCAAGTTCGAATTTCACAGATTGATATGCTAAAAACGTATTCTTCGGGTCTAGGTCAGCAAGTGCGGCAAACTTTTGACAAATCTCTTGTAGCCGAGAATATGACTGCTTTGCATTTTTAGCATCCAGTTGAACCTCGGCCAATCGGCCTTGTGCTTGCAATAGACGGGCGCGCCATGTCACGTTGGAAGAATCATTGGCGACCAGTCCTTCCATAGTTCGTTCGGCATCTGCAAGGGCACGCGTCGCGCTTTCTTTGTCCGCAAATGCCACATAAAGCAACGCTTGGCGCATTAAGGACAAGGCAAGTTTTCCCGTCCAATTGGCATTGCCGCTGTTAACTGATCGAAGAATTTTTTCCTCTTCATGATATAAGCCCATCGCAGTCGAAAGGCTCCCCAACTTTAACTGACTCTCAGCTTGCCAAGAAATGGCTGTAGCGAGCTCTGCAGCAATTTTCTTGTCGTTAGGACTTTTGCTATGCGCTCGACGTTGAAGATCAACAGTTTGCGAGAATTCTTGCGCTGCAGTTGCATAGTCCGAACGCCTTTGTGCGAGCGCACCGAGCGCTGTGTGCGCATACGCTCCCTCTAGCAGAGTGGCAGTATCGTCGGGCTTCAGCTTGATGACTTGGTCGACGTAATCTCGGCTTTCTTTGTAGAACGCTTCTGCTTTGTCAAGCTCGTTATTCCCATGCTGAATTAATCCAAGTGCGTTTGCGTGCTTTGCAGCTTCCAGTAGGAATTCTGGTTGATTCGAGAATGCGCTAGTGCCGATTTTGATTAAATCCCTTGCAGTATTCAGTGCATGGAGAGATTCTGCGACCTTGCCCCGATTCGATTGCACTTCCGCGATCAGTCGCAATGCTTTGACCCGATTAACAAGTGAAGTGGAGCTCGTGTCAGTGGCGTCGGTCTTTCCGAGATAGGCCAACGCTTTGTTGCCAACGTCATCGAGTAAATCTAGGCGACCGATCGGTCGCAACTTCTCTACAAAATCGCCAAGCATATAGGTCATGAGGCTTTCGGCCTCGCTTCGGCTACGTTCAGATTCCTGGCGCGCGGATTGAGCCCTAAAAGCAAAGATAGCAGTTAGAAGTGCCAAAATACCGATTAATACGGTTACAGCAAACTTAATGCGTTCGGCAAGGCGGGCACGATGGATTGATGCTCTAACGAATTCTTGCTCCAAGGTGGGCAACGCAAAGTCCTGCAAGGTCAGCAGATCAGACGCCTGACTGACTTGGCTGCCGCGGGGAAGCAAGAGATCCTTGCTTCGAAAAGCTTGGAGCCAACGAGTCGCTTGGGCACTAATGCGGGTTCGAAGCTGGAGCGCGTTTCGGTGGCGTTCGATCCATTCTACGACTCGCGGCCACTGGCGCAACAAGGCTTCGTGCGCTACGCCGAAACTGGGAACGTCACCAGCCAATTCACTGACAAAAAGGCGCGCTTCGACCATGACTCGGACCAGTTGCCGCGCATCGTCGTCGCGAAGCATGCCTAGTGGGCTCCTCCGAGACGTAACAGCACTCTGGTCCTCACCAACCTCGACCAACAACGATAGTACTTGAGGCAACGCTTCGATCTCTGGTCGGTTGAGTGTAGAGACGACCTGCTCTGCTCTTACTCCCACCGCACCTTCGATACCGCCTAGCTGACGATACACCTCAAACCTCAGTACCCCATCATGACTACGTTGCCTGTACAACTCGTTCAGGGTGTATTGTAGGAGCGGTAACATGTCATGGTTGCCGCGCGCTGCGTCGCAAAGTACATCATCGAGGCTGGCCCCAGTCGCTTCGTCTTTTTCGAAAGTCAAGTTGGCGGCGAATGCCGGCTTGCGGACAATTTGGGCGATGTCGGCGCCATCGGGGGGGAGGAGGTCGAAGTGGCCACCGCGAGTTTTCAAGGCGAGCAAGACAATCTGTGCCATCACTTCAGGATAGAAGTCATTGCGGCAAGCCATCAGCATCAATAAGCAATTTGATTTTGCGAGGGCTTCAACAACTTCCAAGAAGCGGTCGGCCTCGCGAGCTTGGGCGCGGAATACGGCTTCGAGGCGGTCGACGAATACGGCTACCGAAGCACGTGGGCAGCCGCGTTCGCGCAGTTCGGTGGCAACGGCGTCAGGATCAGAAGACAGTCGCCGACCGAGGCTGTCCGCGCTGGCACCGGGGAAAAGTGGCTCTCCGTTGATCTCGGCGTCAATCAGGGCGCCGGCCAAAGCCTGGAACAAGGTGCCGCTTCCAAGGTCGGCGCAGTCGAGGTAGACGGTACTCGACAGTCCAATTGGCTCATCCGAGCGAATAGCGCCTGCCATTAATTGTGGCAGCAGACCAGCGCGTACCAAGGAAGTCTTCCCGGAACCGGAAGGTCCGAGAATCAATGCCATGGGGCAGCCATGGGCTGCTTGGGTCAGGACCAGCTCACGCAATTGGGCAGTTGCCTGCACGCGACCAAAGAAGATGGCGGCATGGTTTTCCTGGAATGCTTCCAAGCCCCGGAACGGCGAGCCGCCTTCCCAGGTTGTCGCGGGTGGTGCAGCCAGGGTCACAACCGGGGCAATCGCACGGTAGCCGCGCTTGCGGATGGTCTCAATATATCGCGGGTCGGTGGTCGAATCGCCGAAAGCGCGGCGCAGTTGGGTGATGGCCTTGTGAACGGGGTTGTCGCCCAGTTCATTGCTTCCCCAACAAGCCTGCAGGATCTCTTCCGCTGGAATTACCGCCCCTGGGTGGCGGCAAAGATAGCGCAGCACAGCCATCACGCGCGGCTCGAGCTGCGTCTTCGCATCCCCATTGCTGACGATATTGGCTTCTGGACTGACCAACCAGTCGCCGAATTGAAACTCCATGGCTTGTCCAACCTTCTTTTTATATGTCTCTTATAAATCAATGACTTGCAAACCTTCCGGAGCATTTCTTCCGGTCCGGAAGGTTTTCTTCCGGCCTCCGGAAGGTTGCCGGAAGGCGGCGGAAGGCTTTTTTTCTTACAGTGCAGTCATTGCCAAACGGCCAAATCTTAACATTCTTAAAAGCAAAAATGGTCACAACTAAAGCGGTATTTTTTGAAATCGGCTCCGACACCACGACTTCGGTGCAACAGCTGTCTGCCAGCTGGTTCACGTCTGGAAAGTTTCTGGAGAGCACGATTGACGCCATGCGGGCCACCGGAGAATTTCCTAACGACATCCGTTACGGGAGCATGGAAGTGGGCAGCCTGGCCCTCGGCGGCGAAGGCGAAGACCGTGCCGAGTTGCGTCCGGTCGAGATCCGCTATGACTCCGCGGCACCAACTACTGCCCAGTTGACATTGACCCTTTCGTCCGGGAATTTGCGCTTTTACAACGCTTACGGCCGGCGTGACATCCTGCGCCAACCGGTGGCCGGCTGGCGCCTGGAGTTCACCGCAGCGGTAAATGAATACGGCGGACTGGTGCTACAGGCTGCTTTGTGTGACGTGGATAAATCCCATTTGCCATGCGACAACGGCCCGTTGAAGGAGTTCTTTATTACTGCGGTCGGCCATTGGCTGCGCAGCCAGGCGCCCGCGGTGCTCAATAGAACGGCAATGCGCCGCGCGGTGATCGGCCGTGAAAGTTTCCTGCGCCAGTACATTTACCCGATGGTGGTCGAGAAACTGCAACGCCGCCTGGACTCGCTGCCTGATTATGTGGCTTCGCGTGATGGCGTGGCCCAGGTCAACCCGCAGGAATGCCAGAACGAGAAGTCGGGTGTCGAGGCGACCCTTTGCAATGGCGAGCGGGCGCGCTTCATCCGCAACAGCAATGGCTGGACTTACCGCGACCATGTGCTGCTGAACTGGCAGGAAGCCAACCGTACTTTGCACGACCGCGAGTCGGAGCAGGACCTGCAATGCATGGTGACCATGGGTCGCCAGGCCGGTACTGATGGCGTGCAGCGTCCGACCATCGACATCAGCAGCGTACTGGGCCGCTATGAGTGGGACAGCGTGAAGCAGGAACTGCCGCTGTCGCGCCAGCGCAGCTATATGGGCAAGGCCTGGGCGCGCGCAACGCTGCAATGGTCGCTGCGCCTGCAATGGCAGGTCGAGAACGGCCGCGTCGGCGTGGCCGCGCTGGCGCGCAAGGGCGTGCCGGCTACCGATGCAGGGACTACTGGCATTTACGTTGTGTCCGACCCGCTGCCGCACCTGCTGAATGTGCAGCGCATCAACCTGTGGTGGGAAGGCAATGCTGCCAGCCTGTCCTCGGTTCAACAGGATATTGCCGGCTTCCTCTCTACGGCTACGGGCGACATGTTCGCTGCCGTCGCGGAGGGGCTGGCCCCAGGGCGCAAGCTGGGTTGCCGTGACTTGCGCATCAACGAGTCTGGTGACATAGAGATTGAATTGGGGGAGTAAAGCATGTCTGTGCTGATGATGTCTGTGCCGGTGGCGCAGGTCCGGAAATGGGGCGGCGCCTGTGCGTCCGGCGCCTTGAGTTATGCAGCGGCGCGCGTGGCGCGCATCGTGCTGCAACGCGAACCGATGGCGAGCGAGGCGCTGTCGTGGACTACTTTATATAGCTGCCAGGGAGAAGCAGTGCGCGGCCGCGCCGAGCTGGCACTGCATCTGCTGGCACGTCCGGAACTGGCTGAGCTGGATGTGAAAGAGCGCCTGCTGCGCGCCTACAACGCGGTATTCGATCGTTACGATGCCTCGGCGCCGGCAGACATGGCTTATTGGCGCAGCCAGGTGACATCTGGCCGCGAGCTGCATGCGCTGGTGCGGCAGGAACTCGTGCCCCTATACGAATCGGGTTACCGTTCCGGCCCTTGTGCAGCGCCGGCACTGGCGCGCTCGCCGCTGTTCGTGGTGCGCGATGCTGCCGGGCTGCCGCTGGTGTTCACGGTTGGCGCCAATCGCTCGCTGTATTTGTTCCGCCGCACGCCTTTCGGGCGCTGGTCGCAGACTGACCTGAGTGGCATGCTGCCCTTGAACCAGCCGGGCAAGGTGCAGGCCGTCGACGTGCAGCAGGCGCCGGATGGAACCATAGCGCTGGCGCTGGCAGTCGCCCCCTGGGGGAGTGGCGGCGGGCCGACCCTGCATGTGGCAGTGGGTATCCCCAATCACCTCGACGAAGCGGGCTGGGTGGAGACGCTGCGCGGCATGGCGCCGCGCCAGGTGCCGGAAGTGGAGGACGATGTCACGCGTATTTCATTCGGCTTGCTGCAGTCCGGAGCTGTGCCGATGGTGCTGGTGACGGCGACGAATACCTGGTATTTCAATGCCTCGGTCGAAGGCCCGCTGACGGCATGGGAGGATCAGGAAGGCGTGGACCCCGTGGCTACAGCAATTGGCAGTTATCGGGTGCCGGGCGCCTGGCGCTTGAGCGATACGGCTTGCGGCCGCACGCTGCGCTTCCATAGTTTCGCGCGCGCTGCGGCGTGGGGCATTGCGATTGACTATCAGGGCTTGCCGCGCCGCGCGACCAGCTTGCACCTGGCTCCGTCCAACGTCCCGAATGTACCGGATGTATTTGTGGCAGGTGAAAGCATCGTGGTGTATCGCGGCGGGCAGTCGGTGCCGCAACCGGTGGCCAATATTGGCGGCGCTTGCGTGGTGTGGAGCGAGTCCAGTGCGGCTGGAGAGTATTTGGCTTATGGCGATGGCGCGGGCGGGCTCTGGATGGTGTGCCGGAAGCAGGGTGGCCGGTGGGGCATGCCTGTACCGATTGCAACCACGCTGGTGATGGCCGCGTTGATGGCGGCGCCGAACCACGGTGGCGTGCACGCCATCGGCGTGACGCCCGGCGGCGCGCTGGCTTGGCTGCGCTTCAATTCCGACGGCGCCCAGGTCGGGGCGGAAGAAATTACCCAGGCAGCGGTGTGGGATGACGAAGCGCAGGATGTGCAGCGGGCGGCGCGGGTGGCGCGCAGCGTAGCCTAGGCTTTGTCGCGCGTGAGGAGCGCGTCGACGATGCTGGCGATCCAGCAAACAAGCAGGATCCAGCCTGCCGTGGAGGCGCCGGGCACGATGCTGGCCTTGGTCAGGCGCTGGGCGATGAGGACAGGGTCGGGCGGCAGGGCGCCGCTCAGCGCTTCATTCAGCAGCATGGCGGTGGCTTTCCACAAGCCGTACATCAGCCAGCCGAAAGCTGCCAGCGCTGGCAGCATGTAGACCAGGCCGCGTACAGGGCGCTTCAGCACGAGCAGTTGGCCAAGGCCGGGAAAGGCGAGGCCCGAAAACAGGGCTGCTTTATTAGATTGCTTCATTCGGTTTCCATTAAAAAAACGCCGGCACCTCACGGTACCGGCGTTTTGCGTTTCAGGCAAGCGTGCGATTAAGCGTAGTCGCTGACTGGAATGCAGGCGCAGAACAGGTTACGGTCGCCGTATACGTTGTCGGCGCGGCCGACTGGCGGCCAGTACTTCTGCTTGCGCAGGGACGGCACTGGATACGCTGCCACTTCGCGGCTGTACTTGCGGTCCCACTTGTCGGCCAACAGCACTTCGGCAGTGTGCGGCGCAAACTTCAGCGGGTTGTCCAGCTTGTCGAATTCGCCCGATTCCACTTTGGCGATTTCGGCGCGGATGGCGATCATGGCGTCGATGAAGCGGTCCAGTTCAACCTTGGACTCGGATTCGGTCGGCTCGATCATCAGCGTGCCTGGAACAGGGAAGCTCATGGTCGGTGCGTGGAAGCCGAAGTCCATCAGGCGCTTGGCCACGTCTTCGTTGCTGATGCCGGTGGCGTCAGTCAGGGGACGCAGGTCCAGGATGCACTCGTGTGCCACCAGGCCGTCGTGGCCCGAGTACAGCACAGGGAAGTGCGGCGCCAGGCGACGTGCGACGTAGTTGGCGTTCAGGATCGCGGTTTCGGTGGCTGCGGTCAGGCCTTCGCCGCCCATCATGGCGATGTACATCCAGGAGATCGGCAGGATCGATGCGGAGCCGAACGGTGCGGCCGAAATGGAGCCGATGCCGTCTTCGCTGCGCACGTAGCCGTTGGAGCGCTGGTTCGGCAGGAATTTGGCCAGGTGTGCGCCAACGCCGATCGGGCCGACGCCTGGGCCGCCACCGCCGTGCGGGATGCAGAAGGTCTTGTGCAGGTTCAGGTGCGATACGTCGCCGCCGAACGCGCCCGGGCCGGCCACGCCAACCAGTGCATTCATGTTGGCGCCGTCCACGTAGACCTGGCCGCCGTGCGAGTGGATGATTTCGCACAGTTCGGTGATGCCGTCTTCGAACACGCCGTGGGTGGATGGGTAGGTCACCATCACGCATGCCAGGTTCTTGGAGTGCTGTTCGGCCTTGGCTTTCAGGTCCACCAGGTCAACGTTGCCCTTGTCGTCGCAGGCGGTAACCACAACCTGCATGCCCACCATGGCGGCGGAAGCAGGGTTGGTGCCGTGTGCCGACGATGGAATCAGGCAGATGTTGCGGTGGCCTTCGCCGCGCGATTCGTGGTACTTCTTGATCACCAGCAGGCCGGCGTATTCGCCCTGCGAGCCGGCGTTAGGCTGCAGCGAGACAGCGGCGTAGCCGGTCACGGCGCACAGCATTTCCTCCAGCTGGGCGATCATTTCGCGGTAGCCGACGGTCTGGTCGTTCGGTGCGAACGGGTGGATCGACGAGAACTCGGGCCAGGTCACCGGGATCATTTCGCTGGTGGCGTTCAGCTTCATGGTGCAGGAGCCCAGCGGGATCATGGTGCGGTCCAGCGCCAGGTCCTTGTCGGCCAGGGAGCGCAAGTAGCGCAGCATTTCGGTTTCGCTGTGGTAGCGGTTGAAGGTTGGGTGCTCCAGGTATGCCGAAGTACGCATCAGTGCTTCAGGGAAGCTGGCGCCGACCGAGGCTTCAACTGCGTCGAAGTCCGGAGCAGCCTTGCCGCCGCTGAACACGTTCCACAGTGCTGCCAGGGTGTCGCGGTCGCAGGTTTCGTCCAGCGACACGCCAACGTGCTTGGCGTCGATCTTGCGCAGGTTGATGCCGGCGGCAACAGCGGCTGCGTGCAGTTCGTTGGCCTTGTCGGTGGCGACGGTCAGGGTGTCGAAGAAGGTGTCGTTGACCGAGTAGCCCAGGGACTTCAGGTTGGCGGCCAGGATGCCGGTGTAGCGGTGGGTGCGCTCGGCGATCTGCTTCAGGCCTTTCGGGCCGTGGTAGACGGCGTACATCGAAGCCATCACGGCCAGCAGCACCTGTGCGGTACAGATGTTGGAGGTCGCCTTTTCGCGGCGGATGTGCTGTTCGCGGGTCTGCAGGGCCAGGCGGTAAGCCTTGTTGCCGTTCTGGTCGACGGTCACGCCAACCAGGCGGCCCGGCATGGAGCGCTTGTATTCGTCGCGGGTGGCCATGTAGCCGGCGTGCGGGCCGCCGAAGCCCAGCGGTACGCCGAAGCGCTGCGAGTTGCCGACCACAACGTCGGCACCCCATTCGCCTGGAGGGGTCAGCATGGTCAGGGCCAGCAGGTCGGCAGCTACGATCACCATGGCGCCGCTGGACTTCACGGTTTCAACGGCGGCGCGGTAGTCGCGCACAACGCCGTTCACGCCAGGGTATTGCAGCAGCACGCCGAAGGCGTCGGTCACGCCGGCCAGTTCGGACGGGTCGAAGGTCTTGACGGTGATGCCCAGCGGCTCGGCGCGGGTCTGCACCACTTCAAGGGTCTGCGGCAGCACGTCGTTGGCGACGTAGAAGGTGTTCGACTTGGACTTGCCGACGCGCTGGATCAGGGTCATGGCTTCGGCAGCGGCGGTGCCTTCGTCCAGCATGGACGAGTTGGCGATGGCCATGCCGGTCAGGTCGATCAGCACCTGCTGGAAGTTCAGGATCGCTTCCAGGCGGCCCTGGGAGATCTCTGGCTGGTACGGGGTGTACGCGGTGTACCAGGCTGGGTTTTCGAAGATGTTACGCAGGATCACGCCCGGGGTGTGGGCGTTGTAGTAGCCCTGGCCGATCAGGGATTTCAGCACCTTGTTCTTGGAAGCGATGCCTTTCAGCTTGGCCAGCGCCTCGTTTTCAGGCAGCGGCTGGAAGAACTGGCCCAGGGGCAGGGCGCTCTTGTTGCGGATGCCCGGCGGGACGATGGCATCGATCAGGGCGGCGCGGGTTGCGTAGCCGAGCACGTCCAGCATTTGCTGCTGTTCTGCGGCTTCCGGGCCGATGTGGCGGGCGATGAAGGCATCGCGGGCTTCAAGTTGGGTCAGGCTGGTGCGGGTCATGGTGGGAAATCTCTTGGCCAGAATGTGAAAAAGGCCCGCACGCAGCGGGCCCGGTAATGCGGTAATTAGTGCGCTACGTTGCCGTAAGCAGCGGCGTCCAGCAGGCCGTTGATGGCGTTGGCATCGCTTGGCTTGATCTTGAACAGCCAGTTCGCGTAAGCGTCGGCGTTGATCGATTCAGGCGCGCCGACCACGGCGTCGTTCACGGCAACCACTTCGCCCGAAACTGGCGCGTAGATGTCGGAAGCGGCTTTCACCGATTCCACCACGGCGGCGTCGTCGCCGGCGGTGAACGATGCGCCGACTTTTGGCAGCTCGACGAACACGATGTCGCCCAGGGCGTCTTGCGCGAATTCGGTGATGCCGACGGTCACGGTGCCGTCCGCTTCAGCGCGTACCCACTCGTGGGACTCGGTGTACTTCAGGTCTGCTGGAATGTTGCTCATGTTGGCTCCAAGGCTAAGGTTATTGTTTGTTTCTGCTGAATTCTGGCTCAAGCAACCAGGATTTTACCGTTACGGACGAAAGGCAGCTTCACGACGGTGGCAGCCAGCTTCTTGTCGCGGATTTCCACGTGCACGGTGTCGCCCACGTTCACGCCCATCGGCACGCGCGCCAGCGCGATCGCCTGCTGCATGGTTGGGGAGAAGGTGCCGGAGGTGATTTCGCCGGTTTCGCCGGAAGCGGCGATGACTTTCTGGTGGGCGCGCAGCACGCCGCCTTTTTCACGCAGGATCAGGCCGACGAATTGTGCGTTCTGGCCCTTGGCTTGCAGTGCCGCTTTGCCGATGAAGTCGCGCTCGGAGACCAGGTCGATGGTCCATGCCAGGCCGGCGTCCAGCGGGTTCACGGTTTCGTCCATGTCCTGGCCGTACAGGTTCATGCCGGCTTCCAGGCGCAGGGTGTCGCGCGCGCCCAGGCCGGCCGGCTTCACGCCTGCCGCGTTCAGGGCATTCCACAGGTTTTCAGCTTGTTCCGCGGCGACGCCGATTTCGAAGCCGTCTTCACCGGTGTAGCCGGTGCGGGCTACCATGGCTTCGCCGAAGGCGGTGCCTGGCACCAGGGCCACGTTGAATGGCTTCATTTCAGCGGTGGCTTCCTTGGCTTGAGGGATTACTTCCCACACCTTGGCGCGGGCGTTCGGGCCTTGCACGGCGATCAGGGCCATGGCGTTGGCGCCGTCGCGGCGCTGGGTGATGGTCAGGCCGGCGTTGGTGGCTTCGTTCTGCTTGTTCATCCACGCGACGTCTTTTTCCGCGGTGCCGGCGTTGACCACCAGGCGGAACCACTCTTCGTTGATGAAGTAGATGATCAGGTCGTCGATGACGGTGCCTTCCGGGGTCAGCATGCAGGAGTACAGGGCCTTGCCCGATACCTGCAGCTTGTCGACGTTGTTGGCGACCAGGCCGCGCAGGAAGGAACGTACGTTGGCACCCTTGATGTCAACCACGCACATGTGGGCCACGTCGAACATGCCGACGTCGGTCCGGACGGCATGGTGTTCTTCGATCTGGGAGCCGTAGTTGACCGGCATGTCCCAGCCGCCGAAGTCGACCATACGGGCGCCGAGGGCACGATGAGCGTTGTTGAGTGGGGTTGCTTTGAGCGTCATTGATACCTCGGGGCAGAGAATAGGGGTTAATAAACGTAAACATGAATACGCCTACCCCTCTGTCCTTGGTACCTGAGAGATAACGGGAAGGTAATCCCGCACGCCCCTTCGGTGGGCCCTGCGCCATGGCGGGCCGCTCTCCAGAGTTTTAGCCCATGGGGCCCTTGTTCGGTCCTTTTGCCTGAGAGTTTCTGGGTAATGCCCCTTCGGCGCCAGCGGCAGCTGGTCTCTCCCGATCAAGACTTGCGACTATATGACAGGAGGGCAATAAAGTCAATCTTGCGGCCAAGGGGAACATCCCGTTGGGACGTCGATCTAACGGTCATGAAAACTCCAAATGATGACTATGACAACCCTTGGAAAAGCGCGATCGAGCGTTATCACAGGGAATTTCTTGCCATCTTCTGCTCCTGGCTGGAGGTGGCAATCGGCTGGGATCCGGAGTGCCGCGACCAGGAATTGCGTAAGGTAACCCGCATTTTGCGACCATGCGAACTCGGCGCAATCCCGACGCACGCCTTGCGAGCAAGCTGGAATTGACGAGGCATGCGTACCTCGCCGGATGGCCGCAAGGGCGTATTCTTAGACTTGCAGTCGAACGTGGCGAGGCACTAGGGTTGGAGCGGGGGCTGGAGCAAGGGCTAGAGTAAGGTCAACTCTTGGGGCGAAGGCAAATGTTGCTTGAGTTGCTGAAGCAACGCTTCGGGCCATTGCCGGCTCATATACAGGAACGTGTCAAGGCGGTAGCTGATCCTGAGTTGTCGCGCTGGTCGGCAAGATTGTTGGTGGCGCGATGCCTGGACGATGTCCTGGCCAATGACTGAGTGGGGCACGCCCGCTTCACGGTCTGCGCTAGAATGACCGGACATCCATTTACAGAGTGGAGCGACCATGAGCGAAGAAAAGCAAAAACGCGATACGGAGGCCTGGTTCACCCTGTCCGGCGACGTGAACAGCGATATGGTGCACCGTGTTTTCGACGCGGTGGCGGACATGACCGAGGACGGCATCGAAACCGCCCACATCCTGATCCAGTCCAACGGCGGCTATGTCAGCGACGGCCTATGCCTGCACAATTACCTGCGCAACCTGCCAATCAAGATCGTTACCTATAACGGCGGGGCGGTAGCCTCGATTGCCGTGATCCTGTTCCTGTCCGGGGACGAGCGCTATGCCAGCGAAACGGCGCGGTTCATGGTGCACAAATCGCATGCCAGCGCGCCCCATGGGGCGCGGCCCGATGCGCTGCGCATTATCGTCGAAGGCTTGCAGGCCGACGATGCCCGCACCGAGTCGATCTTGCGCAAACACGTCCAATTGAGCGACGAGCACTGGAATATCCACGCCTATTCCGACCTGCACCTGACCGCCCAGGAGGCGGCCAAAGTAGGCCTGGTTAACGAGGTCGCCGACTTCAAGCCGCCCAAGGGCAAGCGCGTCACGAATATCTGAAACGACAAGGGCCTGGAAGCGTGCTCCCAGGCCCCTCATGCACGGCCGGTCATTTAGCGATTGCCGCTACGGCTGGCCGGCGTCTTCTTGTCCGTCTTGCTCTGGCGGCCGGTATCGGACTGCTGGCTAGCTGGCTGGGCGCCCGAGCGGGAGCCCTGGTCGGCGCTTTGACGCGTGCCCGAACTCGAACTTTGCTTGCTGGATTTTTGCCTGGATTTCATGACAGTTCCTTTCTGAAGGATCGGAACTTCATCATGCTTTGTGCAATAGTAAAGGTGAATCGGAATACAACTGACCGGCGTGTAGGATTTGGCCTTGCACCATTTTGGTGCAAACTCAACTGTTTGACCACATTGCCGTAAATATTTGCAGATTCTTTTCGTTTGCCTATTGCCATGTGGAAAGAATCTGCGACAATGTGAATAACCACCAAAGTCAGGCCAGACCATGCTCCCAGAAAATCCAACATCTTCGGCGCCCAAAAAAGCGGTCACGCCGCGGCATGCCTTGCTGGAAAATCTGATTAGCCTGGTCAACAAGCACGTCAGCGATCAGTTCAACGAACTGTGTACCAAATGGGCCGGCAGCCTGGTAGATGCCGACGAGGCAGTCGACGTCAAGGCGCTGCAGGCGCGCCTGCGTGCCGGCAATCGCCTGCACAGCGACCATTACGCCTTCCTCGGCATCTTTGCCAAGCAACTGGAAGACGACCTGCGCCTTGAAATTGCACAGTTGGCGCCTGGCCAGAAGGCGCCGGTGCGCAAGATGGCCGAGTCCCTTTCGCTGGTGTCCATGGAGGAAATGGACACCAAGGTGACCCTCGGCAGCTTCAGCAAGGCTTTCGAAGTCAAATATTCCGATGGCCTGGCCACGCTGAATGTGCGGCTGGCGTTCCTGCTCGACCGCGATATCCTGCGCATCAACCAGAATCCCTTCCGTCCGGAAGTCTTCCTGGGGGCTTTCCAGCAAGCCTGGATCGATTTCATCAAGGATGACGAGGCGAACGAGCTGATCAAGTCCTTCCTTCGTCCGGAGGAGTTCTTCGATTTCGGCCCGATGCTCGAAGAATTGAGCACTGCCCTGGAACGCAAGGGCGTCGGTCCAGGCTCCGTGGAAAAACACAAGACGCGCCGTGCCGATTCGCACGATGCGTCGCAAGCCCCGTCCCGCAAGAAGAACCAGCAGGCCGCACTGGCGGAACAATTGCGCCAGTTCTTCTCCGGCGCGAGCGATACGCCAGGTGGTGCGGCAACGCCGACCGGCTTTGAACAATTGGGCGACCTTGACCTGTCGCTGCCTACCATGAGTGTCACGCCGGGCCTGTATGGCACGCCGGCGCATACTGCCGATTCGGCTGCGCCGGCTGCGCATGCGGGCGCAGCGCCGATTGCCGCGCCTGCGCAAGCAATGCCTGCGCCCGGTTTTGCGGGCGGTATTGCACCAGGGATGGCGATGCCGGCTGGGGCGGGCATGATGCCTGGAGCGGTTGCTGGACCTGCCGGGCCTTTGATGGCCGGCGTCGCGGGAGCTCCGGCTGTGGGCGGCATGGTCATTCCTGCCGGCGGCGTGGTAGCCGGCGGCGGACTGCCAATCATTTCCGGCATTGGCGCCGGCGTGCCGGGCATGGCGGTGCAGGGTGGTGTTGCCGCTGCGCCAGGCGTACCGATGGGCGCCGGTGCTGCGCTGGCTGGCATGCCGCTTGCCAGCGGTGGCGCCGTACCAGGGGCTGGCGTACCGGGCGGCATGTTGAGCGGGGTTGCAGTGCCGGGCGTGCCGGGTGGCGTGGCTGTGCCTGCAGGCGGCTGGACGCAAGGGCCGGCACAGGGCTTCCACGGCGGCGCCAATAATGAAGCGGCCCAGCGTGCGTCGCTGCTGAGCTCCAAAGAACCTTTGATGAATTTCCTGGCGCAATTGCAGCGTGGCGTGCCTTCGGGTACCGTGTTTGCCGGCGCCGAGGGCGGCGCCATAGCGGCGCCAGGCATGCCGATTGGCCTTGCGCCAGGCTTCGCGGCGGGGGCCGTGCAGGCCGGCGGCGGCGCCATCCCGGCGCCCGGATTTGCGGTGGGCGGCGGCTCGATGGGCAATGTCTTCCTGCTGCCGCAGATCAAGGAGCAGGCGCCGGCTGGCAGCCTGACCCGCGCCGACGAAGGCACGATCGACCTGCTGTCGGCAGTGTTCGAGAGCGTGTTCCGCGACGAGAGCATTTCGCCCGAGATCCGCAACCTGATCCGCTTCCTGCAGATCCCGGTGCTGAAGGCTGCGCTGGTCGACAAGAATTTCTTCTTCCAGGAAGCGCATCCGGCGCGCCGCATGATCGACCTGCTGTCGCGCATGGGCTGGGAGAACCGCAAGGACCCGGACGATCCGCTGTACAAAGCCATGCAGCGCAGCGTGGAGAAGGTCAGCGAGGACCACGAAGAAGAGATGACCGTCTTTACCGAGGCGGTCAACGAGCTCGAAGCTTCCATCAAGGCGGAAGAGGCGGCAGCGGCAGCGGCCATGGCGGAACCGATTGCCCAGGCGCTGAAGCAGGAAAAGATGTCGGTGGCGGCCAAGTCGGCCAAGGATGCCGTGGCGCTGCGCATCGGCACCGGCGAGGTGGTGGCAATTGTCGAAGCCTTCCTCGAGAACAAGTGGGTGTCGGTGCTGACCATCGCTTACAGCGTCGATGCGGAAAAGCCTGGTGCCGTGAACAACGCCACCCAGACCATGGATGACCTGATCTGGAGCGTGCGTCCGAAGATCACCCAGGACGAGCGCAGGAAGCTGATTGGCAAGCTGCCTACTTTGCTGTCCACGCTGAACAAGTGGCTGGACGTGATCAAGTGGCAGGATGCCGACCGGCTGCAATTCTTCGCTGAACTGGCGGAGTGCCACGCCTCGATCGTGCGCGCGCCGATCGAAATGTCGCCGGAACGCCAGGTCGAACTGGCGATGGAAGTGGCGAAAAAGGATGCCGAGCGCCGCATGCAGCTGCAGGCTGTAGCGGAAGTGAAGGCCGAGGAGGCGCCGCCGCCGGACGATGATGCTGCGATCGAGGTGGATAGCCTGGCGCGTGGCATGTGGCTCGAATTCGACCAGGCGGACGGCAGCCAGCGCAAGGTCAAGCTGGCCTGGATCAGCCCACTCAAGACCTTGTACATCTTCTCCACCACCGGACGCCAGGAAGCGTTCTCGATCACCGGCGAGGCCATGGCGGAACAGTTCCGCAAGGGCACCGTGCGCCTGATCCGCACCGAAGGCGTGGTGGCTGCTGCGCTGTCGGTGGCAATGGGCGGTGTCGCCGCCGTCAACGACGATCACCACGATTTGCCGGCCAACGGCACTTCCGCCTAAGTTTTGCGCAGGACGGCCAGCAGGCCGTCCGATGCGTCCTCGATGTAATCCAGCACCGTATCAAAGCCATTGGCGCCGCCGTAATACGGATCGGGCACCACGTCCGAGCCGGAGTGCGAGGCAAACTCCATGAACAGCCTGACCTTGTGCCTGAATTGTGCCGGGCAGGTGCGCTGCAGCATCTCCAGGTTGTCGCGGTCCATGGCCAGCACGTAGTCGAAGCGCTCAAAGTCTTCCGCGGCCACCTTGCGGGCGCGCTGGGTGCTCAGGTCATAGCCGCGGGCGGCCGCATGGCTGGTCGAGCGCGGGTCGGGCGGGTTGCCAATATGGTATGCGTGGGTACCTGCCGAATCGATGTGAAAATCGAGTCCGGCGGCCTGGGCGCGCGCCCGGAATACACCCTCTGCGGTCGGGGAGCGACAAATGTTACCCATGCATACAAACAGGATGGCGGTTCTGGTCTTCATTTTATTCTTGCTATACAGGGAAAATGGTATGATTAGCCACTTTTTTAACACGTCCCAGCGGGCGAAGTACAGATAAAACGTGCGTCTATCTTCCATTAAATTGTCGGGATTTAAGTCGTTCGTCGATCCCACCAATTTCCATGTGCCCGGCCAGCTGGTCGGCGTGGTTGGTCCAAACGGTTGCGGCAAGTCCAATATTATCGACGCTGTGCGCTGGGTGCTGGGTGAATCGAAAGCCTCGGAGCTGCGCGGCGAGTCGATGCAGGACGTGATTTTCAACGGTTCCACCCATCGCAAGCCAGCCGGCCGCGCATCCGTGGAGCTGGTGTTCGACAACAACGAGGGCAAGGCGTCCGGCCAATGGGGCCAGTACGCAGAGATCGCGGTCAAGCGCACGCTGACGCGCGACGGCACGTCCACCTACTACATCAACGGCCAGCCGGTGCGCCGGCGCGACATCACCGACATCTTCCTCGGCACCGGCCTGGGGCCGCGCGCTTACGCGATTATCGGCCAGGGCATGATCTCGCGCATCATCGAGTCGCGCCCGGAAGAACTGCGCGTGTTCCTGGAAGAGGCGGCCGGTGTATCGAAGTACAAGGAACGCCGCCGCGAAACGGAAAACCGCCTGCATGACACGCGGGAAAACCTGCTGCGCGTGGAAGACATCCTGCGCGAACTGAATAACAATCTGGAAAAGCTGGAGGGCCAGGCTGCGGTGGCGACCAAGTTCCACCAGCTGCAGTCCGACCAGGAAGAAAAACAGAAGCTGCTTTGGCTGCTGCGCAAGAACGAAGCGCAGGCCGAGCAGGCGCGCTACTTCCGCGAGATGGAGCAGGCGCAGAATGACCTGGAAGAACAGACCGCGAAGCTGCGCAATGTGGAGTTGACGCTGGAGCAGATGCGCCAGGCGCACTTCGCCGTCGGCGACCGCCTGCACCAGGCGCAGGGCCACCTGTACCAGACCAATGCCGAAATCGGCAGCCTTGAGGCGCAGATCAAGTTCGTGATCGAGTCGCGCACCCGTTTGCAGCAGCAGCTTGCCACGCTGACCGCGCAGCGGGACCAATGGTCGCAGCAGGCGGAGGAATACGGCGGCCAGGTCGCCGAAGCGGAAATCAACCTGGAGGAGCTGTCGGCGCGCGTGGAAGAGGCGCGCATGCTGGCCGAACAGAAGGGTGAATTGCTGCCGGTGCTGGAGCAGGAGTGGCGCGAGGCGCAGACCAGGAGCACCGAATCGCGCGCCCGCATCATGCAGGCGCAGCAGCAGCTGGAACTGGAATCGGCGCACCAGCGCAATGCTTCCAATATCCTGGCTGGTCTGGCGACGCGCAAGGAGCGTCTGCAGCAGGAGAAGGGCGGGCTGGCGATGCCGGATTCGTCGCACCTGTCAAACCTGAAGATGCAGCTGGAAGAAAAGCAGCAGTCGCTGGAAGAGCAGAACATGATGCTTGAGGAAGCGCTGGAGCAGCAGCCCAAGCTTGAAGAAGAGCGCCAGGCAGCGCAGGCGGCGGTGCAGTCCGAATCCGCCGCGACCCATCAGCTGGAAGCGCGTCTGAACGCGCTGCGCCAGCTGCAGGAGCGCGTCCAGACCGAAGGCAAGATCACCCCATGGCTGCAAAAGCATGAACTGAACGAGCTGCCGCGCCTGTGGCAGAAGCTGGACATCGAGCAGGGTTGGGAGACCGCGCTGGAAGCAGTGCTGCGTGAACGTACCTCGGCGCTGCAGGTATCGAATATCGAGTGGGCCAAGCACTTCTTCAACGATGCGCCGCCGGCCAAGCTGGCGCTGTTTGCACCTGCGGTTGCCGCCGCCGCGCCTGCCGCATCCGGCGACGCGAACCTGCGCCCGTTCCTCGACCTGCTGAAGCTGAACGACCCGGGCTTGCGCGGCGTGCTGCAGGACTGGCTGCACAACGTGTTCCTGGCCGACGACAACGCCAGCGCTTTTGCCGCGCGGGGCACGCTGCCGGCAGGCGGCTGCTTCGTCACGAAGCAGGGCCACATCATTACCCAATCTTCCGTGCGCTTCTATGCGGCGGACGACGAGCAGGCCGGCATGCTGGGCCGCCAGCACGAGATCGACAACATCACCAAGCAGCTGCGCGCGCAATCGATGCTGGCTGAGGAAGCCCGCAGCCGCGCGGTGCGCGCCGACGCGGCACTCGGCAATCACGGCCGCCTGATGACCGAGCTGCGCGCCAAGGTGCAAAGCCTGACCGCCAGCGTGCATACGCTGCAGCTGGAAGTGGTCAAGCTGTCCGAAATCGAGGCCCGCTTCAACCAGCGCAGCAACCAGATCGAGGCTGACCTGGCCGAAATCGCCGCGCAGGAAGAAGAACAGATGCAGGTCAAGCTCGAATCCGAAGAGAAGTTCGAGCAGCTCGACATGGAACTGGGCAACCTGCAGGGCGAGCACGAAGACGGCCAGACCGCCTTCATGCAGAAGGAGCAGCGTCTGACCGATGCCCGCGAAGCCTTGCGCGAACTGGAACGCAAGGCGCAGGAAGCCGAATTTGCCGAGAAATCGGGCCGCAACCGTATCGATGAACTGCGCCGCAGCATCGCCACCGCCACCGCGCAAGTGGCGCAGGTGACCGAGAGCCTGCAGGCCGGCAAGCTGGAACTGGAAGGGCTGGAGGCGGGCACCGCCAATGAAGGCCTGCAGGACTTGCTGGACCGCCGCACGCAGCAGGAACGCGCGCTGGCGGACGCCCGCCATGAGCTGGACCAGATCACGCAGCAGCTGCGCCAGTTCGAAGACTCGCGCATGCAGTCCGAGCGCAGCCTGCAGCCGCAGCGCGACAAAATCACCGAAATGCAGTTGAAGGAACAGGCCGCGCGACTGAACCAGGAGCAGTTCGCGCAGCAACTGGCGGAAGTGCAGGCCGACGAAGCCGCGCTTGCCGAAAAACTGCACCCGGACATGAAGGCGTCCTACCTGCAGGGCGAGGTGACGCGCCTGACCAATGCCATCACCGCGCTGGGCGCGGTCAACCTGGCAGCGCTGGACGAACTGGCCACCGCGTCGGAGCGCAAGAACTTCCTCGACTCGCAGAACCGCGACCTGACCGAAGCGATCGCGACCCTGGAAGATGCGATCACCAAGATCGACAAGGAAACCCGCGACCTGCTGCAGGACACTTTCGACCGCGTGAACCAGAGTTTCTCCGAGCTGTTCCCGATCCTGTTCGGCGGCGGCCAGGCGAAACTGATCATGACCGGCGAGGAGATCCTCGATTCCGGCGTGCAGGTCATGGCGCAGCCGCCCGGCAAGAAGAACGCCACCATCCACCTGCTGTCCGGCGGCGAAAAAGCGCTGACCGCAACGGCCCTGGTGTTCTCGATGTTCCGTTTGAATCCGGCGCCATTCTGCCTCCTGGACGAGGTGGACGCGCCACTGGACGATGCCAATACCGAGCGCTTCTGCCGCATGGTCAAGCGCATGTCCGACCAGACCCAATTCCTCTTCATCTCGCACAACAAGATTGCGATGGAGATGGCCAATCAACTGATCGGTGTGACGATGCAGGAACAAGGCGTGTCGCGCATCGTGGCGGTGGACATGGAATCCGCCGCATCATTTGCTACAGAGGCTCAAGCCGCATGATTACAGATTTCCAAATGAGTTTGATTGCCGCCGGCGGCGTGTTCGTCGTTGGCGTCATTAGCTACAACAAGTGGCAGGAGTACAAGCTGAAAAAGCGCGTCGAGCGCGCCTTTGACGGCCAGCATGACGATGTCCTGATGCGGTCCGATGACGGCGTGCGCGCCGAACCGCGTTTCCACCTCGATGACCTGCCGATGCCGGACGCCGGCTCCGGCGCCTATGGCGTGCCGGAGCACGTTGGCGGCCATGTCGGCGATGTCGCCGCGCCAAGCATTGCGCCGGACAGCGACGAGCCGGCGGCGCCGGTGCGCAGCGCCGATGCCGGCGTGCCTGCCGAGGAACTGGCCACCTGCCTGGTGGACCCGCTGATCGATTGCCTGCTGCCGCTGGAACTGGAAGCGCCTGCCCGCGGCGAGAAGCTGCTGCCTGCGCTGCAGAAGCTGCGCTTTGTCGGCAACAAGCCGATCCACTTCATCGGCCTGGCCGTGAGCGGCGACTGGGAGCCGGTGCGCCACGGCGTGGTGTACACCAAGCTGCAAGGCGGCGTGCAATTGGCCAGCCGCAGCACCGCATTGAACGAACTGGAATACTCCGAGCTGGTGACCCGCCTGCGCAGCGTATCCGACGAAATCGGCGCCGAGCCGCAGATCCCGGACATGATCGAAGTCATGCAGGACGCGAAAAACCTGCACCGCTTCGTCGCCAACCATGACGCGCAACTGGGCGTGAACCTGGCTTCCAATGGCGCGCCGTGGAATATCGCGACCCTGCTGGGCGCACTGGAAAAGCTGGGCTTCGACGTCCGTCCTGACGGCCGCTATGCCATGCCGGACGGCGAAGGCGGCTACCTGTTCTCGCTGTCGACCAACGTGACGCTGGCCGAGGAAACCACGTCGCGCCTGACGCTGTTGCTGGACGTACCTTGCGTCGCCCCGGCACGCGACGGCTTCGGCTCGATGATCGGCTGCGCCAAGAACCTGATGGCGCGCCTGGATGCGACAATTGTCGACGACGCCAACCAGCCGCTGGCCGACGAAACCCTGGCCAGCATCGCCGGCCAGGTGAAGGAGTTCTACGACGACATGGCCGCTTCGGATATCCCGGCCGGCTCCACCCGCGCGCTGCGCCTGTTCAGCTAAGCAGAAACATGAGCAACACCCAACACGCAACACCCGCCGAACGCGCAGCCTGGCTGACCGCGGAGCTGAACCGGCACCTGCACGCCTACCACGTCCTGGATGCGCCAACCATCCCGGACGCCGAATACGACAAACTGTTCGTGGAGCTGCAGTCCATCGAAACGGCGCACCCGGAACTTCAGGCGCCCGATTCGCCGACCCTGCGCGTCGGCGCGCCGCCGCTGGCGGAATTCGCCGCCGTGACGCACGCGGTGCCGATGCTGTCGCTGAATAACGGCTTCAACGATGAAGACATCGAGAACTTCGACCGCCGCGTGCACGAAGGGCTCGATGCTGTGCAACTGGTCGAATATGCGACGGAGGCAAAATTCGACGGCCTGGCGATCAACCTGCGTTATGAAGACGGCGTCTTCGTGCAGGCGGCAACGCGCGGCGACGGCTATACCGGCGAGGACGTCACCGCGAATATCCGCACCATCAAAGGCATTCCGCTGCGCCTGAAAACCGATGCGCCGCCGCCGGTGCTGGAAGTGCGCGGCGAAGTGCTGATGTTCAAAGCCGACTTCGCGGCGCTGAACGCGCGCCAGCGTGAACTGGGCCAGAAAGAATTCGTCAATCCACGCAACGCCGCCGCCGGCGCGCTGCGCCAGCTCGATTCGCGCATCACCGCCCAGCGCAAGCTGAGTTTCTACGCCTACGGCATCGGCGAACTGACCGGCGCTGAAATGCCGGCGACGCATAGTGCGCTGCTGGACTGGTACGCCGAATTGGGCCTGCCGGTATGCGCCGAACGCGACGTGGTGCGCGGCAAGGAGGGCCTGCTGGGCTATTACGAACGGATCGGCAAGGCCCGCCCGTCGCTGCCGTACGAGATCGACGGCGTGGTCTACAAGACCAACCGTTTTGAGGACCAGCGTGCGCTGGGCTTCGTTTCGCGCGCGCCGCGTTTCGCGCTCGCGCACAAATTCCCGGCCGAAGAGGCGCTGACCACGGTGCAGGCAATCGAGGTGCAGGTTGGCCGTACCGGCGCGATTACGCCGGTGGCGCGCCTGGCGCCGGTCTTCGTCGGCGGCGTGACGGTGACCAACGCGACCCTGCATAACGAGGACGAAGTACGCCGCAAGGACGTGCGCGTTGGCGATACCGTGATCGTGCGCCGTGCGGGCGACGTGATTCCTGAAGTGCTGTCCGTGGTGCTGGACAAGCGTCCGGCGCCGGAGCCGCTGATGTGGGCGTTGCCGACGGAATGCCCGGTGTGCGGCTCGCACGTGGTGCGCGAGGCCGATGAAGCCGTGGCGCGCTGCTCGGGCGGCCTGTTCTGCTCCGCCCAGCGCAAGGAGGCGATCCGCCATTTCTGCGGCCGCCGCATGATGGATATCGAAGGCCTGGGCGACCGCTACATCGACAACCTGGTCGAATGCAACCTGGTGCATGGCGTGGCGGACCTGTACCGCCTGACGCTGGACGACCTGCTGAAAATGAAGCGCCTGGCCGACGAGCGTGACGGCACTACGCCGGAAACCGCCGCACAAGGCAAAGTGCCGACCAAGTGGGCCGAGAACCTGCTCGACGCCATCGCCGCCAGCAAGAACCCGCCGCTGGAGCGCCTGCTGTTCGCCCTGGGCATCCGCCATGTGGGCGAATCGACCGGCAAGACCCTTGCCGAATGGCTTGGCAAGCTGGAACTAATCCGCAAGGCGCCGGTGGCGCTGCTGCGCGTGCTGCCCGATATCGGCGGCACGGTGGCCGAATCGATTGCCGACTTCTTCGCCGAAGAACGCAACCAGGAAGCACTGGACGCCTTGCTGGCCGCTGGCGTCGCGCCGAAAGGCGAGCACGCGCCGAAAGCCGCGCTGCGCGAGAAGCTCGATACTGTTGCACTGCTGGCCGCCATCGGCATCCCCAAATTGACCGAACCGCGCGCACGCCAACTGGTGGAGCAGGGCATGACGCTGGAAGCACTGTCGCACCTGACGGTGTACAACGTATTCGGCTTGCCGGCCACGGTGGAGCAGGGCCTTGAGGCCTGGCTGCGCGAACAGGCCAACCGCGACGCCCTGGTGGCGCTGCACGAGCTGCGCGAAGCGCTGCTGGGGCAATTGCCGGAAGTGGCCGAAGCGGAAGGCGCCATGACGGGCAAGACCTTCGTCCTGACCGGCACCTTGCCGAACATGAGCCGCGACCAGGCGCAAGCAATGATCGAGGCGGCGGGCGGCAAAGTGTCCGGCTCCGTGTCGAAGAAGACTTCCTATGTCGTCGCCGGCGCGGAAGCAGGCAGCAAACTGGCCAAGGCCGAAGAACTGGGCGTGACGATTCTTGACGAAGCGGGCTTGCTCGCGCTGCTGGGAGGCTAAGCATGGCCGTGCGTGAAATCCTGAAAATGGGCGATCCGCGGCTGTTGCGCGTGGCCGAGCCGGTGCGCGAGTTCAATACGAAAGAGCTGCATGCGCTGATCGTCGACATGTTCGACACCATGCATGCGGCGAACGGCGCCGGCCTGGCCGCGCCGCAGATCGGGGTCAACCTGCAGCTGGTGATCTACGGCTTCAAATCCAACGCCCGCTATCCCGACGCGCCGCAGGTGCCGGAAACGGTACTGATCAACCCGGTGCTGACGCCGATCGGGGACGAGATGGAAGAGGGCTTCGAGGGCTGCCTGTCGGTGCCTGGCCTGCGCGGCAGCGTGCCGCGCTATACGCGCCTGCATTACGAGGGCTACGACCAGTTCGGCGAACGCATTGTGCGCGACGCCGACGGATTCCACGCCCGTGTGGTGCAGCACGAGGTGGACCATTTGCTGGGGATCCTGTATCCAGCACGGATCCGCGACTTCTCCAAGTTCGGATTTACCTCGGTGTTGTTCCCGGACCTCGATCCCGGCGACGACGACTGATTTGTTTGGCGGCGCCGCGAATCTGGCGTAATATCCCGGCCACTTTGTATCCTTATCAACACAACGGATTACCCAGATGAGCAACCAGTCGCAGAATAACCCGCTCGAATTCAGTGCCCGCGGCATCGCCCTCGGCATCCTCATTACGCTGGTCTTCACCGCCGCCCAGGTGTACCTGGGCCTGAAAGTCGGCCTGACTTTCGCCACTTCCATTCCTGCCGCCGTGATTTCCATGGCCCTGCTCAGCGCATTCAAGGATGCGACGATCCAGGAAAACAATATCGTGCAGACCATCGCCTCGGCTGCGGGCACGCTGGCATCGGTGATCTTCGTATTGCCAGGCCTGCTGATGATCGGCTGGTGGGCAAAGATTCCTTTCTGGCCGACCTTTGGCGCCTGCGCCATCGGCGGCGTGCTGGGCGTGATGTATACCATGCCGCTGCGCCGTGCACTGGTGTCGCAGTCGGACCTGCCATATCCGGAAGGCGTAGCCGCAGCGGAAGTACTGAAGGTTGGCACCCAGTCGCGCGCCGGCGCGCAAGAGGGCAAGGCCGGCCTGTGGGCGGTGATCTGGGGCTCCGTGGCATCCGCCATCTTCGCTTTCCTCGGCGCGGCCAAGCTGGTTGCCGCTGAAGTGGCGCATTTCGTCAAATTCGGCAACGGCGCCACCGGCCTTGGCGCATCGAGCTCGCTGGCCCTGGTTGGCGCCGGCCACCTGATGGGTATCGCGGTCGGCATGGCCATGCTGGTCGGCCTGGTGATTGCATGGGGCATCCTGGTGCCGCTGCTGACCATGGCCAATCCGGCCGCGCCGGGCGTCTCGCTGGCCGACCACGCGCTGGGTATCTGGAGCAGCCAGGTGCGCATGATGGGCGCCGGCACCATTGGTGCGGCCGCGATCGTGACCCTGGCGACCCTGGCCAAGCCGGTCGTCGGCGGCCTGAAATCGGCGATGGAGTCGGCACGCCGCGCCAAGGCCGGCGGCGGCGACGTGCCGCGCGAAGACAAGGACCTGCCGATCTTCATCGTTGGCCTGGTGACCCTGCTGTCGATGGTGCCGGCAGGCTGGCTGCTGTCGTCCTTCCTGTCGGGCGGCCCGCTGTCCTCGATCTCGACCCCGCTGATCGTGATCGGCATTGGCTACATCCTGATTGCCGGCATGCTGGCTGCTGCGGTGTGCGGCTACATGGCAGGCCTGATCGGTTCTTCCAATTCTCCGGTATCCGGCCTGGCCATCCTGTCCATCCTCGGCGCCGCCACTTCGGTGGGCTGGGTGGGCCGCGAAATCATGGGCCCGGACACGGCCCAGGCCCTGATCGCTTTCGCCCTGTTCGTCACCACCGTGGTGCTGGCAGTGGCCGTGATCGGTAACGACAACCTGCAGGACCTGAAGACCGGCCAACTGGTCGGCGCAACCCCATGGAAGCAGCAGGTTGCCCTGATCATCGGCGTGTTCGCCGGTTCCTGCGTGGTGCCGCCGGTGCTGGAACTGCTGAACCACGCGAACGGCTTTGCCGGAGCGCCCAATGCCAACGCCATTTCCGACCAGCCCCTGGCCGCACCGCAAGCAACCCTGATTTCCACGCTGGCCAAAGGCGTGATCGGCGGCGACCTGAAATGGGACCTGATCGGCTATGGCGCCCTGATCGGCCTGGCCCTGGTAGCACTCGACTTCATCCTGAAGAAATCCAGCAACCGTAAATACAGCTGCGCGCCGCTCGGCGTCGGCCTGGCAATCTACCTGCCGTCGGCTGTCACCTCGCCGGTGGTAGTAGGCGCGATCGCCGGCTACTTCTTCGAGAAGGCGATGCGCAACAAGAAGCATGGCGAAGCAGCTTCCCGCCTGGGCGTGCTGGTGATGTCCGGCTTCATTGTTGGCGAATCGCTGTTCAACGTCGCCCTGGCCGGCCTGATCGTGCTGACCAACAAGGGCGAACCGCTGGCAATTGCCAACAGCATGAGCGAGGCAACCACCATGCTGATCGCGCTGGCCGTTGCTGGCGCCGTGGTCGTGGGGCTGTACCGCTGGTCCGCGAAGTCGGCCAGCGCCATCGAGGCTTGACGCAACACTTCCGGAGGTAGCCATGACGCTGTCGAGGATCGGGCAGGGCACTTGGAATATGGGCGAGCGGGCAGCCGACAAGGCTGCCGAGGTGCGCGCCCTGCAACTGGGACTGGACCTCGGCATGACCGTCATCGACACGGCGGAAATGTATGCCGACGGCGGCGCCGAGAAAGTGGTCGGCGAAGCGATTGCCGGCCGCCGCAGCGAGGCTTACCTGGTCAGCAAGGTATTGCCGCAGAACGCTTCGCGCAAAGGCGTGGTGGCGGCCTGCGAGAAGAGCCTCAAACGTATGAAGGTCGATCACATCGACCTGTACCTGCTGCACTGGCAAGGCAGCGTGCCTTTCGCCGAAACGCTGGAAGGGTTGATCGCCCTGAAGCAGGCAGGCAAGATCCATGAGTTCGGCGTCAGCAACTTCGACCTGGCGGACATGAAGAAGGCGACCGCCTTGGCCGGCGGCGAGGCCATTGAAGCGAACCAGGTGCTGTACAACCTGCGCCGTCGCGGCATCGAGTGGGACCTGCTGCCCTGGTGCCAGGAGCGCGGCATCCTCCTGATGGCCTATTCGCCGCTCGAGTCGAACCGCAAGGAACAGGAACGCTTGCTGGCCGAACCGGCGCTGCAGGCGGTCGCGGTGCGCCACCAGGCCACGCCCGCACAGATTGCGCTGGCCTGGCTGCTGCGCCAGGAAGGCGTGATGCCGATCCCGAAAGCAAGCAGCGAGGCGCATGTGCGCGCCAACGCCACTGCGATGACGCTCCGGCTGGACCAGGAAGACCTGGCCCTGCTGGACAAGTCGTTCTCTCCGCCGACCCGCGCCACCCCGCTCGACGTGCTCTAACGGCGCTTGCGGCGCACGCCGGCCATGCCCAGCAGGCCGGCAACCGCCAGCAGCGCGCTTCCCGGTTCCGGCAGGTCGGCCCGCACCGCATCGATGGCCGGGCTGCTCCAGCCGCTGCTGCGGTTGGCGCCGGAAAAGGCGTAGTAGCGCACTTCGTCGAACCCCGCCGCATCATAGAGCCCAAGCAGGGCGCCGCCAGCCTGCGTGAAATTGCCGGCGCCGGTGCGCACATTGTCGTTCCATGTGCTCCAGTAGCCGTTCACGGTCAGGTAGCCGGAAGCTGCGGCAAAGGCGATGCTGCGGAAATCGCTGCCGTCTGCCCGCCTGATGCTGATGTAGGCATTGTTCCCCGATGTCGACATGTAATTCCCTGAAAACCAGGGACTGAGGTCCGATGGCTGGTCATAGCAGTTGATGCCTGCATAGCCACACTGGTTGTTGTTGGGCGAACCGGTGAAATGGAACAGCAGGCCGTCCTCCACATAATCATTCGACAGCGCGAGATTTGCGCTGAAGGTAGCGGTGTGCAGCGAGGAGGGCGCCGCAGCCAAGGTGCGCATCACGGTAGCCGATGCCGCGCCGGGCAATGCGGCGGCAGCGGCCAGCGCTGCCGACAGGGTGAGTAGTCTTATCTTGTTCATGGCGTAGGAATGAGGTCGACGGCATCCCAGGCGTAGCCGGGGCTGAGGTAAGTCGTGCCGCTGGAACCGCTGATGGCGGTGAGGGTCAGCACGTTTTCGCCGACCACCAGTTCGCTGGCCGGGATATTGAAGGTGTACAGCGTATTGTTGCCGCGGTAGGTGCCTACGGTCAGCGTACGCGTTGAAGGCTGGCTGGAGGCGGCCGGGTTGGCCGAGACCCAGCCGTTCACTTGTGCCTTGGGCCGGCCGCCTGCGAAGGCGACGGTGATCCCGGCCCGCAGCGTGAGCGGCACGAGCTGGCTTTGTTTGAGGTTGAAGCGGATGGTGATGGTACCGTTTACGCTCTTCCATTGATAAGCCGGGAACCCGGTGGCCGCGCTGGAACTGCCCACCACAAAGTCGCCCGGCGTCCAGGAAGCCATGCGCACGTCGGATGGATGCATGGTGGTGACCTTGTCGCCGTTCAGCAGTTCCGCCGGCGTGCCGTCCCAGTCGCCGATGCGCCAGAGCGCTGTCGCGGTGCTGGGATCGCCCGCGATATTGATGGTGTTCAGCGCAACCGTCTGTCCCGCCGCCACAGTCACGCTGCGCGTATCGACCACCAGTTCGTTCTTGTAGACCTTCATGGTGTAGGTGCCGGGAATCATCCCGGGGCTGTCGAAGTGGCCGGTGGCCGCATCGGCCTTGGCCCAGTACTGGGCGGTGGCATTGGAGAAGCCCACCGTGTATTCATAGCGCGTGTCGCGTCCCTGCAGGCCTACGCCGGCCACGCGGCCGCGCGCTTCGGGGCCGACGAAGCCGGTCATGCCCATGCTGGCGAAGAAGGAGGTGTCGGGAGTCGTCGGTGCGCTGCCGTTGTTGAACACCAGCGAATAAGTGTTCAGGATGCCGGGCCGGAACGCTTCGGTCTGGGCCTCGCCATAGTTGACGATGTAGGTAATCTCCTGCGTGGTCGAGGTGCCCTGGTTCAGCAGGCTGCGGTAGAAGGGGCCGCCGCTATTGCCCTCGTTGTTGTCGCGCACCACCCACAGTCCGACGCCGGGACCGGTGGCGCCGATGTACGACCAGTCCTTCAGGCGCATGTTGGAGTAATGCTTGGAGCGGGTCTGGCCGTTGGCCAGTCCGAAAATATCGCCCGATTCAATGGCGCCCGTATTGTTGCGGATATCCGATGGCACCGGCCCGTTAGGCAAGGCGGCAATCGGCACGCGCAGGATATAGCGTGTCAGCCCCAGCGTGCTTGGCTCGCTGGTGAAATAGGTGCCCATGTAGATGTGCGGATAGCCGCGGCGGGCGATGTAGTAGTGCGTCAGGTCGCCGGCCTGCACCGTCACCTTGATGAAGTCGGGGCCGAGCGTGGTGGCGTTTACGCTGACTGCGGAAACGCCGGTGTACAGGAAATCAAAGCCGGAATTCACCTGGCTGCCGCGCGACTGGTCCTGGTACTGCACGCCGTTGTAAATCATCGAAGCGATGTCGCCGGCGGACTGCGTGCTCACGCCATTGTCGGTACGGCGGATCTTGAACACCAGGCCGGCGCCGGTGTCGATGGTGTAGAAATTGCTGTCTTCAGTAAGTCCGAAGTCGGCCGCATGGGCATTGCCGGCGAACCAGCCGGAAAAGAGGACGAGCAAGGCCATACCTGCCGCGCAGGCATTCAACCGGAAAGTTTTCAAGATGTCTCCTTGGGGATTTTTTTTGGTATGTTGCCGTTGAAGTATCAAAGCAGTGGCAGTGGCCAGTCAACGGGGGCACGGCTGCGGTACACCAGAAAATCACCATGTTGATCGAAGGCTCCGCCAAATGAATAGCGCAAACAAGGCCTTTCAATCGTGCGCAACAGTCCCGCCAACAAGTTGTTGACATTTCCATGACGCCAAATATAGACTGAAATGGTTGCGCTATCTGTTTCGTGTTAGTGGTTGGTTGTTTGCGCGACGGCTTACTTCGAACTACGGGAAAACATGAAACGTCTGACGAAATGCAGGGCGCTGGCGTCCCTGTTGCTTTGGGCTGTCGCGCTGCTTGCTGCCGCCGCTCCGCGAGAACGCCTGTCGATCAATGCCGGGTGGCGCTTCACGATGGGCGATCCAGCCGGTACCTCCGCTTCGCTGCGCTACGACGTGCGACCCGAGGTGAAGGCAAGTGAAGACGGCAAGGCTGCCGATGCGGTGCCGCAGGCTGCGGCGCTCGCGGCCGCAGCACAGGAACAGGTGCTCAAGCCGTGGATACTCCCGAGCGGCAACGCCTTTATCAGCGATCCGGCCCGACGCCATCGGCGCCCGGCGCAGGAGCCGCAACTGGACGTGGCCTACCTGAAGCCCGGCTACGACGATGGCACATGGAAGCGCGTGGACCTGCCACACGACTGGGCCATTGCCGGGCCCTTCCTGGAAACCGGTCCTTATGGCGGCGTTGGCCGCTTGCCCAGCTGGGGCATCGGCTGGTACCGCAAGGCACTCGACATACCGGCTTCCGACCGTGGCCGCTCGATCTTCCTCGATGTCGACGGCGCGATGTCGTATGCGACGGTGTGGCTGAACGGGAAGCTGGTGGGCGGCTGGCCTTACGGCTACAACTCCTGGCGGCTGGACCTGACGCCATACGTCGTCCCCGGCGGCAGCAATATGCTCGCGATACGGCTGGATAACCCGCCGGAGTCTTCGCGCTGGTATCCGGGCGGCGGCATCTACCGCAATGTGTGGCTCACCAAGACGGCGCCGATCCACGTCGGGCATTGGGGCACCCATGTGCGAACGGCGCGCGTGAGCCGGGACTCCGCCGAGGTCTCGCTGGAAGTCGCGGTGGACAACGACTCGCGCAGCGGCGCCACCGTCAGTGTGGCAACGGCGATATACGCGTTGGACGAACAGGGGACCCGCAGCGGCCAGCCGGTTGCGCAAATCCAGCCGGCGCGCCTGCAAGTGGCCGCTGGCGCAAGCAATGTCGCCACAGGCAGCGTAACCATCGCGCGGCCGCGCCTTTGGGGGCCGCCGCCGACCCAGCATCCGCATCGTTACGTGGCCGTCACCACCATCCGGCGCGACGGCGTTGGGATCGACGAATTCGAGACAAGGTTCGGCATCCGTGATGTGCGCATGGACCCTGACAAAGGCATGCTGGTCAACGGCGAGCGCATTGCGCTGAAGGGCGTGAACAACCACCATGACCTGGGCGCGCTGGGCGCCGCCTTCAATGTGCGCGCTGCGGAACGGCAGCTGCAAATGCTGGTGGAAATGGGCGCGAATGCGCTGCGCATGAGCCACAATCCGCCGGCTCCGGAGTTGCTGGAGCTGACCGACCGCATGGGCATCGTGGTGATCGACGAAGTGTTCGACGTGTGGGAACGGAAAAAGACCGCGCTCGATACGCACCTGATCTTCGCGGACTGGCACGAGCAGGACTTGCGCGCCATGATCCGCCGCGACCGCAACCATCCCTCGATTGTGATCTGGAGTATCGGCAACGAGGTGGGGGAGCAATATACCGGTGAAGAGGGCGCCGCGATCGGCCGCAAGCTGGCTGCCATCGTGCGGCAAGAGGATCGCAGCCGCCCGACCATGACCGCCATGAATTACGCCCGTGCCCACATGCCGCTGCCGGCCACGGTGGACCTGGTCAGCGTGAACTACCAGGGCGCGGGCATCCGCAGCAATCCAGGCCGCTTCCCTGAATTCCGTGCCCGCTTCCCCGGCAAGATGATCTTCAGCAGCGAAAGCGCTTCAGCCTTGAGCAGCCGCGGCGAGTATCAGTTTCCAGTGACGGGCGCGCTCACGTCCTCGGTACGGCCCGACGCCGGCGGCGACTGGGATACGCACCAGGTCAGCGCCTACGAGCTGTATGCGTCCGACTTCGGTACTTCAGCCGACCGCTCCTGGTCCGCGCAGGATCAATACCCCTATGTGGCGGGCGAATTCGTCTGGTCGGGCTGGGATTACCTGGGCGAGCCGACGCCGTTCTACTCTTCGCGCAGCTCCTATTCCGGCATCATCGACCTGGCGGGCTTCAAGAAGGACCGCTTCTACCTGTACCAGGCGCGCTGGCGCCCGGACCTTCCGTTGGCGCACATCCTGCCGCACTGGACCTGGCCGGGCAGGGAAGGCAAGTTCACGCCGGTCCACGTATTCACCTCGGGCGACGAGGCCGAACTGTTCGTGAACGGCAAAAGCCAGGGCCGCAAAAAGCGCGCGGAATTCGAGTACCGCCTGCGCTGGGACCTGGTGACTTACGAGCCGGGCGAGTTGAAGGTGATCGCGTACAAAGAGGGCAAGGAATGGGCGGCATCGGCGGTACGCACCGTGGGCCCCGCGGCAAAACTCGACCTGGTGCCTGACCGCAGCGAGATCGCGGCCGATGGCGCCGACCTCTCGTTCATTACCCTGCGCGTGACCGACCAGGACGGCAATACCGTCCCCATGGCAAAGGACAGCGTGAAATTCAGCATCGAAGGCCCGGGCGAGATCGCGGCGACCGATAACGGCGACCCGACCAGCTTCGTGCCTTTCCCATCCACCGAACGACCCGCCTTCAACGGCTTGTGCCTGGCCATCGTGCGCGGCAAGCCGGGACAGAAGGGAACCATCACCGTGCGGGCGCAAGCGCCCACATTACAAGGAGCAAATGTAACTTTGCAAGCGCATTGATAGCGCTAACTAAATCAAGGCCCATGAGGCCGTATATAAAGGAGACAGCATGAACCAGCAACTGGGAGGACGCGTGCGCCGCTTCGGCACGCGCGGTGAAATCCTCGTCATGACCATACTCGCGGGGATGATTTCCACGGCCTACGCGCAAAGCGAAGCACCGCAACCGCCAGCCACTGCGGCCACAGAGTCGCAGCCCTCCGCCGAAGCCACGCCGGCGACGGATGCCAGGCCAACTGCAGCGAACAAGGTGCTGCCGGTAGTCACCGTGAGCGGCTATCGCAGCTCGCTGGCGCTGTCGGCAATGGAAAAGCGAGACAACATCGGCTTGAGCGATACCGTCTTCTCCGAAGACATGGGCAAATTCCCCGACCCGAACATTGCCGATGCCCTGGCGCGGGTGCCGGGCGTGAACGTGCGGCGCGGGGAGATCGACGGCGAAGGCCTGAACATCTCGATCCGCGGCATGGGCGCGGCGTTCACGCGCGTGCTGCTGAACGGCGCGCCCATGGCGTCAGCGTCGGCGGGCAGCTGGGGTGGTTCGATCAGCGCCAACCGCGAAGTCGACATGGATTTCCTGCCTTCCGAATTGTTCCGCAGCGCCAGCGTCTACAAGAGCCAGAAAGCCAGCCTGATTGAAGGCGGCATTGCCGGCACGGTCGACATGCGCAGCGTGCGCCCCTTCGACAAGGCCGGTTTCCGGACGGCCTTCACCCTGAGCGGCAATTATCGCGAACAAAACAGCAAGACCGGCAATACCGGTTCGGCCCTGGTCAGCAACACCTGGACCAGCGCCGAGTGGGGCAAGTTTGGCGCGCTTGCCGGTGTCGCTTGGGGCAACACGGGCTACAAGACCGATGGCTTCCAGACGGTCGATATGCGCAATTTCCAGCTGAAGTCCTTCCAGGGCAATGCCTCGGACAAGTTGAACAGCACCGGCGGCGGTTCGCAGTCGACGCCCGATACCGTGCCGTCCGGCCTGGCCCTGGCGGCCCTGCCGGAATATGCGCGTTCGATCCTGGTGCCGGGCAAGCAGATCGACCGTGCCATGCTGCTGGCGCTGAATCCCGGGGCTACGCTGCAGCAGATCGACAATGGACTGATGGGCCGCCTGGGACGCCACTTCGTCTATGAAGGCAAGCGCAATCGCGCCGGTGAAGTCATCAGCCTGCAATGGCAGCCAAACGACATGCTGGACATCTACCTCGACACCATGTTCGCGCAGAAGAAGAACAGGATGACCTACGAGGGCATGAATGCCGGTACCCGCGCCAATACGCCGATCCCGATGGGCATGGAATTCGACCGCAGCGACTGCACCTTGGGGTGCACCATCACCAAGGCGACTTTTGCCAATACTTTCTGGGCGCTGGAATACCGCCCGATGAAAGAGGAGACCAAGTTCCGCAGCATCAATCCGGGCTTCGAGTTCCGTCCCAGCGACAAGTGGACCATCGACGGCCATTTCAACGCCACCAACAGCACCTTCTTCCGCGACATGCCGACCGTGCTGGTGGCAACCAGGTCGCCCAATTCCGTCATCTATTACGACAACAGCACGCCGGGCCAGACTCCCGTGTATACCTCCAACCTGGACATCAACGATCCGAGCAACTTCGGCTGGTACCAGGCGGGCCAGAGCCTGTCCGGCCTGCGCATGGACCTCTACGAGCGCACCAACAAGACCAAAGGCACGCGCCTGAACGTCAACTGGGGCGACGCCGACTTCAGCATCAAGGTGGGCGGCTCGCGCGACGACATCGAACGCCGCTACCGCAGCTTCTCCGTGGCGGACGCGTGGATGAACGTCGCTTGCGGCAACAACATGAGCTACCGCTTCTTCGCACCGAACACGCAGATCCGCAGCCCCGGTTGCGACGGCCGCAGCACGCCGGGGCCGATGGCCGATGTCGCCACCGCTTACCCGGGCTACGGCACCGGCTCCACCGCTGGCGCGGCCCCGCTCACGTATCTCGGCTCCGTGGTTCCGAATTCGGCAATCCCGAACTACGTCAAGGCGGGCAGCAATGGCTTCATCACCGTCGACTGGCCAAAGTTTGCCAAGGATACGGATTACCAGTACTTCCGCGACAATATCTACAAGGGTTTCCAGAACGGCAGCGGCGGCTACATCCGCGAAGTGGTCGACGCGGCCTATGCCGAAACCACCGGCCGCGTGCAGATCTTCGGCGGCACCTTGCGCTATAACGCCGGGGTGCGCTATGCGCAGACCGAGCAGACCATCGGTGTGTTGAGTGTCGGTGCGGACCCGCGCAATGCAACGCTGACCAACGGCGGCCTGTATGACAACCTCAGTGTGTGGAAGTACGAGACCACCAAGTACAGCAACACGCTGCCGTCGGCAACGCTGGCCTACAATGTCACGCCCAGCACCATCCTGCGTGCATCGGGCTCGAAATCGATGACGCGCGCCAATCCTGCGGACCTGCGGCAGACCCAGCTCACGCTGGGCGACCAGGGCGCACGCCAGGGCAGCGTGACCAATCCGAACCTGAAGCCGTTCGAGGCGAACAACCTGGATATCGCGCTCGAGTACTACATGAGCAAGGAGGCTTATGTTTCGCTGAGCGCCTTCGGCAAGGACATCACCAGCCGGCCGGGCCAGCGCATCACCACCTATTCGCTGGCGCAGCTGGACCAGATGTTCGGCACGGTCGGCCTGACGGAGGCGCAGCAGCAGGCGGTGACGGCCAGCGGTGGCCGCGACAAGCACCTGGTGGAAATCACCGAACCTTACAACATCGACAGCAAGCTGAAGGTTCGAGGCCTGGAAGCCACCTGGCAGCAGCCGCTGGACATGCTGCCGGTGAAGGGCTTTGGCTTCACCGCCAACTTCACCTATGCCAAGCAGACTGACGACGCGCCGAATGCGCCGCCGGTAGCCGGCGTGCCGCCGCGCACCAACAACCTGACCTTGTACTATGAGCGCGGCGGCCTGAATGTGCGCGTGGCGCGCCAGTACACGGCAAGCCATGTGGTGAACACCAGCACCGGGCTGAATGTCGCGGGCGGTGCGTATGCCTACACCACCGATCGCACCCAGGTCGATGCGTCGGTCGGCATGAACCTGCAGCAGATGTTCGGGTTCAGGTACAACACCGACCTGACGTTCAGCGTATGGAATGCCAACAAGGCGATCAGCCGGACCTACACTCAGTTCAGCAACGCGATCTTCGACGAGTACAAGCCGGGCGCCAGCTATACGCTGTCGCTGCGGACTTCGTTCTGAGGGGCATGGAGGAAGGGCGGCTGATGCCGCCCGGCGCGCCAACGGTCAGTAGCGGTAACTGGCAAACACCGCAGCCGTCGGCGCCGTAGTGCGCCGGGTAACCGGACTGTTGGCGGCATCGCGCACCAGGGTACTGGAACCGAGCATGCCGGTAATGGCCCAGCGCTGGTCGATACGGTGCTCCCATCCAAAGGTGAATTTTGCCTCGTACAGCCCGGCCGCGGGCTTGTAGGCCTTGAAACCGGTGCGGGCTGCCTGCGCGGATGTAACGCCGTAATAGGTTTGCATATATTTGCTGTCGGCCAGGCTGGCGCCAAGCGACAGCGTTACCTTGTCGCGTTCATCGGCGTGCAGCGTGCCGGTGAGTTCAAAGCCGGCGGTTTTCCCGTTCTCGCGGTGGGAAATCGGCAGCGCAGTGCTGGCTGAGAAGTCCAGGCCCTGGAAGATGCTGTAGTGCGCGCCCAGGTTCAGTGTTGCGCTGGATTTGACCTCGCCCATGCCGCGCAATTCGCTGCTGCCGCTGCCGCCGATGCCATTGCTGTCGTCGTCGCTGCGCTTTCCGCGCATCCCCAGTGCTGCGTTGAGGCGCAATGCGCCGAATCCCGTGCCATAACCCAGGCCGCGGATAGTGCTGGCATAGAAACCATTGGCCATCTGGTAATCGACCACAAGAACCGGCGTGCCGCGCATTTCGTGTGAACCGGAATAGCGCGGGGTGGCGGCAAGGCCCGCGCCAAGGGTAAGGGCATCTTCGGCGTGAACGCTGGCGGTGCAGGCAACGAGCAACAGGGAGACTGGCAATTTCATGACTGTTTTCTGAAAAGAGTGATGGAGCGGGCAGTCTGTCAGCGTTGCATGAAGATCGGATAAAGGACTTCTTCATCTTTCCTTCATGGAGACGTGTTTAAATACCGGGATGAAGATCCTGCTGATTGAAGATGACATGGACCTGGGCAACGGCGTGCGCATTGCGCTTGCCGACCAGGGCATGGACGTCACCTGGGTGCGCCAGCTTGCCGATGCACAGCAGCAGCTGGGGCAGCGCAGTTTCGACCTGGTCTTGCTCGACCTGGGCCTGCCTGATGGCGATGGCATGGCGCTGCTGGGAAGCCTGCGGCGAGAGCGCGAGGGCGTCCCCATCCTGATCCTGAGCGCGCGCGATGCACTGGCCGACCGTTTGCTTGGACTCGACAAGGGCGCAGACGACTACCTGGTGAAGCCGTTCGAGCTGGCCGAGCTGCTGTCGCGCGTGCGTGCATTGGCGCGCCGCAGCTATGGCTTTGATGGCCAGGTGCTCGATTTGCGTGGGATCACGCTGCACCTCCCGACGCGGCGTGTGACGGCGCACGGGCGTCCTGTGGACCTGACAGCCAGTGAATTCGAACTCCTGCGCATGCTGATGATGCGGGCCGACCGCGTTGTGACGCGGCGCAGCCTGGAAGAGCAGGCGCTCCCCGGTGCGCAGGCCAACGCCAGCAACTCCCTCGACGTCCATATGGCCAACCTGCGCCGCAAGATCGGGGAGGGAGTGGTGCGCACGGTACGCGGCGTGGGTTACGTGATCGACATGAAAGAGCCACGATGAACTGGCGCTACTGGCGGCAAGCGGCCAGGCGCAGCCTGGTGGCGCGCCTGCTGCTGGCTCAGGTGCTCGTGCTATGCCTGCTATGGTTCCTGGTGCTGGTCTTCGTGGTGCACGACGCCAGCCGGGACGAGTACATCCTGAAGCGGCAAGAAATCTATGAGGCCTGGTTCACGACGGCGGAGAGCCTCGAATCCAATCCTGCTGCCATGCGCGATGCCATGCGCGCACTCGACGCAGCACTGCGCGGCATGGGCGGCCTCGATTCTGATATCCATCCCTGGCCTGTCATCGTGGTCGAAGGCCGTCAGGGTGTCCTGTACCGTTCAGGATCGGCGCTGCGGGACGTGCCGGAACTGGAAACCGGGCGGATCGTCCGGTTTGAAAGCGCCGGTGCGAGCTGGCGCGCCCGCGCGCTGGAGTCACCGCGGTCAGGCGTGCGGGTTACCATCGTCATGCCGGCCGATGGCTTGAATATCTACCTGACGCTCGCCTCGCGCGGCACGCTGGTGCTGCCCCTTTTGATCAGCCTGCCGTTCCTGTTCATTCCCGCGTGGGTCGGCATCCGCACGGCCAAAGGGCCGTGGCGCAGGGCCATGGCGGACCTGGCGACGCGCGGCGCGCATGATCTGCGGCCGCTGCCGCTGGATGGCCGTCCTGGCGAGCTGGTGGCCATGTTCACGCGGATTAACGCTTTGCTTGAGCGGGTCAGGGACAGCGCAGACCGCGAACGTACCTTCATCGCCGATGCCGCGCATGAACTGCGCACCCCGCTGGCCGCCATGCGTGTCAATGTAGAAGCCTTGCAGCGGCAGGCCACGGACCCGCGGCAGCAGCAACTGCTGGACGGGATCCTGAACGGGAATGAGCGCGCCACGCGCCTGGTCAGCCAGTTGCTGCGCCTAATGCGCAGCGACGCGACCGTTGGAGAGGAGGCGGAAATCCTTTGCTTCGATGCCCTGGTCCAGGAGCGCATGGCTGCCTTGTCGGGAATTGCGGATGCGCGCGGGGTGGAGCTGGAGTTGAGCGGCGACAGCGGCCTGCAGGTGGCGGGGCGCCGTGAAGGACTGGTTTCGCTGGTCGATAACCTGCTCGACAACGCCATCAAGTACAGCCCGCAGCAGGGCAAGGTGCATGCCGACTTGCGCCGCGAGGCAGGTGCGGAGGGCAGTCTTGTCGTCCTGCGGATCACCGACCAGGGGCCGGGCATCGCGCCTGAGTTGCGCGAGCGCGTGTTCGATCGCTTCTTCCGCGATCCACGCCAGGCGCAGTCGCAAGCGGGCAGCGGTTTGGGCCTGGCGATTGCGCTCGCCGTGGCGCGCCAGCATGGCGGCAGCATCGAGCTTGATGCTTCCGGCAGCATGGGGTTGTGCGTGACGGTGCGGCTTCCGGCTGGGGCTTAACGCTGGCCGCGGCCAGTGTTGAGGCGTTCCAGGATGCGGTGAAGTTCGTCCTGCATCAGAGGTGAGAGGTTCTGGAACTGGCAGCCGATCTGCACCTGCTCGCCGAGCAGGAAGGAACGGAAGTGGCGCGACAAGCGGATTTCCAGGTCGCAGATCAGCACTGAACCGGGGCCCATGTCCAGCCGAACGCGCTGCAGCTTGCGGCCCACGTGCAGCCCGACCGCATCGCGCGGCGGGCAGCGCATGCCGACGCCGCCAACTGCAAAGTCGTACAGCTGCAATTCATAGGGCTTGCCGTTCAGGACGAAGGACGCCGTATGGTAGGTGCCGAGCGGAGTTTCCAGGCGCGGCGCGGCGCGCCGGTTGAGGACCTGGCAGCGTTCGGGGAATTGTGCGGGGATCAGCGTCGGCTGCTCCGGCAGGGCATTCCATTGCGGGTCATCCAGCTTGAACTGGAATTTGGCGCCGCGCAGCCATGCCACGAAGGTGCATTCGCCCGGCGGCAGTACCGAGCCTTCGTTGAGCTGGATGACAAAGTGCGGCAGTTCGGGATCGACCGACAGCAAGCGGGCCATCACAACTTCGGTATTGTCCCGGTGGTAGATGGAAATCGCATCGCCGGCGTCGGCCAGCGCCTGCAGCGCATCGCCGATTTCATCCGGGTCCACGATATCGTGTGGATGTGACCCCGCAGCAATCGGTTCGACCGCGTCTTGTGGACGGGGCGGGCCCTTGCGGAAGTCGTTTGGCATTGGATCGTTCACAGCTCAGGTTCTCGTTTTTTAGGAGAAGACGCCAGTACTTTACCGCGTTCTGCCGCCCAGCGCTTGCTAAACGGCAATGAATGCTGCTTTTCTGTTGCGTTGATGCCGACTCAGAATCGCTCGTCCGGGCTGAGGTAGCGCCATTGCCCTTCTGGCAAGTTTCCAAGTTTGACACGACCAATCCGCACGCGCTTCAAGCCTACCACGCGCAAGCCAACCATTTCGCACATGCGGCGGATCTGGCGCTTCTTGCCTTCGCGCAGGGTGAAGCTGAGCTGGTCATCGTTCTGCCAGCGCACTTTCGCTGGCAGCAGCGGTTTGCCGTCCATCCACAGGCCATGGTTCAGGCGCTGCAGGTCGCTGTCCGGCAGGCGGCCCGGTTTGGTGTACTCGACGCGGACCAGGTATTCCTTGTCAACGTTGGTATTTTCGCCAATCAGCTGCTTGGCGACGCGGCCATCCTGGGTCAGCACCAGCAGGCCGACCGAGTCGATGTCGAGGCGTCCGGCCGGCACCAGACTGCGCAGCTGGTTGCGGTCGAAGCGCTCCGGCGAGCGGTCTTCGGCCCAGCGGTTTTCCGGCTTGATCAGCACGACGGCAGGCTGGTAGCCGTCTTCGGCCTGGCCGGAGACATAGCCGACCGGCTTGTTGATCAGGATCGTGACGCGGCGCGCCTGTTCGGCGGCGGCCTGGCGTTCCACGGTGACTTTCTGGCTTGGGTAAACCTTGGTGCCCAGTTCGGACACCACTTTGCCATCCACGCGCACCCAGCCCTTGGCAATCCATTCATCGGCTTCACGGCGGGAACACAGGCCCAGTTCGGACATGCGCTTGGAAAGGCGTAACAATTCTTCGGACATCAGATTTTCAGTGCTTCGAGTAAGTCGGTTTCCAGCTGCAGCTGGGTACGGGCATTGGCCAGGGCAGGGCCGTCGACGATGAACACGTCTTCCACGCGTTCGCCGAGGGTCATGATCTTGGCCGTATGCAGGTTGATCTTGTATTTGGTCAGGACGTTGGCGATCGAGTACAGCAGGCCGGTGCGGTCGTTGGCCGCTACCGACAGCAGGTAGTACTGCCCGCGTTCGTCCGGCCGCAGGTCCACCGTCGGCTGGATCGGGAAGGTGCGCGACAGGCGCGACAGGCGGCCCTTGCTCGGCGCCGTCAGCGGGCCCTGTGTTACCAGCAGGTCGCACAGCTCATGCTCGATCAGGTTGATGATGTCGCGGTAGCTCTTGGCGAAATTCTGCTCGGTGACCAGGAAGGTGTCGAGCGCATAGCCGTGCTTCGTCGTATGGATCTTGGCATCGAGGATGCTGAAGTTCTTGCGGTCGAAGTAGGAACAGATGCGCGCGAACAGGTCGGGCTGGTCCTTGATGTAGACAGCCACCTGCAAGCCTTCGCCGATCGGCGCCAGGCGCGCTTTCACCACCGGCTGTTCGCTGTCCAGCCGGTCCCACAGCGCGCGCGTCTGCCAGGCGATGTCGCTGGCGTCGTGGCGCAGGAAGTAGGCCAGGTCGAGCTGTTTCCAAAGCGCTTCGTGCGCGTCGGGCGGCAGGCCGTACAGGCGCAGGGTGGCCAGCGCTTCCTGCTGGCGGTTCTTCAGTTCGCGGTCGGCGGAATGCGGCTCGCCGCCCAGCACGCGCAAGGTCATCTTGTACAGGTCTTCCAGCAGCTTGCCTTTCCAGGCATTCCATACTTTCGGGCTGGTGCCGCGGATATCGGCCACCGTCAGCAGGTAGAGTGCGGTCAGGTGGCGCTCATCGCCCACCTTGCTGGCGAAGGCCTGGATCACGTCCGGGTCGGACAGGTCCTGTTTTTGCGCCACGTGCGACATGGTCAGGTGCTGCTCGACCAGGAAGGCCACCAGTTCGGTGTCTTCCGCGTTGATGCCGTGCTCCTGGCAGAACTGCTCGACGTCGGCCACGCCCAGCTTGGAGTGGTCGCCGCCGCGGCCCTTCGCGATGTCGTGGAACAGGGCCGCCACGTACAGCAGCCATGGCTGCGGGAAGTTCGCCATCAGCTGCGAACAGAACGGATACTCGTGCGCGTGCTCGGTCATGGTGAAGCGGCGCATATTGCGCAGCACCATCATGATGTGCTGGTCGACCGTGTAGACGTGGAACAGGTCGTGCTGCATCTGGCCCGTGATCTTGCGGAAGCTTGGCAGGTAGCGGCCCAGGATCGACAGCTCGTTCATCCGGCGCATATTGTGGATGATGCCTTGCGGCGCCTGCAGGATGCGCAGGAAGTAAGCCTTGTTGACCGGATCGGCGCGGAAGTCGGCGTCGATCTTGAAGCGTTCGTGCCACAGTGCGCGCATGGTGCGTGCCGTCATGCCTTTCAGGGCAGGGCGCTCGCACAGCAGCACGAAGATTTCCATGATGGCCGACGGCGTCTTTTCAAACGTGTCGTCGTCGTTCATGTCGATCATGCCGTTCACTTCGCTGAAGCGCTCGTTGATGCGTACCGGCTTCTCGTCGTGCGGGAACAGGTAGGACTCGATGTTCTGCAGCAGGATGGTGTTGAGCTGCACAACGGTCTTGGCAGCCCAGTAGTAGCGCTGCATCAGGTATTCGCTGGCGCGGCGCATGTGGACGCCGCTGCCGGTGGCTTTCAGGCCCAGGGTTTCGGCGACGGCGGTCTGCACGTCGAACACCAGGCGGTCTTCGCGGCGGCCCGCCACCAGGTGCAGGCGCACGCGGATGTCCTTGAAGGCGCGTTCCTTTTCCATCAGCTGGCGTGCTTCGGTCTGGGTGATCAGGCCGCGCACGGCCAGTGTGCGCCAGGAGTTGGCCAGGCCGGCGGCCTTGGCCATCCAAAGGATCACGTGCAGGTCGCGCAGGCCGCCCGGGCTTTCCTTCACGTTCGGCTCCAGGCTGAAAGGCGTGTCCTCGTACTTCGCGTGGCGCTGGCGCATTTCGATGGTCTTGGCCTCGAAGAAGGCGCGCGGGTCCATGGCCTTGTTATAGGCGTCCTGCAGCTGCGCGAACAGCACCATGTTGCCGGTGATGATGCGTGCTTCCAGCAGGCTGGTTTGCACGGTGATGTCGGCCTTCGATTCGGCCAGGCATTCGTCGATGGTGCGGATGCTGTGGCCCACGTCCAGGCCCAGGTCCCACAGCAGCTGGACGAATTCTTCCAGCTTGCCGCGCGCGGCGTCGTCCGGCGCCTCATGCAGCAGGATCAGGACGTCGACGTCGGAGTAGGGGAAAAGCTCGCCGCGGCCATAGCCGCCGACCGCCACCAGCGCGGCTTGCGGCGGCAGGCGGTTGGCTGCCCACGCCTGCGTCAGGATGTCGTCGACGCTGCTGCGCAGGTTGCGCAACAGCTTCTCCGGCATGCCGTCTTCATGGAAGTTGGCAATGATGCGTTGGCGGTCCGATTTAAGCCGGGCCTTGAGCTGTTCCCGGAGGTCCTTCTTCATCGCGGCGTGGGGCATGCGTTTTTATGCTGCGGCTTTTTCAGTGATGAAAGCTGGCGGCTGCGGGCTGCCGGCGGACAGGGTCAGCACCTCGTAACCGGTTTCGGTAACGACCAGCGTATGTTCCCATTGTGCGGACAGGCTGCGATCCTTGGTCTTGATGGTCCAGCCATCCGGCATTTCCTTGATCTCGCGGCGGCCGGCGTTGATCATCGGCTCGATGGTGAAGACCATGCCTGCTTCCAGCACAGGGCCGGTACCTGGTTTTCCGTAGTGGAGGATCTGCGGTTCTTCGTGGAAGACCTTGCCGATGCCGTGGCCGCAGAACTCGCGCACCACGCTGTAGCCGTTTTTCTCGGCATGCACCTGGATGGCGTGGCCGATATCGCCCAGGGTGGCGCCCGGCTTGACCTGCTGAATGCCCAGCCACATGCATTCAAAGGTGACGTCCGACAGACGCTTGGCCAGGATCGATGGCTTGCCGATGAAGAACATGCGGCTGTTGTCGCCGTGGTAGCCGTCCTTGGTGATCACGGTGATGTCGAGGTTGACCACGTCGCCATCCTTCAGCACCTTGTCGCCGGGGATGCCGTGGCAGATCACGTCGTTGACGGACGTGCAGATGGCTTTCGGGTAAGGCGTGTAGCCAGGCGGGCAGTAATTCAGCGGTGCCGGGACGGTGCCCTGCACATTGGTCATGTACTCGTGGCACAGGCGGTCGAGTTCACCGGTGGTGACGCCGGCCTTGACGAAGGGGGTGATGTAGTCGAGCACTTCGGAGCCGAGGCGGCCGGCCTCGCGCATGCCTGCGATGTCCTCGGGAGTTTTGATATTGATAGTCATGGGATCTTGCTGTTCTGTACAGGGTACGCCACTCAGGGGCGTTATCAGCAAGATTATAAACGACAGCCTCAGCGTGCGCCCGGTCAGCCGGCTATGCCGAATTCCGGCTCGCCTGGCTCGGAATCGGACAAAGGCGTGGCGCACGGGTGACAGCCGACATGAAATGGTCATAAATGCACCTTAGCATCGGCACACCCTACAACCAGACCTATAAGGAAAACCGATGTCCACCAGCCGCCGCAAGTTCCTTGGCATGGCCTCCGCTGGCGCCGCCAGCACCTTGTTTCCCGACCTGATCAGGCAGGCGCTGGCCGTGCCGGCCTACAGCGCCACCGGCACCCTGGCCGACGTGCAGCACGTCGTCATCTTCATGCAGGAGAACCGCTCCTTCGACCATTACTTCGGCACCCTGGCCGGCGTGCGCGGCTTCAATGACCCGCGCGCGATCACGCTGCCGGGCGGGAAAGCGGTCTGGTACCAGCCTAACGGGACCGGCGGCTACGTGCTGCCATTCCATTTCGATGCCAAGAACACCAGCGCACTCTCGCTGGGTACGAACCATAGCTGGAAAGGCTCGCAAGCCACGTGGCAGGGCTGGGACGCCTGGGTCAAGCAGAAGACCGCCCAAAGCATGGGCTATTTCGACCGCGGCGACCTGCCGTTCTACTACGCCCTGGCCGACGCCTTCACCATCTGCGACGACTACCATTGCTCGATTTTCGGCGCCACCGACCCGAACCGCATGTACTCGCTGACCGGCACCAACCAGAACTGGCTGGGTGCAATGGGCAGCCTGTACAACATCGACTCGGCCGGCTACTACAACAACGACCCCAAGTACGACAACATCACGCCAACCGTGACGGCCAGCGCGCCAAACTGGCGTACCTACGCCGAGGTGCTGGAGGCGAACAGCGTAAGCTGGAAGGTCTACCAGGAGTGGGACAACTACGGCGACAACTACCTGGCCTATTTCCGCAACTTCCGCGTCAATGCCGACGGCACGCGCCTGTCGGAGAGCAGTCCGCTGTACCAGAAGGGGCGCGTGATTGCGCCTGGTTCCTATGAGAGCAATGCGCGCGGTACCAAGGGCGACTGGCTGGTGAATTCCTTCGCCGACGACGTGCGCAATAATCGCTTGCCGCAAGTGTCCTGGATCGTTGCGCCAAACGATTACACCGAACACTCGCCAAACTCCCCGAATGCAGGCGAGAACCTGACCGCTCGCCTGCTGGCCGCCCTGGTCGCCAACCCGGACGTGTGGTCGAAGACCGTCTTCCTGCTCACCTACGACGAAAACGACGGCTTCTTCGACCATATCCCTTCCCATATGGCGCCGCTGAACACTGGCATGGGCCGCAGTACCCTGGCCGACAACGGCCAGTACGAGAACTATAACGGCATACCGGTCGGCCTGGGCCCGCGCGTGCCGATGCTGGTGATCTCGCCGTGGAGCAAAGGTGGCCGCGTTTGTTCGCAGCTGTTCGACCATACCTCCAAGCTGCGCTTCCTTGAAGAATGGCTGGTGGCGGGCCTTGGCAAGCAACGCGGCAGCATCGCCTGTGAGAACATTTCGCCGTGGCGCCGTGCCGTTTGCGGCGACCTGACCTCCGCCTTCGACTTCAAGACGCCGAATTCCGCTTGGCCGTCGACAGTGCCAAAGTCGACGACCTATCAACTGGTCTCCGGCAAGCCTTATCCGCAGCCGCCGGCGGTGCAATCCTTGCCCGCGCAGGAAGGCGGCAGCGCGCGCTACTCCTGCGCCTTGCCGTACGCCTTTGCTGCCGCCGCCCGCGTGACGTCGTCAAAGCAGGTCGAGCTGTCTTTCTTCAACCAGGGCGCAGCGGGCGGTGCATTCATCGTCTATTCGCAGGCCCGGAGCGACGGTCCGTGGTATTACACGGTGGAGGCGGGCAAGAAGATCGAGCGCGAAGTATGGAACTGGTCTACGCCAAACTATCATCTCTGCGTGGTTGGACCGAATGGCTTCCAGCGTGAGTTCGCGGGCGTGCTGGCGCTGGCAGCTGCAACGGGCGGCGCGCGGCCGGAGGTGGCGCTGAACCTCAATCCGGTTGCGATGTCGGTTGAGGTCGTGTTGTCCAATACGGATGGCCTGCGCGCCGCCACATTCCGCGTCGTGGACAATGCCTATGGGCGCGGTGCGACGAGCCACACCGTCGCAGCAGGCCAGCAACTGGCCGTGAGCGTGCCGGTTGGCGCCAGCTACGGCTGGTATGACTTGTCGGTAACCTGCGACTTTGACGCGCAATACCTGCGCCGCATGGCCGGCCGCGTCGAAAACGGCCTGGCCAGCCGTACCGACCCCGTGCTGGGGCGGACGACGCCAGGGCCGCGCGCAACGCTGTCGGCCAGCGCCGGCACGGTCGTGCGCGGCACGCCGATCAATTTTGCCTACGCGGTGCCGGCTGCGCAGGTGAACAGCAAGAACTGGATTGGCATCTACCGCAGCGGCGTAACTCCCGGTTCAACCGCTTCGCTGGCCTGGCAGTACGTCACGAATGGCGGCGGCACGGCGACGTTTGCCACCTCGGGCCTGGCCGCAGGCAGCTGCGCGGCATGGCTGTTGTACAACGACGCCTATTCCGTGCTTGCCGGCCCGGCGGCTTTCACAGTGACCTGACGGAAGCAGTGTGCGATTGTGCAGATTTCTACAGCGCACACTTACAAATTCATCAAGACTTGCACAATCGTGCGTGATTTACTTTCCTTTCTTTACAACAAGAAACGGAGAGACCGAAATGCGATTGAGAGTAATTACTGCAGCAGCGATGTTGTTGGCCAGCCTGTTCGCGCAGGCTGGTATTCCGTATAAGGACAGTGTCTACGAATTCAAGCAGCCAGGCGGCGAGAAGCTGCGCGTGCACCTGGACGGTAACGACTACTACGCCGAACAGCGCACCGACGACGGCTCGCTGGTTGTTTATGACGCGGCGAAGAAGGGCTTCTGCTATGCCACGGTGATTGCGGCAGGCGATGAACTCATCTCGACCGGCGTGCTGGCGACCAATGCCAAAGTACGCAGCCTGGCCGGCACGGCCAAGAAGCAGGAAGGCCTGAGCCAGGAAGCGCGTGCCCGCAAGGCCAAGGAAAAGTTCGAGAAAATGAATGGCCGCTCGCTGGACAGCGCACGAAAATCTGCCAGCGCCGCGTTGAGCGCGCCGCAGTCCCTTGCCGCTCCGGTCACGGGTCAGGTGAAAGGCCTGACCGTGATCATCGACTTCCCGGACGTTCCAGGCACCATCACCCAGGCACAGGTTAACTCGTTCCTGAACGACATGCCGTACACCGGTTTCGGCAACGCGCAGTCGGTGCGCGGCTACTGGCAGTCCGTCTCCGGCGGCAAGCTGGATTACACCAACACCACCACGATCTATTACCGCGCCAAGAAGAACAAGGCCTATTACGCCGACAGCTCGCTGGACTCTGGCGTGCGTTCGCAGGAGCTGATTTCCGAAGCGCTGAACTGGCTGGAATACACCCAGGGCTTCAACTTCGCATCGCTGAGCGTTGATGCCAACAAGCGTATCCGTGGCCTGAACTTCTTCTACGCCGGCGGCTCCGACAGCGCCTGGTCCAAAGGCCTGTGGCCGCACATGGGCTGGCTGAACAACCAGTTCTGCGCGGATGGCGTCTGCACCGGCTACTACCAGATCACCAATATGGGCAACAGCCTGGCGATCGGCACCTTTTCGCACGAGACCGGGCACCTGGTGATGGGCTGGCCGGACCTGTACGACTATGACGGTAGCTCGGAAGGCTCGGCCGCCAGCTATTGCATCATGGGCTTCGGCAGCATTGGCGCGCAAAGCCAGTACCGCCCCGTGCCGCCGAACGGCTTCTTCCGCTACCAGGTGGGTTGGGACACGGTGACCGAACTGAATCCGGCGCTGAACGCCAATGCGCCGAAAGGGCGCCTGAGCCACACCTCCGGATCGCATTCCCTGTACCGTTGGACCAATCCGGCCAAGACCGATGAAGCGTTCTACTTGGAGGCGATCTACAAGGCGGACCAGAACTTGTACCAGCTCGGTTCCGGCCTGGCGGTTTGGCACATCGACCCAGCCGGCAACAACTCCAACGAATGGCATCCGTATGTGCAGATGGAGCATGCCGACGGCCGCCGCGATCCTGAGTACAACGTGAACCGCGGCGATGGTACCGACCTGTACGACGGCGCAATCTACAAGGCCTTCTACGACACGGTACCGAACAACTACGCCAGCCGTGGCACCAACTCGCGCTGGTGGAGCGGCGCCGGCTCCAACTTTGGCCTCGCCAACATCAGTGCTGCTGCGCAGACCATTTCCTTCGATGTGGTGAAGGGCGACGGTACGGCGGCAGGGGAGACCTACACCGGCTACCTCTCAGGCACCAATGCTTCCGCGATCCATCCATCGCCATACTTCTACTACAACGGCGGCACGATCAAGGCCAACCTGTCCGGCCCTTCGAACGCCGACTTTGAGTTGAAGCTGGAGAAGTGGAGCGGCAGTGCGTGGGTGCAGGTAGCTTCGTCGACCAGCCCGACGTCAACCGAAGCGATCAACTATAGCGCCGCCGTAGCCTATTACCGGATCACCGTGTACTCGTATAGCGGCTCCGGCAACTACACGCTGACGGTCACGAAGTAGTGCGTCTAAGGTGACGAAACCTTCTGGCCGCCAGTTTTCTCCATGGCGGCCAGGCGGGCTTCAATGGTGCTCAGCAGCGCCACTGTACGCTGGCGCTGCGCTGCAATGTCCCGCTCTGCAATCGTCAGTTGGCGAGCCGAATCGAACGCCGCGTGATAGTTTTGAATCAGGGCTGCGTAAATTGCGCCAACACCCAACACTGTACTGAGCGAGGCGCCCACAATGAACTTCTTTATGCCGGCGATTGTGGCCTCCAGCCGGTCAAACCGGGCCAAGGTAGCCTTGTGTCGCTCATTGGATAACGCGATGAAGTCATCCATCCGTTGTTCAAAGGCTTTTGCCCTGATGTCTTCTCGCTCCCTGCTGGCGGCCTCACGCTCAGCGAAAGCCTTCGCCGCTAACGCTTCGCGCTCCCGGTTGGCGGCCTCATGCTCAGCGAAAGTCTTCGCCCTTATCGCTTCGCGCTCGGTATACTCGGCCATGCGTCGATCGAACTCCTGCGATCTGGCCGCTTCGCGTTCGCGAGCAGCGGCTTCGCGCTCATCAGCCCTGGCTGTGTAGGCCTCGATGGCTGCACGGAATTCCCCAAGCTTAGAGTCTGCCTGTGCCTCTTTGACTGCGAGGCTGGAGTCAACATATTGTTTGGTGACGGGGTCCATAGTTTCATCTTCAGCGGGAGGGAGGGTAATGTCAACCAGGCTCATGGGGCACCTCGACGTCTTTCCCCAATTGTGGCGATACGACCCACCCACCGCTTGGATGTGGATCAAGCTTTGCTGTTCTCAGCCTTGAAGTGCGCGACGAGCGCGTTCGCGTGGCCGTGGCCCATGCCGTGGTCGGCCTTCAGCGTCGCCACCATATCCATGTGTTTCATGTCTTTCATGCCCTTTAGCAGCTTGAGCCAATGCTCGACCGGCTTGCCGTACTTTGCCTCGATCGACGGGAAGTAGGAGGTGGGGGATCCCATGGCCGTCTCCTCACTGCTCAACCAGTAAAGCCAGCAGGGCCAGTGACTGCTGCCAGCCCAGGTAGCACTGCTCGGCGGGAATCGCGGCTGGCACGCCTTCCTGGACGATGTCGACTTCGGTGCCGCACGACACAGCGCGCAAGTTGATGGTGGTCTGCATCTGACCCGGCAGGTTCGGATCTTCAAACACCGCCGTGTAGCGGATTTTCTCGCCCGGATGCAGTTCCAGGTATTCACCGCCGAAGGAGTGGGTGAACCCAGTGCCCAGGTCGACGAAGGACATACGGTACTTGCCGCCCACGCGGGCATCCATTTCGTGTACCTCGCCCAGGTAGCCGTTTGGCGGCAGCCATTTGTTGAAGGCCGAAGCCGTGGTCCATGCTTTGTAGATGCGGTCAGGGGAGGCGCGCAGTACGCGATGAAGTTTGATGGTATTCGTAGCCATTTCAGAAATCTCCATTTGGGTGGGTTGGTACAGGCACGACGCGCCAGCGCGCCCTGGATCGACAGGAAATGCAAAATTTTTCGGAAATCTTTGTGTTTATTGTCAAGTTTGCACTAAAATGCCGCCCGGCGCACTATACGGAAGACTGCAATACGCTTGCATGAGCCCCCTCCAATACGCTAAAATTTATGGTTGCCTGACTTAGTGTCTTGCAAAGTAGTAAATTTTCTTATTTTATAAACCCGAATCCCCCCAACAAGGGTGCCCGCAAGGGTCACTGGGAGGATTCCAGACCAAACCCTGGAGTAAATAATGTCTGTAACGATGCGTGAAATGCTGGAAGCCGGCGTCCACTTCGGTCACCAAACCCGTTTCTGGAACCCAAAGATGGCTCCGTTCATCTTCGGCCACCGCAACAAGATTCACATCATCAACCTGGAAAAGACCCTGGCCATGTACCAGGACGCGATGAAAACCATCCGTCAAATCTCCGCTTCCCGTGGCACCATCCTGATGGTTGGCACCAAGCGCCAGGCTCGCGACATCATCGCTGCTGAAGCTCAGCGCGCAGGTGTTCCGTTTGTTGACCAGCGTTGGCTGGGCGGCATGCTGACCAACTTCAAGACCATCAAGACCTCGATCAAGCGCCTGAAAGACATGGAAGCTTCGATCGAAGACGGTTCCGTTGAAAAGCTGACCAAGAAAGACGCTCTGCTGTTCCGTCGCGAACTGGAAAAGCTGCAGAAGTCGATCGGCGGTATCAAGGATATGGGCGGTGTTCCTGACGCAATCTTCGTGGTTGACGTTGGCTACCACAAAGGCGCGATCACCGAAGCCGCTAAGCTGGGCATCCCAGTGATCGGCGTGGTCGATACCAACCACTCCCCAGAAGGCGTGACCCACGTTATCCCTGGTAACGACGACTCCTCCAAAGCGATCACCCTGTACGCCCGCGGCGTGGCAGACGCGATCCTGGAAGGTCGTGCAAACGCTACCACTGAAGTCCTGGAATCCATCAAGACTGCAGCTGGCGACGAGTTCGTAGAAGTTAACGAGCAGGCTTAATTGCCTGGCTGCCGCAAGGCAGCTTCAGCTTGAGAAAGGGGTGGCCCACCAGCTCCCCCTTTTTTTTAAACAGAATCCCCCGGAAGAGCAGGCTGCCTTTGGCGCCGCCCCGGACTGAATCCCAAACCGAATACAGGAGAATCACATGGCAGCAATTACTGCAGCAATGGTAGGTGAACTGCGCGCTAAGACCGACGCGCCAATGATGGAATGCAAAAAAGCGCTGACCGAAGCCGGCGGCGACATGGACAAAGCGGAAGAGCTGCTGCGCGTTAAGCTGGGCGGCAAGGCTGCCAAAGCTTCCGCACGTATCACCGCTGAAGGCGTGGTTGCTTCCCACATCGCCGGCAACATCGGCGCCCTGGTTGAAGTGAACTCCGAGACCGACTTCGTTGCCAAGAACGACGACTTCCTGGCCCTGGCTGCCCTGGCTGCCAAGCTGGCCGCTGAAAACAACCCAGCTGACGTTGCTGCCCTGCTGGCCCTGCCAGCTGGCAACGGCCAGACCCTGGAAGAAGTGCGCGCTGCCCTGGTGGGCAAGATCGGCGAAAACATGTCGATCCGTCGCTTCCAGCGTTTCGAAACCACCGGCAAGCTGGCTGCATACCTGCACGGCACCAAGATCGGCGTGATCGTCGAATTCGACGGCGCCGACGAGCAAGTTGGTAAAGACGTTGCAATGCACATCGCTGCAATGAAGCCAGTCGCTCTGTCCTCCGAGCAAGTTCCTGCTGACCTGATCGCTAAAGAGCGCTCGGTTGCCCAGGCCAAGTCGGACGAAGACGCTGCTGCCGCTGTTGCCGCTGGCAAGCCAGCCCAGCCAGCCGACATCGTTGCCAAGCGTATCGATGGCGCCGTTGCCAAGTACCTGAAAGAAGTGTCGCTGATGAACCAGGCTTTCGTGAAGAACGACAAGCAGTCCGTTGAGCAGATGCTGAAAGCCGCTAACACCACCGTTAAGGGCTTCACCATGTACGTGGTTGGCGAAGGCATTGAGAAGAAGGTTGACGATTTCGCGGCGGAAGTCGCAGCCCAGATGGCTGCCTCCAAAGGCGCATAATCAAGAGAACGGGCCGAAAGGCCCGTTTTTTTGAGCCTGCGCAGACAAAACCGGTAAACCAGGGTCAGACCCAAGGGTCTGACCCGCCCACTGCAGGTGGCGCTGACAGGGTCCGACCCTTGGGTCGTACCCAGGTTTACCGGTTCTAAGGTTGTTAAGCCTTTTTTAAGGCTTTCAATCATGAATTAAACGGTGGACAATGGCATTTCCGTTATCATTGCCGCCGAAGCCACACCGAACAAAACATTTAAAAGGAGCCCCAGCTCATGTCAAAACCAGCCTTCAAGCGCGTCCTCCTGAAATTGTCCGGCGAAGCCCTGATGGGCGATGATCCGTACGGCATCAACCGCGGCACCATCGAACGCATGGTGGCGGACGTCGCCGAAGTAGCAAAGCTGGGCGTTGAACTGGCGGTCGTCATTGGCGGCGGCAACATCTTCCGTGGCGTGGCGCCTGGCGCCCAGGGCATGGACCGTGCCACCGCCGACTACATGGGCATGCTGGCCACCGTGATGAACGCGCTGGCCCTGGCCGACGCAATGAAGCACGTCGGCGTGACCGCGCGCGTGATGTCGGCCATCGGCATCGAGCAGGTGGTCGAGCCTTACGTGCGCCCGAAAGCGCTGCAGTACCTGGAAGAAGGCAAGGTCGTGATCTTCGCCGCCGGCACCGGCAACCCGTTCTTCACCACCGACACCGCAGCGGCTCTGCGCGGTTCGGAAGTGAGCGCGGAAATCGTGCTGAAGGCCACCAAGGTCGATGGCATCTACACCGCCGACCCCAAAAAAGACCCGAACGCCACCATGTACCACAAGATCAGCTTCGACGAAGCGATCGCCAAGCACCTGCAAGTCATGGACGCCACCGCCTTCGCGCTGTGCCGCGACCAGAAACTGCCGATCAAAGTATTCTCGATTACCAAGCCGGGCGCGTTGATGAACGTGATTATGGGCGAGGAAGAGGGTACACTGGTTCACGTTTAAAATATTTCAAGTAATTGCAACAGGAGAGCAGCAATGTCTATCGCTGACATTAAAAAGAATACTCAGGACCGCATGGTCAAATCGCTGGAAACCCTGAAAGCCGACCTGGCTAAAGTGCGCACCGGCCGCGCCCACGTAGGCATCCTGGACCATGTGATGGTGGACTACTACGGCAACCCGACCCCGCTGAACCAGGTTGCCAACCTGACCCTGGTCGATGCGCGCACCATTGGCGTAGCCCCGTTCGAAAAGAAAATGGGCGCCGTCATCGAAAAGGCGATTCGCGACTCCGACCTGGGCCTGAACCCTGCTTCGCAGGGCGACATGATCCGCGTGCCGACCCCGCCGCTGAACGAAGAGCGCCGCAAGGAAATGGTCAAGCTGTGCAAGGGCGAAGGCGAAGACGCCAAGGTTGCTGTGCGCAACATCCGCCGCGACGCCAACGAAGGCCTGAAGAAACTGGTGAAGGACAAGGCCATTTCGGAAGACGAAGAGCGCCGCGCAGCTGACGAAGTGCAGAAGCTGACCGACAAGTTCATCGCCGACATCGACAAGACCGTCGCCGAAAAAGAGAAAGAAGTCCTGACCGTCTAAGGTCCCGAAACCGGGGAGGGTGGAGGCATTGCCTCCGCCTCCCCGGATTTTTAGTTTACGCACCTATGAAATATTCGAGTTCGACAACCGACGTTCCTGATGCGCCAAAGGTGCCGCGCCACCTGGCGATCATCATGGACGGCAACGGGCGCTGGGCAACCAAGCGCTTCCTGCCGCGCGTGGCGGGCCACGTCAAAGGCGTGGAAGCGGTGCGCACCGTGGTGGAAGCCTGCGCCGAGCGCGGCATCGAGTACCTGACCGTGTTTGCGTTCAGCTCCGAGAACTGGCGCCGGCCGGAAGAGGAAGTTTCCCTGCTGATGAAACTCTTCGTGACCGCGCTGGAGCGCGAGGTGTCGAAGATGCATGCGAACAATATCCGCCTGAAAGTGGTGGGCGACCTGTCGCGCTTCGACCAGAAGCTGCAGGACATGATCGCCAATGCCGAGCGCAAGACCGCCAACAACACCCGCATGACGGTGACCGTGTGCGCCAACTATGGCGGACGCTGGGATATCATGCAGGCAATCGGCAAGATGGTGGCCGAGCATCCAGGCACGACCGATTTCTCGGAAGAGCAGCTGGCGCCGTACCTGTCGATGGCGTACGCCCCGGAGCCGGACCTGTTCATCCGCACCGGCGGTGAAGAGCGCATCTCCAATTTCCTGCTGTGGCAACTGGCGTATACGGAACTGCACTTCACCGATACCTACTGGCCCGACTTCAATGCCGAACGCCTGGACGAGGCAATCGCCTCCTACCAGGGCCGTGAACGCCGCTTTGGCCGCACTGGCGACCAGGTGGCCAAAAAGAGCTAAAAACAATGCTGAAAACCCGCGTGATTACCGCCGTCCTGCTGCTGGCGGTATTGTTGCCCGTCCTGTTCTCCGGCTACCAGCCAGCGGTGAACGTGGTGGTGGCTGTGTTCTTTGGCGCCGCCGTGTGGGAAGCCTTCCGCCTGTTCAAGAACCGTGCCGCGATCGTCGTGGCCGCAGCCTGGACGGCGGCCTTCGTCTACACTTTCTTCTTCAATTCCGGGCTGGACCAGTCCAAATTCTGGCTGGCCATTGGCGCCGCCATCTGGCTGATCCGCTTTGCGCCGTCGCTGAAACTGGGCTTGCCGCCTGCTGAGGGCATGGGCAATACCATGCTGAGCATGGTGTATGCGGTAACCCTGGTGGCCTGCTTCGTCGCCATCCTGCTGCTGTTCGCGCGCGGCCCGGTCTACCTGCTGTCGGTCATGGCCATCGTGTGGGCGGCCGACATCTTCGCCTATTTCTCGGGCAAGGCCTTCGGCAAGCGCAAGCTGGCGCCGACCATCTCACCGGGCAAGTCGTGGGAAGGCGCGGTGGGCGGCCTGGTAGCCGTGCTGCTGCTGGCCGGAGCCACCGTGCTGCTGGCGCCATCCGTACCGCTGCTGCAGGATACCTTCGCGGTGCGCCTGGCCGGCCGCTTGGGCTGGGGCATCATGCTGGCGGTGCTGGTGCTGATCGTCGCCGCTTCCATCGTCGGCGACCTGTTTGAATCCATGCTCAAGCGCCGCTCCGGCATGAAGGACAGCAGCAACCTGCTGCCAGGCCATGGCGGCGTGCTTGACCGTATCGACGCGCTGGTGCCGGTGCTGCCCATCGCTGCGTTGATCACCCCAAGGCTGTTCTAAGGAATTCCATGCAACGCATTACCATTCTCGGCGCTACCGGTTCGATTGGCGTCTCCACGCTGGACGTTATCGCGCGCCACCCGGAGCGCTATTCCGTCTACGCGCTGACGGCCCATAGCCGCGTCGAAGAACTGGCAGCCCAGTGCATCCAGTTCCGCCCGGCCCGTGCCGTGGTGGGCAGCGCCGCCGCTGCCGATCAGTTGGGCGCCTTGCTGCGCGCTGCCGGCTGCCGCACCGAAGTGGAGTGGGGCGAAGCCGCCCTGTGCGCCGTGTCCGCCGCCGCCGAAACGGACGCCGTGATGGCCGCCATCGTCGGCGCCGCCGGCCTGGCGCCCACCTTGGCGGCCGCCCGCGCCGGCAAGAAAGTCATGCTGGCCAATAAGGAAGCGCTGGTCATGTCCGGACAGCTGTTCATGGACGCCGTGGCCGAAAGCGGCGCCGTGCTGTTGCCGATCGACTCCGAGCACAATGCGATCTTCCAGTGCCTGCCGCAAGGCTATGGCCGCGTGCCTTCTGCCGCCGGCGTCACCAAGATCCTGCTGACTGCCTCCGGCGGCCCGTTCCTGAAGCGCGATGTCGCTACGCTGGAAAACGTCACTCCGGACGAAGCCTGCAAGCACCCGAAATGGGTCATGGGCCGCAAGATTTCGGTCGATTCCGCGACCATGATGAACAAGGGCCTGGAAGTGATCGAGGCCCACTGGCTGTTCGGTGCCCCGGCCGAACAGATCGAGGTAGTGATCCATCCGCAATCGGTGATCCACTCGATGGTGTCCTACAACGACGGCTCCGTGCTGGCGGAGCTGGGCAACCCGGACATGCGCACCCCGATCGCCCATGCGCTGGCTTACCCGGAACGCGTGGCTTCCGGCGTGGCGCAGCTTGACCTGACCCAGGTCGGCACGCTGCAATTCGAAAAGCCGGACTTCAACCGTTTCCCTTGCCTGGCACTGGCATTTGAAGCGCTGCGTGCAGGCGGCACTGCGCCGGCCCTGCTGAATGCGGCCAATGAGGTGGCGGTGCAGGCCTTCCTCGACCAGCGCATCGGATTCCGCCGCATCGACCGGGTGATCGCCCAGGTCATGGAGGAGCTGCCGCACGGCGCAGCCAGCAGCATCGAGGCCGTGATGGCGCAGGACGCGCTGGCACGGGCCGCAGCAGAACGGATTATCGCCGGATAAGCAGTTAAAGAAGCCATGGATACCTTCCGCACCATCCTCGCCACGATTGTCTGCCTCGGCTCCCTGATCATCATCCACGAGTTGGGGCATTACCTGGTGGCGCGCTGGTGCGGTGTCAAGGTGCTGCGCTTCTCGGTCGGCATGGGCCGCATCGTCTGGATGCGCAAGTTTGGCAAGGACCAGACCGAATGGGCCGTTTCCGCCATCCCATTGGGCGGCTACGTCAAGATGCTGGATGCCCGCGAGAGCGACGTATCCGGCCTGCCGGCCGAAGACCTGGCCCGCGAATTCACCCGCCAGAACGTCTGGAAACGCATCGCCATCGTGGCTGCCGGCCCGCTGGCCAACTTCCTGCTTGCTATCGCCCTGTACGCCGGCCTGTACATGAGCGGCGTGCGCGAGCCGACAGCCCGCATCGCTGAACCGGCCAAGGCAACGGCCGCCGCCGCCGCCGGCCTGCACCGGGGCGACCTGGTCAAGTCCGTCAATGGCGACGCGGTGCAGGGCTGGTCCGAACTACGCTGGGCGATCATCCAGTCGGCCATCCACAGGGAAGGCCTGGCGCTGGTGGTCGAGCGCCCTGGCTACGGCGAAGTGCGCGCCGCGTTGCCGGCCGAAGCGACTGCCCAGGTGAACCTGGAAGACGACGTGCCGGCCATCATCGGCCTGGACCTGATGCGCCCGCCGCCGGTCATCGGCCGCATGGAGGAGGGCGGCGCTGCCCGCCGCGCCGGCATGCTGAAAGGGGATGTGATCGTGGCGGTCGATGGCCAGCCGATCGACGATGCGCGCGGTTTCGTGGCCGAAGTCCTGCGCTCCCCCGGCCGCAAGCTGGTGGTCACCGTGCTGCGCGATGGCCGCCAGCAGCAGCTGGAACTGACCCCGGACGCGGTGGAAGACAAGCAGGCAAACAGCAAAGGCCTTGTAACAGTCGGTAAGATCCGCGCCGAACTGGTGGGCGCAGTTGATACGATGGTGGTGCATTACGGCCCGCTGGAGGCGACTGCCAAAGCAGTGCGCCAGGTAAAGGAAATCTGCACCATGACCTTCAGGATCCTGGGCCGCATGATTGTCGGCGAAGTCTCCCTGAAGAATATTACCGGCCCGCTGACCATTGCCGAATATGCCGGTGAAACGGCAAAAATGGGCGCCGAGCCATTTATTGCCTTCGTCGCCTTTATCAGCGTGAGCCTTGGACTTATGAATTTGCTGCCAATTCCTGTTCTGGATGGGGGGCATTTGCTGTATTATTCGCTGGAAGTTTTGACAGGGCGCCCTGTTTCCGAGCGCTTTGGCGAAATGGCGCAGCGTATTGGACTGGGATTGCTGGTGTCTTTAATGGCGCTGGCGATATTTAATGACCTGGCCCGGCTGCTTTAATTTTTTTCGATTTGCCGATGAAATTACACACTGATCGTATCGCTCCCCAATTCCGCCGCACCCTGGTAGGCGCAGCCGTCCTGGCTTTCTGCTCCGGCAGCGCAATCGCTGCCGAGTCGTTCGTCGTCAAGGACATCCGCGTCGAAGGCATCCAGCGTACCGAAGCCGGTACCGTGTTCAGCTACCTGCCGGTGCGCGTGGGCGAAACCTTCAGTGACGACAAATCCGTGGCCACCATCAAGGCCCTGTACGCGACCGGCATCTTCAAGGATGTGAAGCTGGAGCGCGACGGCAATGTGCTGGTGGTGATCGTGGAAGAGCGCCCGGCGATCGCCAAGGTCGACTTCAAAGGCACCCACGAATTCGAAAAGGACATGCTGGTCAAGGCGCTGAAGGATATCGGCGTCGGCGAAGCGAAGACCTTCGACAAGGCATCGGTGGACCGCGCCGAACAGGAATTGAAGCGCCAGTACCTGTCGCGCGGCCTGTACGGCGTGAAAATCACCACCACCGTGACCCCGATGGAGCGTAACCGCGTCAGCATCGACTTCGAAGTCGATGAAGGCGACGTGGCGCGCATCAAGCAGATTAATATCGTCGGCAACAAGGCTTTCAGCGACAAGGAGCTGAAAGAGCAGATCGCCCTGAATACCGGCGGCTGGTTCAGCTGGTACACCAAGTCCGACCAGTATTCCAAGACCAAGCTGAATGGCGATATCGAGACCCTGAAGTCCTGGTACCTGGACCACGGTTATATCGAGATGAACGTGGATTCCACCCAGGTCTCGATTACCCCGGACAAGAAGGACATCTACATCACCATCAATATCACCGAAGGTGAGAAATACACCGTCTCCGACATCAAGTTCGAAGGCGAAATGTTCGGCCGCGAAGATGAACTGCGCCAGCTGGTGCTGCTGCAGAAGGGCAAGCTGTACTCCGGCAAGCTGCTGACCGCTACCAACAAGCTGATCACCGACCGCCTGGGCACCTTTGGTTTCGCTTTCGCCAACGTGAACGCCAACCCGGAAATCGACCAGGCCAAGCGCGAAGTCGCGTTCACCTTCTTCATCGACCCGGGCAAGCGCGCCTATGTGCGCCACATTAACATCTCGGGCAATACCACCACCCGCGACGAAGTGATCCGCCGCGAGTTCCGCCAGTTCGAATCGAGCTGGTACGACGCTTCCAAGATCAAGGCTTCGCGCGACCGCGTCGACCGTACCGGCTACTTCAAGGAAGTGAACGTCGATACGCCGGAAGCGCAAGGCACCTCGGACCAGGTGGACATCAACCTGTCCGTGGTCGAGCGCCCGACCGGCAACTTCCAGATCGGCGGCGCGTTCTCGCAGGCCGAGAAGTTCACCTTCAACGCCGCGATCCAGCAGGCCAACTTCGCCGGCTCGGGCAATACCGTGGGCCTGGAGCTGAACACCTCGAAGTACAGCCGCACCATCGCCTTCTCGCACACCAACCCGTACTTCACGCCGGACGGCATTTCGCGCAGCTATGAACTTTACCTGCGTACCTTCCGCCCGCCTGCAGTCAACACCGGCCTGTACACCATCAAGCAGACCGGCGGCCGCGTGAGCTTCGGCGTGCCGTTCTCCGAACAGGACACCGTGTTCTTCGGTATCGGCCTGGAAAAGTCGAACGTCGAAACCGACGAATCGTCGCCGACCTACTTCAAGCAGTATGTGCGCGACCTGGGCGGCCCGTCGAGCGGTGTCGGCTCGGTCAACGCCTACTCGGTGCCGCTGACCGCCGCCTGGGCGCGCGACAGCCGCGACTCCGCCATGACGCCAACCCTTGGCTTCATGCAGCGCATCAACCTGGAGCTGGATGCGATCGGCGAGTCGAAGTACTGGCGCGCCGTGTACGAAACCCAGTGGTACAAGCCGGTGACCAACAAGATCACCCTGGCGCTGAAGGGCGAGGTTGACTATGGCCGCGGCTTTGGCGGCAAGAGCTACCCTGTGTTCAAGAACTTCTACGCCGGCGGCATCGGTTCGGTGCGCGGCTACCAGAGCTCATCGCTGGGCGCGGTCGACCCGCGTTACGGCGACTCGCTGGGCGGCGCTTCGCGCCTGATCGGCAACGCCGAGTTGCAAATGCCGTTCCCAGGCCAGGGCCAGGACCGCTCGCTGCGCTGGTTCGGCTTCCTCGATGGTGGCCAGGTCTACCAGGAACGCCAGAAGATGCGCCTGTCCGAGCTGCGCTTCTCGGCCGGCCTGGGCTTGAGCTGGATTTCCCCGGTAGGCCCGCTGAAGTTGAGTTATGCTTTGCCTCTGAACGACAAACTGGGCGACCGCCTGGAACGCTTCCAGTTCCAGATGGGTACTGGTTTCTGATGCATTTAGTGCACCAAAGCAACTTATTTGGACGGAGAATCGAGTTGAAGACTGCAACCGCTACCCTGGGCAAAATCGCTGCCGTACTGGCGCTGGGCATGATGGCCGCGGCACCGGCGCTGGCGCAGTCCTCCCGGATTGCCTGGCTGAGCGCCGAGCGCATCTACAACGAATCGAAGCTGGCCAAGCTGGCCGACAACAAGCTGCGCGAGGAATTCTCCAGCCGCGAAAAGGCGCTGCAGGAACTGGCCATGCGCTCCAAGGCCGCCGCCGAAAAATGGGAAAAGGAAGGCGCGGCCAAGGCCGAGCCTGAGCGCAGCAAGCTGCAGCGCGAAGCCTACGAGGCAGACCTGAATTTCCAGCGCCGCCAGCGCGAGTTCCGTGAAGACCTGAACCAGCGCACCAACGAGGAGCGTGCTGCGATTGCCGAAAAGGCGACGAAGATCATCAAGCAGCTTGCAACGACCGAAGGCTATGACATCGTCCTGCAGGACGCCGTGTGGGCCAGCCCGCGCATCGACATCACCAACAAGGTGCTGGAAGCGCTGGACAAATAACAGATAGATTGGATTTAAGATGGGCCTTCGACTAGGAGAACTGGTCGAGCGCCTGGGCGGCCAACTGGTGGGGGACCCGGAACTTTATGTTGCCGGGATCGCGCCGTTGACCGATGCAGGCGCTTCGCATATCAGCTTCCTCAGTAACAGCAAATTCCGCTCGCAGGCGGGGCAAAGCCAGGCGGCAGCCCTGATTGTCAGCGCCAATGACGATGCCACCGTGGCCGAAACCTATAAGGGCGCCCGCATCGTCGTCAAGAATCCCTATGTTTACTTTGCCCGTGCCGCGCAGATTTTCGAAGCGCAGACGGCCTACGTGCGCCCGGCCGGCGTGCACCCGACGGCTTACGTCGACCCGGCCGCCAGCGTGGACGCCACCGCCCATGTCGGCCCCAAGGTGGTGGTCGAGGCGGGCGCGGTGATCGGCGCCGGCGTGGTGCTGGATGCCGGCTGCTACATCGGCCGCGACGCACAGGTAGGCGAGGGCACGCACTTCTTTGCCAACGTGACCTTCCATGCCAGGTGCGTGATCGGAAAGCGCGGCATCATCCACTCGGGCGCGGTGATCGGGACCGACGGCTTCGGCTTTGCCAACGACGGCGGCGTCTACGTGCGCATCCCGCAGGTGGGCCGCGTGGTGATCGGCGACGACGTCGACATCGGCGCCAATACCACGGTAGACCGCGGCGCGCTGGCGGATACCATCATTGAAGACGGCGTGAAGCTGGACAACCAGATCCAGATCGGCCACAACTGCCATATCGGCGCGCACACGGCCATGGCCGGCTGCGTGGGCGTGGCAGGCAGCGCAAAGATCGGCAAGCATTGCACCTTCGGCGGCGCGGCGATGATCCTGGGCCACCTGACGATTGCGGACCACGTCCATATTTCGTCGGGCAGCCTGGTATCGCGCTCGATCACCGAAGCGGGCCAGTACACGGGCTTTTACCCGCTGGCCAAGAACAGCGACTGGGAGAAGTCGGCTGCGATTGTCCGCAACCTGCCGACGATGCGCGATAAAATGCGCGCGCTGGAAAAAACCATTAGAACTAAAACCGAAGACGAAGAATCATGACGACTACCGAAAACAAAACGATGGACATCTGCGAGATCAAGGCTTACTTGCCGCACCGCTACCCGCTGCTGCTGGTTGATCGCGTGATCTCTTATGAAGAGAACAAGTCCATCACCGCCATCAAGAACGTGACCGTGAACGAAGAGTTCTTCAACGGCCACTTCCCGCACAAGCCGGTCATGCCGGGCGTGCTGATGATCGAAGCGATGGCGCAGACCGCAGCCCTGCTGTCGTTCAAGTCCATGGGCATCAAGCCGGACGAAAACTCGGTGGTGTACTTCGTCGGTATCGACAATGCGCGCTTCAAGCGCCCGGTAGGTCCTGGCGACCAGCTGAAGATGGACGTGGAAATCCTGCGCAACGCGCGCGGCATCTGGAAATACAAGGCGGTCGGCTCGGTCGACGGCCAGGTAGCGCTGGAAGCTGAACTGATGTGCACCATCCGCTCGGTGGAGTAAGACCATGGCAACCATCCACCCAACCGCGATCGTCGACCCGAAAGCCGAACTGGCTGCCGGCGTCGAGATCGGCCCGTACACGATCATTGGCCCGAACGTGGTGATTGGCGAGAACACCGTGGTGGGCCCGCACGTCGTGATCGAGGGCCATACCACGATCGGCAAGAACAACAAGTTCTTCCAGTTCTCCTCCATCGGCGCCGCGCCGCAGGACAAGAAATGGAACGGCGAACCGACCCGCCTGGAAATCGGCGACGACAACACCATCCGCGAGTTCTGCACCTTCAATCTCGGCACGGTGCAGGACAAGGGCGTGACCAGGCTGGGGAACAATAACTGGATCTCGGCCTACGTCCACCTGGCGCATGACTGCGTGGTCGGCAACAACACCATCTTCTCCAACAACGCCCAGATGGCGGGCCATGTGGAGATCGGCGACTGGGTGATCATGTCCGGCTTCGCCAACGTGCACCAGTTCTGCAAGATCGGCGCCCACGCCTTCGTCGGCATGAGCACCAGCCTGACCCAGGACGTGCCGCCTTTCGTGCTGTTGAACGGCAACCCGGCCGCCGCCCACGGCGTCAATATCGAAGGCCTGAAACGCCGCGGCTTCACCCGGGAGCAGATCAACGCCATCCGCAACGCGTACAAGCTCCTGTACCGTTCCGGCCTGACGCTGGATGAAGCCAAGGCAGCGATGATCGCCGCCGAAGCCGAACTGCCGGAGGCAGACGTGGTCCACGCGCGCGCGATGCGCGAATTCCTCGATACGACCACCCGTGGCATCGTCCGCTGACGTATCGATCGCAGTCGTCGCCGGCGAACCGTCCGGCGACCTGCTGGCAGGCCGCCTGCTGGGCGGCCTGCGCCCGCACCTGCCCGAAGCGCGCTTCCACGGCATCGGCGGCCCGGCAATGATGGAACATGGCTTCGAATCGCAGTGGCCGATCGAAAAGATGACCGTGCGCGGCCTGTTCGAGATCATTCCCCGCTACCGCGAGCTGAAAGGCATCCAGAACACGCTGCGCGACCAGTTGCTGGCCGAGCGGCCCGCCTGCTTCATCGGCGCCGACTACCCGGGCTTCAACCTGGGGCTGGAAGCACAGTTGCGCGACGCCGGCATCCCGACCATCCACTACATCGGCCCGCAGATCTGGGCCTGGCGCGGTGGCCGCATCAAGAAAATCATCAAGTCGGTATCGCACATGCTGGTGATCTTCCCGTTCGAGGAAGAGATCTACAAGAAGGCAGGCGTGCCCGTGACCTACGTCGGCCACCCGCTGGCCGAAGTGATCCCGGTGCAGCCCGACGAAGCCGGCGCGCGGCGCCAGCTGGGCATTGCCGAAGACGCCAACGTGGTCTGCGTCATGCCGGGCAGCCGCATGGCAGAGCTGAAGTACAACACCGCCGCCTTCATCGGCGCCTGCAAGCTGCTGCTGCAGCGCGACCGCACGCTGAAATTCGTGGTGCCGATGGCAGGCGAAAAGCAGCGCAAGTATTTCCTGGAACTGGTGGCCGAAGCCGGCCTGCAGGATGTCGAGCTGATGCTGCTGGATGGCCAGTCGCACACCGCCATCTGTGCCGCCGACGCGGTGCTGGTAGCCTCCGGCACGGCCTCGCTGGAAGTAGCCCTGTTCAAGAAGCCGATGGTGATCGCCTACAAGATGATGGCCGCATCCTGGCATATCATGAGGCATATGGGCTACCAGCCGTGGATCGGCCTGCCGAACATCCTGGCGCGAGAATTCCTGGTGCCGGAAATGCTGCAGAACGCAGCCACCGCCGAGACGCTGGCCGACGCCATGTGGAAACAGCTGAGCGACGTGCCGCACCGCCTGCAACTGGTGCAGCGCTTCACCGACATGCATCACAGCCTGCTGCGAAACAGCGCCCAGGAAGGCGCCGCCGCAGTTCTGAAGGTCATCAACAGATAAGCCCGTGTCAACCTTGGGGTCAGGCTCCGCGGTTGACACGAAGCCAGCAATAGAAAGAAGCAGGGTCATGACCCCACAACCTGGTCTGTTTGACGACCTTCCATATTCCCTCGAGGAGATCATCTGCGGCGTCGATGAGGCGGGGCGCGGTCCTTTGGCCGGCCCGGTCTTCGCCGCCGCCGTGATCCTGGACCGCAACCGCCCGATTCCAGGCCTGCGCGACTCCAAGAAGCTCAACGAGGCGAAGCGCGACGAACTGGCGCCGCTGATCCGCGAGCATGCCATCGCCTGGGCCGTGGCCAAGGCGTCGGAAGAGGAAATCGACCGCCTGAACATCCTGCAGGCCAGCCTGCTGGCCATGAAGCGCGCCGTGTACGCGCTGCAGACCGTGCCGACCCTGGCCCTGATCGACGGCAACAAGTGCCCGGTGATGCGCATCCAGAGCATCGCCATTGTGGAAGGCGACGACAAGATCGAATCCATTTCTGCCGCCTCCATCCTGGCCAAGACCGCGCGCGATGCCGCCCTGGTCAAGCTGCACAAGAAATATCCGCAGTACGGCTTCGACCAGCACAAAGGCTATGGCACCGCGCTGCACCTCGAACGCCTGCGCGAGCACGGGGCATCGCCAGTGCACCGCCGCAGCTTTGCACCGGTGCGTGAAGTCCTGGAGCGTGACCTGTGAAGCACATTACCTCGCGCGACAACGCGCAATACAAAGAACTGTCCAAGCTGGCCACCAACTCGCAGGCGCGCCGCAAGGCCGGCCGCAGCCTGCTGGATGGCGTGCACCTGTGCGAGACCTGGCTCGAACTGCGCGGCCACCCTGAACAAGCCGTGGTGGCAGAAAGCGCGCTGCAGAACCCGGAAGTGGCGGCCATCATTTCCCGCCTCGAAGCCGAGCACGCCCACATCCTGTGCCTGACCGACCAGCTTTACCACGCGGTCAGCCAGGTGGAGCACGGCGTGGGCCTGATGTTCCTGATCGCCACGCCGCAGAAAGACGTGCCGCAAGCCCTGGCCGTCAACGCCGTCCTGCTCGATAACGTGCAGGACCCGGGCAACGTCGGCTCCATCCTGCGCAGCGCCGCCGCCGCCGGGGTGAAGGAAGTGTACTGCGCCCCCGGCACCGCCTTCTGCTGGTCGCCGAAAGTGCTGCGTGCCGCCATGGGCGCCCACTTTGTGCTGGATATCTACGAAAACGTCGACCTGCCGCAACTGGTGCAGGGCGCCCAAATCGCCACCCTGGCCACCAGCGGCTACGCCGCCGAACAGCTCTATAAGCTGGACCTGAAACGCCCGGTCGCCTGGATCTTCGGCCATGAGGGGCAGGGCGTATCCGACACACTTCTGAGCAACGCCACCCACCGTGTCATCGTGCCGCACCTGGGCAAAGTCGAATCGCTGAACGTCGCCGCCTGCGCCGCAGTATGCTTTTTCGAGCAAGTAAGGCAAAATCTGACTTAATAATACTAACCATGCTGGAATGGGCGTTATGGAAATTGCAAACTTGCACTTCCTGGTCGCCGAGGGCGAAGCCGTCCAGCGTGAGCTATTGGTTGGCATGCTGCGCCACCTGGGCGCCCAGCACGTCACGCCGGCATCCGACGGCCTGGGCGCGTTGCGCCTGCTGGAAATCGGCCTCAATCCGCCAGCCAACATCGCCGTGATGGACCTGACCCTGCCCGGCATGGATGGACTGGAAGTGATCCGGCGCCTGGCTGAAATCGACTGCCGGGCGGGCATCATTATCCTTGCGTCGCAAAGCGCCGACGTCCTGTTTTCCGTCGAAACCATGGCTGAAGCCTACGGGCTCGATGTATTGGGCAGTTCGAGCAAGCCAATCACCTCGGCCAGGCTGCAGGAACTGATTGCCAACTATGCCGGGCCGCCCGTCGAGGCGGAACCCGGCCCGCCGCACCCTGAATTCACCTTTGCCGAAGTGGGGCGGGGCCTGCAGCAGCGCGAATTCGACCCTTACTTCCAGCCCAAGATCGAGCTTGAAACCGGCGCCGTCAAAGGGCTGGAAATGTTCGCCCGCTGGCGCCACCCCGCACATGGCGTGCTGGGGCCATCGGCATTCGTTCCGGTACTGGAAAGTGTGCGCCGCATCGACTTCCTCGACTGGTGCATGATCGAAAAATCGGTAGCCGCCTGCCGCTCCCTGCACGACAAGGGCATCCCGATCTCGTTTTCGGTCAATGTGGACCCCAGTACGCTGGCGCATCCCCAGTTCGTCGACCAGATGACGGCATGCCTTGAGCGGCATCGCATCCTGCCCGGTTACGTCACGTTCGAGATTACGGAAGCGTCGGTGCTGACCTCCAACCCGCATTTCCTCGAGCGCCTGCTGCGCCTGCGCATGATGGGGTTCGGCCTGGCGATCGACGACTACGGCACCGGGCGCTCGAACCTGCAGCTGCTGGCCGCCATTCCCTTCTCGGAACTGAAGATCGATCCCAGCTTCGTCGACGGCGCCTCGCGCAAGCGCCCCATTGGCACGGTACTGAAATCCTTCCTCGGACTGGCGCGCAGCCTGTCGCGCCACGCGTGCGCGGTAGGCGTGGAGACCAGGGAGGATTGGGATTTCCTGCAAAGCCTTGGCTGCACCTACGCCCAAGGTTATTATATTGCCAACCCAATGCCGGTAGACGAGATTCCGGGCTGGCTGGGCGACTGGAAAAACTTCTTCTGATGAGAAAACGATGGATTGCAGCGCTGCTCCTGGCAGCTAGCCTGCCGGTTACTGCCGCCTTCACGCCTGCGGGCGAGATGGCCTTCTACGGGGCGCGGGCCTGGCTGTCCCGTAAATCGCACTTCACCCAATGCACGACGGACCCGCGCATCTGGTGCGAGCCGGGTGCCGAGGCTTTCGGCACTGTTGTGGCGACGCTGCTGCCCGCCGCCATTATGCATGACGAGCAGGCTTTCGGGATGGCCTTCGCTGCTCCGGTAAGGGTCAATGTCTACGCCAGCGACGAGAGCTTTTCGCGCTATGGCGCCGTTGCGCCGCGCGCCGCGGGCGTGGTGGTGCTGGGCGATGTCCACCTGGCGCCGAAGATGCTGGACTGGCCGGCCGAGCGGACTGCAGCCATCGTGACGCACGAATTGGCGCACCTGCACCTGTTGCAACGCATCGGAACGGCCGGCATCGGCAAGTTGCCAAACTGGTTCTGGGAAGGATTGCCGACTTATTTGTCGGGCGGCGGAGGAGCCGGGAGCGTGACGCGCGAAGAGGCCGTATTTGCCTTTGTCCACGGCCGGCACATGGTGCCGGAAGATGAAGGATCGTTGTTGGCGCCGAAGCAGGCGCCAAGCTATGGCCTGGCGCACGCCATGTACTACCGCCAGGCATCCGTCCTGGTTGGCTGGATGAACCAGGCAGACCCTCCCGCGTTCAAGCGCCTGCTGGCGGTGGTCGGCCAGGGCGAGCCATTCGCGGGCGCTGTGTGCAAAGCCTACGGCCGCCCGCTGGAAGCCCTGTGGGCCGAATTCCAGCAGGCGATGCAAGCGGAGCTGGTTAATAAACCGAGCGATTCGGCTTGATTTCCTGCAGGATGGTGGTCGAAATTTCTTCGATCGACTTGGTGGTCGACGACAGCCAGCGGATGCCTTCGCGGCGCATCATCGCCTCCGCCTCGTTCACCTCATAGCGGCAGTTTTCCAGCGAAGCGTACTTGGAGCCGGCGCGGCGCTCGTTGCGGATCTCCGACAGGCGCTGCGGCTCGATGCTCAGGCCGAAAATCTTGGATTTGAAGGCGTACAGCGCCGATGGCAGCTTGCCGCGCTCGAAATCGTCCGGTATCAGGGGGTAATTGGCCGCTTTGACGCCATATTGCATGGCCAGGTACAGCGAAGTAGGGGTTTTGCCCGAACGCGAGACGCCCACCAGGATCACGTCCGCCGACGACAGGTTCTTGTTGGACTGGCCATCATCGTGGGCCAGCGAGAAGTTGATCGCCTCGATCCGGTTCTTGTATTCCTCGCTATCCACCACATTGTGGGAACGGCCGATGGTGTGGGTGGATTTAACGCCCAGTTCCTGTTCCAGCGGCGCCACGAAGGTCTGGATCAGGTCCATATGCATGGCATTGGCGCGCTGGATCACCTCCGACAGCTCGGCCTTCACCAGGGTCGAAAAGACAATCGGCTTGGCGCCGTCCTCAGCTCCGATCTCGTTAATTTTGCGCACTGCATCATAGGCCTTGTCGCAGGTATCGATGAAGGGCAGGCGGATCTGGCGGAAGCGCAGGTCGAACTGGGTCAGCACCGAATGGCCGAAAGTTTCGGCAGTGATGCCCGTGCCGTCAGAGACAAAAAAGACGGTGCGGCTAGAAGCCGGCAATAAACGTTGATCTTGTGGCATCAAAAAAGCTTTTCCAATGGATGAATCGTCAATTTGCTGCGCAGGCTGTAAAATGCTTGCCAACGGTAAGATTGTGCTGCACGGCGCCAAGAATGACAAGAACGATGCCAAGCATGCCTGCGTAAAGATTTTTATCATCAAAAAGGTGTCTTTATGACTAACGCAGCATTGAAGGAGCAATCCGACGGGGTGTACGTTGCCTCGTTCGAGAATTTGCGAATGACGGATGTCGAATCCGTCGGCGGCAAGAACGCGTCGCTGGGCGAGATGATCTCCCAGCTGGCTGGCGCCGGTGTGCGGGTGCCTGGCGGCTTCGCAACCACGGCACAAGCCTTCCGCGACTTCCTGTCGCACAGCGTTGACGGTGGCCCATCGCTGGCCCAGCGCATCGCTGACCGCCTTGAACACCTGAACGTCGACGACGTGCGCGCCCTGGCAGCATCGGGCGCGGAAATTCGCCAATGGATCGTCGACACCCCATTCCAGCCACGCCTGGAAGCCGAGATCCGCGCTTTCTACGACAAACTGGTCGCAGACTCCAGCACTGAAGTGTCTTTCGCAGTGCGCTCCTCCGCCACCGCCGAAGACCTGCCTGACGCATCGTTCGCAGGCCAGCAGGAATCCTTCCTTAACGTGGTCGGCATCGACAACGTGCTGGAAGCGATGAAGCATGTGTTTGCATCCCTGTACAACGACCGCGCGATCTCCTACCGCGTGCACAAGGGCTTCACCCACGCCGAAGTGGCGCTGTCGGCCGGCGTGCAGCGCATGGTGCGTTCCGATACGGGCGCCTCGGGCGTGATGTTCACCATCGATACCGAATCGGGCTTCAAGGACGTGGTCTTCATCACTTCCTCCTACGGCCTGGGCGAAACCGTGGTGCAGGGCGCCGTGAACCCGGACGAATTCTACGTCCACAAGCCGATGCTGGAGCAGGGCAAGTCCGCCGTGATCCGCCGCAATATCGGCTCCAAGCTGATCAAGATGGAGTTCACCAACGAAGCCAAGGCTGGCCGTTCGGTGAAGACCGTCGACGTACCGATCGAGATGCGCAACCGCTACTCGCTGGTCGATGCAGAAATCGTCGAACTGGCCAAGTACGCCATGATCATCGAGAAGCACTACGGCCGCCCGATGGACATCGAGTGGGGCAAAGATGGACGCGACGGCAAGCTGTACATCCTGCAGGCCCGTCCTGAAACCGTGAAATCGCAGCAGAAAGCCACCGACTCGCAGCAGCGCTTCAAGCTGAAGTCGACAGGCACCGTGCTGACCTCCGGCCGCGCGATCGGCCAGAAGATCGGCGCCGGCCCTGTGCGCGTGATCCGCGATCCAAGCGAAATGGAACGTGTGCAGCCGGGCGACGTGCTGGTAGCCGACATGACCGACCCTAACTGGGAACCGGTGATGAAGCGCGCTTCGGCGATCGTCACCAACCGCGGCGGCCGTACCTGCCACGCAGCGATTATTGCGCGTGAGCTGGGCGTGCCGGCCGTCGTGGGCTGCGGCGACGCGACCGACGTGCTGAAAGACGGCACCTTCGTGACCGTGTCCTGCGCCGAAGGCGACGAAGGCAAGATCTACGACGGCCTGCTGGAAACCGAAGTGTCGGAAGTCCAGCGCGGCGAACTGCCTCCGCTGAAGACCAAGATCATGCTGAACGTGGGTAACCCGCAGCTGGCCTTCGACTTCCAGTCCGTGCCGAACAACGGCGTGGGCCTGGCCCGCCTCGAGTTCATCATCAATAACAATATTGGTGTGCACCCGAAAGCGATCCTGGAATACCCGAACATCGATGCGGACCTGAAGAAGGCAGTGGAGTCGGTCGCCCGCGGCCACGCTTCGCCGAAGCAGTTCTATATCGACAAGCTGGCGGAAGGCATCGCCACCATCGCCGCGGCCTTCTGGCCGAAGAAGGTGATTGTGCGCATGTCCGACTTCAAGTCGAACGAGTACAAGAAGCTGATCGGCGGTTCCCGCTACGAGCCGGACGAAGAAAACCCGATGCTGGGCTTCCGCGGCGCCGCGCGCTACCTGTCGGCCGACTTCGCCGCTGCATTCGAAATGGAATGCATCGCCATGAAGCGCGTGCGTGAAGAGATGGGCCTGACCAACGTCGAAATCATGGTGCCGTTCGTACGCACCCTGGGCCAGGCGGAAAAAGTGGTCGGCCTGCTGGCCAAGAACGGCCTGAAACGCGGCGAGAACGGCCTGCGCGTCATCATGATGTGCGAAGTGCCTTCCAACGCCGTGCTGGCAGAGCAGTTCCTCGAGCACTTCGACGGCTTCTCGATCGGTTCCAACGACCTGACCCAGCTGACCCTGGGCCTGGACCGCGACTCCGGCATGGAGCTGCTGGCAGCCGACTTCGACGAGCGCGATCCTGCGGTGCGGGCGCTGCTGGGCATGGCCATCTCGGCTTGCCGCAAGTTGAACAAGTACATCGGCATCTGCGGCCAGGGTCCTTCCGACCATCCGGACCTGGCGATCTGGCTGATGGAGCAGGGCATCGAAACCATGTCCCTGAATCCGGACTCGGTCATCGACACTTGGCAGAAGCTGGCAGAAATGCAACAATAAACCGCCGATAAGCGGCTTGAACCCCCGTGGCCTTGTCGGCGACGGGGGTTTTTTACTTTTGGAGGTCGTGATGGCTGACTGGATGTTGTGGTCGATCGGCGCGGGCGGGCTGGTCATCCTCGAACTGTTTAGCGGCACCTTTTACCTGCTGATGATTGCCATCGGCATGGGGGCGGGCGCGCTCATCTCGCTGGCGCGGGTCGACATGCCGGGGCAGATGCTGGTGGCAGCCGTCGTTGCCGCGATTGCGACGCTTCTGCTGCGGCGCAGCCGGTTTGGCAAGACGACGCAGCCGCCGGCTTCCGCCAATCCAGACGTCAACCTGGATATTGGCCAGACTGTGAGCGTGCCGGCATGGCAGGACGGGGTAGCCCGCGTGATGTATCGCGGCGCCATGTGGGATGTGGAACTGGCGCCGGGCGAAGCAGCGGCGCCCGGGGTGTTCAGGATTCGCGAGATTCGCGGCAGCCGGCTGATCGTCGGCGCATAACAAGGAGATGTGAATGGAAATCAGTTTTGGCACTGTCACGCTGGTCATTTTTATCGTCGCGCTGGTGTTCGTATTCAAGACCATCAACGTGGTGCCGCAGCAGCACGCCTGGGTGGTGGAACGGCTGGGCAAATACCACGCGACGCTGGGCCCGGGCCTGAATATCGTGGTGCCGTTCATCGACCGCATCGCCTACAAGCACGTGCTGAAGGAGATTCCGCTGGACGTGCCATCGCAGGTTTGCATCACCAAGGACAATACGCAGCTGCAGGTGGATGGCATCCTGTACTTCCAGGTGACCGATGCGATGCGCGCTTCCTACGGCTCGTCGAATTACATCGCCGCGATCACGCAGCTGGCGCAAACCACGCTGCGCTCGGTGATCGGCCGCATGGAGCTGGACAAGACGTTCGAAGAGCGCGACCACATCAACTCTACGGTGGTGAATGCGATCGACGAATCGGCCGCCAACTGGGGCGTGAAGGTGCTGCGCTATGAAATCAAGGACCTGACGCCGCCGCAGGAAATCCTGCACGCCATGCAGGCCCAGATCACGGCCGAACGCGGCAAGCGTGCGCTGATTGCCGCTTCCGAGGGCCGCAAGCAGGAGCAGATCAATATCGCCACCGGCGAGCGCGAAGCGGCAATTGCCCGCTCCGAAGGCGACAAGCAGGCCGCCATCAACCGCGCACAAGGCGAAGCCGCCGCCATCCTCGCGATTGCGGAAGCGACTTCCGGCGCGCTGAAGCAAGTCGGCCTGGCGATCCAGCATCCCGGCGGCGAAGCGGCAATGAACCTGAAAGTGGCGGAGCAATACGTCAGCGCGTTTGGCGAACTGGCCAAGACCAACAACAGCCTGATCGTCCCCGCCAACGTCGGCGAAATGAGCAGCCTGATCGCCACCGCCCTGCAAGTGGTGAAGACCCAAAAATAGTCAACGCTCGAGCCCGTGTCCCATGGGGCCTGACCCCATGGTGGGACACGAGGTCTGCCGTAATTGCGTACAATGCGGCCTTATATCGAACAGGAGGCGCATGTGGGAACCTGGGCTGTTGGACCGTTTGGCAATGACTTCGCGCAGGATTGGGCGCAGGATTTGCAGGAGTCGAAAGATCTCTATTTTATCGAGGACACGTTGAATAACGTGCTGCAGGCCGAAACCACCGAGTATCTTGAGGCGCCCTTTGGCGCTGAGGCGCTGGCGGCCGTGGAAACCTGGTCGCGCCTGCAAGGCAAGGGCGGGGCGAAGGATGAGGATTCCGCCAGCGTCGACGAGTGGGTGGCGGAGGTGCAGGCGAAGCTGAGCAAGCCGCGCGCCGATATCGCTGACAAGGCGCAGCGCGTGTTGACGCTGGTGCTGTCCGATGCGTCCGAATTGCGCGAACTGTGGGAAGACAGCGAGCATTACGAGGACTGGCGCGCCACCGTGACTGATCTCCAGCGCAGGTTGTCGGCATGAAGCGCACTGTCGCCGCTTTCCTGGCATCTGCCGCATTCGCCGCGCACGCCGGCGATGCTGCTACCGATGCCGCCATCACCGGCCGCATTGCCCAAATTCGTGCCATGCCTGCTGCCGCCAACGCCGCTGCAGCGGGGGCCCAGCGCCGTGAACTGGACTCCGCCTGGCGCTTCTTTGGCGATTACCGGGAGGATGCGATCCCGCTGCTGCGACGCGAACTTGCCGCTGAACTTCGCTCCCAGCGCCCAAGCCAGCAACTGCTGCTGGATGCGGCGTGCTTCCTGGTGGCTTACGGCGCCGAATCGGATAAGCCGCTTACCGTGCAGGCCGCCCTGGCGATCAATCCTGACGCCGCTCTCGATGGCCCCCAGCTATTCCGCCTGATGCATGCCGCTGCTGCCAGCAGGGACGTCCGCCTGCTGCCCCTGATCGACCGTATGTTCCTGCGCAAGTCCGTCAGTATCCCGCTGCCACAGCAAGGTGCGACGATAGACGAAACAGGTGTGCGCGCCTTGCTGTATGGCCGCTTTGGCGCAGCCGGCGAGCGCCATCTTGGGTCGCTGCTGCGTGATCCGTCGCTCGCCAAGCCAGTGCTCGACGTGCTGCAAATCGTGGGCTCGCCGGCCAGCGTGCCCGCCGTTGAGCCGCTGCTGCAAAGCGCAGACGTTGAAGTCTTCACGCGCGCCGTGAACTTCCTGGTGCGCGCGGGTGGTCCGCAAGGGCGCCAGGCGCTGCTGGCCCTGAAGCCGCAAGGGCTGTCGAAAGAGGCGCTGGAATTCTTTGCCCCGATGCGACAGCGATTGGCGCAGCAGCCTGCGCCGCAAGCAGGCAAGGGTGCCTTGGCCGACGCCGAAGTGCGGCGCCTGCTGGATGCGCTGGAGGCAAACGGTGGCCGCTACGAAGGCGTTGATCCCTCTGCGATCGTGCAATCCAGTTTGCCAAAGCAGGAATTGCTGGAGCGCCTGGCGCGCATCCGCGAGCGCAGCTTTGCGCGCGCTTCGAATGAGGCGCTGGCCGATATCGACACAACGAGCGCCCTGCTGAACGCCATCAGCTACCGAAACCAATAAAGGAACCCTGACATGCTGCAAATGCGACCCAACTGCGAATGCTGCAACAAGGACTTGCCGCCCGGCGCGCAGGATGCCTTGATCTGCTCCTTCGAATGCACGTTCTGCGCCGATTGCGTGGATGAAAAGCTGCACGGCAAATGCCCGAACTGCGGCGGCGATTTCGCCCCGCGTCCGACTCGCGCTGCGTCCAAGCTGGACAAATACCCGGCTTCAACCGAACGCATCTTCAAGCCCAATGGATGCGCCGCTGTCGAATGAGGCTGAAATGGCGCGCTTCCTGGCGCGCCATAGCCGTGTGCTGGTACTGACCGGCGCGGGGCTGAGTACGGCCTCCGGCATCCCTGGCTATCGCGACAAGGATGGTGTACGGCGTGGCCGCACCCCGATCCAGGGCCCCGAGTTTCGCCGCAACGAGGCGGTCAGGCGCCGCTACTGGGCGCGCAGCATGGTCGGCTGGGCCACGATCTCGGGCGCCGAGCCGAATGCCGGCCACCGTGCCATCGCCGAACTGGAAGCCGGCGGCCATGTCCATAGCGTGATTACGCAGAACGTGGATGGACTGCACCAGCGCGCCGGCAGCAAGCGGCTTATCGAATTGCACGGCAACCTGCACCACGTCGTCTGCCTGGCATGCCAGGCTCGCTACTCGCGTGCCGGTTTGCAGCCCCAGCTTGAACGTGATAATCCGGACCTGGCGAACCAGCTCGCGCACCCGCTGCCCGACGGCGATGCTGCAATCGAACCGGATGCACTGCAGGACTTCCGCGCCCCCTCGTGCACTGCCTGCGGCGGCGTGCTGATGCCCGATGTAGTCTTCTTTGGCGATAACGTGCCGCCTGCGCGCACCGCGCATGCGCTGGCCGAAATGGAAGCAGCCGACGCGCTTCTGGTGGTCGGTTCTTCGCTGATGGTGTTTTCCGGCTACCGCTTCTGCCGCATGGCCGCTGCGGCAGGCAAACCGATTGCCGCCATCAACGCGGGCAAGACCCGCGCCGATGACCTGCTGTCATTGAAACTTGAGTTGCCTGCGCAGGAAGTCCTGCCAAGGCTGGTGGACCTGCTCAGCGTCCCAGCAGCATAGAACGTACAACGCTGTCCTTGGCCAGCACGTAGTCGGTGGCCGCCATCACCTGGTTGGTTTGCGGCTGCACGACCTTGATGTTGACGAACACTGCGTCATTGGTCTCGCCGTAGGAGCCAACCACCACGGCTTGCGCATTGTGGTTGTGCGCCACTTCGCCAACTTCGCGCGTAAGCATCATCTCGCCTTGCTGGCGTTTCATGTAGACCGATGTGCGCAGCTTCATTTCGAGCATGCGCAGGCCGCCCTGGGCGAGGCGCGTCGATACCTGTTCGGACACCAGCCGGCCCAGCGTGGAGCTCTGGTCAAGCGCATCGATATTGACCACGGTCGCCATGATCAGTGGCTTGTCGCCAGCCAGGCGGCCATTGAGCTGGGAGAGCAGCGAATCCGCGGCCCGGTAATTGGCGCCGACAAACTGGTTTTGCGAGGTCGAGGCGTAGTCGTTCTCGGGCGGCTTGTCCGAGAACCAGGCGCATCCCGCCAGCGCCAGGGGAAGAAGTACGGCAGCGAAAGCACGCATCAACGGTCTCCTTTTACCTGGAAGCTCTGGCTGATTTGCGGCGCGGCCTCGTCGCGGATGCCGTACAGGGTGCGATCGGCGTCGGCGACATAATAGGTGTTCGAGGCGCGGGCAACGTAGCGATGTTCATCGGTCACGGATGCAGTAATGATAATCTCGGTGCGAGGCGTCGGTCCAGATGCGTATTCGCTGCTGTACCATTCGTAGGCATCGATGCCAGCTCCGGCGCCGGCAGCCATGCCAAAGCGGCCGACCTTGCCGATCGGATTGCCGATGCGCTCGGCAAGCACCCAGACGCCAGTGGCGATGGCCGTTGCCATGCCAACGGTGGCTGCCTGCTTGCGGTTTGGCGCGAAAGTGACGGCCTGGATGTCGAGATTGATTTGCAGGGCGCCGGCCGGCGTTCGCGATACGACATATCCATCGTTGACCAGCGAAGATATCAACTGGTTCGTGATGGCTTGCTGGAAGGGAGTAGGGTTGGCAGGGCTGGCGACGTACAAGGGGCGAGGAGACGACTTCTTCAGCTCCGCAGCCACTTGCTGTTCCATATGGCCTGCGATGGCCGTCCAGTGCGCGGCGGCCTGGAGCTTTTCCTGCTTCGTGGTTGGGAAATTGGTAGCGAGCGGTGCAGGTGAATACTGGGTGCGGCAGCCGCCGAGGGCCGAAGCGGCGAGCAGCGCAATCGCGATTCTTGAAGCCATGACATTTCCAGGCAAAGTGATGATACAGGAGTGTATCACCAACGTTGCCTCTTGGAAATGTTTGTGGTCTTGCGATTATCGTCGATGTTGCTTCATGGCTTGCGCCACTTCGCGGCTGGCGTCGCGGTCTTTCTCCGAGGCGCGCTTGTCGTGCTGCTTCTTGCCCTTGGCCAGGCCGATCTCGCATTTGATGCGGCCGCCTTTGAAGTGCAGGTTCAGCGGCACCAGGGTGTAGCCGGCGCGTTCGACCTTGCCGACCAGCTTGTCGATCTCGGCACGATGCAGCAGGAGCTTGCGGGTGCGCACGGCTTGCGGGTGGATGTGGGTGGAAGCGGTCGGGAGGGCGCTGATGTGCGCGCCAAACAGGTACAGTTCGTTATCGCGGATGGTAACGTAAGCTTCCTTGATCTGAACGCGCCCATCGCGGATCGCCTTGACTTCCCAGCCTTCGAGCGCGATCCCGGCTTCATATTTGTCTTCAATGAAGTAGTCGTGAAAGGCTTTGCGATTATCGGCAATGGACATGGGTAAAAATGCGTGGGTCGGTTAAACTACGGGTTCTTTGGACAACATCATAGCAAACGGTTACTCAATGGCAGTAGTGCACAAGTCGGTATTCCTGGGATACAGCGCCGAGCAAATGTTTGATTTAGTGGCAAAGGTCGAGGATTATCCCAAATTTTTGCCCTGGTGTGGCGGAGTTGATGTCCGCGAACGGGGTGAGAACCATGTTGTGGCCAGCGTTGGGATCAATTTCCATGGTGTGAAGCAGCACTTCACCACGTCCAATACGAATACTCCCTTCAGCGAAATTCGCATGAAGCTGGTCGACGGCCCTTTCAAGACCCTCGACGGCACCTGGACTTTCAAGGCCCTGCGCGAAGATGCCTGCAAGGTCGAGCTCGATTTGCACTACGAGTTTTCCAGCAAGCTGCTGGAGCAGGTGATTGGCTCCGTGTTCGGCATGATTGCCAACAGCATGGTCGATTCCTTCTGCAAGCGCGCCGAGACTGTCTATGGCTGAACGTATCAAGATTACCGTGTGTTATGCGCCGGCTTCCCAGCCCCTGCTGTATGCGCTGGAAGTAGATGAGGGCACGACGATCGGTCAGGCCATCGAGATTAGCGGCATCTTGCAGGAAGCACCTGAGATTAACCTGGTGACCATGCCGGTCGGGATTTACGGCAAGAAGAAAACGCTCGATACCGTGGTGCGGGCGCGCGACCGGATTGAAATCTACCGCCCCCTGATCGCTGATCCAAAAGACGCCCGGCGGCGCCGGGCGAAGAAAGCTTAGAAAACGCCGGCCAGGCGCAACAGGGCGCCAATTACAGCCAGTTGGGTCGTCAGGAAGACCATTGCCGAGAAGCGGCGGTCGCGGTGGAATTCTTGCCGCAGTGCTTCGAAGTTGCGATCGATATTTTCGCGCAGAGCCTGCTTCTCGCTGCGCATTTCGATGCCGAGTTCTTTGACTTCGTGCTCGATACGTTCGAGTGCAATCGCTATGTGGCGGACTGCTTCCTCGAGTCGGGTAATGCGCACTTCATGGTTAAACAGGTCTGGGTGCTGCGCGGGTTCATTGCCGTTCATAGTCGCCTCCGGTGCGTTCGTCTCTCTCCACGCAACCTTGGACTACGCCCGGCAATGCAAGTTCCCGCTTATTTGCAGATGCTGTTGACGGACTCGCGCTGTTCCTTGATCTTCTGCGCACGGGCTTCGTCGGACATGTAGCTGCGCTCGCCGTTCGGCCCCATTTCGGAAACGCGGACGCCGCTTTCCAGCATGCCGATGTTGCTCTTGGCTTCGGCGCAGTATTTCTTCTTCTCGGCGTCGATCTTGGCCTGCTCTTCCGCTTTGGCGGTTTTCGCTGCGGTTTCCTGCTGGCGCTTCTTGAAGTCTGCGTTGCGTTCTGCCAACGTCGGCTTGACCGGCGCGACTTTCTCGTCGGTGGCTGGTGCTTCCTCGCCTTCCGCTGGCGCAGCGGCGACTTCCTTGCGCAGTTCGGCGGCTGCGGTTGAACCCCGCGGTGCCTTCAGGATCCGGTTGGGCGGCGTGCCTGGGGGCGGCGGCTGGTCGGAGAACTGTTTCACGCCTTTATCGTTCACCCACATCCACTGCGCTTGGGCAAGGGAAGTGCAGGCAATCAGCGCCGTTGCCAGCGCCAGGCGGGTAATACGTTGATTCATAGGGGGATTTCCTTGGGTGAGAGTGCACATTTCACCCCGAAATCCCCCTGTTGTCAAATTTATTTCCCAAAAGAATCGTTGTGTGCGCGATGAATCAGAAGCGGTGGCGCAGGCCGATTGTGAACTGGCGGTCGCCCAGGCCCGGTTCTTCGCTATTGCCCTCGGTGTAGCCTGCTCCATTATGGTTACGAATGCGTGCGAACGACGTATAGATGTCGGTCCGCTTGGAGAAGGCGTACATATAGGCCAGGGCGTACTGTTGGGCATCCTGGTTCAAGGTGCCGCGGTCATCTTTGCGAATGGCGGTTGCGACGACGGTATGTGGCCCAAATGGGACCGAAACTCCCAGCAGCAGGTCGCGGCTATCGGTCGATGGCGTTGGCGCGGCCCCGCCGAATGGCGCGCCGGAACTGTTCAAGGGCGCACTGTTCAATCCCTTGTCGACGCCAAAACCGAACCAGAGCTTGGCCACTTCGAAGTCGTAATTTGCGCCGAGAAGTAGATTGCGTCCGCTCGCAGTGTTCTTCAAAACGGCCGTGTCGTTATTGCGGTTATGGTAGGCGAGCCTGACGTTCAGTGGACCTTTCGAATAGCCTATCGAGCCGCCCAGGGAACGGCTGGCGCTGCTGTCGCCCGCCACTTCGCCCGCAGCCACCATGAAGTCGGCGCTGAAGCCATTCATGTCGGCAGTGCGGAAGAGTACCGAGTTACTTGCGCGGAAGCCGGTCGAAGGCATCAGGTTGTTGGAGCGCGCGATGCCGTTGCGCAGCGGATCGACGATTGTGTTCAAGGTGGTGAACAGCGGCGTGTCCTGCAGGCCGATGGATACCGAACCGAGCTTGTTGCTGCGCAGGCCGACAATGCTGGTGCGGCCGAACAGGGTGTTGTTCTGTGTGGAATTGCCGACGTCGCCGTGGATGCCGCCTTCGATCACGAAGAAGGCCGACAGGCCGGCGCCCAGGTCTTCGCTGCCTTTGAAACCCCAGCGGCTCTGGGTCGCCATGCCGCTGGTGACGCGGGTCGAGGTGCCGGCAACGCCGCCGCGGTCCTGCGAAATGCCAAGGTCCATCACGCCGTAAAAGGCGACACTGCTTTGTGCCAGTGCGGCGTTGCTGCAAGCGGTAAGGGCGAGCGCCACCACCGCAGTAATGCGTTTGTTCATTTTGACTCCGGGAGGAAAAAGGGTAGGGCGCGCTTATGCCGGCACGGTGCTGCCGCGCGGAGCCGGGTCCGGCAGCGGCTCGATTTTCCCGAGCACGAAGACAAAGGAGACAATGCCAACCAGCAGGATCACGCCGGCGACCATGAAGGCGTTGGCAAAGGAGTTGGTAGCGCCGACGATCATGCCGGTAACGATCGGAGCTGCAGCGCCCATCAGGTTATTCGCGAAATTCATGATGCCGCCGACGGTACCCGCGCCGCCTTTCGGTGCGATCAGCGATGGCAGCGACCATCCAACCGGCGCAGCGGAAGCCAGGCCGCCCAGCGCAATCGAAATCCAGAAGATGGCCCATGCCGGATCGGTGGTCTGGGTGGCGCCGAACACGGCCAGGCCGAACAGCATGCCGATGACCAGAACGCTCTTGCGAACGGTGGACTCGTCTTTGCCTTTGGCGATCAGGTGGTCGATCAGCCAGCCGCCCACGATCAGGTCGGTCACGGTTGCGACAGCCCATGGGATGGCCGCAAAGCCGGCGGACTTGATGATGCTCATGTGCATAGTCTGCACAAGGTAGCCCGGCAGCCAGGTCAGGAACAGGTAGAAGGTATAGCCGTAAGCCGCGAAGCCGATGGTCAGGCCCCAGATCTTGGACTTGGTGAGCAGGTAGCCCAGCATATTGACGGCACCGCCTTCGGCCGGGCCTTCCGGCGCCGCGCCGCCGCGCTGGATGTATTCGAGTTCGGCCCTGCTCAATTTGGTATCAGCGCTTGGATCGCGGTAGAACAGGAGGAAGGCGAAGAAGTAGCTGAAGCTCAGTACCGCTGTCAGCCCGAAGCCCCAGCGCCAACCGAAGGCCACAACAGTGACTGCAACCAGAGGCACGCCGATCACGTTGGAGAATTTGGCGGCAGCGTCGAAGATGGCGGTGGCAGTGCCGCGCTCATTGCGCGGGAACCAGTAGCCGGTGGCTTTGGAACTGACCGGGAAGGCCGGCGCTTCGGCGATGCCAAGCAGGACCCGGGCGGCGAAGATGCCGGCGAAGCCACTGGAGAAAGCGGTTATGACGGAAGCCAGCCCCCACAGGAAGGCGCCCCAGCGTCCAACTCGAGTCGGTCCGAAGCGGTCCAGCACCATGCCGACCGGGATCTGCAGCAGCGAGTAAGACCAGGCAAAGGCGCTGAACAGCAGGCCCATGTCGACCGGCGTCAGTTTGAATGCTTCCTGGATCTGCGGCGCGGCGACCGAGAGGCCGATGCGGTCGATGTAGTTGATCAGGACGCCGATGCCGAGCAGGGCGCCTATGCCCCAGCGGCGTTTTGCGACCTTGGTGGTGATGACTGATTTCATGTTGTCTCCAGTATTGATTTTAGGCTTGGTGCTGCAGGATCTGGCTGACCAGCTCTTGCGGCGGCTGGGTCAGGTCGAGATATATGCCGGCTTCGTCGGCTTGCAGCGGTTCGAGGTCACGCAGTTGGCTTTCCAGCAGCGAAGCCGGCATGTAATGGCCGGGGCGGGTGCGCATGCGCTGTTCGAGGATCTCGCGTTCGCCGTGCAGGTGGGCGAAGCGCAATTCCGGATCACCGCTGCGAAGCAAGTCGCGGTAGCGTCGCTTGAGCGAAGAGCAGGACAGCACCAGGCCTTCGCCCCGTTCGCGGGCGGCGCTGATTTCACCGCGCAGCTTTTGCAGCCAGCCCGCGCGGTCCTCGTCGTTCAGGGGAAAGCCGGCCGACATCTTGGCCACGTTTTCCTCAGGGTGAAAGCTGTCGCCCTCAAGGAAGGGCACGCCAAGTGCCGCGGCCAGGCGCGCGCCGATCTCGCTTTTCCCGGCGCCACTGACGCCCATTACTACCCAGCGCAGGTTCATATTGTTGTTCATAAATCTCCTTAATGACTGATAGCGCTATCAGTGATAACAAGTTTAGACTACTCCAAGAATTTGTAAACAGATTTGGATTGTGCGGCGCAGCAAAGTGTTGCGCTGATGATAGCGCTAGCATAAACTTCGCCTGCAAGGGCCGGAACTGTGCTTGAGGATTGCCGAGACGAAAGCGAATGTTTCCTGTATAATCTGCTTTTGCGCCTATAGGAAATACTATGCGTCTGCTCCAAAAAGCACTCACTTTCGATGACGTGCTCCTCGTCCCCGCGTATTCCAACATTCTGCCTGCGGATACGTCCCTCAAGACTCGCCTGACCCGCAACATCTCCCTGAATATTCCCCTGCTGTCCGCAGCAATGGATACCGTTACCGAAAGCCGCCTGGCGATCGCGATGGCACAGGAAGGCGGCATCGGCATCATTCACAAGAACCTGAAGCCGAAAGACCAGGCACGTGAAGTGTCGAAGGTTAAGCGTTTCGAAGCTGGCGTGCTGCGCGACCCGATCACCATCCCGCCGGACATGAAGATCCGCGACGTGATCAAGCTGACCGAGCAGTATGGTATTTCCGGCTTCCCGGTCGTTCAGGGCAAGGAAGTGGTCGGTATCATCACCAACCGCGACCTGCGTTTCGAAAAAGAGCTGGACGCCGAAGTACGCGCCAAGATGACCCCGCGCGAAAAGCTGGTCACCGTCAACGAAGAAGCCAACACCGAAGAAGCCAAGCGCCTGATGAACAAGCACCGCCTGGAGCGCGTGCTGGTGGTGAACGAAGCGTTTGAACTGCGCGGCCTGATCACCGTCAAGGACATCCAAAAGTCGACCGAACACCCGAACGCATCGAAAGACCAGCACGGCAAGCTGCTGGTTGGCGCGGCAGTCGGCGTTGGTGCGAAAGACGAAGAGCGTATCGACCTGCTGGTAGCGGCAGGCGTGGACGTGCTGGTGGTCGACACCGCCCACGGCCACTCCCAGGGCATCCTGGACCGCGTGAAGTACATCAAGACCAAGTACCCGCACGTTGACGTCATCGGCGGCAATATCGCCACCGCGGCTGCAGCAAAGGCACTGGTTGAATACGGCGCGGACGCAGTCAAGGTCGGCATCGGCCCTGGCTCCATCTGCACCACCCGTATCGTCGCAGGCGTTGGCGTGCCGCAGATCACCGCGATCTCCAATGTGGCCGAGGCGCTGAAGGGCACCGGCGTTCCATGTATCGCCGACGGCGGCATCCGCTTCTCGGGCGACATTTCGAAAGCACTGGCAGCCGGCGCATCGACCGTGATGATGGGCTCCATGTTCGCCGGTACCGAAGAAGCACCGGGCGAAGTGATCCTGTACCAGGGCCGTTCGTACAAGTCCTACCGCGGCATGGGCTCCCTGGGCGCGATGGCCGATGGTTCGGCAGACCGCTACTTCCAGGACGCCAGCGCCAAGCAGGACAAGTTCGTACCGGAAGGCATTGAAGGCCGCGTGGCCTACAAGGGCTCCGTGCTGGCGATCCTGTTCCAGCTGGTTGGCGGCGTGCGCCAGTCCATGGGCTACTGCGGCTGCGCCACCATCGACGAACTGAAAGAGAAAGCAGAATTCGTCGAGATCACGTCGGCCGGCATGCGCGAATCGCACGTCCACGACGTCCAGATCACCAAAGAAGCGCCGAACTACCGCTCCGAATAAGAAACTCCGCAAGGCGGCGACCAAGTGTCGCCGCACTATTTTTTGCCCCCGAAAATATGCATTCAAAAATCCTCATCCTTGATTTCGGTTCCCAGGTGACCCAGCTGATCGCACGCCGCGTGCGCGACGCGGGTGTGTTCTCCGAGGTTTACCCATACGACGTAGACGACGAATTCATTCGCAACTACGGCGCATCGGGCATCATCCTGTCCGGCTCCCACAACTCCACGCTGGAAGGTGATTCGCCACGTGCGCCGCAAGCCGTGTTTGAAATCGGCGTGCCGGTACTGGGCATCTGCTACGGCATGCAGACCATGGCTGCGCAACTGGGCGGCAAAGTAGAAAACGGCCTGGTACGCGAATTCGGCTACGCCGAAGTGCGCGCCCGCAACCACACTGCGCTGCTGAACGGCATCAATGACTTCGTCACCGACGAAGGCCACGGCATGCTGAAGGTCTGGATGAGCCACGGCGACAAGGTGCTGGACCTGCCACCTGGCTTTAAGCTGATGGCATCCACCGAATCCTGCCCGATCGCCGGCATGGCCGACGAAGACCGCAAGTTCTACGCCGTGCAATGGCACCCGGAAGTCACCCACACCGTACAGGGCAAGGCCATGCTGGGCCGCTTCGTGCACGAGATCTGCGGCTGCAAGGCAGATTGGAACATGCCGGACTACATCACCGAAGCCGTGGAAAAGATCCGCGCCCAGGTCGGCAAGGATGAAGTGATCCTGGGCCTGTCCGGCGGCGTCGATTCGTCCGTGGCTGCAGCCCTGATCCACCGCGCCATCGGTGACCAGCTGACCTGCGTCTTCGTCGACCACGGCCTGCTGCGCCTGAACGAAGGCAAGATGGTGATGGACATGTTCTCCAAGAACCTGGGCGTGAAAGTGATCCAGGTCGACGCGACCGAACAGTTCATGGGCCACCTGGCCGGCGTGACCGATCCGGAGCAGAAGCGCAAGATCATCGGCCGCGAGTTCGTGGAAGTGTTCCAGGCTGAATCGGCCAAGCTGGTGAACGCCAAGTGGCTGGCGCAAGGCACCATTTACCCTGACGTGATCGAATCCGCGGGCAAGGGCAAGAAAGGCCAGACCATCAAGTCGCACCACAACGTGGGCGGCCTGCCGGAGACCATGAAGCTGCAGTTGCTCGAGCCGCTGCGCGAACTGTTCAAGGACGAGGTCCGCAAGCTGGGCGTGGCCCTGGGCCTGCCGCACGAGATGGTGTACCGCCATCCATTCCCTGGCCCAGGCCTGGGCGTGCGCATCCTGGGCGAAGTGAAGAAGGAATACGCCGACCTGCTGCGCCGCGCTGACGCCATCTTCATCGAAGAACTGCGCAACACCCCATACGAAGGCGCCGTGATGGCAGGCGAGGACGCTCCGCAGAACTGGTACGACGCGACTTCGCAAGCATTCGCAGTGTTCCTACCGGTGAAATCGGTGGGCGTGATGGGCGATGGCCGCACCTACGATTACGTCGTAGCCCTGCGCGCCGTGCAGACCCAGGACTTCATGACCGCGCACTGGGCGCACCTGCCGCACTCGCTGCTGGGCAAGGTGTCCAACCGCATTATCAATGAAGTGCGTGGGCTGAACCGCGTGGTGTACGACATCAGCGGAAAACCGCCTGCGACCATCGAATGGGAGTAATCTCCTTTAAGGAGAATCCTAATTTCCGACGGTGACTAAAACTAGAGCCCTGTTTTTACAGGGCTCTATTTTTTTTCAGGCTTTCAAATGGTACCGATGGCAACCGCCTCTCACATTCGCGCCGATCGCGTATCGGAAAGCCTTCCCTAACTTGGTCGCTCCGGACCGACAGGTTTTGGACCAACGGATTGGTGCGTTAGCTGGCTGGTTACGACCAGGTCCGGCTTCCTCCGAGCCGCGCTCACGTAGTGCAATCGAGAAAATTTGCGTTGCCAATTTCAACCATGCTGAAAACTGAGCCTAATCGCTCTTGTTAGCAGCGACGCGCGCTAAAACAGCTTCACGAGGAGTTAAAGGGCTGGATATCCCCGCAAATAGAAAGTCATTTCAGATTCAAAAACATGTCGGCTATTGGCGAAAAACATAAAAGACGGCCGTGATCGTGCCATTAGACTTAGCGCCCATCGAAGGTCTCGATTTAAACAAGGAGAAGATATGAGACATGTATGGGCCGCGTTACTTTTCACCACGCTCGTTGCTTGCGGAGGCGGAACAGGCGCAACCAGTGCTGCAACACCAACGCCAACTCCGGCATTGGGATCGACATCCTCAACTCCCGGCGCTCCGCCGGCTACGAGTACAGCGGGCTGTGGCGGCAGTTCCAAGCTGACCACCGGCATGCATTCGCTCACCAGCGACGGGATTCAGCGCGACTACTGGATCGAAATGCCAGCAGCCTATGACCGCAACAAGGCCTATCCGCTGATAATTGGGCTGCACTGGCGCGATGGCAGCGCCGCCGATGTCTACGGCTGGAGCGGCTTTTTCGGACTGAAGAATTTGTACGGCGACAATGCCATCTTCGTTGCCCCGCAGGGCCTGGACAAGGGCTGGGCCAACACTGGGGACCGCGACATTCGCTTCTTGCGCGCCATGATCAGCGAGGTACAGCAGGGTGCGTGCACTGACACCCAGCGTGTTTTCGCTACCGGCTTCAGCTTTGGTGGCATGATGTCCAACGCTATCGGATGCCAGATGGGCGACGTGGTGCGAGCAATCGTTCCCATGGCCGGATCGCTCTGGAGCGGCTGTGCCAGTTCTTCCAACAAGGTGGCGGCCCTGTTCATTCACGCCAAAGACGACAACGTAGTGCCTTACACGGCGGGGATGGAGGCGCGCGATCTTTTCCTTAAGCGCAATAGCTGTAGTGCCGCCACTGTGCCCGTGGGGAGTAACGGCTGCATAGAATACCAGGGCTGCGACAGCGGCAAACCTGTGATTTGGTGCGGCACTGAGACTGGCGGTCACTGGTATCCCAATTTTTCTGCGCAGGAGTCCAAGGCCTTCTTTGATCGGTTCAAGTAGTCCAACAATAGCGCCAAGCTCTGGTGCTTAGGGCTGGCTCGAATCAAAGTTCCCCGCCACCTGGTATGTTTTCTGGTGGCGGGACCCGGAAGAGATTTGCACGCTATTGGAAGCTGATCCGGAAGCTGGAGGCCATGTTTGTTGGCAGGCTGGCCGGCAGGCGGATGGTCAAGGCCTCGCCAGTCTGCTCCCAGTGCACTGGCGTCGGGCTGCCCAGCAGAGTGACGGCTTTCACAGGCCTCGGCTCCAATCCCGCATTCCGCCCGAGCGACTGGATGCGCACCTCAGTGTTGGGCGTGCCAAGTGTTATGGCATACAACGCTTCATCCTTGGTGGTAAAACGGATGTCCTGCGGCGTGTAGGTTGCGTTTTCATTGAAATGGCCGGACGACGCCTTGGTCGGTCCTTCGCCAAACACCTTCCAGGGGCGGGTTCCATATATCGCGTCGCCATTGACCGCCATCCACTCGGCCATCTCCTTCAGGAAGCGCATCGGCTCGGGAGGCAAGCTGCCGTCAGGGTACTGCACCACGTTCAGCAGCAGGTTGCCGTTCTTGCTGACGATATCGGCCAGCATATGCACCACTTCACTGGTGCTCTTGTATTTGTAGCCTTCGCTGTAGAACCAGTCGCCGATCGATGTGTCGGTTTGCCAGGGACGGGGATTGATGCCCTCCATGACGCCGCGTTCAACGTCCTGGACGCCGGCTTCGCGGATGAAGTCACCTGAGCCGATGTCCTTGTGGTTGTAGACCGCCTCCAGCTTGCCGCCGTGGATGGCGATGTTGGCGTTGTAGAAGTTGGCGACCAAAGTGCGGCCCACCTTGTCAAAAGGAATGCCGCCATCTGAATAGAGCAGGTCCGGTTGGTAGCGCGTCACCAGGTCGGTGATGCGGTTGAACCACTCCAGTTGGAAGCGCGTATCGGTGGTGTACCAGGTGCTTGAATTACGGTAGGGCTGGTCAGTAGGACGGTGATAAAGCGACGCGTATTTTGGATCGGCGCCGTCATATGGCACACCCAGCATGGGCCAGACCTGGTCATAGCCATGGCTTGGTGCAAACCAGTTGTAGCTGGCGCCCAGGTGTTCCGATACGCCAAAGCGAAGGCCAGACTTCAACGCGGCTTTCTTCCAGTCGCCGACGATGTCGCGCTTCGGCCCCATCTTAACTGCATTCCATTCGTGGAAGCGCGAGTCCCACAAGTCGAAGTTGTCGTGATGGACACCCATGCTGACGAAGTAGCGCGCACCGGCTTTCTTGTACAGGGCCATCAAGGCATCGGGGTCGAACTTCTCCGCTTTCCAGAGCGGGATGATGTCCTTGTAGCCGGACTTGGACGGATGCCCGTAGCGATCAAGATGGTGTTTGTACTGATCAGTCCCGTAAATGTACATATTGCGTGCATACCAGTCTCCCGCGCGCGGCACCGATTGTGGCCCCCAGTGGGACCAGATGCCGAACTTCGCGTCGCGGAACCAGGCGGGCGCCTGGTAAGCCTTGAATGATGCGGCGTCTGCACGGAATGGTCCTGGAACACTGGTTAGCTGTACGGGGGATTCCTCGGCGTGGACAGTCAAGACTGGCATGCACAAGGTAAGCAGTGGGGGGGCAAAGGCGATCCACTTGGCGCGGTGATTAAGCATTATGTCTCCGGATGTTGTGAACTCGTATTGAGGAAGGCAGGTTAGAGACTAACGGTGGTATGGGCAAGCGATACCATGACAATTGAGCCCGAGTGCGAAATTTTGTTGGCTCGCTTGATAACTTTCGCAATTGCCACCCCTCTGGCGCTACTCGCACAATGGAATGATCCATCGCGTCCAGAGATGCAAAGAATGACATCGACAATAAAGAAGCACTACACCACACCCATGAAGCGCGCGTTCCTCGGCGGAGTGGGTGCATTCGCGCTTGCCGCAAGCGCTCCGTCCTGCGCGGCTGCGACTGCTCCGACTTTTGCGGCGATTTTTGGCGATCACGCGGTATTGCAACGCGACCAGCCAATTGTCGTATGGGGAAAGTCGCAGGCAGCGGATGTGGTCAGCATCAAGCTCGGAAGTGAAACTGTTCAGGTTACCGCCGACAACAACGGCAAGTGGCGCGCGCAATTGCCGGGCATGCCGGCAGGCGGTCCTTATGCGCTGAGCGCGAGCGCGAACGGCGGCACGACCACCTTGAGCGATATCCTGGTCGGTGATGTATTCCTTTGTGGCGGGCAATCGAACATGGAGTTGGCGATGGCCAACGCGACCAATGCGCCGATGGACGTCACATTCTCTGCCAACACCCAGATTCGTTTCGCGAATATCCCCCGTGTCAGTTCTGCCGAACGCAATGAAGAATTCAAGACGGCTCCGCAATGGCAGGTGGCTGGTCCGCAAAGCACCGGCCAGGCGTCTGCAGTCTGCTACTACATGGCCCGAAGCTTGCACCGCCAATACAATATCCCGGTGGGCTTCGTGAATGCCAGTTGGGGTGGCAGCTCGATCCAGAGCTGGATCAGCGGTGCATCGATGCGTCAGCTCGCCAGTTACCGCCAAGCGCTCGACGTGGTCGACAAGTACGCGAGCGACATGGTGGCCGGAATGCGCGCAGAGGAAGAACGGCAGGATGCGTGGTGGGCAAGCGTTGATTCCAAGGCCCGTGCGCAGCGTGCCTGGTCCGGCACGAAATTCGACGACCGCAGTTGGCCGGGCATGGATGTGGGCGGCCGTTGGAGCGAATCGGGCGACACGTCGATCAGCAAGCATCGCGGCATCGTGTGGTTCCGCACGACGGTCGAATTGACGGCGCAGCAGGCTGTTGCCGCAACTCACCTGCAGCTGGGACAGATCGCCACCGCCGATACGACCTGGGTCAACGGCGTATGGGTCGGCGCCAACACCAACTGGTGGGCGGGGCGCGACTATGCTCTGCCGAAGGGGGTACTCAAGGCGGGAAAAAACGTTATCGCCGTGCGCGTCCTGGACGACGACAACGGCGGCGGCCTGGTGAGCCCGGCCGACCAGCGCGTCTTGCGCACGGCAGAAGGAGTCAGGATTCCCTTGCCTTCACGCTGGAAGTACCAGATAGGCTCCACAGTGAAGGCGAGCCAGCCGCCGACGCCATGGGAGCCGCCGACCAGCCTGACCACGCTGTACAACGGCATGATCGCCCCGATGCAGGGCTACAAGTTCAAGCTGGTGGCGTGGTACCAGGGCGAAGCCAATGCCGGTGCGGCAGATGAATACCGCGTGTTGCTGCCGCTCCTGTTCGCAGATTGGCGCAAGACCTTTGCCCAGCCTGACCTGCCTTTCATGGTTGCCCAACTGACTGCATTCGGATCTGTGGCGACCAAGCCAGGCTATTCGTCGTGGGCGGAGCTGCGCCAGGCACAGTCGGCGGTGGTGCGCAATGATCCGCACGCCGGGCTGGCCGTGACGTTCGATTACGGCGACCGTTCCGATATCCACCCGGCACAAAAGAACATCGTCGGCACGAGGCTGGCACGTGCTGCGCGCGCGGTCGCGTACGGCGAAAAGATCACGCCTGGCGGCCCGGAAGCAATGACGGCAACCCGCAGCGGGACCGATATCGTCGTTCGGTTTGCGAATACCAACGGCGGCCTGCGCACCTATTCGTCCGATACCGCGATTGGATTCGAAGTATGCGAACAACAGGCATGCAGCTATGCCACGGCGACAGTGGAGGGTGATGCGGTTCGGCTGAGCGGTGTTGCGGCGGCGAACGCGAAAAAAGTGCGTTATGCCTGGGCGGATGCGCCGTTCATCAACCTGTTCAGTGCGGACGATTTACCTGCCAACGGTTTCGAACTGGATGTGAAGTAGTCCCGTCGACAGTCGGGCCTTTCAAACGAATTGTGATTGATACTTGATGAAGATGAAGATGAAGAAACTGAGTGCGTTATTGGGGTTGACCTTGGCCAGTGGTGCCGTGCTTGCGCTGGAAAGCCCGAACAAGCAACTGGATGTCTCGGTGGTTGTTAATGCTGACAAAACCCTTTCGTACAGCATCAAGCGCAATGGCCAGCCGGTGCTCTTGCCCTCGCCGTTAGGCCTGAACCTGGCTGGCGTGGATCTTTCACATGGCTTGAAGCTGACGGATACTTCCGCAGTCAAGCAGGTTGAAGAGAGGTACTCGATGGCCGTGGGCAAGCGGGGCGAAATCGCCTACCGCGCCAATGAACAGGTGTATTCGCTGGTCAACGCCGCCGGCAACAAGATGGACGTGGCGTTCCGCGTGTCGGACGACGGCGTGGCGTTCCGCTATGTTGTCGCGGATACCGCAATCCCGGTGAAGCGTTTTGTCAGCGAGGCCACCGGCTTTGCCTTCGACCCAAAGGCGCGTGCATTCCTGCAACCGATGGCCGTGGCCAAGAGCGGCTGGGGAAAAACCAATCCGTCGTACGAAGAGCATTATGTGGTCGATATCCCGGTCGGGCAGCCGGCGCCGCTGAGATCAGGTTGGGTGTTCCCGGCACTATTCCGTAGCGGCGATACCTGGGTGGCGCTGACGGAAGCGAATATGGATGGCAGCTTCCATGCCTCGCGCCTGGCAACGGCCTCGCCTGGCGGAGTGTATCGCATCGATGGGCCGACGCCAAAAGAAGTATTCACGCATGGCAAACTGCTGGCCGAAACCAAGGGTGTCATGGCCACGCCTTGGCGCGTGGTCGCCGTCGGTTCGCTCGATACCGTGATGAACTCCACTCTCGGCACCGACCTGGCGGCACCAGCCATCAAGTTCGACGCCAAACTGGTGCAGCCCGGCCATGCTTCCTGGAGCTGGCCGTTGCTCAAGGACGGGGCCACGGTGTTCGATGTGCAGAAGAAGTTCATCGACTATGCGGCAGACATGAAATGGGATTACACCCTGGTCGATGCCGAATGGGACAAGCAGATCGGCTACGACAAGATGGCTGAGCTGGCCGGCTATGCCGCGGCCAAGGGCGTGGGCCTGCTGGCCTGGTACAACTCTGCCGGCGACTGGAATACTGCGCCGCAAACCCCGCGCAGCAAGTTGTTGACGCACGAGGCGCGCGTGAAGGAATTCACGCGCTTGCATCAAATGGGCATCAAGGGCGTCAAGGTCGACTTCTTCGGCGGCGATGGCGTTTCGATGATCCGGTACTATGTCGACATCCTGAAGGATGCCGCAGATGCGGGCCTGCTGGTGAACTTCCATGGCGCGACGCTTCCGCGCGGGCTGGAACGAACCTATCCGAACCTGATGACGGCCGAGGCCATCCGTGGCTTCGAGTTCACGACCTTCGACCAGAAGGACCACGACGTCGTGCCTGGCCATGCGGTGAACGCCGCGATGATCCGCAACCTGTTCGATCCGATGGACTTCACGCCGATGGTGTTCGGCGACATGGGGCAGATCAAGCGCATCACCCGCAACGGCTTTGAGCTGGCGCAGTCAGTCCTATTCCTGTCGGGTATCCAGCATTTCGCGGAAATCCCGGAAGGAATGGCGACGGTGCCGGAATACGTTCGCAGCTTCCTGCGCGATCTGCCGCGCCGCTGGGGTGACAGCCGCTTCCTCGCAGGCTACCCAGGCTCGCACGTTGTCGTAGCGCGCAAGAACGGCAATAGCTGGTACCTGGCGGGCATCAATGCCGACAAGGACGAACGCACCATCGAACTTGACCTTTCATTTATCGGCAACCGCAAGGGCGCCATGATCACCGATGGGGCGGGCCAGCGCGAATTCAGCCAGAAAGAGCTCGCGTCGGGCAAAGTTCGCCTGACACTGAAGCCGCGCGGGGGATTTGTCGCGGTATTTCGCTGATTGAGATTTCATGAGAATGCTTCCTAAGACTATTCTGGCCGCCTCGTTGGCACTCGCGGCCGGATGCGGTGCCCATGCCGCCGCTGTCGCCCCGGCCGCCAGTGGCCTGGACAAGAACGGACACCTGTTGTCCCTGCCGTTTGCGGCGCGCGATGGTTTCGGCTTTGTGCGGCTGCAGCATGGCGTGCAGTTCCGCATCGGCGGCATCACGAAAAGCGTGGTTTTCTATGGACCCGACACCGTTCGTGTCAACGCCACCCTGGGTGAAAACCATTGGACCAGTCCGAGCCTGGTGGTGGTCGGGAAGCCGGCTCGCGTTGAGTTCGAGCTCGAGGAGAACGCCGACACGCTGACCATCAAGAGTGCGAGTCTGCGCATCGCCATCGACCGCAAGACCGGCGCCCTGAGCTTCATGGACCGCACCGGCCGCCTGTACACGCGCGAGTCGGAGCAGCCGCAGTCGGTCAAGCCGGTCGAAATGGCGGGAGTGCCGTCTTATGAGGTGGAGAACCGTTTCATCCTAAAGCCGGACGAAGCGATTTTCGGCTTTGGCTATACCGACAGCGACACTGTCAACCGCCGCAACCAGAACCTGCTGCTGGTGCAGACCAACCTGGGCATCATCATTCCTGTCATGATGTCGTCCGAGCGTTACGGCATCCTGTGGGACACCTATTCCAAGATGCGTTTCCACGACGGCCCCGACGGCGCCAGGCTGTGGGCCGAAAGCGCTCCCGGCGGCGTTGACTACTATTTCATGGGCGGCCGCTCGCTGGACGACGTGGTCGGCGACTACCGAAGACTGACTGGGGCCGCGCCGATGTATCCCAAGCAGGCCTTTGGCCTGTTCATGAGCAAGGAGCGCTATCCCACCCAACATCGCCTCCTCGAAGTGGCCGAAACCTTCCGCAAGGAGCGTTTCCCGCTCGATTACATCGTACAGGACTGGCAGTACTGGGGCAGCGACAAGGATGGCAGCTGGAGCGGCATGCGCTGGGACCCGGTGCGCTATCCCGACCCGGCCGGCATGACAGGCCGCTTGCACGAGCTTAACCTGAAGCTCATGGTTTCGATCTGGCCGTCGGTCGGCAACGACACGGAGCTCGCGAGGGAGCTGGACCAGCACGGCCTGCGCTTCGAACCCCTGCACTGGATTTCAAAAAAGGCGCGCGTCTACGACGCCTACAGCCCGCTGGGGCGGCAGATCTATTTCAAGCATGCCAAGTCCGGCCTGTTTGACAAGGGCGTGGATGCGTTGTGGATGGATGGCACCGAAGTCGAAGTCGGTTCTGCCGCCTGGGATGCGGCGCAAAACGAAGCCGACATCAAGTCACTGGGCAATAACGCGTTGGGCGACTTCAGCCGCTACCTGAATCCGTATACGCTGTTGACGACCCAGGGCACCTATGACGGTCAGCGCGCCAGCAGCAACAAACGCGTGTTCACGCTGACACGCTCCGCCTGGGCCGGTGCGCAGCGCACCGCCGCAGCGTCCTGGTCGGGCGACATATTCGCGAACTGGGACACCCTGCGCAAGCAGGTGAGCGGGGGCGTCAACGTGACCGTGACAGGCAACCCGTATTGGACGCAGGATACCGGCGGCTTCTTCGTCGCGCGCGACTACCCGGGAGGAGAAAAAGATCCGGCCTACCGCGAGCTGTTCGCACGCTGGTTCCAGTATGGCGCCTTCAACCCGATCATGCGTGTGCACGGAACCGACATCGAACGCGAACCTTACATTTTCAAGTCGCTCGATCCGGAGGTCTACAAGTCCCTGCTCGACGCGGCCAACCTGCGTTACCGCCTGCTGCCCTACATCTATGGCCTCAGCGCCAAGGTCACCAGCGAGCATTACACGCTGATGCGTCCCTTGCCGATGGACTTTGCCGAGGATAAGGCAACATACGGCATCAACGATGCCTTCATGTTCGGCCCCTCGCTGCTGGTACACCCCGTCACACGGCCGATGTACCGCATCCAGCCGCCGCCACCGGCAAACATCCCGGCCGATTACCTGCGCACACCGGACGGCCAGCCCGGCCTGGCGGGCCAGTACTTCGAAGGACGCAATTTCGAAATCCCGAGGGGGCGGGTGGTGGACAAGGTGATCGACCATTCCTGGCCGGCCCCGCCGCTGGCCACTATCCCGGCAGGCCTGAGCCGGCTGGACGACTTCTCCGCGCGCTGGACCGGCACGCTGGAGGCGCCGGAGGAAGGCGAGTACGAGATCGGCGTGGAAGGCGACGACGGCTATCGCCTGTTCCTCGACGGCGCGGTTGTGCTTGAACGTTGGGAGAACGGCGGCAAGCGCCTTGCCAGCTCGCGCCAAATGCTGCGCAAGGGCCAGCGTATCAACGTAACGCTGGAATATTACCAGGCCACTTCAGACCGCAGCCTGCGCCTCGCATGGCGCACCCCGAGCGCTGTCCGCGCGCTGGCCGAAAGCAAACCGGTAGCCGATGCGAGCATGCGCACCTACCTGCCGAAAGGTGCTCCCTGGTATGACTTCTGGACCAACCAGCGCCACGAAGGAGGCCAGACTGTGGTGCGCGACGTGCCACTCGATATCGTGCCGCTGTATGTTCGAGCGGGGGCCATTCTGCCCATGGGGCCGGCGCTGCAATATGCGACCGAGCAGCCGGACGCTCCGTATGAGATACGCATCTATTCGGGCGCCGACGGCAACTTCACCCTGTACGAGGACGATAACGAAACTTACGCCTACGAGAAGGGCCAGTCCGCCAGCGTCGCCCTTGCCTGGAACGACAAGGCAAAGACGCTGGCGATAGGTGCACGCAAGGGCAGCTTCCCGGGCATGGTGAAAGGCCGCACACTCAACCTGGTGCTGCTTGACCAGGGCAATGGCAAGGGTATTGGCGTTGCGCAGCCCACCCGGACCGTGCGCTACGAGGGGAAACCGATGGTCGTCAAGTTCAGGCGATGACAGTTGCGCCTCATGCCATGAGGCCAGGGCGTACGTTGATGCGCGGGAGGGGCTGACCGGTGTGGCGCTTTCGCTCGTTGAACTGTTATGATCCAAAGTAGCAGGCCCCTCAAGAGGCCTGCGCTATGGAGACGGTTTAAGCAACGAGCATGATGCAAAAATTCTATAGACAGGCCCTGTTGGCGCTGATTGGCCTGATGATCGCGGACGCTTTGCTGGCGTTGCTCCTGATTTACCAAAGCTATCTGACTGTGCCCATACTGGCGGCCGATGGCGCCGGCGCGGGTTGGCAGTACGTGACCAACACTGACCAGACCATGGGCGGAACTTCGACAGCCAGGATACCGGAGCCGCAGCGCAGGCAATTGCGCTTCGACTTTAACCTGTCCAGTGTCGGGCAGTTCCCGTTCGCCCAGGCAGGGATGATACTGCGCGATTCCAAGGGGGCGGTGGCCCGTGCCGACTGGACCAGGTACAGCGAGATTTCCTTCCTCGCGAAATGCGCGCCATCGAATTCGATGGCACTCTGGATATCGATCTTCGACGACAATGTGTCGAAGGCCGGCGACTTCATGACATACCGTACACCCGGATCCTATTTCTCCTGCAATGAGCGGGGCGTTCCCGTTTCTCTGGACCTGTCGCGGTTTACCATTCCTGACTGGTGGTTCTATTCCGTGAAGCTGGACCTTTCGCACAATGGATACGAGCTGGACAAGGTTTCGAGGCTCCTGTTCGGCACCAGCGGCCAAAGCCCTGCGAACGTCGACTCCTACCTGGATATCAGCGAGCTCACATTGCGTGGGCGCGACTATCGCTATATTGCTGCCCTGGCGGTCATCCTGCTGGCCAGCTGGCTGGCGTTCGCGTTGTGGTTCTTGCGGGCGCACGCGCGCTCACTGACATCGAGCCTGAAGACGAAAATGAAGGCGGATTTGCCGCTCATGGCTTATCGGGAATTAACGCTGGAGCCTTACCGGGATAAGGAAAAGGCAACGCTGTTGCGATATATCGCCACCAATTACACGAATGCCGAACTTGACCTTGATAGCGTGGTTTCGGCGACCGGGACCAATCGCAACAAGGTCAACGAGATCCTGAAAACACAGCTGGGGATGACATTTACCAGTTACCTCAATAAATTGCGCTTGACGCAGGCGGCCCGGCTGTTGACTGAACGCGGATCCGCAACGATTTCGGAGATCGCTTATTCAGTCGGCTACTCAAACGTCTCTTACTTCAATAGGCTGTTCAAGGAGGAGTACGGCTGCACGCCGAAAGACTTCCGCTCGCTGGCCAGCCAGCAGAAGCAGGAACACAACGCCGCGCCATCCGAAAGCCAGGCTTCCCAGAGTGCGCAATGAGAAAAAGGGCCCACGGGCGCTTTTTTCATCAAGGGCGGGGTTAACACTGGCGCTTCGGACTCTTGAACTTTCTGCAGAATGCAAACGGTTGGCCCGGAATTTCTATGGAAGATGGACCGCCGCTGATTAATGTTGACTGGAAACCCAAAGAATCTCACGACCGGCAGTTGAAGGGAGAGGGCATGTGGTTTTCACATTCAAACATTGATCCATTTCCATGGAAGGAAGACAGGATGAAAAGACAGTACAACGCGAAGTGCGGCGTGGTTCCGGCCCTGTTGGCAGTACTGGTTGCAGGCGTCGTGGGCGGCTGCGGTGGCGGTGCCAGCAGCCCCGGCACCGGCGTCAGCACGGCGGCAACAGTCCAGGCAGCAGGCGTCGCAGCCACCAGCTGGAACAGCGTGAAATGGGGCGGCGGTGGCTACGTCAATGGCCTGGTCTATCACCCGACCAACGCCAGCTTGCTGTACGCGCGCACCGACGTCGGCGGTGTTTATCGCTGGAATGCCGCCGACTCGACGTGGACCCCGATCACTGACGGATTGGGCTTTGGCGGCGGCGAGGGGCGATACCACGACGTTGAGAGCCTGGCCCTCGATCCGTCCAATGACCAGAAGGTTTACATTGCCACCGGTGACACCGTGACGGGCGGAGCCAACGGCCGCCTGTACATTTCGAGCGACCGAGGCAATAACTGGACCTGGGTCAGCCTGCCGTTCCCGGTCGGCGGCAACGATAATGGCCGCGCCGTTGGCGAACGCCTGAAACTGGACCCAACCAATCCCTCGACCATGTTCTATGGATCGCGCACGGCGGGCTTGTGGAAGAGCACGGACTCGGGCCAGACCTGGGCCCAGGTCACATCGCTGTCTTCCACCACGATCTCCGGCAGTTCGTCGCCGATCGGCGTCGAGCACCTGATGTTCGATAACTCGGGTGTTGGCACGGGCCAGACGACCTGGATCATGTATGCGGCCATCGCCCCGGACTATGCCAGCGCGGCCGGCCTGACGTCGGTGCTGTACAAATCCGTCAACGGCGGCGCCAGCTGGACGCCCGTGCCGATACCGACCCAGGCAGCCGGCTTCCACATTCCGCATATGGTGCGCACCAATGACGGCATGTTCTACGTAGTGTTCAACAAGAACGCGGGCCAAGGCGCGAGCGGCCCTGGCTATCTGTACAAGTTCGGCGGCACCGTCGGCAACGGCAGCTGGACTTTGCTGAGCAGCAGCAACCAGGGCGGCTATGGCGGCGTGTCCGTCTATGGCACCGGCTCGAACGCGCGCATCGCGCTCGGCGTGAGCGGCACCTGGGGCAATTATGGCGGCATGCAGGTCGTGCAATTGTCCGACAACGGCGGCCAGAGCTGGCGCGAAATCGAGGCCGGCATGCCCGGCGAAACCGCTTCGGGCTGGGTCGACGATATCGAGATCGATCCAGCCAACCGCGACCACGTCATGCACGTGCATGGCGGCGGCATCGTCGAAACCTGGAATGCATCGGCGGCCACCCCGACCTGGGCGAACAAGGTCAACAACCTGGAAGAGACCGCCACCTTGGCCCTAACCACGCCGCCGGCTGGCGCGACCTACAAATTCATCAACAGTTCGGGCGACATCGGCACCTGGGTCGACAGCGACCTGGCAACCCGCCCGACCAAAGGCCCCATGAACTGGTGGAGCAGTGGCAACTCGGCGGACATGGCCTGGTCCGATCCGCAATACATCGCCGCCGTCGGCGTGGACAATGCGAACAACCACGTCGGCGTCGGCCACTGGTCCGGCGACGGCGGCAATACGTGGACGAAGTTCGCTACCCTGCCGACCGGTGCCGCGGCTGGCACCGATGGCGCGGCCAACGTCGCGGTCACCAGCCGCAACAACGTGATCTGGGCACCGAACGATGCGGTACCCTCCTATACCACCAATAACGGCGCCAGCTGGAGCGCGACCAACCTGCCGGCCCTGACGGTGATCGGTGGCGCACCACGCAGCTATCGCCTGAAGGTTGATCGCAAGAATCCGAACAAGGTGTACGCCTACGATTCCGGCGGTGCATGGTGGAACCAATGGTCGGATACGGCGCACTTCTGGTACTCGGCGGATGGCGGCCATACGTTTACCGAACGCACATCGTTCAAGGCGACCAGCCCGATGGTGACGTTCTTCGGCAATACGTCGATGGCGGTGAATCCGAACGTCGAAGGCGACGTCTGGCTGGCTGACGGCAATGCCCTGTACCATTCGGTCGATGCCGGCGCCACCTGGACCAAGCTCACCACCTTCGCTTCTATCTGGGGTAGCAACAACTGGCCGGATGTGCAGGGCGCCACCGCGGTCACCCTCGGCAAAGCGGCTGCCGGCTCACCGTATTCTGCGGCCGTCTATGTGGTGGGCGTGGTCAACGGCAAGTGGGGCGTGTACCGTTCCGACGATGCCGGCGCCAGCTGGACCCGCTTTAACGACGACGCGCACCAGTTTGGCGGCATTTACCACCTGGCGGGCGACTGGAATACCTACGGCAGGATCTATGCCGCCGGTAACGGCCGCGGCGTGCTCTACACCAATTAAGTGGTAGTGGCGGAGAACGGAGGCCGCGTGCCGCCGTTCTTCTGCCTGGTGGATTTCATTGACTGCGTTGACTATTTTCGCAATTGCAGTGAAACGCGGGACGCTCGCAAAATGCGAAGCAAATATCCCTCATGCACACGCCGCACATCCATGAAATACACCAGAATCGCTGCCGCCTGCACATTGGCACTTGCTACCCTCACCATTGCGGGGGCCGGAGCCCAAACTGCGGATGGCCATCCCGAATGGCCAGGCGCAGGCCAGCTCTTTGTCGGCACCAATTACCAACCGTTCGACCGTAGTGGCCGCGACCAGATCGAGCGCGATATCCAGCGCATGAAGCAGGCGGGGATGAAGGTGGTGCGCATGGGCGACCTGGCGTGGGACGCCTTCGAGCCGGCCGAAGGAAAATTCGACTTCAAGCTGTTTGACTGGGTCATGGACCGGATGCATGCAGCGGGCCTGAAGGTCATCATGGATATCCCGGGTCAACCGGCGCCGGTGTGGCTGCACAAGAAGTACCCGGGCGTCGACATCGTCACCGAGCGCGGCGCGCGGCTCGATCCCGTCGAGCGCTACATGGACGACACCAGCGATCCCAACTACCGCCGGCTGCTGGTGCGCCTGGCCGAGACCATGACCAAGCGCTACGCCAGGCATCCGGCCCTGTTCGCCATCGGCTACAACAACGAGAGCGGCAACGGCATGGTGTCGTACTCCGAGGCCGACCGCCAGCGCTTCATCGTCTGGCTCAAGCGCAAGTACGGAAGTGTCGCGGCCTTGAACAAGGCCTGGGCCACGCAGCGCTGGTCGCGCCACGTGAACACTTGGGACGAGGTGCGCCTGCCGTATATCGAAGGCCCCGGCCCCTATGAGCGCTACCTCGACATGCGGCGCTTCTGGTCCGACCAGACTGTTGAAGTGCTGGAGCTGCTGGAAGCGGTGCGCAAGAAGAACGTGCCGGACAAGCCAGCCATCTCCAACCTGTGGGACAGCGCAGGGCGCAAGGGTTTCGACATGCTGGCCAACTATCGCAAGTATGCGAGCTATGGCGCGATGGGTTTCTACCCGGGCGACCCGCTGAGCGCCGGGTTTGAAGCGACGATGATGCGGGCCGGCATGAAGGCGCCAATCTGGTTCAACGAGTTTACGGCGGGTGGCCCCGGCTACTACGGCACCCCGGGACGTTCGCGCATGTGGGCGTACTTCGGCCTGCTGATGGGGGCGCAGGCTGTGGTGCCGTGGACCTGGCACAGCCACCACGGCGGCGAGGAACAGGCTCTGTTCGGCCTGATCGACCACGACGACCGGCCTTCCTGGAAGCTTGACGAATTCGCCACCATCGCGAAGGAATTCGCCAAGCTGGAAAAGCTGGGCTTCCCGCGCCTGCACCAGCCCAAAGTGGCCATCGCCTACGCGTTCGACAACATCATCGCCACCAACCTGCCGAAGGAAGGCATGAACAACACGGTGCGGCCTTACGTCAACCCGGGCTACATGAAGCAGGCGCACAGCGCCTATGAGCCGCTGTTCAAGGACAACATCGACGTGGCCGTCATCCACGTCGGCCACGAGGACCTCAGCCGCTACCAGCTGGTGATTGTGCCGGGCATGTACCTGCTGGATGCCGCATCGAGGACTAACCTTCGCAAGTTCGTGTCGGATGGCGGGACGGTCATCATGACCGCGCAGTCGGCCAAGGTGGACGACAACAACCAGTGGTTCGATTCCTCGCTGCCGGGTGGGCTGACCGACGTTTTCGGCTTGCGCACCAACGCGTTCTACAACGCTGGCGCCCTGCAGACCACGGTGGCCGGCACAGAGGTCAAGGCCGAATTGGGCGCCTACGAGGTGCTGGAACCGTCGACCGCCGAGGTTCTGGCAAGCTTTGCCAACGTTGACGGCAAGGCGCCTGCCATCACGGCCAACCGCTATGGCAAGGGACGGGCCATCTACGTCGCCACGGCCGCGCATCCGCAGCTCATGCGACCCTTGTACCGCCAGCTTTACGCGAGCCTGGGCATTGTACCGGGGCCGAAGACGCCCGACGGGGTCTACGCGCGTGTCGTGGAAGGCCGCACGCTTTACGTCAACACGACGGGCGAGCCCAAGGACGTGGTGATCGAGGGCGCCATGCACGGCGCGCTCACCGGGAAACGCTGGGAGGGCACGCTGCGCCTGGAGGCGTTGGGCGTCGACCTGCTCGAGAAGTGAGGCTTCAGGCGGCCGCTGGCGCGGGCGGCCGTGCGCAGCACTACTTCCTGGGCGACAGTCTCAGCATCACGATATCACGCCCGGGAATCGTCACCTGCAGCGAGGTTTCGGTTGTCCCGGACTGGCGGCCCGCCCACAGGTCGCGCACCTCGTACACTGTCTTGCCAAAGTCGGCGTTGCGACCGCTGACATCGTCGCCGATACTGTGTTTGCGCCAGTCGTGCGCAATCCTGATTGGTGCATCGCTGCGGTTCAGGAACGCGATGGCCCAGTCGCCATTCACCAGCGGCCTGGCCCAATACTCGATGCCGCGCGCCTTGTAGAAGGCGAAGCCCTGGATGCCGAGCGGGTCCTGGTCCACCGCGATGACGTCGCGGTTGGCGAGGATGTTCCGGACTTCGGCCGGCATGGAGGGCACGTCGGCGCCGAAGATCAGGGGCGCGGCCAGCATCGCCCACATGCTGAAGTGCGCGCGGTTTTCGCCGGCGCTTGGCAGCAGGCCCACTTCCAGCATGTCCGGATCATTCCACTGGCCCGGCTTGGCGTACTTGCGCAGCGGTCCCTGCTTGTCGAGGATGTTCAGCACCCCGAGCGACGACCACGAGCCGTGTCCTTCTTCGCATTCCCAGCAATGCGTAATGTCGCCGGTGGTGCGCCACAGGTGGCCGACGTTGCCGGCCCACTCCCAGGGCTGGTTGTCGCCCCATTCGCATATGGAGAAGACCATCGGGCGACCGGCGGCGTGAATCGCATCGCGCATCGTGGCGTAAGCTTCGCGCGGATTGCGCTGCGCCTTGCCTTCACCGGTGTTGCACCAATCATATTTCAGGTAGTCGACGCCCCAGCGTGCGTACTGCTTCGCATCCTGGTATTCATGGCCTTGGCTGCCGGGGCGTTTGCCGCAGGTTTGCGCGCCGGCGTCGGAATAGATGCCCAGCTTGAGGCCGCGCGCATGTACATAGTCGGCCAGCGCCTTGATGCCGGACGGGAAGCGCGCCGGGTCGGGCTGGATGAAGCCATCGGCGTTGCGCTGGCCCTGCCAGCAGTCGTCGAGGTTGATGTAGACGTAGCCGGCATCGCGCAGGCCGCTGCTGACCATGGCGTCGGCGGTGTCGCGTATCAGTTTTTCGCTGATGTCGCAGCCGAACTTGTTCCAGCTGTTCCAGCCCATCGGCGGCGTATCGGCGATGCCGGGGAATTTCTGCGCCCATGCGGGCGATAGCGCCAGCGACGACAGGATGGCGGCGGCGAACTGCAGGCGAATCCGAGCTTTCATGAAGGCTCCTGAACTCAAGAGGGGAATGTGAAAGAGGGCAGCCGAAGCTGCCCTCGCGGAACTGCGACAGCTTGCCCTTAGTTGGAGTAGAACAGGCCGCGCCCGGTGCCGGAAACGTAGATCCGGCCATAGGTGCTGTGGTCCGCCGCCAGCACGCCGATGCCGCCGAACTGGTGGGCGTCGTCGTTGAAGCGGGTCCAGGTCGCACCGGCATCGTCGGAGCGGTATACGCCCCACACGCCGCCGATCGTGCCAACCACGTAAACCGCGGCCGAGTACTTGGCGCCGCTGGCGGCCTTGCCCAGCGCGATCAGGCTGGCGCCCAGCGTGCCGGAACCCGCCGCGAAGTTGTTCAGCTTGGTCCAGGTCGCGCCGGAATCCAGCGAACGGTAGACGGTGTTGCCGTCAGCCAGCCACAGGTCGCCTTCCGCGTTCGGATTGACGGCAAGCGAAGTTTCCCAGAACGCTTTGGGCGCCAGATTCGCCGTCACAGAACCCTGGCTCAGGGTAAAGGTGTGGCCGCCGTCGGTTGACACATAGACCTTGCCCGCCGTACCCCACGATGCGCCGCCCGAGTCGTAGGCGTAGACCTTGTTCGGGTTCTTGCGGTCCGCGACCAGGTGGTAGCCCCTGTCCCAGCCTTGCGCGACCGCGGGCAGCGCCGGCAGGTTGGTGGCGGTCCAGCTGGCGCCGTTATTGGTGGTGTAGGACGGCACCGAGTTGGCCGGCGCCCAGATGATGTTGTTGCGGGACGGGACCGCCACGCTGGCGGCGGAACCGGTGTTGGCCTGGGCACCGGCCGGCAGGGTGGCGAAGTTCGACCACGTCTTGCCGCCGTCGCCGGACCAGAAGCCGAAGCTGCCCGCACCGGACCAGTTGGCAACGCCGACGCCGGCGATGAACAGCGGGTCGGACCAGGCCATGTCGGCAGCGTTGCCGTTGCTCCAGTTGTCGGTCGGAGCCAGGGTCGGTTTGGTGGTAACGTCCGTCTGCAGCCAGGTGCCGATATCGCCCGCGCTGTTGATGAACTTGTATGGCGCGCCAGGCGGTGGAGTGACCAGCGACAGGGTCGCGGTTTCTTCGATGTTGGTGATGTTGCCGTTCCAGGTGGGCGTCGCCGAAGAAGCATTTTTGGTCTCAACGATGCCGCCGCCGTGCACATGCAGGATGTGGTCGCGGTTGAATGGATCGATCTCGACATCGTCGACCCAGCCCGAGGCGATTTCGCCCGGCATGGTCGCTTCGATTTCGCGCCAGGTCTTGCCGGCGTCGTCAGATAGCTGCACGATCTGCATGCCGTTCCAGTTGCCCCAGGAATTGGTCACGCCCAGCGCAATGCGGGTGGTGGCGCCGCTGCCTTGCACCGACACGCCGCCCAGGCCGAAGTTGGTGCCGCCGTTCGGGTCTTCGCTCTTGAGCAGGGTCCAGGTCGTGCCATCGAACTTGTAGAAGCGGCCGGGGCCGCCGGCGCCAGGGCCGGCATCCTTGGTAAACACGACATAGAACATGCCGTCCGCGGCGCGCACCATGTGCGGGATGTGGTAGCCGGACACCGGCGTTGCGACAGGGGCCCATGTTGCACCGCCGTCGGTCGATTTGTACAGGTTGGCGCTCAGGCCCGCCACGCTGGCGTAGTCGGGGGCGACGGCGGCATAGATGGTCTGGGTCGCCGCGCCGCTGCCCTTGGTGCCGGTGTCGTAAACCACCAGTTCCACGCCCATGCCGCCGCCGGCGGCATTGATCTGGTCCGAGGTCATTTTGACGGACGACAGCGCCGTCACCTGGCTCCAGGTCTGGCCCGAGTCGGCGCTCTTCCACAGGCCGGCCGTGCGCGAGCCGTAGAACAGGATCGAAGGCTTGTTCGGATCGACCATCAGGCGCTCGCCCATGGCGCGGCCGCCGTTGTTGCCTCCGAGCGGGAAGGGAAGGTCGACGTGCGTCCAGTGGTCGCCGCGGTCGCTGGAAACGTACAGGCGGCCGTTGCCTTCAAACGTGTACATGCCGGTGGCCATGTAGACCAGCTGGTCGTTGTTCGAATCGAGGGCGATGCTTTCGATGCCGTGGTATTTGCTCTCAGCCGCGCCGAAGCCCAGGCCGTCGGTGATCGGCGTCCAGGACGATGTCGCCTGGTTCCAGCGATAGGCGCCGCCGATGTCGGTGCGCGCATACAGCAGGTTGGCGGTAGTCGGGTGGAAAATCAGGCCGCTGACGTAGCCGCCACCGCCCCATTTCACACTGTTCCAGCTGGTGGCTTTGCTGCCCGCGGTACCGGTGTTGTCCGTGTTGCCGGCGCTACCCGTGCTGCCAGTACCGGTATCGGTTCCGGCGCCAGTGCCGGGAGGCGTGCTGCCTGTGCCGGTTGAAGGCGGGGTCGTATTGACGTTGCCTGGTGCCGCAGCACTGCCTGTGCCGCCCGAACCGCCGCCACAGCCCGCGGCGAGGCCCGCTGCGATGAACGAAAGTACGATCACCCGCATTTTAAGTTCTTTCATGAAAACCTTTCCGAATAATGTAGTTGCCGCCGCAACGATTGTGGAAGTTGCAGCATGGCATGGCAATTCTTAATACTGCCAATGTGCCGAATGAAATTTCACAGCCTCTTGTGCACGCGCTGAATATCTTCAACGGCAGAGTGCACTCACAGGATTTGCCCCCTTCGCCGTGATCACTGCTAGGCGATAGGGGAGCTTGATGTAGTCGCTCACGCGCACTGCCGGGTCATTCCCCTGGAACAGGTACTCAAGGGGGCGGCACGGATCGATCGTCATGGTCTGGTCGGCGTTCGTCCGAATGATTTCGCCATGGGAAATGCCATCTGACCAAAGCTGTTCAACGTTGGTGCTGCTGGCGAAAGTGTTCATCGGCGCCGACGAGAACGGTTCCCATTTTCCATCGAGGCCATTGCTCTTCCAGATTCGGAAGTAGCGTCCCTTCGGCGACATGGCTTCGACAAGGGTGATGTATGTTTGGGTGTTCGCAATCCGGTAGGTATTGCTGGCCTCGAACAAGTCCTCCGTCTTTTCGTTCAGGACTGCAACGGTGTTATGGAAGCCATTCGGGAACCGGCCGATATCGGTTTCGGACCGCAGCAGGCGGCCATGGTCATCGGTATTGAACAGGTAGCACTTTTTCTCATCGCAGATTACCCAGAAATCGAGCCAGCCATGTCCTTGTGGATGCTTGATGATGTCGGGCACGACGGAAAAGAAGGGCTTGGGCGCGGTCCAGGATGTGGGATCGCTGATATCGTTCGAAGTTGAGTAAAGCGGGTCCGCGCCCTGGTAGATCAGATACCAGGTCTTCTGCGGAGCGAAGTAGAACACCTGTGGCGCCGCGCGATAGCCTGGTCCCATCGGGGACTTGTCTAGTGGGACGATCTTGGCGGACGATGCTTCCGACCACTTGTCAAAGCTCGTGTACGCGAGTCCCCAGCCCGACGACCCGGCGCTCGTCATGAAGACATGGTATTTGCCGTTCACGTAGACGATCGAGGGATCCTTCACCCCATAGATCGTCTGGTCCGGATCAGGCTGGGGCGAAATAAGCGGCGGGCTGGATACCCAGTTAAATGTCGCGGCTGCGGACTCTGGCGCTTGCAGGGTGGTGCCACAGGCCGCGAGGCCGCTAACCAGGCTCAGGCCGGTGATGCATCTGATAAGCTTCATTTTCATGGTTTGGAAACGAATAGTCCGAATTCGCCGAGGCCGGTAGATGTGGTGTCGCCGTTATTGGCTGTGATATTGATCCGGTAGTAGCGATAGGAGCCGGGTCGCGAGACCGGGTAATTCTTCAACGCGTAGGGACGGTCGGATACCTGGTTGTTTTGTGCGTCGAGTGTTTGCCAGGTCACGCCGTCGTTGGAGCCCAGGAGCTGCCAGTCCTTCGGATCGCGCGCAACCGCGTTGTTGGAACTGATGACGGAGTAGCGCTGTACTGTCTCCGTGTGTCCGAGGTCATACTGCAGCCAGCCCTGCACACCTTTGGAGAACCATTGCGTCGCCGAGTTGCTGTCGAAAGCGCGCTTGGCGTTGCCTGTGTTACTCGTATTGTCGTTGGCGGTACCGCCGGAGGCGACGTTGACCATCGGGTGCTCCGGTCTGGCGGAGTCCTCGGGAGAATTGGCACTCGTCCCAGCGGAATTTGCCGCCGTGACGGTGTAGTAGTAGGTCACGCCGTTGGTGACCGATTTGTCGGTGAAGCTGCCGCCCCGGACATCCGTCGCGATGGTCGTGTAGGGGCCGCCGCTGGATGTGGCGCGCTTGACTATGTAGCGGGTGGCGCCGAAAGAGCGCTGCCAGCGCAGCGGAACTGCGCCATCGCCCGGCGCGGCAAGCAGCGCTGCCGGGGCTGCAGGGATCAAAGTCGGCGCATTACCGTCGCCCCCGGTGATCTGCACGTTGCTGAAGACGGAGCGGTTCGGCGTGCCGTTGACGGTCGATGAAACCACCAGGCCCACATAGATCGTGGCCGGAAGGGGCCCGTCGATGCGGCCGAGATCTGTGGCGGCCCAGTTGGTGCCATCGGGAGACAGGTAGCCGGTGATGACGTTGCCGATGCGCTCGAGCTTCAGCCAATACGAATCCGCGGCGTTTGCGAGTGGAAGTGCCTTGTTGGCGTAATTGCTGCCGCCATACGCCGTGAGCTTCTGCATATTCTGCTCGGCCGCAACCCGATTGGCGACGGCCATCCAGGCACGCGGGGCGCCCTGGTCAAGGCTGGTGCGTACCATCACGCCCGCCTTGGCAGACGGACCGGTGTCACCGACCGATTCAACCTTGGCAATGATGGCGCCATCGCCAACCAGGGCCTTGTAGGCGAAGTGGCAGCTGTCGTTAGTGCCCCAGATCTCGCTCCCCGCGCCGGTCACGGTCCATTTGCCGGCGGCATAACTGGCGCTACCGGTAGGGGTGGCGCCGCCTAAATCAACGCTGCTCAAACCCGCGGTGAGCGAGGTGGTCGCAGGCAGGGCAAGCTGAGGTGCTGGAACCGCGGTGGAGGTGTCGGTATCCTTCAGGAACATGAAGCTGTAGGCGTCCACCGGCATCCAGAGGCGTCGTTGCGCGATAAACGGGGCCTGCATGCCTTTGCGGATGGCGTAGGCGGCATGGATCTGATTGAGCATGATATTCCCGCCACCCCCGCCGCCCCATCCGCGGTTGGTCATGTCGGCAGTGTAATAGGCATCGGTGGTGCCGAAAGGGATTGCAGCGGTCGGCACGAGCTCGTTCACCCGCGCGAAATATTCACCAGCTGCCAGGAGGCGGTCGTCCAGGTCGGAATAGATGTCGATGCCTTGTTTCCAGAGCGCCTCGGCGAGCATAGTCAACGATTTGAGCTGGCCGTGGAAGTGGCCCTGGTCGCGCAGGGAATCGCCGAGCATGCCGAGATCATTGGAATTGCGCAGCCCGATGTGGGCCAGCGTGCGCACTTGGTAAACGACCTTGTCCACCGCCGGCGCATCGTCGTTGAAGATGGCCATCAAGCCGAGGGCAACCAGGGCCAGCGCGCCCTTGTTGGCGGCGCCGAACTGGTGTTCGCCATAAGGGTTCGATGCAGGTATCAGGACATTCTTGAAGTACTTCTTTACCGTGGCAGTGTCGGCTTCCGTCCAACCTTGCCATGTGCCGCGCAGGATGTCCGCGCCGCCCACAAACATGTAGGCGTAGTCGCCCAGGTCGAGCATCGATTCGCGTCCGGAAAACTCGACATGGGTGGTAGCCCATGCCATGAGGATTTCGCGGGCCTTTTTTGCATATTCCTGGTTGCCGGTGAAATGCCACATGCGCGAGAGGTTCCAGACCGCGATCATGTCGCTGCGCCATGCGCCGAGGTTCTCGTCGGGGGCCCGGCTTACTTTCGCATAGGGCCCGGCCATGGTGAAGGTGAGCCTGGCATGGCCGTCGTTTACCAGGTTATCGTAGGCGGACTTCCATGGTTGCCGGCCCTGGTCGACGTAGGCCTTGAGCATATTTAGGTCCGAAAGGGTGAGAGGGCTGCCTGGGTGCCTGAAAACGCGAACCGCAATGTCGCCAGTGACGGGCGTGCTGCCAACCGCAGGTGTGTCGCCTGTGCCAGCTGTGCCGCCAGTAGCCGGCGGATTGCCAGTAGTGGGCGTGCCGCCAGCGTCGGGAGTGCCGCCAGTGCTGGGTATGTTGCCAGTACCCTGCGCGCCACCAGTGCCGATTGAGGCCGGCGTGTTGCCGGCGTTTTTTGCTGGAACTGTACCGCTGGTGTCCGCCAGGTCGCCGCCGCAGCCTGCCGCCAGGCTGGCCGCGATTATCGACATGGCGATCGCCCGGATCTTGTGTTTTTTCATGCCATCCTTCCAACTCTCATAGTTGCTTTATGGCAATTGTCCGGGCGACCGACACAGCTTGGCAATTATGAATATTCCCAGGAGACTTTATGAAATTCACCGGCGCCTGAATAAAAAGCAACAGGCGATATCACTCGTGCATTCCTTTTACTTACGGTCAGGATCTCGTTCCCTGACGATGCCGCGGTACACCAGATAGGTTGCCACCAGGCTGATCGCGCCGGCGCCAGCCAACCAGATTCCCGGCGCAGCCTTATTGCCGCTCACTTCAATCAGCCAGGTCGACAGCAGTGGCGTGAGGCCCCCGAACAGTGCCGTAGCCAAGCTGTAGGCCAGCGAAAAGCCAGTGGTTCGCACCTGGGCCGGAATAATTTCAGTCAGCGCGACAATGGTGGCGCCGTTGTAGCTACCGTACAAGAACGACAGCCAGAGTTCAATCAGCACCATATTGGCAAAGCTCGGGTTGGCGATCAGCCACGACAGCGCAGGATAGGCCGTCAGCGCCACAAGGGCCGAACAGGCAGCCATGACCGGCCAGCGCCCAATGCGATCGGAGAGTGCGCCCATGACCGGGAGCCAGATGAAGTTCGACAAGCCGATGCACAGCGTGACAAGCAGGCTTTCTTCGGTGCTCAGTTTGAGCACGCTCTTGCCGAAAGTCGGCGTGTACACGGTGATCATGTAGAACGCGACGGTGGTCAGCACAACCAGCATGGCGCCTACCGTGACCAGGGGCCAGTTCAGGGCAATCGTGCGCATCATCTGGCGGAAGGTTGGGTGCGTCTTCTGTTTCAGGTAAGCCTCGGTTTCCTGCAAGGAGCGGCGAATATAGAACACCACGGGAATGATCGAACAGCCAACGAAGAACGGGATGCGCCAGCCCCAGTCGGCGATCACGTCATTGGCAAGGGTGTGATTGAGCGCATATCCGAGTGCTGCGGAAAAGATGATGGCGACTTGCTGGCTGGCTGACTGCCAGCTGACGTAGAAGCCCTTGTTGTCCGGCGTTGCCATCTCGGACAGGTAGACGGAAACGCCGCCCAATTCCACGCCAGCCGAAAAGCCTTGCAGCAGACGCCCGATCAGTACCAGCAGCGGCGCCAGCAAGCCGATGCTCGCATAGCCCGGAACGAATGCGATCAGGGCAGTGCCCGAGGCCATGATGCCAAGGGTTAGCACCAGGCCTTTGCGCCGGCCAATGCGGTCGATATAGCTGCCCAGGATGACGGCGCCCAGCGGACGCATGAAGAAGCCCGCGCCAAAGGTGGCGAAAGTCATCATCAGTGCCGCATGTTCGCTCGTGGATGGAAAGAACGCGGCGGCTATCTGCTGTGCATAAAAACCGAACAGGAAGAAATCATACATTTCGATGAAGTTCCCGCTGGTGACGCGGATGACCGTGCCGAGTTTGGACGTGCGGAGCACCGGTACGGTTTCGGCAGGAGCCGATACGCCGGCGCCGATGGTGGAGTAGCTTGTCATAATAACCTCTCAGGAAAAACCACCGGCGCACTGCGCCAGCGTGAAGATTGGGTTCAGTGCTGTGTAGTTACCGGTTCCAGGCCTGTTGCCTCGATGGTTGCCGCGTTTGCGGGTGATGCGAGAAAACGCAACAGATGGCGAGCGGCCTCCGGATGGCTGGCGCCGCGTACAAGTGCGCCGGCAAACTGGGTGCGGAGCTGAACTTCCTCTGGGAGCGTGCCGATAATGTCGATGCCTTTTACCGGCTGCAGCTCGCTGCGCTGCTGGCATCCAAAGTCCGCCTCGCCTTGCGCGATGATCTCGCCCACCGGAGTGGCTGGAATCTGCGTCGCCTTGCCATCCATTGCCTGCTTGATGCCGAGTTTTTCCAGCAACTGGCGTTTGATGTATTCGCCGCTTGCGCTGTCGGAGTAGGCCACGTGGGACGCGTTCAGGAAGGCTTGCCGCAATCCGTCGACCGTGCTGATATCTGGCTTCGCGGCGCCATGCTTGACGGCGCATGCAATCGGCGAGTTGGCCAGCACGACCTTGCTGCCCGGCTCGAGTTTTCCTTCGGCCATCAGCTTGTCGAGCGCATCGCCCACCATGATGACCACGTCGATGGATTCGCCACGCGCGAGGCGTGCCGGAATTGCATTTGTCGTTGTTCCCATCGATGGGCCCCATGCCGAGACTAGGCGGTCGCCGCTGGCTTGCTCGAACGGAATGGAGAGATCCTTGTAGGCTTGGGCAAAACCGCCCGAGGCGACGACGTGAACTTCGGCTGCGTGGGCGGCGGCAGACAGTGTGAATACTGCGAGTGCCGATAGCGCCTTGGATTTTAAGTGATGTGAACGCATTGTGATTCCCTTATAAGTGTTAGAACTTGTGCATGAGGCCGAGTGTCAGGCCGCTGCCGTGGCGTCCGTTCGGGCGCCCAACGGTCAGTCCAGCCGAGTCACCGCGCCAGACGGTGTAATCGGCTTCTACATAGGCTGTGGTGCGCGGAGCCAGGATCTGTTCAAGGAAGAGAAAGCCACGGTCAAAACCATCGTCTGCGAAATCCTTGGCTTCGCGCCGCACGCTGTACCACGTCGTGGTGACGAGCAGGCCAGGACGGGCCTCGCGGCTTACGCCTGCCGACAACACATGTTGGCGTACCGACTTGCCGGCCCCCGTGTCGGCCTTATTGTGTGCGGCGTTTGCCTTGAATTCCCAGCCGGCGAGACGGAATGCTGCGCCAAGCGTCCAGGCATTGAGTGGCAAGTTTTCCTTGCTGCGGAATTGCGTGGTGGCGCCGGAAATCACCCAGTCCTGGCGCTGGTAAGCCAGCGCGAGACCGTGGCTGGATGAGGCCGATGCATTGCCCGCCACTTCGCCGAAAGACCAGGCGGCGCGCGCCTGCCAGGGGCCTGCGTTGGCGGTGTATTTGACCGTATTGTCGAGGCGGTAGAAATTCTCGGCATAGCCGCTGGGACCGTACTGGCGACCAAACGCATGAGTGCCAAAGGCGGTATTGCTAAGCCCCGCCACGTTGATGTTGGGATTGAATGTGGCGTAGCGCTTGCCGAGCGGATCGACGGGGATGAGCGCGTCGGACAGCAAATTGGTCTGACGTCCAGCGGCCAGGGTGCCATATGGCGATTCGAGTCCGACCCATGCCAGCCGATCGAAAAGGCGATCACCTTTGGCGGACGCGCCTGTGTCGGCATTGATGCCGCCTTCCAGGCGAACCAGTGCAGCCCAGCCGCCACCGAGTGTCTCTTTGCCCTTGATACCCCAGCGACTGGTTTGGTTCACGCCGCTGCTGACTGCAGTGCAGTGGCCGGACAGCGTGGGCGCATTGTTTGCGCCAAGGTCGCTGGTGGCGCGCGCTCCGACGTCGACGATGCCGTACAGATCGATGCCTGGCTGTGCGAGGCAGGGGCTGCTCGCCATGAGCAGTGCGGTAAAGGCGCAGGATTGGCGCACGATGTCTCCTTTTTCATTGCCTTCTTGATGAGGCTGATTGCTAAGTAGATGAATCTTCACCCAAATGGCATAATTTGATAATTGCAATTTTCAAGCGTATTAATGCATCATGCGCATCAATTACGATCTCCACGACTTAGAGGCATTTGTCGCCGTTGCAGAACGCGCCAGCTTCAGCCAGGCCGCAAGCGACCTGTTCCTCTCGCAATCGGCACTGAGCCGAAGGATCGAAAAACTGGAAGAAGGCCTGGGCGTCAAGCTGTTCGAGCGGACTACCCGCCGCGTACAATTGACCAATGTGGGACAGGCGTTTCTCGTGAATGTCCGGACCGCGCTGGACGGATTGGAGGACGCTGTGTTGGGTGTCGCCGACCTCGCGGCGCATCGGACGGGCACAGTAACCCTTGCGTGCGTGCCGTCTGCCGTCTGGCATTTCCTCCCCGAGGTGCTGAAGCAGTTCAGTGAGCGCTTTCCGCGCATCCGGGTGCGGGTGCACGACGAAAGCGCCCAGGATGTGCTGAACCTGGTGTTGGCAGGGGAGGCGGATTTCGGAATTAACTTCACCGGCGCGGAAGATGCGGAAATTGTGTTCGAGCCGATTTATGAGGAGCGCTATGTGCTGGCTATGCGGCACGATCATCCTTTGGCGCACCGCAAGAAGCTTAATTGGAAAGACACGGTGCGCGAGCGGTATATTTCGGTCGCCAAATCGAGCGGCAACCGCAGCGTTATCGATGCCGCATTGGCGGGCGTGGAGAAGCATCCACCCATTTTCTGCGAAGTCAATCACGTCTCAGGCGTGCTGGCCCTGGTCGAGGCGGGAATGGGCGTGGCTGCGGTGCCAGGTTTGTCAGTCCTGCCTGGGCGGCCCGATACGATCGTCGGTGTGCCTCTGGTGAATCCGGTGATCCATCGGACACTGGGCTTGATCAGCAAGCGCAATCACACGATGGCACCTGCGGCGCGTACCTTGTTCGATATGCTCTCGAAAGCACTGCTCCGTGATTGGTCGGCGCGTTTAGGCAACAAGCACAAATAACTGCCTGGCGATCGCGCCAGGCTTGACAGACCGAGTTTACTTGCTGCGGCGGGAAATCAGGTTTGCATTCATCCACGAGACCACGTCGGTAACCTTGAGGCCACGTTGGCTATTGAACGTGCCGCTCTTATCCCAGGCGACTCCCCGTCCTTGAGCAAAGGCAGCGCGGTACTTGCTCATCATATTGTGCGGGTCGAGGGCCAGTTGGCCGAGTAAATACTCTTCACTCCATTCAGAACGGCTAAAGGGCCGGCCGAGGGACGCTTCCAGCTTGTCGGCGACCTCGCCGTAAGTCACGGTATCGCCGGCTAGATAGACAATCTCGTTCCGGATTCGAGGTATTGCAAACACGATTTCGGCAGTTAGCATCCCGATATCATCGGGAGTGGTCAGCGTTACAGCGGTCTCAAGGTTGCCCAGTGCATGGACTGCGTCGTTTCGCAGGTCAACAACGCCGAATTCAGGCTCAAACAGGTAGCTCATGAACATGCCGGTGGAGATAATGACCCACTCCGTCTGGTGTTGACTGCGCAAAAGCTCCCGCACGTCCAACTGTGCGTCGAAAATGTCCTGCGGACTGCCGCGTCCAATCACGTCAAAATCGACGCCGAACTGCCAAGGAAAATATCTTGGGATTCGCGCCTGCAAAGCAGCGCGCGCCAATTTCATCGGCGTGTCGATTCCGGCAGCGTAACCGGCGCAACCGATTACTGTGTCATATCGTGCGAACACTTTGGCAAGTTCGTCAATGGAGCTCTTCACAAGATCGCCTTCGACGATCTCGATGCCAAGATCCCGAATCTCCGTGATGTCGCGTCGCTTACCCTGTGCGGTGGACTCGACGGCGCTTGCGCGTAGCAGGACGCTGATCTTCACACCGTCGATGCTCTTCGCGCGGCGCGCAAGACTGCGCAGCACCGGTAGGCCGAGTTCTCCCGCTCCGAGTACGAGAATGTTTTGAGACATGGCGTTAGGATCTGCCTGGTTCATCGCGAGCGGAACAATCGGTCGGCGGTCTCGAATGGACATTGTTGATTTCTCCAGTGGGTTTAGGTGCCTGCACTGTAGCAACCCAAATGACGGGGAAAAAGTAGCCCTAGAGGTTTTCATCATGCAGAAAAAGCGAACAATCTTGGGGTATAGTGCCGTTTTCTATATCGGTATCAGGGCAAGACATGGATCGCGTTCAGGCAATGCGGGTATTCCTTCGCGTGGTTGAAAGCAAGAGTTTTGTCCGAGCGGCAGAGACCTTGGGCCTGCCGGCATCATCAGTCACCGGCATCATCAAGAGGTTGGAAAAACATCTGCAGACACGCCTGCTTAACCGTTCCACCAGAAACCTCAGCTTGACGCCGGAGGGGGAACGATACTTTTACCGCTGCCGCGAGATACTCGATCTCATTGACGAGACGGAATCCAGCCTGCATGGCTCGATGGAGCGTCCGCAAGGGCGACTGAGGGTCGATATGCCGGGCGGCATTGCGCATGCCGTTATCCTGTCGCAGTTGGGGCAATTCCAGCAGCGCTACCCCGATATCTATCTAATGATCGGCGTAAATGATCGTCAGGTCGACCTGATTCAAGACGGAGTCGACTGTGTGATCCGCACCGGTAGACTTCACGACTCGACACTGGTCGCGCGCCGACTGGGTGAGCTACGGTGGATTACCTGCGCGGCGCCGTCCTACCTGGATGAGAAGGGTATTCCCGAGGAGCTGGAGGATTTGCATCGGCACCGGGCGGTTCATTACTTTTCCAGTACGATGCGTCGGGATGGCGGACTACATTTCGTGGAGGACGGGAACAGCGTCACTGTTCCAGTTCCCGGCACGGTGGCAGTCAATGAGACCGGGCTGTACATCAAGCTTGGCATCGACGGTGTTGGCCTGATGCAGTTGGCAGAAATTTTGGTCGCAGACCATTTGCGGAGCGGAAAATTGGTCGAGGTGCTTTCCGATATGCGGCCGGCACCTGTGCCGGTGTCACTCGTTTACCCGCATCAGCGATTTCTCTCTCCGGCTATGCGAGCGTTCGCCGATTGGACGGCCGAGCTGTTCGGCAATGTCGGTTAAGGCGTGAAAATGAACCTAGCTGCAGGCGCTGGATGATCAACTGCCACCTGAAATGGTGGCAGCTTCGTCTTTTCTTTTAGCGGGGCGGGTGGCAGCGTCGCGAGGGTTTGATTCTAAAGATGGGGGACTGCAGACGTAAGATCAGTAGATGTGCTCGGCCTGTTGGGCCGGACATTCGAAGAATAGGAGTTGATGGTATTTTTGATGGCACTGAGCCATGCCGTGGCTGTAATTCGTGTGTGAAATCAACGCCTTCTGGCTCTCGTTGATAATCGAGTGGGAGTATGGTTTCCAGTGGGAAATATTGCACATTGAATGACTAAAGCTGAGGCCCTGTTTTTGCAGGGCTTTATTTTTTGTGTCATCAGTCTCCTCTCTACAAGATCGTGGGGATTGGCAAGCCTGGGGCGGTGCTTGGCATTAAGGTTAAGCATTCGCTTTCAGCCATTGAAACTATGCGCTACGCTTTCTGTCCGAATCAGCCTAAGTCCCCCAGTCCTCTTGCATGAGGTTGAGCCGAATTCCTGAGAGGTGACGCGGATCGACGTCTAGATCGTCGGCCAGTTCCGCCTTCGGTGCCTCAAAAGCTGTAGTTAGTGTCTGACATTGAACTAGGGTGGGCCCGTCATAGACAATCAATTGCGGGAGGTCGTTCGGAATATAGTCGCCGATGAACTCGGCGTGATCCTCCAGGTCCAGCCATAGCCATGTCTCGCTGTCTGAAGCTACAGCAACAAGCCTGTCGAAGTGGGGACGCAAAGTGCGGCATTTTCCGCACCAGCTTTCGGCTCCTAAGGCAATCACCAAGCGTGCCCCTGGCTGCCGCAACCGTTCAGCGATTACCCGGGCATCGCGCCACGGGCACAACATGGCCCTCATGCCGTCAGACGTGCGCGCAGCACGCTAATCTGACGTTGCTGGATTGCCGCTGGTCCGCGAATTGATGGCCGCAGGCCGGGCGATGCCATCCCCAGCATCCGGGCTGCGATCACACGTAGCGCCTGAGGCGCTGTCTCGAGAATCTCCACAGCATGATGAGGCGTTATTGGCTGGCCCAACAGGCAACGCTTGCCGAGCGGCAGATCAGCCGGGATTCGGAAAGTACGGATGGCCGAAACGTCTGGGATGGGTAATCCATGATCCGAGTCGCTCGGTGCCTCTACGATGCCATCGAGATTCTCATCATCGGCATGGTGCGGATCGGAGTTGATCATCCCCTGGTCAGAAATATTCACGCCGGTCAACGATTGCCAAACCCAGCCGGCATAGCGGGCTAACTCTGGGCGTTCCATGCAGTCAATGACCCAAGAAAGATGGGCACAATCACCGTGGTGAAGGACAAAAGACAGTCCGACTCTAGGCGGTAGGCTGTTCAGTAAGCCTGCGATATCAGGATTACCCAGCGGGGTGATTGCTGCAAGATGCCGCACCCAGCGAAGCAGCCGGCGCATGGTCTGCTTTTGATGCCAGCCAGTGGCTTGTTGGACAAGATCGGCCTGCGCAGTTACGCATTGCGACAAAATAGGCGCCACGCGTTCCGACTGGCTGAAGCACGCGATTGCGATGCATGCTTCGGCGCGGACATTGATATCGGTATCGTGTAGAGCCCTCATTAATATATCCGCAGAGTTGGGCGACGTAGCGAGACGACACGCGGCGGCCCGCACGAAACTATTCGGCGATTCCATTAATTCCCGCAAGGACACCGGTAGCGTAGCAATGCCGTCGTCACCCATTAAGGCTGCCGCGCGCAACGCTGCGACTTGATCGGGTGCATCGTTGCCAGGGGCAGCCAGGCGCGTGACCCATTGGCGTGCCGAAGTTGATTGCTGCCAAACCAGAGCCGAAGCCAGGCCGCGTAGTTGCGCATCGGGGCGTGCACGCACGTGTTCCAATACACGCTTCATGCTGTCGGCATCGTCCAGTGCTGAAGCAAGCCACGCGGCAGTGAAGGTTTCGGCTGCCCCTTTCCAACGATCGAGGGCGGAAAGTGAATGCCGCAATCCTTCTGCGCCCGCTACCGATAACCCTTCAAGATGAGCATCAAGCAAGCGGTTGAAATGTGCATACTTCTCAACGCCGATTTGAGTGGCATTGGAGGCGTTGTCCAACTGTGACCAGTAGAATGCTGCGTCTTCTGCGTGGCGCGCAACCAGCGGCCCAATAGTGCTGGGGGGGCGGATGTCAGGTGTAGTCATGCTTGGTTCAGTCACGATGGTTGAGTTTCATGGCGACTCTCAGGACTCATTGATACTGGAGCCACAGCCGGTGCAGCCGCTAGCTACGCCGCTTGCTTTCGCGTTCCACCATTCGGGGTCGACAGTTCCTACCGCCACCGTATCGAACTCCTGTATTCGTCGGCGGATTGGCACGCTGGCCCGCCAGACGATGGAGAACCTCCCTTCATCCGGTTCAAAATACAGCGTGTCCGCCACCGCAGTCGGTTCTTCCGTGCTGTAATCGGTGCGCAAGACACGCACTTTCATTTGATTCAGGCGCGGCAAATTGAAGCGTACATCGGGCCGGCCGGCCATCATATGTTTCAGGATCACCGGCTCTCCACCCTGCGGATAGTCCATTTGCTGATCTTCCGGGGCGCATTGATAGAACCGATCGTCAAAGTCGTCAGGCAGGAACGGAAATACTTCGCGCTGCCACTGTTCGTCATATGTCCCTGCGTAATCCTTGCGCGGGGCCCAATGCCGTCCGATTGCCGAAAATGCGATTGGGGCATACGGCCCGCTCACATTACGAATTTCTTCATCGATCGCTTCCAGGCAAGGTGCAGGAGCACCATCCATCTGATCTTTCGTGTATTTACCTGCCCAGCCGATGCCGCACGGATTAGTCGGCAATGCCTCGCACAGCGTTTCGTCGGAATCGCCGTTCTTTTGTGTCCAATTGCGCGTCCCGCCGAAAGCAAGGCCGAAATGTAAAGGCTTTGTCACAAATGGTTCTGGCTCGGAAAGGCTTAACCAGCCGAAGCTCTTGCGCCAAGTGCGAGCGCCAACGACGCGCAAGCCCTTTTCGAGTGAGCCAATTCGCCAACCTACAAGCATCTCCTTCAACGGTTCGCCGCTTGGACTATGCGCATGAGCGTTGAAGACAACGTCACAGCGAGGCTTGAAACGGACCAGGTCCGATCCATACAACATCGCACTTTCGCCCGGGGCACCTGCGTAAACATCCGATTGGGCCAGCGGCAATGGCGGAAGTGGCTGCGGCCTTTGTCCTTCATCCGGGATGCGCCAAGTGGCCTTGATCACAACGACTAGCATTTCCCGCCCGTCTACGTCCAGAGCCGGCACAACCTCGGCATTCAAATTTTTGGATGCGACAATCAACTCCACGTTTCCGACCCTTCAGTTGAAGTTCACTGACCCGCCCAGGATGCGCTGAGTGGCGCTGGCATGGCTCGTAATATAGGTGCCGCGCAGCTGGATCCGGCCGTCAGCACTCAGGATCAGCGCAGCATCACCACAGCGCAGTTCGATTTCCCTCTCGGCGCTGATGACCACTCGTTCGCCATCAACCGTTGCATCAACGGTGGGGGTGGAAACGGCCGGCTGTAGCATGAAACCCAGGATAACTGGGCGTTGAGGGTCGCCTGCTTCAAATCCCAGCGCAACCGCTTCCCCGATCTTTGATGGGTCAATGGTCGCCAGCGAGCGAGCGGTAATGCCGGCCAGCGCAAACGCGGCAATGCTCACCGTTGGCGTACCGTCGGCATTGATTGCGTCCAGTCGTCCTGTGACTATTCCATCGATCTTGCGAGGCATGGCAACTGTGTCTGCGATCACGTTGTCCAGCAGCCCCGATACCTCCTGTTCGAGGGCGGGTTGGGGGAGGGGGGAGGATGTTTGCTTCATCAGTTTTCCAGAATTTTCTTGGCCTTCATCGTGATGTTTCCGTCGGCCTTGAAGGTTTGCTCGCCGCTGGTGCCGAGGTCGAACGTGTGTCCGTTGATGCTGATGGTCCCGTCCGACTTCATTGTCAGGGTCGATTTCCCAACCGTGACGGTGAATTCGTCGCCCGCCGTGATGTTGAAGGATTTACCTACCAGCACCGTCTTCGATAGACCCACCTCTTCGGCCTGCATCAGCGCCACGGTGGTGTTCATGGCTGCGCCCACGGTGGTTTGGTAGGCGCCGCCGATTGTGACCATCTTTGCCAGCCCTACGGTTTCAATCTTCATGTGGCCGATCGTGACGTTGCGTGTGCCGCCAATGTCGATGGTCTCGTTCTTGCCAACATCTTCCGTCCGGTTATCGCCAATGCTGATGGTTTCGTTATGGTCGACCCGCTCTTTGCGGTCGTTGTGCACGGTGATCGTTTCATCGTGGTCGACAGTTTCGGTCCGGTCGTTCTTGATGTGGTTGATCTCGTCGTGGTCGATGGTCTTGCGGCGGTCATTGCCGACCCACTTATCCTCGTCGTGCTCCACTTCCGTGAGCTGGTCCTTCTCGGCGTGCAACCAGAGCTGCTCGGCGCCTTTCTTGTCTTCAAAGCGGATCGCGTTGGCATTGTCGTAGCTGCCCCCCGGCGTTGAACGCGACAAGATGCCGCTTTGCGTCTTGTTGTCCGGCAGGGGCCAGGGTGGCATGGTTTGCGCGTTCGGCACCATGCCGGTTATCAGGGGACGGTCCGGGTTCCCATCCAGGAACTGGACGATCACCTCGGTGCCAATGCGCGGGATCGAGGTCATGCCGAAATTCGGGCCGGACCATGCCGTGGCTACCCGCACCCAAGCGGAACTCTTCTCGTCATATTGGCCCACGCGGTCCCAATGGAACTGCACGCGCACGCGCCCATATTCGTCGGTATGGATTTCATCGGCGGCCGGGCCGACCACGGTGGCCGTTTGCAGGCCATAGAGCTTCGGCGCCTCGCTATTGAAGCCGCGCCCAGGACGCCACGGTACGTTCCTGCCAATGCAGGTCAGCTTGTTACTGTAATGGGCCGGAGCGGTGCTGCCAGTCTGGTAGTTGTTGCTAGCACTGTGCTGCACTTCCAGGATGACGAATTCGCTGTCCTGGCTGTCGAAATGCCCGGTCAGGCGGAACCAGCGGCCAGGTTGGGCTGTACGGTCATTGCCGCCGGCCTCGAAGTGCTTTGCGCTCGCCTCGATTTCTTCGATGCGCCGGCGCGCTTGCGACTCTGCGTCGTCGCCTGCCATGAATCCATACGCGCCCGTGTAATCGTAGGTTTCGATCTGGTGCACCTTGCCCTGGTCGTTAATGACGGGCAGCTCGGTCATTTGCGGGCGCGGATTCTTGAAATCAAAACTGGCCAGCGCAACTTTGCCAGGCACGATGCGGCGCACCGGCGACCAGTCGCCGATGGCGTCGTCTTCTTGCGCGCCAGCCTCGCGCTGGAAAGGGATTTCGGGGGCGTCGCCGTCGATCGCGTCGGCGCGGGTCGTATCGTCAGCCAGCACCAGGGTATGCCCGTCCGCGCGATGCTCGTACCAGTAATGCCAACCGCGCTCCTCCCAGCGGCGGTGCAGGTAGTTGTAATCGCTTTCCGCCGCCTGGCACGCGTCGGTCATTGCGGCGTCTTCGCCGTGGATGCGCGCTTGCCAGTCCGCCACCGGATAGTCGTTGAAGATGTCGGTGGTCTGTTGCTGGACCGTCTTGCCGTGGAATAGGTAATAGTCGCGCCGCAAACGCAGGTATGCCGTCCATGGCGCCAGTTGCATCCGGTAGTAAGCGTGGCCGCCGTCGGTTTTGATGAACTGGAATTCGAATACGTAGCCGTTGAAGTAGCGCAGGCTGCCATCTTCTCGCACCAGCGATATCGTCACCATGCGTCCTTGGACGTCCGTAAGAGGAATGCTGGCGTTGTTGGACAGCACTTCGACCGTGAAGCGGAAATCGCGCGACAAACCTTCCGTAGCATTCAGGCTGTTCACCAGCATAAGCGCTTGCGGACCATCCTCATGCGGGAACGAAAGACGCAGCAGCCGGTTGGTTTGTGCAGTGCCGAGCAAGGCCCCTGGAACGGCGGTATTGAGGTAAGTCATGCGAGTTATTGTTTTGATATTAACGGCGGCAATTTAGCACAAGCCTCGGGAAACACGGTGATTTGCAATTCAACGGTGTGCGGCCTTTAGTGGCAGGGATAAATGTCGTATTGAAACTTGCATAATGAATGTGTTTCATATCGTTACTATTGGTGAGAGTTTGCGCATGGGACGCGCTGTCGCGCACCGGATGATTCAAATAAACGTCGACACATAGAGACAAGCCCTTGTTATTCAAGGGCTTCTTGTCATCTCTCTTGACAAATTCTTGCCGGTGTAACCACCAGTCTTCTCAAAGCACTTTATTCGCCACGCGTGCGCACGATTGAAATCCAGTTGTTGCCATTTTTGTTATTATTTCTAAGATAACGTATGGCAACTTCTCGACTGCATCCGCAGTTCATGGTTGGCTAAGCGAGGGAATGTGCATTGAATACCGATAGAAGTACCCGAGAGGCCGGCATCGACCTTTTTATCGAAGCGGCAGGCTTGTGTTGTGCAGTGGGCTATCACTTGGATGCAGCCGTTTGCGCTTTGCGCGCAAACATGGACCATTTCCAGGAAAGCAGCTTCTATAGTTTGAGCTCTGATCCGATTGTGGCTGCCATGCTGCCAGACGACATCCATGGTCAAGAAAGGTTGGAGCAATGGGTGTTGTACGCAGTGCGCGACTGCGCGCGTCGCATGGCACAGCCTTTGTCGTTAGTCGACGCCCGTCGTACAGCGCTGATTGTTATCGGTCCGGACAAATCGCGCGCGCATGCCGATGCATCCTACTACCTTGAAGTCGTGCTTGGCGCGATGAAGAAAGTCTTTGCTGGCGAGTCGGATGCTCCCGATGAACGGCGCAGTTTGCATGAGGATGCGACAGTTCTATTGGGTGGACGTACCGGGCTGGCCGCAGCTCTGGTGCGGGCGAAGAACATGCTGGCAGAACTGCCGATCGAGCAGGTGCTCGTAATCGGCGTGGACAGCTATTTGAATGCAGCCGACATCAACGGCTATTTAAAGGAAGAACGGCTTTTCGTACGTGGCAACAGCGATGGATTTATCCCGGGTGAGGCTGCAGCTGCCTTGGTGCTACGGCCAGCACCTTCAGACCAGGCTGGGCTGTATATCAAAGGCGTCGGCATCGCCCATGAGGCTGGCCGGCATGATGGCAGTGTTCCAAGCCGCAGCCAGGGGCTGACGCACGCAATCCGGTCTGCATGCGAGCAAGCCGGAATCGCGCCCACGGAAGTCGACTTCCGCATTAGCGACCAGAATGGTGAGCAGTTCTTTTCCCGTGATGCGACGAACGCCATCACGCGCGTAATGATGGGGGGCAGTAAGGTCCCGCACCTGACGCTGGCGGACAAGATAGGCGAGGTTGGCGGTGCCGCTGGCCCGGCCATGCTGGCATGGCTGGCGCGGGACATGTCTCACGATGCATTCAGTCCGGGCCAGCTGGGCCTGGCGCACATGGCAAACGACGACGGGACCCGCTGCGCGGTCGTCCTGCAGCAACAAGGAAAGCAGTGATATGGAAACACACGTCTACGCAAACGATCACGAAATTTGTTCAAAGGCCGCGGATGGAAAATCGGTTGCCTCCACCGACCCTTGCTGGAGCCCACCCGCGCCAAGCGCCGGGCCTGTCGTAGTGGTTTACACCAACACAGCGTTTGCCAGGGACTTGAAGAATGGATCGGATACCGTTGCCATTTGCGGCACGCCGCTGGCGCTGCGCGACGTTTCATATCTTGCCAACAGCATTGGCGACGAACCTGCCACACGGAGCCTGGGGATGGGGGTGTCGAGCCATACCATTAAAGGCGATGCGTACTTTACAGACTGGTCCCCAAACGTGAAGGTTGAGGGCTTGAACGTGTGTCGGAATACCGATCCCATGACCCACAATCACGGTTGAACACAATGTCGTTAGCTGAACTGCTTAAATCCAAGGCATCAAAGAAATCTGCCCCCAAGAAACCTGACGAAAAAAAGCCGGCAACTACCAGCGAAAAGAAACCTTCGTCACCGACAAAAAAACCGGCCACCGGGCCGAACACACCAACGACGGTTTATTCGGATACGTTCAATACGCATCCGAAATGTGCTGACGACAAAAAGAACATCGCGAAGAGATGTGAGCCGGAACCGGCGCAAACCGAAGAGGAAAAGAAAGCTGGTCAGCCTGCAAAGAAGAAGGGCTTGGCGGGCATCATTTCCAAGACCACGCATGCAGTGGATGAACTGGGGCGGAAGGCTACCAGCTACGAGCGAAATGACGCCAACGCATGGGTGGACTCGCATTGCCATGGCATGTGGTACAAGCCGACGAACCTGGCAAAAACCAGTAAGGAACTCAACGACGCAGTAACCGGAACGCTTGAAAAACTGAAAGGT
>CBHREK010000024.1:0-69037 GCA_966077345.1 uncultured Duganella sp.
GCCGCGCCGCGCCTGGCGCGGGCCGCCTTGCCCACCTCCGCCGAGCCGGCGCGCTACTGCATCGGCACCATCGACGGCAACCGCAGCAGCAAGGAATGCCTGTGAGGAGGCGCCATGCGATCCGCATTTTCCTGCCTGCCAGCCGCGCTGGCCCTGTCGCTCCTCCCTGCAGCCCCGGCGTTTGGCGATGGCCTGCGCTGTGCCGGTTCCCCCGCCGTTCCGGGCAAGCTGGCGCTGGAACTGGGCAAGTCCACCCTGATGCGCTTGCCCGACCCGGTGAACGGGCGCAGCATCGGCAACCCGCACGTGCTGCAGGCCACGCTGGTGGCGCCCGATACGCTGTACCTGGTCGGCGCCGAAATCGGCAGCACCAACCTGATCGTGCAAGGCAAATCCGGCGCTTGCAGCGTGGTGGAAGTGGCGGTGGGGCTCGATGTGTCGCCGCTGCGCGCCAGCCTGGCCGAATTGCTGCCGCAGGAGCGCGCCATCCGGGTCAGCGCCGCTGCCGACGCCATTGCCCTGAGCGGCAGCGTCAGCGACGGCGCCACGCTGGCCCAGGTGCTGGACCTGGCGCAAGCCTTCGTGCGCCAGGCGCCGCAGCCGCTGGCGCGCAAGGATGGCGCGCCAGTGCAAGCCGCGGCAGCCGGGCCCCGGCTGGTGAACCTGCTGGCCGTCAGCGCGCCGCAGCAGGTCAGGCTGGAAGTGAAAGTGGCGGAGGTATCCAAGACCCTGCTCGACAAGCTGGAAGCGGGGCTGTCGCTGCGCCACGCCAGCGGCAGCTGGACCGCCATGGTGCTGGCCGATTTCCTGAGCGGCACCCTGGGCGGCGGCCTGTCGCTCAGCAAATCCAATGGCAGCAGGGTGCGCCTGGACGCCGAACGCCAGGATGGCCAGGTGCGCATCCTGGCCGAGCCGACCGTCATGGCCATGAGCGGGCAGGAAGGCAATTTCCTGGCCGGCGGCAAGGTGATGGTGCCGGTGGCGCAGGAAAACAACCGCATCACGCTGGAGGAAAAGGAATTCGGCGTCGGCCTGAAATTCACCCCCACCGTGCTGGCGGGCGGCCGCATCAACCTCAAGGTGGCGCCGGAAGTGTCGGAACTGTCGCGCGACGGCATCGGGGTCAGCAACGGCAGCATCAGCGGACGCGCCATTTTCCCCCTGATCACCACGCGCCGCGCCAGCACCACGGTGCAGCTGCAGGATGGCCAGAGCTTTGCCATCGGGGGCCTGATCCGGCACACGCAGGTCAATAACATCAAGGGCGTGCCCCTGCTCAGCGAGATACCGGTGCTGGGGGCGCTGTTCCGCAGCACCGATTTCCAGAACGACCGCAGCGAACTGCTGTTCGTGATCACGGCCCACCTGGTCAAGCCGGAAGGCGAGGGCGCCGGCCTCGATGGCGCAGCGGCGGCGGCGGCCCAGGCGCGCTACCGCAAGAGCTTCAGCGAGCCGGCGCCCGACACGGGAGAGCGCAAATGAAGCGGCGGCGCGAGCGCGGCGCGATCCTGATGCTGACGGCCTTCATGCTGCCGCTGGCGATCGGCGCCTGCGGGCTGGCGCTGGAACTGTCGATGGCCTTCCAGCGCCAAAGCCAGTTGCAGCAGGTAGCCGACGCGGTGGCGCTGAGCGCCGCCCAGCAGCTCGACGGCACGACAGCCGGCATCAGTAACGCCGCCATTACTGCTGCCGGCGCGACCTATGAGCGCCGCGTGCGCGGCGTCGGGCGCGTCGTGCTCAACACCGCCGTGCTGTCGTTTGCGGCCAGTGCGGCAGGCCCCTGGCTGGACTTCAGCGCGGCGCAGGGCGCGCCCGCCGGCTTGCGCTATGCGCGCGCCGACATGGCCGGGCAGGGCGAAGCGTTCACCGTACTGCCGGTGGCGTTCGGACGCTTCCTTGGCGGCAGCGACGCCACGACGGTGGGCGCGCGCGCCGTGGCCGGGCCGAATGGCCTGCGCGTGCTGCCGCTGGCGATCTGCGCCCCGAGCAGCATACCGGTCGCGACGCGCTATAACGGATCCGGCCTGGATGAACGCATCGATTACGGCTTGCGCTTTGGCGTTGCCTACAACTTGCTGGCGCTGAACCCGGCGCCCGGCGCCAGCAGCGGCGAGTATTTCCTGATCGATCCGGCCAGCCCGCCCGGCAGCATTGCGGTGGCGGCCAGCACCGACAACGGCCAGCTGGCGCCGTTCATGTGCGTCGGCAAGCTGGCCTACCCGTCGCTGGCGGGCGCCCTGCATTTGCGCCGCAACGGCAGCTTCGGGCTTTGGCAGCAGCTCAATTCGCGCTTCGGCACGTACGGCGGCAGCGATGCCTGCGACCCGTACACGGCGCCCCCGGACAGCAATGTGCGCGAGTACCGGGGCACGCTGGCCAACTGGATCAGCAGCTACCCGCCGCAGGCCTCGGCGACCAGCAGCACCCCGGCCGCCGGCAAGCCTTTGATGACGGTCGCCGACGGCGCCTATCCCTTGCCGGCCGTGGCGCCGGCGCAGTACGGCACGCTATGGGCTTACGGCCCCGCACGGCGCAGCAACAACAGCGCCTTCCTGTCCAGCCACTGGAACAGCCTGTACCCGGGGGCGCCGGCATTTACCGGCACCGGCACCAGCTGGCCGTCCGCGGGGCCCTACAACAACACGGCGTTCAGGACGCCGCCCACCGGATACCCGGGCCGCAAGGAACGGCGCCTGCTCTACGTGCCGCTGCTGGCGTGCCCGGTGCCGGCCGGGGCGAATGTGGATGGCACAGTGCTGGCGGTCGCGCGCTTCTTCCTGACGGCGCAGGCCTCGGCCACCGAAGTGCCGGGCGAATTTGCCGGCATCCTCAGCGCGAAAGAGCTGGCCGCGCTGGCCACCGACGTGGAGCTGCTGCGATGAGGCGCCGGCGCTGCCGCGGCGTGGCCGCCATCGAGGCGGCCCTGGTGATGGCCGGCCTGGCGCCGTTGCTGGTGCTGGCCCTGAATATGGGGCGGCTGGCCATCAACGGCGCGGCGACCGACCGCGCCGCCAGCAATGCGGCGCGCTACCTGTCCACGGTGCCGCTGGAGAGCCTGCACGACAGCAGCCGGCGCGCCGTAGTGCTGGACAGCGCCCGCTCCCTGATCGACGAAACGCTGGCGGCGGCCAGCATCGATAGCCAGGCCTGGCACGTCGAGTTCATGTGCGACTCAGGCCATTGCGACGAGCTGCTGCCGGTGAATATCCCCACCAAGGTGCTGGTGCTGCTGACCGTCGAGAGCCAGCCCATCGTCGACCTGGGCGACATTCCGGTGAGCTTGACGGTGCAAGCGGAGGCCGGCCGTGACGATTAGGGCGCACTTCCAGCGCGGCAGCGCGCTCATCGAATTCGGCATGGTGTGCCTGGTGTTCATGCCCCTGTTGTTTGCCATGTTTGAATACGGACGCCTGCTGTTCCTGTGGAACACGCTGCCGGAAGTGACGCAGCGCGCGGCGCGTGCCGCCGCCATCACCGATTTCAGCGACCCGGCGGCCATGCAGGCGCTGCGCCGGGCCGCGCTGTTCCGCGACGACGACAGCCCGCTGCCGCTGGCGCCGAACGTCGGCAGCGCCAATATCCGCATTGAATACCTGTGGCAGAACGCCGCCGGCAGCCTGGCGCCGCTGCCCCTGCTGCCGGCCTGCCCGCTGGCCAACCGCATCAACTGCGCGCGCGACTCGCATGGCCCGGGCTGCATCAGCTTCGTGCGGGTGCGCCTGTGCGGCAACGGCGCCGGCTGCCCGGCGCTGGCTTATGAGGCGCTGCTGCCCATGGTGCCGGTGCCGGCGTTGATGCCGCCTTCCAGCACGCTGGTGTCCGCCGAATCGCTCGGCTATGCGCCGGGGCAGGCGCCTTGCCCCTGAACCTGCACGCAAAGGAGGTCCCATGAAAGCGCTGTTGATCAGCAATGACGAACGGTTGCAGGCGGAGCTGGCGGCCCAGGGGTCGGCGCGCCTGCCGGCGCTGCTGCTGGCGGCCACCCGGCGCGACCTGCGCGATGCGGTGGAGCGCCTGCTGCCGCAACCGCCGGAACTGGTGCTGTTCGATGCCAGCGAGATGGAGCCGGCGCAGGCCGAGCTGCTGGAGCCGCTGGCGCGGCATTACCCCGACGCTTCCTTCATCCTGCTGACGCGCGCCCCGCAGCATGAGCTGCTGATCCGCGCCATGCGCGTCGGCATGCGCGAAGTGCTGCAACTGCCGCTGGTGCACCGCGCCCTGCACGAGTCGCTGGACCGCATCGAGATCGAACGCGGCGTGACCGCGGTGCGCGAAGGCAAGGCGCTGGCCTTCATCTCCTGCAAGGGCGGCAGCGGCGCCACTTTCCTTGCCACCAATTTCGGCTATGCGCTGGCGGCGCTGGCAGGGCGCAAGGTGCTGCTGCTCGACCTGCACGGCCAGTTCGGCGATGCCACGCTGTACGTGTCGGACCAGAAGCCGGCCATGACGCTGTCCGATATCTGCAGCCAGATCGGCCGCCTCGACGCGGCTTTCCTGGAGTCCTGCCTGGTGCATGTGGCGCCGGGCTACGGCGTGCTGGCGGCAGCCGACGATCCGGCGCTGGCGACCCAGATGAAGCCGGAGCACATCGATGCCATCCTGCGCATCGCGCGCCAGCATTACGACTACGTGCTGCTGGACGTGGGGCGCCAGATCGATGCCCTGTCGCTGCGCGCGCTGGACCAGGCCGACGCCATCTACCCGGTGCTGCAACTGGCGCTGCCCGACATTCGCGACGGACGCCGCCTGCTCGATATTTTCCGCTCGCTCGGTTATCCGCAGGAGCGCACGCGCCTGATCGTCAACCGCTATGAAAAAGGCGGCAAGCTGCGCCTGGCCGACCTGGAACAGGCGCTGGGCGCGGACGTGCTGCACACGGTGCCGAACGATTACCTGTCGGCCACCGATTCGGTCAACCAGGGCATTCCGCTCTTGCAGCTGGCGCGCAGCAGCCCGGTCGCGCGCAGCCTGGCGGAACTGGTGGAGGCGGTCACCGAGCGCCGCCTGCCCGAGAGCAAAGGCCTGTTCGACCGCCTGTTTGGGCGCGCCGAGACCGAGCACTGACAAAGGAGCCTATCATGAGCTTGCGAGAACGCCTGGCATCGGGCGACACCGGACAGCAGGCGCCGAGCGCACCGGCGATGGCCGACGGCGCCTACCTGGAGCTGAAAAAGTCCATGCACCAGATGATCCTGGAGCGCATCGACCTGGAGCGCCTGAAGCGCCTGACGCCGGAACAGTTCAAGCATGAACTGGCGCTGCTGGTGGCGCGCATCGTCGACGACGAGCGCATCGTGCTGAACCAGGGCGAACGCCACAAGCTGGTGCTGGACATCCAGAACGAGATGCTGGGCTTCGGCCCGCTGGAGCCGTTGCTGGCCGATCCCGGCGTGTCCGATATCCTGGTCAACACGCATGCCCAGGTTTACGTCGAGCGCACCGGGCGGCTGGAACTGACCGGCATCAGCTTCCACGACAACACGCACCTGATGAAGATCATTGAAAAGATCGTCTCGCGCGTGGGCCGGCGCGTCGACGAATCGAGCCCGATGGTCGATGCCCGGTTGCCGGATGGTTCGCGCGTCAACGCCATCATCCCGCCGCTGGCGGTGGATGGGCCGATCCTGTCGATCCGCCGTTTTTCGGCGCAGCCGCTGTCGATGGAGAAACTGCTGGAGTTCAAGAGCCTGACGCCGCCCATGGCGGAAGTGCTGAAGGCGCTCGGCCAGGCGCGGCTGAACGTGCTGATTTCCGGCGGCACCGGCAGCGGCAAGACCACCCTGCTCAACGTGCTGTCCGGCTACATCCCGGCCAGCGAACGCATCGTCACCATCGAGGATGCGGCGGAGCTGCAGCTGCGCCAGCCGCACATCGTGCGCCTGGAAACGCGCTTGCCGAACGTGGAAGGCAAGGGCGAAGTGACGCAGCGCGCCCTGGTGCGCAATGCGCTGCGCATGCGGCCCGACCGCATCATCCTGGGCGAAGTGCGCGGCGCCGAGGCGATCGACATGCTGCAGGCCATGAACACCGGCCACGAAGGATCGTTCGCCACCATCCACGCCAACTCGCCGCGCGACGCGCTGTCGCGGCTTGAAAGCATGGTCGGCATGGCGGGCGCCAACCTGACGGCGCGCACCGCGCGCCAGCAGATCTGTTCGGCCATCACGGTGGTGATGCAGCTGTCGCGGCTCACCGACGGCACCCGCAAGCTGGTCAGCCTGCAGGAAGTCACCGGCATGGAAGGCGATACCGTGGCCATGCACGAGATCTTCCACTTCGAGCAGACCGGCGTGGACGTCCAGGGCAAGGTCCAGGGGCACTACTACGCTACCGGCGTGCGGCCGCGCTTTGCCGAGCGCCTGCGCATGTTCGGCGTGCCGGTGCCGGACAGCGTCTTCGATCCCGGCAAGGTGTACGAATAAGGAGGGCGCCATGGATTTCGCCTGGACCGGATTTTCCGTGCTGCTGTTCGCTGCCGTGATCTGCCTGTGCGAGGCTGTGTGGCTATGGTGGAGCAGCGCCCACGGCAACAGCGCGCAGCGCATCGCGCGCCGCCTGCGCCTGATGTCGGGCCGCACCGACAGCACGGGCGGCGGCATCAGCATTTTGAAGGAGCGCCGCTACGCAAAGTCGGCAGCGCTCGATGCACTGCTGCGGCGCATTCCGCAGCTCGGCGCATTGGACCGGCTGCTGCTGCAATCGGGCCTGCGCTGGCAAGTCGCGCGCTTCCTCCAGGTCCAGGGCTGCGCCGTGCTGGCAGGCGTGCTGGCTCCGGTCGCCCTGCACCTGCCGTCGTTGCCGTCGGTCCTGCTTGGCGGACTGTCTGCGGCGGTGCCGGCATTGATGCTGTTGCGAGCCCGCGCCGCCCGCGTGCGCCGCATCGAAGCACAGTTGCCGGAAATGGCCGACTTCCTGGCGCGCGGGCTGCGTGCCGGCCATTCATTTGCCAACGTAATGCAGATGGCCGGCGACGAAGTGGCCGATCCGCTGGGGGGAGAATTCCGCGCCACCTATGAAGAGGTGAATTTCGGCGTCACCATGCAGGACGCGCTGCACAACCTGGCGGCGCGGGTGCCGCTGACCGACTTGCGCTACCTGGTGATCGCGGTGCTGATCCAGCGCGAATCGGGCGGCAACCTGGCCGAACTGCTGGACAATGTTTCGCGCATGACGCGCGCCCGCCTGCAACTGCTGGCGCAGGTGCGGGTGATGTCGGCGGAAGGGCGCATGTCGGCCTGGATCCTGACCTTGATGCCGCTCGGCCTGATGGCGGCGATGCAGTTCTCCAATCCGAAATACAGCGCTGTCTTGTGGCACGATCCGAGCGGGCAGCGCATGCTGTGGTACGGCGCCAGTGCCATTGTGGTCGGCATGCTGTGGATGCGCCAGATTGTCAGGGTGCGCGTATGAACGGCATCGAACTCCGCAGCATCTTGCTTTTGCTGCTCGTCTTTGTGGTCGTCGCCGGCCTGGCGCTGTGGGCGATGCTGGCCCTGTCCAGCGTGCCGCTGCGCGAGCGCCTGAAGTCTTTCACCGGCGTCACGGAAGCAGCGCCTGCGCCTGGCCAGGGCGAGTGGATCGAAAAGGTGGCGCGGGTAGCCGGGCCGTTCAGCCGCCTTTCGCTGCCGGAAGATGGCTGGGAGCAGTCTGCCTTGCGCACGCGCTTCATGAACGCCGGCTGGCGCCATCCCGCTGCCCCCAGGCTGTACTTTGCAGCCAAGACCTTGCTGGCTTTGGCTGCACCCGCGCTGGTGGCCACGCTGGCGGCGCGCAACGGGCACCTGCTGCTGGTACTGTTTGCCAGTGCGGCCATCGGTTACTACCTGCCGAACGGCGTGCTGGCGCGCCGTGCTGAAATGCGCCAGCGCGATATATTCGAAAGCCTGCCTGATGCGCTGGACTTGCTGACCATCTGCGTGGAGGCAGGGCTCAGCATGGAGCGCGCGCTGGTCAAGGTCGCCGGGGAAATCCATATCAAGAGCCTGGCGCTGGCGCAGGAACTGCAGCTGGTGCTGATGGAGATGCGTTCCGGCTTTTCCAAGGAGCGGGCGCTGCGCAACCTGGCCCTGCGCAGCGGCGTGGAAGACGTGGACGCGCTGGTGGCGATGCTGGTGCAGGCAGAGCGTTTCGGCACCAGCATGGGCGACTCCTTGCGGGTGCATGCGGATAACCTGCGCCGCAAGCGCGCCGTGGTGGCCCAGGAGGCCGCGGCCAAGGTGGCGCTCAAGCTGCTGTTCCCGCTGATCTTCTGCATCTTCCCGGCGCTGATGATTGTGTTGCTGGGTCCTGCATCAATCCAGATGAAAGCTGTGTTGCATCCTGTGGCGCAAAGTGCGCGTTAGGAGGTTTTCATGCGTAAGACGATGATTGCTGCCTGTGCGGGCTTGGTGGCGGCGTGCAGCATGCCGGTGCTGCCGCCCGCTCCACTCACGGCGCTGCCTGGCGCCAGCGCCGCCACGACCCCTGCCGTGCTGGCCGGGGAGGGCCGTTACGAAGAGGCCATCGCGCTGCTGGAAGAGCGCGTGCGGGCTACACCCGATGCGGTCTTGCTCGGCGATCTGGGCTACGCCTATTACCTTGGCGGACACCTGGAGCAAGCGCGGGCCGCACTGGAGCGAGCCTGCCTGATGGCGCCGTCCAGTCCAGTTGCATGGGAGCGCCTGGCGGCGCTGCTGGAAACGGCTGGCGAAAGCGGCCGCGCGCTGGATGCCATGCGCCAAGCGCGTATGCTGCGCGAAGCTTCGCTGGAGCGCAGGTCCGAGGCAGCGGCCAAGCCCGGCGGCGCGCCTGGCACCGAGCTTTGGCCGGCCGGAATGGCGCGCGTGGAGGTACGGCAGGTCAGCGCCGGGCTGGTCGAAGTCGCGCGGGTGGAGGACAAGGCGCAGAAGGCGGCCGGGCCAGGCGCGCCAGCCGCAGCAAGCGCGCCAACCCGGCTGGAAGTCAGCAACGGCAACGGCATCCGCGGCATGGCCGCTGCAGTGGCACAGCGCTTGCGGGCGGAAGGGATGCAGGTAGTGCGCCTGACGAACACCATTCCCTTCAATGTAGAAGAGACGCGGGTTGAAGTACGCGGCAACGGCGAACCGCAACTGCGCATCGTGCTCGGCAAAGACGCGGGAATAAAAAAGCCGCCCGGGTTTAGCGGGCGGCAAGCACCGTGAAACTACTCACGAGTTGGTAGGGAAACGTTGGCGTCAGTTCCAGGACACACTGCCCAGGCCGCGTGCGGTGGACTGACGATTGGCAGGCTTGCCATATACCGTTGCCGAACCCATGCCGCTCAGGCGCAGGTTGGCGGAAGTCTTTGCGTTGAAGGTGGCGCTGCCAAGGCCGGTCATGTCGGCATCCACGCTTTCGCTTTGCAGCTGCTTCGCATCGAGGCTGCCGATGCCGCCCAGCTTGGCGTTCAGCTGCTTGCTCTGGCCGGAGATCGCAATCTGGCCGGCGCCTTTCAGGTTCAGGTCCACCACGTCGGCCTGGGTATCGCTGACGGTCATGCTGCCCACGCCGGTCAGGCGTGCATCGACTTTCTTGAAGCGCGAGACCATGTTCACGGCGCCGGCGCCTTCCAGGGAGAGGCGAACTTCATCGCCGTCAAATCCCTTCACTTCGGCCGAGCCCACGCCGGCGGAAACCAGTTCGCGCAGCTGCGGCAATGTCAGTTCCGCCTTCAGGTTGCGCGGGCCGATGTGGATGCCGCGCATATTTTCGGTTCCGATGCGGATGGTGTCGCCGTTCTGCGTCACCGTAATCTTTTGCAGGTAGCGCTTGTCGCCGGAGAGCACCAGTGCCGGTGCACCTTGCTTCAGCTTCAGGTCTACCACGCCATCCAGCACTACTTTCACAGGGCGGCCGTCAACAGTGCGCGCTTCGGTGATGATCTCGTCCGCGCGGGCGGCGCCGCCTGCAGCGAACATCACAGCGGTCATCATCGTGGCGGTGAAAAACTTTTTCATGTCGAGGCTCCGTGAAGGTTTCGATTCGTTCGAATTACAGTGCGGCTTTTTCAGCAGCAGTCAGGCGCTTGGCGGTGACGGTCACCACTGGCATGGCCTTGGCTTCCGCCTTGGCGACGACGGCTGCGGGTGCGCTGTGTTTCAGCGGAGTGGCGGCGGTGGCGAAGCCGGTTGCGCTGATGACGGCAACTGCTGCGAGGAAGATGTATTCCATGTTTTTGGCGATGTTCATTTTGCTCTCCATTCGGTTGGGTTAAGTTCAATTCGCGTTTCGTTGATTGAACTATAGATATGTGCGGTGTCCAGCACTACCGGTGTGCGACGAAATGCAGAAATGGCGACCTGAAATGCAGGAAAGCCGGTGTGACGAAGGCGGATGCCCGTGTGACGGGGACTGTCGGCCACTATGAAAAGGGCCGGTATACTGTCCAGCCATGAGAACCTTGCATTTCCTACGTATCCTCGGCATCTGCGTGCTGGCATGGAGCGTCGTCTGCCTGACCGGCGCCGCCTCCTCCTATGGCTCGCTGCTGCAGCGGGGCGCCAATCCTTCCTATCTGGAGCTGCTTGGCGACTGGGGCAGTGCGCACGCCCTGATGGTGTTGTTCAGCGCCGTGCTGTATATCATCCTGGAGCGATGGCCGCAGGCGCTGGCCAGTCCGCGCGGCATCGTGCGCACATACTTGGCGGTACTGGTGCTGTTCCTGCCGTTGGAGTGCCTGTTCGTCTCCCTGCAGCAGGAAAGAAGCTGGTTCGCCATCTTCCTCGAACTGACCTGGACCACCTTCACCTTCGTTACCGTGGCCGGAATCCGCATCTGGCAGATCCAGCGCGCGCGGGAGACCGATAACCTGACCCTGCGCCTGGAGCTGGAGCAGCAGCGTCTTGCCGCCTTGCGCGGGCAACTGGAGCCGCACTTCCTGTTCAACGCCCTGAACGCCGTCAGCGCCCTGGTTCGCATGGACGACAAGGGAGCCACCCTGAGCGCGATCAGCCGCCTGAGCGGGCTGTTGCGCTACGCCCAGGCGGCCAGCTCGCGCGACTGGGTCACGCTGGCGGAAGAACTGCAATTCGTGCGCGACTACCTGTCGCTGCAATCGATGCGCTACGGCGACCGGCTGCGCGTGTCCATCGAAGGCGACAGCGGTGCGGTGCTGGCCGCCGACTGTCCGCCCTTGCTGCTGCAGCCGCTGGTCGAGAATGCGCTGCGCCATGACCTTGACTGCCACGACGGCGACAGCGACATCACGCTGCGGTTCTCGGAGCAGGGCGGCATGCTGCATATCCATATCAGCAATTCGGTGCGCGATGTGCCGTGCAACCCGGGCATGGGAATGGGGCTGCGCAATATCGAAGCGCGCTTGCGCATTGCCTGCGGCAGCGGCGCCGGCTTGCGTACTGCGCGTGCCGATGGGCGCTTTGTCGCCGAGATCAATATGCCCATGTACTTCGCTTCATGAAGATCCGCGCCCTGATCGTTGACGACGAAGAACCTGGCCGCATCAACCTGCGCTACGGCCTCGCACCGCATGCAGGTTGGCAGCTGGTCGGCGAGTGCTCCAGCGCCGCAGCCGCGCGCAAAGCCCTGGCCGGGCAGGAAGTGGACGTGATTTTCCTCGATATCCAGATGCCGCAGGAAACCGGCCTGGCGCTGGCGCGCGAACTGGCCCAGCGCGAAGAACCGCCGCTGGTTATTTTTGCCACGGCTTATAACGAGCACGCCATCGAAGCTTTTGAAGTGCACGCGCTGGATTACCTTCTCAAGCCTTTCGACGACCAGCGCCTGGCGCAGGCCTTGGAGCGCGCTGCCGCCATGCTGGAGCAACGCCAGCGTGCCGCCTACGCGCGTGCCTTGCGTGCCTTCGCCGAGCCGGCGGGGCAGGCATATCTGCAGCAATTGAATGTTCGCTCGGTCGGGCGCATCGAGTGCGTGCAGGTTTCCGAAGTGCTGTGGATCGAGGCGGCGGGCAATTATGTGGAGCTGCGCTTGCCGCAGCGGCGCGTACTGCACCGGGTGCCGCTGGCACGCCTGGAGCAGCACCTGGACCCGGCAAGCTTCCTGCGCGTGCACCGGCGCGCGCTGGTGCGGGTGGGCGAGGTGGCGTCGCTGGAGCGCGACGCCGAGGGAGCGAGCCAGCTGGTCCTGCGCTGCGGCGACCGGGTTCCGGTCAGCGAGCGCCACTTGCCGGCTGTAAAAGCCTTGCTGGGCGCTTAAACGAGTGCGGCGATAGCTGCGCCCATCTCGGTGGTGGAAGCGCTGCCGCCCATATCCGGCGTGCGCGGCCCTTGCACCAGCACCGTTTCAATCGCACGCATGATGGCGTCGTGCGCCTGCGCATAGCGGGCGTCGCCGTTGCCGAGGAAATCGAGCATCATGGCGCCGGACCAGATCATGGCGACCGGGTTGGCGATGTTCCTGCCGTAGATATCCGGCGCCGAGCCGTGCACCGGCTCGAACAGGGAAGGCAGGGTGCGTTCCGGGTTCAGGTTGGCCGACGGTGCGATGCCGATGGTGCCGGCGCAGGCCGGGCCAAGGTCGCTCAGGATGTCGCCGAACAGGTTGGACGCCACCACCACGTCGAAACGCTCGGGGCTCAGCACGAAGCGTGCCGCCAGGATGTCGACGTGGTACTGGTCCCAGCGCACGTCCGGGTAGTTGGCCGACATGGCTTTCACGCGCTCGTCCCAATACGGCATGCTGATCGCGATGCCGTTCGACTTGGTGGCGGAAGTCAGGTGCTTTTTCGGGCGCGACTGCGCCAGGTCGAAAGCAAATTGCAGGATGCGGTCGACGCCCTTGCGGGTGAACACGGCTTCCTGCAGCACGACTTCGCGCTCGGTATTCTCGAACAGGCGGCCGCCGACGGCGGAATACTCACCCTCCGTGTTCTCTCGCACCACATAGAAATCGATATCTCCCGGCTTCTTCCCGGCCAGCGGGCAGGGCACGCCAGGCATCAGGCGCACCGGGCGCAGGTTCACGTACTGGTCGAACTCGCGGCGGAACTTGATCAGTGAGCCCCACAGGGAGATATGGTCGGGCACCGCATCGGGCCAGCCGACGGCACCGAAGTAAATCGCATCGAAGCCCTTGAGCTGGTCGAACCAGTCGGCCGGCATCATCTGGCCGTGCTGCATGTAGTAGTCGCAGTTAGCCCATTCGAAGGTGGTGAATTCCAGCGGCAGGCCGAAGCGCGCAGCGGCGGCCTGCAAGGTGCGCAAGCCTTCCGGCATCACTTCCTTGCCGATGCCGTCGCCGGCGATGACTGCAATGCGATGGGTGCTCATGCTGCGTCGGCCTCCTCTTCAACCGGAGCGGAGCGCATCCACTGCACCAGCGGCCAGGCATCCTTGAAGGCGCCCGCGATCATGCCCAGCAGTTCGTCCGGCTTGTTCAGCGGCAGCTTCACTTCCTGGTAGACGAAGAAGCTTTTCAGCTTGATGAACTCGATGTGCTCGTGCTCCGGATCGAAGCCTTTAGGCGGCCGTTGCAGCTTGTGTTCTTCCGTGATCGAGCCGTAGCGCGCCTTCAGCGCCTTGTTCGCCAGCGCCTTCTTGAAGCCCTTGGCGTCGTTGACCATGTGGTTGCGCAGCGCCTTGAGGCGGTGCGGCGGCGGAATGTACTCGCCGGCGCCGATGCCCAGCACGCCGTCGGGGCTGATCTGGAAGTACCAGGTCGGGCCGCCCGCCATGCTGGGGCGGCGCATATCGTTCGGCGCAATCGCGGCCGAGAAGTGGGTCTTGTACGGGCTCTTGTCGTGGGCGAAGCGCACGTCGCGGTTGATGCGGAACATGGCTTTCTTCGGATTGCAGAACTTGACCTGGGCGTCGAATTTGCCCAGCTCCGCGATCACCTGGGTCACCAGCTCCAGGAATTCTTCGCGCAGGATGTCGTAGCGCGGCTTGTTCATCACAAACCACGGGCGGTTGTTATTGTCGGACAGTTCCGTCAGGTAGCGGGTCAGGTCGCGCAGGTGCATGATTATTTTTTGGCTGGAGGGCGTTTGCCCACGGTGAGTTGGAGATCGCTTTCGCGGCTCTTGCGCAGGATGCGCATGGTCGACTGGCCGCCCGGCGAGAGCTGAGCGATCAGGTTCAGCATTTCATTGGTGTCCTTGACCGGCTTGCCGTCAACCGACAGCAGGATGTCGCCCGGCTTCATGCCGGCCTTGTCGGCCGGTCCGTTGCGCACCACGCCGGCAATGATGGCGCCCGAGTCGCGGTCCAGGCCGAAGCTGTGCGCCAGTTCCGGCGTGATTTCCTGCGATTCGACGCCGATCCAGCCGCGCACCACATGGCCATCCTTGATGATGGCGTCCAGCACCGAGCGTGCCGTGCTGACCGGGATCGCGAAGCCGATGCCGACCGACCCGCCGGTCTGTGAGTAGATGGCCGAGTTAATCCCCAGCAGGTTGCCCTGGGTATCGATCAGGGCGCCGCCAGAGTTGCCGAAGTTGATTGCGGCATCGGTCTGGATGAAATTTTCGAAATGGTTGATGTGCAGGTTGTTGCGGCCCAAGGCGGAAATGATGCCCATGGTGACGGTCTGGCCGACCCCGAACGGGTTGCCGATGGCCAGTACCACGTCACCCACCTTGGCCTGTTCGACCTGGCCCAGGGCGACCACCGGCAGCTTTTCCATTTCGATGCGCACCACGGCCAGGTCGGTTTCCGGGTCGGTGCCGACCATCTTGGCGGCGGCCTTGCGGCCATCCGGCAGCACGACCTGGATCTCGTCGGCTGCTTCAACCACATGGTAATTGGTCAGGATATAGCCCTGCGGGCTGACGATGACGCCCGAACCCAGGCTGTTCTGGTCATCATCCTCGTCGCGGTCCCCAAAAAAGCGCTTGAAGAACGGATCGCGCGACAGCGGATGGCGCTTGCGCACCGCCTTGGTTGTCAGGATATTGACCACGGCCGGCATGGCTCGGCTGGCGGCGGCCCGGTACGACCCCGGCGAGGGCGGGGCACTGGCGTCAGCCAGGATGGCCGTATGCGCGGCGGTCGGAACGGGCTTGGGGAGCGCGGACGGCCGCTGCACAGCCGTGTATACAAAGTACAGTGCCAATGCGATGGTCACCGTTTGTGCAAACAATAACCAGAGTCTTCGCATGGCGGTATTGCTACAAAATGGGAGTTAACTCCTATTTTCGCAAAGAATCGCGAATTTCGCGCAACAGCACGATATCTTCTGAAGGTGGTGCAGGTTCTGCCGGTGCGGCAGCCGGCGCTTCGGCGCGGCGCAGCTTGGCCACCAGGCGTACCATCTGGAAGATCACGAAGGCCAGGATGATGAAGTTCAGCAAGATGGTGAAGAAATTGCCGTAGGCGATGACCGCGCCCAGTTTCTTGGCTTCGGCCAGTGGCAGGTTGTGCGCCTGGCCGTTGAGGGGAATGTAGTAGCTCGCGAAATCCAGGCCGCCCAGCAGCATGCCGATTGGCGGCATGATCACGTCGGCTACCAGGGAATCGACGATTTTGCCGAAGGCTGCACCGATGATGACACCGACCGCCAGGTCGATGACATTGCCTTTCATTGCAAATTCTTTAAATTCTTGCATCATTCCCATAACACATTCTCCCCAAAAATTTATGGATTTGTATCAACTTTGCTGCAAATTCGTAGAACACGCAAGAGGTGCAACATTGGGATGGATTAGCTAATTGCAAGGTTTTGCTTTAAATCGCAACTTCACTCCTTTATAATTTAAGGTTGCTAGAAGCTTTGTTAACAATAAAGATTTTGGATTTTTGACTGATTGGGGTTTGTATGAGTAACGAGAAGCAGGTCGATTCGAGCCGTCGCGGTCTCCTCGTCGCAACATGTGCGGCAGGTGGTGTGGTCGGTTTGGGTGCAACTGGCGCCCTGGTAAGCACGTTCCAGCCGTCCGAGCGCGCGAAGGCAGCTGGTGCACCGGTGGAAGTGGATATCTCTACGCTGCAGCCGGGCGAAATGAAAACTGTCGAATGGCGCGGCAAGCCAGTCTGGATCCTGAAGCGTACCCCGGAAATGGTGGCGACGCTGGCAAAAGACGAAGCTGAACTGGCCGATCCAAAATCCGAGCGTACCCCTGACGACCTGACGCCGGAATACGCGCGCAATCAGCACCGCTCGATCAAGCCCGAAATCCTGGTGGCCGTGGGCATCTGCTCCCACCTGGGCTGCTCCCCATCGTCGAAATTCACCCCGGGCGCACAGCCTTCGCTGCCAGACAACTGGCTGGGCGGCTTCCTGTGCCCATGCCACGGCTCGACCTTCGACCTGGCTGGCCGCGTATTCAAGAACAAGCCTGCTCCGGACAACCTGCAAGTGCCACGCCATATGTACCTCGGCGACAGCAAGCTGATCATCGGTAAAGACGAGAAAGGCGAGGCATAATCCATGGCCGCATTCAAGGAAACCAAATTCCCTGCCGACGCACCTGCAGCCAAGAAGCTGATGGGCTGGGTCGACGACCGCTTCCCTGCCACCAAGCTGTGGAACGACCAGTGGGGCAAATACTACGCTCCTAAAAACTTCAACTTCTGGTACATCTTCGGTTCCCTGGCCATGCTGGTCCTGGTGCTGCAGATCGTCACCGGCATCTTCCTGACCATGCACTACAAGCCGGACGCCGGCCTGGCCTTCGCATCGGTTGAATACATCATGCGCGAAGTCCCATGGGGCTGGCTGGTGCGTTATATGCACTCGACCGGCGCCTCGGCCTTCTTCATCATCGTGTACCTGCACATGACGCGCGGCCTGATGTACGGTTCCTACCGCAAGCCACGTGAACTGATCTGGCTGTTCGGTTTCGCCATCTTCCTGTGCCTGATGGCCGAAGCGTTCTTCGGCTACCTGCTGCCATGGGGCCAGATGTCGTACTGGGGCGCCCAGGTGATCGTCAACCTGTTCGGCGCGATTCCGCTGATCGGCCCTGACCTTTCGCTGTGGATCCGCGGCGACTACGTGGTGTCCGACGCGACCCTGAACCGCTTCTTCGCCTTCCACGTGATCGCCATCCCGCTGGTCCTGCTGGGCCTGGTGGCTGCGCACCTGATCGCACTGCACGAAGTCGGCTCGTCCAACCCGGACGGCATCGAAGTGAAAGAAAACCTGGGCCCGGACGGCCACCCAGTGGATTCGATCCCATCGCACCCGTACTACACCGTGCACGACCTGTTCGGCGTGTCCGTGTTCCTGACCATCTTCTCGGCTGTGGTGTTCTTCGCGCCTGAGATGGGCGGCTACTTCCTGGAGTACAACAACTTCCTGCCGGGCGATTCGATGAAGACCCCGCCGCACATTGCTCCGACCTGGTACTTCACCGCCTTCTACTCGGTGCTGCGCGCTACCACCTCGGACTTCCTGTGGGTGCTGATGGTGGGTATCGCTGCCTACACCGCCTTCCTGTGGATGAAGTCCAAGCTGTCGGGCATGGTCAAGATCGCCGTCAGCGTGATCGCGCTGCTGATGATCGTCGGCATGCTGCCAGGCGCACTGGACGCGAAGTTCTGGGGCGTGGTGTTCTTCGGCGGTTCCGTGGTGATCCTGGCCTTCCTGCCATGGCTGGACCACTCGCCGGTGAAATCGATTCGTTACCGTCCTGACTGGCACAAATATGTGTACGCCGGCCTGGCCATCGCCTTCGTAGCCCTGGGCTACCTGGGCACCCAGCCGCCAAGCCCAGTCGGCACGATCATCGCTCAGATTGCGACCCTGTACTACTTCAGCTTCTTCCTGCTGATGCCGTGGTGGAGCGCGATGGGTACGTTCAAGAAGGTGCCGGACCGCGTTGTGTTCCACGCGCACTAATCGGACGACCAGAACGCTAAGCAAAGGACTAATAAATGATCTTTTCGAAGAAACTGCTGGCCCTCCTGGCCCTGGTACCAGCGCTGGCCTTCGCCAACGAAGGCGGCTTCCCCCTGGAGAAGGCCCCGGACCGCTCGCACAACATGGCTGCCCTGCAAAACGGCGCCAAGCTGTTCGTGAACTACTGCCTGAACTGCCACAATGCGTCGTCCATGCGTTACAACCGCCTGCGCGACCTGGGCCTGAGCGAAGAGCAGATCAAGAACAACCTGCTGTTCACCGGCGAAAAAGTGGGCGAAATGATGACCACCGCCATGCCGGCCAAGGACGCCAAGGCCTGGTTCGGCACCGTGCCGCCTGACCTGTCCGTGATCGCCCGCGCCAAGGCAACACCGTCCAACACCGGCAGCGATTACCTGTACACCTACCTGCGTACCTTCTACAAGGACGACACCCGCCCAACCGGCTTCAACAACATGGTGCTGCCGAATGCGGCCATGCCACACGTGCTGTGGGAGCTGCAGGGCGTTCAGTCCGCCAAGTTCGAAGAAGTGGAAGATCCACACGAGCACGGCAAGAAGATGCACAAGTTTGTAGGCTTCGAGCAAGTAAAACCAGGCACCATGACCAAGCTGGAGTACGACACTGCAGTGGCCGACATCGTTGGCTACATGGAGTGGATGGCCGAGCCAGCCGCACAGAAGCGCAAGCAACTGGGCGTATGGGTCCTGATCTTCATGACTATCTTCGCTACCCTGGCATGGCGCCTCAACGCGTCGTACTGGAAAGAAGTCAAATAATTGCGTGCGCCGGGTTTCCGGCGCGTGTTTGCGCCGCCTGCCTCGTGCCGGCGGCCCAACTGGGGTGAACCGTTCGCGGTCTCGCCCCCTTTGTTTCTAAGGAACTAGGAAAATGATGGTTCTCTATTCGGGCACTACCTGCCCATTCTCCCAGCGCTGCCGCCTGGTCCTGTTCGAAAAGGGCATGGACTTTGAAGTGCGCGATGTTGACCTGTTCAACAAGCCGGAAGATATTTCGACCATGAACCCATATGGCCAGGTACCAATCCTGGTCGAGCGCGAACTGATCCTGTACGAATCGAACATCATCAATGAGTACATCGACGAGCGCTTCCCACACCCGCAGCTGATGCCGGCCGACCCGCTGATGCGCGCCCGTGCCCGCCTGATGCTGTTCAACTTCGAGAAAGAGTTGTTCGTGCACGTGCACACGCTGGAAAGCGAGCGCAACAAGGCGAGCGACAAGAGCCACGACAAGGCCCGCGCAGAAATCCGCGACCGCCTGACCACCCTGGCTCCGCTGTTCCTGAAGAACAAGTACATGCTGGGCGACGAGTTCTCCATGCTGGACGTGGCCGTGGCACCGCTGCTGTGGCGCCTGGACCACTACGGCATCGAGCTATCGAAGACCGCAGCGCCGCTGATGAAGTACGCCGAGCGTATCTTCTCGCGCCCTGCCTATATCGAAGCGCTGACTCCGTCCGAGAAAGTAATGCGCCGCTAATAGCGGCCCCTGCGGCGCGCCCATGGAGCGCGCCGCAACTTATAGTTTGAACATGGCAGAAATCTCCACCAAGCCCTATATGCTGCGCGCCATCTACGAATGGTGCACCGATTGCGGCTATACCCCCTACCTGGCAGTCAAGGTCGACGCAGCAACCCAGGTACCGATGGAATACGTCAGGAAGGGCGAGATCGTCCTGAACATCAGCTTCGGCGCCACCTCCGGCCTGAAGATGGACAACGACGCGATCCACTTCCACGCCCGCTTCGGCGGAGTGTCGCGCGAGATCTACGTGCCGGTCAATAACGTAATGGCGATCTACGCCAACGAAAACGGCCAGGGCATGGCGTTTGAACCGCTGCTGGGCCAGGCGCCGGCACCGAAAATGCCTGCGCCGGTCGAAGAAGTTGCGCCAGTGCCGACCCTGTCTTCCGTGCCAAGCGCCCCCGCGCCGCGCAGCGAAGACGACAATGGACCGGACGATGGCGGCGAGCCACCAAAGAAAGGTGGCCGTCCAACCCTGACTCGCATTAAATAGCGTATAATCGCGGCGAAAGTTTTACAGCCGGCTTAGCTCATCAGGTAGAGCAGTTGATTTGTAATCATCAGGTGGCGGGTTCGAGTCCTGCAGCCGGCACCAGCATTCCAAAAGCCCAGCCCTCACCGGCTGGGCTTTCTCTTTGGGCCTGCGCTATGCGCAACTTATCGGGCCTGAATACTGCGCGATCTGAGGATCAGAAGTCAGGAGCGTAATGCCCTCGACAGTGGCTTGTGCTATGAGAATTCGATCAAAAGGGTCCCGATGCAGCAACGGGAGATGAGCTATCTCAAGTGCATGCTTGCCATTAATGTCTAGCTCGCAGTAGTCATGATCTATTAGAGCTCGTCGTAAAAGGCGTGGATCGAAGGCGAAATTGGCGCGTCCGAGGCTGTGCTTGATTGCCACCTCCCAAATGCTTGCGACACTAAAAAACAGTTCGTTCTCGGCGCTTTTTAACAGTGTCCGTATCTTAGCCGGGAGGCGGCGTGAATCATGGGACGCCCAGAGCAGAAGGTGAGTGTCCAATAAAAACTTCATTCTTTGACTCCGAACATTTCTTCGATTTCGTCCCGTGCAAAATTGTCGAAGTCATCGGGGATAACGAATTGCTCTCCTTTAAGAAAATCCATTCGTTGAGTCTTTTTAGCTTGTTGCTCACCTAGCGGCATTACTTTAACCAAGGGTTTGCCTGCCTTGGCAATGATGAAGGGCTCGCCATTCGCCGCATCATCAACAAGGCGGGAAAGATGAGTCTTTGCCTCGTGAATATTGAACGTTTTCATTCTGGCACATGTTTAGTGGACTAGACTAAGTTAGTTTAGTCCACCTGGCATGCGATTCAAGGACGGCGCTTGAATATGTGGTCAAGCGAGAATTTGCCCGGGCCTTGGGCAACCAAGGGGAGCAACAAGGCGGCCCAGTTCAGGTGCGTAGGCCACGCTTGGGGATAGACGAAGATCTCGATGACGGCGGTCATGGCGAGCAGGCCGAGGGCGGCGAAGCGGGTGAACAGTCCGGCGACCAGCAGCAGTGGCAGGGCGTGTTCGGCGAAGGTGGCCATGGGGGCGGCGATCTCCGGTGGGATCAAAGGCAGCATGTACTCGTAGCGGAACAGGTCGATCGTCGAATCCTTCAGCGTGAACCAGCCTTCGACTTTGGTGCGGCCGGAGAGGAAGAAGACTGCGGCAATGCCGAGGCGGGCGGCGAGCAGCTGTACCGATGGGGGCAGCAGGCGCGCGGCGAGTGCGTGGAGCGCTGCGATGCCTCCCGCGATGGTGCCGGTGGAAGTGGCCGCGGCGGCTGGGGATCGGGCGAAGTTGGTGTTCATGGTGGTCTCCGTTTTGTCAGGTATCAGGTGCGCCATTTGCCTTGGCGCGCCAGCGTGATGGCTGCATCGGCAATCTGTTGCGTCGTGGCGCTGGCGGCGAGTCCGATTGTCGGGACAGTCGTTGGCGTGGTGCCGCCATCCGCCAGCACTAAGCCGATGACGCGCGTGCGGCGATGGCTGGCGGCGGCGCGCGCTGCCTGGGCTCCCAGGCCGGTGCCGATGAAGACTGCTTCCGGGATGTGCTGGCTGTCGATGAAGGCCAGCAGGTCCTGGCCGAGCGCCGCGGCATCCGCATCACGCAGCGTCGGCAGCAGAACGAAGTAGCCTTGCGCTGCCAACCGCGATGCGATCTCGGTGTAGTGGTCGATGGAATCGCCCGGGCTGCGGGCGAGCACGATAGGGCGGCCGTCGTCAGGGCCGGCGGCGTGGTAGCTGAGCGCAGGTTGTGCTGCGGCTACGGCGCGCAGGACTTCGGTGGCGCTGCGGATTGGCAGCGCTACGCCGGCGAGTGCCGGTGCGAAGGCGAGGCTTGCGGTCCCTGCCAGTCCGGTGAGGGCGGATAGCAGGAACAGGCGGCGGGTTTCATTCATCTTCAACTCCGGTAATGAGTTCACTACCAAGCCAGTCGGCCAGCATGGCGCCGGCGCTGGCGATGCCTTGTTCTTCGCCGACGCGTTCGACCAGCAGTGCGCACAAGCCGGCGAAACTGCCGTCGCGCTGGAGTTGCGTCAGCGCGGCAAATTCGATGGCGTCCAGTGCTCGCAGGCAGGAGACGAAGCCCTGGCGCCAGACCAGCAGGCCGCCGGGCGCGGGAAGCATTTCGCCTTCCAGGTTGCTGCTGCCGTCGCGCAGGGCGAACCACAAGTCGGCGGCGTTGGTAGTGGCAATGCGCAGTTGCAGTGTTGGCGCAAGCGTCAGGCTGGCATGCTCCCAGTCGACTTCGGCGAGTGCGTCGGCAGCGACAGGCGCTGCATCGGGGCCGATGAACGCCTGGTCCAAGGCGTGCTCGATCCAGGCCAGTTCGTGCAGGTCCGGATTGTCGGGGAACAGCGCCTGCAGCGTGTCGCAGAAATCGTCGGCGTATGCGTCCAGCGTCCAGGCGTGCGGAGGGCGGCGCTTGATGTGCGCTGCGGCAGCGTGCAGGAAGGCTTCTTCGCCGATGAAAGCGCGCAGTTGCGGGTAGCTCTCCTCCAGGCAGCCCACAAGCTGGGCGCGGTAGTTGTTCAGGTAGACCGCGCGGCCCGGGCCGGCCGGCACGCCGGCAACGGGCGTCGATGTGGCCAGCATGGCGTGGAAGTCGCCCTGGAGATTGGCGAGGTTCATGCCGCCTCCCTGTGCGCTGCGAGATGGCGTGCGATATCGAGTTCGGCCAGCAGGTCGGCCAGCGGCGGGATATCGCCATCGCGTTCGATCATGGTGGCCACGGGGCCGCAGCGCGCGATCGTCTGCTGGTACAGCGACCACACCGCGTCGTTGACGGCGCTGTCGTGGGTGTCGATCAACAGGCCGTCGCCCTGGCTATGGCCGGCGAGGTGGATCTGGCATACGCGGTTCATCGGTACCCCGCGCAGGAAATCGAGCGGATCGAAGCCGTGGTTGCTGGCGCTGACGAAAACGTTGTTCACGTCCAGCAGCAGTCCGCAGCCGGTGCGCTTGGCCATGGCGGAAATGAATTCCCATTCCGTCATGGTGGATTCGGCATAAGTCAGGTAGCTCGAAGGATTCTCGACCAGCATGGTGCGTCCCAGCGCTTCCTGCGCCTGGTCGATGTTGTTGCAGATGATGTCGAGCGCCTCCTGCGTGTAAGGCAGCGGCAGCAGGTCGTGCGAATTGAAGCGGCCGATGCGCGACCAGCTCAGGTGGTCGGAGACGAACATCGGTTCGATCTCCTCCACCAGGGCGCACAGGCGGGCCAGGTAGTCCGGCCGTAAGCCGTCGGCCGAGCCGAGCGACATCGACACACCATGCAGCACCACGGGATGCTTCTCCCTCACGCGGCGCAGGATATCGCGCGGCTGGCCGCCGGCGACCATGAAGTTCTCCGAGATCACTTCGACGAAATCCACGTCGACGTCGCCTTCGAGGAAATCGCCGTAGTGTTCGCGGCGCAGGCCGAGGCCAAAGCGATGGGCATGCATGGTGTGCCTCCGTCTGGATTACTTGGCTTCGGTCAGGGTGCCGCCCAGTGCCTTGCACTCGGTCGGGGTTTTCACCAGCACGCCCTGGCCTTTGCACTGGTTCAGGCCTTTGCAGTCGTTCTTCGCGGTGGCGCACAGGCTGGTGCCCTTGCAGGTGTTGATGCCGTAGCAGCGGCCCGGTTCTTCCTTCACTTTTTCTGCAGCGAACGATGGTGCCGACAGGGAGGCCAGTGCGATCAGGGCGGCGGCGCCGGCCAGGCCAGCGCGGGTTTTGGTAGCGATGCTCATGATGAATCTCCTTTAGTTAAAGTGGGACTTACAGGACGCTGAGGGCAGCGTCTTCGATGACTTTCGCGACCGCTTCCGGCTGCGAAATTTGTACTGCATGGCTTGCTGCAATTTCTGTGACCTTGGCGCCGGCACGCTTGTACATCCAGCGCTGCAATTCCGGATTCACCAGGCGATCCTGGGTGGCGAGGACTGCGAAGCTCGGCTTCTGGTGCCAGGTGGCGAACCAGCTTGGCGTTCCCATCAGCACATTGCTGACCGGGACTTGCGAGGCCGCCATGAAGTTGACGCGGTTGGGCGTCAGGTCGGCGGCCAGGTCGGCCTGGAAGCGAGCAGTGTCGTAGAACTGGAAGCCTGCGCGGTCCGGCTTGACGCCATCACCGGCGCCCGGTATCGACGACAGCAACTGCTGCGACGTTTCGCCGACTTCCGGCATCAAGGCTGCGACATACACCAGCGCCTTGACCTTGTCGCCGGTCGCCACGTTCGACATCACCGTGCCGCCGATGCCGTTGCCGACTACGATCACGTTGCCGAACTGCTGGAAGATCGCCTTGCGGACGATGGCAATGTCGTCGTCGAGCGAGGTATGAGGCAGTTGGGCCACGGTGACGTTGAAGCCTTTCAGGCGCAGCGTGTCGTGCACCACGCGCCAGCTGGAGGCGTCGATGAAGGCGCCCGGCACGATCACAACGTTCTTCGCGGCTGGCTGGGCGGCTGGAGCGGCGGCGTGTGCCGCGCCGGCAAGGCCGGCAGCCATGGCGATCGCCGATGCAATGGCACGCTTCATCACTTGGCCTTCAGCGAGCCGTAGCCCTTAGGGGTTTTGATGGAGGTGCAGGTGCCTTTTTCGACCAGCACCCAGGCGTCGCCCTGGTAGTCGACTTTGGAGGTGGCTGCGCACGAAGTGCCCGGGCCCGCGGCGCAATCGTTCTGGCCGGCTTTCGCCACGCCGTAGCACTTCTCCATTTCCTTTTTCGGTTCAGCGGCGTGTGCGGCGGAAGTGCACAATGCGATAGCCAGGGTGGCTGCCAGTCCTGCGTAGGTGGTTTTCATAATCTTGGTCTCCTTGGTTAAGGTGTGACCAGATTAAGGGGGCAGTGTGTATCGCTTTTGTCGAGAGCTCGTGAGAAGTGTATCTGGCATGGCGCCAGATACACTGGGATACAAAAATGTCTACGGCAGGGTGCTCACGTCCACTGCTGGCGCCTGTCCGGTAGCCGGGCGGGTGAAGTTCTGGTTGATCGGCACGTTCGGGCTGAAGAAGCCGCCATTACGCAAGTAGAAGCTGCCGTTCTGCAAGCCCCCTGCGTAATCCATGCGCTGGGCGTTGGCTGCGGTGGCGTCGCCAGTGAAGCGTGCCGTCACCAGTTCGGTCCAGCTACCGCCGGTACTGCGCGCCCACTGGTTGTTGAACTGTACGCTGCGGCCAAGGTGGCCATTGGTGTCAATGAAGTTCTCCAGGAAGGAATACACGCCGGCGTGGTAGGTCGTGGTGGCCGGGCGCTTCCAGGTGGCGATGAAGCGCCAGGCGTTGGTTTCGGGTGCGTAGAACCAGGCGGAGAAATTGGTACCGCCCGCGCCGTCCGGCACGACACGTGTGATGAAGCGGTAGGTCTGTCCTGCCATCCAGTTGTACAGCAGGTAGGACTGGCCGCCGGTGCCTTCGCCGCCGAATGAGTTGTCGACCACGTTCGGGCCCTTGCGTACCAGCGTGGTCTTGGCGCCGTTATCGGCATCCCAGATCGAGAACAGCACGCGGCGTTCGGTCGGCGAGTTGACCTGGATGCCGAAGTAGCCGCCATTGAATCCGTTTGCCATGAAATAGGAGCCGATCTTGTCTTCGCCTGTCGGCACCGTCACCTCATTGTAGAAATACTCGGTGTCGGCCGGCACGGTATAGCCCAGGTGGACCGATGGACCGCGGCGCGACCAGTAGTAGTTGGCAGAATCGTTGGCGTAGTTCAGCGCCGTCGTAGTGTTGACGCGCAGCGCCGCCACATCACCGAAGTAGGAGCCAGATTTGCTGATGCCCTGCAGGTCAACCCGCACGTAACCGGCTGCGGGCACGTTGATGGTACCGACCGCGTAGGTCTTGGTCCTGCCCTTGGTGAGGGTGATGTCGAACGGCGTGCCATTGGCGGTCACGCGGATGTTGCTGGTCTTGCTGCCGGTCAGGCCGGCGTCCAGCGACAAGGTGGCGTTGCCTGCAGCGGCCATGCGGAACCAGATGCTGGTGACGGTGTTGGCGCTGGTCCAGTTGGCCAGGCCGTTGTTGTTGATGACTTCCGTCGAACCCGCATCGGCGCTGGTGACGAAGCCATTGCCGGCCAGGGCGACTACCGCATCTCCGCTGGCAACAGGCTGGCCCGCCAGTGCCGCTGCGGCGGAAAACGCAAGGATTAACAGCGCAATTCTTCGTTTCATCTCCATCTCCTTTCAATTTAATGATAAAACGAAAGGTAAACTACGATGAATCGAAAGCAAGCGCAACTAAATTCGCAGCGTAGAATGGACGGCATGAAAACAGACCTGCCACCCGACCTGCAATGGAAGTTGATGCTGGGGAGCTTTATCCATGAGTTCTCCCGGCTGGAGGCGCACGTATTCATCCTGTGCGCGCGCTGCATCGGTACCGACGACACCCGCAAGCTCACATTCGGCAAGCGGCTTGACCGCATCAAGGCCAGCCTGAAGCAGCAATCGCCGCAGTCCAGCGAAGGCATGCTGGCGCTATTGCGCGAGGCCCGTGGCCTGGCGGAATTCCGTAATGCGCTGCTGCACAACACGGCATTCCACGGCATGGGCGGCAGCGCGCCGCAGCTTGAGGAAGTGGAAGCGCGCCTGCAGCAGCTCGAGGTGTTGCTGCAGGCGTTGGCGCTGGCTTAGCTGCGCAGGGAGGTAATGGCCTGGTGCACGCGTGCGCTGTCCACGCGCTTGGCCAGCTTGCGGCCTTGTTCGCGCATGCGTTCGAACCCTTCTTCGAGTTCCGCCGCGCTGGGCTGCAGCGGCGCCAGCGAACGGGCCAGCTTGGGCAGGATGTCGCGCCGCAGGAAGCGCTCTCCCATCTGGCTCAATTGCCAGGCCACCGCGCCGAGGCTGAGGAAGAAGGCGATGATGAAGCCGGTATCCATGTTTTCCGGCGCCTGCTGGCGCAAGGCTGCAAGCACCACGGTACAAAATGCGAATGCTCCGCCGATCGTCCACCAGACTTCGCGGTCGAGGCGCGTGGCCGCTTCGAATTCGTCGAGTGCATCGGCTTGCAGCCGCAACGCGGCATCAATCTGGCGGCGGCGCTCGGATTCATCGAGCAGCAATGGCGCCTCGCGCAAGCGCGCCGCGGCAGCCAGGGCATTGGCGTGACGGATCGACAGATGCGGATTGGTCGCTTGCTCCAGTTGCACCAGCGGTAGCTGTTCGGCGCTCAACTGTTTGTAGTGCCCGGCCTCCATCGGCAGCACCATGCCGCAGTCGCAGCAGGTGCGCTGGTATCCGGCCAGTTCGCCCTTGGAAACGGTGATGTAATACACATGCCATGCCATGCCGATGCGTTGAACGGAGAACGCACGGGCCGCCCGGCATACGGGGCAGAAATCGGCGACGTAGCCGGCGTGGGTGTAGACGGCCTTCCTGCCCCAGACGAAAATCATGCGTGCTTGTGGTGAGTGGTTGCCTTCGCGGTCTTATGATGCGCGGTAGCTTTCTTCTTGGCCACGTGGTGCTTGCTGGTGGTGGAAGTCGCTTTGTGGTGGGTCGTGGTGGTCTTGGCGTGGGTGGTACTTGCAAAGGCCGGCACAGACAGTGCGAGGGCCAGGCTGGCAACGATCAGGTGTTTCATGCGGTTCTCCGAGGGCGGCAATGGCGTGCCGGTTCGCCCAGCCATTATAGGCTCCGCCCCCGTCGTTTTTCTATAGGCACAAACCGTAAGGGATGCCCTTTATGCCGTCAGCCGAAATGGCGGCGCATCAGGGCACGCGCCTGGCGGGCACTGTGCTCGACTGTTTCGAAGTTCAGAGCGCCGCCCACGTAGTAGACGCGCCCCTGGCCCTGCAAGGCATCGATGCGTTCGAAATAGCCGGCATCCAGGGCCGCGCCATCGACATGGGGGAAGTAATCCCACTCCTGTTGCAGGACGACCCGCGCCAGCGTTCCACCCTGCGCCGCAATGTCGGCCGCCAGCAGTTCGCGCAGCTCACCCGTGCTGGATGCGTCCCCTGCAAGCTGCCAGCCCAGGTACATTGGCTGGGCTGGATTGCGGTTGGCCCAGGCGTTCATATGGCCGATGCGTTCGGAGCGCTCGTTCTGGTGCAGGAACAGGAATTCGCCGCCCGGCAGGCCGTTGGCGGCAAAGGCGCTGACCAGGTAACGGTTGCTGCGCAATTGCGCGAACAGGGCGGCGGCTTCGCTGCCGGCCGGCAGGAAGGCGCCTGCCGTGTGCAGCGGCGCCGCCACCACCACTGCATCGAAGCTGTGCTGGTCGCGGCCATTGACGGTGAGCTGGACCGGGCGGCCGGGATGGCTATCGAGCGCAGTCACGCCTGCACCGAGGCGGACGTCGAGGTCACGCGCCAGCTCTTCCCACAAGCCCTGGAAGCCCTGCGGGAAGACGTGGAACCTGCCCGCTGCAAGGCCGCCCTGGCCGTCGGGCCGGAACAGCCAGGGGATCAGTTTCATGAAGTACAGGGCCGGCACGGTTTCGTAATAGCCGTAGCCGAAACCGACCAGGGCGCCGCGCGCCAGTTCGGCTACCGGCGTGAAGCCATGACGCGCGGCGAAGCGGTCGAACGGTTCGTGCAGTTCGCGCGGCATGCCGGCCAGGGTATCGTAGCGGACCATCGCATAGCGTTCCAGCGTCGCGCCGTAATTGGCGATGGCTTGCCGGATCTCGTCCGCGCTGTAGCGGCTGGCCAGGAAGGACAGTGCATCGTGCCGCACACCTTGTTCGTCGAGGAAGCGCTGCTCCACCGGGTAAGGTGCGAGCGGTACGTCGAGACGCTGCGCCAGTCCCAGCACCAGTTCGCATTCGGCCGAGGCGATGACAGCGCCCAGCTCCACCGGCCCGGCAGGCGTTTGCGCGGTGCACACCTTGCCGCCCACACGCGCGGACTGTTCGAACACGGTGACTTTTTTATAGCCCAGCTGGCGCAGGGTGTCGGCGGCAGTCAGTCCTGCCGGGCCGGCGCCGACGACGGCGATCGTTTGTATGGCTTCCATGGCTTCTCCAGTTCAGGCCCGCATCAGGCGGTCGGCCTCGATCCACGCTGTGACCGAACGCGGGAAGGCCGGCGAGGCCGGATCCACGCCCAGCACCGCGCACATTTCATTGCTGCCCACCACGCCGAAGGGACCGACAATGCCGCCCTTGGTGTGGCCGACCGCCATCACTTCCCCGTCGAGCACGAACTCGAAGCGGATGTAGGTCCAGCGCTCGTCCCAGCACAGGGCGCAGAAGCGCAGGGTGTAGCGCCGGAACGGCTTCAGTCCGCGCCGGAAGGCGATCATCGAGCCGCCCAGCATGGGACGCCAGCCGCGTTTGATGGCCGGCGCCATGAATCCGGCGCGCGTCATGTATTCGACCAGCGCCAGGTCGATGATGGTCATGTAGCGGCCATTGTTCATATGGCCGTTCAGGTCCAGGTCATTAGGCAGCACGGTGAGCTGCATCTCGATCATGTCGCCGATCTGGATCGCGGGCTTGAAGCGGGCCCGCAGCCAGACCAGCAATAGGCGGAAATACAGGTTCATTGGGCGACTGCGGCGGGGCGCATGCGGCTGGCGACGTGGCGCAGCGCCTGCTGGGTTTCCGGTTGCAGGAAGGCGTCGACGAAATCGTCCACCGGCAGCGCATCGACGTCGGCAAACACGTCGCGCAAGTCGCGGCGCGCGATGGCGCGCATGCTGACCAGGGCTTGCGGCGGCACCGACAGCAGCTCCTGCAAGCGCTCGCGCGTATGCGCCATTACTTGCGCAGGCTCGGCCAGCTCGTCGACCAGGTTCACCTCCAGCGCCTGTTGCGGCGACAGCATGCGGCCAAATACCAGCAGCCGTTCCGCCTGCAGGGCGCCCACCACGCGGCGCACGGCGAGCTGGAAGCAATCCGGCAGCGCCACGCCGACCCGCACTTCGTTCAGCCCGACCTGCCACGGACCCTGCGCCATGACGCGGTAGTCGCAGAACACGGCCAGCAGGGCGCCGGCTGCCATGCAGTGGCCGGTGATGGCGGCGAAAATCGGCTGGCGCGACAGCGCCATCTCGGACGCCAGCAGGAACACCTGCTGCCAGTACTCGCGCACGGCGTTGCGGTCGCCACTGACCAGCGCGGCCACGTCTACGCCCGAGGAAAACACGCCCGGTGCACCGGACAGGATGATGCCGCGCTGGCCGGTGCGCTCGGCTTCGGCCAAGGCATGGCGCAGGGATTTCAGCACGCCCACGTCGATCAGGTTGACCGGCGGCCGGGCGATGCGCAATTCCGTGATGCCGGAATCGTGGGGAATAATATCGATCATGCTTGCTCCAGATTCTTTTTGAAACGGCGACAGCCGCCCCTGGCGCGCGCTGCGCCATGGGAGTTGCCGCCTGGGGATGACGGGGCTTACTGCTTGATGATGTTGTGCTTCAGGCACCACTCGCGCACGTCGCGGAAGCGGGCTGCATTGAGGCGTTGGTTGTTCGGCGAGTTGCGCACTTCGCGGATCTTGTCGGTGTCGCCGGGCTTGATCGGGAAGTCGAAGGAGGCATGCAGGGCGATTTCCGGCATGTAGGTGTATTCGTCCAGCAGGAAGCCGTAGCCCTTCTGGAAGAACTCGCACATCTCTGCCAGCTCTTCTTTCGGCGCGGCTTCGAAGTAGTTCTCGCAGATGGTCTTGGCAAATGCGATGTGGCGCACTTCCTCCAGGTGGTGCTCCTTGAACATCTGGCGGGTCAGCGGGTCGATGCCGTCGGTCTGGGTCTGGAAGATCGAGTTCAGTTCCGCGAACCATTCGATCAGCAGGTTCCAGCAGATACCGTACACCGGATGCTTGCCGGCCAGCTGTTGCTCGAACAGCGAATAGTTGGGGATGTTTTCCGGATGGCTCCACAGGCGCAGGTTGGCCTTGTCCAGGTAGCGGCGGAACATCAGCGTATGCACGATCTCTTCGCGCGAGAACACCATCAGGTATTCGCGTACATCGTCGCTCAGCACGCCGTGGTATTTGTTGACATAGCCGACATACAGCTCGGGCAGGGTCTGTTCCAGCCAGATGAAGTAGGACACGTCGCGGCCGGTCTCCAGCCACAGCACTTCATTGCGTTGTGCTTCGGTCAGCGCGTCCCAGTAAGGCGTGCCGTAGATCCAGCTCGATTCGGCCACCTTGGGCGGCTTGGAAAAGTCGATGCCTTTTTCCCAGTCGACCACCTGGTCGAGGAACAGCAGCTTGCGGTGCGAGGCGTTGATCAGCGTGCGCACGGTCTTCTGGCGCTTCTCGTCGAGCACGATGGGGTTGGTTTTAGGTTGGCTTACTGCGGCAATACTGGCTTCCATACTTAACTCCTGTTATTGAGATGTTCGGGGGCAGTACAGGGAATGCAGCAAAAACTTACGCCGCGACCTTTTCGTCGCGCAGCTCGCGGCGCAGGATCTTGCCCACATTGGTCTTGGGCAGGGCGTCGCGGAACTCGATGTATTTCGGTTTTTTGTAAGCGGTCAACTGCTGTTTGCAGTAGTCCATCAACTGTTCGCTGGTGAGCGATTGGTGTTTGCGCACCACGAACAGCTTGACGGCTTCGCCCGAACCGGCGTCGGGTACGCCGATGCAGGCGCATTCAAGCACCAGCGGGTGGGCGGCCACGACGCCTTCCACTTCGTTGGGATACACGTTGAAGCCGGAGACCAGGATCATGTCCTTCTTGCGGTCGACAATACGGACATAACCCTGTTCATCCATGATGCCGATATCGCCCGACTTGAAGTAGCCGGACGCCGTCATGACCTTGGCGGTTTCGTCCGGCCGCTTCCAGTAGCCCGCCATCACCTGCGGGCCGCGGATGGCGATTTCGCCGGCCTGGCCGAAGGGCAGAGGATGACCGTCGTCGTCGACGATCGCCACCTCGGTCGACGGCACCGGCAGGCCGATGGTGCCGCTGAAGCCGTTCTGGTCGGGCCGGCACAGCGTGGCCGTCGGCGATGTCTCAGACAGGCCATAGCCTTCCAGGATCGGACTGCCGGTCGCAGCCAGCCAGCGTTCGCTGACCACCTGCTGCACCGCCATGCCGCCGCCCAAGGTGATGCGCAGGCCGGAAAAGTCGACCTTCGCCAGCCCGGGCTGGTTCAGCAAGGCATTGAACAGCGTGTTCACGCCGGGGAAAAAGTTGACGCGGTACTTGGCCAGTTCCTTGACGAAGCCCGCCATGTCGCGCGGATTGGGCACCAGCAGGTTCATTGCGCCCCAGCGCGCGCCCATCAGCATGCAGGCGTTCAGCGCCAGGATGTGGTACAGCGGCAGCGCGCATACCGTCACCACCTGTTCGCCTTTGGCTTGATTGAGCAGTGCCGGCCCGGCCCACGCATCGTTCTGCAGCATATTGGCGATCACGTTGCGGTGGGTCAGGGTGGCGCCCTTGGACAGGCCCGTGGTGCCGCCCGTGTACTGGAGGAAGGCGATGTCGTCGTGGCCCAGCTGCATCGGACGCAGGGCCTCGCGCGCGCCCTGGCGCAAGGCTGCGCGGAATGGCACGGCGCCCGGCAGGTTAAAGGGCGGCACCATCTTCTTCACCTTGCGCACTACGAAGTTGACCAGCATGCCCTTGGCAAAGCCCAGCATGTCGCCCATGCTGGCCACCACCACGTGCTTGACGCTGGTGCGCGGCAGCACTTTTTCCAGCGTGGTGGCGAAGTTCTCGAGAATGAAGATGGCTTCGGCGCCGGAATCGGTCAGCTGGTGTTCCAGCTCGCGCGCGGTGTACAGCGGATTGACGTTCACCACGGTGCAGCCGGCGCGCAGGACGGCCGCCACCGCGACCGGGTATTGCAGCACATTGGGCATCATCACCGCCACGCGGGCGCCCTTGGCCAGCCCGCGCTGCTGCAGCCACGCGGCCAGGTTGCGCGAATGCTCGTCCCACTCGCGGTAGGTCATGAAGCTGTCCATGCAGGCGTAGGCCTTGCGCGCGGCGAACTTGCCGAACGACTCCTCCAGCAGGTGCGGCAGGGAGCGGTACAGGTCGGGATCGATGGTGGCCGGAATGCCATCGGGATAAGACTTGAGCCAGACTTTATCGGTATTCATTGTTTGCTTGTCTCCTCTCTCATGCGCATCAAAGCGTGCGTCTTGTCATCGGCGCCGGGGCCGGCCACCGTATCGATTTGCGCCGGCGCCAGGTCGCGCCCGTCGGCGGCGCGGATGCCCACGCCGGCCACGGGCAGCCCGGTTTCGCGCTCCACCAGCGTCATGCGCGGCCCGTCCGGGTGCGGCGCCCATTGCTCGCCCCACACCGTCATCGCGGCCAGGATGGGATAGAGCGAATGCCCTTTGGGCGTCAGGCGGTAATGGACGATGCGGGCATCTTCGCTGGATGGCTGGCGCAGCAGGATGCCGTTGTCCACCAGCTTGCCCAGGCGGCGCGCCAGGATGTTGGTACTGATACCAAGGTGGCGCTGGAAATCCTGGAAGCGGGTCATGCCGCAAAAGGCGTTGCGCAGGATGACGAAAGTCCACCATTCGCCGACCTGTTCCAGGGTCTGGGCGATGGGGCAGTTCATGCCGGCGAACGAACCTTTGCTCATTGGCTTCCGTTTTAGTAGTAAATATATAACATTTACTCTATTGAAACCGCTTGCGTAACACAAGCGAATTTTCTAGAACGGTCGCTCTATTTTTCTGCGCTGCAACACATCACACCGTTGTCATTTACGCTATTTATAGTTAGTCTGTTTGCACAATTACTAACTCTCGACGGAGCCTGATAATGCAAAAACTGGGTGCGGAATTCTTCGGTACGTTCTGGCTGGTCCTGGGCGGTTGCGGCAGCGCGGTGCTGGCGGCGGCCTTTCCTGGCGTGGGCATCGGATTGCATGGGGTGTCGCTGGCCTTCGGCCTGACGGTGCTGACCATGGCGTTTGCCATCGGGCATATTTCAGGCTGCCACCTGAACCCGGCCGTGTCGGTCGGCTTGTGGCTGGGCGGCCGCTTCCCGGCCAAGGATTTGCCGGGCTATATCGTGGCGCAAGTGCTGGGCGGCATTGCCGCGGGCGGTGTCCTGTACCTGATCGCCAGCGGCAAGGCCGGCTTTGATGTCGCCGCCGGCTTCGCCTCCAACGGCTACGGCGAGCATTCGCCCGGCGGCTACAGCCTGGTGGCGGCCCTGGTCACGGAAGTGGTGATGACGGCCTTCTTCCTGGTGGTGATCCTGGGCGCTACCGACAAGCGCGCGCCGGCCGGTTTTGCGCCGATCGCCATTGGCCTGTGCCTGACCCTGATCCACCTGATCTCGATCCCTGTCACCAATACCTCGGTCAACCCGGCGCGCAGCACCGGCGTGGCACTGTACGTCGGCGGCTGGGCGGTGGCGCAGCTGTGGCTGTTCTGGGTGGCCCCGATCATCGGCGCCGGCGTCGGCGCTGGCATCTACCGCTTCATCAGCCGGGATTAAAAAAAGGGGACGTACCCCATTTATTGATTTCGCCGACAGGGATCAGGAGCGCCAAAAAAATGGGGTACGTCCCCATTTAATCCTTGCTGCTATCATTGGAACAATCCAGGGAGGGTATATGGCGCTACCGCATGCATCGTCCGGGCAAGTGGTCCGGATTGGCCGCGAGGCCGGTGAAAGCTTGTCGCAGTTTTCTTCCATCGCACTGGCCAAGACGGAACAGCTGGAGTTGATCCGCATGACCGTCCCGGCCGGGCGCGCGGTGCCGGAGCATGCGGTCAAGGGCCAGATCACGCTGCAATGCCTGGAAGGCGAGGTGGCGTTCGATGCCCACGGCCGCACCGCCATCCTGCGCGCCGGGGAAATGCTCTACCTGCAAGGCGGCGCGCCGCATGCCCTGCGTGCCAACACCGATGCGCTGCTGCTATTGACTATTGTGCTGAAGGATTGAGCGGCAGGCGGAAGGTGAAACGGACGCCGTCGCCCGGCGTGCTGTCGAGGCGTACGCTGCCTTTCAGGATCGCTTGCACGGCGTTCAGCACGATCGCCAGGCCCAGCCCGCGCGCGCCTTCGCCTACCCGCGTCGTATAGAACGGTTCAAACACGCGCGGCAGCGCATCGGCCGCGATGCCGCAGCCATTATCCGTATACACCAGTTCCACTTCGTTGTCCTGGCGCGTGGCGGCAATATGCACGCAGCGTCCCTCGCGGCCGGCAAACGCATGGCGTGCCGAGTTGTCCAGCAAGGCGACCAGGATCTGTTCGATATGGCCGGGGTAGCTGTCCATCTCCAGGCCGGCAGGAATAGCCACCGTCAGGCTGATCGCTTCGCGCCGCAGCAGGGGCGCGGTGGCGCTGGCGACGTGGGCCACCGTTTCGTCGAGGTCGAAGCGCCGGCGCGGCTGGCCTTCCTGGTCCACTGCGATCTGCTTGATGCTGGCCAGCAGGTTGCCGGCACGCGTGCTGTTGCGTTCGATTGTGTCGCAGGCTTGCCGCCCTTCGTCGAGCATGCGGCGCAAATTCGATTGCGACAGGGTGCGTGCTTCGGCCTGCTGCGCAATGTCGTCCAGCCGGGATGCCAGCGAGGACGAACCCAGCACGATATTGCCCAGCGGCGTGTTCAGTTCATGCGCGATGCCGCCGACCAGCCGGCCGATGGTGGCAAGTTTGGCGGTGGCCACCATCTGTTCCAGGATCGCGGCGTCGCGCAGCGCCTGTTCGCGGCGCTCGTAGACCTGGCGCAGGTCGCGTTCGACCAGGCCCCGGAATTGCTCCAGCAGTGCGCGTTGCGTGTCGTCGTAGGGGTTCATTTTCCGGTCCAGCACGCAGATGGTGCCGAACACGTGGTCGTCGGGCCAGACCAGCGGCAGGCCGAGGTAGGAAACCATGCCCAGCTTGATGTCGGGGTTAGCGCACCAGGCGGCGTCCCGCAGGGCATCCGGAACCAGGAGCTCGGCCCGTTGCGCCATCACCGTCTCGCAATACAGGCCGGTATTCAGCGGCGCCAGTTCATGTTCTTCGTAGGGATTGCCGGGTGAATGGCTGGACAGGAATACCTGGATGCTGGGCGGCCGCACGCGCATGATCAGGGCCGCAGGCACTTGCAGCAGGCGAGCCAGCAAGTCCAGGACTTGCTGCCATTTATCCGCTATCGTCGTGTCGATCTCAAGCGTTTCAGCCAGGTTCGTGGAACTGGTCATCGTTGCCTCCACCCAAGGGATGCGCCGATTATAGGATGGCGGGCGCGGCGATGCTACTTAACTGGCGGTACCTGGTTTTCCGAGCGCGGGTCGCGCGCCAGCAGGCCCTGCACCAGGTCAGCCGGTTGCAGGCCGTCGAACAGCACGCTGGCGACGGCGTTTGTAATCGGCATGTCCACGCCGAGGCGGCGCGCCAGCTCACGTACTGCTTTCGCGCAGGGCACGCCTTCAGCCACGTGGCCCAGCTCATTGACCACGGTTTCCAGCGACTTGCCTTGCGCCAGGCCCAGGCCTACGCGGCGGTTGCGCGACAGGTCGCCGGTGCAGGTCAGGATCAAATCGCCCATGCCGGTCAGGCCCATGAAGGTTTCCACTTGCCCGCCCAGGGCGGTGCCGAGGCGGGTAATCTCGGCCAGGCCGCGCGTAATCAATGCAGCCCGCGCGTTCAGGCCCAGGCCCATGCCGTCGGCCACGCCGGTGGCAATCGCCAGCACGTTCTTCACGGCGCCGCCCACTTCCACGCCGACGATGTCGTCGCTCGAGTAGACGCGCATGGTGCCTCCGTGCACGGCGCCCACCACCAGTTCGCACAAGGCTGCATCGCTGGAGGCAATGGTCAGCGCGCACGGCAGGCCCTTGGCCACTTCCTGCGCGAACGATGGACCGGACAGCGCGCCAGCCGGCACGCTGTCGCCCAGCACTTCGCGCACGATCTGGTGCGGCAGCATGCCGGTGTCGTATTCGAAGCCCTTGCACAGCCAGACGATATTCGGGATCGGCTTGCCTTTCAGCGCCTGCAGCAGCGGGCGCAGGCCGGCCACCGGGCAGGCGGCAATCAGCAAGCCATCCTGGCCCACATGGGCCACGGCGGCGTCGAAATCGGAACTGACCTGCAGCGCAGGCGGGAACGGAAAGCCCTTCAGGTAGTGTGTATTGTCGCGGGCGGCGGCCATCTCAGCCATGGCGGCGGCATTGCGGCCCCACAGCACCACGTCGTGGCGCGCGGCGACCGCGATGGCCACGGCCGTGCCCCAGGCGCCGGAACCCAGCACGCTGATCTTGCGTTTTTGTTCTTGCGGCATCGTGCTCAGTTGCCCCATACATCGTTGCTGCGCACATAGCCCACCAGGCCGTCGCGGTGTTTCACCTTGGTCCAGCCATTGGCAGCCGGCTCGGCCAGTTCCAGCAGCACGCCCTTGTCGGCGATGAAGACCACCGGCGCGGTTTCTTCAGCCGCGCCGCGCACCTTGGTATTGGCCGCGCGCACGATCACGTTGCGCTGCTTGATGCTCAAACCCTTGGCTTCGGTCCAGGCCATGTCGCCGGCCATGTCGCGCACCTTGACCCATTCGCCATAGGTCAGCACGATTTCCAGCGGGGCGCCGGAAGGGACGATGTACTGTTTGGGCGCCCTGGTCGAAGGGCCGCCGTACAGCACGGCAGGATTGGCGCCTACCGACCGGTAGTCGATAGCCTGGGCGCTGGCGCAGGCCAGCAGCGTTGCGGCGATGGCGACAATTCGGCGTAAATTCATCGATTAATACCTTAAAAATGCGCAAAGGCCCGCGGGGGCCTTTGCATGCGGGGGAACCGTGGTTCCCCATGATATCGCAGAAGTATTACTGTACGGTTGCCGAGCCTTCGACCGGGGTCGCGCCAGCTTCAGCAGCTTGCTGCTGGGCGATGGCTGCCAGGCGCTGCTGGTAGAACACTTCGAAGTTGATTTCGGCCAGGTGGATCGGAGGGAAACCGGCGCGGGTGATCATGTCGGCGATGTTCGAACGCAGGTATGGGTACACGATGTTCGGGCAGCCGATGCCCAGCAGTGGGTCCAGCTGTTCGGCTGGAATATTGCGGGCCTCGAAGATGCCGGCTTGCTTGCCTTCAACCAGGAAAGCGACTTTGTCTTTGATCTTGGCAGTCACGGTCACGGTCACGGTGGACTCGAAGATGCCTTCGGACAGCGGCTCTGCGCCTACGTCCAGCGCCACTTCGATCGAAGGGGCTTCCTGCTCCAGGAAGATAGCTGGGGAATTAGGCTGTTCCAGCGACATGTCTTTCAGGTAGACGCGTTGGATTTGGAATACAGGTTGCAGGTTTTCTTCAGACATGGAACGCTTTCGTATCAGTTATATAGTTAATGCTTGTCCAGGCCACGTGGGTAAGCCAAAGTCAAACGCGACGGCAATTGTAGCAAAACTAGTTTCTTTTCCAACGTTTCAGCCGTTGGTCCGTTGTATTTGGGGGCGTTTAACCTTTTAACAAGGGGTCGAGGCCGCCGGCCTGGTCCAAAGCGTACAAATCGTCAAAACCGCCCACGTGGGTGTCGCCGATATAGATCTGCGGCACGGTGCGACGGCCGGTCTTTTCCATCATCAGCTGGCGCTGGGCCGGGTCGAGGTCGACGCGGATCTTGTTGATGGTGGTGACACCCTTGCTTTCCAGCAAACGTTCGGCGCGCACGCAATACGGGCACACCAGGGTGCTGTACATGGTAACGTTGGCAGTCATGGCAGCTCCTTTACTTTGTCAGCGGCAGGTTTTGCGACTTCCAGGCATCGATCCCGCCTTCCATCACGACAACGTCGGAGAAACCGGACTTTTCCAGCATGCGGGCAGCGCTGAAGGCGCTGATCCCTTTATCGCATACCACCACCAGGGTTTTGTCCTTGAACTTCTTCAGTTCGTCCATGCGGTTGCCAAGTTCGGCCAGCGGGATATGTTTGGAATCGATGATACGGCTTTCGGCCTTGTCCTTGGCGCGCACATCGAGAATGCCGGCTTTGCCGCGGTTGATCAGCAGGGTCACTTCGGCCGGCGAGGCTTTTTTGCCGCGCTGGGTCAGGACCTGGAACAGCAGGGCGCCGCCGGACAAGAGGACGATGGCGATCAGAAAAATATTGTCGATGATGAATTTCACGGTAATCCAATGGTTGAACTTAATCTGCGCATTATAAAATAGATGCTTGTTCGTGGCTTCGGCGGCGATTTTCACCCATTTCCAACTCTATTGTTATAGCTATATGTACAAAATCGTATTCATGCGTCACGGCGAGTCCACCTGGAACCTGGAAAATCGCTTCACCGGCTGGACCGATGTGGACCTGACCGAAAAAGGCGTCAACGAGGCCAAATCTGCCGGCAAGATCCTGAAAGATGCCGGCTTCTCCTTCGATCTGTGCTACACCTCCGTGCTCAAGCGCGCTATCCGCACCCTGTGGCTGACCCTGGACGAGATGGACGAGATGTACGTGCCGATCAAGCATGACTGGCGCCTGAACGAGCGTCATTACGGCGCCCTGCAAGGCCTGGACAAGGGTGAGACCGCTGCCAAGTTCGGCGATGCCCAGGTGCTGGTATGGCGCCGCAGCTACGACATTCCGCCGCCGGCGCTGGAAGCAGGCGACGACCGCACTTCCTTCAACGACCCGCGCTATGCCGGCCTGCCGAAGGATTCCATCCCGCTGACCGAGTGCCTGAAAGACACCGTGGCGCGCGTGATGCCGGCCTGGAACGATGAAATCGCCCCTGCCATCAAGGCCGGCAAGCAAATCCTGATTTCGGCCCACGGCAACAGCCTGCGCGCCCTGATCAAGATGCTGGACGGCATCAGCGACGAAGAAATCGTTGGCCTGAACATCCCGAACGGCCAGCCACTGGTGTACGAACTGGATGCCGACCTGAAGCCGATCAAGCATTACTACCTGGGCGACCCGGCTGCCATCGCTGCCGCCCAGGCTGCCGTGGCCAACCAGGGCAAGGCCAAGTAATCCCCGTGGCGTTGACTCCGACTCGTCGCGCTTGGCGTGGCGTCGCGCTGGCTTTGCTGCTGGCGCTGGGCGCCGTGCACGGCGCCGACGCCGCCAAGGCCGCCAAACCGACCGAACGCAGCAAGCAAAAGGCTGCCGCCGAGACGGAGCGGGCGGCCTTGTCGCGCAAGCTGGCCAACCTGAAGGCGGAAATCGGCAAGACCGAGAGCGCCAAGGAAGACGCGGCCGACACGCTGGCCGAATCGGAGGAAGCCATTTCCGACGCCAATCGCACCTTGCGCGACTTGGCGGCGGAGCAATCCCAGATCAATAGCAAGGTGGCCGAACTGGCTGCCGAGCAGTTGCGCCTGTCCGCCACCGTGGCGGCGCAGAAACAGCAACTGGCCAAGCTGCTGCGCGAGCAGTACGTGGCCGGCAATGAAGACCGCATCAAGCTGCTCCTGTCGGGCGACAACCCCAACCGCATCAACCGCGAACTGCAACTGATGGCCTACGTGTCGCAGTCGCAGGCCAGGTTGCTCGATTCCCTGCGCGCCAACCTGAAAAAGGTCGAAGAAAACCAGGCCGAGGCGCAGAACGCCAAGCAGGAACTGGACGAAATCGCCGAGGAAGAGAAGCAGCAGAAAGCCAAGCTGGAACAGGAAAAGGGCCGCCGTGCCGCTGCCCTGGCCAGCCTGTCCAAGAAGCTGGTGGCCCAGCGCAAGGAAGCCGGGCGCATGGAGCAGGACGCCCAGCGCCTGGATGCCCTGGTCGACAAGCTGAACAAGCTGATCGAAGAGCAGGCGCGCATTGCCGCCGCCGAAAAGGCGCGCCAGGAAAAGCTGGCCGCCGAGCGCGCCGCCAAGGCCAAGGCGGAAGCGGAAGCTCGTGCCCTGGCGCGAGCCAAGGCGCAGGCCGAGCGCGAACGCCTGGCGCAGGAAGCGAAAAAGGCCGGCAAGCCGGCGCCCAAGCCGCTGCCGGCCGAAGACGAACCGAAAGTCGCCGCCAAGCCGGAGCCGTCCGAGCAGCGCGACGAGAAATCGCCCCGCCCATCCGAGGTGGCGCTGGCGCCGGTGGTGCCGGACGGCGTCTTCGCCCGGTTGAAAGGCGAGTTGCCGGCGCCGGTCTCCGGCAAGGTGGACAAGCGTTTCGGCAGCAAGAACGCCGACGGCGTGGCCTGGAAAGGCATGGTGGTGAAAGCCGCTGCCGGCGCCGAGGTGCGCGCCGTGGCAGCAGGCCGCGTAGTGTACGCAACTTCGCTGCGCGGCTACGGCAATTTCATTATCATCGACCACGGCGGCCAGTACTGGAGCGGCTACGGCTACAACGAATCTGTGCTGAAACGCGCCGGCGACGTGGTGAAAGCGGGCGAGGTGATCGCCACCGTCGGAAATACCGGCGGTTACGAAGAATCGGGTTTATACTTTGAAATGCGCCACCAGGGCAAGCCGATAGATCCGGCCGGGTGGGTCAAGTTCTAGCGGCAGAAAGCAATCAATGGGCAACAAAACGAAGAGTCTGGGCCTGGTCGGCCTTGGTATGGTGGCTGGCGTAGCCGTCTCGATGCAGTTTTCAGCCCTGGCGCAAAAGGCAGCCACGCCTTTGCCGCTGGAAGAACTGCGCACCCTGTCCGAAGTTTTCAGCCTGATCAAATCCGACTACGTCGAGCAGGTCGACGACAGGAAGCTGCTGCAGGACGCCATCGCCGGCATGGTGTCTTCGCTCGATCCCCATTCCACCTACCTCGATAAGACCGCATTCAAGGAAATGCGCGAATCCATCCACGGCAAGTTTGTCGGCATAGGCATCGAAGTCGGCGTGGAAGACGGCTACATCAAGGTGGTGGCGCCGATCGAAGATTCTCCGGCCTGGCGCGCCGGCATCAAGGCGGGCGACCTGATCACCCGCCTCGATAACGAGCCGCTGAAAGGCCTGTCGCTGGACGACGCCATCAAGAAAATGCGCGGCGAACCGCGCACCAAGGTAGTGCTGACGGTGGCGCGCAAGGACGAAGACAAGCCCCTGCTGATCCCCATCGTGCGCGAAGAAATCCGCGTGCAGAGCGTGAAGGTGAAGATGGTGGAGCCGGACTACGCCTGGCTGCGCATCTCGCAATTCCAGGAACCGACGGTGGAAGACATGGCGAAGAAGCTCGGCGCCCTGTATGCCAAGAACCCGAACATCAAGGGCCTGGTGCTGGACCTGCGCAACGATCCGGGCGGCGTGGTGCAAGGCGCGGTCGGCGTGTCGGCCGCCTTCCTGCCGAAGGATGCGCTGGTGGTGTCGACCGACGGCCAGCTGGCCGATTCCAAGCAAGCCTTCCACGCCACCTCGCAGAACTATGCCACCCGCAGCGGCGGCGACCCGCTGGCCAAACTGCCGGCCGCGCTGAAGACGGTGCCGATGGTGGTGCTGGTCAACGGCGGCTCCGCCTCGGCTTCCGAGATCGTGGCCGGCGCGCTGCAGGATTACAAGCGCGCCATTGTGATGGGCAGCCAGACCTTCGGCAAGGGCTCGGTGCAGACGCTGCGCCAGATCACCGCCGATTCGGCCGTCAAGCTGACCACCGCGCGCTACTTCACGCCGAACGGCCGCGGCATCCAGGCCAAGGGCATCGTGCCGGACGTGCTGGTGGATGAAACAGCGGAGGGCGACGCCATCAACAGCCTGCGCCTGCGCGAGGCCGACCTGCAGAAGCACCTGGCCAACGGCGACGGCGAAGAAGACAAGGAAGGCCGGATCCGCCGCGACGAACTGGAAGAAGAGCAGCGCCTGCTGGCCGCCGCGAAAAAGCAGAAGCCTTTCGAGTTCGGCGGCAAGGACGACTTCCAGCTGGAACAGGCGCTGCGCCATTTCAAGGGCCTGCCGGTCAAGACGGCCAAGCCTGAGCTGGCAGCGAAGTAAATGAACGACCAGCAGCTGCTGCGATATTCGCGCCACATCCTGCTCGATGAAATCGGCATCGAGGGACAGCAGGCGATGTTGCAGGGCAGGGCGCTGGTGATCGGCGCGGGTGGACTGGGTTCACCGGCATCGCTTTACCTTGCCTCGGCCGGCATCGGCCAGCTGACCATCGTCGACCATGACAGCGTCGACCTGACCAACCTGCAGCGCCAGATCGCCCACACCACCGAGCGTGTCGGCCAGCCCAAGGCCGAATCGGCGCGCGCCACCCTGAATGCCATCAATCCCGAATGCCAGGTGAACGCCCTGGTCGAACGCGTCGACGACGCGCGCCTGGCGGCGCTGGTGGCGCAGCACGACGTGGTGCTCGACTGCACCGACAACTTCAAGACCCGCCACGCCGTCAACCGCGCCTGCGTGGCGCACCGGGTGCCGCTGGTGTCCGGCGCCGTGATCCGCTTCGACGGCCAGGTCAGCGTGTTCGACACGCGCACGGAAGGTCCGTGCTATTCCTGCCTGTTCCCGCAGGACCAGCCATTCGAGGACGTGGCCTGCTCCACCATGGGCGTGTTTGCGCCGCTGGTGGGCGTGGTCGGCGCCATGCAGGCGGCCGAAGCGCTCAAGCTGGTGATGGGGATCGGCGAATCGCTGTCGGGCCGCCTGTTGCTGCTGGATGGATTGCGCATGGAGTGGAACAGCATTAGCATCACCCGCAACGAGGCCTGTCCTGTCTGCGGGACACAACATCAATAACCAGGAGATCCAACAATGAAGCGAGTTTCCGCCGTCCTGGCGCTGGCGATTACAAGCGCGTTCAGCGCGCAGGCAGCCGTCACGCAGACCACCCGCTACGTCATCATTTCCGAGAACAACGGCAAGCAGATGGGCGAGCAGGTGGTGGAGAACCACGACGACGGACTGACCAGGGTTCGCTACATTTACAAGGACAATGGCCGCGGCCCCGAGCTGACGGAGGAATTCCGCCTGGCTGCCGACGGCACCATGTCGTACTACCATTCCAAGGGCAATTCGACCTTCGGCGCCGTGGTGGACGAAACCTTCGAGCGCGACGGCACCAGGGCGAAATGGAAATCCACTACCGAGCAGGGTGAAAAATACGTCGCCGGTCCGGCCGTCTATGTGGCGCTGAACGGCAGCTTTGAAGTCGATTCGCGCGCCATCGCCGCGCTGGCCAGGACCGCTTCCGCCAGCATCCCGTTGCTGCCTTCGGGCACGCTGAAGCAGGTCGTGCTCGATGAAGTGCAGGTTACCGGCCCCAAGGGCCAGACGCAGCAGGTGCAGCTGGTGGCGCAGACCGGCCTGGGGCTGAGCCCGAAATTCCTGTGGATCAGCAAGGGTGACAATCCTTCCCTGTTTGCCGTCGTCGAACCGGGCACCTACGTATTCGCCATCGAAGGCTGGCAGGACAACGGCAAGCTGCTGGCCGAGCGCCAGAAAGTCGCCGAAGCGAAAATGCTGAACGACCTGGCCGCCAAGCTGCAGCACCCGCTGCAAGGCCTGACCGTGGTGAAGAACGCCCGCATCTTCGACAGCAACAAGGCCACCGTCGGCGCGCCATCCGACGTCTACGTGCTGCGCGGCCGCATCGCCGCCATCCTGCCGGCCGGCTCGCCGGTGCGAGGCGCCGTCAACGAGATCGATGCCGCCGGCCGCATCATGCTGCCAGGCCTGTTCGACATGCACGGCCACATCGGCCGCTGGGAAGGCGCGCTGCACGTGGCAGCCGGCGTGACCACGCTGCGCGACATGGGCAACGACAATGCCCAGCTGCAGATGATGATCGACGAAGTTGCCGACGGCGAGCTGCTGGCGCCGCAGATCGTGCCGGCCGGCTTCCTGGAAGGCGAAAGCCCGTACTCCTCCAATGGCGGCTTCGTGGTGAAGACGCTGGAGCAATCCAAGCGCGCCATCGACTGGTACGCCGAGCATGGCTACCCGCAGCTCAAGATCTACAACTCCTTCCCGAAGGAGATCCTGAAGGACACCGTGGCTTACGCCCATTCGCGCGGCATGCGCGTGTCCGGCCACGTGCCGGCCGGCCTGCGCGCCCAGCAGGTGCTGGATGCCGGCTACGACGAGCTGCAGCACATCAACCAGGTCATGCTGAACTTCCTGTTCAAGCCGGGCGTGGAAACGCGCAGCCTGGAACGCTTCTACCTGCCGGCCGAAAAAGTCGCCGGCCTGGACTTCAATTCGAAGGAAGTGAAAGACTTCGTCGCCACGCTGAAGAAAAAGCAGATCGTGATCGACCCGACCCTGGCCACCTTCGCCTTCCTGAAGCAGAAGGACGGCGACGTCAACGAGCCGTGGGCGGCCGTGGAAGGCAATATGCCGCCCGACGTGGCGCGCGGCTTCCACGTCGGCACCATGAAGATCCCGGATGCCGCCACCCAGGCGCGCTACGAGAAATCCTTTGCCAAGATGGTGCAGTTCGTCGGCACCCTGCATAAGGCCGGCGTGCCGATCGTGGCCGGTACCGACGACCTGGCAGGCTTCACCCTGCATTCGGAACTGGCCTTGCTGGTGAAAGCCGGCCTGACCCCGGCCGAAGCAATCCAGGTCGCTACCCGCAACGGCGCCCGCTATACCCGCACCAGCGCCGACCGCGGCAGCATTGAGACCGGCAAGCTGGCCGACCTGGTGCTGGTGGACGGCGACCCGACCAGGAACATCGAAGACCTGCGCAAGGTTTCCGCGGTGATTACGCGCGGCCAGGTAATCTATCCTAATGAAGTGGACGAAGCGCTGGGCATCAAGCCTTTCGTCGCCGATGTGCCGGCGGTGAAGCCGCTGCAAGCCGTGCCGTCGAATATCGCCGGTTCCAACGACGGGGTGTTGCGCCGCGCTGGCGCAATTGGCCGCAAGCACGATTGAATCACTTATACTGCCAGTTTAATTTTTAGTGAATCTTATGCAAAAACCAAGCAAACGCCGCTCCGGCGGTTTCACGCTGATCGAAATCATGGTTGTCGTTGTGATCATGGGCGTGCTGGCGGCACTGGTGCTGCCTAAGGTGCTGGACCGCGTGGGCCAGTCCAAGACTGCCGCCGCCAAGGTCGAAATTTCCACCATCATGCAGGCGCTGAAGATGTACAAGCTGGATAACCAGCGCTATCCGACCACGGAACAGGGCCTGCAAGCCCTGATGGCCAAGCCCACCGCCGGCCCTGCGGCCAACGGCTGGAAGGCGCCGTACCTGGAAAAAATGCCGAAGGACCCTTGGGGCAATCCGTACCAGTTCCTGTCCCCGGGCGTAAAAGGTGAAGTCGATGTGTTCTCCTATGGCGCCGACGGCCAGCCAGGCGGCAGCGGCGACGATGCAGATATCGGTTCCTGGGAAATCTGAGCGTTCGGCAGCGCACTCGGCGGGATTCACGCTGATCGAGCTGCTGGTGGTGCTGGTCATCATCGGCATTACGCTCGGCCTGACCGTGATGAACGTCGCGCCGTCCCAGGCGCAAGCCATGCAGAAAGAGGCGCAGCGCGTTGCGCTCCTGATGCAGCTGGCGCGCGACGAAGCCATCGTGCGCAACCGGCCGATCGCCTTTGAGGCGGGGCCGGACAGTTACCGCTTCCTGGTGCGTAACGATAAAACCTGGGAAACGCTGCCGCAGGACGACCTGCTGCGCGAACGCCCTTTCCAGCTCGGCCCGCTCACGCTGCTGCTTGACCCGCCGACCAATGTACCCGGCACCATGCGCATCGTGTTCGGCCGCGAGCCGGTCGACCGGCCTTTCACGCTGACCATGGCCAGCGGCGATTTGCGCGCCATCATCCGCGCCGACGGTGTCGGCCATTTCACGGTGGACTGAAGAATGCGGCAACGAGGCTTTACCCTGCTGGAAGTGCTGGTGGCGCTGCTGATCGTCTGCACCGCGCTGGGCGCCGCCTTGCGCGCCATGGGCAGCCTGACCCAGAACAGCGACGGCCTGCGCACCAATATGATGGCCGTCTGGTCGGCCGAGAACCGCATGGTGCAGGTGCGGCTGGCCAAAGTCTGGCCGGCGCCGGGCAAAACCACCTTTGAATGCCCGCAAGCCGATTTCAATTTCATTTGTGAAGAAGTCGTGTACTCCCTGCCGAACCCGCGCATGCGCCGCATCGAAGTGAGCGTCTACGAAGCCAGCGCGCCGGAACGCCGGATTACGTCGCTGAACCAACTGGTGCTGCAGGAATGAAGAACGCGCGCGGCTTTACCCTGATTGAACTGCTGGTGGCGATCACCGTGCTGGCCATCGTCGCCGTGCTGGGCTGGCGCGGGCTGGATGGCATTGTGCGCTCGCGCGAGCAGCTGACGCAGAACATGGAGCAGACGCGCGGCACCCAGCTGACCTTCGCCCAGATGCAAAGCGACCTGGAACAGATTGCCGACAAGCCGCTGCTGCGCGAACGCCAGAACATGCTGGCCGAGAGCAACCGCCTGGTCTTCGTGCGAACCGTGCTGGTCGAGAATTCGGCATCGCAGCTGCAAGTGGTCAGCTACACCATCCGCGACGGCGTGCTGTCGCGCAGCGAATCGCAGGGCGCGCGCGACCTGCTGCAGCTGGATGCGCTGTGGAAGTCCGCCCTTGAACAATCGAATACGCAGGGCGCGGTTGGCCTGCAGGCCGGCGTGGCCAATATGGAATTCCGGGTGTGGGAAGGCGGCGGCTGGCGGCAGGCGGCGAGTGCTTCTTCCACGCCGCCAAAGACAGAATGCCTGGATCCCGATCCCAATAAATGCAAGGACACCGGAGCCAAGGCCCCGACCAGGGCGGAAGGCCCTACCGGGCTCGAAATCTCGCTGCAAATCCAGGGCCAGCCGGCGCCCCTGGTCAAAGTTTTCCTGTTGGGGGCAGTATGAAACGGCGCTTCGCAGTCCGCCAGCGCGGCGTAGCTGTTGTTACGGCGCTACTGCTGACCACACTGGCGGTGACCATCGTGGCCAACCTGTTCTGGCAGCAGCAGGTGCAGGTGCGCTCGATTGAAAACCAGCGCCTGCACTCCCAGGCGCGCTGGCTGCTGCGCTCTGTCCTTGATTTTGCAAGGCTTATCCTGCGCCAGGACATGCTGGACAACCGCAGCATGACGCGCGCCGAAGGCCTCTGGGCCACGCCGGTGGCGCCAACCCGGCTTGACGACCTGATCAAGCGCGAGCGGATCGAGGGCGAAAGTTTCGATGCCAGCTTTTCCGGGCAGAATTACGACGCACAATCGCGCTACAATCTTGCGAATCTGGCCAGCACGACCGGGGCTGGCGGCATCAATAAGAAGCAGGTAGCGGTGTTTGCGCGCCTGTTGCAAATCCTGCAGCTTGACCCGGCGCTGGCCAAGGCGGTCGCGATCCAGGTGGCGCGCAGCGAAGGCGCCGGCCTGCTGCAGCAGCCGCCGGGAACGACGCCGCCGCCGGACATCGAGGCGGTGCCGCCGGGCGGCGGGCAGCCGATGAAGATGCTGCGGGCGGAAGATTTGCTGTCGGTGTCCGGTTTTGACCAGAAGGCCATCGACAAGCTGCGCGAATTCGTCATCGTCCTGCCGGCTGCGACGCCGATCAACGTCAACACGGCGCCTGCGGAACTGCTGGCGGCCTTGTTTAACGGTTCGGTGTCGGAAGGGCAGAACCTGGTGGTAGCGCGCAAGCGCTCCCCGTTCGTTAACGTTGGCACCTTCAAGCAGCATGTGAACAAGCCGCTGCTGCTGCAGGACAGCGACCTGGACTGCCGCAGCGATTACTTCCTCGTCATGAGCCGGATAAAGCTGGACAGGGCAGAACTGGTGTCATGGTCGCTGATCCACCGCGACCAGAACGGCACGCAAGTGGTGTGGATACGGGAAATTTAAGGAATAGGGAAGGCCAGCTTTGACAACACTCTACATTCGGTATCCGGCCCGTGCCGCAGCCGCCGACAACGGCGTGCCGGCGAGCTGCCAGTTCGCGCTGGTGGGCGATGGCGGCAACGTGATGCAGCAGGGCGCCGGCGCGCTGGGCAACCTCGGCGAACTGGTGTCGTCCGCGCGCCGCGTGGTGCTGCTGCTGGCTGCCGCCGATGTCTCACTGCTGAAAGTCAAAATGCCGCCGCTGTCGGGCGCCAGGCTGAAGGCCGCCCTGCCCAACCTGGTGGAAGAACAGGTCCTGGGCGACCCGGCCGACTGCGTGCTGGCCCTGGCCCCCGCCAGCGGCGACAGCGACGAGCGCGTGGTGGCCGTGGCCAACCGCGCCTGGCTGGAAGTGCTGGTCAAGGCCCTGGTGGCGCAAGGCGCGCACGGCGTATCGGCCTTGCCGGTGCAACTGAGCCTGCCGCTGGCGCCGGGCAGCGTGTCGGCCGCCCTCGGCGTGGACGACGCCGGCCTGGAACTGACCCTGCGCACCGCACCCAACGAAGGCCTGGGCCTGACCCTGCCGAATGCCGCCGAACCTGCGCTGCACACCCTGCGCGCGCTGGCCGGCGAAGCCCCGGTCACGCTGTACGTGGCGCCGGCCCAGCGTGCCGAATATGCCGCAGCGGCAGCCAATGTGCCGGGCATCACCATCGAAGAAGACAACTGGGTGCACCGCATCGCCGCCGCAAAAGCGGCGGCGTTCGACCTGGCCGCCGGCCTGGGCGCCGTCAGCGGCGCCACCGCCCGCGCCTGGGCGCGCTGGAAATGGCCTTACCGCATCGCCGTTGCGGCGGTACTGGTCAATATTGTCGGCATGAACTGGGAATGGATCCGCCTCAAGCGAGAAGCCGACGCCGTGAAGCAGAACATGGTGCAGGTCTTCCGCGCGGCCTATCCGAACCAGCCGGTCACCGGCGACCCGGTGGCGCAAATGCGCCGCAATATTGCCGTGGCGCGCGCCAGCAGCGGCGGCGGAACGCCTGATGAATTTACCAATATGAGCGCGGTCCTGGGTGAAGCGCTTGCCGTGCTGCCCAACCGCGAAGCAGTGGCGGGCATCGAGTACAAGGAACGCAGCATGACGGTCAAGTTCAAGCCGAACAGCGTCGACGCCAATGCGCTGGCGCAGGTCCAGGCCGCGCTGGCCCAGCGCAAGATGAGCGCCACCGAAAGCGGGCCGGGCGTGTGGCTGGTCAAGGCGGGGGGCAAGTAATGGCGAAACTGAACGACACCATCAACGGCTACCGCGCCGCTGCCGCGACCTGGTGGAGCGCACGCACCGAGCAGGAGCAGCGCATGCTGGCCATCGGCGGCGTGGTGGTCGCCCTTGGCCTGGTCTGGGGCGTGCTGGTCGACCCGGCGCTGACTGGCCGCGCCAGGCTGCAGAAAGAGCTGCCGCAGCTGAACCAGCAAGTGGCCGAGCTGCAGTCGCTGGCAGGCGAGGCGAGCCAATTGGCGGCCCAGCCGCCGGTGCAGCCGCAGCCCCTCAGCAAGGATGGTGTGGCGGCGCGGCTGCAAGCGGCCGGCCTGACCACGCAAAACCTGGCGGTCACCGGCGATTACATTAAAGTGGAATTCAAGGGGGTGCCGTTTCCCGGCCTGGTGACCTGGCTGGATGCGATGCGCCGCGAGCAGCGCGTGGTGGTGCAGGAGGGCAGCGTGACGCAGCAGGGCCCGGCCGGCCAGGTCGACGCCAACCTGACCTTGCGCCAGGAGTCGTCCGCACAATGAAGCGCGCAGTATTGTGGTTGCTGGCAATTGTGCTCAGCGCAGGCTTGACGATCCTGGTTTTCCTGCCCGCCAGCTGGATGGGGCAAATAGTGGAAAGCCAGAGCGGCGGCCGTTTGACCCTGGGCGATGCACAGGGTACGCTGTGGCGCGGCTCCGCCTTCGTCGGCGGAGCCGCCAGCAAGGACGGCGCGGTGACGCCGCTGCTGCCGGGACGTTTCAGCTGGCGCCTGTCGCCGCTGGTGCTGTTCGGCAGCGTGGACGTGGAATTGCAGAACCCGGACGCCCTGACGCAGCCGGTAACGCTGCGCGGCGGCTGGAGCAGCTGGGAAGTCAGCCCTGCGGCCCTGATGCTGCCGGCCGATGGCCTGGCGGGACTGGGCGCGCCACTGAACACGCTGGCGCCCAGCGGCCAGATGAAATTGTCCTGGTCTTCGCTGCACCTGGCGCGCGAAGGGCAGGCGGTCTCGCTGAATGGCCGCACCACGCTGGAAATGCAAGACATGTCGTCGCGCCTGACGCCGGTGAAGCCGCTGGGCAGCTACCAGCTGGCGTTCGACTGGAAAGGCCAGCAAGCCGCGCTGGCGCTGAATTCGCAGCGCGGCCCGCTGCTGCTGAGCGGTGCAGGAAAATTTGCCAATGGCCGGCTGGAGTTTTCCGGCCAGGCGGAAGCGGCAACCGGATTTGAAGACCAGCTTGGCGGCCTGTTAAGCATGCTGGGCCAGCGTAAGCCAAATAGCGTTAAAAACGTCATTGCACTAGAGTTCCGATAATGAAAACACACACTGCAAGCCCAACCCCCTTCCCGGCACTGCGCCGCCTGAGCGCTGCCGCGCTGCTGTGCTGTGCGCTGGCGCCCGCCGCCGCTCCGGTCACGGCCTGGGCCCAGCCCAATGACGAAGCCGCGCTGAATTTTGTCGGCGCCGACATCGAATCGGTGATCAAGGCCGTCGGCCACTACACCAACATCACCTTCCTGATCGATCCGCGCGTCAAAGGCACCCTGACCCTGGTCTCGGAAAAATCCATCACCAAGTCGCAGGCTTTCCAGCTGCTGGCCTCCGCACTGCGCCTGCAAGGCTACGCCATCGTCAGCGGCGACGGCTACGCCAAGGTGGTGCCGGAAGCGGAAGCCAAGCTGCAGGCTTCGCCGACCGTGATCGGCGGCCAGAAAAGCCCGCAGGGCGACCAGATCGTGACCCAGGTGTTCCACCTGAACCACGAAAACTCGGCCAACCTGGTGACCGTGCTGCGCCCGCTGATCACGCCGAACAACACCATCAACGCCAACCCGGGCAACAACACCCTGGTCATCACCGACTACTCGGACAACCTGAAGCGCCTGGCCAAGATCGTGGCTTCGCTGGATGCGCCGTCGTCGGCCGACCTGGACGTGGTGCCGGTGCGCTATGCCATTGCCAGCGACCTGGCAACCATGATCAACAAGCTGATGGAACCCGGCGCCGGCGGCGATTCCGGCCGCGTGACCCTGGTGCCGGACCCGCGCACCAACTCGCTGGTGGTGCGCGCACCGTCGGCGGCGCGCGCCAACCTGGCCAAGTCCCTGATCGCCAAGCTGGACCAGCCGACCGCGCAGGCCGGCAACGTGCACGTGGTCTACCTGAAAAATGCGGAAGCCACCAAGCTGGCGGAAACCCTGCGTTCCGTCGTGTCGGGCGACGGCGGCAGCAGCAGCAGCAGCAGCCAGTCCAACAGCGGCAGCCTGTCTTCGCTGGGCGGCGCCGGCAACAGCAACAGCCAGATGGGCCAATCCGGCCTGGGCTCGTCCTCGCAATCGGGCACCGGCCAGTCCGGCCCAAGCAATCCTGCGCTGCAAAGCGGCAGCCGCAGCGGCTCGCAGTCCTCGGGCGCAGGCGGTTCGGCCGGCTACATCCAGGCCGATGCGACCACCAACACCCTGATCATCACCGCGCCGGAAGCCGTGTACCGCAGCTTGCGCACCGTGATCGACCAGCTGGACGTGCGCCGCGCGCAGGTCTACATCGAATCGATGATTGTCGAAGTCAACGCCGACAAGCTGTCCGAATTCGGCGTGCAGTGGGCGGGCCTGAGCGGCAACTCCAACAGCAGCTACCGCGTCGGCGGCGGCACATCGTTCGCAACCGATTCCGGCAACAACATCATCAGCCTGAACAACCTTGCCAACGCCACCGGGACCACCCAGCCGACGCCACCAGGCGCCGGCCTGACGCTGGGCGTGTTCAAGCAGCTCGCCAACGGCAAGCTGGGACTGGGCGCGATTGCCCACGCCCTGGGCTCGGACGGCGACAGCAATATCCTGTCCACGCCGAACATGATCACGCTGGACAACGAAGTGGCGACCATCAAGGTTGGCCAGAACGTGCCGATCGTGACCGGCTCGTACACCAACACCGCCGGCACCGCCGGCAATCCGTTTACCACGGTGGACCGCAAGGACGTCGGCATCACCCTGAAAGTGCGCCCGCAGATTTCCGAAGGCGGCACCATCAAGCTGGCGATCTATAACGAAAGCTCGAGCATCGATACCAGCGTGACTTCGACCAGTGGCCTGATCCTGAAGAACCGCGTGATCGAAACCAACATCCTGGCCGACGACGGCCAGGTGCTGATCCTCGGCGGCCTGATCCAGGACGACACCAGCGACGGCGTGGAAAAGGTGCCGGGCCTGGGCGACATCCCGCTGATCGGCAACCTGTTCAAGTACCAGAAGCGCCAACGCAAGAAGACCAACCTGATGGTGTTCCTGCGCCCGGTGGTGGTGCGCAACCGCGAGCAGCAAATGAGCCTGACCGCGGACCGCTACGACTTTATCCGCGGCTCGCAGGAGGCCTCCAAGCCTGAATCGAGCATGGTGGTGCAGGACCTGGGCCGCCCGACCCTGCCGCAACTGGTCAACGGTGAGCCGAGCGGCGGCGGCCAGCTGGTGCGCCCGATTCCACCGGCCCCGCGCACCGTGCCTGAACAGAAGCAACAGCAACAGTAAAAGCGAGCGATGACCAACCTCCTGCCCTACGCCTTCGCGCGCGATTACCTGGTGCTGGCCCAGCCCAGCGCCGAAGCCGAGCACGCGGTCGACGTGATGATGTCGAACGCCACGCCTGCTTCCGCGATCGCGGAAGTGTCGCGCCGCTTCGGCCGCATCAACCTCAAGCACCTGTCGCGTGCCGACCTGGAAGCGGCGATTGCCACCGCCTACGCCAGTGCCAGCGGCGACGCTTCGCAGGTGGCGGAAGAATTCGACGCCGACCTGGACCTGACCAAGCTGCTGCAGGACGTGCCGGCGATTGAAGACCTGCTGGAATCGTCCGACGATGCGCCGGTGATCCGCATGATCAATGCGCTGCTGACGCAAGCCCTGCGCGACGGCGCATCGGATATCCACATCGAGCCGTTCGAACAGACCTCGGTGGTGCGCTTCCGCGTCGACGGCGCGCTGCGCGACATCGTGCGCCCGCGCAAGGCGATCCACGGCTCGCTGATCTCGCGCATCAAGATCATGGCGCAGCTCGACATTGCCGAAAAGCGCCTGCCGCAGGACGGCCGCATCACGCTGCGCGTGGGCGGCAAGCCGGTGGACGTGCGTGTCTCCACGCTGCCGACCGGCCACGGCGAACGCGCCGTGCTGCGCCTGCTGGACAAGGAAGCGGGCCGCCTCGACCTGTCCCACCTCGGCATGAGCGAAAAGATGATGGGGCAGTTCAATAGCCTGATCAACCAGCCGCACGGCATCGTGCTGGTCACCGGGCCGACCGGCTCCGGCAAGACCACCACGCTGTACGCCGCGCTGTCCATGCTGAACAACACCTCCACCAACATCATGACGGTGGAAGACCCGGTCGAATACGACCTGCACGGCGTCGGCCAGACCCAGGTCAATGCGCGTATCGACATGACCTTCGCCAAGGCCTTGCGCGCCATCCTGCGCCAGGACCCGGACGTGATCATGATCGGCGAGATCCGCGACCTGGAAACCGCGCAGATCGCGGTGCAGGCCTCGCTCACCGGCCACCTGGTGCTGGCGACCCTGCACACCAACGACGCCGCTGCCGCCGTGACCCGTTTGCTGGACATGGGCATCGAACCCTTCCTGCTGTCCTCGTCGCTGCTTGGCGTGCTGGCGCAGCGCCTGGTGCGCAAGCTGTGCCCGAGCTGCAAGACCTTCGACGGCACGCAATGGAAAGCCGTGGGCTGCGAACATTGCGGCAATACCGGCTACCAGGGCCGCGTCGGCATCTACGAATTGCTGCAGACCGACGAACATATTCGCGCCCAGATCCACGACCGCACATCGGAAGCGGAAATCCGCGTCACAGCCCAGCAGCATGGCGGCATGACCACCATGCGCGAAGACGGCGAGCGCTGGCTGCAGCAGGGCATTACCACGCCGGCCGAACTGCTGCGCGTGACGAAGGACTAAGCGATGCCGGCCTTCCGATATGAAGCCGTCGATGCGGCGGGCGCCACCAAGAAGGGCGTGGTCAATGCCGACAGCGCCCGTTCCGCGCGCGCCGACCTGCGCTCCCAGGGCCTGGTGCCGATCAAGGTCGACGCCATCGAGGCCCAGGTCGATGCCAGCGGCGCCACCTCGCGCCGCGGCTTCGGCGAAAAGCTCAGCACCGTGGAGCTGGCGTTGTTCACGCGCCAGCTTGCCAGCCTGCTGGAAGCGGGCCTGCCGCTGGAGCAAGCCTTCACGGCATTGCTGGAACAGGCAGAACGCCAGTACGTGCGCGACCTGGTGGCCTCGATCCGCTCCGAAGTCATGGGCGGTTCCTCGCTGTCGGACGCGCTGTCGCGCCACCCGCGCGATTTCCAGGAAATCTACCGCGCGCTGGTCGCGTCCGGCGAGCAGATCGGCCAGTTGTCGCGCGTGCTGTCGCGCCTGGCCGACTATATCGAACGCCGCAACGCCCTGGTGCAGAAGGTCAAGCTGGCCTTTACCTATCCGGCCATCGTGACCGTGGTGGCGTTCCTGATCGTGATCTTCCTGCTCACCTATGTGGTGCCGCAGATCGTGTCGGTGTTCGCCAACACCAAACAGAAGCTGCCGTTGCTGACGGTAATCATGCTGGCGATCTCGGACTTCGTGCGCAGCTACGGCTTCGTCGTGCTGGGCATCCTGGTTGCCGGCGGTTTCGTGGTGCGGCGCATGCTGCAGAACCCAGAGATCAAGCTGCGCTGGCACACCTGGCTGCTGACCGCGCCGCTGTACGGCAAGTTCGAACGCAGCCTGAATACCTCGCGCTTCGCCAGCACGCTGGCGATTACCACCGGCTCGGGCGTACCCATCCTGCGCGCGCTGGAAACCAGCCGCGACACGCTGTCCAACGTGGCCATGCGCCAGCTGGTCGAGCAGGCCAGCGACTCCGTGCGCGAAGGCGCCAGCCTGGCCCGTTCGCTGTCGGCGCAAAAGCACTTCCCGCCGATGCTGGTCCATATGATCCGCGCCGGCGAAATCACCGGCGAACTGCCCGCCATGCTGGACCGCGCCGCCAGCGCGCAGGAATCTGACCTGGAGCGCCGCACGCTGACCATCGCCGGCCTGCTGGAACCGATGCTGATCCTGGCAATGGGCGTGGTGGTGCTGCTGATCGTGCTGGCCGTGCTGATGCCGATTATCGAAATCAATCAGCTCGTGCGCTGAACCTGGAGAATTGAATTGAAACGTTTGCCTTTGATCTGCAGTGTGGCCGCCGTCGCGGTGCTGTCTGCCTCGCTGGCCTACTGGGGCATGCAGCTATTCAAGCCGAAGCAGCGCCCGCTTGCGGCGGCGCCAGTAATGCAAGTGCCGGAAGCGAACATGGACGCGGCGCGCGGGCTGTTTGGCGGGAACACCGCGGTGGCCGTGGCCAGCAACTACCAGTTGCGCGGCGTGGTGGCCGATACTCGCGGCCACGGCAGCGTGGCGATCATTTCGGCTGACGGGCAGCCGGCCAAGGCCTTCCCGGTGGGCTCCGAGTTGTCGCCCGGCGTCAGCGTGAAGGACGTGCAGCCGCGCCACGTGATCCTGATGGAAGGCGGCGTGCAGAAGCGCCTGGACCTGATGAGCGACCAGGGCGTGAGTTCGACAGGCGGCATTGTCGGGCCGGTGGGCATGGGCGGGCCGCAGGAGCCGCCACCGGTCCCGCTGCCGCAGCCGGCTACGCCGATGGCGCCGCCGCCGGTGCAGATGGCGCCGGCCCAGCCGCCGACCACTTCGGCGCAACCGACCGGTGGAGTGCCGCAAGCGCGATGAGGCGCTTGGTCTTTCTACTGGTTTTGTGCGGCGGCCTCGCCTGCGCCGCCGAAAACCCGGAAAGCCGGGGCAGACCCGATGGCCTGACCCCTGATACGCGGCAGTCGCTGGCAGGTGTCGGACCCAGTGGGTCTGACACCGGGGTACCGGTTTCCAAGCGCCCGAGAGTCGCCCTGGTACTGAGTGGCGGCGGCGCCCGCGGCTTCGCCCACGTCGGCGTCCTGCGCGCACTGCAGGAAATGCGCATCCCGGTCGACATCGTGGTCGGCACCTCGATGGGCAGCGTGATCGGCGGCGCCTGGGCCGCCGGCGCCTCGCTGAAAGACCTGGAAAACATGGCCGCCACCACCGACTGGGACAGCGTGGTAGCCGACCGCCCGGCGCGCGACGAACTGCATTTCCGCCGCCGCGACGAAGACATCCAGATCCCATCCCGCATCGAATTCGGCATCACGCGCAAAGGCGTGCAAGGCCCGCCCGGCGCCGCCAGCAACGCCGCCCTGGAAATGGCCCTGCAACGCCTGCTGCCGCGCGGCACGCGCGACCTGCCGGTCAGCCAGTTGCCGCTGCCTTTCCGCTCGGTCGCCTCCGACCTGCTGACCGGCGAACTGGTTGTGCTCGACAACACGCCGCTGTTCCAGACCATCCGCGCTTCGCTGGCGGTGCCGGGCGTGTTCGCCCCCGTGCGCATCAAGGACCACCTGGTGGTCGATGGCGGCCTGGTTCGCAACCTGCCGGTCGACATGGCGCGCGCCATGGGCGCCGACATCATCATCGCGGTCAACGTCGGCACCACGCTGGCGCCGGAAAAAGAGCTGGGCAGTGCGCTCGGCGTCGCCAACCAGATGCTGCAGATCCTGACCGAGCAGAACGTGCAGCGCTCGCTCAGCGAATTGCGCAAGGACGATATCCTGATTGCACCCAAGCTGGATGGCATCACCTTCCTCGACTTCTCGACCTGGGAGAAAGCCATGGCCGCCGGCGAAGCGGCCGCGCGTGAACTGGAGCCGCGCCTGGCCGCGCTGGCACTGCCGGAGCGCGAGTACATCAGCATGGAAAGCCTGCGCCTGGCGACGCCGGCCGATTCCGACCGTCCGGTCAAGCTGGCCAAGGTGCAGGTCCAGGGCGCGCGCGAAGTCAATCCGGAAGTCCTGGAAAAGCAGTCCGGCCTGGTGATCGGCCAGCCGACCACGCGCGAGCAGGTGCGCCAGGCAGCCGTTGCGCTGTATGGCCGCGGCGACCTGGCGCGCGTGGAAACCGATATCGACGACATCGACGGCGAGCGCACCGTCACGATCCGCACCACCGAAGCCGAGTGGGCGCGCAGCCGCATGCGGGTCGGCCTGGAATTGGCCAGCGACTTCCGCGATTCGAACAATTTCGCCATCAAGGTCATGCACGTGCTGTCGGCGCTCAATTCCTGGGGCGGCGAATTGCGCACCGAAGGGCGGCTGGGCAACGAGCGCGGCCTGGGCATCCAGTGGTGGCAGCCGCTGGGCGCCGGTTCGCAGTGGTTCGTCATGCCGTCGGCGCAGGTTGGCAGGATTGCCGGCGATATCTTCCAGAGAGAGCAGCGCATGGCGCGCCTGGCCTACAGCACGCGCGCCGCGTCATTTGCGCTGGGAAGACAGTTCGGCAACTGGGGCGAGCTGTCGATCGGCGTGACGCGCCAGGCCAACTCGGTGCGGCCGCTGATCCCGCAAGACCCGACGATTCCGGTCAACCGCGTATATGACAGCAAGACCTTCGCCCGCTTCCGGGTCGATACGCTCGATTCGCTGGCTTTCCCGACACGCGGCACCCTGGTTACCATCGGCCGCGAGCAAACGCCGGGCAGCGGCAAGAGCGTCGGCACGGGCGGCGTCAACTGGGGCGCGACAGCGCTGCAGGCTTTTGAGTGGAACGACTGGGCCGGCCACGTATCGACGGAATGGGCCAAGGCGCAAGCGGGCGCTTCGCCGGTAACGCTGGGCGGCTTCCTGCGCTTGTCCGGCACGCCGACCGATTCGATCCAGGAACCGACCATCGTGCTGGGCCGCCTGGTGCTGGCGCGCCGCATCGCTGCGCTGCCGAGCGCCTTCGGCGGCACCATGCGGGCCGGGTTCTCGCTGGAGACGGGTGGCGGCTTCGACCGCGGCGTCAGTGCCACCGGCAAGGCGCTGAAGCAGGCGGGCAGTGCGTTTCTGTCAGTAGAAACCCGCTTCGGCCCTTTGTTCCTCGGCGCCGGCGCCACCCGCAGCGGTGAAGAGACTCTCTACCTCTTCCTCGGCCCGATCTGGTAAACCGGCCTGATGAGAATTCGATAGTCTTATTGCAATATTGTTTGATAGACTAGATTGCATAGGGGTAATTTATCCCTGCCATCGTGTTCGTGTGGGAAAGGAATCTATTTTGAAAAGCAAGCTTTTAGCGGTAACCGCAGTTTTCTTCTTCATTTGCCATGGCAGCGCCATGGCAGCCGAGTTTGTTGAGGACGTAAGACAGTTCCGCGCAACAAACAAAGATGCCAGCGCAGACATTTCCGAGATTGCCAGGAAATATATCGCAGCCGGTCAACCGCAAGAAGCGGTCGAGCGGTATCTGAAAGCCCGGAAGTTCAGCTTGAATTACCAGCCGGCTGCGGCCGGCAAGGCGCAGATGCTAGTGGCCGTCCATGCTGGAAAAGGGCCAGGCATCGGATTTCATGACGAGATCCGGGTCATCGTCACTTTTGAGAATGGCCTGGCCACGAGCGTCAACAGCAGGTTGATTTATCGCGCACTGTAATTGCCGGCGCAGGATTGGCGGCAGGGCTCGGATCACGGCGGGCTATTCGTCGTCGTCGCCGGACAGCTTCTTGTCGATCAGCTTTTTGGCAGACTGGCGGTCGGCAGTGGTGCGGTTCTTGTCGTGCGGGCCTGCTGCGCGCGCCTTGGCCAGCGCCGCAATCGGATTGCGGGGCTTGCCAAAGTTTTGCGAGGGCTCGACGCGGATCCGCATCTTTTGCCGCGTCGCCAGCTGCTTGTTAGCCATTACAGTACGTAGCGTGACAGGTCTTCGTTGACGGCCAGCGCATCCAGCCGCTGGTTCACATAGGCTGCATCAATCGTGACGGTCTTGTCGCCGGTTTCCGTCGCCGTGTAGGAGATCTCTTCCAGCAGCTTTTCCATCACCGTGTACAGGCGGCGCGCGCCGATGTTCTCGGTGCGCTCGTTGACCTGGAAGGCAATCTCCGCCAGGCGGTGGATGCCGTCCGGCGCAAACTCCAGGTGCACGCCTTCGGTCGCCAGCAAGGCCTGGTATTGCTTGGTCAGGCAGGCGTCGGTACTGGTCAGGATACGCTCGAAGTCCGCGATCGACAACGATTCCAGCTCGACCCGGATCGGGAAGCGGCCCTGCAGCTCGGGAATCAGGTCCGATGGCTTTGCCAGGTGGAAAGCGCCGGAAGCGATGAACAGGATATGGTCGGTGCGCACCATGCCGTACTTGGTGTTGACGGTGGTGCCTTCCACCAGCGGCAGCAGGTCGCGCTGCACGCCGGCGCGCGACACGTCGGCGCCGCCCACTTCGGAGCGCGAAGCGATCTTGTCCACCTCGTCCAGGAACACGATGCCGTTCTGTTCCACGTTGGCGAGCGCTTTCTTCTTCATCTCGTCTTCGTTGACCAGCTTGGCCGCTTCCTCGTCGAGCAGGAATTTCATGGCTTCCTTGATCTTCACCTTGCGCGCCTTCTTGCGGCCGCCGCCCATGCCGGAGAACATGGACTTGATCTGCTCGGTCATTTCTTCCATGCCGGGCGGCGCCATGATTTCCATGGTCGGGCTTTGCTCGGCCAGTTCGATCTCGATTTCCTTGTCATCGAGTTCGCCCTGGCGCAGGCGCTTGCGGAAAGTCTGGCGCGTGGCGTCGTCGGTGCGCGGCTCGGCCGAGGCGTTGGCAAAGCCGAAGTCGCGCGGCGGCGGCAGCAGGATGTCGAGGATGCGGTCTTCGGCCGCATCTTCGGCGCGCGCGCGCACCTTGGCCATTTCCGACTGGCGGGTCTGTTTCACGCCGATGTCGATCAGGTCGCGGATGATGGTGTCCACGTCGCGGCCCACGTAGCCGACCTCGGTGAACTTGGTGGCTTCCACCTTGATGAACGGCGCATCGGCCAGCTTGGCCAGGCGGCGCGCGATCTCGGTCTTGCCGACGCCTGTCGGGCCGATCATGAGGATGTTTTTCGGGGTGATTTCATGGCGCAGCGGTTCTTCCACCTGCTGGCGGCGCCAGCGGTTGCGCAGCGCAATGGCGACGGCCTTCTTGGCCTTGCCCTGGCCGACCACATGCTTGTCGAGTTCGCCGACGATTTCTTGAGGGGTCATGTTCATGCTTTAGTCCAGGGTCTCGATGATGTGGTTCAGGTTGGTGTAGATGCACAGCTCGCCGGCAATGGTGAGCGACTTCTTCACGACGTCGGTGGGGGACAGGTCGGTGTTCTCGATCAGGGCCTTGGCGGCCGACTGGGCATAGCTGCCGCCGGAGCCGATGGCGCCGATGCCGCCTTCCGGTTCCAGCACGTCGCCGTTACCGGTGATCACCAGGGTGGAATCCTTGTCGGCCACCAGCAGCATGGCTTCCAGGCGGCGCAGCACGCGGTCGGTGCGCCAGTCCTTGGCCATTTCCACCGAGGCACGCAGCAGGTTGCCCTGGTGCTTTTCCAGCTTGGCTTCGAAACGGTCGAGCAGGGTGAAGGCGTCGGCGGTGCCGCCGGCAAAGCCGCACAGGACTTTGTTCTGGTACAGCTTGCGCACCTTGCGCGCCGTGCCCTTCATGACGATGTTGCCAAGCGTGACCTGGCCATCGCCGCCGATCGCGACATCGTTGCCGCGACGCACGCACAGGATGGTAGTGCCGTGAAATTGTTCCATGTTAATACCTTTGTTGGGGATTAACGCGGTACTTTGGGGCCGAAGCCCCAAAATTCAACTGATCAGTACTTGTGAGGGAAGAGCCGCGCTATATCAGCATAGCCGAGCAAGCGCATCAGTGCAGCGACCAGGTGGTTCAGGTCGCGGAACTCGATCCGGCGGCCGCCGCCAGCCAGTTCAGCCACCTTGCTTTGCAGGGCGCTGGCCGCGCCGAATTCCATGCGCGCCAGGCGGCCGCAGTCGAAGACCACCGCCTGGTTTTCGCTGGCATAGGCGTCGATCGACGCCAGCAGCTTGCTGATATCGCCCTCGATCACTGCCGGCAGCATGAAGCGGTCGGAAGCGGCTGCCGTGGCCTGGCGTGGAGCATTGGCAACTTTCTTTGGCGCTACGAAAGGTGGCGGCGACACTTCGAAGGTCACGCAATAGTCCATCGAGGACTCTTCGAACTCCTTCTCGCGGTTCAGCAGGCGCAGCAGCTCAAGGTAGAGCAGCCACGGCGCTTCGCCGCCATCGCGGTTACCGATGATCAGGATATCGCGTACCTGGTCGGCCAGTTCGGCGGCGCCGACCACGATCAGGTCGCGGTCGCCGGAATCCACTTTCTTCAGGGCCGTCAGCAGCAAGGCGCAGCCGTCCGGATCGACGCCGTTGACGCGCGAGAAGTCCAGGCGCAGCGGCTGTTTCTGGTCCATGCTGTCGAGCCGTTCCAGTTGCGCTGCAACCGAAGCATTCAGGATGCCGGCCAGGCCCAGGGTCGGGGTCACGCCGGAATAGCCGCGCGTTACTTCCTGCGCCTTGCTATCGGCACTGGCGGGCGGCACCCAGGACGGTGGCGAGGTTTCGTACTGGCTGGCGTAGTCGATCGACACGTTCTCGAACGCTTCCTGCCGGCCCAGTACCTGGTAAAGGTCGAACAGCATCCACCACACGGTGCGGTCCTGCGCCGAATCCGGCAGGCTGCCCAGCAGCATCTGTTCGGCCACTTCGGACTGGCCATTGGAATACAGGATCGCGATCTCTTCCACGATCGGCGCGCTTTCGGCGGCCGCCGCTTCGAGCGGCATATCCTCGTCGCCCAGCAGTTCGGTAGTGTATTGGTCCAGCAGGGGCAGGGTGGCGCCATCGTTGGCGGCCGCTGCCGAGGCGGGCTGCAGCGTGCGCGGCTTGCGGGCCCAGGCTGGTTCCGGTTCGTTGAAGATGTCCGCTGCCATCGCCGCCTCGATGGCGTCGATCTTCATGGCGGTGGCACGGGCGATTTCGCGTTGCAGGTCCGACTGTTGCGCGCGCTGGCGCTCCAGTTCGCTGTTCGCGGCCAGGCGTGCAGCGTCCGCATCGTCTGTTTCGACGGTGCTTTCGTCAACCTTGCCTTTTTTGAAAATGGAGAACAGTCCCATAGGATCAGTAGTGTAGCCCAACGGAAAATTATAAGGGCGTACCGTACGTGTAAAGAAAAGAAAAAAGCACGCCTAAGCGTGCCTTTTTCTCGATTTGTGGCAGATCAGTCGCCGTACAGCTTCTGTTTCAGCTCACGGCGCTGCTGTGCTTCCAGCGACAGGGTCGCCGTTGGACGTGCGATCAGGCGTGGAATGCCGATCGGTTCGCCGGTTTCCTCGCAATAACCATAGTCGTTATTGTCGATCGCTGCGATCGACTGCTGGACCTTTTTCAGCAGCTTGCGCTCGCGGTCGCGGGTACGCAGTTCCAGTGCGTGTTCTTCCTCGATGGTGGCGCGGTCGGCGGGGTCCGGCACCAGCACGGTTTCGCGCAGGTGTTCGGTGGTTTCGCCAGCGTTCTTCAGCAATTCTTTTTCAAGGTTTTGCAGCTTGTTCTTGAAAAACGCCATCTGTGCCGGATTCATATAGTCCTTGTCGCTCATCTTCAGAATTTCTTCTTCGGTGAGCAGGACTTCCGCGGCGGGGGTCGATTTATTTGCTTTTGTCATGACTTCGCTTACCTTCGATACGACAGAGTTTTCAAATTTCTGCTTGGGTGGCGTCAAAAAAAACGCCTTAGTTTATACCAAACATTGTTCAAGGCCAGTAATAAAGATGTCTTTTGGGAGATTTTTGCCAATAAACACCATTTTGCTTGCCCGTGTCTCGTTTTCGCCCCATTTTGCACCCAGGTCGCTGCCCATCAATTGGTGTACGCCCTGGAACACTACTTTCCTTTCTGCGCCCTGCATCAACAATACGCCTTTGTAACGCAACATGCGAGGACCGTACACATCAACGAGACCGCCCAGGAATTCGTCCAGTTTGGCCGGGTCGAACGGGCGTTCGCTCTTGAACACGAAGGCCGCGATATCGTCGGTGTGATGGGCATGGTGGTGGTCGTGATGGCCGCAGTGCTCGTCGTGCACATGGCCGTGCTCGTGGTCATGGTCGCAATGTTCGTGGTCGTGATCGTGCTCGTCTTCGGCCAGGAAGTCGGGGTCGATTTCCAGCTTTTCGTTCAGGTTGAAGCCGCGCAGGTCCAGCACCTCGGTCAGCGGCGCCTTGCCGAAATCGGAGCGGCTGATCGGCGCGCGCGGGTTGATGCGTTTCAGGCGCGCGGTCAGCGCGTCGACGGCGGCCGCGTCCACCAGGTCGGTCTTGGACAGCAGGATCTTGTCGGCAAAGCCGACCTGGCGCTGGGCCTCTTCGTGCTCGTCCAGCTGCTGCATGGCGTGGCGTGCGTCGACCACCGTGACCACGGCGTCGAGCATGTAGTTGGCGCCCACTTCCTCGTCGATGAAGAAGGTCTGGGCCACCGGGCCTGGATTCGCGAGGCCCGTGGTTTCGATGACCACGCGGTCGAAATCGATTTCGCCGGCGGCGCGGCGCTTGGCCAGGTCGCTCAGGCCGACGATCAGGTCGCCGCGAACGGTGCAGCAGATGCAGCCGTTATTCATTTCCACGATTTGCTCGCGCGATTCCTGCACCAGGATTTCGTTGTCGATATTTTCCTGGCCGAATTCGTTCTCGATCACGGCGATTTTCATGCCGTGCTCTTCGCGCAAGATGCGGTTCAGCAGCGTGGTTTTGCCGGCGCCAAGAAAGCCGGTCAGGATGGTGGTTGGGATCATAGCCATGGTGTTACTCGCGTGCTCGCTGCATTTGGAATCGGTCGATTATGCCGGAATTCTGGAAATGCTGGCAAATGGGCAAACTTGAGCAGGATCAAGTTCCCGGCTATTTAATTTTAGCCCTCGGATGGGCCTTGTCATAGACCAGCGCCAGGTGCTGGAAATCCAGCGCGGTATACACCTGGGTCGAGGTAATGCTGGCGTGGCCCAGCATCTCCTGCACGGCGCGCAGGTCGCCCGAGGATTGCAGTACGTGCGAGGCAAACGAATGGCGCAGCATGTGCGGATGCACCGCGACTGGCGCTCCGGCCTTGATGCCGTGCGCTTTCAGCCGCAGCTGCACCACGCGCGGGGTGACGCGATTGCCGCGTTCGTTGACGAACAGGGCATTGCTGCCGTCGGCCGGCGCCGGACGCACAGCCAGCCAGGCTTGCAGGGCAGCGAGGGCGGCGTTGCCGACCGGTACCCGGCGCATCTTGCTGCCCTTGCCGGTCACCACCACTTCGGCGTTGTCCAGTTCCAGCCAGCCCAGGGAAGCGGGCTGGCCGTCGCCGGCCTTGCGGAATTCGCGGTCCAGGCCTGCAAGTTCGGACACGCGCAGGCCGCTCGAATACAGCAGTTCGAACATGGCGCGGTCGCACAGGCGGGCAGGTGCGCCATCTCCTGCGCTCGGTGCACTGGGCGCCACCAGCTGCACCGCATCGTCCACCGACAGGGCTTTGGGCAGGGTCTTGGCGCGCTTGGGGGCGCGCACCCCTTCCACCGGATTGGAAGCGAGCGTGCTGTGCTGGCCCAGCCAGGCGAAGAAGCCGCGCCAGCCGGACAGCTTGCGTGCAATGCTGCGTGCATCCAGGCCGCGGCCATGGAGCTGGGCCGCATAGCGGCGGATATCGAAGTGGGTCAGGGCGTCCCAGGCCTTGCCGTCGGACAGGGTGGCCAATTCGCGCAGGTCGCGGCCATAGGCGGCAACCGTGTGCGCGGACAGCTTGCGCTGGGTGGCCAGGTGGGCCAGGTAGGCGTCGGCCTGTTCCAGCTTGCCGGCGCCGCTCATGGCATTACGCCAGCAGGGGCGCCAGGGCGACGCTGGCGGTTTCGCCGATGTGGACCAGGAAGTCGGTCGCCATCAGGGACGTGAAGCGTTCCGGGTCGGGCGAGCCCATGATCAGCAGGCCGAAGGCTGGGCCTTTGGCGCCGGGCTTGCGCAGCGGCAGGATCACGACCGACTTGATGTGCTCCGCATCGTCCAGCCAGCGTACGGCTTCGAAATCGTTATTGCTGCCGCAGTAAGGCGTCATCAGGCTGTTGGCGAACAGGCGGGCGTCTTCCGACACGCCGCTGGCAAACCATTCGCTCGCATATTCCGGTGCTACGTTGAACAGGCGCAGGGTGGCGGCCGGCACGTGGAAGCTGTCGACCAGGCCTTGCACGACGGCGTGCGGCACTTCGGCATCGTCGCGGGTTTGCAGGATGGCCTGGTTCCAGCTGTGGAAGCGGTTGGCGATGGCGGCGTTGGCCTCGGCATGGCGGGTCAGGTCGGCCATGCGCAATTCCAGCGCTTTATATTTGTCGCGCATGACTTCCATCTGGCGTTCCTGCAGCGAGACCGCGCGTCCGGTCAGCGGGCTGGACAGCCTGACGTCGCCGAGCAGGTTGGCGTGTTCTTCGAAGAAGTGGGGATTGTCGGCCAGGTACTGCGCGACGATTGCGGAATCCAGGGTGTCGGTCATTGTTGATGTCACATCTATGTTGCAGGCGTGGACATTTTAACCGATCCAAACCGGTAAACCAGTGTCAGACCGAAGGGTCTGACACTGATTCACCGGGTTTAGAAGTTGTGGTGAATACCCAGCGCGTAATGGTTCTGGTTGGTATCCACGATCGCAGTCGAAGTCAGCGGCAGCTTCTTCTGCGACAGGTCGAGGTACAGGTAAGTACGCGGCGACAGGTTGTACTCATAGCCGACCGAGAACTGCTTGGTCTTGAGCTGGCCATCCGGGTCTTTCTGGCCGTAGCCGATCAGGAACTTGCCCGGTCCGACGTTGTAGTTCGCACCCACCATCCAGGACGTGATGCCGTCGTTGGCGGCAAGGATGTGGCCCAGGTCCTGCTTGCCATAGTTGGCCATCAGCTTCAGCTCAGGCATAGGACGATAGTAAGCGCCGATCGAATGCCATTTGACTTCGGTGGCGTTGCGTTCGGTACCGGCATAGATCGCCCACGCCGGGGTGGTGCCCGGCGCCATATAAGTAGCGCTGACCGAGTACGGATAAGCGCCGGCCAGGGCGCCGACCGGATACTGCGGCGCGGCGACGGTGCCGCGGCCGACGATGGCCGTGGTCAGGCCGTTGTTTTCCTTGCTGCCGATGTTCACGTTCAGCTGGAAGCCATTCCATACCGGCGTGTTGTACCAGATCGCGTTGGAGAAACGGTTGCCGGAGTTGCCTGCCTGGCCCAGCGGATCGGAGCCGCTGCCCGACAGCGCGGTGCGGTAGCCGGCCACCATGATGTCGGTCTGGAAGCCGGCCTGGTTCGGCATGCCGGACCAGGGTTCGAACTGGGTGGTGGTTTCCTGCAGCGAAGTCAGCGCACGGCCGGCGCGGATGGTACCGAAGCCGCCCTGCAGGCCGACCCGGCTCTGGCCCTGGAACAGCGGGCGGGTCACGCCTTCGATGGTGCCGGTGTCGGGCTCGAAGCGGATCTCCAGCTGGAACAGGGCCTTCAGGCCGCTGCCCAGGTCTTCCACGCCGCGGAAGCCCAGTTTGTTGTTGTCGCGCTTGGCTTCCTGGATGGCGGTATTCGATGTATGGGTGGTCCGGGTAATGCCGGCATCCAGCGTGCCATAAATGACGACGGAGGATTGTGCAAAGGCGGCACTGCTGAAGGCGCCCATCAAGGCCAGGGCCAATAACGATTTCTTCATGTGTTCTTCCTTTTTCTGTGTCAAACCGGGTATAGGGATGGTCATACGATAAGTGCAGACCACGCCCTATCCGGGCCGATTGGTCATTTACCTGCACGAAAAAGGGTCAAAACCGGGCAGCCCTGTTGTATTTTTGAAACGCTTGCCAGCCTGTTCATTTAGTGAAAGTCCTGTAAGGAAGCCGAAAGCTAGGGCTGTCACATTTGTCATATATCAAAAAGTCCGGGAGCCATGCGCCACCGCATAGTGGTGCGGCTACACTGGACATGCAGCTTATTCCTTGGAACCGGAAAACATCGATGGCGAATCGAGACGAGCTGGTGATTATCAGGGGAGCGCGGTCAGGAGACGCCGCAGCCCAACTTGCGTTGGGCAAGCTCTACCTTTTTGGCGGGGCCAGCCTGCCGCAGAACATGCCGACAGCCTTGCATTGGCTATGCCGCGCCGCGACCCAGGGCGTGGACGAAGCCTGGCAACTGATTGGCGCCCATATCCCATTCGACGTGGCGCAACCGGCGCGGGCCCAGGCTTTGCCGTGGTTCGTGCGCGCCGCGCAGGAGGGCATCCCGGCCGCCGTGCGCGTGCTGGCGCAGTTGCGCCGCATAGACCCGGCGCCCGCTGCTGCGCCGGCGCCGGTGCGGCAGGCCGCGACGCCGGCCGCCTCCCAGCGCATGGCTTTCAGTCCGGAGGTGCCGGCCAGCGTGCCTGAGGCGTGGCGGGCCATGGAAGCCGACCAGGACGCCGACCAGGACGAGTTGTTGCGCCTGCGCACCCTGGCCGCCCAGGCCGGCGACCGCGATGCCCAGCTGGCGCTGGGCCTGCACCTGGCCCGCATGAACAGCGAAGGCGACCGCGTGGAGTCCAGCAGCGGCACGGTCAACTTCAAGCGCGCCTTGCGCTGGCTGGCCCAGGCCGGCGAGCAGGGCCTGGCCGATGCCTGGTTTGCCATGTCGCGTATCTATATCCGTCCCGAATTCTCCCAGCGCAGCGCGAGCGAAGCGCATGCCTGCCTGGAGCGCGCGGCGGACATGGGACATAGCGGGGCGCAGCTGGAGTGCGGCATCCACGCCTGGCGCGCGCGCCGCGGCGCCGAAGACAACGACGTGCGGGCTGTCTACTGGCTGCAGAAAGCGGCGGCCCAGGGCAGCGCCGAGGCGCAGCAGGCGCTCGACCGGATCGCGCCGCCGCCGCCGCCGGCCGGCTGGGCCGATCCCTTGCTGCCGCTGCTCACGCGCGAAATCCTCAGCAGCCAGCCTTTGCTGGCGGCGCGCATCGAACTGGCCGCCCTGTTCCGCCTGACGCGGGCCGAGGCTTTGCTATTGGACGTGAAAGCGGCCGACCAGGGGCATTGCCTGGTGGTCGATATCCGCGCCAGCTACGGCCGCAGCAAGCGCCGCCTGGTGCTGGTGCGCACCGCAGCGGAGCGGCAGAAGCTGGACCGCATCGTGCGCCTGTTCGAGCAGGTCGATGCGGATATGGAGGGGAATTACCGGCAGCGCCTGTACCGGCTCAAGAGTTGGTTGGGCGCTGACATGATGGCGGCTGCCTGAAACCGGTAAACCGGGGTCAGACCCAAGGTGTGTAGCCGGGAGACATAGGTAACACTTGTCGGGAGACATCGGTAACACTCTTAAGATAATTGCTTCGCAACGTTCAGGAGCGAGCAATGCCTTGGAAGGAGTGCACTACCATGTCATCCCGACGGGAATTTGTCCTGCTTGCACAGCGACCAGGCGCCAATCTGGCGCAGCTGTGCCGCAA
>CBHREK010000025.1:0-76925 GCA_966077345.1 uncultured Duganella sp.
ACGTATTCGATTATATTGAAAGGTTCTACAACCCGAAACGTAGACACTCAACACTGGGCTACGTCAGCCCGGTACAATTCGAAGCCCAAACACTTAAATGCGCCTAACTGAAGTGTCCGTGTGATCGGGGGAATGCCAGTACTCATCTTACGTGGCTGGCTATTTTCGCCGCTGGTCCAGTAGGTTGGAAGAGCCGTAAAAAATCCTCGTATGCCTTTTGGCGCAGATTCCTTGCTGTTCGAAGTCCAAAACCTCTCATCAAAAGGCATTTCTGCTTCCACTTTTGCAGCATCGCTCTTGTCGCCGCCCTTAGGGCATGGTGGCCAAAGCGATGCGCATTCTGCGGCTTTGGCCTTGTAGTCATAACTCAGGACAGCCACTGCACCGCTGACCAATTGACGCATGGTTTGCAGTGACTGGATAGTGTCGAATTCTTCACCAGCACGGGAGGCGTGATAGCGCAGGCCATGGCCGGCGGCATTGCTGGCGTCTTCTTTTGGGAAAAAATGCCATCTGTTGGCGCTGATGCATAGCCTCCAGATGAAATTGAGCAAAGCAATGCCATTATGGAAGTTCCTTTTTAAGAGCCGCAATCTTATTTTGAGTGTGCTCAACTATTCTGTCAGCTTCTTCGATTAAGGAAGTAATATATCGTTGATCATTTGGGCCGGAGTAAGCTTTGGCTATTTCCATGTCTTTACGTTCGCCAACGTCGTATTCCCACTGGCCCTTCGCATAGCCATATGGATCTCTTTTGAGTTTTTGTTGATCGATTTGAAATCTTTGCAACGTTCCATGAAGTTCAGTCAGTTCGTCCCGGATCAACTTTTCCCGATACGACTTAGACGCAACTGGCCAATTTTTAACGGTGCCAGGCCACTGCGAGTGGTCAGGACTGAAGTTACTCGCGACGAGTTCAAACTTTCTGTCCGGCTTGAGCACAACCCATAGCTCATTTGGCTTGCCATCGAGCGCCTTGGGTAGTTCAAAGATTAGCGTGTGTTTCTTTGTTCGAAATCCATTGGGGCCTTTCGGCTGCGAGGTGAGTGTGACTTCTACTTCCACTCCAACCTTAATCCCCGGTTGCCATTTATCAGGCACGGAGTAACAGCACATGATGCCTCCAGAAGCAAACGGTAAAATCGACTCACCGCCCGCGCTGTTCTTCTCGTTGTTCGGATCAAAAAACCTGTACGTAAGTTCGTCTTCCGTATGATTGATACCGTGCACACTTACGCCGGTGTGTTCGACGCTGCATCCTGTCAGCAGGGTGAAGGAAAATAATGCATATGTTGTGGCTTGGTTCAAGTTCATACGGCCTCAATTTTCCGGCGACGTGCCCAATATCTGATTGGCTTTGGTTGCAATTTGGCGAATTCGAACTGGCAGGCAATCCTGCAACCCTTGCAGGATTGCCGAGTCGATTGGCGAATGGTGCGGCTATGCCATCTCCGTTTCGTTCGCCACCTCAACCGGGGAGTGCGACGCAGCGTCGCGAGCTGCAAGCAGGAACAGGTCTGCTTGAATGTCATCACTCCACACCAGCTCGAATGCCTCTTCACGTGCAATATTCTTGTCCGCTTCTACGCCGGCCAGTGGATCCCTGTGCAGTTCTTTTTCGTAAATACTTCTTCGAATAATGCCGCTCTCGGGGTAATTTCCGCGAAGGATAATGTATCCGCCACCTTCGCGACGAGTCATCGTTTGCGTAGTGATTGCGGCGCTACGCATATCCTTGGTGTCCTCATCGGTCATGATCGGGTAGGGAGTCCCGTATTCCGCTTCCGCCGCCAATGCTGCTTCTTCCGACGAGAGTTCTTCGCCCGCCTTCTTTTTATTAACTGCAGCTTCGGTTTTTTTGGCCAGGTCGTATACCTTTAAATCAAAGCCTTCCAGGCGTTGACGATCTTGCTTGACCACCTGCGCTACCTTGACACGCCTATCATATTCCGTCACCTCGCCCGCCATATAGAAACCTGCGAACGAGTCGTGGATATAGTCGTCGAAGAAGCGCATGACTTCAGGTGGCAGCGGCTTTGGATCATTGAATATTTTGAGTGCCCATGTCTCCCAAGCGTCTAACTGGTCGCGATTTATTGCGCGAGATAAATGCCAAGCGTTAATATGCCCTTGGTCGCGCCACGAATACGGGTTGGCCTGTGCGTCGTCACCTGCCCCTGTTTGTTGTGGTTTCTGTCGGTATCGCAAGGCCTCCAGATCTCCTGGGAGCATGCGGTTGGCATCGCGCATATCTTGCTGTGCCTGTGCGTTAGCAGTTTTGAAGCTCGCGGTTTGCTCAAGTGTCTTTATGCGTGCCGCACGCCAGCGGTAATAGAGCTCCATATGCTTTTTCAAAACGCCGCCGCTGTTCCCCAACTCTGAGGTGTATGCATTCCAGGCTGATGCCAATTCCTGGTTGATTGCGAAGTCGTCTTTAACGGCTTGTTCAAGCTCACTGAACGGTGTGAACGGCACACCGTGCTCGCGAGCCGCTTTAAACATATGTGCCAATGGTATTTGCGAAACCAGGGAGCTTTGCGAGCCAAGTCCTTTGCCAAAGTCACCAGGACCGTAACCACCTCCAACGTCGGAGTGCATCCCTGGAAAATATACTTCCTTGAAATTTGCGCTCTCCGAACGCAGGCGTGTGACAGGGAAGTTCATTCGAACTTCCTGGCTTGCGATGAAGTGGCGTCCAGCTTCCACACAGGCCGGAAGTGGCTTCAAAATACGGTTCGCCCACGACCAGTGGCCATCAAAGAAGATGCTGGGCATGAACGTCGTGCGACCGACCGACGACGAGCCACCTATGGAGGCAACGGTATCAAAAACACCTAGGAAGCAGATCTTGGCAGGAATGCCTGCAATCGTATTTTGGACGAGAAGCTCGTCAAACATATGGCAGAAAGCGACGGCCTCGGCAGCTCCGCGTGAAAAGCCAAAGACCGATAGCGTCAACTGCGGAATTTCTGGCTTTGTCGTCTTTTTTAGTTCGCTTGTAAGCGCGCTGATGTGCTTTTCGAACCAGCCTTTGTGAGTGACTACTGTTCTCTCACCACGAACCCCCGGCTTAGTAGTACCTACTTTGGAATTATGTTCGTTAGCCAGATCGCCAACCTTGTCATCGGTGTAGAGTGCTTTACCAGTGACAGTAAGATGTACCGCATTCAAAACCTGCAGTAGCGCCCAAACAATGCGTGGCTGACCGCCTTTTCCAAAAGCCTTACCCTCTTGTGTTTCAGTTGGTTCGCCAATCTCTGGGAATGGCGTCCCAAGTCCCGGCATATAGAAACTGAATTTCCCTTTATGTGTCTCCTTATACGGGAACGCGCGAAACAGCCGAGCGATGTTGCTATGGTCTGCGCTTTCAGGATCGACAGGTCTTTTGCTGATTGCAGATGGATTTCCTTTTGCATCAGGAACTCCTACACGTACACCCTCCCTATCTCGGTACAGATTATTGTTTGTACCATCAAAGAACATGGCAATATGGAGCGGGATCGTGCATGGTTTCTCGTTGGGTGTGGCGCATGCAGCAGCAATTTTCGACAGCTCATTTTTCGCAGGCTGCAAAAAAGAACTAACGGGAAATGGGGCCTTGTTTGGCGTTGCTTCGATGGTGGTTTGGGTCATGTTTATTGCGGCTGAACTGGGTGTGCGGCGGGTTCTTCTGGAGCCTTGATCGGGTGCATTGGACTCCAGCCAGCATATTGGGAAACAACTACTCTTACTTGATCGTTAGGGAAGAAATGCAGATAGATGGTTCCAGGCTCATCATACTTTTCCACTTCGACCATCTTCTCCTTGTAAAAATGTTTGCTTCCCTCAGGCATATCCCAACGGACAAGGACATTCATTCCGGGATACCATTTCCTAGGAACGGATGCGCAACAAACGTTGCCTATGCCAGCCCCCCATGCACCCATATTTGCCCCTCCAGCACCGTTCACAGACGCAGAATCGATATATTTTTCGGTGTGGTTAACGATCCCTACACTGGCACCGTATTTCGATTCGTCTCGCTTGGGCTGTGTTGAGCATGCCATCAGTAGTCCAGCACAAAGCACAATTAGATAATTCAAGATGGTTCCTTTCATTAATCGGTTGAATGCGTTGGGCGGCTTTCTTCCGCCGCATCCCAGAAACTCGCAGGTAGCTTGGAAATTTCTTCAAAATACTCGCCCCCATTCAGCGCGCGACTTAGCGTTGTCGCCATTGCGGGATGCTTTGTGAATTCATCCCAAAGAATTAGGGATAAGACGCTGAAGTGGTACCGGGCCTTTGCAGCTTCAATGCGATGAGAAGACGCTACCTTTAGGTGACGTGACACTGCTCCAAACGCTTTGACGGGATCGTGGGCGCGCAAGACATCAGGTTGGCTGTCGTAGATGCTGCTTAAAATCGAGTCCGGTTCAGATAAGTCGACTAATGCTGCAAAAGCAGCGTCTTCCATGGGCAACTTATCGAATTCTGCAGGCAGCGGAGTCGGCGTTCCGGCACCGTGCCATGTCAACTCACCACCTTCTCGATTCGCAGTCCACAGGCGATAAATCGGACTAAGCAGATGCTCCTTCTGAACGTGAGACAACACGTCCATCAAGCCCGGTAAGATGCGTGTGTCGCCCCAGCGCACAGGCCATTCAACGGTGTCTTCCGTTCGGCAAACGAGGTATGGGAGGAGGTGCTGCTGCAGTAATTCGGCATCGATTGCGCTTGCGATGATGCTGAGCATGGGCTTTCCAGTGCACTCAGAGAAAAGATTCTCTAGCCACTTCGAGAGCCCATCAGGCTTGCCATTGAATGTGGTTAGCTGTGGAGCTGCGGCTCCAAGGGATTGCAGTGACGTGTTCGCGTAAAGCGAATGACGTGGCCAGCGGCTTCGTGGATAGGATTTGAAGAATTGTTCATCGAAAGCGCCATCCACAAGTGCTATCACGTGAAATGGCGCGTCTTCATGCTGCGTCCGCAACGATTCAATCTCCTGCGCTATCTGCGCAGGTAACGTCGGCGAAGTTGGGTTGACTGCAAAATACATTGCCTACCTCATGCCGCCGCTGGCGCAATGAATGGGCTGCCGCTTCGGAGCGCAGCCAGCAGGCAGGGCTTGCAGATACTGGTTGGCAGTTGGGGCATCGGATAATCAATTTTTGCAGGGCCGATAAAGGACTTTTTGCCCGCCTTGATTTCGATCTTGCCAGGGCACTGCACCGTTATGTTGCCGCCATCAATGGTGATGTTTGCTCCGCCAACTGTGGAGAGGCTGATCTTTTTCGCGGCAGCCCAATCGATATGGGCGTTGGAGCTTTTTACGTTGATCACATCGCGTGCCTGCACCAACATTGCTCCAGCCTGCGCCTGCACGTCGATAGGGTCGCGTGCGGCGACGACCTGCACGCCGATGTCTTGCTCGCCTGGATTCACTGCACCACCCAGCATGCCGATCGCTTGCTGTGTATGGATACGCATCTGGCTGCCGGTAGCCACTTGCGTGTCGGCGCCGCTCATCACGGTTGCGGTTTCGCCTGCGGCCATTTGCAGGTCGCGCGCCGCACTCATTGACAAGCCGTCCTTGGCGGTAAATGCAATGATCGGATCGACGCTATGCGGCAATTTTCCTGCGCTAGCGTCAGACTTGCGCTCTCCTGCATCAGCTTGCGCGGCATCGAGGCTGGCGTCGCCAACCATGCCGGAGACGGCGGCCAACATCGATTTCAGTGGCGCTTCCTTTTCATCGAGCATGCTGGCATTGGCTTTGTGTGCGCCCATGTGGGAGGCGAGGCCTACAGTGCCATGCTTTACGGCGACGTCGCTAAAGGTCTCACCCAGCTTGACAGCCTGCTTCATCATCGCGATGCCTGCTGTGTTGTCGCCCACCGGTTCGCGCTGTGAGGCCCCATGCGTGATCTTGTAGCTGGTAACCAGCAGGCCTGCACCGGCGCGCACCGCGCCATAGGCATCGGTGCGCAGTTCCGCGCCTTGTCCGCGCAGGCTGCCGCGGTAGTTGTCGGTGTTGTGGACCAGGTGGCCCAGGTTCAGTTCCGTGGCGGCCAAGGTCGTGCGCAGTTGCACGCGGCCCTGGTTGTCGGTGTCGTCGAACATGAGCTGGTTGTAGCCGCTGCCGCCGAATTCCTTGCTGCGCACACCCCACATCGCGGATGCGTTGCGGTGGGCGCCGCTGCCGCCGCCGGCGCCGTGCCATACCGGGCTATTGCCGCCTACCAGGTTGCCCTGCGCCGAGGTGGCATGGTCGTGGGCCTGGCTGAAATGGTCGGATGCTTCCTGCGCGGTGGCGCCGCCAGGCGTTGGCGCGATGCCGCTTTCGCCCTGGCCGTTGTAAAGGGCGCCGACGATGATCGGCCGGTCGATGTCGTTCTCGATGAACTGCACCAGTACTTCCTGTCCGATGCGCGGCAGGAACTGGCTGCCCATGCCGCCGCCGGCCGAGCGTTGCGCGACGCGCACCCAGCATGTGGCGTCGGCGGAGCCCTGCCAGTGGAAGCGGATCCGCACCCGGCCCAGACGGTCGCAGTGGATTTCATTGGCGCCCTGAGGCATGTCCTGGCCATCTTCGCCGACCACAATTGCGCTCTGGGAGCCGAGTGCGGTTGGCTTGGCGTGCTGCCGGCCTTCGCCACCATGGTGCGCCGGGCGCCATGGGACATTCGCCGCCAAGGCCGCAAAGCTGTTGGCATAGCCGCTGGCGGATGCCTTTTCCACCGTGGTGCTGAAGTCTTCGGGCAGGTCGCGCGTTTGCTCCGCCAGTGCTTCCAGAAGCTCGGGAATCGGGCCGAACAGTTCTGCCAGGCCGCGCTTGGCGGCAATCGGCAGGTTGTTGACGCCGACGCCCAGAACGCGCAAGGCGACATAGTCTGCGCCGTTGTCGCTGGAGAGCAGGGCGCCTTGCGTCATCGTGAAGCGGGTGCCGGCGCGCAGCGTACGCACGGTGGAGCGGCCCTGGCATTGCTGGCTGCGCGCTTCGTGCAGCTGCATGTGCAGCGTGGCGTAGCGTTCGGCTTCGGAGCTGTCGCCGTAGAAGTACTGGCCGGGGTAATCGTAGCTCTCCGGCTGGTAGGCGTTCTTGCCGAGGTCGTTCACGCGCGTGGGAACAGTGGCGCTGACGGCGGCTTTGGCCTTGTAGTCATAACTCAGGACAGCCAGTGCACCGCTAACCAGTTGACGCATGGTCTGCAGGGACTGGATGGTGTCGAATTCTTCACCAGCACGGGCGGCGTGATAGCGCAGGCCATGGCCGGCGGCACTGCTGGCGTCTTCCGGCGTGGCCGATTGCTGGCTGCTGTCGGCGAACAGCACCAGGGTCTGTTCCTCTTCGCCGTCTTCGAAGCGCCAGGCGACGCCTTCTTCCGTCAGCAGGCGGCGCACGAAATCATAGTCGGATTCGCGGTACTGGCAGCAGTAGCTGCGCACAGGAATCGAGTCGAGCAGGGTGCTGGCATCGTCGCTCCATTGCCATTTGGCGTAGGGGGCGAAGCCGGAGAACACTTCGTCGACGATGTCGGCCACTCCTTTCTCCTGCCATACTCGGCTGTTGCGCGACTGCGTGGCAAGCCACAGCCAGGACGACATGTGCAGGCGATAGCGGGCGAAGCCGCCTTCGCTGCCCAGCATGGCGACATGACTTATATAGCCATGGAAGGCGGTGCGGCTGCCGTCGGCCAAGCTGGCCTGCAAGCTGGCGCGCTGGCCCAGCAGGCTGGAAGGCTCGATGGTGGCGCTGGTCGATAGGGCGATGACGTCGCGGGTGGCGATTTCTTGCAGGCAATCGTCGGCGAGGAAGGCTTCGACCAGCAAGCCGCCAGCGCCATAATCCTCGTCTTTTTCCAACGTAAGCTCGTACAGCCGGCTCTCGCTCGTGAACTGGGCGAGGGCGGCATACGCCTGGGACAGGAGTTCAGTCCTCATATTTCTGTCTTTATGGCAACAATTAGCAAATCGCAAACAATAACAGAGCTGAACAATTCCTGCCACACGCTTGAATAGGCGGGGGAAAACCGGCCAGATCGGGGCTTTGACTTGACCATTGCTCCCGGATAATGCCTGCATAGGAAAACCGTTTTTGGAGCAGGCAAATGATTCGATCACTGTGGATTGCCAAGACTGGCATGGAAGCGCAGCAGACCCAGATGGACGTGGTGTCCAATAACCTGGCGAACGTGAGCACCAACGGCTTCAAGAAGTCGCGCGCGGTCTTTGAGGACCTGCTGTACCAGAACATCCGCCAGCCGGGCGCTGCCTCTTCGCAGCAGACCCAGCTCCCCTCGGGCATGCAGATCGGTACCGGCGTGCGCCCGGTCTCCATCGAGCGCATCCATACCCAGGGCAACCCGCAGTCGACCGGCAATGACAAGGACCTGATGGTCAACGGCAACGGCTTCTTCCCCGTGCTGCTGCCGGACGGCACCACAGCCTATACCCGCGACGGCTCCTTCCAGCGCGATAACAATGGCCAGATGGTGACTTCGAGCGGCTTCGTGCTGCAGCCAGCCATCACGATCCCGATCAATGCCACCAGCATCACGGTTGGCCGCGACGGCATCGTGTCGGTCACCCTGCCGGGCCAGGCTGCCCCGCAGCAGATCGGCGCTATCCAGTTGGCGACCTTCATCAACCCGACCGGCCTGGAGTCGAAGGGGGAAAACCTGTATGTGGAAACCGGTTCTTCCGGCGCCGCCACGCAGAACCAGCCGGGCACCAACGGCACCGGCGTGATCCTGCAGGGTTATGTGGAAACTTCGAACGTCAACGTGGTCGAGGAAATGGTAAACATGATCCAGACCCAGCGCGCCTACGAGATCAATTCGAAGGCGATCACCACCTCCGACCAGATGCTGCAGCGCCTGTCGCAACTGTAATAGAGCGAGCCCGCCATGCGTATCCGTCTTGCCGCCACCATCATCGTTGCCGCGCTGCTGTCTGCCTGCGCAGGCGCGCCAACCTCGATCGTCAACGGTCCGACCAGCGCCCGTCCTCTGCCGCCGCCATATCCGCCGGTGGCGCAGAATAATGGCGCGATTTACCAGGCCAGCAGCTTCCGCCCGGCCTTCGAGGATCGCCGCGCGCGCCATGTGGGCGACGTGATCAATGTCGTCATCACCGAAAGCACCTCCGCCGTCAAGAATGGCGCCAGCGCCGGCAGCAAATCCGGCAGTGTGAACTTCGGCATTCCTGGCGTGCTGCAGAACCGCTTTGGCACCAACGTCGCCACCAGTGCCGACAACAAGTTCGCCGATGCCGACAGCCAGACCCTCAGCAACAGCTTCCGCGGCACCATTGGCGCCACGGTGGTCGAAGTGCTGTCGAACGGTAACCTGATCATCGCCGGCGAAAAGCAGGTCGGCATGAACAAGGCCACCGAATACATCCGCATTTCCGGCATGGTGAATCCGGATTCGATCAACGGCAATTCGGTGCCCTCGACCTCGATTGCCGACGCCCGCGTCGAGTACCGCACCAAGAGCAATATCGATGGCGCTGAAGTGCAGTCGATGCTGTCGCGCTTCTTCCTCAGCCTGCTGCCATTCTGATCATGAAGAATTTCAAACTCCTCACTCTCTGCGCGGCCTTGTTGCTGGCGCCAGCCGTGCAGGCTGAACGCCTGAAGGACCTGGCCAGCGTTGCCGGCGTGCGCCAGAACCAGTTGATGGGTTACGGCCTGGTGGTCGGCCTTGACGGCTCCGGCGACCAGACCACGCAAACCCCGTTCACCGTGCAATCGGTGGCTTCCATGCTGCAGTCGATGGGGGTGGCGCTGCCGCCCGGCACCACGCTGCAATTGAAGAACGTGGCGGCCGTGATGGTCACTACCAACTTGCCGGCGTTCGCGCAACCGGGCCAGCAGATCGACGTCACCGTGTCGTCGATGGGTAACGCCAAATCGCTGCGCGGAGGCACGCTGCTGATGACGCCACTGAAAGGCGCCGACGGCCAGGTGTATGGCATGGCACAAGGCAATGTGCTGGTGGGCGGCGTTGGTGCGCAGGCGCCGGGCGGCGGTGCCGCTGTCGTCGTCAACCACCTGTCGGTCGGCCGCATTTCCGGCGGCGCCACGGTGGAACGCGCGGTGCCGACCACGCTGGGCGACGGCAACCAGATCCGCCTTGAACTGAACAACACTGACTTCGCCACCGCCAGCCGCGTGGTCAACGCCATCAACGACAAATACGGCGCCGGCGTGGCCTATGCGCAGGATGGCCGCACCATTCGCGTCACTGCGCCATCGTCGAGCGATGCGCGGGTGGCCTTTATCGGCGAGCTGGAAAGCATGGACGTGCGCCCGGCGCGCCAGGCCGCGAAAGTCATCATGAACGCCCGCACCGGGTCGGTGGTGATGAACCAGGAAGTTACGCTCGAGACGTGCGCCATTTCGCACGGCAACCTGTCAGTATCGGTTAGTGCCGACACCCAGGTCAGCCAGCCGAATCCACTCAGCGGCGGCCAGACCGTGGTATCCCAGCAGGGCAGTGTCGACATCAAGAAAGACACCGGCAAGGTCATCATGTTGAAGGGCGGTGCGTCGCTGGCCGACGTGGTGAAAGCCCTCAATGCCATTGGCGCTTCGCCGCAAGACTTGCTGGCCATCCTGCAGGCGATGAAGGCAGCGGGTTCGCTGCGCGCCGAACTGGAAATCATCTGAGGACGCCGTCATGATCCCGCGTACCGCTTCCGCCGACCTGAGCTCCAACCTTGCCATCGACACCAAGGGCATGTCCGAGCTGCGCCAGTCGGCCCGTGCCGGTTCGCCGGAGGCGCTGAAAACCGCGGCCACCCAGTTCGAGGCCATGTTCGTCAACATGATGATGAAGAGCATGCGCGATGCGACGCCGCAAGACGGTTTGATGGACAACCAGCAAACCAAGATGTTCACCACCATGCTCGACCAGCAGACCAGCCAGGACATTGCCAAGAAAGGCCTGGGCCTGGCCGACGTGCTGGTGCGCCAGCTGTCGAAGACCTTGCCGCCGGTGGATGGCGTGCCGACCGACCCGGCCATGACGCGTGCCCTGATGGAGCAGGCCAAACTGCAGCGCTCGATCGAGGCCAGCGGCGGGGCGGCGGCCATGTCCAAGGCGGCGACCAGCACGGCAGCGGCCGGCGACAAGCCAGCCCATGTGCGCAGCTTCCAGGACAAGCTTGCCAGCCACGCCGAAGAAGCCAGCCGCGCTTCCGGCATCCCGGCCAAGTTCATGCTCGGCCAGGCCGCACTGGAAACCGGCTGGGGCCGCCGCGAAATCAAGGGCCGCGACGGCAGCAACAGCCACAACCTGTTCGGCATCAAGGCCGGGCCGGACTGGAAGGGCCGTGTTGTCGAAACGGCTACAACCGAATACATCAATGGCAAAGCCCAGACCCGCGTCGAGAAATTCCGTGCCTATGACAGCTATGCGGATAGTTTCAAGGACTACGCTCGCCTGCTGAGCAGCAATCCGCGCTATGAAAAAGCGCTGGCGGCGGCCAATGGCACCGATGCCGCCGGCTTCGCCAGGGGCTTGCAGCGCGCCGGCTACGCCACCGATCCCAACTATGCCACCAAGCTGGCCGGCATTATCAAGCGCACTCTTGCCTGACGAACATCAAGTTTTGTCCGGATGTGCCGTAAACTGAATATCTAGCGAAGGTAATTATCAAAATGTCCTTACTCAGCATCGGTAAAAGTGGTTTGTTGGCTGCCCAGACGGGCCTGGCCACCACTGGGCACAACATTACCAACGCCAACGTGCTCGGCTATAACCGGCAGGTGGTGGTGCAGAGCACCACGCAGCCGATCCAGACCGGCGAAGGTTTTCTCGGCACCGGCACCGAGGTGGCTCAGATCAAGCGCGTCTATGACGACTTCCTGAACCGCCAACTGCTGGGCGCCCAAACCAACCAGGCCCAGCTCGACACCTATTTCAACCAGGTCAGCCAGATCGACAACCTGCTGGCCGATACCACGGTCGGCCTGGGCCCGGCACTGCAGAGCTTCTTCAGCGGCGTGCAGAACGCCAACTCGAACCCGCAGTCGACCGCGGCGCGCCAGGCCATGCTGTCCGCTGCCGAATCGCTGGCTTCGCGTTTTAACGGCCTGTCGAGCCGAATGAAGGAATTGAACGAAGGCGTCAACACCGGTGTCGCCGCCAGCGTCAACGAGATCAATTCCTTTGCGCGCCGTATCGCCGAGATGAACAATACGATTGCCGGCCTGTCGGTCGATCCATCGGCCCTGCCGAGCGACCTGATGGACCAGCGCGACGCCCTGATCGCCGAGATGAACAAGCAGGTCAAGGTCACCGTCATGCCGGCCGAGAACAATATGCTGAACGTATCGTTCGGCACCGGCCAGCCGCTGGTGATCGGCAACCGCAGCCAGGAACTGGCGACCGCACCATCGCCTTCGGACCCGGAGCGCATCGTGGTCGGCTACCGGACCCAGGGCGGCACCTTCTCGCAATTGCCGGACAGCGTGCTTACCGGCGGCCAGTTGGGCGGCCTGATCGATTTCCGCAATAGCGGCCTGGACGTGGCAAACGCCAACCTCGGCAAGATCGCTGCCGGCCTGGCCGATGCCTTCAACGACCAGCACAAGCTGGGCATCGACCTGGAAGGCAACCTGGGCGGCAACTTCTTCAAGGATATCCACGCCTACGTCGGCTACGACACGCGCAACTCGCCATCGAGCACCGTGAAGATCGATGCAGTGGTGGTCGACGCGGCCAAACTAACCACGTCCGATTACGACATCAACTACAACGGCACTGACTTCATCGTGACGCGCGCCAGCGATGGCGTGACCACCACCATCGCGCCGTATCCGCAAACCCAGCCGCAAGTGATCGATGGCGTAGCGTTCTCGATCACCGGTGCCGCGGGCGGCCCCGACCACTTCCTGGTGCGCCCGACCTACAACGCGGCGCAGGACTTTGGTGTCGAGCTGAAGGACCGCAACAAGATTGCGCTGGGTGCGCCGATCAGCACCTCGGTACCGACCGCCAATACAGGCAGCGGCAAGATCAGCGCCGGCGCGGTGAACTCGAACTACCTGTTGCCTGGCAACCAGCTGGCGGCACCCGTCACGCTGACTTACAACAGTGCGACCAACGAGCTGAGCGGCTTCCCGACTGCGGTGGACGTCACCGTCAATGGCGTCACCACGAACTATCCGGCCGGTACGCCAGTGCCGTACACCGCTGGCGCCAAGATGACCTTCCAGGGGATCGAAATCGAGATCACCGGCAACCCGGCCAACAACGACAAATTCACCATTTCGCCCGGCAGCGGCGTTGGTGACGCGCGCAATGGCGTGCTGCTGGCAGGCCTGCAAACGAAGAACATCCTGGACGATGGCCACGCCACCTTCCAGGCCAGCTACGCGCAGATGGTCAACTTTGTTGGCAACAAGACGCGTGAAGTGCAGATCGCCGGTGCGGCGGCCGACACCACCGTGGAGCAGGCCCAGGCCGCGCGCGATTCGGTGTCTGGCGTGAACCTGGACGAAGAAGCATCCAACTTGCTGCGCTACCAGCAGGCCTACCAGGCCTCTGGCAAGGTCATCCAGGTGGCAAGCGAACTGTTTGATACCCTGCTGTCGCTGGGCAATTGAGATTTTTGAAGGAATAGCATCATGGTCATGCGTATTGCCACCCGGACGATTTATGAAAACGGCGTCAGCCAGCTGAACACGCTGCAGGCGCAACTGCAGAAGACGCAAATGCAGCTGTCGACCATGAGGCGCGTCGTGACACCGTCGGACGATCCGGTCGCTTCGGCCCGTGCGCTGGAAGTGTCGCAGTCCAAGGAAATGAACACGCAGTACGTCACCAATCGCAGCAATGCAAATTCTTCGCTGTCGCTGGTGGACAATACGCTGGCGAACACCGACGACCTGCTGCAGGAAGTGAAGAGCAAGATCGTCGCCGCCGGCAACCCCGGCTTCACGCTGGCCGACCGCGAAGCGCTGGCGAAGGAGCTCGAGGGCCGGCTAGAAGACTTGCTGGGCCAGGCCAATGCCACCGATGGTACCGGCGCTTACCTCTTCTCGGGCTATAAGAGCGACATCCAGCCATTTACCCGTTCCGCCACCGGGGCCACCTACAACGGCGACCAGGGCCAGCGCGAACTGCAGGTAGCCTCGTCGCGCAAACTGGCCACCAGCGAGACTGGCTCGGCCATCTTCGAAAGCAATATCACCGGCAACGGTACTTTCCAGACCAGCGTCGACCCGAACAACTACACGCGCGGCGGCACCGGCATCATTTCGCCGGGCGTGGTGAAAACGCCGTCGGCAGTAACCGGCCACAACTACACGCTTAACTTCACGGTCACGGGCACGCCGGCCGTGACCACCTATACGGTGAATGACGTCACTGCCGGCACCGCAGTCGCATCGAACGTGCCGTACGTGTCGGGCCAGCCGATTGCTTTCGACGGCATCCAGATGGATATCACCGGGGCACCGGCCAATGGCGACGTGTTCAACGTTGACCCGAGCAAGAACCAGTCGGTATTCGAAACCATGACTACCCTGATCGCCGCACTGCGCGGCCCGAGCGGTACGCCGCAGGCAGGTACGGCATTGACGAACGCGCTGAACCTGGCCAACCAGAACATTACCAACTCGCTGGACAACGTGCTGTCGGTACGCGCATCGGTCGGTGCCCGCCTGAGCGAGCTGGATCACCTCGACAGCGCTGGCGACGACCTGAACCTGCAATATGCGAACCAGTTGTCCGACCTGGTCGACCTGGACCCGGTGGAAGCCATTTCCCGTTTCACGCAGCAGCAAACCACGCTGGAAGCAGCGCAGAAATCCTACAAGGCACTGGCCGGTTTGTCGTTGTTCAACTTGATCTGAGGCTTTATCCTCCGGCTATCCCACTCGCGCGGCAATTGCCGCGCTTTTTCTATGCCCTCGTTGACCAGCACCTGGATCGGCATGCTCATGTAGGGCAGGGTCATGGTCAGCGTTAGGAAGCCTACGCCGAGCGTGATAGGAAAGCCGATGCCGAACAGGTTCAGTTGCGGCGCGGCGCGCGTCAGGATGCCCAGCGCGACGTTGGTAATCAGCAGGGCCGCGACAATCGGCAGCGACAGCTGCAGGCCGGCCGTGAAGATCTTCGAGCCCCACAACGCGAGTTCCCAGAAGCCATTGTTATGGAAGGAGATGGCGGCTACCGGCAGCGTGTAGAAGCTTTCCGCCAGCGCCTCGATCAGCACCAGGTGGGCGTTCACCGCCAGCACCGCCAGCGTCACAACCCACACCAGGAATTGCGATACCGCCGAGGAGCGGCCCTGCGACATCGGATCGAAGAAGCTGGCGAAGCCAAGGCCCATGGTCAGGCTGGAAATCTCGCCCGCCATTTCCACCGCCGCAAACACCAGCCGCATGGCGAAACCCATGCCGGCGCCGATCACGATTTCGCGTCCCAGCACCGACAGGCCTGCCCAGCCGGCCGGATCGAGCGCCGGCATGGCCGGAACGGCTGGCGCCACCACCATCGCGATCAGCACGCCCAGTGCGAGCTTGACGTTCTGCGGGATGCGGGCATTGCCGAAGATGGGGGAGGCTGCGATCAGCGACAGGATGCGGGCCGCCGGCCATAGCAGGGCAGCGATCCAGGTATTGAGTTCAGCGGCGGTGACGACCAGCATTGGTCACGAGACCAGCGATGGGATGCCGGTCAGCACCTGGCGCATGTAGTCGACCATCACGGAAATCATCCACGGTCCCGCCACCACCAGGGTGACGAACACGCCCACCAGCTTCGGGATGAAGGACAGGGTCGCTTCGTTGATCTGGGTCGCGGCCTGGAAGATCGAGACTACCAGGCCGATCAGCAGCGCCACGAGGAGCAGCGGAGCAGCCACCATCAGCGTGACTTCCATGGCCTGGCGACCCATGGTCATGACTGTTTCAGGCGTCATCGCCAGCCTCCCTAATAGAAGCTCTGGGACAGCGAACCCAGCAGCAATTGCCAGCCATCGACCAGCACGAACAGCATCAGCTTGAACGGCAGCGAAATCACGGCGGGCGACATCATCATCATACCCATCGACATCAGCACCGACGCCACCACCATGTCGATGATGAGGAAGGGGATGAAGATGGCAAAGCCGATCTGGAAGGCGGTCTTCAGCTCGGAGGTGATGAAGGCCGGCACCAGTATCTTGAGCGGCACGTCTTCCGGCCCCTGCAGTTCCTGGCTGCGCGAAATCTTGACGAACAGGGCCAGGTCGGACTGGCGCGTCTGCTTCAGCATGAAGGTCTTCAGCGGCGCGGCCGAGCGCTCCATGGCCTGCTGCATGGTGATCTTGTTGTCCTGCAGCGGCACCCAGGCATCGGTGTAAATCTTGTCGAACACCGGGCTCATGACGAAGAAGGTCAGGAACAGCGACAGGCCGATGATGACCTGGTTGGGCGGCGCCGACTGCGTGCCGAGCGCCTGGCGCAGCAGCGACAGCACGATCACGATGCGGGTGAAGCCGGTCATCATCAGCAGCGCCGCCGGGATGAAGGTCAGCGCCGTCATCAGGATCAGCGTCTGCAGCGTCAGCCCGTAATTGGTGCCGCCGCCCGCTGCGGGCGTGCTGGTGAAAGCCGGGATGGTCGGTTCGGCGGCTGCGATCAGCGGCAGGACGAGCGCGGCGCCGGCAGCCAGGCACAGGGCGCGTTTATTTGCCATTGCGCTTTTCGATCGTCTGTTTGAACCACTCGGCGAAGTTCGCGCCCGGCACCGTTTGCGTGCCGGCCAGTTCGGACTCGTCGACTTCCTGGCGCGGCATGGTGGCCAGGGCATTCATGCGTCCGGGCGAAGCGCCGACCACAATCCACTGGTCGCCGACTTCCACCACGAGGATGCGTTCGCGGGCGCCGACGCTCAGTGCGCCCACCAGCTTGACCTTGGTACCGCCGGTGATGTGCTTCGGCCCGAAGCGCTTCAGCAGCCAGGCCAGGCCAACCAGCAGGGCGATGACGAAGCCCAGCGACAGGATGGTTTGCACCAGCGAACCGGCAGCGGACGGCGCTTGCGCGGCCAGCGCATTGCCCGGGGCCTGGGTGTTGGCGGCGCGCGCGCCGGCCAGGGCTGCCTGCTGTTCGGGCGTCGCGGCCGGGGCCGTAACGGCCGCGGCCGGCGCGGCCGGCTGTTCGGCGCCAGGCGCAAGCGGGCTGGCGGCGTTGGCCGGGGCAGCTTGCGAGCTGGTCGAAATGGTATCGGGGGCGGGGGCTTGCTGCGCCAGGGCGGGAGCGCCGGCGAGGCAGAGGGCGGCCGCGATGGTTAGCGGCCGCAGCAGGCGAAAGGCATGCGTCATTTATTCAGTTTTCGGATGCGTTCGGAAGGCGTGATGATATCAGTCAGGCGGATACCGAACTTGTCGTTCACCACCACCACCTCGCCTTGCGCGATCAGGCAGCCATTGACCAGCACGTCCATCGGTTCGCCGGCCAGGCCGTCCAGTTCCACCACCGAGCCCTGCGCCAGTTGCAGCAGGTTCTTGATGGCGATCTTGGTGCGGCCCAATTCCACGGTCAGCTGGACCGGGATATCGAGGATGAAGTCGATATCGTTATGGGTTTCGGTCTTGTTGGGCTGCTTGGAAAAATCCTTGAACACGGCGGCAGTGGCGGCCTGGTTCTGCATGGCAGCAGCCTCGGCAGCGGCCTGCTCGGCAATCGCGGCGCCCCAATCGTCATCCATGCTTGTATCGTCGTCTTGATTATCCGCCATGTTTCTCTCCTAGCTTTATTTCATATTATCCGCGTTTGCCAGCAGTTTCTCCACTTTCAATGCGTATTGCCCGTTCAACACCCCGTAGGTGCAGTCGAGCACAGGCACGCCATCCACGGTCGCCTCGATGGTTTCCGGGATGGTCAGCGGGATCACGTCGCCGACCTTCATGTTCAGGATTTCGTCGAAGTTGACCTTGGCGGTGCCGAGCTTGGCCACCAGTTCCACTTCGGCGATCTGGATCTGCTGCGTCATCAGGCGGATCCAGCGCTTGTCCACTTCCAGCGCTTCGCCCTGCAGCGAGGAGGTCAGCGCGTCGCGGATCGGCTCGATCATCGAGTAGGGCATGCAGAAGTGGATCTGGCCCGACACCGAACCGAGTTCGATGGTGAAGGTCGACGCCACCACCACCTCGTTCGGGGTGGCGATGTTGGCGAACTGCGTATTCATTTCGGAACGGATGTACTCGAACTCCACCGGGTACACCGGTTCCCACGATTTGGTATAGGCCTCGAACACGATGTCGAGGATGCGCAGGATGATGCGCTGCTCGGTCTGGGTAAAGTCGCGGCCTTCCACGCGGGTGTGGAAGCGGCCGTCGCCGCCGAACAGGTTGTCGACCAGCAGGAACACCAGGCCCGGGTCGAACACCATCAGGGCCGTGCCGCGCAGCGGCTTCATGTGCACCAGGTTGAGGTTGGTCGGCACCACCAGGTTGCGGATGAACTCCGAATACTTGGACACGCGCACCGAGCCGACCGACACTTCCGCGCTGCGGCGCAGGAAGTTGAACAGGCCCACGCGCAGCAGGCGCGCGAAACGTTCGTTGATAATTTCCAGGGTCGGCATACGGCCCCGGACGATGCGCTCCTGCGTCGCCAGGTTGTAAGTCCGGACACCCGAGGTCTCCTCCGGCGCAGCAACGTCGTCCTGGTCGCCGTTGACGCCCTTCAGGAGGGCATCGACTTCTTCCTGGGAGAGAAAATTATCAGCCATGCTTCACCCGGGCCTTACTGGATGATGAATGCGGTAAACAATACTTCGGAAACTTCCTGCGCCTCGCCGCCGTTTTCAAACGGCAGGTTGACCGCTTCCATGATGTCCTTGCTCAATTGCTGCTTGCCTTCCGGGGTGTTGATCTCGGATGCGTGCTTGCTCGACAGCAGCAGCAGGATACGGCTGCGCACCTTCGGCATATTGGTCTTGATGACCTCGGACTCTTCCAGGCTGGCAGCCTGCAGCGTGATCGCCAGTTGCAGGTACTGGTCGCCATTTTCCGGCTGCAGGTTGACCGTGAACTGGTCCACCGGGATATATACCGGCGGGCCGGCTTTCTTGGCCGGCTTCTTGGCTTTCTTGTTCGGCTTGGCTTCTTCAGAATGTTCGTCGCCGCTATCGCTATGCAGCATGAACCACGCCCCGGCGCCGCCGGCCAGTGCGAGCACCAGTACCGCTGCCAGGATGATGATCAGCTTCTTCTTTCCGCCGCCTGCCGGCGGTGCTGCTTCTGCCTTAGCATCAGCCTTCATTTTTGGATTCGCTTTCAATTCTGCTGCCTTGGATGCAAGAGTTGGATCATGACGCCATTATGTCATTATCGCGAAAGCTTTCGGGGAGCGATGCGCCGAAAAGAGGCAGGAAGCAGGGCTATCTCTGCCTTAGGCAAAAGTATCGACGGCGCTGAGCACGCTGCGGCGCACTTGAGGAGCGGCCTGCGGGGCGTTTTCCGTGTTGTCATTCTGGCCATTGGCGACGCCGCGGCCACGGCCGGCGGCTGCCATTTCAGCGAAGGCTTGCTGCTGCTCCTGGCTGCCGGAGGAAACGCTGGTGTCGCCCAGCGTGATGCCGGCTTCGCCCATGGTTTCGCGCAGTTTCGGCAGCGCCTGTTCGAGCGCTTCACGCACTTCCGGCTGGGCCGCAGTGAAGGCGACGCTGGCCTGGTCATTGGAGACGCTCAGCACCACTTGCAGCGGGCCGAGGTCGGGCGGGTTCAGGGTCAGGGTGGCGCTCTGTTCGCCGCCATTGACCATCCATACCACTTTCTGGCCCAGTTGGTGGTCCCAGCCCTGGCTGCCGACGCGGGCGTGCAGCTGGTTGCTGGCCAGGGCCTGGGCGGCTTGTGCATTCGCGGCGCCTGCCGGTGCCAGTGCGGTCGCGGCTGCCTGCAGGGCGCTTGCCTGCGGCTGGATCGCGTGCCTGGCCTCGAGCACGGCTGCGTCGGCGGCTTTGCCGGCGTCGGCGCTGGCTTGCTGCAGGGCGGCCTGGAAATCGGTGCGCGGTTGGGCGGTGGCTTTGTCGCTGCCGCCGGTAGCTGCGGACGATGCACCGGCGTCGCCGGCTTCGGCGGCTGCGCTGTGGCGTGCCTTCGCCAAAACGTCTGCCAGGGATGGATCCTGTGCTTTGCCGGCGCCTTCTGCCGCAGCTTTCGCTGCCAGCAGCGCCTCCTGATCGATGGCCATGCCTTCCGCCGGCAGGCGGTCGGCAATGCCGCTCCTGCCGCCTTTGCCGGACAGGACGGCGTCGCTGGCCAGTTCGGCCTCGGTGGCCCGGCCGTCTTTGCTGGACGCGGCGGCGGCCGCAGCGGCTGCCGCGCTCGCTGCAGTGGCAGCGTCGGCCGCAGTTGGCTGGGCGAGGCCCTGGATCATGGCCAGCATGTCGGCGACGGCGTCGTTGGCGGCTTGCTGGCTTTCGGTTTCGTCGCTGGCCGCGCCGGCGCTGCTGGTGGCATTGGCGGCAGTGGACGTGCTGGCAGATGCCGCGTCGGCCGGTGCCGGCTGCGCGTCTGCAGGCGCGGCGGCATTATTGGCCTGGTTTGCCTGTTCGCCTTGCTGGGCTTTGGCTGGCGCCTGCGCTTGCGTGGCCGGCTTGTTGGCTGGCGCTGGTGCGGTCGGTGCCGGTTTCGGTTGCTGGCTGGCCTGCTGCGCAGCAGGCTTGGGCGCTTCGGCGCGGCGCGCAGCGGCATTCGCTTGCGGCTGCAACGATGGCGGCAAGGCCTTGGCCTGGCGTTCGATCTGGTTGTTCAGGGCCTGTGCGAACTGCTGGTCTTCCTGCGCGGCATTGGACGAACGGCTGCCAGCCGAATTGCCGGAAAGAAGAGGGGAGTTCTGGACAGTCTGGGTTTGCATGATCGAATCGGTCTAGCGTTTGAAAAATGCCTGGCGGGAGGCGTGTTCGTCCATGGCCTTCTGGTCGCGCTTGGCTTCCTTCTTGAGCTCCTGGGCTTCGGCCCGGTCGCGCAAGGTGGAATACGACATGCGCTTGCGTTCAGCGTCCTGCCACAATTGCTTCTCTTTGTCGCCGCGCGCTTTGCTATGACGCACCACTTCCTGCTGGCCCATGATCGCGGTATCCAGTTTCTCCATGAAAGCCTGGAAATTGCGATAGGCCATGGGCGTGATGCCTTGCTGTTGCGAAGCATCGAAGCGGCGGCCGTACTCGTCGCGGTAGCCAATCAACATGTTCAGCTTCTCTTCCGCCTCCGTCACGGCTTTCAGGGCCGCGCCAAGGCGTTTGGCCGCATCGTCGGTTTCGCGCTGCGCCAGGTCGATCAGGGTTTCAAGTTGCTGGGTAGAGGCCATGATGGTCAATTATATGCAGGGCCAGATTCGCCAATCAGTCGAATAGAGAGGTTAACTGCCCCAAGCTCTCGGGCATGTTCACCTGCTCCGTAATTTGCTGCTGCAGGAATTGTTCAATCTTATCGTGCAGGTTGATGGCCTGGTCAAGCACTGGATCGGTGCCCGGCGTGTACGCCCCGACGGCAATCAGGTCGCGGCTGCGTTCGTAGCGCGAAAACAACTGTTTCAGCCGGCGTGCCTGGTTCTGGTGGGTGTGCGAGGTGATCGAATGCATGGCGCGGCTGATTGACTGTTCGATATCAATCGCCGGATAGTGGCCGGCTTCGGCCAGGCGGCGGTTCAGCACGATGTGGCCGTCCAGGATCGCGCGCGCGGAGTCGGCGATCGGGTCCTGCTGGTCGTCGCCCTCGGTCAGTACGGTATAGAAAGCCGTGATCGAGCCGCCACCCAGTTCGCCATTGCCGGCGCGTTCCACCAGCACTGGCAATTTTGCAAACACGGAAGGCGGGTAACCCTTGGTGGCTGGCGGCTCGCCAATGGCCAGGGCGATTTCGCGCTGCGCCATCGCGTATCGGGTCAGCGAATCCATGATCAGCAGCACGTTCTGGCCCTTGTCGCGGAAGTGCTCGGCAATCGCGGTGGAATAGGCAGCGCCTTGCATGCGCATCAGCGGCGGCGTGTCCGCTGGCGCTGCCACGACGACGGAACGGCGCAAGCCTTCCTCGCCCAGGATCTGCTCGATGAATTCCTTCACCTCACGTCCCCGCTCGCCGATCAGGCCGACCACGATGATGTCGGCTTCGGTGTAGCGCGCCATCATGCCGAGCAGGACAGACTTGCCGACGCCGGAACCGGCGAACAGGCCCATGCGCTGGCCGCGTCCCACGGTCAGCATGGCATTGATGCAGCGCACGCCGACGTCCAGCGTTTCCACAATCGGTGCGCGGCCGAGCGGGTTGGCGGGGCGCACATTGATCGGCGCCGAATCGCTGGTCTGGATCGGGCCCAGGCCGTCGAGTGGACGGCCGGCGCCGTCGACCACGCGGCCGAGGAGTTCAGGGCCGACCGGCAAGTGCCGTGCGCGGTCGCTGGGGCGGCGCCGCGGGTGGTTGACGGTGCCTGGCTTCGGCACGCTCTGTTCGACCGGGAACACGCGGGTGCCGGGAATGATGCCTTCGACATCGCTTTGCGGCATCAGGAACAGCTTGTCGCCTTCAAAGCCGACCACTTCGGCCTCGACCTTGCCGCCGGAGGGCAGGGGCACCGTGCAGGCAGCGCCGACGGCCAGGCGCAGGCCGACCGCTTCCATCACCAGGCCTGCCACGCGCGTCACGCGGCCCGACACCTGCATCGGCTCGACGAAATCGACCAGCGTGGCGCAATCGTTCAGGTAAGAACGCCAGCGGCCCGCGTGCACTTGTGGGTCCGGGGCGCCCATCTCAGTCGACCCAGTCGATGTCTTTGCCGAGCGCCAGGCTCAGGCGCTGCCAGCGCGATGCCACGGTGGCATCGATCTGGTTGGAGGCGGTATCGACCTTGCAGCCGCCGCGTTCGATGGTCGGGTCGTCGATCACGCGCCAGCCGCCTTTGTCGAGTTCTTCCGCAATGCTCTCGCGCACCACGGCGGCGTCCTCCGGATTCAGGATCAGCAGGGCAGGCTGCTGCAGCACCGGCAGGTATTCGATGGCCTCGCGCACGATCGGCAGGATCAGTTCCGGCTTCACGCGCAAGGCAGTCTTGATCATGCCCTTGGCCAGGTGCAGCGCCAGTTCCAGCACTTCATTGCTGATGTTCTGGTCGGCTTCGCGCAGCGCAGTGCTGAAGTTGTCGGCGATTTCGCGCACCGGGGCAATGGCCTGTTCGGTCGCGGCGCGCGCTTCATCGAGGGCCTGTGCAACGCCATCGTCATGGCCGGCCTTGAAGCCGGCATCATAGCCTTGCTGGCGCGCTTCCTCGCGGATGGCGGCCAGTTCTTCTTCGGTCGGGTATTCCGGGGCAGGGACTTGTTCCGCCTCGTATTCGGCTTGCGCGACTTCCGCCTGTGCGGCGGCTTCGGCGGCCAGGGCGGCGCGCACTTCCGCTTCTTCGCGTTCGCGCTGGGCCACCACGCTCGGGCGCGCGTCGCCGAAGGATTGCAATTCCCAGCGCTGGTAGGCAGTCTGTTTTTCTTTTGGGATGCTTGTCATCAGACGAACGAATCCTCGCCTTTACCACCCAGCACGATCTGTCCTTCGTCCGCCAGGCGACGCACGATCTGCAGGATCTGCTTCTGCTGCGTCTCCACTTCGGACAGGCGTACCGGGCCTTTGTTTTCCAGGTCTTCGCGCATCATTTCCGATGCACGCGCCGACATGTTCTTGAAGATCTTGTCGCGCAGGTCGGGCGAAGCGCCCTTGAGCGCAATGATCAGCATTTCGGACTGCACTTCGCGCAGCAGCAGCTGGATGCCGCGGTCGTCGACGTCGATCAGGTTGTCGAACACGAACATCTCGTCCATGATCTTCTGCGCCATGTCGTTGTCGTAGTTCTTGATGTTGTCCATCACGTTCTGTTCCTGCTCGCCGGACATGAAGTTCAGGATCTCGGCCGCGGCACGCACGCCGCCCAGGGTCGATTTCTTGATGTTCTCGTTGCCGGACAGGAGCTTGGTCAGCACGTCGTTCAGCTCGCGCAGGGCGGCCGGCTGCACGCCATCCAGCGTGGCGATACGCAGCACCGCATCGTTGCGCAGGCGGTCGGTGAAGTGGCCCAGGATCTCGCAAGCCTGGTCGCGTTCCAGGTGGACCAGGATGGTGGCGATGATCTGCGGGTGCTCGTTGCGGATCAATTCGGCGACCGATTGCGAATCCATCCACTTCAGCGACTCGATACCGGAAGCGTCCTTGCCGCCCAGGATGCGCGACAGCAGCACCGAGGCCTTGTCGTCGCCCAGCGCCTTGGTCAGCACCTGGCGGATGTACTCGTCCGAATCGAGGCCCACGGTGGAAGCGGCCGCGTATTGGTCGCGGAAATCGTCCAGCACGTCGACCACCATTTCATGCGGAATGTTCTTCATGGTCGCCATCGAAGCGCCCAGCTTCAGCACCTCGCGCGGGCCGAGGAATTTCATCACCTCGGCCGCCTCGGCTTCACCCATGGCCAGCATCAGGATGGCGGCCTTTTGCAGTCCGGTATTCTCAGTCATTGTTGCCTATCCATTCCTTGATGACGTTGGCGACGATGCGCGGATCTTCCGCAGCCAGTTTTTTCGCCAGCGCCAGGTTGTCGCGGTAGGTGCGGGCAGTGTTTTCTTCCATCTTGGCGATCTCCTCCGCCAGCAATTCTTCCGGTGTCGGGCCCAGCGGCTCGACGATCGGCTCCGGTTCCGGTTCCGCTTCCGGCTCGTTGATCTCGTCGATCTTCTTGAATACCGGACGCATCATTGGACGCACGATACGCAGCAGGATGTACAGCAGGATCAGGGCCGTGATCAGGAACTTCGCCAGTTCCTTGGCCAGCGGCAGGTTGGCCGGGTCGCGCCACCATTCGAGCGGTGCTTCCGGCTCCTTGTCGACGCCGTCGAAGGGCGCATTGGCCACGCTGACGGAATCGCCGCGGTCCTGGTTGTAGCCCATGGCTTCCTTGACCAGGCTGTTGATCTTGGCCATTTCGTCGGCGCTCAGCGGCTTGACGACGACCTTGCCGTTTTTATCGATGGTCCTGCGATAGTTTACTACGACGCCGACGGTCATGCGCTTCAGTCCGGCCATTGCCTTCTGTTCATAGCGCACCGTCTTGTCGACTTCGTAATTGGTTGTCGATTCCTTATGGCTTGGGCCGGCCGCGGTGGTCGCAGCGCCGGTGCCCGGCTGGCCGGGGGCAGCCGCAGCACCTGGCGGAGTAGTAGTCAATGGGGCCGTGGCCACGCCCGGCGGCTGGTTCGACAGTGCGCCGGGAATGCCGCCCGGATTGGCATTGGCATTGCCGCTGGTTTCGCTGCTCTGCTGGCTGCGGATGGCCGAAGCGGCAGGCGGGGAGTTCGGCTTGTAGGTTTCGGCAGCCTGTTCGATGGCGGAGAAATCGACGTCGGCCACGGCCTCGGCACGCACATTGCCTTCGCCCACAATCGGCGTGATGATCGACTCGACTTGCTTGATGACCTGTTTTTGCATCTCCTGCACATATTTGAGCTGGGAGGCGTCGAGGTTCTTGGCGTTGTTGGCCGCGTTGCCGTTCTTGTTCAGGTCGGACACCAGGTTGCCGGCCTGGTCCACCACGGTCACATTGGCCGGCGACAATTCGGGCACGGACGAAGCAACCAGGTGCACGATGGCGCTGACCTGGGCTGGATCGATCATGCGGTTGGCGTGCAGCTGCAGAATCACCGAAGCGGTCGGTTTCTGCTGGTCGCGCACGAATACGGAAGGCTTCGGCAAGGCCAGGTGCACGCGTGCCGACTCGACTGCGCCGATGGACTGGATCGAGCGCGCCAGCTCGCCTTCCAGTGCGCGCTGGTAATTGATCTGTTCCAGGAACTGGGACACGCCCAGCTTCTGGTTTTCCATGACTTCAAAGCCGACGTTGCCGCCTTTCGGCAAGCCCTGCTGGGCCAGGCGCAGGCGCACATTGTGCACTTGTTCGGATGGCACCAGGATAGCCTGGCCGCCTTCGGCCAGCTTGTACTTGACCTGCATCTGGTCCAGCGCAGCGGTGATGGCGCCGCCATCCTTGTCGGTGTAATTGGCGAACAGGACCTTGTAATCCGGCTCCTTGTTCCACATCCACAGGATCAGGATCAGCGCCAGGATGCCCGCCACAGCGGCCCCGCGGATCACCATCTTGCCCATGGGGGTCTGGAAGAAGGCGAAGCGGCCCTTGGGCGCCTGCTGGGCTTCTGGATCGTCGATATCGATTTGTTCGGCGGCTGCAGCCATGGGTAATCACTGTGGGTTAATGGGCCTGTTGCACATTATCAGGCGATGTTGCGCCCTTTAAAGGCCTGAATAGGCGGCCGATTGCCTTCCTGCTCAAGGCTATCCCCTTGCGTTCGCACGGGTATTCTGGAAGCCTGAAAACAGGAATATTGTATCTTGGAGTCAACTAATGAGAACAGGCGGAATTGATTCTAGCCAAATTCAGGCCATGATCGCCCAGCTGCATGCGGCGGCCACGCGGCCTGCAGCCACGCCGCCGGCGGTCCAGACCGAGAAGGTGGCCGAGAAGCCCGACTTCACCAACGCCCTGAAAGGTGCGCTGGACGCGGTCCAGGCCAGCCAGAACCAGGCCGAAGGCCTGACCAAGCGTTTCCAGATGGGGGACGATTCGGTCAACCTGTCGGACGTCATGATTTCTATGCAAAAAGCCAGCATCAACTTCCAGGCCACCGTCCAGGTACGCAACAAGCTTGTGCAGGCGTACCACGACATCATGAACATGCAGGTATAAGAGAAAGAGAGAAAAAGGGGACGTAACACATTTCGGCGAAGCCGAAATGTGTTACGTCCCCTTTTTCTCTCTTTCCCTATTCCAGGCCGGCGATGCGGGCGTTGCGTTCGCGCTCGAGCTTGGTGATGTAGCGCTGCACGGCGGTCAGCGAGGAGCGCGGCATGTCGACGAACTGGCAGCCGAGGCGGCGGTTGGTTTTGTTGTTTAAAAGCGTCAGGTCCAGCGAGTTGCGGATCTGCAGGCCGGTCGTGATCGTGGCCACTTCAGGTAGTTCAATGCGGCAGTCGCTGTAAACCTTGCCGATCGTGTCACCCAACTCCAGGCTGTTGTCGAGGATCGCAATGCCGCCGCAGCTGATGTCGGATAGCGGGAACGGCTTGCTGCCGCCACCCAGCTCGGCCGGCTGCGGAATCAGTACGCGCACGGGATTGGTGACCGGCGTGGCGATGCGGTAAAACTCGCGGCGCTGCAGGCGCACCAGGCTGGTCGGCAGCGGCATCTTGAAGGCCGGGCTGCCTTCAAACGTGGTCGATTCGATCTGCTCGCCGCTGAACATGATGCGGATCTTGTCCAGCGTGGTTTCGAAGGAAAGCCTTTTGGCGCCAAGGATGCGGCGATTCTGGTCGGGGCTGATGGAGCAGTCGAGGATGATGTTGCCGCCATCGGCATCGACTTCCAGGATGGACGTGACGCACACGTCGGACTCACCCTTGACGAGCATGCGGATCAACTGGTTTTTCTCGCCGATACTGCGCAGCAGCGCGGTAATCTCGCGGCGCGAAGCAACCTCGAAATCATGCCAGTTTTCCATGTCCGATTCCGAAATATAGCTGTGCATCAAAGTCCGTTTTTGGGGGATTCATTCGGTACGCTGAGATCCGGCGTCGGGGGCGGGGGCTGGCCGGTCTTTTGCGCTGCTTCAATATGATAAAGCCACGCTAACAGTTCCGCAATTACACGGTAGAGCAGAGGCGGGATCTGGTGGTCCAGGTCCACTTCCATCAGCAGCGATACCAGTTCTTTCGACTCGTGGATGTGCACGCCGTGTTCGGCGGCGACGGCAATGATCTGCTCCGCAACCAGGCCGCGTCCTTTGGCGACGACTTTTGGTGCCGCTTCGCCGCTCTTGTAGGCGAGGGCGACGGCACTTTGCAGCGGCTTGCGCGGCTGCTCGTTCTGGTCACCCTGTGCCATCTTTGCCCTCCGCATTGATGGCAAGGGAGGTCAGCGGTGCGCCGGCAGCATCCATGGCTTGCTGCAAGGCGCTGGCCCAGGCGCGCAGCGTGGCGGCCGTGTCTTCCGAGCCTGACTGCACGGCGATGTGCACCTGGTCGCCGACCAGGGTGACGTTGGCTGCGACCTTGCCCAGCATGGGGAAGCGGAAGCGCACGCCGCTGCGCCAGACCGGATCGGCTTCACCGTCGCGGCCTTCGCGCCGGCCGCCTTTATCGCCGGCTTCACCTTGCTGGTCGCGCTCGACCAGCCATTGCATCTGCTGGCCGGGCCAGGCTTCGCCTTGCCACATGACCTTGCCCTGTTCGTGGGTGTGCAGTTGCTGGTTGATCATTTGCGCGGCCGACAGGTCAGGGCCGGCCAGCGCCTTCGCCACGGCATCGGCCTGGCTTTGTCCTGCGCCTTGCGCGGCGCCCTGGCGCTGCATCTGCGGTTCGCGCTGCAAGTCTTGCAGCGAGCGCTTGCCTTCGGCCCACTCGGCCACATGGGATTCGTAGAAGAGGCCGCTGTCGCCGAGGGCGCGCTGCAAGCCCTGGCTGAGTTTTCCCGTATCGGGCGGGCCGCCGGCACTGAGCGGGGCCTTGCCATTGATGGTGACCGGCATGCCGGGGGTGGTGTAGGCGGAGGCCAGTGCGCTGGCGATGGCACGTGCGGCGGGGCTCAGTGCGGCCTGCGGCGTGTCCTTGCCGAGCGAAGGCAACTGGTCGGCAGGCACCAGCGGGGCTTTGCTGAGCAGTGCAGCGCCCGGGCTGAGCGTGCGGCCCTGCGCTTGCGCGGCGCCGGCCTGGCCCGCTTCAGCGCCGCCGGCTGCCTGCGGTTGCTTGCCGCTGAGGTTCAGGATGGCCGCTTCCTGCGAGGGCAGGCGGCCTTGGGCCGGCATGTCGGGCATCTGGTCGCCGGCGACAAAGGTCGCCAGCTGGCCGGCTTGCGGACTGCCAGCGCCCACCTGCAGCGTGGCGCGCGGCTGGCCGCTGACCACGGTCAGCGGCAGTTCGTCGCCGGTGTTGATGCCGTTTGGCAGCAGCATGCGCGCATTGGTATCGGCCACGCGCACCAGGAAACTGCCGTCGGAGAATTTGCTGAGGACCTGGGCGGGCAGGGTTTGCCCGACCATTTGCGAGAGGGCGCGCTGGAAGGCTTCCTGGCGCGGTGCGGCAACCGCTGGCGCGGCCGAAGCCGCGCTGGTGGCGCTGACGCCCCGGACATCCAGGCGCGGGGGCAGCATGGCAGCCGCCCCGCTCAGACGGCGCCGTAGGCGGCGGCCAGGCGCCGTTCAGTGCCGGTGTTGTTGATCAGTTTGGACAGCTGGGCCATCCAGGGCATGGTCAGGTCGCGGATCTGGCGGTCGTCGTCCAGCATCTGCTTGATCAGGCCCAGCTTCTGCTGGCGCTCACTGGCGTCCAGCACCACTGCTTCTTCGTTGCCGCGCAACAGGGCCACCTGGGCCGCTACCTGGCTTTCCAGTACTTCCAGTCCGTCCCAGTCGGACATCGTTGCCGCTGCCACCATCTTGTGGGTCAGTGCTGCCATGGCGGAGTAGGCGGTCAAAACTTCCACGTTCGTCATTGTCGTCCTCTATTACATGCTGGCGAAGGCAGCAGGCTGGGTATTGTTATTGGTCGCGGCTGGCGTGCCGCCGATCTGGTTCCAGGTGTCGCGCAGGTCGGCCAGCAGGCCGCGCACTTCGTCCAGCATTTCCGGGCTGTTGTTGATGTTTGCTTCGAGCAGGCGGCGGCTCATGTAGTCGTACAGGGCATCCAGGTTGCGCGCGATTTCACCGCCGGCTTCCTTGTCCAGGCTGGCGCGCAGGCCATCGTCGATGATGCGGATGGCCTTGGAGATGGCCTTGCCTTTTTCCTGGATATTGCCGGCCTTCATTTGCGTAATCGCGGTCATGATCGCGGCCAGTGCGCCGTCGTACAGCATGACGATCAGCTTGTGCGGCGAAGCGGAGCTGACGCCGGTCTCCAGGCCGACTTTCGCATATGCGTTGACGCCGCGTGAAGTAGTTCCAAACATAATGTCTCCTTATTCCTGCGATCAGCCGTTGGAGGCAATAGCCGCCAGTTGCTGGGTCAAATACGCTTGCGTGCTCTGCATCTTTGCCAGGGTCGCGTCGAGCCGCGTGAACTGGGTGCGGTAGCGTTTTTCGATGTCGTCCAGCTTGGCCGAGAAGGCGTCGCGCTGCTTGGTGACGTCCTTGATGCTCTTGTTCAAGCCATCGGTCGCGCTGGTCAGCAGGCCACCGGTGCCGAGGAAGGAGGTGGCCAGGTTGTTGAGCTGGTAAGCGTAGCCTTGCGAGAACGAGATGGTGCCGCGGTCGCCCAGGGCGCCGCCGGTGATGTCGATCTTCAGGCCGGCGGCATCGGTGCCATCGGCGCCGGTCATGGTCTGGCCGGTGCCGATGATGGCCTTGCCGCCCAGCGTGCCGGCGACGTCGGTGCCAGCCACTGGCGTTGCCCCGCCAAATATGCTGGCTACCGTGCTGCCGCTCACATCGGTCAACCCGACGTTCGAGCTGGAGCCGTACTTGCTGGACGACAGCACCAGTTTGCCGTTGCTATCAATGGCGGCGGTCACGCTGGAGCCGGCGCTCGAAAACGAGGAGGAGCCATTGATCGACGATTGCACAATCTTGGCTAGCTCATCTGCGGTATAGGTGCCGGCCGGGATAGTGACGTTGGCAGTGTTTTTCGAGCTGCTCGGGGTGCCGTCGTTCAAAGTCACGGCCCAAGTGGTGTTGGCTGCGATCGTGGTGCTGCCGCCAATCGCCGCGGAGCTGGTGAGTGCGCCCTGGCTGGCCAACTGGGTGACCGTGAGCGCGAAGCTGCCCGGCTTGGTGTTGTTGGTCGAGCTGACGAAACTCACGTTCGGGTCGCTTGCCTTGCCGATTGCAGTAAACAGGCCGGCGATGTCGGCAAAGTTCGACTCGATTGCCTTGTTGAGCTTCGCGTCATCGAGTGACAGCGTGCCGTCCTTGGCGAAGGAAATGCCGACCTGGCCCAGGTTGCTCAGGCTGCCCGACAAGCCGGTGATTTGTCCGCTCAGCATGCGGCGCAATTGCGCCTGCATCGACTGTGCCGTCGGGTCACCCTGTAGCGCCCCCGCTTTCTTGGTTTCAGGGTCGTAGGCGGTGAGCTTTTTCAGCGCTCCGTTGAGGTCGTTATAAGCCTTGACGAAGGACTGCAGGCTGGACTTCACGCTCGCCGTGTCGCGCGCCACATTGAGGGAAGTGCTGCCGGTCTGGTTGACCGTCATGCTGACGCCCTGGATCGCTTCGCTGACAGTGTTGTTATGGCTGCTGACCGCAATGCCGTTGACGGTCAGCTTGGTATCCTGTGCCGCCGTGGTCTGCTGCATGGATTGAGTGCCTGCGGGGTCATAGCCAAGCAGGCTCTGCAGGGCGGCATCGGGCGGGTTGCTGCCGTCGCCGCTCAGGCTGATCTTCATCGAGGCGTTTTCGCCGGTCTTGTTGGAGGTCAGCACCAGGTGATACGGGGTGGCGCTGCCATCGGAGACGATGGTGGCCGTGACACCAATGCTGGCCTTGTTGATTGCGTCGGCTACGCCCTGCAGCGTGTTATTGCTGCTGTCGATGACGACCGAGCCGGACGGCTGGGTCGCGTCCTGGCTGAAGCCGCCGCCCAGCAGGGTGCCGCCAGTGCCGGCAGTCAGGCCCGCCGCCGCAGGATTGGTCCCGGCGATGGTAATCGGATTGCCGCTGGCTGCTGCCAAGGTCACGCTGCTGGCTGAGGTATAGCTGGCGCCGGCGTTGGCGCTGCCGGCTGCGGTCTTGGCGCCGCCGGTGACGCCGGTTGCCGTTTCCGTGATGGCGACGCTGGCGCCAGTGGCGCTGCGGAACTCCAGGGTGCCGGCTGCGGCGCTGCCAGAATACGTGATGCCGGCAGCTTGCAAGGCGGCATAAGCGGCGCTGCCCGTATTGGCCAGGTCGGCATCGAGCTTGGCTGCGGTGACGCCGCTGCCTGCCGCCACATCCGCTCCTTGGGTGGCGATGACGGCATTGCCGACTTTCAGGGTATAGGAGCCGCCAACACCGGTGGCGACGTCGCCAAAGGTCGAGAAAATATTCGATACGCTGGCAGTCACGCCAGTAGTACTGCTCTTGTCGTTGATGGCGCTTGCCAGCGCGCTGGCGCTATTGGTGCTTGCCGAGGTTGCAATGGCAGTGCCGTTAATGCTGAGCGAGCCATTGCCCAGCCCGTTGGTCAGCATGGAGGAGCTCAAACCGGCGCCCTGCATGCCGAAAGAGCCGCTGGCGCTGCCGAACTGGAAGAACAAGGTGGTGCTGCCGCCCAAGCCAATGGACGAGGTCTTGCTGGCCAGGCCGCTGGTCATCAGGGTCTGGGCCTGTGCCAGCTGGCTGACGTTGATCCGGTAGTTGCCGGCCACAGCCTTGCCGCTGGCGGTTGCGCTCAGTAAGTCCTTGTTGCCCACGGTAGTGGACAGGGCTTTGAATGCGCTGGCTGAATTAAGGCCTGCCAGCGCGCCCTGGAATACGCCGACGGCACCACTCAACTGGCCGAAGGCGCTCACCTTGGACTGGAACGATGCGGTCTTCTTGTCGTAACCCGACAGTGGCGCTGCTTCGGCAGCCATCAGTTTGTCGACGATGTCGTTGACATTCAGGCCCGATCCGATACCGGGGGATGACAGTGCTGGTGTGCTGGAAAGGGCCACGGCTAACTCCTGAGGAAACAAGACAAGTCTAACTTGTTTACGGCAGATTCAAAGAGGACTTGAGAGGGGGAAATACCTGTTTGTTCGTGTCCGAAATGACAAGCGCCGCCAGGTCAGCATAGCGCAAAAAAGCCCGGGCTGCCGCAAGGGGCAGGCCGGGCCGGTAAAGCTATTGCTAGTGGTCAGGCTTCCTGATCGACCAGCAAACCCCTGAAGGCATCGATCGCTTTGGCGATCTCCAGGGCTTCCGGCGTCGGAATCTGGCGCAGCACTTCCTGGGTATGCAGGTCAATCACTTTGACGACGGTGCGGTGGCTGTCATCGTCGACGGAAAACAGCAGGCTTTGCGCCCGTTGCTGCACCGAATTGTTCAGCTTGGCAACGGCCTCTTCCACATCCTTCTTGGACGGCGTTGCTTCCTTGGCCTTGACCGCATCGATGGTTTCCACCGCAGCAGCCGGGCTGCGGCCTGCCACCGGGAGGGCCACGAAATCCGGGACCGCAATGCCGCGGTCAGCGCGCGGCACAGTAGCAGTTATTGAATCGATAGTCATACAGACCTCCTACGGAAAATTCCCCGGTCCGGCGAACCGGAGCGGGGAACCGCTTTTTTACCTAGCTTGTTGGCGATTAGCCGCGCAGCAGGCTCAGCACGCCGTTAGGCAGCGAGTTGGCCTGGGCCAGCATGGCGGTACCAGCTTGTTGCAGGATCTGGCCGCGGGTCAGGCTTGCGGTTTCAGAAGCGAAGTCGGTGTCCACGATACGGCTACGGGATGCAGACAGGTTCTCGGTCGTCGCGCTCAGGTTCGAGATGGTCGACGAGAAGCGGGACTGCAGAGCACCGAACTGTGCACGCTGGTTGTTCACCGAAGCCAGCGCCGCGTCAGCAATCTTGATTGCCAGCTGGGCGTTGTCAAAGGTGGTGACGTCCAGGTTGGCTACCGACTTCAGCACCGAGGAACCTGCCAGGTTGAAGCCGGAGGCGGTGGTCTCAGCTACCGAGAACGACGATTCCGAGTCCATGGTCACGCGGCCGTTCACGTTGCCGACAGCGGCGGCGGCTTTCAGGTCGAGGGCTGCTGCTGCCTGCAGGCCGCCAGTTGCGGTGTAGGCTTTCTCGTCCAGCTTGACGTTGGCTACAGTCTTGGCGTTCTTGATATTGATATCGGCGCCAGTCGAGCTGGTCAGCTTGATACCACCGTTAGTCTGGTCGAACTCGGCCGTGATACCGGTCTTGGACGACTGTGCGTTAAAGGCGTTGATACCTGCTGCGTAATCGGCAGAGGTAGTGCCCGAGCCCATGGTGAAGGAGATGTTAATGGCAGTGCCATTGTCGCCTTTCACGTCGAGGCTGTAGGCCTCGCCAGCGCCGAGTGCCAGGTTGGCTTCGGTTTTGGCAGTAGCAGTCACACCGGTATTGGCAGTCTGGGCATTGATCTGGCCTGCGATCGAGCTGGCAGTGCTGGTGACCGTGGTGTTGATGGTTGCGCTGCCGCGCACGCCGTTGACCACTACAACACCGGCGGTTGCCGAGGTAGCATTCGCTGCATCCTTCTCGTCCAGCGCAACACGGTTGTCACCGTAGGTGTTGGTCAGGAAGTTCGCGCCAGTGGCCTTGATGGTCTGGTTGGCATCGGCACCTACCTGGAAGGTAGCGGTGCCCATGGTGCCGTCCAGCAGGTTCTGGCCGTTGAAGTTGGTGGTCTGGGCAACACGGTTCAGTTCCGAAGCAAGCTGGCCAACTTCAGTCTGCAGGGCCTGACGGTCCGAAGAAGAGTTGGTTGCGTTGGAGGACTGCACTGCCAGTTCACGGATACGCTGCAGGATGTCGCCGGAAGAAGCCAGAGCGCCTTCGGCAGTCTGAGCCAGCGAAACGCCGTCGTTTGCGTTACGCATTGCTTGGCTCATACCGCGAATCTGGGAATTCATACGGTCGGAAATCGCCAGGCCTGCCGCATCGTCTTTAGCGCTGTTAATACGCAGGCCGGAGGACAGACGTTGCAGGGAAGTAGACAGGCTGCCCTGGGAGGTGGTCAGGTTGCGCTGCGCGTTCAGGGAGGCGATGTTGGTGTTAATTACGGAAGCCATGGTATTTCTCCATTCGGTACTACTGATTTGGCAATTTGCTCATTCACTTTGGCCCGCCACGCTGTTCTGTGACGATCAAGCCGCTGTTGTTTTGGGTAACGGTTGCCGCACGGGAACCTTTAGGGCGATTTAGCTGGGAAATCGCCCTGTTCTTACCCTCAAGTTGCCTACGGAGTGCCGCTTAAACGGCGGGCTTTTCCTGAACTTTAGGCCCAAAAAAAATATTTTTCACCGGCAAAGAAAATAAAAAAAGCCCGCCGAAAGGGCGGGCTTGCTGGAGTGTTGTTGTTTAATCTGCAACAACGACCCGGTTCTTGCCGGATTTCTTGGCCTTGTACATGGCCTCGTCGGCGCGCTTGACCAGGTCGGCCTGGACTTCATGCGGGCGGCGCAGGGCGACGCCGGCGGAGAAGGTGATCAGCACCTTTTCGTTTTCATGCATGAAGAAGTGGCGGGTCAGCTCGCGCTGCAGGCGGGTCATGGTGGCCTCGGCCGCTTCGATAGTGGTCTCCGGCAGCAGGATCAGGAATTCCTCGCCGCCAAAGCGGGCGATCACGTCCATCGAGCGCAGGGTCTCCTTGACAACCTTGACCAGGTGCTTGAGCGCGTTGTCGCCGGCGATATGGCCCATGGTGTCGTTGAGCTTCTTGAAATCGTCCAGGTCCAGCACGGCGATGCACAGCGGCGTGCCGCGGCGGTCGGCGCGCGCGGTTTCGCGCTCGAACACGTCGTCCAGGCCGCGCCGGTTCAGCGAGCCGGTCAACTGGTCTTCCCGCACCAGCTCGCTCAGGTGCTGCAGCTTGGCTTCCAGTGCGTGGATGCGCGCCTCGGCATCCTGCACTTCCTGCCGCGCCACCATCATATTGTCGCGCGCCTTCAGGGCCTCGCTCTGCACCTGGCGGGTTTCTTTCAGCACGTCGTCGAGGATCTGGTTCAGCTCGCCGATATCGCGCGCCGCGCGGATCTTGTCGGAATAGCCGCCGATCTTCTCGTGGAAGTCGCCGGTCGAAGTCGCCACTGCGCCGAGGCGGTCGATGAAGGTCATCATCATGTTCTTGACGGTGGCCTTGACGTCGGTGATCGAGTGCTTGAGCTGGCTCTGTTTATAGATGACGTCTTTCAGGCTGCGCGTAGCTTCTTCCAGCGCGCGCTGGTCGATCGGGCCCGAAATCAGGTTTTGCACGGCGTCGATCTGGCCGCGCAGCCAGGAATCGTCATCCAGCAATTCGCTGACATTTTCCAGCAGCAGGCGGAACAGGCGCAGCAGCAATTCCTGCTGCTCGGCGGTGTCGCCGCTGCGGATCTCGATCTGGTAGCACAGTTCTTTCAGGCGGCTGCCGATCTCGGCCAGCGCAGCCTCTGTGTGCGCTTCCTTGGTTGCGGCGCCGAGCGATTCGGCTTCCGCCACCAGGGCCGGGCTGTCCGACAGCAGGGATGCAACGGCGAAGGTCAGGGTGCGGCTCAGCAGTTCACGCAATTGGCGCGCCTGCTCATTGTTTTCTTCGGGCACGAGGCCGCCGGCACCGACCTTGACCAGCGGGCGTTCGGCCAGCGCGGCCAGGGTGCGGGCATAGGTATCCCAGTCGCGCGCCTTGACGGCGCGATTGAAGCGGCGGCCAAAGTCGGCCAGGTCGCCCGGCTGGTCGGTCAGGCGGGCGGCGAACTGGGCCAGCATGGTTTCTGCCGGGCCTTCCTGCACTACCGGTGCAGGCGGTACCGGCACGATGCCGGCGATTTCGTTGTAGATGTCGCGATACGCGTCTGGCGTAGGGGCAATCCGGCGCACAGCGAGGCGGCGGAATGCCTCGCGAGCGATATCAGCCGGATTCATATCCGCCGCGGCTGGATTGGTGGGTTTGCTAGACATCTGACGTACAGCCTCTGCTAAGGTTTACCGATTACCAGCATATTAAGCCAGTGTCCAGTCGCGCGATTTGGTGATAAACGGGAGAAAATCTGCTTACTTCTTGGCATCATTTCTAATCGATCAGCTGGTTCTTGATGGCGTAGTGCGTGAGTTCGGCGCTGTTCTTCAGGTTCATCTTGGCCAGCAGGCGGGAGCGGTATTCGCTGACGGTCTTGACCGAGAGTGATAGCTCCTTGGCAATGGTGCCTACAGTCTTGCCGGAGGCGATCATGGTCAGGGTCTGGTACTCGCGGTCCGACAGCGTTTCGTGCGGCGCAACCTGGTGGTCCTCGCCGACATGGTTGGCCAGTTCTTGCGCCAATGCCGGGCTTACATATTTTAACCCTGCTGCGCACTGGCGGATTGCATTTACTAACTCTTTCGGCGCACTTTGTTTGGTGAGGTAGCCGGCGGCGCCGGCTTTGAGCGAGCGGATGGCGTACTGGTCTTCCCGATGCATGGACAGCATCAACACGGCCAGTTCGGGTTTGTCCTTCTTGACCTGTTTCAGCACTTCGATGCCGTTGCGGTCCGGCAGGGAAATATCAAGGAGTAGGACGTTGCAGCCGGACTTGCGGAACAGCTTGATGGCATCGAGGCCATTTTCGGCTTCGCCGGCGACCACGATGTCCTTGGTCTCGGCCAGGATCTGCTTCAGTCCCTCGCGCACGATGGCATGGTCGTCGGCAATAAATACTTTGATGACGGCTTTTTCACTCATGGTTCATTGTAACGTCTGGCGCGTGGGCCGGGAGGCGGATTTTGATCGCCACTTCGGTGCCTCCGCCAGCCGCATGACCGAGGTTGAGCGTGCCGCCCAGCGCCCGCGCGCGCTCGGCCATGCCGCGCAGGCCGAAGGAGTCGGGCTTGGCGCGGTCAGCCGGGCGGATGCCGCGGCCGTTGTCGATGATCTTCAGGGTCAGCACGCCGCGGCTGCGCGTCAGCTTGACGGTGACTGCGCTAGCTTGCGCGTGCTTGGCGATATTGGTCAGCGCCTCCTGCGCAATGCGGAACAGGGCCGCTGCCTGTTCGGGATCGAGTTCGAGCTCCTTCATGCTGGCCTGCAGGGTGCAGGCGATGCCGGCCTGGGCCTCGAATTCCTTGACCTGCCATTCCAGCGCTGGCAGCAGGCCGAAGTCCAGCACCGAAGGGCGCAGGTCCAGCGTCAGGCGATGCACGGCGTCGATGGTTCGGTCGACCAGGGAGTCGACGTAGGCCGCCTTTTGCTGCAGGGTTTCATCGCCTTCCGGCAGGCGCGCGGCCAGCATGGCCAGGGCCATCTTGATGGCAGTCAGGTTTCCGCCCAGGTCGTCGTGGATTTCGCGCGCGATGCGTTCGCGTTCCTGCTCCTTGACCCGTTCGATGTGGGCGGTCAGCTCGGCCAGCCGGGCGCGGCTGGCGCGCACTTCGAGCTGCTCCTGCTTGCTCTCCGTGATGTTGGACATGATGCCTTCCCACTGCACGCCGCCATCGGGCAGGGCATGCGGGGTGCTGCGCAGGTTGATCCATTTCACGTCCTTCCAGGCCTCGACCCAGATGCGGCCTTCCCAGTTCCAGCTCCACAGTGAGGTGGCGGAAGACTGCATCGACTCCAGGTAGGCGGGCCGGTCCTCCGGCAGCACCAGCGACAGGAAGCGTTCCGGCTCGGCCTGCAGTTCGGCGGCGTTGATGCCGAGCAGGGCCAGGCAGCCGTCGCTCAGATAAGGAAAAGATACGCTGCCGTCGGCGTGGCGGCGGAACTGGTAGACCAGTCCGGGAGCGTTGGCGGCAATGTGGTGGAGGGCAGTCGGCAAGGCAGGGCGCATAGGTGATTGAAGGGTCAGCGGCGGCGCATGCGCCAGAAGGCGCTGAAGCGGCGCAGCACGCGCATCGGGCGGGCGGCGAAGCGGCCGCGGCGCCAGCCGGCGCGCCAGCGGCGCAGGCGTTCGCGCACGCTGTCGACCAGGGCGCGGCATTCGCGCCACGCGGCCGTAGCTTTGAGGCGGGCAATCCAGCGTTCTTTCAATTCCATGAAGCGGCCGTGCAGCCAGGCGAACCAGCGCAGGCGCAGCAGGGCCGGGCGGGTCAGGGCATACAGCCGCGCGACCGCTGCGGCCCCGGCCACCTTGGCCATCACGAACACGCTGATGCCCATGAAAGCATGGCCGCGCGCCATCGCGAACAGTGCCAGCAGCTTGACCGGAAACAGCATCAGCGCCGGCAGCAGGAACACGGCCATGGCGGCAGCGGGACCGAGGCTGCAAATGATGCGCTCCAGCGCCCGCAGCGGCGGGAAGCGAGCCAGTATCGCCATCAGGCGCGCCCCGACATCCCACAGCCATTCCTCAAAGATCAGGAACAGGGCTGCGCAGTAGACGAGGGGGGCGAACAGGCGCCGCCTGAGTGTGTACAATCGCTTCATGTGAGTGCCATTATTGCACCAAATAATTAGAATACGGTTATGAACAAAGCTTTTGTCAAAGAGGGTGAGCAGGACGATGACGACGACTTGCCGCCAGGCGCGCCGCCGATTCCTCCCGGTTCCAAGAACTACATTACGCCGACGGGTTACCAGCGCATCAAGGACGAGCTGTTGCAGCTGATCGATGTCGAGCGCCCGGAAGTGGTGAAGGTGGTGCACTGGGCTGCATCGAACGGCGACCGTTCCGAGAACGGCGACTACATTTACGGCAAGCGCCGCCTGCGCGAGATCGACCGCCGCATTCGCTTCCTGACCAAGCGCATGGACCTGGCCGAGGTGGTCGATCCCAGCATCCATCATGGCAACGACCAGGTGTTCTTCGGCGCCACTGTCACCTACGCCAAGCGTGACGGCGAAGAGCACACCATCACCATCGTCGGCATCGACGAATTCGACCCGCTGAAGGGCAAGGTCAGTTGGATCAGCCCGGTCGCCCGCACGCTGACCAAAGCACGCGAAGGCGACACCGTCCTGCTGCACACCCCCAGCGGCGCCGAAGAGCTGGAAATCCTCGAAGTCAGTTACCCGTCCCCGAGCGCCTGAGCAAAGGTGATACCGCAATAGCGGCCTGCAGCAGCGTATCAGCGCCAAAGTTTTATCAGTGCAACTTTGCCAAGTTGTTATAATAATTTTTTAATTATTTTAATGGCAAGGTGCATGTATGGCATTCGCTCAACTGACGCAGGTCTTCTATGAGCCATCGGCGGCGTTCGCGGCGTTGAAGGAACGCCCACGGGCATGGCTGCCGCTGCTGCTGCTTTACGTGAGCAGCATCGGCATCCTGGTCTGGTACTTCCAGACCGTCGACTGGGACTGGATGATGTCGAACACCTTCCCGCCGGACATGCCCGCCGACCAGCGCGAGGCGGCCGGCAAAACCATGACGCGCGGCGTGATGATGGGGATGGGCGTGGCCGGAATCGTCGTGGGAACCTTGTTCATCTACTGCCTGCTGGGACTGTATTACTGGCTGGCGGGGAAACTGGCCAGCATGGACCTGAGCTTCAAGTCCGGCTTCTCGCTGGCGGCATGGGCCTCGCTGCCAGGCCTGATCGGCGTGCCGCTGATGGCGCTGCAGATCATTACCAGCAAGGGCCAACTGGCGCTTGAACAAGCGGACATGCTGTCGCTGAATTTCCTGCTGGTGCATGCTGCGCCGCATACGCCTTGGGTAGGCATTGCCAGCGCGCTCAAGCTCACCGATATCTGGGTCGTCCTGCTCGCTGCGATCGGCCTGCGTACCTGGACCGGCAAAAGCACCACCACCTGCGCCATCATCGCGGCGTTGCCGTATGTCGTGATCTACGGCTGCTGGACCGCCTGGATCCTGTTGAAGAATTGAGGCGCGCATGAAACGCAAACTGATTGCATTGGCTGTGGTGGCGGCCATGATCGGCATTCCGGTCGCCGTCAAGTTCGGCAGCTCGCCGCCGAAGGTCGAAGCCGAACTGGCCAAGGTCGAGAACAAGGCGATCTATCCCGCGGTGCTGGCCTCCGGCAGCCTGGTGTTCCGCCAGGAGGTGCAGCTTTCGCCGGAAGTGATCGGCAAGGTGTCGGAAGTGCTGGTGAAGGAGGGCGACAAGATCGAAAAGGGGCAAGTCGTGCTGCGCCTCGATCCGAGCACTTACAAAGCCGACGTGGCGCAGCAGGAAGCGGCAGTGCGCAACGCGGCAGTCAGTGTCGACCGCGCCCAGATCGACCTGGATAACCAGCAGCGCAAGCTGGAGCGCTCGCGCCAGCTTGCGGCCGCCAAGTTCATCGACGTCTCCCGTCTCGATGATGCGAAACTGGCGGTTGACCTGGCGGTGGTGGCCCTGCGCAGCGCGCGCGAAAGCCGCCAACAAGCGATGGCGATGCTGGCGCTGGCGCAGGAGCGCCTGGCCAAGACTGAGGTGCGGGCGCCGATTTCGGGTACTGCGACCAGCGTGTCGATCAAGGCCGGTGAAACGGCTGTGGCCAGCGCTACGGGCATTGCCGGCTCCAGCCTGATGACGATCGCCGACGTCGGTTCGATGATCGCGGAGGTGAACGTGGACGAAGGCGATATCGCCAACGTTGCGCCAGGACTGAAGACGCGCATCTTCCCCTCGGCCTATGCCGACCGTCCGCTGAGCGGAAGCGTGGAATCGGTCTCGCTGGCGCCGAAGCCGCAAGGCCTGGGCCAGGCTGCGAGCCAGGGCCGCAGTTATGTGGTCAAGGTCAAGCTGGCGGAGCACCAGCTTGCACTGCGCTCCGGCATGACCTGCCGCGCCGAGATCGTGACCGGCGATGGCGCGCCGCGGCCGGTGGTTCCTTTGCAGGCGGTGCAACTGACCGAGGCATCGGAAGGCAAGGGCAAGCGCAGTAATTATGTCTACGCGATTGTCGACGGCGTGGCGAAAAAACGTACTGTCGAACTGGGCCTGTCGGACGACAGCAACCAGGAGATCACCAAGGGCCTGGCACTTGGCGAGACCGTCGCAGTGGGGCCGGCGCGCACCTTGCGCGACCTGCGTGAAGGGACGGCAGTCAAGGCCAAGGCGGCGGAGTCCAAGGCGCTCAAGGTAGCCGATGGAAGCAAGCCGTGATCACGCTGACCGGCATCACCAAGCAATACCAGATGGGCGACCAGACCGTGCATGCCTTGCAGGGTGTGGACCTGCACATCGAGCGCAATGAACTGGTGGCGTTTATCGGCGCTTCCGGGTCCGGCAAGTCGACCATGATGAATATCGTCGGCTGCCTGGACCGGCCAAGCGCAGGTACCTATTTCCTGAACGGCAAAGACGTGGCGACCATGGCCAGCGACGACCTGGCCCAGGTGCGCAACGAAGAAATCGGCTTCATCTTCCAGAGCTTCCACCTGCTGCCTCGCCACACAGCGCTGGATAACGTGGCGCAGCCGCTGATCTACCGTGGCATTCCACCATCGGAGCGCAAGCGCATGGCGCGCGAAGCGCTGGAGCACGTCGGCTTGGGCGAGCGCATGCACCACCGGCCCAACGAGTTGTCCGGCGGCCAGCGGCAGCGTGTGGCGATCGCGCGGGCGCTGGTCGGCAAACCCTCGATCCTGCTGGCCGATGAACCGACCGGCAACCTGGATTCGGCCACCACGCGCGAGATCATGGCCTTGATCAAGGACGTTCACCGCAACGGCCAGACGGTCGTGATGGTGACGCACGAACCGGACATCGCGGAACAATGCCAGCGCATCGTGCGGCTGCAGGATGGGCGCGTGCTGTCCGACCATTGCGTGGCGGGAGGGTAGGCGATGTACATCTTTATCGAAGCGCTGCGTTCGGCGATGGCGGCAATCCGGGCGCATCGCATGCGCAGCTTCCTGACCTCGCTGGGCATCATCATCGGCGTGGCGTCGGTGATTACCGTGATTTCGCTGATCCAGGGCTTGTCGCAATCGATTACGCGCCAGTTCGAAGGCCTGGGCGGCAATGCGTTGACGGTGCACGCCAAGAACGATTTCAAGGACGTCATGCGGGGCAAGATCAATTACCTGCAGTTCGAAGACGTCGAACAGTTGCGCGGGCACGTGGAAGGCATCCGCGAATTGAGCCCGGCATTCATGTTTCCCGGCGGTGAAATCCGCTACGGCAACCAGACCGCGTCCAGCCGCCAGCAATTGGCCGTTACGGCGGCTTTCATGGAAGTGAATGGCAGCTATCCCCGCCTGGGGCGTTTCATCAGCGAGTCCGATAATGCGAGCGCAAGACGGGTGTGCGTGATCGGCGAAAAAATGATCGAGTTGCTGCACCTGCCGGACAATCCGCTGGGCGAGTTCATCCAGTTTTCGGGCGAGTGGTTCAAGATTGTCGGTGTGCTGGAGAAGAAGGGCGAAATCCTCGGCATGTCGCAGGACGACCAGGTGCTGGTACCGTTCCGCACCGGCCAAAGCGTCATCGGCAACACGCGCAAGCCGAGCATGTCGATTACGGTATCGATCAGCGACATCGGCCGCACCGAAGAACTCAAGGCGCGCATTGCCACGGTGATGCGGCAAGCGCATCGCCTGCATGCGGACCAGAAGGATGATTTTGAAATCCAGTCCTCCGACCAGTTCCTCAAGAGCTTTGAGACGGTGACCACCACGGTTACGCTGGTGATGGGCGGGGTGGTCGGCATCGCGCTGCTGGTGGGCGGAATCGGGATCATGAACATCATGCTGGTTTCGGTCAGCGAACGCACGCGCGAGATCGGGATCTGCAAGGCAATCGGCGCGCGCAGCCGCGACATCCTGATGCAGTTCCTGATCGAAGCGGTGACGCTGTCGATGCTGGGCGGCGCAATCGGCGTCCTGCTCGGCTATGGGCTGGGCCACGCGATCGCCAGCGTGATTCCCGACTTCCCCGGCGCATACGTGCCGTGGTGGGCGGTGGCGTTGTCGGTGATGTTCTCCGCAGGCGTCGGCGTGATCTTCGGGGTACTGCCCGCCGCCAAGGCCGCCAAGCTCGACCCGATCGAAGCCCTGCGCTACGAATAGGTGGATTGCGCCCGCACAAAGTCCACGCCCGCCACATCGCTATCCTTTGAACTGGCGGGTCCGACCCTTGGGTCGGACCCTGGTTTACCGGTTTAAGGAGCGCAAAATGGTTCGTCCCTTACGTAACTACCCCGCCGGAAGTTGCCTGCACATAGTTCAGCACGGTGATAATCGTCGCACTTGTTTCCACGATGATCAGGAGCGCCAGCGGTACCTGGAACTCATGGAATGTCTTGGTAAGAAGTACCGCTGCGACCTGCATGCGTATGTGCTAATGACGAACCACGTCCACATCCTGCTAACTGTTCATGCGCAAAACGCGCAGTCAATGTTCATGAAGGATTTGTCGCAACAGACGGCACATTGGGTCCATTTGCGCCATGGCAGTACAGGAACGATGTGGGATGGCCGCTACCATTCCTCGCAGATTGACAGCGACGCGTACTTGCTGACATGCCAGCGTTACATTGAACTCAACCCTGTGCGAGCTGGAATGGTGGAATTGCCTGCAGCGTATAAATGGTCCAGTTATCGGGCAAATGCAGAGGGAAGGGAGAGTTCTCTTTTAACGCCGCACCCTGTCTTCTTAGGACTGGGAGGTGATGGTGCTGCGCGCCGGCAGGCGTATAGGGCCTTGTTTGACGTTCCGCTGGAGGAAAAGGATCTGCAGCGGATTCGGTTTGCTGTGCAGAACGATTTTGCTCTGCGTAAAACCGGTAAACCAGGGTCTGACCCAAGGGTCAGACCCGCTATGCGCGCTCGCGGGTGACGCGGTTGACGCCTGCCACTTTTCGTACGTTGCGGATTAATGCTGCCAGGTGGACGCGGTCTTTTACCTGGATTGTGAAGCGCAGCTGATGCAGCACGTGCTCGCGGTCTTCATCCATGCCGACAAAGGTGATGTTGCCGTCGCTTTCGCCGATTTCGGCGGCAACCCGGGCCAAAATACCCTTCTCATTGTTGATGATCAGGCGAATGCGGCTGTCGAAGCGGCGGTTGATCTCAGTGCCCCATTTGACGGCGATCCAGCGCTCCGGCTCTTTCTGCTTCGAGCGCTTGGCCACCGAGCAGTCGCCGGTGTGCACTTGCAGGCCCTGGTCGCGGCGCAACTGGCCGACGATATGGTCGCCGGGGATCGGCAGGCAGCATGGCGCCAGCTGCACCGACACGCCTTCGCTGCCATAGATCGTGACCGGGTCGAGTTCTTTGGGGCTGGTGTGCTCGATCGGCGCGCTGGCCGATTCTCCGCCCAGCAGGCCGAAGATGTGGCGCGCCACCAGCGCGGCCATGCGCTTGCCGATGCCGATGTCGGCATACAGTTCTTCCATCGACTTGGCCGACGATTCGTTCAGCAGGCGTTCCATCAGCGGCGGCGGCAGTTCGCCCGGCACGCTGATCGCATCCAGTGCCTGCGCCAGCAGTTGCTTGCCGAGGCCAATCGATTCCGGCAGGTTGATGGTGCGCAGGTGGTGCCGGATCGCGGAGCGTGCCTTGCCGGTGCGGACAAACGACAACCAGGTCGGGCTGGGGCGCGAGTTCGGGTCGGTGACGATTTCCACGATGTCGCCGTTGCGCAGTTCCGTGCGCAGTTGGGCCGCTTCACCGTTGATGTTGACCGACACCGTGTGGTCGCCGATCCCGGTGTGGATCGAGTAGGCGAAATCGATCGGCGTGGCGCCGCGGGGCAGGGCGATGATCTTGGACTTCGGCGTGAACACGTAGACCGAATCGGGGAACAGGTCGACCTTGACGTGCTCCAGGAATTCGGCCGAGTCGCCGGTCTGCTGCTGGATGTCGAGCAGCGACTGCAGCCAGGCGTGGGTCCGCTGCTGCATGTCCGAGATGTTGGCGTCGTTGCTCTTGTACAGCCAGTGCGCGGCCACGCCCGATTCGGCGGTGCGGTGCATTTCCTGGGTGCGGATCTGGAACTCCACCGGCGTGCCGTAAGGGCCGATCAGCGTCGTGTGCAGCGACTGGTAGCCGTTCAGCTTGCGGATCGCGATATAGTCCTTGAACTTGCCTGGCATTGGCTTGTACAGCGAATGCAGGGTGCCCAGCGCCACATAGCAATTGGGGAAACTGTCGACCACCACGCGGAAGCCGTACACGTCCAGCACCTGCGAGAACGACAGGTGCTTGGAACGCATCTTCTTGTAGATGCCGTACAGGGTCTTTTCACGGCCATAGACTTCGGCTTCGATGCCGGCCATGGACAGGGTATTCTTCACCGCGTCGAGGATCTTCGACACCACCTCGCGCCGGTTGCCGCGCGCCGCTTTCACGGCTTTCGACAGCACGTGGTAGCGCACCGGGTACAGGTGGGAGAAGGACAGGTCCTGCAGTTCGCGGTAGATGTTGTTCAGGCCAAGGCGGTGCGCGATCGGGACGTACACTTCCATGGTCTCGGCCGCGATGCGGCGCTTCTTGGCCGGGATCATCACTTCCAGCGTGCGCATATTGTGCAGGCGGTCGGCCAGCTTGATCAGGATCACGCGCACGTCCGAGGCCATGGCCAGCAGCATCTTGCGGAAGTTTTCCGCCTGCGCTTCGATCTGGCTCTGGAACTCGATTTTTTCCAGCTTGGACAAGCCGTCCACCAGGTGCGCCACCGGCGCGCCGAAGCGTTCGATCAGCTCGTCCTTCTTGACGTCCTGGTCTTCCATCACATCATGCAGCAGCGCGGCCATGATGGCTTGCGCGTCCAGTTTCCAGTCCGCGCAGATCTCCGCCACCGCGATCGGGTGCGAGATATACGGTTCGCCCGATTTGCGTACCTGGCCCAGGTGCATCTCGTCCGAGAAGCGATAGGCTTCCTTGACCTTTTTCAGGTCGGCCTCGCCCATGTACTCGGACAGTTTTTCGGTCAGGTGGGTGATTGTTGCGACGCCAGTGGCCACGGTCGGCGCCGCCAGTGCAGAAGTGGAAACGGATGGTGCAGAAACGTCAACGCCCGGCTGTTGCTTAGCCGGGCGCCGTGCCCGCCGTGCGGGCTGTTCGCTGATGTTGGGATCTGCGGAAGTCAGGTTCATATCGGGAACAAGAAGGTTCCCAGCTTACATAGGGACCTTTTTCAGCATTTCCAGGCCTACTTTGCCTGCAGCGATTTCACGCAGGGCGACGACGGTTGGCTTGTCCTTGGCTTCGACCTTAGGGGTGTGGCCTTGCAGCAGCTGGCGTGCGCGGTAGGTGGCTGCCAGGGTCAGCTGGAAGCGGTTAGGGACATTCTTCAGGCAATCTTCAATAGTGATACGGGCCATGCTTAACTCCTGGATAAATTCGGTATTAATTCGTCGGTGATTATTCTGCGTGGTCGGCGTGGATGCCCAGTTCGGACATCAACCTGGCATTGCGGGCGGCTTGTTGCGCAAACCGGCAACGGGCCGATCGGACGATCGCGCTTAGCTCCGACAAGGCGACCGGGAACTCTTCGTTGATAATAACATACTCAAACTCGGGCGCGTGGGCGATTTCGCCGCCCGCCGCCAGCAGGCGCCGGTTGATCACGTGGACCTCGTCCTGGCCGCGTTTGTGCAGGCGTTCTTCCAGCGCCGCGAACGAAGGGGGCAGGATGAAGATGCCGGCCGCTTGCGGGAACTGCTTCTTGACCTGGCGCGCGCCCTGCCAATCGATCTCCAGCAGGATGTCGGTGCCGGCCTTCATTTGCTCTTCCACGAAGATACGCGAGGTGCCGTAGTAATTGCCGTGCACTTCGGCCCACTCCAGGAACTCGCCTTCGGCGGCGCGCTTGCGGAAGTCTTCTGCCGTGGTGAAGAAGTATTCGCGGCCATGCTGCTCGCCCGGACGCGGCTGGCGCGTGGTGGTCGAGATCGACAGCTTGATGGCTGGTTCCTGTGCCAGCAGGGCATTGACCAGCGTAGATTTACCGGCGCCGGATGGTGCAGCAACCATGAACAGGCTGCCGGAAAAATGTTGGCTCATTTGCAAGTCTCGAAAGCTAGGCTGTCGCCCAAAGAAGTATTTTACCAAGGAGCAAGCAGAGTTGAAACCAGGTGCGCAGGCAGTTCTTGACACTGGACCGACCGGTCTATAGAGTAAACCGCATGAGCACCCAACTAACCACCCGTGAGCGCCTGATCAACGCCATGATCACGACACTGCAGCACCGCGGCCTGCATGGCGCCGGCCTGAGCGAGATCCTGGCCACAGCCAAGGCGCCGAAAGGCGTGATGTACCACCATTTCCCCGGCGGTAAAGACCAACTGGCCGTTGCCGCCATCGAAGCCACTTTCAGCTTCCTGGTCCATAAGCTCGACACCTACATGGAGCGCGAACCCGATGTCGTGGCCGCGCTACAGGCGTGGATCCTGCGCGCCCTGCGTGGCCTGGACGACAGCGAGTTCGAACTGGGCTGCCCGCTGGCTGCCGTGGCGCTGGAATCCACTGCCGACGACGTCGACATCCGCCACGCGCTGAAAACCGGTTTCGCCACCCTGCGCGGCAGGATGGCCGACGCCCTGGCACTGGCCGGCCATGAACGCCAACGCGCCGAGGGCATCGCCGCCCTGATCCTTGCCGCCTACGAAGGCGGCCTGCTGCAAGCCCGCGTTGCGGGCGACACCGCGCCGATGGTGCAAACCATGGACGCCCTGATGCCAATGCTGAAAGTGGAGAAAAGAACATGAGCCATATGCCTGCCGCCGCCTTGCTGCTCGCGGAAAAACTGGAGCTGCGCGCGATCGACGGCTACCCGCTGTCCGCGATGCGCTATCGCGCACGCGGTCCGGAGAAGGCGCGCCTGCTGGTGGCCGGCGCCACCGGCGTGCCGCAGGGCTTCTACCGCCGCTTCGCCGAATTCGCGGCGGGGCAGGGCTACACCGTGCTGACTTTCGACTACCGCGGCGTCGGCGGCTCGGCGCCGAAAACACTGCGCGGCTTCGAAGCCAGCTTCCTCGACTGGGCGCGGCTGGACCTGAACGCGGTGATCGAATTTTTCGCTCCGTCCGACAGCACGCCGCTGTACATGGTCGGCCATTCCTATGGCGGCCATGCGCTGGGCCTGGTGCCGAACCATGAAAAGATCGCCGGTGTCTACCTGTTCGGTGTCGGCGCCGGCTGGCACGGCTGGATGCCGCGCCTGGAGCGCCTGCGCGTGCTGGCCATGTGGCATGTGGTAGGGCCGATCGTCACGCGATGGAAAGGGCGGCTGGCCTGGAGCAAGCTTGGCATGGGCGAGGATTTGCCGATGGGCGTGTACCGCCAGTGGAAGCACTGGTGCAAGTTCCCGCGCTACTTCCTCGACGACCCCAAAGTGCCGGAAATCGCGGAAGGATTCGCCAGGGTGCGCACGCCGATCCTGGCGTTGAACGCCACCGACGACCTGTGGGCGCCGCCGCTGTCGCGCGATGCGCTGATGTCCGGCTATCGCAATGCGCCGTGGCATGGCGTCGACATCGATCCGGCCACTGCAGGCCTGGGCAAGCTGGGGCACATGGGCTACTTCCGCCAGCACGCCGAGCCTTTATGGTGGGCCGCGCTGGCATGGTTCGACGGCGTTCGGCAGCCTGCAGCCTAAGCGAGTAAGGTGCGGTCCACGCGCACCACCTCGTGTTCATGGACCGTCACGGCATCCAGCACAAGGTTGGCGTAGTCCAACGGCTGCTTGCCTGCCAGGTAGGCCTTCAGGCCGGCCGCGCTGGCTTTATGCTGGTCCGTCGCCAGGCGCCGTTCGATGCAGGCGATGCCGGCATCGATGATGGTCTTGCAGTAAGCGGCCCATTTCTCGTTGCATGCGGCGCGCGTGCGGTCCTGCGAGCTCACGCTGTTGCCGTTCTCCGGATAAAGCGGCAGCCATGACTCGCCGCGCCCCAGGTGGGTGGCCGATGCCGGGTAGCCATTGGCCTGCATGAAGATGGCACAGGTGAAGCAGGAAGCCAGCTTGGTGGTCTCATTGCCTACTGCGATTTCATACGGCGTGCCCGCATGTTCGTGCGGACTGATCGCCTTCCACATCTCCACGTCATAGATCGCCTGCACCATGCCGTGCGTATAGCCGACGATGTCGCCGGTTGCCACTCCGGCGCCGCCGCGCGCCTTGTCCTGGTCCTTGAAGTACATGCCTTGCCGTCGCAGCTCGTCCTGCAATGCGTTGTTGCCGATCATGCCCCAGATGCGTTCGTCCTGCGAAAGCCCGATCGATGCATTGTTGTCCTTCGGTTTTGCATTCGGCAGCCAACGGCGGCCAAAGGAAGTCGGCACGCGCTGCCGGAAAGTCGAGAACAGGTTGCTCTGGCCATCCTTGCGGCCGTGCACGAAGCCGGTATAGGCGCCGCGCCCCTGGTAGCCAACCCGCGAGTCAAAGGCCAGCGCGTACAGCTTGGCGCCGGCCAGGTCTGTCGGCAGCGGCGGATTGTAGCGCAGCGGTGAATCCAGCGGCAGGTCGCCGGCGCCGCCACTGATGCGGGTGATGTGGCCGTGCTTGTCGTACGCCGGCGTGACGCCAACGATTGCTTCTTTCCCTGCGCCCGGCTTGCCGTATTGCCCGCCCATGGGTTCAAGTGCCTTGTTGATCTTGGCGACGGCGCGCTTGTGGCGGTCCCAGTTGACTGCCATCTTCGCGTCCTGTCCCGGATCGGTATCGGCCTCGATGTCGAAGGCGCAGTTGCTGTTGTTGCTAAGGCGTGTGTAAGCGTGGCCGACGACGGCTGCCGTCATGATGACATCCGCGTCGTGCACCGCGTCGCTGTCCGGTGCCAGGATGCCTCGTTGCCTGAGGTGTGCCATGTGGTTCTCCTTCCGTTTGAATGGCCGCGAACCCAATGCCGCGTAGCCTGAATCTACGCGGCGGGCAGCGTATTTTTCTGACCATTCATGGCGCCTCGCACTGCGCAATGGCGCGCGAGGCTATATTGGTTTCGCAGCACTTTCCCTTTCAATCAACCAGGAGAATTGTATGAAACCAGTTTTTCTTGCACTTGCCTTGTCCATCGCCGCCAGCGCTGCGGCGGCCGAATGCACTGTCGTGAACCCGAAAGGCCTTGCGTTCGAGAGCCGCACCCTGTCGCGGGCGGAGAAAATCGACGCGGACAATGTGATCGCAAAACTGACTACATCGATGGCGCTCTCGCAAGAGGCCCAGCGCATATCGGCCGGCAGCATGGTGCTGGCGTCCGATTCGGACGGGCTGTGGCAATTGGCGCTTCAGCAGCAGTCTGGCCCGGAGGTGGTGGTGGCCAGGACCGACACTTATGGCGTCACTCGCGCAAACCTCCTGGAGAAACCGGCAGAGGATTTCCGTGCAGGCGTACAAAAAGGACTGTTGCGCAGCCTGGCCGAGAAGTCCGAGTTCAAAGTCCGGGTGCAAGGTGCATGCTGGCGTAAGACTTGACGTGTGCGATCCCGCCGCCAGAAATAGTCAGTTTGGCGGCGGGATCCCCCCGCTATTCTGGCCTCCGGATCTGACAAACTGGAGGACATCACATGGCAATGCTCGCAAGTCTGGAAGACATGGTGAGGGCAATCGCAGGCTCCGTCATGAACGCGCAGTACATGGTGGAGAAGGCGCAAATGGCCAACCTGGCCACCTTCTTCGATCGCCAAAACCAACCCACCGCATTCGACCTGCAACTGCCCGCCATCCATAGCCACGCAGCGCCGGGCGATACGTACACCTATCGCCTGCCGCTGATTTCGCTCGTGCCGCACAGCTCGCTGGTGATCGGGGAAGCGGAAGTGGAACTTGATGTGGAGCTGGGCGCGCTGGAAGAAGCGGAAGCCGATCCCGCCACCGAGGCTGCAAGGCAACAAGCCGGACTGGCAGCACCGCCGGAGAAAAAGGCCAGCTTGCGCATCAATCCCGAATCGGGCGGCATCGCAAAGAAAAATGGCAATGCCGCGCACATCCGCCTCAAGCTGGTGTCGGCGGAGAAGTCGGAAGGGATGGCGCGCCTGCTCAACGACGTGGTGAAAGCGCAGGGCTATACACCGCTCGAAGCGGTGACTGCCGACGAAGATGATGCGCCGGCCAAAGCGGACGGAAAGGGCCAGGGCGATGAGCAATGACCGCAACTTCCACCTGTGCGAGATGCGCTTCATCAAGCGCATCGTAGTCGGCAACGACAACCCGCAGCACATGCGGACCGAAGCCGAAGTCGAGGAGTCCATGGCGATGGTCAACAAGTGCCTGCAGGGCACGCCGCGCGGCTACCTGCTTAGCATCGACAAGAGCTTCGGCCTGTACAACATTGGGGAGCACCAGGTAGTGCTGCAGTACGCGGTCTACAACATTGGATTCGCGCGCAAGCCAATGTTCCTCGATTAGCGGAGGCGGAATGCGCTCCCCACCTTCGCTGCAGGCGCTGCGCATGGGACTGTGCAGCGCATTCGAAACTGCCAATGCGCAGCTCGAAGCCAGGCCCGCTACCGCCGACCCGGGCACGCTGCATGGCATCGCACGCGCTGCCTTCCACCGCCCCATGCGGCTGCGCCTGTCCGAATTCGAATTGTCCTGGCATTGCTACCTGCAGCAATCGCGCCGCGGCGCGGTGCTGCGCGCCGGCCCGCCGCCGCTGTGGCGGCGTCTGCTGCATCGGCCGCTACGGGTCGAACTGCGCATACAGGTCGATGCCGGCGGCAGCCGGCTGACTTTCCTTCGCAGCGTTGCAGGCTGGCGTTCCCGCGCAGCGTCACCGCTGCAATTCGTGCTGTCGCCCGCGCAATTGGCGCTGGTGGAAGCGCTGCGCCCCGCGCGCAAGCCATCGGCCCTGCGCCGCTGGCTGCAACGCTTGACAGAAACCGTCACGCGATAGGCGCACCGCCTCCGTAAGCTGGCTTTCAAGCGCCGCATACCGCATCGCCCGGGCTGCAGTAAGCGGCATACCCGGCCCTCGTGGCCATTTTCTTTAGGAGAGCAAGATGAGTGAAATTGTCGATATTTCGTCGCAGTTCAAAGGCCTGCCGATGGGCGACCTGATTGGCGGCCCGCTGACCGCCGCCTGCGATGCCCAGGTGCGGCTGGCTAACGCAACCGCCGACTTCATCAAATACGTCGGCTTCAACGACCCGGGCCAGGGCAATGCGCTGGGGGCCAGCAATACCCGCCTGGCCACGTTTTCCTTCAAGCGCCTGATCGCCGATCCTGCCGACTTGACGAAGACCAAGGAAGAGACGGTTGACCTGCAGGTGCCGATGCTGGCCATCGTCAAGGTGCCCAGCCTGGCGATCAGCAAGGTCGACATCACCTTCGACATGGAGGTCAAATCGTCCTTCACCTCCAAGGAGTCGAGCGCTACCTCGGGCTCCTTCAGCGCAGACATGAAGGTCGGTTGGGGCATCTTCAGCGCCAAGGTGCACCTGGAAGGCTCGGTCTCGTCCAGCAAGGAAAACACCCGCAGCTCCGACAACTCGGCCAAGTACCACGTCCAGGTGCTGGCAGAAGACACCGGCATGCCGGAAGGCTTGTCGCGCGTGCTGGACATCCTGCACACCGCCATCACGCCGAAAGTCAGCTAAGCAGCAAGGCCATGCCGGCCGCTGGCGCCGGCATGGCTTTTTATCCGTAAAGGAGAACGACATGCAAGACATTACCGCAGCACAGTTGCTTGGCATCCTGGGGAAGGGGGCGCAACAGGCCACAGTCGACACCTGGCTGCTGGCGCTAAATCGCGCGATGGCAGAGCGGGAAATCAATACAGGCGGCCGGCAGGCGGCCTTCCTTGCCCAGTTGCTGCACGAGTCCGGCAATTTGCGTGTGTTGAGCGAAAACCTCAACTACTCCGCAGCGCGCTTGCCCCAGGTGTGGCCGACGCGTTTCCCCAACGAGCAGGCGGCCCAACCCTATGCCAACAGTCCGGAACGCCTGGCAAATCGGGTTTACGCCAGCCGCATGGGCAACGGCGATGAGGCCAGCGGCGACGGCTGGCGTTATCGCGGACGCGGCCTGATCCAGCTGACAGGGCGCAGCAATTACGCTGCCTGCGCTGGAGCACTTGACCTTGACCTGATAGCGCAGCCGGACCTGCTGTTGCAGCCGGGGCCGGCGGCGCGCTCGGCGGCGTGGTTCTGGCAGTCCCGCGGCCTGAACGCCATTGCCGATGGCGCTGCCGGCGCGTCAGCCAACAGCGCCTTTGTGCGCATCACCCGCGCCATCAATGGTGGAACGGTTGGCTTGACCGAACGGCTTAGCCTGTGGGACCGCTGCCGTGAAGTGCTGGCTGTCCTTCGATAGCAAAATGAAAGTATTGTTGTCTGTCAGAAACTGTCAGTTTATTAAATACTTATCTGTTTAGTCTTATTTGCAGGTTACCAACTGGCGGAAGACAACAATGATCAATTTGCTGTTTTTGAGAGGCACGACAGTATCCGATGAAGACTTGCTCCGGGCTTTCCACAATGCCGGGTACCAGGTAACAGAGGTCAGGTCCGCAGCCAACTGCTCACAGTATGTGCTGGATGGCGACGCCGACATGCAGCAGGACCCGCGCTTGCACCAGGTACATGCGCTGTTGTCCTCGCTGGTCGGCGCACATTGGCGGCTCAGCATGCGCTCACATACTTTGTATGGCCCCAACAGCCGCAGCGTGCACCTGACCAGCCTGGAATTCAGCTTCCTGAAGCTGCTCGCCACCATCGAGTCGGGGGAGGCATTGTCCCGCAAGGCGATCGTGCAGGCCTTTGGCGAAGATTACCTGAGCTACGACCAGAACCGCCTCGACACAATGGTCAAGCGCTTGCGCCGCAAGGTGCAGCAGGAAGCGGGACTGGCCTTGCCGCTGCATACGGTACGCGTTAAAGGCTTCGCGTTCGACGATGTGCTGGTGATTGAGCAATAGGGGCTAGCGCAAGTTGGCCAGCAGTTGCATGGCGGCTGCCGGCGCGCGCTCTTTCGCGCCGTTGATGAAATAGACGAACACGTTGCGCTTGCCGCCACCGCTCCATTCCTGCGCCTGCCCGGCCCACTTTTTCAAGGCGGGCCTGGCGTAGCCGGTGGCGATCTCGCTTTGCGCATTCATCAGGCGCGCGTAAACGAATTCGCCGGTCACCTCCATAAAGTTGGGGTATTTCGGCGAGTCCGTGATCACCGTCGCGACCTTGTATTTGCGCGCCAGCTTCAGGTATTCCGGCGCCACGAAGCTGTCGTGGCGCGCATCGAGCACATGCTGCAGCTTGCGCTTGCCCAGCTTCTTCGGTAACAGCTTGAAGAAAGCCTCCAGGTCGTTTGCGTCAAAGCGTTTGGTGGCGGCCAACTGCCACAGGATCGGGCCAAGCTTGTCGCCCAGTTCCGCCAGGCCGCTATCCATGAAGCGCTCGATCGATTCGCCGGCCTCGCCCAGCACTTTGCGATTGGTGGCGTAGCGCGAAGCCTTCACCGCAAACACGAAATCGTCCGGCGTGCGCTCGGCCCAGCCAGCGAAATGTTCAGGCTTGGCGTTGCGGTAGAAGGTGCCGTTGATCTCGATGCTGGTCAGCACGCTGCTGGCGTATTCCAGCGCGCGCTTGAGGGGCACCTCGGGAGGGTAGAAGGTGTCGCGCCAGGGAGCAAAGTCCCAGCCGCCGATGCCAACGCGGATGTTCATTTCGGTTTTCCGTAGTAGAGTTTCGGACACACTTCGAGGAGGATGCCAGAAATGCGTATGTCCCGCCTGTTCGTTTCGCTGCTCGCCGCCGGCTTGATGGGAGGTGCCGGCGCGCAATCGCTGTCACCTGAAGAAGAACGCATCGTGAGCCTGGTCAAGGCCAATGCCGGCAAGGCGCTGGCGCTGCTGGAGACGACGGTCAACATCAACAGCGGCACCATGAACCACAAAGGCGTGCGCGATGTCGGCAAGGTCTTCCGCGCCGAATTCGACAAGCTGGGATTCAAGACGCAGTGGATCGACATGCCGAAAGCGATGCAGCGCGCCGGCCACCTGGTCGCAACGCGCGAAGGCAAGCAGGGCAAGCGGGTACTGATGATCGGCCACCTCGACACCGTGTTCGAGGCCAATGCGCCAATGCAGAAGTGGGAGCGCCAGGGCGAGCGGGTCGGCGGCCAGGGTGTCAACGACATGAAGGGCGGGGACGTCATCATCATCGAAGCGCTGCGTGCACTTCATGCTGCGGGGGCACTGGACAACACCACCATCAGCGTGATCTTCACCGGCGATGAGGAAAACGCAGGCGACCCGAAAGAAATCTCACGGCGCGACATGGTCAGCCTGGCCAAGCGCAGCGACGTGGCGCTGGCGTTCGAGGCCACAGTACCGGACGAAAACGGCAAGGCCACTGGCACCATAGGCCGCCGCTCATCGACTTCCTGGAAGCTGGAGGTAAAGGGAAAGCAGGGCCATTCCTCGGGCATCTTCAATGCCACGGCGGGCTACGGCGCTGTGTTTGAAGCCGCCCGCATCCTGGACTCCTTCCGCCAGCAACTGCAGGAGCCGAACCTGACCTACAACCCCGGCCTGATCCTGGGCGGCACTGAAGTCACGCATGACGGCACTGCCGCCAAAGGCACGGCATTCGGCAAGTCAAACGTGATTGCCAACAGCGCGGTAGTAAAGGGAGACCTGCGTTTCCTGACGCCGGAGCAGGGCGAGCAAGCACGCACCCGCATGCGCTCAATCGTTGCGCAAAACCTGCCCGGTACCAGCGCCGAGATCCGCTTCGAGGACGGCTATCCGCCGATGGCGCCAACCGAAGGCAACCTGAAACTGCTGGAAATGTATTCGAAAGCGAGTGCCGATGCCGGCCTCGGTCCGATTGCTGCGCTGCCGCCGGGCTTGCGCGGCGCGGGCGACGTGCAATTCGTCGCGCCCTACGTCGACAGCCTGGATGGCCTCGGCGCCACCGGCAAAGGCGCCCACGCGCCGGGAGAGGACCTGGATGTACGCTCGATCGAACAGGGAGCGATTCGGACCGCAGTGCTGCTCTACCGCCTGACGCGATAAATTCGGGGTCAGGTCTGTCATTTGGACATCGGGCGATCACCTTTGAGAAAAATCAATACGTGCCCGAAAAAGGCAAACGGGGCGAATGCGCTTCTAAGCGATTCGCCCCGTTTTGATATTTGTCAAAAGCGCGTACTGCGTGTCCGAATGACAGACCTGACCCCGAATTTTACTCCAGGTTCTGGACTTGTTCGCGCATCTGCTCGATCAGGAGCTTGAGCTCCATCGAGGCGTCGGCCAGTTCCTTGACCGAGGCCTTGGCGCCCAGGGTGTTCGCTTCGCGGTTCAGTTCCTGCATCATGAAGTCCAGGCGCTTGCCGACCTGGCCGCCTTTTTTCAGGATGTGGCGGGTTTCGCCCAGGTGGGCCGACAGGCGGCCCAGCTCTTCGGCGACGTCGATGCGGATGCCGTACAGGATCACTTCCTGGCGGATGCGCTCCATCGCGTCCTGGCGCGACATCGCAGTATTCGATCCCTGGCAGGCCAAACCGAGTGCCTCTTGCATGCGTTCCACGGCTTTTTGTTGGAATTGTGCAACTACCTGAGGAATTAGTGGGGTAATTCGTTTAACGATGGCTTCCATCGCTTCGATGCGGGAAACCAGCATCGCTTCCAGCGCTGCGCCTTCGCGCTGGCGGCTCTGGACGAAGGCTTCCAGGGTCTTGTTCATCAGGGCGGAAACGTCGGCCTGCAGCGATTCCTGGCCGATTTGTGCTTCTTCGACAACACCGGGCCAGCGCAGTAGTTCAGCAACACTCATCTGTGTGGCACTGCTGAAATGCTGGCTGACTTCGCCTTGCAGCCGCGCCAGCTCGTTGAGCAGGGTTACATTCAGGGCCTGCGTACCGGCGGCTGCGGCCTTGCGGCCGAAGCTCAGTCGCAGCTCCACTTTGCCGCGGGTGATGGCGCCCATGATGGCGGATCGCAAATCGGGTTCGAGCGCGCGCAAGTCGTCGTTGATGCGGAATTGAAGGTCAAGGAAGCGCGAATTGACGCTCTTGATCTCAATTGTCAGCGTGCCCGCCGCGCTTTCGCTGGTGGCCACTGCGTAGCCAGTCATGCTGGAAATGCTCAAAGGATATCCCCGATTTTGTCTTTGTCTTTACAATATATTGCTTTGTCCCACACAATCCGGTTTAGTTGAAGCGAGGAAACTTATGGCAGCTCAGAACAACGCTCCATTACCGGATGGTCTGGAAATTGCTGGATACCGCATTGTAAAGAAAATTGCGTCAGGCGGGTTCAGTATTGTGTACCTGGCCTACGACGCAGAAGGTAATGCGGTAGCAATAAAAGAATATTTACCAAGCAGTCTTGCATTGCGTCAAGAGGGCGAGATGGTGCCTGTGGTAACGAAGGCAAATCTCCCGGTTTTCAGGATCGGGTTGAAGTGCTTTTTCGAAGAGGGGCGCGCACTTGCAAAGATTTCACACCCCAATGTTGTACGGGTGTTGAATTTCTTCCGTGCTAACGAGACCGTCTACATGGTCATGGCCTACGAGTCGGGCCATTCGCTGCAGGACCACATCCAGCGCCAACGCAGCAAGGGGCGCAATTGCAGCGAGGCCTTCGTGCGCCAGATCTTCACGCAAGTCCTGAAGGGCTTGCGCGAGGTGCACACCAACAAGCTGCTGCACCTGGACCTGAAGCCGGCCAACATCTACCTGCGCACGGACGGCACGCCCATGCTGCTGGACTTTGGCGCGGCGCGCCAGACCGTCAATACCGACAGCCCGAAGCTGATGCCGATGTACACCCCCGGCTTCGCGCCGCCCGAGCTGTACTCCAAGACCGAGGCGCTGGGGCCGTGGACCGACGTGTATTCGATCGGCGCGTCGATTTTCGCCTGCATGCTCGGCCAGCCGCCGCAGCCGGCCGACCAGCGCCGCAAGGAAGACAAGATGGAGCCGCATTTCCAGAAGCTGGAAATCCTCTATTCGCCGGAGCTGGTGAAGCTGGTACGATGGACTTTGCAGATCGACCCGCTGGCCCGTCCGCAAAGCCTGTTCGAGCTGCAAAAACTGCTGGCGCAGGCGCCAGTACCGAAGGAACCGCCGCCTCCGCCGGGGGCACTGGAAAAGCTGGGCAAGCTGGCAGGCAAGCTCGGATTTGGCCGTAAAAAGGACGCGGCCCCGCGCCAACAATAAGGAGCCCATGCCATGCAATTTGCCGTCTACCAGGAAACGCATATCGGGGGCCGCAAGGTCAACCAGGACCGGATGGGCTACAGCTTCACGCGCGACGCGCTGCTGCTGGTGCTCGCCGATGGCATGGGAGGCCACGCGCGCGGCGAAATCGCCGCCTCGATCGCTACCCGCACCATTTCGCAGATGTTCCAGCAGCAGGCCACGCCTTACGTGAAGGGGGCGGAGCGCTTCCTCGAAGAGGCGCTGGCCGCTGCGCACAACGACATCCATACGTACACGATGACCCACAATATGCCGGAGTCGCCGCGTACCACCATCGTGGCCTGCCTGGTGCAGCACAATACCGCCGTGTGGGCGCATTGCGGCGATTCGCGCCTGTACTGGGTGCGCAACGGCCAGGTGCACGGCCGTACGCGCGACCATTCGCACGTGGAGAACATGATCGAGAAGGGCCTGATCCCGGCTTCGGCGCGCAATACCCACCCTGACCGCAACAAGCTGTACGCCTGCCTTGGCGCGGGCAGCGCGCCGCGCATCGAGGTTTCCGGCCGCGCCAACCTGCTGCCGGGCGATACGCTGCTGCTGTGCTCCGACGGCCTGTGGTCAGTGGTCAGCGACGAAGAGCTGGTGCAGATGCTGACCACCCAGACCGTGGTGCGGGCAGTGCCGGACATGCTGGCGACCGCGCTGCGCCGCGCCGGCGACACCAGCGACAACGTGACGGCGCTGGCCATCATGTGGCAGGGCGCGCTGGTGGCCGATGGCGTGCCGACAACCCACGCCGGTTCGACCGTGATTTCGACCGAGCAGTTGCCGGAAGATGTGGTCAGCACCACCATCCACGGCGCCAAGACCGAAGTCGACGTGTTCGACGATGATGAAATTGAAAAGGCGATTGCGGAAATCCGCGGCGCCATCGAAAAATCCACCCAGTTACTGAAATAGGAAATCCATGACCACTGTGACCCGCCCGAGCGGCCGCGCCGTCGATGCGCTGCGCAACATTCGCATCACCCGCGACTACACCAAGCACGCTGAAGGTTCGGTGCTGATCGAGTGCGGCGACACCAAGGTGATTTGCACCGCCAGCATCGAGGAGCGCGTGCCCGGTTTCCTGAAAGGCAAAGGCCAGGGCTGGATGACGGCGGAATACGGCATGCTGCCGCGTTCCACCCATTCGCGCATGGACCGCGAGGCGGCCAAGGGCAAGCAAAGTGGCCGCACCCAGGAGATCCAGCGCCTGATCGGTCGTTCGCTGCGCGCCGCCTTCGACCTGGAAGCTTTCGGCGAACGCACCCTGCAACTGGACTGCGACGTGATCCAGGCTGACGGCGGTACCCGCACCGCTTCGATCACCGGCGCCATGGTGGCCGCTTATGACGCCTTCTCCAAGCTGAAGGCGCGCGGAATGATCGAAACCATTCCGGTCAAGCACTTCGTGGCGGCAATCTCGGTCGGCGTGTACCAGGGCGTGCCGGTGCTGGACCTGGACTACCTGGAGGATTCCGACTGCGATACGGACATGAACGTGATCATGACCGACGCCGGCGCTTTCGTGGAAGTGCAGGGTACCGCTGAAGGCGCAGCCTTCGATCGCGCGGCCATGAACCGCCTGTTGGACCTGGCCGAAGGTGGCATCCGCGACCTGGTCAAGCTCCAAAAGCAGGCGCTCGGCCTGTAATCGCAAGTGGTTTACAATGTCGGCTCTCTCTTACGAGCCGACATTCATGACACAACGCATCGTTCTCGCATCGAACAACAAGGGCAAGCTCAAGGAATTCAACGAGCTGCTCTCGACCATTGGTTTCTCTGTCCATCCGCAAAGCGAATTCGACGTGCCGGAGGCCGATGAGCCTTTCCACACTTTTGTCGAAAATGCACTGACCAAGGCGCGCCATGCCGCGCGCCTGACCGGCTTGCCGGCGCTGGCCGATGATTCGGGCGTATGCGTGAATGCCCTGGGCGGTGCGCCCGGCGTGTATTCCGCCCGCTATGCCGGCGAGCCGAAGTCCGATGCGCGCAACAGCGAAAAACTGATCGCCGACCTGGCTGCGCACGCCGACAAATCGGCCTACTATTACTGCGTACTGGTGTTCGTGCGCCATGCGGACGACCCGCAGCCGGTGATCGCCGACGGCCGCTGGGAAGGCGTGATTTCGCCCGAAGCGCGCGGTGAGGGCGGCTTTGGCTACGATCCATACTTCCTGATCCCATCGCTGGGCAAGCACGTGGCCGAGCTGGCGCCGGAAGAGAAGAACCGCCTGTCCCATCGCGGCCAGGCCCTGCGTGCGTTGGTAGAGAAGCTGAAGAAATGATCCCGATTAAGCCGGTCGGCAATGCCGTACCAAGCCGCACCATCGACAGCGCCGCCGGCGTCGCTGCAACCTACCTGCGCCCTGGCGCGCTGAACCTGCAAGCCTTGCCGCCGCTGTCGCTGTATATCCACTGGCCATGGTGCGTGCGCAAGTGCCCGTATTGCGACTTCAATTCGCATGAGGCGAAGGGCGAAGTACCAGAAAAGGAATACCTGGACGCGCTGCGGCGCGACCTGGAAATGTCGCTGCCCCTGATCTGGGGCCGCAAGATTTACACGATCTTCATCGGCGGCGGCACGCCAAGCCTGATGTCCGCGGCCGGCATGGATCGCCTGATGTCGGACCTGCGCAGCCTGCTGCCGCTGGACGGCGCTTGTGAAATTACGATGGAAGCCAATCCCGGCACCTTCGAGGCCGAGAAATTCCGCTCTTACCGCGACAGCGGCATCAACCGCCTGTCGATCGGCATCCAGAGCTTCAACAGCGAACACCTGAAGGCACTGGGCCGCATCCACGACGACGGCGAGGCGAAACGCGCGGTGGAAATCGCGCTGGCGAACTTCGACAACTTCAACCTGGACCTGATGTACGCGCTGCCGAACCAGACGCTGGAACAGGCACGCCAGGATATCGAGACCGCAATCGGATTCAAGCCGCCGCACCTGTCGCTGTACCACCTGACGATGGAGCCGAACACGCTGTTCGCCAAGTATCCGCCGCAGTTGCCGGACGACGACCTGAGCGCCGACATGCAGGACATGATCGCCGAGCTGACCACCGCCAACGGCTATGGCCACTACGAAGTGTCGGCTTACGCCCAGCCCGGCCATCAGGCGCGCCACAACCTGAACTACTGGCAGTTCGGCGACTACCTCGGCATCGGAGCCGGCGCGCACTCCAAGCTGTCCTTCCCGCACCGCGTGCTGCGCCAGGCGCGCTACAAGCAGCCCAAGTCCTATATGGATGCGGTTGCCGCCGGCAATCCGGTACAGGAGGAACGCGAGTTGTCGCGCGATGAAATGGGCTTCGAGTTCATGCTGAACGCATTGCGCCTGCAGGGCGGCTTCGAGCCGAACCTGTTCGGCGAACGCACCGGCGTGGCGCTGAACACTATCGAGAACCAGCTCAACGAGGCCGAAGCCAAAGGCCTGCTGTACCGCGACCACATGCTGATCAAGCCGACCGAATTGGGGCAGCGCTTCCTGAACGACCTGCAGCAAATGTTCCTGGGCGAGTAATAACGGTCGGACGATGACCACGGACGATTTCATCGCTCTGGAATGTGTACGCCAGGCATTCAGCGACTGTGCACGTCCCGTCCATTTCACGAACTTTCAGCACTGCGAAGAATGCGCGGAGCATGATCAAACTCTCTTGTCGCGTACTCCAGATACAATCGCGGTTGAAGATGTTGGCAATCCAGGTTGGGATCCAATCAGCTTCATTACTCCCGAAGGTTTTCTGTACTACCTCCCCGGACTCGCAAGATTGGCTCTTGAAGAGCCGCCTGACGGATATAGTTGGTATGCCGCCCAGTTCTTCTGGAAGCTAATCCTCGATGGATCTTCCAATGTCCGATTCAATGCCTGTACGCCCGAGCAAAGAAAGGCCGTGGCGGCTTTCGTGCGACACATCATTGATACTCGCCCCGGGAGGCTCGACGAGGAAGATCTTTTTGAGGATGCTTTCCGCGCATGGGAAATTTGGAGCGTTGAGCAACCTTAAGGCCGGCGTCATCTAGATCTACTAGGCGGTTCAGCGATTGGCTCCAAAATCTCCAATGGGACGGCACTGGCAGTACCCGGTACGATTACCTGACCATCGGAAATTTGGTGCCAGAAATTTGGTGCCAGGTCTGTCATTCGGACAGCTAGCTCTCCCATTTGACCGATATCAAAACGCGAAATGGACAGGATTTGTGTATTGATTTCTATCAATGATCTCGTTTCCCCGTCCAAATGACAGACCTGGCACCGTATCTTTGGAATTTGACTATGAAAATTAAGCAAGTCGTCATCTTGATCGCGCTCATTACAGTGGGGAATTCATATGGGCTGAGCCAGTGTCCGCCAAATGAACAGTACTGCGGCAAGAATCCATTCGCTACCCTGGTTGTAGGCCTTTCGCAGGTATGCTCTGAGCGGCAACCGCGGAACGCAGGAGACTACGAAAGAGCAGTTGTAGCTTTCTTTAAGGGGAACGCGACGGAGTATGAGCAATTGACGCAGAAACTTGAGTTCCAAAAAGGAATTCAAGAGTTCAGAAAGATCGCGGCGTCGATGTCGCAAGCTGAGCTTGACAAGGAGTGCGCAACGCTTCTAAGCAAGGGCATGGAAAGCACAGCTCCCGATGAGCCAAGGAAGTAAACTATCGGGTTCAGCCAGAGGCTGACGCTAAGCCGCGCTTCGCGTCAGCCTTGCTGGCTCCTCAGAATTCTTCCCATTCATCATTGGTCGCAGCAGGGGCGCGACGTTCGGATTTGCTACGGCGATCCGATGTGCGGTCTGCCGCGGGACTTGTATCGTTCGCAGCGGCGCGTGCGTTGGCGCGTGGAGCGGAGCGCTGATCAGGGGCGGTGAGGCGCTTCGTGTTTGCCGCAGGTGCTGCGGAAGATTCGACTACGCGGGCAGCAGGGCGAGGCTGGGCGCTCCAGCGGGCCACTGCCTCGGTGCCGAGCTTGAACGAAGCAGCGACTTGCGCAAGCTGGGCGGCCTGTTCTTGCATGCTGGCGGCTGCAGCTGCGGCTTCCTCCACTAACGCGGCGTTCTGCTGCGTCACCTGGTCCATCTGGCCGATGGCCTGGTTCACTTCATCGATGCCTACGCTTTGTTCGCGGCTGGCGGAGGTGATCTCGCCCATGATGTCGGTCACGCGGCGTACGCTGGTCACGACTTCGCCCATGGTGGTGCCGGCCTGCTGCACCAGCGAAGTGCCGGTGTTCACCTGCACCACGGAGTTGTCGATCAGCTCCTTGATCTCTTTCGCCGCAGCGGCTGAACGCTGCGCCAGGTTGCGCACCTCGGAGGCGACCACGGCGAAGCCGCGGCCCTGCTCGCCGGCGCGTGCTGCTTCGACGGCGGCGTTCAGTGCGAGGATGTTGGTCTGGAAGGCGATGCCATCGATGGTGCCGATGATGTCGACAATCTTGCGCGAGGACGCATCGATCGAACCCATGGTTTCGACTACCTGGCCAACGATCTCGCCGCCGCGTGCTGCGACGTCGGATGCTGCCTGTGCAAGCTGGTTGGCCTGGTTGGCGTTGTCGGCGTTCTGGCGCACGGTGGAGGTCAGTTCTTCCATCGAGGACGCCGTCTCTTCCAGCGAGCTGGCTTGCTGTTCGGTGCGGGAGGACAGGTCCAGGTTGCCCTCTGCGATCTCGCTGGAGGCGGTGGCGATGGCGGTGGTGCCGGTCTGCACCTGGCTCACGACGCGGCGCAGTGCATCGTTCATGCCGCGCAGGGCTTTCATCAGGTCGCCGATTTCATCGCGCGCCGTTTGTTCGTCAAAGTGCGTGGTCAGGTCGCCTTCGGCCACGGTGTTGGCGATGCCGAGGGCGGAATTCAGCGGCACGGTGATGCTGCGTGAGATGACCCAGGCTGCCCAGGCGCCAAAGGCCAGCATCAGGATGCCAAGCGTCAGCATCAGGCGCGTGCTGCGGGCATTGGCTTCGTTGATCCTGGCTGCCGTCGCATCGATGGCCTTGCGCTGCTGGGCCAGCAATTCGTTGACCTTTTCCTGATATGCCTTGGCCGCTGGCTCGAAGACTTCGCGGTACAGTCGTTCGCCTTCGGCTGCATCGCCGGCCTTCTTGGCATTCATGACCTGGTTTTTCGCATCCTGGTATTTATTGCGGATGGCGACGGCGTCCTGGTAAATCTTGCGTTCCTCGTCCGATTCCAGCAGGCCCTCGACCGACTTCAACAGCTCGGCGCCGCGCTTGGCACTGTCGGCAATCACGGTGGCGAAGGTGTTCGACAGTTCGGCATCGCTGCTGCGCGCGATCAGTTGCGTGCGAGCGATGGCCGAGTAGATCAGCACATACCAGTCCGACACGATGCGCTCTTTGGCCAGCGGCCGTTCCATCATGGCGCGCGTTGCGGTGGCGGTTTCGTTGGAATGGTACAGGGCATAGCTGGTGCCGATGGCCGACAGCAGCAGGACGATGCCGAAGCCTGCTGCCAGGCGGGACCCGATGCGGAGCTGGGACAGGAATTGCATACAAGCCTCCAGGTAGTTGGAGTTCTAGTATGCACCTGAATAGTTGCGTGGTAGATATCCCGTTGCAAGGCTGCAACAGGGAATAACACGTAATTTAGAACTGCTGGGCTACTTTCAAATCCGGCTTTTCCGCCCACTGCGCCAATGCTTCAGCCATGCGCTGGCTTTCGCCAACGATGTAGGTCCAGTCGCGGATGCGGGCGGCGTGGTCCTGGCCGTAATGCTTGAAGTCCGTGCGGTCCGGCAGCTTGCGGTTCGGCAGGCGTGCCACGGAGGACGGTGAAGGGGAGACCAGGATGACGTTTTCCAGCGCGCTGTCGCGGGCGCGGCGCCACGGCATCGACTTATCGAGCCAGCCCGGCACAATGTGGTCGGTGAAGTGCGGGTAAACCACCAGTCCTTCGTCGCGCTGGTAAGGCAGGTGCAGGTGGTAATCGATCAAGCCGCCATCCCAATAGTCGCCGGGCGGTGCGCCGTGAATGTCGCTGACCGCCTGCAGCACCAGCGGGATCGAGCCGGATGCCACCAGGGCGGCGTGCAGGTTGTGTTCCGTCAGGCCGACGTAATATGAGGTGAAGGCGTCGAAGCTGGTGCGCAGCCAGGCTGCGTCGTCGCGCGTATCGTGGAAGACCACGCGTTCCATGGCGCCGGCCAGGCGGCTGCGCGAAACGGCGTTACCGGCAGCGGCACGGAGGAAGCCGGCAATTTCGCGCCAGCGGACGCCGCGTGTGCTGGCCAGGGGGCCGACGCCGCGTACCGTGATCACCGACAGCAGGTAGTCCGGGTTGGTGAGCATTTCATCGCCGCGGCCATCGAGCACGCTATCGAGCAGGGCGCGGATGACGCGGCTGACGTAGGCGGCATCCACCTTTTCGGGATAGGTCTGGCGGATGTAGTGGTGGGCCAGGCGCTGGTGCGCTGCGACCGGGTCGTGGAAGGCGCTGGCGGCCATGCGCCAGGCGCCGATCGAGGCGCCGATCAGGCGGCGCTGGCGCGGCGCCTGTTTCAGCCACTCGCCGAACATCCACTGGTCGATGCCGTTCAGGATCAGGCCTTTGGGACCGCCTGCTGCCGCAGGAATGATGGCAATGTCGGCAGCCTGCAGGCCTTCGCGCTCGATGCGCAGGCGGGCGCGCTGGCCAAGCCGGATACTGATCGGTGAATCCACTACTTCAAGCCTCCTCCAAGCGCCCGGTACAAGTCGATGGCGCTGGTTGTGCGCAGCAGGTGTGCCTGGACCAGGGCCTGCTCCGCGGTGAACAATTCGCGTTGGGCGTCCAGCACGTCGAGCGAGCTGGCGACCCCGTTTTCAAAGCGTAATTGTAATAGACGCAGGCGTTCGGCCTGGGCATCCTGCACTGCGCGCTGGGCGGCAACCTGTTCGCCCAGGTAGGTGCGGGCGGCCAGGGCATCGGCGACTTCGCGGAAGGCTTGCTGGATGGTTTTCTCGTAGTCGGCGACCGCGATGTTCTTGCGGGCGTGGCTGACGTCGAGGTTGGCCTTGTTGCGGCCGGTGTCGAAGATCGGCAGCACCAGTTGCGGCGCAAAGGTCCAGGTGTCGCTGCCGCTGTCGAACAGCCCACTGAAATCGCGGCTGGCGCTGCCGATCGAGGTGGTCAGCGTGATGCGCGGGAAGAAGGCCGCGCGGGCGGCGCCGATGTTGGCGTTGGCGGCTTTCAGGCGCTGCTCGGCGGCGCGGATGTCGGGGCGGTTGGCTACCAGGTCGGATGGCAGGCCGGCGGTGAGGTGCGACATGGCGTCGGCTTCGGTGTCGCTCATCGCTTCCACCGTTGCCGGCATTGGCGCCGCGCCAGCTTGCGCACTGCCGGCTGGCGGCGTCTGGCCGACCAGCAGCGCCAGCGCATTGGCGGCTTGCGCACGTTGGCGGGCCAGGGCCAGCGCAGAAGCGCGCGCGGTTTCCATCTGCTGTTCGTTGGAGCGCAGGTCGAGGCGCGAGGATGCGCCGCCTTCCACGCGCTGCTTCGTCAGCTCGAAGGTACGCTTGCGGGCGTCGTAGGTGCTCTCGGCCAGCGCCTGCTGCTGGGCGAAGGCGCGCTCGGTGTAATAGGCCTTTGCGACTTCAGCGACCAGGCTGATTTGGGCAGCCTGCTTCGCTTCTTCCGTGGCCAGGTAATTGGCGAGGGCGGCGTTGCTCAGGCTTTTTACCCGGCCGAAGAAGTCCAGTTCGAAGGCGGAGATGCCGAGGCCGGCGTCAAAGCGTTCGCCCACCTGCGGCTGGCCGCTGGCGTTGGCAAAGCCAGGCGTGCGGCCGCGCGATTCGCTGAGTGTGGCGTTGAGCGTTGGCAGGCGGTCGGCGCGCTGGATGCGGTAGGCGCCGCGTGCTTCTTCGATGCGCAGGGCGGCGATGCGGAGGTCGCGGTTGTTTTCCAGCGCTGTCGCGATCAGTTGCTGCAGGCGGCCGTCGGGGAAGAATGTGCGCCAGCCGGTTTCCACTGCGGACTGCGTTGTGCCAGCGCCTGCGTCACTGCCTGCGGCGCCCGCAGCGGGCGGCACGGCAGGGAAGGCTTCAGCGACTGGCGCGGCGGGGCGCTGGTAGGCGGGCGCCATCGAGCAGCCGGACACTGCGCCTGCCAGCAACAGCGCGGCGGCAAGTGCGCGAATGGACGGCAGCATCGCGGCTGGTGTGTTGGGGATAAGGTGCTTCATCATTGCTTCGACTCCGGAAGATCCAGTTCATGCGCGGCGAGGCGGCGTTGGCGCTCGCTGCCTTTGAAAATGCGGCGCACGACCACGAAGAACACCGGCACCAGGAACACCGCCAGCACGGTGGCGGTAATCATGCCGCCCATCACGCCGGTACCGATGGCGCGCTGCGACGCCGAGCCGGCGCCGGAGGCGATCACCAGCGGCAGCACGCCGAGGATGAAGGCGAGCGAGGTCATGATGATGGGGCGGAAGCGCAGGTGCACGGCTTCCAACGTCGCTTCGATCAGGCCTTTGCCCTGCGCCTGCAAGTCCTTGGCGAACTCGATGATCAGGATCGCGTTCTTGGCCGACAGGCCGATGATCGCAATCAGGCCGACCTTGAAATACACGTCGTTCGGCAGGTCGCGGATATGCGCGCCTAGCAGTGCGCCGAGCACGCCCAGCGGAACCACCAGCAGTACGGCGACCGGAATCGATTCCGACTCATACAGCGCAGCCAGTACGAGGAAAGCGGCCAGCATCGACAGGGCAAACAGCGCCGGCGCTTGCGAACCGGACAAGCGTTCTTCGGCCGACTGGCCGGTCCACTCGATGCCGAAGCCCGGCGGCAGCTGTTCGGCCAGGCGCAGCAGCTCCTCCATGGCTTCGCCGGTCGAATGTCCCGGCGCGGCACCGGCGCTCAGGCGATAGGCCGGATAGCCGTTGTAGCGTACCAGCTGGATCGGGCCGGTCACCCAGCGCGTTTGCGAAAACGAGGCAAATGGCACCATCGTTCCGGTACTGCTGCGCACGTTGAGGCGCAGGATGTCTTCCGGCTGCATGCGCCGTTGCTGGTCGGCCTGCACGATCACGCGCTGCTGGCGCCCGCTGCTGGCAAAGTCGTTCACGTACGACGAGCCGAACGCCGTGCCCAGCGTAGCGGTGATGTCGGCGAACGACACGCCCAGCGCGTTGGCCTTCTCGCGGTCGATGTCGACCTGCAGTTGCGGCGCATCTTCCAGCCCTTCCGGGCGCATGCCGGTCAGGATCTTGCTCTTGCCCGCGAGCTCCAGCAGCTGGTTGCGCGCAGCCAGCAAGGCTTCGTGTCCAAGGCCTCCGCGGTCTTGCAGGCGTGCCGTGATGCCGGTGGCGTTACCCAGTTCGCGGATCGGCGGCGGGCTCAGGGCGAACACTTGCGCATCCTGGATATGCGCCAGGCCGCCGAAGGAGCGGCCGGCAATCGCTTCTGCCGACTGGTCGGGGCCGCGCTCTTTCCAGTCTTTCAGCGGCACGAACACCAGGCCGGCGTTCTGGCCGTTGCCGGAGAAGCTGAAGCCCGCCACTGCAATGGTGCGAGCCACGCCTGGCTGGGCGCGGAAATAGGAATCCACTTCGGCCAGCACGGCTTCGGCGCGATTGCGCGAAGCGCCCGGCGGCAACTGGACGTTGGCGATGATATAGCCCTGGTCCTCGTTCGGCAGGAAGGAAGAGGGCAGGCGCACATACAGCCAGGCCACGATGCCCAGCAGCGCCACGAAAATCAGCAGGAAGCGGCCGGTGCGCGTCAGGATCTTGGCCACCCATCCCTGGTAGTGCGAGGCCGTGGAGGCAAAGCCGCGGTTGAACCAGCCGAAGATGCCGGTCTTGGCATGGTGGTGGCCGGCTTCGACCGGCTTCAGCATGGTCGCGCACAGGGCCGGCGTCAGCGACAGCGCCATCAGTGCGGAGAACACCATGGCCGATACCATCGACAGCGAGAACTGGCGGTAGATCGCGCCCACGGCGCCGCCGAAGAAGGCCATCGGGATGAACACGGCGATCAGCACCAGCGTGATGCCGATGATCGCGCCGGTGATCTGCGACATGGCCTTGCGCGTCGCTTCACGCGGCGACAAGCCTTCTTCGCTCATGATGCGCTCCACGTTCTCGACCACCACGATCGCATCGTCCACCAGGATACCGATGGCCAGCACCATGCCGAACATGGTCAGCACGTTGATCGAGAAGCCGAACACCTGCATGGCCGCGAAAGTGCCCATCAGCGCCACCGGCACCACGATGGTCGGGATCAGGGTGTAGCGGAAGTTCTGCAGGAATACGTACATCACCAGGAACACCAGGGCCACAGCTTCCAGCAGGGTCTTGACCACTTCCTCGATCGAGATCTTGACGAACAGCGAGGTGTCGTACGGCACGGTGTACTTCAGGCCCGGAGGGAAGTACTTCTGCAGCTCGTCCATCTTCTCGCGCACGATGGTGGCGGTGGCCAGCGCATTGCCGGTCAGCGACTGCTGCACGGCGATGGCAACGAAAGGCTGGCCGTTCAAGCGTGCGCTGATGCTGTAGCTGGAGCCGCCCAGCTCCATGCGCGCCACGTCGCGCAAGCGCACCAGGGAGCCGTCGCGATTGGCGCGCAGCACGATCTTGCCGAATTCCTCGATGGACGACAACTGGCCGGTCACTACCACGGGAGCAAACCAGGCTTGGGCACGAGTGTTGGGCAGGTCGCCTACCGTGCCGCCGGCCACGTTGGCATTCTGCTGGCGGATGGCGGTGGTGACGTCGCTCATATTGAGCTTGTAGCCGGTCAGCTTGTCGGGATCGACCCAGATGCGCATCGAGCGCTCGGTGCCGAACAACTGGGCCTGGCCCACGCCCGGCAGGCGCTTGATTTCATTGAGCACGTTGCGCGCCAGGTAGTCGCCGATCGCGGTCGGGTCCATGCTGCCGTCGGTCGAGTAGGCGCCGACGAACATCAGGATGTTCGAGCGCGCCTTGTTGACTTGCACGCCTTGCTGGATCACGGCTTGCGGCAGGCGCGATTCGACGCGCTTGATGCGGTTCTGTACGTCCACCGCAGCCAGGTCCGGGTTGGTACCCGGCTGGAACGTGACGGTAATGCTGACGGAACCGCTCGAATCGCTTTGCGACTCGACGTATTGCAGGCCATCGGCGCCATTCATCTCCTGTTCGATGACGGAGGTGACCGAGTCGTCCAGTACCTGTGCGGTCGCGCCAGGGTAGGTGGCGCTGACGACGATGGATGGCGGCGCGATGGTAGGGTATTGCGCCACCGGCAGCATGGTAATCGCCAGCGCTCCACCCAGCAGGATGAAGAGGGCGATCACCCACGCAAAGACGGGGCGGTCGATAAAGAACTTTGCCATGTAGCGGCCCCTTTATTTGGCCGCCGGGGCGGATGCGGCAGGCGCGGCGCCCGCCGGTGCAGGGCCGGATGCCGGGCCTTTCCACGGCACCGGATTGACCGTGCCGCCGGGTTTGGTTTTCTGGAAGCCTTCCACGATGATGCGCTCGCCGCCTTTCAGGCCGGAGCTGACCACCCATTTGCCGCCCACCGCGGCATCGGCTTTCACCGGCACCGAGCTGACCTTGTTGTCGGCGCCGACCACCAGCACCGAAGCGCCTTCCGCACCGCGCACCACGGCCTGCTGCGGCACTGTAATGGCCGATTCGTTGACGCCCTGCTCGAGGCGGGCGCGCACGTACATGCCTGGCAGCAGGGTGCGTTCAGGATTCGGGAATTCGGCGCGCATCGACACCGAGCCGCTGGATTCATCGACTGCGACATCAGAGAACAGCAGCTTGCCGGCGCGCGTATATTCCTGGCCGTCTTCGGTCAGCAGGGTGACGCGCGCCTGGTCCTTGCCCGCGCTTTTCAGCGTGCCGGCGGCAAGGGCTTGCTTGAGGCGCAGCAGCTCGGCGGAGGATTGGGTGATGGTGACGTAGATCGGGTCCAGTTGCTGGACGGTGGCCATGGGCGTCGCTTCATTCTGGCCCACCAGCGCGCCTTCAGTGACCAGGGCGCGGCCTACGCGGCCGGAGATCGGCGCGGTAACGGTGGCATAACCCAGCGTCAGCCCGGCATTCTTGCGGGCCGCGCGTGCCGACTGCAGTTCGGCGCCGGCCTGTTTTTGCGCGGTGACAGCGTCGTCGTATTCCTGCTGGCTGACGGCCTGCGCCGCCAGCAGCGGCTTGTAGCGCCTGGCTTTCAGGTCGGCTTGCGCCAGGTTGGCCTCGGCGCGCGCGATGGCAGCATCGGCGCTTTCCACATTGGCCTGGAATTGCGCCGGATCGATACGGAACAGGACTTCACCCGCCTTGACGTCGCCGCCTTCCTTGAACACCCGCTGCAGCACGATGCCCGGCGTGCGCGCCCGCACCTGGGCAATGCGCGAGGCTTCGACGCGGCCCGGCAGCTCGTTGGTGATGGTGACTTCGCCGCTGGTGGCAGTGATGAAGGAAACAGTGGGAGGTGGCGGGGCCGCCTTGTTGGCGTCTTTTTTATCGCCGCATGCCGCAAGGGTAAGCGACAGGGCAATTGCCAGCGGCAGGGTGCGCAATACAGGTTTCATTGGCGTCTCTTGTTGGGGAGTGGGACTGCGCCGAAAATTGTATAACACTGTCAATTGTAACGTTTTGTACAGGCCAAAATAACAAAAAAGGACGCCGAAGCGTCCTTTTCTGCCGTGAAACAGCTGCGTTTAACGCATTGCCGAGATCATCTGCTTCAGCTTGTTCGAGTCGGCCACGAAGGCGCGGATGCCTTCGGCCAGCTTCTCGGTTGCCATCGCATCTTCATTCAGCATGAAGCGGAAGGTTTTCTCATCCATTGCGATTTTGACAGCGGTGCCGGTATCGGCCGGCGACAGCTTGCGCTCCACCGGCGCCTGGGTGTCGGCCAGCTTTTGCAGCAGGTCGGGCGAAATGGTCAGCAGGTCGCAGCCGGCCAGTTCCAGGATCTGGCTGGTGTTGCGGAAGGAGGCGCCCATCACTTCGGTCTTGTAGCCGAACTTGCGGTAGTAGTTGTAGATGCGCTTGACCGATTGCACGCCCGGATCTTCCGCGCCCTGGTAGTCGATGCCGGTGGACTTCTTGAACCAGTCGTAGATACGGCCGACGAACGGGGAAATCAGCTGCGAACCCGCTTCGGCGCAGGCGATAGCCTGGCACAGCGAGAACAGCAGGGTCATATTGGTGCGGATGCCTTCCTTTTCCAGCTGTTCGGAAGCGCGGATGCCTTCCCAGGTGGAGGCGATCTTGATCAGCACGCGCTCGCGTGGAATGCCGGCTTGTTCGTACAGGGCGATCAGCTCGCGGCCCTTGGCCACATTGCCGGCCACGTCGAAGGACAGGGCGGCATCGATTTCGGTGGAAACGCGGCCAGGAACGTACTTCAGGATTTCGGTGCCGAAGGCGATCAGCAGCTTGTCGATGATTTCGCCGGTGGTGGCATTCGGATTGTCGCGCACGGCCTTTTCCAGCAGCGGCTTGTATTCATCCTTCTGCACCGCCTTCAGGATCAGCGATGGATTGGTGGTCGCGTCTTGCGGCGCATACGCCTTGATCGACTGGAAATCGCCGGTGTCGGCAACAACGGTAGTGTATTGCTTGAGCTGTTCGAGCTGATTCATTGCAGTCCTGGTACGTGAGGGACGAAAAAAACCTATTGTACTAAATCGGCGCGGCCCGCCATGTTGCGTTTACAATGGGGACTATTAGTATTCTCATATTTTGGTCTGAGGAGTTAGCCATGATCCTGGCAATTGTTGGAGCGCTGCTGCTGGCGCTGGGCCTGTTTTCCGGCGCCGCGCTGGTGCTGGCCCAACTGGGCGTGGGCGGATTGGCAGCCGGTGTTTCGCTGTGGCTGATGTTCCCGCTGTTTAGCGTGACAGGCTATCTTTTGTTTGCCACCGGCGCGCGCGTGGCCAATTTCCGCGCGCTGTCGTTTGCCGTGTCGATCGCCTTGCTGCTGCTGGCCCTCGGCTGCGCGGCAGCCCTGGTGGCCGATGCTACCGCGCTGATGGCGCTGCACGGCGGTACCGGTGCGTTGTGGTATGTGCTGCTGATTGCCGGCGTGCTGGGCGCAACCGGCGCTGCTTCGCATGGAAGGGTGGCGACGCAGTAATCGCGCAATCCCTTCATGAAATCAGTCGCAGTTATCGGCGGCGGCATCACCGGCGTCACGACAGCTTATGCGCTGGCGCGCCGCGGCCTGCAGGTCACCTTGTTCGAGCGCCATCGTTATCCAGCCATGGAGACCTCCTTTGCCAATGGCGGCCAGTTGTCGGCCTCCCACGCCGAAGCATGGAATAGCTGGGGCACGGTGGGAAAAGGCGTGCAGTGGATGCTGCGCGGCGATGCGCCCCTGCTGGTCAGCCCCAAGCCGAGCTGGCATAAACTGTCGTGGTTTGCCGAATTCATGGCTGCCATTCCGCGCTACGAAGCTAACACCATCGCCAGCACGAGGCTTGCCATTGCCGCGCGCGAGCACCTGTTTGGCTGGGCGCGCGAGGAGGGCATTGATTTCGACGAACGGCACGAAGGCATCCTGCACGTCTACCGCGACAAGGCAGGCTTCGACCATGCGGCAAAGGTAACCAGCCTGCTGGCGCAGGGCGGCCTGCAGCGGCGCGCGGTGACGCCGCAGGAAATGCGCGCCATCGAGCCCACCCTGGAAGGGCAGTTCTACGGCGGCTTCTTCACCGAGAGCGACAGCACGGGCGACATCCACAAATATACCGTGGGCCTGGCGCAGGCAGCCGAAGCGCGCGGCGCGCATATGGTGTGCGTCGCGGAAGTGCGCGGCCTGGATGCGAACGAGCATGGGGCGCGGGTCGTGTACGCGCAGGATGGTGCGGAGCGGGAAAAGCGTTTTGACGCGCTGGTGGTCTGCGCCGGCACGGCAAGCCGTGAATTTGCCGCCATGCTGGGCGACCGCGTCAACGTCTACCCGGTGAAAGGCTATTCGATCACGGTGATGCTGGAGGATGCGCAAAGCCGCGCCGCCGCCCCGACTGTCAGCCTGGTGGACGACGCCACCAAGCTGGTAAGCAGCCGCCTTGGCGACAATCGCTTCCGCGTGGCGGGTACGGCGGAGTTCAATGGCTTTAATCGCGACATTCGCGCCGACCGCATCGCGCCGCTGGTGAACTGGGTGCAGCAGTGCTTCCCCGGCGTCTGCACGCGCCAGGTGGTGCCGTGGGCTGGCTTGCGCCCGATGATGCCGGACCTGATGCCGCGCGTTGGCGCGGGCAAGCGTCCCGGCGTGTTTTACAACACCGGCCATGGCCACCTGGGTTGGACCATGTCGGCGGCTACTGCTGAGCTCATTGCAGGGCTGGTGCAGCGCGATCGCGCACAGTTGGCGGCTTGACTGGACAGCGCGGCAAGATGGTCTATGGTGAAGATTGGCGGCCCGGCCGCGAATCAGGGAACCAAGGAGAGACCATCATGCCACGCTATATTGTTGAGCGCACTTTCCCCGAAGGCTTGCACATTCCTGTCACCGCAGACGGCGCCAAGGCCTGCGAGATGGTGATCGGAACCAATGCCCGCAGCGGCGTCACCTGGATCCACTCCTACGTGAGCGACGACTTGCGCAAGACATACTGCCTGTATGAAGCGCCCTCGCCGGAAGCCATCCGCGAGACGGCGGAAATGAACCACCTGCCGGTGGATAAGATCACGCAGGTGACGGCGCTCGATCCCTATTTCTACAAGGGCTAGCCTGGCTACCCGACGATCACGCGGTTGCGGCCTTCGCGCTTGGCGGTGTAGAGCGCGCGGTCGGCCGCTTCCAGCAGCGATTTGGCGTCGCTCAGGCGCTCTTTGTCGAAACTGGCCACACCGATGCTCAGGGTGACGTGCGGATGCACGGCCTTGGGAGCGTGCGCCATGTTCAGCGACTCCACATGGGCGCGGATTACTTCCGCGTGTTGCGCCGCCTGTTCGGGCGCGGTGTCCGGCAGGATGGCGGCAAATTCCTCGCCGCCGTAGCGCGCCGCCAGGTCGGCCGGCCGTTGCAGGCGCGATGCGAAGGCTTCCGCCACCATGGTCAGGCAGGCATCGCCCTGCTGGTGGCCGAAATGATCGTTGTAAGCCTTGAAGGAATCGATATCCATCAGCAGCAGCGACAGGCTGGTGCCCTGGCGCTGCGCTCGGCGCAATTCGCGGTCCAGCGCGACGTCGAAATGGCGGCGGTTGGCGATGCCGGTCAGGCCGTCCACATAGGACTGCGCGCGCAGCGCTTCGGCCTGGCCGCGCAACTGGCGTTCACGGCCCACGGTGTTGCTGACGTCCGCCACCTCGACCAGGCAAAAGCGCTCCTTGCCTTCGTTGAAGGGCGTCAGCGTAACGGCTTGCTCGATGCGTTCGCCGCCCCAGGTGCCGGCGGCAAACAACGGGAAGGGCGTGCGGTCCTGGTTCTGCGGCAGCACGGACGGCAGGTTATTGGCCAGCGCCGTATGGAGCGACTGCTCGATGCGCTTGCCGGACAGTTCGGGAAATGCTTCCACGAGGGTCAGCCCCTGCACGCGGGACGCCGCCATGCCGGAACGGCTGGCCAGCCATTGATTCCAGAAGATGATGCGCTGGTCGGCGTCCAGCACCATCAAACCGAGGTTTGCGAGGCCTAAAACGCGGCCATATAGTGTTGATTCTTGCATGAAAGGCATTATATGGATTTTAGAGTTTTGCGTCGGATTTTCGTGTTGAGTGATTGCTCTACAGAAAAATATAATACCGGTATGAAAAAACTGACTATCCTGGCCGCGCTGTGCGCCGCCTTCTCCGCGCACGCCGCGGAAGCAACTCCGCAAGCCGCGGTTGACCAATTCCTGAAATTCGAGCTGGAAGGCGGCCGCCTGCACGCGGAGTCCGGCTTTGACCAGGTGCACCTGGTCGACGCCTGGAAAGCCGATGCGCCGCGCTGCGAAGGCGCGCGCTGCAAAGTGACCGTTACCTTCACTTACACGCCGACGGCGGGCCTGGACTTGGAACAGGCAGTGCCGCATCCGAAAGGCGGGACCGCGCAAGCCGAATACGTGGTGCAGCAGCAGGGCGGCCAGTGGCAGGTGGAAACCGGCAAGGACACCCCGCACGTCTCCCGCGTCGCAATGGAAAAAATGCTGAAGGAAGGTCTTTAATTAAAAGTCGGGGTTAGCCCTGAAAAAAGGGGCGGAAAAAAGGGTACGTAACACAATTCGGCGAGCCGAAAAGTGTTACGTCCCCATTTTTACGCCCCATTTTTAACAACAGATATGACTTTTATCTTTTAAACGATGAAGGAGGAGAAATGCATGTCGAACTACTGCAGGGCCATCTGGGCGTTCTGCAT
>CBHREK010000026.1:0-132348 GCA_966077345.1 uncultured Duganella sp.
GTCGTCCACCGATTCCTACGACAACCGTTCCAGCTTCTCCAGCTACGGCGCCTTCGTGTCGCTGTCGGCGCCTGGCTCGGGCATCTACACCACCAACAAGGGCGGCAGCTACGGCGCCTGGAACGGCACTTCCTTCTCCTCCCCGGTGGCGGCAGGCGTGGCAGCGCTGGTCATGTCGGCCAACCCGTCGCTGACCTCTGACCAGGTGCAGAACATCCTGTTCAGCACCGCCGTCGACCTGGGTGCTGCGGGCCGCGACATCTACTTCGGCTACGGCCGCGTCAATGCGGCGGCCGCCGTGGCAGCCGCCAAGTCCATGCCAGCCGCCGACACCACCGCACCGACCGTCGCCATCGCCGCCCCGCTGGGCAGCAGTACTGTTTCCGGCCTGGTACCAGTCTCAGTCAACGCCACAGATAATGTCGGCGTGGCGCGCGTCGAACTCAAGGTCAACAGCACGGTGGTCGCCACCGACAGCAGCGCACCGTTTGCATTCAGCTGGGATTCCAAGGGCGTCGCAAACGGCATGGCATCGCTGACTGCAGTTGCTTATGATGCAGCTGGCAATGTCGCCAGTTCGTCGCCGGTATCGGTGAACGTGGCTAACAGCACCACGACCATCGTAACCACCGATACTACAGCGCCAACGGTCCGCGTAACGAATCCGACTGCAGGCCGCGTCAACGGCAACGTGACTGTGAGCGTGAGCGCTTCGGATAACAAGCCTGTGAGCGAGCTGTCGGTCTGGATCTACATCGACGGTGTTTTGAAGGCCAGCGGCTCCGGCAGCAGCCTGTCCTACAACTGGCAGACCAATCGTGAAACCCGCGGCACCCACGTTGTAAAAGCTGTCGCAAAGGACAAAGCGGGCAACACTTCGAGCTACTCTGTGAGTGTGACCAGGTAATAGAAAAAACCCGCAGCAAGCTGCGGGTTTTTTTTTAGACAACTGGGATGCTTACTGTTTGCGGCGGCGATAGGCCATCACGCCGAAGCCAATTCCAAGCAGGGCAAGGGTGCCTGGCTCTGGGGTCGGGTTACCTTCTGGTTCACCCGGAGGTTCGCAACGCTGTGTCGCGCTAGGAACGCAATTGACGAACCAGCCGCTGTCATTTTGATTGGCACCAATACGTTGCACGTGGATAGCAGAGGCGAAACCTGTCGTGTGGTTTGGCATCACTGACAGTTGATCAAACATCCCCAAATTCAGATCACCAGCCGAGGAAGAAATATTGATCAGGGCATATTTGCCGCCGGCCAGTTGTGCTGTATTGGGATCAAAGAAGATAGCGAAGTCGTGCTCACCAGTTCCGTCGGCAATGCAGCACGAGTTCTGCGAATTGTTAAGCCAGCTGCTTGCATCGATAGCAACGGGGTCGACCGCATTGGCAAAGAGGAGCTTTGTCGGGTCTGTGTTGATATTGAAGTACCAGGACGTGACGATAGACAGGCCAATAATCGAACTGACATCCAACCGCAATTGCAAGTCTCCATTTGCAATTTCAGTGAAAGTTGCTGTTGCGAAGATGTCGCCAGGGTTCACGTTTTGTACGTTCGAGCCCGAATACGCAGGATTAGTGAATTGATAAAGGACTTCGGCTTGCGCTACTGGCATCGAAGCCGCAAGGATCAAAGCAGCAGCACCCAACATTTTATTCAAGATTTTCATGGCATCCCCCGCCTGGTTGTAGTGCTTAGTTCTATGCATTAAGCGTGCCCAAGAATTACAATGGAATGGAATCAAGCAGTTAACCTCAGCCATATTGAATTCGCAGTCAGCAGGTGTAAAACTTTTCGACAGAAAGTCAGTTGGAATAAAAACACTCTTAAATAGGCGGCAACCGATACTTAGCTTTCCCTTAGGGCATGCGCTCGCCCTTCACGCCTGCGTTACAATGCGCCTGACATGAGCGCTACCAACTTCCAGTTTGAAAATTCCTTCGCCGGCTTACCGCCTGCGTTCTACACGCACCTGATGCCGACTCCGCTTCCGGCGCCTTACCTGGTTGCAGTAAGTCCTTCTGCGGCCCGACTGATTGGAATCGAACCGACTGCGCTTGCAACGCAAGAAGCGGTGGAAATCCTGATTGGCAACCGGGTAGCCGAACTTTCCAGGCCGCTGGCAGCGGTCTATTCGGGACATCAGTTCGGCGTTTGGGCCGGCCAGCTTGGCGATGGCCGAGCCATCCTCCTCGGCGATATCGCGACAGCAGAAGGGCCAATCGAGCTCCAGCTTAAGGGCGCCGGCATGACCCCCTACTCCCGGATGGGCGACGGCCGCGCCGTATTGCGTTCCTCCATCCGCGAATTCCTGTGCTCGGAAGCGATGCACGGACTCGGCATACCAACCACCCGCGCCTTGTCCGTCGTCGGATCAGACCAGGGCATCGTGCGCGAATCGATTGAAACGGCGGCGGTAGTGGTGCGCATGGCGCCGACCTTCATCCGTTTTGGCTCTTTCGAACACTGGTATTACAACCGCAAGCCGGAAGAACTGAAGCAGCTGGCCGATTACGTCATCGACCGTTTCTACCCTACCCTGCGCGAGGAAGAAAATCCTTACGCTGCCTTGCTGGAAGAAGTAACCCGACGTACGGCACGCATGATCGCGCATTGGCAGGCGGTAGGCTTCATGCATGGTGTAATGAATTCCGACAATATGTCGATCCTGGGGCAAACCCTTGATTACGGCCCATTCGGGTTCATGGAAGGCTTTGATGCCAACCATATTTGCAACCACAGCGACGAACATGGGCGCTATTCCTATGCAAACCAGCCGCAGATCGGCCACTGGAATTGCTATGCCCTTGCCCAAGCCCTGTTGCCGCTAATCGGCGAGGTTGAACTGACGCAGGAGGCGCTCGATGTCTACCAACCCGAGTTCGCCCGCCATATCGACAAATTGCTGCATGCCAAACTCGGTTTGACGACTACGCAGGAAGGCGACCGCGAGCTGCTAGACGGCCTGTTCGCCATCCTGCAGGCCAACCATGCCGACTTCACCATCTTCTTCCGCCGCCTAAGCGGCCTGCACTGCAGCGGTCCCGAAGGTGACGAGCCCTTGCGCGACCTGTTCATCGACCGCCCGGCTTTCGATAACTGGGCCGAGGCTTATCGCGCCCGCCTGCGCGCTGAAAACAGCGACGACGCCGCGCGCAAGCTTGCGATGGATCAGGTCAACCCGAAATATGTGCTGCGAAACTATATGGCCCAGGTCGCCATCGAAAAAGCGCAGAATAAAGACTTTTCCGAAGTAGAGCGGCTGCTGGCCCTGCTCGAGCGTCCATTCGACGAGCAACCCGAAAATGAACAATACGCAGGCTTCCCGCCGGACTGGTCCAGCCAGCTCTCGGTAAGCTGCTCTTCGTGAGGTATCAAAATGAGCGATAAAGTAGTCAAGACCGATGCCGAATGGCGCGCGCAACTCGATCCGATGGAGTACCAGGTAACACGCCATGCGGCCACCGAACGCGCCTTTACAGGCAAATTCTGGGACCACCACGAGCATGGTATTTACACCTGTGTCTGTTGCAACACGCCCTTATTCGAATCGGACGCCAAGTTCGACTCCGGCTGCGGCTGGCCAAGTTACTTCAAGGCGCTCAATCCAGCGAATATCATAGAGAAAACGGACCGCTCGCATGGTATGCTGCGCACCGAAATCATCTGTGCTGTCTGTGACGCCCACCTGGGCCACGTCTTCCCGGATGGTCCGCCGCCCACCGGATTGCGCTACTGCATCAATTCGGCGTCGCTGCGCTTTGAACCACAGCCCAAATAAGATGAAGATTATTTTTGACCTGTTTCCGCTGATTCTGTTTTTCGTCAGCTATAAATTCGCCGGCAGCCACCAGGAGGCAGCGCACACCTGGCTGAATGCCAACCTCGGCGGCCTGGTATCCGGCGGCGCCATTCCCGCTTCCCAGGCGCCGATCGTGGTTGCGACAATCGTCGGTATTATCGGTACCGCCGCCCAAGTTTTATATTTGCTGGCACGACGCAAGAAAGTAGACGGTGCACTATGGGTTTCCCTTGTAGTGTTTATCGTATTCGGCGGCATGACCATCTATTTCCACGACGATGACTTTATCAAATGGAAGCCAACCATTATCTACTGGTCGCTGGCTACTGCAATGTTGGTCGCGTACCGCTTCTTCGATAAAAACATGATTCGCCTGGCGATGGAAAAGCAGGTGCAACTGCCTGAGCATGTATGGGTGCGCCTGCATTTCATGTGGATCACCTTCTGGCTCGTACTGGGCTTCGTGAACCTGTTTGTCGCCTTCATTCTGTTCAAGTCCGATAACGACGCCTGGGTCAATTTCAAGGCATTCGGCGTGACCGGCTTGATGCTCGTATTCTTTATCGCCCAGGCTTTCTACCTCTCTAAACATATTAAGGATGAAGCATGAGCGACCCGCGCCTGGCCATGATTCGCGAGCGCCTGGAAGCAGCGCTGGCGCCTTCCGAAATCGTGCTCGATGACGAGTCCGCCCTGCATGCCGGGCACGCCGGCGCCGCCTCCGGCGGGGGCCATTATCGACTGAAAATTGTCTCTACTAAATTCGAAGGTGTGAAACTCGTCATGCGCCATCGTCTGGTGTATGATTCCGTGCACGATATGATGCATAAAGAAATTCATGCATTGGCCATTACCGCACTGGCACCGTCCGAAGTATGATATGCGCGGAGTTTTTGGGAAACATCAAAAAGAACCTCAATCGTTGAATAGTAGAGACATCTCGGCGAACCAGCCCAAAATCCCCGCAATTCAGTAAACTTTCCCTAGGAATTAAACTAAATGACTTTCAAGCCAGCCCGCTTGCTGCTCGCACTTATCGCCGTTGCCGCTGCACCAGCTTTCGCCCAGAACGCCGCTGTCGTCAATGGCAAAGCCATCCCGACCGCCAAAGTTGACGCCCTGGTCAAGCAAGTCGTTGCCCAAGGTCAGCAGCAAGACACCCCGCAACTGCGCGAAATGATCAAGAAGTCCCTGATCGGCCGCGAAGTGATGATCCAGGAAGCCGAAAAGCAAGGCCTGGCCAAGAGCAAGGACGTTACCACTGCTCTGGAACAAGCCCGCCAGGACATCCTGATGAACGCGCTCGCTGCTGATTACATCAAGAAGAATCCTGTCGGCGACGCTGAAATCAAGGCTGAATACGACCGCGCCGTTGCCGCCGAAGGCGACAAGGAATACCACGTGCGCCACATCCTGGTCGAAACCGAGAAAGAAGCTACCGACATCATCGCCAAGCTGAAAGGCGGCGCCAAGTTCGAAGACCTGGCCAAGAACTCCAAGGACACCGGTTCCGCTGCCAACGGCGGCGACCTGGACTGGGGCACCCCAGGCAACTTCCCTAAGGTCTTTGCTGATGCATTCACCGCCCTGCAAAAAGGCCAGGTTACCGAAAAGCCAGTGCAAACCCCAAGCGGCTTCCACGTAATCAAGGTTGACGACACCCGTCCAGTCAAGCTGCCGACCCTGGAAGAAGTGAAGCCACGTATCGCCGATTCCCTGATGCGCGCGAAACTGCAGGCCTATCAGGAATCCCTGGTTAAGAAAGCCAAAGTACAATAATCCGTCACGGACCCGATCCGGCGCCCAAGCGGCGCCGGATTTATTTTAACTAAGGAAATACTCAATGAAATTCAAACCAGCCACCCTGCTGTTGGCCCTGATCGCAGTTGCTGCTACTCCTGCTTTTGCCCAGAACGTTGCTACCGTGAACGGCAAAGCCATTCCTTCGGCCCAGATGGAAGCCGCCGTCAAGCAAGCCGCGGCCCAAGGCCAGCCTGACTCGCCACAACTGCGCGAAATGATCAAGAAATCCCTGATCGGCCGTGAAGTGCTGGTTCAGGAAGCCACCAAGCAAGGCGTTGCTGCGAACAAGGAAGTGAAAGAAGCCCTGGAACAGGCTCGCCAGGAAATCATCATCCGCGCCCTGCTGGTTGACTACGTCAAGAAGAACCCTGTAAGCGACGCAGAGATCAAGTCCGCTTACGACCAGTTCAAAGCTTCCAAAGGCGACAAGGAATACCACGCTCGCCACATCCTGGTGAAGACCGAAAAGGAAGCGACCGACATCATCGCCAAGCTGAAGGGCGGCGCCAAGTTTGAAGAACTGGCAAAAGCCTCGCAGGACCCAGGCTCGGCTGCCAACGGTGGCGACCTGGACTGGGCAGCTCCAGGCAACTACGTCAAGCCATTCGCTGACGCCATGGTTGCCCTGAAAGACGGCCAGATCACCGAGAAGCCAGTGCAATCGCAGTTCGGCTACCACGTGATCAAACTGGAAGGCTCCCGCGCCGCCAAGGTGCCTAGCCTGGAAGAGATCAAGCCACAGATCGCCGAATCCCTGACCCAGCGCAAAGTTGCGGCTTACCGCGACCAGCTGGTTGCCAAGGCTAAAGTACAGTAATCCCGGATGCGCCCTCGCCGGCCATCTTGATGAAGCGCCCCAAGGGGCGCTTTTTTATTATGCCAACCACCAAAGACTTCATCTCCGCCCTCGCCCCGCTGGCCAACCCAGCGCGTGCACCGGCAATGTGCGCCTATATGCGCGACCAGTTTCCCTTTCTTGGGATCGCGACGCCCGCCCGTCGCGAAGCGCTTAAACCGGCCATCGGGGCGTTCAAAGGCGCGCCTTCAACTGAGCTCCTCAGCGTGGCAACAGGGCTCTGGCAACTACCGGAACGCGAATACCAATATGCCGCCCTGGATTTGATGGCAGCGCACTGGAAGCAATTCGGGTCCGCTGATTTGCCTGCATTATTGGACTTCGTTCTGCGCAAGCCGTGGTGGGATTCGGTCGATGGAATGGCTGGAATCATCGGCGACGTCCTGCGCTTCGAACATCACGAAATGGATTCCGCTTTAAAACATGGCAGCTTCTGGATGCGGAGAATCGCCCTCCTCCATCAATTGGGATGGCGTGGCAGAACCGATGAAATGCGGCTATTTCGATATTCACTCGCACTTGGCCATGAAAATGAATTTTTCATTCAGAAAGCAATAGGCTGGGCCTTGCGGGATTATGCGCGGCATGCGCCACATAATGTCGCTCAATTCATAAATGAAAATAAATCGGGACTATCAAAACTGAGCATTCGCGAGGCCACGAAGCACATCATGCCCCAGAACCAGGCTGCACTTTAGCGCGAACCAGCCAGAACTTGGCGTGCATTCCAATAGCTACCGTACGACGGCAAAACAACACGGATAAAGCACACAATTGCCGGCCCTCCAAACGTCGCGTTAAACTCGTGACAACTAAAAGGAGGCCGAATAATGAATAAACTCGCATTTCAGCAGTTAATTGCTTGCTGTGCTTTTATTTCCGCTGCCCCTGCAATGGCCGGCGTCATCGCCACATTCGACGACCTTCAGTTTCCTCCGGCGCTCGATAGTGCAACCGGCATCCAATGGACTAATTCCACCAGCAGCCTGGAATACAAAGGCATTATTTGGGATAACCGGTTCGGCGTTGTTGGCGATGAATATCGGGTCGGAGGGCCGGCCGGTCCATTATTCGGTATCCCACATTCCGGGCATTACTTCGTCTCCAATGCATCCGGCGACAGCGGCTTGACGATTACGACGAACAAGCTCCTGACAGGCGCATGGTTCGGGCGCAACCAGTATTACGGCTTTGGCGAGGGTGGCGCGGACCAGGTCACGATCGTGGCCCTGAACGGCGCGACGGAACTTGGATCAGTCGTGTTCGATTTGCCGGAAAGCCATCCCGGCTTGCCAGAGCCTTTATCCTTTGTCGATACCAGTATCTTTGCGACGCTGGGCGCCATCACCGGCTATCGCATTGACCGCCGGGAGCTGGGCCAATTGAACGGCAACTGGGTGGCCGACGACTTCACGTTCGCCGATCCCTCCCAGGTTCCGCTGCCAGGCTCGGCTCTCCTGATGCTTGCCGGCCTGCTGGCCTTCCTCCCTGCCCTCCGCAAGCGTTCCTGAAAGAAAATGGCCCGGCTGCTTGCGCAGCCGGGCCATTCTTTGCCCTGGAATCAGGCTTGTTTAGCCGATGAACTTACGGGCATTGCCCCACATGCGAGCCCATGGCGAATCCTCGCCCCAACCGTCCGGGTGCCAGGAGTTCTGCACAGTACGGGAAACACGCTCAGGGTGCGGCATCATCACGGTGAAGCGGCCGTCAGCCGTCGTCACCGAGGTCAGGCCGCGCGGCGAACCGTTCGGGTTGTACGGATAGGTTTCGGTGGCGCTGCCCTTGTTGTCCACGAAACGCAGTGCGCCGATTGCCTCATCGATATTGCCGGTCTGGCTGAAGTCAGCGAAACCTTCGCCGTGCGCAATCGCGATCGGGGTCTGGGTGCCGGCCATGCCCTGCAGGAAGATCGATGGCGAATCCAGCACTTCCACCATCGAGAAGCGCGCTTCGAATTTCTCTGACTTGTTGGTGGTGAACTTCGGCCACGCGTGCGCGCCTGGGATCAACGATTTCAGGTTCGACATCATCTGGCAGCCGTTGCAGATACCCATGCCGAAGGTGTCCTTACGCTGGAAGAATTTGGCGAACTGGTCGGCCATCTCCGGGTTGAACAGGATGGACTTCGCCCAGCCTTCGCCCGCACCCAGCACGTCGCCGTAGGAGAAGCCGCCCACCGCGATGATACCCTGGAAGTCGTCCAGCGAAACACGGCGCGAAATCAGGTCGCTCATGTGCACGTCGACGGCGGTAAAGCCGGCGCGGTGCATCGCCCATGCGGTCTCGATATGGGAGTTGACGCCCTGCTCGCGCAGGATCGCAACGCGTGGCCGCACGCCGGACGACAGGAACGGTGCAGCGATATTTTCCGCCATGTCGAATGTGACTTTCGGCTGCATGCCTGGATCAGTTTCGTCCAGCAGGCGGTCGTATTCGGCATCCGCAGTGGCCGGGTTCTCGCGCACGCGGGAAATGCGCCAGCTGGTTTCGCTCCACAGGCGGTGCAGTTCGGCGCGCGGCTGGGAGTAGATGATCTTGGCGTCGCGGGTGAATTCGATCACGCCACGGTCATTTGGCTTGCCGATGATATGGCTGCAAGCACCCAGGTTGAAGCTGCGCAGCACGTCCATGACGGCCGACTTCTCTTCTGCCGGAACCTGGATTACAGCACCCAGTTCTTCGTTGAACAGTGCCGACAGGGTCAGCTCATTACGGCGCTCCGCCACCTGGCCAGCCCAGTTCTTGGCGTCGCCGTGGTCCATGGTGCCTTCTTCGCCCAGGGTCAGCATGTCCAGGTTGACCGACAGGCCCGCGCGGCCGGCAAAGGCCATCTCCACCAGGGTTGCATACAGGCCGCCATCGGAACGGTCGTGGTAGGCCAGGATCTTGCCTTCCTTGTTCAGTTGCTGGATGGCGTTGAAGAAGCCCTTCAGGTCTTCCGGCGAATCCACGTCCGGCGCGGCATTGCCCAGCTGGCCCATGACTTGCGCCAACGCAGAAGCGCCCATTCGGTTCTTGCCGCGGCCCAGGTCGATGACGATCAGAGAGGTCTCGCCCTTGTCGGTACGGATTTGCGGGGTCAGCGACTTGCGCACGTCGTAGACCGGCGAGAAACCGGAAACGATCAGCGAGACAGGCGAAATCACGGCCTTGTCGGCGCCCTCGTCTTTCCAGGTGGTGCGCATCGACAGGGAATCCTTGCCGACCGGGATCGACAGGCCCAGCGCCGGGCACAGTTCCATGCCGACCGCTTTCACGGTATCGAACAGGGCTGCATCCTGGCCTGGCTGGCCGCAGGCAGCCATCCAGTTGGCCGACAGCTTGATGTCGGAGATATCGTTGATCGGCGCGGCAGCCAGGTTGGTGACGGTCTCGCCCACGGCCATGCGGCCCGATGCCGGCGCGTCGATCACCGCTAGCGGGGTACGCTCGCCCATTGCCATCGCCTCGCCCACGTAAGCGTCATAGCTCAGGGTGGTCACGGCGCAATCGGCCACCGGCACCTGCCATGGACCGACCATCTGGTCGCGCACGGACATGCCGCCCACGGTACGGTCGCCAATGGTGATCAGGAAGCTCTTGTCGGCCACGGTTGGCAGCAGCAGCACGCGCTTGGCGGCTTCTTCCAGCTGAATGCCGGTCAGGTCGATGGCTGGCAGGTCGTTCTGCACGTGCTTGACGTCGCGGTGCATCTTGGGCGGCTTGCCCAGCAGGACTTCCATCGGCATGTCGACCGGATTGTTGCCCATTTCCTGGTCGATCACCTTCAGCTGGCGCTCTTCCGTTGCTACGCCGACAACGGCGAACGGGCAGCGCTCGCGTTCGCACAGCGCCTGGAACAGGGCCAGGTCGCTAGGGGCAATCGCCAGCACATAGCGTTCCTGCGATTCGTTGGACCAGATTTCCTTTGGTGCCATGCCGGATTCTTCCAGTGGCACCTTGCGCAGGTCAAAGATCGCGCCGCGCTTGGCGTCGTTGGTGATTTCCGGGAAGGCATTCGACAGGCCGCCCGCGCCCACGTCGTGGATCGAGATAATCGGGTTCTTGTCAGCCAACTGCCAGCAGCCATTGATGACTTCCTGGGCGCGGCGTTCCATTTCAGGGTTGCCGCGCTGGACCGAATCAAAGTCCAGGTCAGCGGTATTGGTGCCGGTCGCCATCGACGAAGCGGCCGAACCGCCCATGCCGATGCGCATGCCAGGGCCACCCAGCTGGATCAGCAGGCTGCCGACAGGAATGTCGTTCTTGTGGGTGTGCGAAGCAGAAATATTGCCGATACCGCCCGCGATCATGATCGGCTTGTGGTAACCCATCACGGTGTCTTTGCCGCCGGCGAACTGCTGGCCGATGTTCTGTTCGTAGGTACGGAAGTAACCGCCGAGCACAGGACGCCCGAACTCGTTCGAGAACGCAGCGCCGCCCAGCGGGCCCTCGATCATGATCTGCAGTGGCGAAGCGATACGCTCCGGCTTACCATACACCTGGCTTTCGTCGCGCTTGCCGGCCGGTGCCGTCACGTTGGCGGCGTTTTCCCAGGCCTGAACAGCGCCAGGGATCATCAGGTTGGAGACGGTGAAGCCGGTCAGGCCGGCTTTCGGCTTGGAGCCGCGGCCGGTTGCGCCTTCATCGCGGATCTCGCCGCCGGCGCCGGTCGAAGCGCCAGGGAACGGGGAAATCGCGGTCGGGTGATTGTGCGTCTCCACCTTCATCAGGGTGTGCACCAGTTCGGTCGAAGGCGCGTATTCCTGGCCTTCACGCGGGTAGAAGCGGGTAACTTCGGCGCCTTCGATGATCGACGAGTTGTCCGAATAAGCCACGATGGTGCCGCGCGGGTTCTTTTCGTGCGTGTTCTTGATCATCTTGAACAGCGACTTGTCCTGCGCTACGCCGTCGATGGTCCAGTCGGCGTTGAAAATCTTGTGGCGGCAGTGCTCGGAGTTCGCCTGCGCGAACATCATCAGTTCCACGTCGGTCGGATTGCGCTTGGCGTTGGTGAAAGCTTCCAGCAGGTAGTCGATCTCGTCGTCCGACATCGCCAGGCCCAGGTCGGTGTTGGCCTTTTCAAGCGCGTTGCGGCCGGCGCCCATGACATCGATCGATTCCAGCGGCTTGGCTTCCAGGCTCGAGAACAGACCGGCGGCCTGGTCAGGATGGCGCAGCACGGATTCAGTCATGCGGTCGTGCAGCAGCGCGGCCACAGCCTGCGCCTGCTCGCTATCCAGCTTCTTGGCCGCGCCCAGGCCGGTGCCCAGGATACCGCCCTTCAGGTTGATGCGATAGGCAACGCCGCGCTCCACGCGGTGAATATGCGCCATGCCGCAGTTATGCACGATGTCGGTCGCCTTGGAAGCCCAAGGGGAAATGGTGCCGAAACGGGGAATGACGACAAACTCCTCCACCACGCCTTCAGCATGCTCCGGCAAGGCTGGCTCGCCATAGGTCAGCAAGCCGTTCATGCGGTTCAGGTCGTCTTCGGACAGGGGCGAAGCGGAGTCGACAAAGTGGATAAAGCGGGCTTGGACCGACGTAATGGCCGGCAGAACTGCTTGAAGCTGGTTGAGGAGGCGTTGGCTACGGAAGGAGGACAGGGCGTTGGAACCCGGCAGAATCAACATAGTGGGGGCGTGAAGAATGCAGCGTTGCTGCGGTTTAAAGGAATACTGTGCACGAGCTGACTGGTCTTGCTGTATTTCGATTTGCCGACATTATACTTGTTTCAGGCATCACTTCCCACCCTTCCTTCATTGGTCCGAAAGCAACATTTGCTGCATTTCCGCCTGTTTTTTGAGCGTCGTTGGGGTATTCTCCCCCTATGACAGCCATCTGCCCCAAAAAATGCAGGAATATAGCGACCTGTCAGTCCTGGTAATCGACCCCAACCAGCATATGCGCAGCGGGCTGCACAACATGCTGGGCCAACTGGGGATTACCCGCATCGAGCATGGCGTCAGCGCAGGTACTGCCATCCGCCACCTCGAAAAGCGGGCGTTCGACCTGGTGTTTTGCGAATATGACCTGGGCAATGAGCAAGGGCAGGACGGGCAGCAACTGCTGGAAGACCTGCGCCACCACAAGCTGATCTCCCCTTCCACCATCTTCATCATGCTGACCACCGAAGGCGTGTACAGCAAAGTGGTGAGCGCGGCCGAACTGACCCCGACCGATTACATCCTCAAGCCCTTTACGGTCGACGTGCTGGCCCAGCGCATCGCGCGGGCCGTCGACCGCCGAGCCGCCCTGCTCCCTGTGCACCAGACGATCGAGCGCGGCAAGCTGCGCGAAGCGATCCTGGCCAGCGAAGTATCGGCAGCGGCCAATCCGCGCTACGCTACGGAATGTGCGCGCTTGCGCGCCGAGGCCCACGCGGCACTGGGCGAAATGGCGCAAGCGGAGACGCTTTACCGGGAAATCCTCGAAACCCGGCCTCTCGGCTGGGCCCAGCTTGGCCTGGCGCGCTGCCAGTTCCAGCAGGGCATGCTCGCTGAAACGCTGGACACCCTGCAGCATTTGATCGACGACAACCCCAAGTACATGGCGGCCTACGATCTCATGGCGCGTACCCAGCAAGCTTTGGGACACATTGCCGATGCCCGCGCGGCACTGGAAACGGCAGTCTCGATTTCGCCGCACATGGTTCGCCGGCTGCGCCACCTCGGCCAGCTGGCACTCGACTCGGGCGACCTTGATGCGGCTGAAAAAACCTTCAGACAGGTGGTCGCCAAATCAAAGTACTCGGAATTCCGCGATCCGGAAGACCATGTGCACCTGGTGCAGGCCCTGGTCCTGAAAGGCGATGCCAACGGCGCTGCAAATGCCTTGCGTGAACTGGATCGGTCAGCGCGCAGCGGACCTGCCACTGACGCCTGCAAGGCCTTTTCAGCCGCGCTGCTGCAGGAACTGAACGGCAATGCCGACGCGGCGCGTGCCGGACTGGCGAATGCGGTGCGGGCAGCCGGCGAGGCCGCCGCCCTTTCCAGCGCTTTGAAACTGGGCCTGGCGCAAAACTGCCTTCACCAGGGAATGGATGAACAAGGCATGCAGTTGCTGGATGCGCTGGCAGGCGACCCGGCCAGCGGCGTCAGCGAATCCGATGCGGCAGCGGTCTATGAACGCGCCGGGCGCAAGGAACTGGCGGAAAACCACGGCGACAGTGTTGAGCGCTATCTTGACGGCCTGGTCCGCCAGGCGGCCGCCCGTAGCGGCCAGGGCGACCAGCGCGGCGCGATTGAAGTGCTCCAGGCGGCCGTGCGGCGGCGGCCGGAGAATGCCGGACTGATCTCCGCCCTCGCCTCCGCCATGCTGCGCCTGATGGGCGACAGCGGCTGGGAAACGGCGCTGGGGGAACAATGTGCGGCGCTGTTGGTACGAATGCGCGAGGCCGATCCCCATCATCCCATGCTGGCTGCGTTATCATCACAATATGTCACCCTGCGGGGCAAACAATAAGAGACGAAGTCAATGCAATCGTATAGCGACCTGTCGGTGCTGATCATCGACCCCAACCCGGCAATGCGGGGCAACCTGCACAATATGCTGAACCAGGCCTCGATCACGCGGATCGAGTATGCCGTCAGCTCGGGCACGGCGATCCGCCAACTGACCAACAAGCGCTTCGACGTCATCCTGTGCGAATACGACCTGGGCAGCGGTAACGACGACAATGGCCAGGACGGCCAGCAACTGCTGGAAGACCTGCGCCACCACAAACTGATCGACCGCTCGGCCATCTTCATCATGCTGACCTCGGAAGCGGTGCAGACCAAGGTCATTGGCGCCGCTGAACTGACGCCGACCGACTATGTGCTGAAGCCTTTCACCGTCGATGGCCTGATGCAGCGCATCGGCCGCGCGGTGGAGCGCCGTGCCGTCTTCATGCCGATTTACCAACTGATCGCCCAAGGCAAACAGCGCGAAGCGATCGACGCCTGCCAGGAAGCCGAATCCGCCAATCCTCGCTATGCTACTGATTTCGCCCGCCTGCGCGCCGAGCTGCATTACGAAGCCGGCGAGCTCGCCCAGGCGGAGCTGCTTTACCAGGCGATCCTGATTGGCCGTCCAACCGGTTGGGCGCAATTGGGACTGGCACGTTGCCAGTTCGGCCTTGAACGATATGCCGATGCCATGGGCACGCTCGAGCGCCTACTCGAAGCCAATCCGAACATGATGGCGGCCTACGACCTGCTGGCCCGCTCATACGAGGCCATGGGCCAGTCGCAGCAGGCCAAGAAAATCCTGGAAGATGCGGTTTCCATGTCGCCGAACATGGTGCGGCGCCTGCGCCATCTCGGCGAAGTCGCCTACGGCACCGGCGATATTACCGCGGCGGAGAAAGCCTTCCGCCAGGTGGTCACCAAAGCCCGCTATTCCGAATTCCGCGATCCGGAGGACCACGTGAACCTGGTGCGCGCCCTGGTGCGCAAGGGCGATGTCAACCAGGCATCAGGCGTTATCCGCGACATGGAGCGTACGCTGCGCGCCAGCGCCAATACGGAAGTGTGCAAGCATATTTCGTCGGCCCTGCTGCTGGACGTGACCGGGCATGCGACCGAAGCCGCCTCCGAACTCTCGAATGCCGTAACGGCAGTCGGCATGGCGCGCGGCCTGTCGAATCGCCTGCGCATCGGGCTGGTGGACTCCTGCCTTAAACACCGCCTGGACAAGGACGCCGCCGACGTCGTCATGCACATGATGAACGACAATGAGAAGCCGATTACGATGGAAGAAGCCGTCAGTGTCTTTGAAAAAGCCGGCCGCCATGACCTGGCGCGAGGCGTTGGCGAAAAGATCGACAACGTCATGCAGGAATTGGTGACGGAGGCCGAATCCATGGCCCGCCAGGGCGACCACCGCGCGGCAGTGGCAACCTTGCACCAGGCCCTGCGCCGCACGCCGGGCAACCTGAAGGTGCTGTATGCCGCCGTGCAGGCCATTTTGCGCCAGCTGGACGAACTGGGCTGGGAGGCGCCGCTTGGCGACCAGGCGGGCGCCTTGATCGACCGCATCCGCCGTCTCGACTCTGGCAGCCCTGCGCTGGAAGCCCTCCTGATGCAATATTCAGGCACCCAGCGCAAGTACGGTATTTCTACGACCGCTTAACGCTTCCCAAAGCCGCCGCCCCCCGGCGTCTCCACAACGAAAACATCACCGGGCTGCATATCGGTCTTGCCGATATGCCCCAATTGTTCGGTGCTGCCATCGGCGCGCAGCACCGTGTTGCGGCCCAATGCGCCCGGCTCGCCGCCTGCCATGCCGAAAGGTGCATGGATCCGGTTATTCGACAGGATCGCTGCCGTCATCGGTTCCAGGAAGCGCACCTTGCGAACGCCGCCATTTCCCCCATGCCAGCGCCCAGCACCGCCCGAGCCCTGGCGGATTTCGTAGCTTTCCAGCCTTACCGGGAAGCGGAACTCCAGGATTTCCGGGTCCGTCAGGCGCGAATTGGTCATATTGGTCTGGACCACGTCGGTGCCGTCAAAGCCGTCGCCCGCGCCGGAGCCGCCGCTGATGGTCTCGTAGTACTGGTACTTCGCATTCCCGAACGTGAAGTTGTTCATCGTTCCCTGCGAAGCACCCTGCACGCCCAGCGCGCCGTACAGCGCATTGGTAATGCAGGTTGAAGTTTCGACGTTGCCCGAAACGACCGACGCCGGGTAATGCGGGTTCAGCATCGAGCCCGGTGGAATGATCACATGCAGCGGTTTCAGGCACCCTGCATTGAGTGGAATATCGTCATTGACCAGGGTCCGGAACACGTACAGCACGGCCGCCATGCAAACGGCCGATGGTGCATTGAAGTTGTTATCGAGCTGGCTCGAAGTGCCGCTGAAGTCGATCTCCGCGCTGCGTTCGGCTGCGTTGACGCGAACCGAGACGTTGATGACCGCGCCGTTATCGAGTTTCAGTTCAAAGCTGCCGTTGCGCAGCGCGCTGATGACGCGGCGCACCGCCTCCTCAGCGTTGTCCTGCACATGCCCCATGTAGGCGCGCACCACGTCGAGGCCGAAGTGGGCGACCATCTTGCGCAGTTCCTCGACACCCTTCTGGTTGGCGGCAACCTGGGCGCGGAAGTCGGCCATGTTCTGGTCCGGATTACGCGCTGGATAGCGCGCGCCGGCCAGCAAGGCGCGCGCCTCGGCATCGCGCAACTGGCTGCCGGATGCGCCGTCGACCAGCTTGAAATTATTGATCAGGACGCCCTCTTCCTCGATATTGCGCGAGTCGGGCGGCATCGATCCGGGCGTGCTGCCGCCGATATCGGCGTGATGGCCGCGCGAGCCGACATAGAACAGGATCTCGCTGCCTGCCTCGTCAAAAACCGGGGTGATGACGGTGACATCCGGCAGATGGGTGCCGCCGTTGTAAGGGTCGTTCAGCATATAAACGTCGCCGGGATGCATGCGTCCGGCATTCTCGCGCATCACCGTCTTGATGCTTTCACCCATTGAGCCGAGGTGCACTGGCATATGCGGCGCATTGGCAATGAGGTTGCCTTCGGCGTCAAAAATGGCGCAACTGAAGTCCAGGCGCTCCTTGATGTTGACCGAATAAGCGGTATTTTGCAGGCGCAAGCCCATTTGTTCGGCGATCGACATGAACAGGTTGTTGAAGATCTCCAGCATGACCGGGTCGGCCGTGGTACCGATGGCGCGGCGTACCGGCAGTGCTTCAACGCGGGTCAGCACAAGGTGGTCCTGCGGCGTGACTTCGGCTTGCCAGCCTGGTTCCACGATGGTGGTCGCATTGGCTTCGGCAATGATGGCCGGGCCCTTGATAATGTCTCCAATGCGGGTGGCATCGCGCTTGAACAGTCCCGTGTCGTGCCACTGCCCGGCGCTGTACATGCGCACGGTTTTCGATGGCGCCAGCGGCGCATGGCGTGGCGCCTGCTGCGGCGCGGCTTCCGGCGGAGCGTCCGATTTACCGATCGCTTCGACCGATACTGCTTCCACGATGAGCGCCTTGGCAGGCATCAGGAAAGAAAAGCGCTTGCGATAGGCTGCTTCGAACTGCGCCTTCATGCTGTCGATGCTGTCATATAGGACGATCAGGGCGGAATCCGTGCCTTCATAACGCAGGTGGACTCTGCGCACGACACTGATACGTTCATCGGCTACTGCCTGGGCGTGCAGCTCGGCCACCGCTTCGGCGCCAAGTGCCTCCAGGCGGGCCTCCAGCACGGCCAGTACTTCCGTTACCAGCCGCAATTCGACGGCGCCCTCGCGCATCGCAGTCTGGTCGGCAAGGCCCATGCCGTAAGCCGACAGCACGCCCGCCAGCGAATGGATGAAGACTGTCTTCATCCCCAGTGCATCCGCCACCAGGCAGGCGTGCTGGCCGCCGGCGCCGCCAAAACTGGTCAGGGCGTACTCGGTCACGTCGTGGCCACGCTGCACGGAAATCTGCTTGATCGCATTGGCCATATTGCCGACGGCAATCTCGATGAATCCTTCCGCCACCTGCTCCGGCGACGAGGGAGCACCCGTCGCAGCCTGGATGTCGGCCGCCATCGCGCTGAATTTTTCGCGCACAGTGGCAGCATCGAGCGCCTGCGCGCCGTCGCTGCCGAACAATTTCGGGAAAAATTCCGGCTGGATCTTGCCGAGCATCACATTGCAGTCCGTGACTGCCAGCGGGCCGCCACGCCGATAGCTGGCGGGGCCGGGATCGGCGCCTGCGCTATCCGGGCCAACACGGAAACGGCTGCCGTCGAAATGCAGGATCGAGCCGCCGCCCGCCGCCACAGTGTGGATGCTCATCATCGGCGCGCGCATGCGCACGCCGGCCACCTGGGTCTCGAACACGCGCTCGAATTCGCCCGAGAAGTGCGAAACGTCGGTCGAGGTGCCGCCCATGTCGAAGCCGATGATCTTCTCAAATCCCGCCGCGCGGCTGGCGCGCACCATGCCGACGATGCCGCCTGCCGGGCCGCTCAGGATCGAATCCTTGCCCTGGAACGTACGCGCATCCGTCAGGCCACCGTTGGACTGCATGAACTGCAGGTTCACGCCCGGCAGTTCCGATGCCACCTGGTCCACATAACGGCGCAGGATCGGCGACAGGTAGGCATCCACCACAGTGGTATCCCCGCGCGCCACCAGCTTCATCATCGGGCTGACCAAGTGTGAAACGGATACCTGCGTGTAGCCGATTTCACGGGCAATCTGCGCCAGCGCCGCCTCATGCGCGGTGTACCGATACCCGTGCATCAGCACTATAGCGATCGAACGCAGTCCCTTGTCGTAATGCGCCTGCAGGCCGGCGCGTGCGGCTGTAGCCTCCAACGGCTGCACCACTTCGCCATGCGCGCCGATGCGTTCGTCAATTTCCACCACATGCTGGTAGAGCAGCTCGGGAAGAACGATATGGCGCTCGAACAGGCGCGGGCGGTTCTGGTAGGCGATGCGCAAGGCATCGCGGAAGCCGCGCGTAATCGCCAGAACGGTCGGTTCCCCCTTGCGCTCAAGCAGCGCATTGGTCGCAACCGTCGTGCCCATTTTGACGGCATCGACCCGCCCGACCGGAATCGGCCCGCCGGCCGCAACACCCAGCAAGTGACGGATGCCGGCAATGGCGGCATCACGGTAATGTTCGGGACTTTCCGACAGCAGCTTATGGGTCGCCAGGCTACCATCGGGCCTGCGCGCCACAATATCAGTGAAAGTGCCGCCACGGTCGATCCAGAATTGCCAATCCATTGCACAGCCTCGCTCTCGTCGTGAAGCAGTTATTGTAGTGCTAGAATGCCCCGCATGACGCCCCTCTTTACGATTGCAGAGCTTCGCGCGATCGAGCACGCTGCGGCGCAGCGTTTGCCCGACGGTGCGCTCATGCAGCGCGCCGGCCAGGCTGGCGCCAATGCAGCGCTCGACTTGCTGCCATCCACCATCGATCGCGCCAAAGTACTGGTGCTGGCCGGCCCCGGCAACAACGGCGGCGACGCGCTCGAAACCGCGGCGCACCTCGGCCATGCAGGCGCCCAGGTTACCATCCTGCATTTCCCGCCCGCTGGCACGGCCGCACCGGAACGGATCGATGCGCTGCAGCGGGCACGCGGCTCGCCCGCCAGCTTCGCCGCGATCAACAGCGCCGCCGACGCGCGCGCCGTTGCAACTGGCGCCGAGTGGAACCTGGTTGTCGACGGCCTGTTCGGCATCGGCCTGACACGGCCGATTGCCGGGGACTTTGCAGAATTGGTCACAGCGGTCAATGACCTGGCCTGCCCCATCATCGCGCTCGATGTACCGAGCGGCCTGGATTCCGACACCGGCGCCATCGTTGGCGGGGAATCGACCGGCATTGCGGTACGCGCCACCCACACGGTGACCTTCATTGGCGACAAGCCCGGCTTGCACACGGCTGAGGGCCGCGATCATGCCGGCTTCGTCATCGTCAATAGCCTTGAAATCGACCACGAATTGTTCCCGGCGGCCGGCGCGAAACTGAATGACGTGGCGCTGTTTTCGCACTGCGCGCGCCGGCGCCGCCATAGCTCCCACAAAGGCAGCCATGGCAGCGTAGCCGTCGTTGGCGGCGCCCGCGGCATGGCCGGAGCGCCGCTTCTTGCAGCACGCACTGCACTCAACAGCGGTGCTGGCCGCGTTTACGCATGCTTCGTCGGCGAGCCCCCGGCATTCGATGCCGACCAACCCGAACTAATGTGCCGCAGCGCGCAGCAATATGACTTCAACAGCGCTGTGCTGGTGATCGGCCCCGGCATGGGCGGCTCGGCAGCGAGCGCCGAAATGCTGGCCAGCACCCTGCACAGTCAAAGCGCAGTGGTACTCGACGCCGACGCCTTGAACCTGCTGGCAGGCTCCGAAGCCTTGCGCACGCAACTGGCACAGCGTAAGGCGCCCTGCATCCTGACGCCGCACCCGCTGGAAGCCGCGCGCCTGCTGGGGATAAGTGCAGCCGACGTCCAGGCCGACCGCCCGGCGGCGGCCCGAGCACTGGCCGAACGGCTGGCGGCAACCGTCGTGTTGAAAGGTTCAGGAACGGTGATTGCTGCGCGCGATGGCGCCATTGTCATCAACATTACCGGCAATCCTGCCCTCGCAACGGCGGGCACGGGCGATGTGCTGTCCGGCCTGTGCGGCAGCCTGCTGGCCCAGGGCTGGCCGGAGTGGGAAGCCGCCTTGGCCGGCGTCTGGCTGCACGGCATGGCGGCCGATCTCCTCGTCACCGAAGGCGCGGGCCCAATCGGCCTCACCGCGGGCGAACTGATCCCGGCCATCCGCGCTGAAGTCAACCGCCTGGCAGCTGATTACGGTAGCTGAAAAAAAATCAGGCGATCCGGCCGGCCGCGATCGTGATGACGCGCCCGCAGCGCGCTGCGATGTGCGTGTCGTGCGTGACCAGCACCAGGGTCGATCCATGTTCACGGTTCAACTCGAACATCAGCTGGATCACCGATTCGCCGGTGGCTGCATCCAGGCTGCCGGTCGGCTCGTCGGCCAGCAGCAATGGCGGTTGCGTCACGAAGGCGCGGGCCAGGGCTACTCGCTGCTGCTCGCCGCCGGAGAGGAATTTCGGGTAATGCTTCAAGCGGCTGGAAAGCCCTACGCGGCCAAGCATGGCCTCGGCCTTCTCGCGCGCCGCGCCGTCGCCGGAGAGTTCCAGCGGAAGCATCACGTTTTCAACCGCAGTCAAATGCGGCAGCAACTGGAAGGACTGGAAGACGAAGCCCAGCTTTTCCTTGCGCAAGGCGGCCCGGCCATCTTCGTCCAGCGCGAATATGTCGACGCCATCCAGCACCACTTTGCCTTCGGTCGGGGTATCCAGGCCGGCCAGCAGCCCAAGCAAGGTCGATTTGCCGGAGCCGGAAGCCCCTACAATGGCGAGCGTTTCCGCCTTTTGCACGGTAAAATCCACCCCATGCAGGATGGTCAGTTCGCCGCTGGCGTCGGCCACCCGTTTGCCCAGGCCGGAGACGGCAATCGCCGACTTGGCCACCAGGCCGGAAGTTTGAGGAGTATCACGCATGATCATGTTCAAAAATAGTGTCCGCTTCTTCGCAGTGCTGATCCTGATGTTCAGCGCCGCCACGAACGCCTATTCTGCATCAAAAACCGTCCTGGTGGTGGGAGACAGCCTGTCGGCCGAATACGGCATCTCGCGCGGGGCCGGCTGGGTCGCCCTGCTCGACCAGCGCCTGAAGGACCAGAAACTTCCTGCCACGGTTGTCAACGCCAGCGTCAGCGGCGAAACCACCAGCGGCGGCCGCACCCGCCTGCCGGCCCTGCTGAGCAAGCACAAGCCGAATATCGTGATCATCGAGCTGGGCGCCAACGATGGCCTGCGCGGCCTGCCGGTCGCCGCCGCAGAATCCAACCTGCGCGCCATGGTTGACGAATCGCGCAAGGCCGGCGCCCAGGTGCTGCTGGTCGGCATGCGCATGCCGCCAAACTACGGCCGTGATTATGCCGACAAATTCTTTGCCATGTACGGCACCCTGAGCAAGGACGTTAAAGTGCCCCTGGCGCCTTTCATGCTCGATGGCGTCGCACAGAAACCGGAACTATTCCAGCCAGACCGCCTGCACCCGCTGGCGTCAGCCCATCCTATCATCCTGGGTAATATCTGGCCCCACCTCCAGCCAATACTGAAAACAAAATGAAGTATCCAGAAATCCTGCCTATCGAAGACGTCCTGGCCCGCCTCGACGACTTCGACACCATCATCGACGCCCGCAGCCCTTCCGAATACGCGCTCGACCATCTGCCTAACGCGATCAATTGCCCGGTACTGGACGACGAGCAGCGCATCACGGTCGGCACCATGTACAAGCAGGTCGGCTCTTTCGAAGCGAAGAAAGTCGGCGCGGCCATGGTCTCGAAGAACATCGGCTACCACATCGAGACGCTTTGGCTGGACAAACCGCGCGACTGGAAGCCCCTGATCTATTGCTGGCGCGGCGGGAACCGCAGCGGCTCCATGGCGACCGTACTGGCCAAGATCGGCTGGCCTGTGGTACAGCTCGATGGCGGCTACAAGGCCTTCCGCACCGCCATCAACGCACAGCTGGAACTAACGCCGGAACTCGACTTCCGTGTGATCTGCGGCACCACCGGCAGCGGCAAGACCCGGCTGCTCGACACGCTGGAGGCGATCGGGGCGCAAGTGCTGGACCTGGAACAGCTTGCGGCGCACCGCGGCTCGGTGCTGGGCAATATTCCTTGCCAGCCGCAGCCTTCGCAAAAGGCCTTCGAAACGTCGATCTGGGACCGCCTGCGCCGTTTCGACCCTCAGTTGCCGGTCTTCGTCGAATCGGAAAGCCGCAAGGTGGGCAGCCTGCGCGTGCCGGGCGCGCTGATGGAACGCATGCGGGCTTCGCCTTGCATCGCCATGCAGGTGGCGCGGGAAGACCGCGTCAAGCTGCTGATCGAGGACTACCAGCATTTCGCCTGCAACGCCCCGGCGCTCAATGCGCAGCTGGAATTCCTGGTGCAATTGCACGGCCGCGAACGCATCGAGCGCTGGCAGGCCATGGCCTCTGCAGGCGAGATGCCCGCCTTGGTCGACGAACTCCTGGTTGACCATTACGACCCGGCCTATCTCAAATCGATCCACCGCAACTTCGTGCAATACGACAAAGCCACCGAACTGGCGCTTGCCGACATCTCGCCCGAATCCTTCATCGCCGCTGCGCGCAGGCTACATGGCGCATAGCGAGCAATAGCAATCCGCACAGGGTCATCGCCAGGACGGACGGTTCTGGCACGGGCGGAATGGCCTTGGCGGCGCTCACGCCGGCCGTAACGCTCCAGCTGAAGTCCTGGTCCGTGTCGCTGCGGTTGAAGATCGACAGCGAGAAGTATTCGTCGATGCCAGGTTGCGCGCCGTCCGACCCGAAGCTTCTTGTATAAGCCGTTGCAGCGTCGGCGCCTGCAAGGCCGATATCAAAGAAACCGCCCGCCGCTGCATCGAAGGGCGACCCGGCGCCGACTTCCTGCATGCCGAACAGATGGCCGCTCACCACCAGCGCGGAGTTGGGCGTCAGGTGTATGGTGGCGTCCCAACTCGCCGTTCCTTCCGCGAGGTACCATTGACTCAGCGGATCACGCAGCTCGGCACGCGCATTGAAAGCGTAGTCCGTGCCGCCGGAATAGGAATCCCAATCGATAAAGATGCTGCTGGGTTGTCCATGCGGCTTGAATCGCCAATCGCATGGGCCCCGACTGGGCGGGTACCGACATACTCCCGGGAAAACTCTTCCCGCGTTCCAGTCACTTTCGCCGCCGCGCGATACTGCTGTCCGAGCAGGCCCGCCGCGGCTGTACCGCCTAGCGGATCGAGCGAATAGGCATCGAATTCGAGGTCAGACAGCTGCAGGACGATATGGCTGGTGCCGGGCGCGGCAGGCGATTCCTGGGCGCCGGCGGCGCCGACGCAGACGCAGAACAGCGCAGCGAGACCTAAACGGATTATGTGCATGATGTGCTCCTTCCAAGATATGGACGGCGGGGCGCCGCCCCGCAGGACATTATCCGCACATAAGAAAAAAGCCGGGGTCCGTTTGCACGGACACCGGCTCTCATAGAGCGCTTAGCTGCTTACTCGGCTTGCGGCTTGATCGTCGCGACCGGATGCAGGATCTTCACCTTTGCTTTCTGCTTCAGCGCGTCGATGTAGCCAGTCATTTCCTGTTGCGAAATGATCTGATTGATACGCTGGCCTTCCTGTTCGCGACGGGCAGCATCCTGTTCCGCTGGCTGGCCAACCTTGCCGATACGGTACACGCCGTAGCCCTGGCCTGGAATTTCCACGCCAACGTAGGCTGGCAGCTTGGAGACGTCGGCCTTCATCACTGCAGCGACGGCCGCAGGGTTGATGCCTTCCGCCTTGGCGCGCGAGATGGTCTTCACATCGCCGAAGCCTGCAGCGTCGCCGGACTTCTTGGCGGCAGCCAGCTTTTCTTCGCCGGCTTTCTTCGCTGCTTTCACGGCCTCTTCCAGCGCTACCTGCTGCTTGATCGCGGCTTCCACTTCGGCCAGCGGTTTCTTCGAGGCTGGCTTGAATTCCACGATGCGGCCAGCTACCAGGGTTTGCGGCGCAACTTCAACTGCCTCGGTGTTGCGCTTGTTCTTCAGCGAATCGTCCGAGAACAAGGCGGTGAGGAACTTGGCGTTGTTGAATGGAGCAGCGCCCAGGATCGGGTTAGGCTGGCGGGTAACGCCTTCCATGGTTTCGATCTTCAGCTTCAGCTTGTCGGCAGCCGGTTTCAGGCTTTCGTACTGCGAATATACGGTGTCGGTGAACTGCTCCGACAGGTCGGAGTACAGCTTGGTGGCTTTCTGCTTCTTGATCTCAGCAGCGATATCGCCCTTTACTTCGTCCAGCGATTTCACCTGGGCCGGCTTCAGTTCGGTCAGGGTGATGATGTGGTAGCCGTACTCGGATTCGACCAGGCCGCTGATCTCGCCCTGTTTCAGTTTCAGGATTGCTTCTTCCACTGGCTTAACAAAGCGGCCTTTTTCCAGGACGCCCAGGTCGCCACCCTGTTCAGCGGAGCCGGAATCTTCCGACTTTGCCTTTGCAATCTTCGCGAAATCGCCAGGATTCTTGCGCACTTCGGCCAGGATCGCCTCGGCTTTCACCTTGGCGGCAGCCTTGTCTTTTTCGCCCAGGACCAGGATGTGCGAAGAACGGCGCGCCTCTTCGGTGGTGAAGCGCTTCTCGTTCGACTTGTAGTAGCTGGCGACTTCTTCGTCGCTGACGGTGACTTGCGAAGCGACGGCATCCGCGTTGAATACCACGTATTCGATCTTGGCCGACTCAGGAATCTCGAACAGCTTGGCATTCTTGTCGTAGAAGGCCTTCACCATTTCGTCGGTGACCTTCACGTTCGGCAGGAATTGCGAAACCGGCAGTGCCAGCTCCTGCACTTCACGCTCTTGCGAACCGAAATCGGAAATCGCTTTGGCAACGGTGCGCGGCACAAAGGCGCTCAGTTCAACACCGCTGGCGACTTGTTGCAGCGCCAGGTCGTGGCGAATCTGCTCCTGGTGCATGCCGGCGGTCATGCCTTGTGCGGCCAGAATCTGAAGGTATTGTTCCTTGTCGTAGCTGCCATCAGCCTTGAACAGCGGCAGCTGGGTCGTGATAGCCTCTTGCACCTTCTGCTCGCTGGTGGTCAGGTGGGCGCTGCGGATTTCCGCGTTCACGGCGCGCTGGGCGATCAGTTGATCCAGGATGCCCTGCTTGAACTCCGGGGTATCAAACTGTTTCTGGTCGAACTGTGCGCCAAAGCGCTGGCGCATCTGGTCCAGCTGGCGGCGCTGGGCATTTTCCCATTCCTGCTGGGTCAGCGGATAGCCGGCCACCTTGGCAATGGTATTCGCGTCTTCGCCGAACAGCTTGACGCCGCTCACGCCGACCAGCACAAACGACGGCACGATCAGGAGCGCCAGGATAATCTGCATCAGCTTTTGATGCGTACGTACGAAATCAAACATGTCAGCGTGGTTTCCTAGAGTGGAGGCTTTAAAACTGCTCGCGCGATTTTACAGGGCAGTTGCTGATGTTGCAAATGAAAAAGCCCCACCGTCTTTTAGACTTGTGGGGCTTTCTCGGGATTCTGGCGGAGCGGACGGGGCTCGAACCCGCGACCCCCGGCGTGACAGGCCGGTATTCTAACCAACTGAACTACCGCTCCAGCATTCACAACACAGGTACTACATTTTGTTTAAGTGGTGGGCGTTGAGAGGGTCGAACTCCCGACCTAATCCTTGTAAGGGATCCGCTCTACCAACTGAGCTAAACGCCCACTTAAACTGCCCGGTAAGCATCACTGCTTACCGAAGGCCATTATTGTACAGCGTCTTTCAAAGCTTTACCAGCTTTAAATTTAGGAACTTTCGCTGCGTCGATTTTGATCTCTTCTTTGGTGCGTGGGTTGCGGCCGGTACGGGCTGCGCGCTCGCTCACGGAGAAGGTGCCAAAGCCAACCAGGGTGACGCTGTCGTTCTTGGCCAGGGTGGTGGTTACGCCATCGATCACAGCGTCCAGGGCGCGTGCAGCAGCGGCCTTGGAGATGTCAGCGGAAGTCGCGATGTGGTCGATCAGTTCGGTCTTGTTCATTACAGTCCCCGTCACAAAGGTTTATATCGTTTATACCGTTTTTTATGCCGCGTTGTGATGCGTATAAAAATCTCAGGGCCGTATTAGACAGGCGGGGGTTGCACTGTGTCAAGGGTAGAAATGAAAAGGGCGCCATTTCTGGCGCCCTTCAACCCGGTAAATCTGGGTCTGACCCAAGGGTCAGACCCGCCATATCAACAGCCTGCGGCCTTAACGAAGCGGGTCAGACCCTTGGGTCTGACCCTGCCTTACCGGGTTTAATGTTTAACTACTTCACTTCCGTCGGCGGTTGCCGCGACTGCCGGCACTTCAACTGGCGCCGCCGCTTCCACGATCGGCTCCGGCTGGCGTTCCAGCGCGACTTCCAGCACCTTGTCGATCCAGCGCACCGGCACGATTTCCAGCTTGTTCTTCACATTGTCCGGAATCTCGGCCAGGTCCTTCACGTTCTGCTCGGGAATCAGCACGGTCTTGATGCCGCCGCGATGCGCTGCCAGCAGCTTCTCTTTCAAGCCGCCAATCGGCAGGACTTCCCCGCGCAGCGTGATCTCGCCGGTCATCGCCACGTCCGCACGGACTGGAATGCCAGTGAAAGTCGACACCATCGCCGTGGTCATCGCGATACCAGCCGATGGACCATCCTTCGGCGTGGCGCCTTCCGGCACGTGGATGTGGATGTCCTGCTTCTCGAACACTTCGTTCTTGATGCCGAGGCGCGAGGCGCGGCTGCGCACCACGGTGCGGGCTGCTTCAATCGACTCCTTCATCACGTCGCCCAAAGTACCGGTGCGGATCACGTTGCCCTTGCCAGGCATGCCGACCGATTCGATGGTCAGCAGGTCGCCGCCCACTTCGGTCCACGCCAGGCCAACCACCTGGCCCACCTGGTTGGTCTTCTCGGCAACGCCGAAGTCGTAGCGGCGCACGCCCAGGAATTTGTCCAGGTTTTTCGGCGTGACGCTGACTTTCTTGTCCGACTTCTTCAGCAGCAGCATCTTCACGACCTTGCGGCAGATCTTGGAGATTTCACGCTCCAGCGAACGCACGCCCGCTTCACGGGTGTAGTAGCGGATGATGTCGCGCACCGCTGCTTCGCTGACGGAGATTTCCTCGTCCTTCAGGCCATTGTTCTTCACTTGCTTTGGCAACAGGTAGCGCAAGGAGATGTTAGTCTTCTCGTCTTCCGTGTAGCCGGACAGGCGGATCACTTCCATACGGTCCAGCAGTGCCGGCGGGATGTTGTACGAGTTCGACGTCGCTACGAACATCACGTCGGACAGGTCGAAGTCGACTTCGATGTAGTGGTCCGAGAAGGTGTGGTTCTGTTCAGGATCGAGCACCTCCAGCAGCGCCGACGATGGATCGCCGCGGAAGTCCGCGCCCATCTTGTCGATTTCATCCAGCAGGAACAGCGGATTGCGCACGCCGACTTTCGACAGCGACTGCAGCACCTTGCCCGGCATGGAGCCGATATAGGTACGGCGGTGGCCGCGGATCTCGGCTTCATCGCGCACGCCGCCCAGCGCCATGCGCACGTATTTGCGGTTGGTGGCCTTGGCGATCGACTGGCCCAGCGAGGTTTTACCCACGCCCGGAGGACCAACGAAGCACAGGATCGGCGCCTTCAGCTTGTCCACGCGCTGCTGCACCGCCAGGTACTCGACGATACGTTCCTTGATCTTTTCCAGGCCGTAGTGGTCGTGGTCGAGCACTTTCTCGGCATTGGCCAGGTCGTTGTTGACCTTGGATTTCTTCTTCCATGGCAGCGACACCAGGGTGTCGATGTAGTTGCGCACCACGGTCGCTTCGGCCGACATCGGCGACATCAGCTTCAGCTTTTTCAGCTCGGCCTGTGCCTTTTCCAGCGCTTCCTTCGGCATCTTGGCGGCGGCGACCTTCTTCTCGAGTTCGTCGATATCGGCGCCCTCTTCGCCCTCGCCCAGCTCCTTCTGGATGGCTTTGACCTGTTCGTTCAGGTAGTACTCGCGCTGCGACTTCTCCATCTGGCGCTTGACGCGCCCACGGATACGCTTTTCCACCTGCAGGATATCGAGCTCGCCTTCCAACTGGCCGAGCAGGTGCTCCAGGCGCTTCGAGACTTCGATGATTTCCAGTATCACCTGCTTCTGCTCGAGCTTGAGCGGCAGGTGGGCGGCCACGGTGTCGGCCAGGCGGCCGGCATCGTCGATGCCCGACAGCGAAGCCAGGATCTCGGGCGGGATTTTCTTGTTCAGTTTGACGTACTGGTCGAACTGCTGGACGATCGCGCGGCGCATGGCCTCGATCTCCGACTCATCGCCCTGCTCGGATTCGAGCGGCATCAGGTCGGCAATGAAATGGGTTGGGCTATCGGTGATCTTCTTGATGCGGGCGCGCTGAGCACCCTCGACCAGCACCTTCACGGTGCCGTCCGGCAGCTTCAACATCTGCAGGATGTTCGCTACGCAGCCGATTTCATAGATATCCGATGGCGAAGGTTCGTCCTTGGCAGCGGCTTTCTGTGCTGCCAGCATGATGCTCTTGCCCTGCTCCATGGCAGCTTCGAGCGCCTTGATGGACTTTGGTCGGCCAACGAACAACGGGATTACCATGTGCGGGAAGACGACTACATCACGCAGTGGCAACAGAGGCAGTTGAGTTTGCTCAGTTAATTTGGTAGTTGTCATGGCGTACCTTATTTTAAAAGCTTGATTCTGATATAGGCCCCAGCGGCCAATTCACAAGCCCTATGCTGCAATTATATTTGCTTTGAGAAAATGCAGTTTTACTCTAACTAATATGCCGTTTTGGAACAAAAAAAGCCACGCGCGACGAGTGATCGCGAGTGGCTTTTCGACTGAAGCCGGCGTTATGGTTATTGAGACCGATTGTAACGCCTTGCCTCAGGGATTCAAAACCCTATTTAGTTTTCCCCTGCTGCTTTTGGGGATTCCTGGTAAATCAGGAGGGGTTTTGCGCCACTGGTGATCGTATTTTCATCGATTACGACTTTGGTGACGTTCGTTTGGTTTGGCAGGTCGAACATAATGTCCAGCAGCGCGTGTTCCAGGATCGAACGCAGGCCGCGGGCACCGGTCTTGCGCGCCAGTGCCTTGCGGGCGATGGCGTGCAGGGCGGCTGGACGGATTTCCAGTTCGGCACCTTCCATTTCCAACAGCTTGGAGTATTGCTTGACCAGCGCGTTCTTCGGCTCGACCAGGATCTCGATCAAGGCTTCCTCGGTCAGCTCGGCCAGGGTTGCCACCACCGGCAGGCGACCCACCAGTTCAGGGATCAGGCCGAACTTGATCAGGTCTTCCGGCTCGGCGTCCATCATCAGGTCGCTGTTCGAACGCTGTTCCTTGCTCTTCACTTCGGCCGAGAAGCCGATGCCGGACTTTTCGGAACGGTTGGAGATGATCTTGGCCAGGCCGTCAAACGCGCCGCCGCAGATGAACATGATGTTGGTGGTGTCGATCTGCACGAAGTCCTGGTTCGGGTGCTTGCGGCCGCCTTGCGGAGGCACGGAAGCCATGGTGCCCTCGATCAGCTTCAGCAGCGCCTGTTGCACGCCCTCGCCCGATACGTCACGGGTGATCGACGGGTTGTCGGACTTGCGGGAAATCTTGTCGATTTCGTCAATATAGACGATGCCGCGCTGTGCTTTTTCGACATCATAGTTGCAGCTCTGCAGCAGCTTCTGGATGATGTTTTCCACGTCTTCGCCCACATAACCGGCTTCGGTCAGGGTGGTAGCGTCGGCGATCACGAACGGCACATTCAGCATGCGCGCCAGGGTCTGGGCCAGCAGGGTCTTGCCGGAGCCGGTCGGGCCCACCAGCAGGATGTTGGACTTGGCCAGTTCGACGTCGTCCTTCTTGCCCAGGTGCTTCAGGCGCTTGTAATGGTTGTACACGGCCACGGACAGGATGCGCTTGGCAGTGGTCTGGCCGATCACGTACTGGTTCAGCAAATCGGTGATTTCCTGCGGGGTTGGCAGGTCCGATTTCGCGCCCGTGACAGATTCGATGCTGGACGTCTCGTCGCGGATGATGTCATTGCACAGGTCAATGCACTCGTCGCAGATGAAGACGGACGGGCCGGCAATCAGCTTCTTCACCTCGTGCTGGCTTTTGCCGCAGAACGAGCAGTAAAGGAGTTTCTCGCCGCTGGAGGATTTTTTCTCTGACATGGGACTAATCTTTAGTTTTGGTGCAAATTTGCCGTGCGCACAAGCAAGAAATCCTGCGCACAACCACATGCTACCCGAAATAAAAGCAAAACGCCCGAACGTTGTAGCGTCCGGGCGTCGACTTGCAAGGACGCTTATGCGCGGCTGGTCAAGACTTTGTCGATCAGGCCATATTCCGCCGCCTCGTCGGAAGACATGAAGCGGTCGCGGTCGGTATCCTTGGCGATCTGCTCGATCGACTGGCCGGTACGTTCCGCCATGATGCTGTTCAGGCGGTGACGCAGGTAGAGAATCTCTTTCGCCTGGATCTCGATATCCGACGCCATGCCCTGCGAGCCGCCGGATGGCTGGTGAATCATGATGCGGCTGTTCGGCAGCGAGAAACGCTTGCCCTTGGCGCCTGCCGCCAGCAGGAAGGCGCCCATCGAGGCGGCCATGCCGGTGCACAGGGTCGACACGTCAGGCTTGATGAACTGCATGGTGTCGAAGATCGCCAGGCCCGCGGAAACGGAGCCGCCTGGGGAATTGATGTACAGCGAGATGTCCTTGTCCGGATTTTCGCTTTCCAGGAACAACAGCTGGGCGACAATCAGGTTGGCCATCTGGTCGTTGACCGGACCGACCATGAAGATCACGCGTTCCTTCAGCAGGCGCGAGTAGATATCGTACGAGCGCTCACCGCGGCCGCTTTGTTCGATCACCATCGGCACCAGGCCGAGCATTTCCGTATCGAGTGCGGGATTACGATTCATTCCAATTCCTTTGAAAACAACGCCGGCTCGGGGCCGGCGTCGAATGATATCAAGCTATTAAGCTTGTACGCTTCCCATGAGTTCGTCGAAAGGAATTTCTTTCGAGACGTTCTTGCACAGGCCCAGGACGTAAGTAACGACGTTTTCTTCCAATACAAGAGCTTCGACTTCAGCCAGGCGGCGGCGATCGGAGTAGTAGTACTTCAGCACTTCGCGTGGATCTTCGTAGCTTTGTGCGAAGTCTTCGATCTGTGCCTTCACCTGGTCAGGGGTAGCCTGCAGGTTCTGGTCGCCCACCAGCTTGGACAGGATCAGGCCCAGGCGTACGCGACGCTCGGCTTTGTCCTTGAACAGCTCTGGAGGGAATGGTACATCTTTTACGTTCATGCCGCGCTGGGCCATGTCCTGGCGGGTCATTTCAGCCAGGCGCTCGGTGTCTTGGGCGATCAGCGACTGTGGAACGTCCAGGGTGGCGGTCTTCACCAGGGTGTCCATCACGGCTTCTTTATTGCGAGCCTTGACGCGGCCAGCAACTTCGCGCTCCAGGTTCACCTTGATGTCGTCGCGCATTTTGGCCAGGTCGCCGTCAGCCACGCCCAGGGACTTGGCGAATTCAGCGTCGACTTCCGGCAGGTGCGCCCATTCCAGGTTCTTCAGGGTGATGGTGAACTCGGCGGTTTTACCTGCCACGTCCTTGCCATGGTAGTCCTCTGGGAACGACAGCGGGAAGGTCTTGGACTCGCCCACTTTCAGGCCGACGGTAGCGGCTTCGAATTCTGGCAGCATGCGGCCTTCGCCCAGTACAAACGGGTAGCCTTCAGCTTTGCCGCCTGGGAACTCAACGCCGTCGATCGAGCCGACGAAGTCAACGGTCACGCGGTCGCCGTTGGCAGCGATAGCTTCGCCGCCGTCGCCGTGCTCGCCTTTTTCGCCCTTCACGTGGAAGTGCACGCGCTGTTTGCGCAGGATATCGATGGTCTTGTCGATTTCTACGTCGGTCACGTTGGACTTGACGGTTTCGATCTCAACCTTGGTCAGGTCGCCAACTTCAACTTCTGGGTACACTTCGAAAGTTGCGTCGAAGGACAGTTGGCCTTCAGGTGCGTCTTGCTTTGGCTCGATGCGCGGGAAGCCGGCTACGCGCAGCTGGTTTTCATTGGCGGCATCGTTGAAAGCGCGGCCGACTTTGTCGTTCAGCACTTCGGTTTCGATCTGGTAGCCATATTGTGCGGCAACCATCTTCATTGGCACTTTACCTGGACGGAAGCCAGGAGCACGTGCGGAGCGAGCCTGCACTTTCAGGCGCTTTTCCACTTCGGAACGCACGTCCGACAGTGGGAAGGAAATCGTCATGCGGCGTTCGAGTTTGCCCAGGGTTTCAACTGCAGTGGCCATTGTAAAAATCGTCCAATAAAAATAAGTGTACTTATGGTGCGAGGAGGGGGACTCGAACCCCCACACCATTGCTGGCGTCAGGACCTAAACCTGGTGCGTCTACCAATTTCGCCATCCTCGCGGCATATTTGCACAAAAGCAAAGGGCGACCTTACAGTGAAAACGGGGTCGCCCGGGGCTTTCAACTTCAACCCGGCATTCTATACGGTGTTGCTAGAGTGCGGAAGTGGTTTTTTGCGTTATGCGCAACATTTGGGCAAAACCAGTACCCCAGTGTCAGACCCACAGGGTCCGACACTAGTCCGCGGCCGCCGCGGGTCGGGTGTCAGACCCCACGGGTCTGACACCGGTTTACCGGTTTGGTCTGGGCACGCGGAACCAGGCTGCATACAAAGCTGGCAAGAACAGCAACGTCAACGCAGTCGCCAGAATCAACCCGCCCATGATCGCCACCGCCATCGGCCCCCAGAACACGGACCGCGACAATGGAATCATGGCCAGCGCCGCCGCAGCAGCCGTCAGGATAATCGGCCGGCAACGCCGCACCGCCGACTCCACAATCGCATCCCAGGCCGGCACGCCCGCCTTGATATCCTGCTCAATCTGGTCCACCAGGATCACCGAGTTACGGATAATCATGCCGAACAGCGCAATAATGCCCAGGTTCGCCACGAAGCCCAGCGGCCGCCCCATCACCAGCAGCGCCATCGCCGCCCCCGCCACGCCCAACGGCCCAGTCAGGAACACCAGCAGCGCTCGCGAGAAGCTGTGCAATTGCAGCATCAGCAGAGTGAAGATGATGAACACAGCCAGCGGCAGGTTGGCGGCAATCGATTCTTCCGCCGCGCTGCTGTCCGACGCGGCGCCCTTCACCTTGATCTCATAGCCCGGCGGCAGCTTGGCACGCAGCGCGTCCAGTTTCGGATTGATTTGGCCCGACACGGTCGGCCCCTGCACGCCCTCCACCACGTCCGACTGAACGGTGATAGCCCATTCCCTGCCCTCGCGCCATACCACGCCCGGTTCCCACACGAAGTGCACACGGGCCAGTTGCGAGATCGGCACGGACCGGCCACTATTGGTCGGGATATAGGTGTCGTTCAGCACCGCAATGGTGCTGCGCTCGTCCAGCGGCTGGCGCACCTGGATGTCGATCAAGCGGATGCCTTCGCGGAACTGGCCAATCGGGGTACCGGAAAGAATGGTATTCGCAGCGCGCATCACGGTTTGCGAAGTCACGCCCAGGGCGCGCATCTTGTCCTGGTCAAGGTCGAGGCGCAGCACCTTGATCGATTCGTTCCAGTTGTCGTTCACGCCCACCGCATTCGGATTGGCGCGCATGATGTCCTTCACCTGGTCGGCAATGGATCGCACTCCCTCCACTTCAGTACCGGTCACGCGGAACTGCACCGGATACGGCACCGGCGGACCATTCGGCAGCAGCTGTACGCGGCCGCGCACTTCCGGGAAGTCGGTCTTGAAGATATTGCTGATCTTCTTGCGCAGCTCTTCGCGCGAATGCAGGTCTTTTGCCAGCACCACGGTCTGCGACACGTTCGTCTGCGGGAAGATCTGGTTCAGCGGCAGGTAGAAGCGCGGGCTGCCGGTGCCGACATAGGTCGTCACGCTCGCGACGCCTGGCTCCTTGCGGATGAACTCTTCGAACTTCTTCGCCTGGCGCTCGGTCTGCGAAAAGGCCGTGCCTTCCGGCGACCACATCTCCACCATCAACTCGGGACGGCTGGAATCCGGGAAGAACTGCTTCTCGATGAACTTGAAGCCGTACACACCAAGGAAGAACACCACCAGCGTTGCCACAATCGTGGTCTTGCGATACTCCACGCACCAGTTCACGACCGCACGGAACTTGCGGTAGCCAGGCGTATCGAACAGCTCGTGGTGGCCGCCGCCTTCGGAGTGCGGCTTGACCTTCAGCAGGATGAAGCCAATGTATGGCGTGAACACCACGGCAACGATCCACGAGGTCACCAGCGCGATCGCATTCACCGAGAACAGCGAGAAGGTGTACTCGCCCGCAGCCGAAGCAGCAAGGCCGATCGGCAGGAAGCCTGCAACCGTGATCAGCGTGCCGGTCAGCATCGGCATCGCCGTCGAGGTGTAGGCGAAGGTGGCCGCTTCAAGCCTTGAATGGCCCTCTTCCATCTTGCGCACCATCATTTCCACCGCGATGATCGCGTCGTCGACCAGCAGGCCAAGCGCGATAATCAGCGCACCAAGCGAAATCTTGTGCAGGTCGATATTGAGTATCCGCATGAACAGGAAAGTCACCGCCAGCACCAGCGGAATCGTCAACGCCACGACCAGTCCAGGCCGAGCATCCAGGCGAAGTTTCGGCTTGGTGTGCAGGCCGAGCGAAACAAAGCTCACTGCAAGTACGATCAGCACCGCCTCAACGAGGGTATGCAGGAACTCGCCCACGGATGCCGTAACGGCAGCCGGCTGATCCGATACGCGCTCCAGTTCGATACCGACGGGCAGCTTGTTCTTCATCGCATTGACGGTCTTTTCCAGGTCCTTGCCCATCTGGATAATGTTGCCGCCCTTTTCCATCGACACGCCGAGTCCGATGACTTCCTTGCCGTTGAATCGCATCTTGTCGCGCGGCGGGTCCAGGTACTCCCGCTTGATGGTTGCAAAGTCGCCGAGACGGAAAGTCGTGTTATTTGCACGCAGCTCCAGCTCTTCCAGATCCTTGACCGTGCGCAGCGCACCGGAAACGCGAACTTGCAGGTTATCGGTCGGCGTCACCACAACGCCAGTCGCCTCCACCACGTTCTGGGTGGTTATCTGGTTGGCGATCTGCTCGATCGTCAGGCCCAATTGGGCAAACTTCTTGTGCGAGAACTCGATATTGATCTTCTCGTCCTGCACCCCGAACAGCTCGACCTTCGACACCTTTTTCACACCAAGCAGCTGCTGGCGCACCAGGTCGGCGTAGTCTTTCAACTCCGCGTACGTGAATCCATCGCCGGACAGCGCGAAAATCGAACCGTAGGTATCGCCGAATTCATCATTGAAGACCGGCCCCTGTACCCCGGAAGGCAGCGTCGAGCGGATGTCGCCGATCTTCTTTCGGACCTGGTACCAGGCCTGTGTTACTTCCTTTGGCGGCGTCGATTCCCGCAAGCTCAGGATGATCAGCGTCTGGCCGGGCTTCGAGTAGCTGGTGATCTCATTGATAAACGGCGTTTCCTGCAGCTTCTTTTCCAGCTTGTCGGTGACCTGTTCCGCCATCTGCAGCGATGTTGCACCGGGCCAGAAGGCTTGCACTACCATCGAGCGGAAGGTGAATGGAGGGTCTTCATCCTGCCCCAGGTTCTTATACGCCAGCATGCCGCCCAACAGCAGCACTGCGATCAGGTAGCGCGTGAGCGGAATGTGCTCCAGCGCCCAGCGCGAAAGGTTGAAGCCCTTCATTTGGCGGCTCCGAGGATGGTCACTTTCTGGCCAGGCTTCAGCAGGTTGACGCCCGCCGTCACCACCGTCTGGCCAGGCTTGACGCCGCTGCCCAGCACCAGGTCATTGCCCGACACGCCGCTCACCGTCACCGGCACCAGGCGCACAGCGCCGTTTTCAACCACCCACACGGAGGTCGCGGACTTCTCATGGAACAGGGCCGTCAGCGGCACCTTGATCTGCGGTTGCGGGGTGCGCGAAGCAAAAGCCACCAGCGCAGTCATGCCAAGCTTTGCCTCGGACAGGCTGGCAGGAATCGACACGCGGAAAGCATAAGTACGGGTAAACGGGTCGGCCACCGGCGAAATCTCACGAATTTTGCCGGGCACCGACTTCTCAGGGCTCGCCCACAGGCGCACATGCACGTCCGAGATGGCGCGCAGCGTGTCGACCTTGTCTTCCGGTACGCCGAATACGATTTCTTTTTCATCGGTCTTGGCAACGCGCACCACCGGCGTGCCAGGCGACACTACTTGCCCCACTTCGGCGTCCACGGCGGTAACCACGCCATCAATATCCGACTCAAGGCTGGCATAACCTGCCTGGTTCGACATCCCGCGATATGCCGCTTGCGCCGAATCCACCTGAGCCTGGGCCGACTTATAAGCAGACAGCTTGGCATCGAGGATGGCCTGGCTGACGAAGTTCTTCTCGCGCAGTTCCTGGTAGCGCTTCAGTTCGGCACTGGCGAGGTCGCGTGTCGTTTCGGCGGCGCGCAAGGCCGCCATCGACTGTGCCTGCGACAGCTTCAAATCCTGCGGATCCAGGTCCATCAGCACCTGGCCGCGCTTGACGACGCTGCCCACGTCCACTTTACGGGAGATAATCTTGCCGCCAACGCGGAAGCCAAGGCGCGATTCGACGCGCGAACGGACTTCGCCGGAGAATTCGGCGTTCACATCGATGTCCGAGCTTTGCAGCACGATCGCGCGTACCGGGCGGATATCTTCGGTCTTCGGGGCCTCTTTCGAGCAGGCGGCGAGCAGCAAGGCGCAGGCCGCAACCAGGGGTAGTTTTTTTGCTACGAACACGATGGAATTCCTTTTTAGCGTCTCTGGCATTTGCCGGGTGTATATGTTTGCCATTATTATTTCCCGTTTGGAACTAAATGACTTTCCGTTTAGTAAGAAAAAATTATATCCGGGTCAACCGTACTTGCAAATGACTTTCGCGTCATTAATTTAGAACAGCACCTCTATGTCCGTTGACCATTACGAGAATTTCCCTGTCGCTTCGATCCTGATGCCGCGCCGTCTGCGCCCGGCGGTCGAAGCGATTTATGCCTTTGCGCGCAGCGCCGACGATATTGCCGATGAAGGCGATGCAACGCCTGAGCAGCGCCTGGCTGGCCTCACCGCCTATGAAGAAGCCCTGGGCCGCATCGAGCGTGCCGACGGCGAGCATGAACCGATGTTTGCGCGCCTGGCCGCCGTCATCGAGCAGCACCAGTTGCCGCTGCGCCCTTTCTATGACCTCATTTCCGCCTTCAAGCAGGACATCGTGGTGCACCGCTACCAGGACTACGCCTCCCTGCTCGATTACTGTTCCCGCTCCGCCAATCCGGTAGGGCTGCTGATGCTGCACCTGTACGGCGCGGCGGATCAGGAAAACATCCGCCAGTCGGACGCCATCTGCTCCGCGCTCCAGATCATCAACTTCCTGCAGGATGTGGCGATCGACGAGCATAAGGAGCGCATTTACTTGCCAATGGAAGACCTGGCGCGCTACGCGCTGTCGCCGGCCCACCTGGCCCGCCCCGACAACAGGGCCAAATGGCGCGCCATGATGAAATTCCAGGTCGAACGCGCGCGTGCCCTGATGCTGTCCGGCGCCCCGCTGGCCTGCCGCCTGAAGGGCCGCATCGGCCTGGAGCTGCGCATGGTGGTCCAGGGCGGCCTGCGTATTTTGGAGGCAATTGAGGAAGTCGATTACGACGTTTTCCTGCGCCGGCCAAAGCTGGAAAAGCGCGACTGGTTCAAGGTTTTCTGGCGCGCGCTTCGAATGAAGCCCTCTTCCCTATAAAATAGCGCCTTTGACAGCATTACCCAAGCCATAAGAACATGTCCCCCGACGAATACTGCCAGCAGAAGGCCGCCGCCAGCGGTTCCAGTTTCTACTACAGCTTCCTGTTCCTGCCGCCGGAGCGCCGCCGCGCCATTACGGCGCTGTACGCCTTCTGCCGCGAAGTCGACGACACCGTCGACGAGTGCAGCGACGAGTCGCTGGCCCGCATCAAGCTGACCTGGTGGCGCAACGAGATCGCCCAGATGTACGAGGGCAAGCAGACGCACCCGGTCACCCAGGCCTTGCAGCCGCATCTCGCCACCTATGACCTGAAGCAGGAACATATGCAGGCGATCATCGATGGCATGGAGATGGACCTGAACCAGACCCGCTACCTGGATTACGCCGGCCTGTCGAAATATTGCTGGCACGTGGCCAGCGTAGTCGGCATCCTGTCGGCGTCGATTTTCGGCGTGACCCGTCCCGAGACGCTGCAATATGCCGAAAAGCTGGGGCATGCCTTCCAGCTCACCAACATCATCCGCGACGTGGGCGAAGATGCGCGCAAAGGCCGCATCTACCTGCCCATCAACGAACTGCAGCAGTTCAATGTGACTGCGGCCGACTTGCTGAACGCCCGCGAGACCGAGAATTTCTCGAAGCTGATGGAATTCCAGGTGGCGCGTGCGCAGAAAGCCTACGACGAGGCGTTTGCGCTGCTGCCGAAGGAAGATCGCCGCGCCCAGCGTCCTGGCCTGATCATGGCGGCCATCTACCGCACGCTCCTGAACGAAATCGAAGAGGATGGCTACCACGTCCTCAAACAGCGCATTTCGCTGACGCCTATCCGCAAACTGTGGCTGGCGTGGAAGACCTGGGTTCGTGGCTAAGCACTTTGCCGTAGTCGGCGGCGGCTGGGCGGGCTTCACGGCTGCCGTTGAACTTGCGCGCGCAGGTCACCAGGTGACCGTTTTCGAGGCTGCCCGCACCTTGGGCGGCCGGGCGCGCCGCGTATCGTTCGATAGGCGCGAGCTGGATAATGGCCAGCACATCATGCTTGGGGCGTATTCGGAAACCCTGCGCGTCATGCGCGCTGTCGGCGTCGACCTGCGTTCGGCCGTCCTGACGCTTCCCCTGCAGATGCGTTACCCGCAAGCCGGCGGCGGCATGGATTTCGTCGCGCCCCGCCTGCCGGCGCCACTGCACGTCGGCGTTGCACTGCTGCGCGCGCGCGGCCTGGCGCGCGAGGACAAGATGGCGCTGGCGCGCTTCAGCACCACGGCACGCTGGATGGATTGGCGCTTGAACAACGATTGCAGCGTAACCGAGTTGCTGGAACGTTTCGACCAGACGCCGCGGCTGGCGGCGCTGATGTGGCGCCCGTTGTGCCTTGCGGCGCTGAATACGCCGCCGGAACGCGCGTCGGCACAGGTTTTCCTGGCCGTGCTGCGCGACAGCCTCGGCGCCCGCCGCGCCGCGTCCGACATGCTGGTACCCCGTGCAGACCTCTCGGCCCTCTTCCCTGACGCTGCAGCAGCCTGGCTGCAGGGGAAAGGCAACTCCATCCACCTCGGCGCCAAAGTCACCGCGATTCGCCCCGCTGCGGATCGCTGGGCCGTCGAAGCAAGCGGCGCGGCCGTTGGTGGCGGTACGTCGAGTCAATTTGACGGTGTCATACTCGCGGCATCCGCGGCCGCCAGTGCCGGCCTGCTAAGCGCGCTGCAGGATGCCCAGGACGGCGCCGCTGGTGCAGCAGGCTTTGCCGAACTGGCAAGCTTGCTCGAAGCGTTTCAGCCAGAACCGATCACCACCTGCTACCTGCAATACGCGCCAGGCACCCGTCTCGACATCCCGTTCTACGCCCTGATTGACGATCCGGAAGCCCGGCGCTGGGGCCAGTTCGTCTTCGACCGCGGCCAGCTCGATGCCAAGCAAAACGGCCTGTTCGCCGTCGTCATCAGCGCCTCAAGCGAGGCAGCCAGCCTGCCGCAGGAAGAGCTGGCTGCAGCTCTCGCGACGCAGCTGGCCGCCGACCTGGCACGTCCCGAGCTGGCCAATCCGGCCTGGAGCAAGGTGATCACCGAAAAACGCGCAACCTACGCCTGCGCCCCTAGCCTCAAACGCCCATCCAACGAAACCCCGGCAAAAGGCCTGGTGCTGGCTGGCGACTACACGGCTGGCGAATACCCCGCCACGCTGGAAATGGCCGTGCGCAGCGGCGTCCAAGCCGCCCGCCTGCTCGCAAAGGCGTAACTTTGATGATCCGCCTGTCCCGCGTTTTGGTCGCCTGCCCCCAGATTTCTGCATCCTGTCGTAAACAACTCGAGCCTCTCCAGTGCAAGCGATACAGTGCAAGCATGGAACAACAGGAGGCTTGAGTTTCCAATGAGCAAAAATGAGTACCTCGACGCACTAATGAAAGCCCTCACCGGCTTGCCGCCCGACGTGGCGGCCAAGACGATGGCTTTCTACGAGCAGCGTTTCATCGACAGCCTCGCCGCCGGCAAGACTGAAGACGAAATTGCGGCCGAGCTGGACGAGCCGCGCAAGATCGCCATGACCCTGCGCGCCAACGCCCACCGCAGCGCATTCGAGCAAAAACGCAATCCGGCCAACCTGGCGCGGATGATGTTTTCCCTCTTTGGCCTTGGTATCTTCAACCTCTTCATGGTCGTGCCGGCCGCCGTGTTTTCGGCGCTGCTTGTTTCGATCTACGCCAGCGCCTTCGCCCTTTACGTCAGCGGCATTGCCGTTACTGCAACGGGCCTGGCCGGGGCCAATGAACTGGTTCTGACTGGTCCGCTGCGTCACCTCGTCGTCTTTGACGATGGCGAGCAGACGGACGCCCGCATGCAAACCAAGATTTCGATCAGCGACCAGGGTATCGACGTTTTCCAGGAACCCTCGGCTGGCCTGCGCAAGGAATGGGACGAGGCGGACAGCAAATCCGAGAAATGGCTGGAAGGTGCGGAAGCCATGGCCGAAGGCGGCGTGCGCATCACTTCCGACCTCGATAACGAATCGCGCGCCACGCAGACCGCCGTCGGCATCGCTCTGGTACTGCTGGGAATCGTGCTGAGCCTCGTGAGCATTGTGATAACGCGCTATTCGCTGATTGGCCTGAAGCGCTACATCCAGATGAACGCTGCGCTGCTGCGCGGCCGTTGAAAGGAACAGCAATGAACATCCGTTCCCTGCTCAAGATTGGCCTCGGCATGGCGCTGCTGGCGGTGCTGCTGACAGCCGTCACCTACAGCATGCTGCGCGCCCAGGGGGCCGCCAACCCGACCAGCGTTGCCGGCCGCGCGGCCCGCACGGAAGTGCGCGAAGTGAGCGCGACGATTTCCAATGTCGAACTGGTCGGCCCGATCGACCTGCGCCTGAAACAGGGCGACGTGCCGTCGCTCAAAGTACGCGGTGAACAACGCTTGCTGGGCAATATTGCCACCGAGCTCGACGGCGCGACCTTGCGTATCGGCTCCAAAGGATTGCTGCTGCACCCGCGCCGCCCGATCGAAGTCGAGCTGGTACTGCCTTCGCTGCGCGAACTGGTCATCAACGGCAGCGGAGACAGTAATGTCAACGGTTTCAGCGGCGAGCGCCTGAGCGTGCAGTTGCAAGGCTCGGGCAACCTGACTTTCAATGGCCGCTACAAGAATGTGGAAGCCGGCGTGCATGGCAGCGGCGACCTGAACCTCAACACCGGCCATGGCGAGACGGTGATGCTGGAAATGGTAGGCTCGGGCGCCATCACTTCCAGCGGCAGCTGCAAGGAGCTGACTGCCGAAGTGACCGGCTCGGGCGACTTGGACGCCGAGCACCTGGCGAGCGACAAAGTGGTGGTAACGCTGCTGGGTTCGGGCACCACCAATGTCTTCGCCCGCCAGTCGGCGGACGTCACCGTCAAGGGTACCGGCGATATCCGCGTCTTCGGCAATCCTTCCGGACGCAATGTGAGCCGCAGCGGCTCAGGCGGCGTTAGCTGGGTCCACTAGATAGCGCAGCATTTGCTTGCCGGCGGCCAGGCCGCTGGCGAAACATGCAGTGAGCAGGTAGCCGCCGGTTGGCGCTTCCCAGTCCAGCATTTCACCGGCCACAAACACGCCCGGCAAAGCCTTCAGCATCGCCCCATCCAGCGCCTCGAAACGCACGCCGCCGGCGCTGCTGATTGCCTCGTCGATCGGACGCGGCGCGCGCAGCGTGATCGGGAGCGCCTTCAAGCTCGCCGCCACGCGCTGCGGATCGTGGAATGCATCCTTGTCCAGCACCTCGTGCAGCAGGCCCGTCTTGACGCCCTTGATATGGACCCGGCTTTGCAGGAAGCTCGACATCGAGCGTGAGCCGCGCGGATGCGACAACTCCTGCTGCAGGCGTTCCAGCGGCCAGTCCGGCAACAGGTCCAGTTCGATGGTGGCGCTGCCGTCCGACGCGATCCGGTCACGGATTCCTGCCGACAGCGCGTAAATCAGGCTGCCCTCCACCCCGGTGGCTGTCACCACCAGTTGGCCTTTGCGGCCGCCAATCGCCACGGTGGTCAGCGGCTGGCCCGCGTATTTCTCGGAGAAATGACTGCTCCAGTCGGCATCGAAGCCGCAGTTCGCAGGCGCCAGCGGTGCGACATCAACGCCGCGTCCGGCGAGCAACGGCTGCCAGGCGCCATCCGAGCCCAGGCGCGCCCAGCTTGCCCCGCCCAGCGCGAGTAGCACCGCGCGGTGGCGTGCCGTGCGTTCGCCATCCGGCGCCTCGAAGCGCAAGGCGCCATCCGGCGACCAGCCCAGCCAGCGATGCCGCTGGTGGAAGCGCACCCCGCTTTCGCGCAAGCGGTGCAGCCATGCACGCAGCATGGGCGCGGCCTTCATCTCGGTCGGAAAGACACGGCCCGAGGTGCCGACAAAGGTTTCGATGCCCAAGCCATGCACCCAGGCGCGCAGGTCGTCGGGCTTGAAGCCATCCAGCATCGGCCGCAAAACGCCGGCTCGGCTGCCATAGCGCGTCACGAATGCGTCGTAGGGCTCGGAATGGGTAATGTTCATCCCGCCCCGGCCGGCCAGCAGGAATTTGCGGCCGACCGATGGCATGGCGTCATAGACATCGACAGGCACGCCCGCCGCGGCCAGTACTTCGGCCGCCATCAGGCCGGCGGGCCCGCCGCCGATCACCGCTACGCCTTGTAATTGATTGCTTTCCATAGGGGCAGCATTGTATTCGATCTCGGGCGATCGGCTGCCAGAAGCTGGGCCAAGGCATCCGCCGGCATCGGCCTGGCGTAGAAGCAGCCCTGGATTTCGTCACAATAATGGTCGCGCAGCCATTCGCGCTGCAAAAGCGTTTCCACGCCCTCGCCCACGATCTGCATGTTCAGGTTATGGCCGAGGTCGATAATGGAGCGGCAGATTGCCTCATCGGCTTGCTCGCTGCCAAGCTGGCGCACAAAGGACTGATCGATTTTCAACTGGTCCACCGGCAGCATGCGCAAGCGGGCCAGCGACGAGTGGCCGGTGCCGAAGTCACCGAGCGACAGCCGGACGCCAAGCGCCTTCAGTTCATTCAGCTTGGCCACGGCCTCGTCGAGGTTGTCCTTCACCATCGCTTCAGTAATTTCGAAGCTCAGCATGGCGGATGGCACGTCGTATTCCTCCAGCGCGACTTCGATGTGCTCAACCAGCCCCTCTTCGCGGAACTGGCGCGGCGAAAGGTTGATCGAAATCGGCACCATCGGAACTTCCGCATCGCGCCAGGCCCGCTGCTGGCGGCATGCTTCACGAATCACCCAGGCACCGAGCGGAACAATCAGGCCGCTGCTCTCCGCCAGTGGCAGGAAGTCCGCCGGGGGCACCAGGCCGCGCGTCGGATGCTGCCAGCGCACCAGCGCTTCCGCGGCAGCCAGTCCGTCGTCGCTCAATGCAGCGCGCGGCTGGTAGTGCAATACGAATTCATTGTGGACCAGTGCGCGCCGCAGTTCCGCCTCCAGCGCAAACATGCGCGACGCGCGGTCGTTCATGGCCTGCGCGACGAAGCGGAAGCGATTGCCGCCGTGACCCAGTGCATGTGCCATGGCGGAATTTGCCGAGCGCAACATACCTGAGGCATCGCTGCCATCCTTGCCCATCAGCGCAATGCCGATGCTGGCAGTCGTGGTCACGATATTGTCCTGCCAGCGCATCGGCTGCTTGATCGCATTGAGCAACTTCGATGCTACTGGCAGCACGTCGTCATCGCTGACCATATCCGACAGGATCACCGCAAATTCGTTGCCAAGCAGATGGGCTACGGTGTCACCTTCGCGCAGGCAGGACTTCATGGCGCTTGCCGCATGCATCAGCAAGGCATTGCAGGCGTCGTGCCCCAGGCTAGCCTTGACGCCCCGGTAGCGGTCCATGGTGAGCGCCAGTACAGCGACTTTGCGCCCGGTGCGCTCGGCAGCCATCATCGCCTGGCGCAGGCGGTCATTGAACAGGGACCGGTTGGCGAGGCCTGTCGCCGGGTCGTGGTTGGCATGGTAGGCCAGCGCCTGTTCCGCTGCGCGGCGCCTGCGTGCTTCACGCATCCTGTTCAAGCCCAGCGCCAGGTCGGCAGCGAGCTCTTGCAGCAGAGCGACTTCGTCGCTGTCGAAAGCGGCAGGATCAATGGAATAGACACAAAGCACACCGGCAGGCGCCGCATCGTCCGCCGCACCGCTCAGCGGCAATGCCAGGGCGCTTGGATAGCCGAACTCCGCCGGCAGGCCGTGCACCAGCTTTGGTTTACCGTCGCTCATCGACTCCAGCGCAATGCCTCCGCAACTGCAACCATGCTGCCACCCTCCCGCTGCTGCTGCGAAGCGTCCGGCAGGCGTACCGTAAATTTCACTGGCCAACAGGTCTTTGTTGCTGCCGGCCACCACCGTGCCGGTCCAGACCAGCGAATAGCCGCCCTCTTCGGATATGCAGCGACAGAAAGCGGCCATCATTTCTTCGGCGCTGCCGGCATGCAGCAGGGCTGCACGGCTGCGCGATGCCATGCGCAAGGCGCGATTGGCACGCAGCAGTTCATCGGCATTGGCTTCAGCTTGTCGGCGTTCGGTTTCGCGCGTCCGCATCCATTTGAGCGTCGCCGCGGAGAAAGCGGCCAGCAATCCGGGCAAGATGTAGGGTTCCATGGCGTCAGTCCAGGTAAGGTACAAAGTCGAATGCCGACAGGATGCCGTTCACTTGGGCGGAAAGGCAGAAGGCGAAAAAACTCCGTGCGACGCCGGTTGGCGCATCCCTGCTTGCCAGGGTAAGTACACGGCAAATCGGATAACTGCCGTTGCGGATATTCGCAGTGCTGGCGGCGACGCCGGAGATCGGCAGCAAACGGACCGAGACGCCTTGCGAGATTGCCCGCTCGGCAGCACCCACCGACACGTAGGCAATCGCGTTTTCGCACGACGCCACCACTGCCAGGCGTTCGATATTCGACTCGACTGCCGCATTCAGGTTGAAAGCATCGAGCGGCTGCCGCAGGAAGCGCGCAAACAATGCACTGGAAGCGCCGTCGCGCAGTCCGCCCAATGCGTACACTGATTCGTCGCTGCCGCCGGCCTCGCGCCAGGCGCGCATGCGGCCTGTGAAGATCGCCTGCAGTTCCTCGATGCTGAGTTCGCGCAGCGGATTATTGGCATGCACCACCACGCCAACACCATCGCGCGCAATGGGAATGCCGTACAGGTCGCGTTCGGACGGCGCAAGCGCGCGCGACAACATCGCAATATGTGCGTGGCCGGAACGCACATCATCCAGCCCGCGCGACGATCCGCCGAGTTCTACTTCAATCGCAATGTCGGGATGCAGCAGGTGGTACTTGGCAGCGATTTCCTTCAACAACGGGCCCATGGTGCTGGAACCGGCGATATGAAGCTTTTGCGCACGCTTGCGCGGCGGGACCGGGATATGGCCACGCGTGATGCCATTCAGGCCTAGGGCGGCTAGGACGAAACCCATTGCGACTCTCCTTGCTGGGAAGGGAACAAGCCGCAGGGAAGAGGCGACGGGAATTGTGTGTTGGGATGGGCGCGGCGCAGGTTTTGGGCCGCACGTGACCAAGTATAACGTGATAGTGCTCGCGGTCAACAGTCTGCGTTCGACTGTTGCGCGCGCACAGCAATTAGCATTAACCGCCTGTCACAGGTGGGAAAAAGGCAACTTCATCGCCCGGCGCAACCTGCGCGCCGGCGTCGCACATGCGCTGGTTGCACGCCATGCGCAAGGCGCGGCCTTCGGCCAAGGCGCTGGCCCACGGCTCGCCGCGCGCCAGCAGCCAGGCCCGCACATCGCCGACCGTCTGCGTCTGCGGCGGCAGGACGACCTGTTCACCGCTGCCGAGCGCTTCACGCACACTGGCAAAATATTTAAGGTTGATCAGCATATCAATACATCAGTTCACTGAAGGGGATGAAACGCACCAGGTCGCCGGGCGCGATCGGATTGCCCGGCGGATTGTCGACCAGGCCATCGCCCCATACCGTCGAGGTCAACACGCCGGAACCCTGGTTCGGGAACAGGTCCAGGCCTCCCTGCCCGTTCAGTTTAGCGCGCAGGAATTCATTGCGGCGGTCCGCTTTTGGCCAGTTGAAATCGGCACGCACCAGCATGCCGCGCGGCTGGGCCGGCGCATCCGCACCCTGCAGGCGCAGCAGGAATGGCCGTACGAACAGCAGGAAGGTAACGAAACTCGACACCGGATTGCCCGGCAATCCAAGGAAGAAGGCCTGCCCTACTTCGCCAAAAGCCAGCGGCTTGCCCGGCTTGACGGCGATCTGCCACATGTTCAGCTTGCCTTCCGCCTCAACGGCCGGCTTGATATGGTCTTCTTCGCCGACCGACACGCCGCCGGAGGTGATGATCAGGTCATTGCCGTCCGCTGCCTGGCGCAGCACGTTGCGGGTCGCCTCCAGCGAGTCGGGCACGATGCCGAAATCGCGCACTTCGCAGCCGAGGTTTTCCAGCAAGGCGCGCAGCGTAAAGCGGTTGGAATTGTAGATGGCGCCAGGCGCGAGCGGCTCGCCTGGCATCGTGAGTTCGTCGCCAGTAAAGAACACGGCTACGCGCAGCTTGCGGCGCACGCTCAGCTCCGCCATGCCGATCGAGGCGGCAAGGCCCAGTTCCTGGCTGCGCAGGCGGGTGCCCGCGGCCAGGATCACACTGCCAACGCTGATGTCTTCACCGGTGCGGCGAATCCATTCGCCCGCTTTAGGCGTGTGGCGGATGGTTACCAGGCCATCGTTCGCCTCGCACTGCTCCTGCATGACGACGGCGTCCGCACCCTCGGGAATCATGGCGCCGGTGAAGATGCGCGCGGCGCAACCGGGCAGCAGCGGCTGGCCGACGTGGCCCGCCGGGATGCGCTGCGCGACCGTCAGCGTAGCGTCGCCGGCGGCGCAGTCGGCAGCGCGGACCGCATAGCCGTCCATCTGCGTATTGTCGTGGCCTGGCACGTTCATGCCGGACACCACGGCGCTCGCAAGCACGCGGCCATTGGCTTCCAGGGTTGGGATCTTTTCCACCTCCGCCACGGGGCGTGCAGCGGAAAGCAGGAAATCGAGGGCTTCGCGTACGGCGAGCATTGCCATGTTTTACAGTCCTGTATTGGCCGCGATGTAAGCCTTCATTTTGCTCACATCGGCCGGCATGACTTCAAAGCGCTGCGGCAGCGCTTCGATATTTTCAAAACCCTCCGGACGCTCGGCGTCTTCGCCCAGCGCTTCCAGGATGGTTTCGTTGAATTTGGCGGCGAGTGCAGTTTCCAGCACGATCATCGGGACGCCCGGCTCCATGTATTCCTTGGCGACCTTGATGCCGTCGGCGGTGTGGGTGTCGATCACGATGCCGTAATCGTCGGCCACGTCGCGGATGGTCTGGACGCGGTCTTCGTGGGTCGACTTGCCGGACTTGAAGCCGTAGTTGGCCACCAGCTTGAACTCGTCGCCATCGCTGCCTGGTGCGCCCGACAGGTCGAAGCCGCCATCGGTTTCCACTTTCCTGAACAGCTCACGCACACGCTTGCCGTCGCCCTTTACCAGGTCGAACACGAAGCGCTCGAAGTTCGAGGCTTTGGAAATGTCCATCGATGGGCTGGAGGTGTGATACGTCTCGGCCGATTTGCGCACGCGGTAAATGCCGGTGCGGAAGAACTCGTCCAGCACGTCGTTCTCGTTGGTGGCGACCACCAGCTTGTCGATCGGCAGGCCCATCTGGCGGGCGATATGGCCGGCGCAGATATTGCCGAAATTGCCCGACGGGACGGTGAACGACACCTTTTGCTCATTGCTCCTGGTCGCCGCGAGGTAGCCGCGGAAGTAATACACCACCTGTGCCACCACGCGGGCCCAGTTGATCGAGTTCACGGTGCCGATCTTGTGGCGGGCCTTGAATTCCAGGTCGTTCGACACGGCCTTGACCATGTCCTGGCAATCGTCGAACACGCCTTCTACTGCGATATTGAAGATGTTGGGGTCCTGCAGGCTGAACATCTGGGCGGTCTGGAAGGCGCTCATCTTCTTGTGCGGCGACAGCATGAAGACTTTGATGCCTTTTTTGCCACGCATCGCATATTCGGCAGCGCTGCCGGTATCGCCGGAGGTAGCGCCGAAGATGTTCAGTTGCGCGTCCTGCTTGGCCAGCGCGTACTCGAACAGGTTGCCGAGCAATTGCATCGCCATATCCTTGAAGGCCAGCGTCGGACCATTGGACAGGGATTGCAGCACGAGTTTCTTGCCGTCGGTTTCTTCCAGCACGCGCAGCGGCGTGATGTCAGCGGCATTTTCGCCTTCGCGCACGTTGCGGTACACGTCGGCGGTATAGGTTTTCTTGGCCAGGGCGCGCAGGTCGGCTTCTGGGATATCGCCTGCGAACTTTTTCAGGATTTCTACTGCCAGGTCAGCGTAGCTCAGGTGACGCCACTTGTTCAGCTCCTCGCCGGTAACTTGCGGGTATTCGACTGGCAGGTACAGGCCGCCGTCTGGCGCCAGACCACCCAGGAGGATGTCGGAAAATTGCTGGAGGGAGTGCGATGCAGCCGACGCGTCGGCCCGGGTAGACACGTATTGCATAAAGTAGAAAGTCCGGTGGCAGGTGAAAACGGACACCTATTATAGTCTGGCCGGAGTTTCTTTGTGAATTAAGCCAGTTTTTGAAATTTTCTATCGAAAACCGGTAAACCGGTGCCTGACCCACTGGATCAGGCACCCCGGCCAGCGACCGCTGCGTTTCAGCAGGCAGCGTGATTCACCGACACGACGTGAATTGCCAAGCCGCCCAGCGAAGTCTCTTTGTACTTGGCCTGCATGTCGGCGCCGGTCTGGCGCATCGTTTCAATCACGTTATCCAGGGTGACGAAGTGAGTGCCATCGCCCTTCATGGCCAGCGACGCAGCGGTAATCGCCTTCACCGCGCCCATGCCATTGCGTTCGATGCAGGGAATCTGCACCAGGCCGCCGATCGGGTCGCAGGTCATGCCCAGGTGATGTTCGATGCCGATTTCCGCCGCATTCTCGATCTGCGCGTTGCTGCCTCCGAGTGCTGCCACCAGGCCTGCAGCCGCCATCGCGCAAGCCACGCCGACTTCACCTTGGCAGCCCACTTCGGCGCCAGAGATCGAAGCGTTACGCTTGCACAGCATGCCAATCGCCGCGGCGGTCAGCAAAAACGCGCGCACGCCGGAAACCGGGTCGACCGGTTTGCAGTCTTCCGCATAGTATTTCAGCACAGCGGGAATGATGCCTGCAGCGCCATTTGTAGGCGCCGTTACAACACGTCCGCCCGCTGCGTTCTCTTCATTGACCGCCATCGCGTACAAACTCACGCCATTCAGCGCATCGTGTGGAAGCTGGTTGGCGCGGTCGCCGCCTTGCGCCTGGCGCCACAAATCAGCCGCCCGGCGCTTGACGTTCAGGCCGCCCGGCAGTTGTCCGCGCGTCTCCAGGCCGTGCTGGATGCAGTCGCGCATCACGTGCCAGATGCGGTCCATGCCTTCGTTGAGCTCCGCCTCGCTGATGCGGGTCAGCTCATTAGCGCGCAGCATCTGCGGAATGGTCTTGCCGCTGCTGACGCCATGCCCCAGCAGTTCAGCCATGGTGTTGAATGGGTACGGCAGGCGAACGGCTGGCTTGCCGTCGGTGGCCGCCTCTTCGCCTTCGGCGCGAATGAAGCCGCCACCGACCGAATAGTAAATCCTGGAAACCGAACTGCCGTCCGCGCGGGTCAAGGTAAAGCGCATGCCGTTCGGATGCTCCGGCAGGTTCTCTGCCATATGGAATACGAGGTGCTGCTTGCGAGTGAACGGAATGAGCTTCTCGCCCAGCAGGCGCAGTTCGCCGTCAACATCGGCAGCAGCCAGCATATCGTCCACTGCATCAGGGTCGACGCCTTGCGGCGTTTCGCCCATCAGGCCAAGCAGCACGGCCTTGTCGGTGCCGTGGCCGACACCGGTCAACGCCAACGAACCGAACAACTCGGCCGTCACAGAGCTGACATCGTCCAATGGACTGTTTTCGACCAGGAAGCGGCGCGCCGCCACCATTGGTCCCACCGTATGCGAACTTGATGGGCCAATGCCAATCTTGAATAAGTCGAAAACACTCATGTCCATTGTTGCTTGTCTCTCTCTGGTTATGCGGCCTCGCTGAGGCTCACGTCAATATTCTCCAGCATGTCCTTCACCATCTCTTCCACGCCGATCTTCGCTTTCCAGTTCCAGTCCGCAGTGGCCTTGGAATCATCCAGGCTGCGCGGCCAGCTGTCGGCGATGGCCTGGCGGCTGTCCGGCGTGTAGGCGATCTTGAAGTCAGGCAGTGCGCGGGTAATCGCTGCAGCCAGTTCTTCCGGGTTGAAGGAAACGCCGGCGACATTGTACGACGAACGAATCTTGATTTGTGAAGCGGGCGCGTCCATCAATTCAATGGTTGCGCGAATCGCGTCGGGCATGTAGATCATCGGCAGCGTGGTCTTCGGGCCAAGGAAGCAATCGTAGCGTTCACCGCGCAGCGCGGCATGGAAAATCGCGATTGCGTAGTCGGTGGTGCCGCCGCCTGGAGGCGATTTGAAGCTGATAATGCCTGGGTAGCGAATCGAACGCACGTCCACGCCATACTTCAGGAAGTAGTATTCGCACAGTCGTTCGCCGGCCAGCTTGGAAATGCCGTAAATCGTGGTCGGGTCCATCACGGTGTACTGCGGGGTGTTCTCGGCTGGCGTGTTCGGGCCGAAAGCAGCAATCGACGATGGCCAGAAGATACGCAGCGGCTTGCCCTGCTCGCCGCGCTCGCGCGCAACTTCCAGGATGTTCAGCAGGCCGTCCATGTTCAGGTCCCACGCCTTCAGCGGAGCCGCCTCGCCGGTGGCGGACAGCATTGCAGCCAGCTGATACACCTGGGTGATGCCTTCGGCAGCCACCAGTGCTTCCAGTGCTGCCTTGTCCATCACGTTCAGCACCTGGTAGCGGGCTGCGTTGTACTTGTTGACCAGGCTGATGTCGGTGGCGATGACGTTCTGTTCGCCGTGCTGTTTTGCCAGCGCTTCCACCAGTTCACTACCGATTTGGCCGTTGGCGCCGATGACGAGAATGCGTTCCATATTCCTACCTGTTTTCCTGATTAGTTCTTGATGATGCCCAGCTCTTTGCCGGCTTGTTCGAATGCTGCGAGGACTTTGTCCAACTGTTCGCGGGTATGGGCGGCGGAGAGCTGCACGCGCACACGCGCCTGGCCCATCGGCACCACCGGATAGAAGAAGCCCGACAGCAGCACGCCCAGCTCATACATGCGGGCAGCAAACTTCTGTGCCACCGGCGCTTCGAACAGCATCACTGGCACGACAGGATGGGTGCCCGGCTTGATGGTGAAGCCGATACGCTCGATCTCCTTGCGGAAGTAGGCGGTGTTTTCGTGCAGGCGGTCGCGCAGTTCGGTCGAAGCGGACAGGCGCTTCAGCACTTCCAGCGAGGCGCCGGCAATGGCCGGAGCCAGGGTGTTCGAGAACAGGTAAGGACGCGATTTCTGGCGCAGGGTGTCGATCACTTCCTTGCGGCCGGAGGTGAAACCGCCCATCGCGCCGCCCAGGGCCTTGCCCAGGGTGCCGGTAATGATGTCGATCTTGCCCAGCACGTTGTGGTGTTCGTGGGTGCCGCGGCCAGTCTTGCCCATGAAGCCGGAAGCGTGGCATTCGTCGATCATGACCAGCGCGCCGTATTTCTCGGCCAGCTCAACGATCTTGTCCAGTTGCGCGATGGTGCCGTCCATCGAGAACACACCGTCTGTCACGATGACTTTATGGCGCTTGTCGGCGGCTGCCTGCAGTTGCTTTTCCAGATCGGCCATGTCGTTGTGGACGTAGCGGAAGCGCGCAGCCTTGCACAGGCGGATGCCGTCGATGATCGATGCGTGGTTCAGCGCGTCGGAGATGATGGCGTCGTTTTCGTCGAACAAAGGCTCGAATACGCCGCCGTTGGCGTCAAATGCCGCCGCGTACAGGATGGTGTCTTCGGTGCCCAGGAATTCGGAGATGGCCTTTTCCAGTTGCTTGTGCACGGTCTGGGTGCCGCAAATGAAACGCACCGAGGACAGGCCGTAGCCGTATTTCTCGGTCGCTGCGATGGAGGCCTGCGCCACCCATTCCTGGCCCGACAGGCCCAGGTAGTTGTTGGCGCACATATTGATCAGGGTACGACCGTCTTCCGACTGAACTTCGCTTCCCTGGCGGGAAGCAATCACGCGCTCAGGTTTATACAGGCCGTCATTGCGCAGCTTTTCCAGGTTCTGTTGCAGGCCGGTGTAAAACGCATTCGTCGCTTGGCTCATGGTCGTCCTCTGATGTAAAGTTTACTCTTAATTCACTAATACGACTGGAATTCACTATATTGAACGTAAATTCGATATACGGAATCCTACTTTACTATATTGAACTCTGCAAGCGTGAAGCCGAACATTTCCACCAACGCCCCGCCGGAAGTCGGCGCCGCCCTGCAGCGACTGCGCCTGGCGCGCGGCCTGACGCTGGAAGACCTGTCCCGCATTGCGGGGGTCTCCAAGTCCATGCTATCCCAGATTGAGCGCGAAAAAGCCAATCCGACCATCGCCATTACCTGGCGCCTGGCCAATGCATTGGGCGTACCGATCGGCGAACTGCTGTCCGACATCGAGAAGGATGTCGAAACGATAAAGTTGGTGGATGCCCACGAAACGCCTACCCTGCCCGGCGCCCACGCCGGCTACGTGCTGCGCATCCTGGGCCCAATGGAATTGGCGGGTAAATACGAGTGGTATGAGCTGACCTTATCTGCCGGCGGGGAGCTGGTGTCGCAGCCGCACGATCCGGGCACTACCGAGCACCTGACCATCCTGCACGGCTCGATGGAACTCGAAGTCGGCTCCAACAAGAAGAAGATCAAGCTAGGCGGCACCGCACGCTACGCGGCCGATCTGCATCATGCCATCCGCAATCCAGGCAAGACCGAAGCCAAGGCCCTGCTGGTCGTGATCCACCGCTAAGGTGTAGTAGCTCAGACTTGACCCGACGTCGAATGCCAGAAGAGTTATAGTTCGCTTGGGCTGAATTTGGCCAAAAACGGCGCTTCAATCTCATTCACTGCAAGTAGTGTGCTTATGTTAACTGCCACCGAACTTCATCTCAACCGGATCGCCCAAGATCAAATATCGGAAGTTGAAGGCTATTCGTGGTTCGTTTCACAGCACCGTGAAGAACAGGTAAAGACACTCGGCGTGCTTGCGCGATGCTGTCTGCAAGCCCATCCGCTTGCAAAGGAAGTTGCGCAAGCAATCAATCGTTCCGGTCTAAAGCCATCATTCACTCCATGCGTGCTGTTGGAGCAAGCGATCAGGCCTGAGCTTGCGCTTCAAAAAATTCTTGCTTTACCTCACGTCGAGCGGGAAAAAACGTTCCGCCTGCTCATCGCACTTTTTTCCATAGCCGACGCGCGGCGTCGCATAACTGCTTGCAGCGAAGGGTACACACATGCTTGGCATAACCTTTCAACGCAAATATCCACATGCGGATAGGCGATGGATGCACTTTACCCAACCAGCCGGACGGCAAGTGCAGGAAGCCGCACTGAGAAGCAGGCACCAGGGGCGAAACGCTGAATGGCTGGGCCGGAGGCGCAAAGTCCTGTAGCGTGCAATGTTCACGCAATCCGTTCAGAGTCGGGCGGAGGAACAACCCAACTGTGCATCCGTTCTTCATAGACGGAAACTCGTGGCGCCGGGAAGCCTGGATCCGCGAACGCACCGACGGGAATCCCCACCAGATCGCCGGCTCCTTCGATCTCGTAATACACTGTCGCGCCGCAGGTGGGGCAGAAATGGAACCTGGCCTTCCCACCCGAGTCGCCGGTGCGCACGTATTCGGTCGAATTTCCCGAGACTGTCACCGCCTCACGTGGAAATCGCGCCTGTTCGCCGAAGACGCTACCGGTGCGGCGCTGGCAGGCCAGGCAATGACAGATTGAGATGCGAACCGGATCACCAGAAACTTCGGCGGTCAACTGGCCGCAACTGCATGACGCAAGGCGTTTTTCCATCACACCGCTCCTATTTGAATGTTGGCCGGAAGATGCATGGCATGCCCCTCCAGCAAAATGTCAGCGCTTCAGTGCCTGCACAATGCCCTGCCTCAGCTCTTTGCACTGGGCCGCCGGTTGGTCGAACGTGGTACTCCGGTAGTTATCGCCATTCCTTAGCACGACTCGGATGAAGCACTGGCGATTGGACTTCCCTGGCAATCCAAAGAGCACGCTGTCGATTGCGCCGGGCGAAACGACTACTTCCCTCGCAAAAGGACCATCAAACCGCAATCGCAACCCTGTACCTGAAACATCGATTGCGTTGAAGCAGGCATATGTCTCGCGATAAGTATTCCATACCAGAAGAACAATTCCGGTGAAAACCAGCATCGCCAAAGGCCCAGCATAGAATTTTCGTTTTCGGTCCCACGCCAGCGCAAGGATAATGACCAACAGCACAAGCATGACCTCGCAGCCTATAAGAAGGCCTGTGATGAACTCGTTCGTTGCTTCACTGCTGTCTTTTAATACGCGGAACATCGTAATCGCTACTCCCTGCCGGCAGATGCGGTGCTCTGATTTGCGCAGATCGCCTCATGCAAAAGCATCCACCTGTTGACGGCTAGCCTTCGGCTGCGACAACCACGCCAACGGGCTCCAGTGCTTCAGAAAAAACGCCTTGCTCGCAGCGAAGTCGCTGACGCCGAATTTGACATGGCCAAACATGAATTCTCCTTAAGCCTTTGGCTCATACATCCCTGGAAAATACCGCTCCATCAGCGATTGCGGGAATAGCGGCGCCGTAAATCCATACTGCGCATACAAGCCATGGGCATCGCCAGTGGCCAGCGTGAACCGGCGCAGCCCCTGGAGCTGTGGATGTGCAAAGACCGCTGCCATCAAGGCTTTGCTGTAACCCTTGCCACGATGCTGTGGCAGGACAAACACGTCCACCAGGTTTGCAAAGGTTGCGTAGTCAGAGATTACTCTCGCAAACGCGATCTGGTCCTTACCGAGAAATCCGCCAAAGCAAAGCGAATTGGCCATCGAACGCTCCACCAGGGCGAGTGAAATGCCCTTGGCCCAACTGCTCTCTTGCGAAAGGAAACGATGCACGAGCTCGGCATCGAGTTCGCCTACTTCTGTGGTGATGCGAAAGTCTTGCATTCCTCAACACTCCTGGACTCAGTCCACTTCTTGAACGCAGCCAACCGGCGGCGCATGTCGCGCCGATAGAACGATGCCACGATCGGCTCAAGCAACCATCCCAGAAAAGCGGGACGCGTCTTGAAATTGTAGATAAAGCGGACTTCAGTGCTTCCGTCCTCTAACGCTTTGAACCGCCACGTTCCGCCGAAGCTCCTTAATATCCACGGTCCCTTGACCATTTCGACAGCAGCATGAGTGGGCGGAGCGAATGTAATATACCGCGAGACGAGGACAGAGCCGCCATGATTCTTGCAAAACGACTGCACGCCGACTGCTGCGACGGCGTGGCCATCAAGCAAATGGGCATCGGCAAGGTATTCATCCCATTCAAGGCGGCGTGAATAATCCTGCGACAGCCAGAACAACTCTTCGGCAGGCCTCGTAATGACGCCTGAAATCGAAATACGCATACTCTCTATTTTTCAGATTGTTCGGATCGCACGGCGCGCCAGCCAATCAGCCGTCTGCCGCCGGTAGTCTTCTTCGCTTTGAATCGATGCCTTGGCGAGGAATTCTTCATCGGCCGTCGAAATCAGTCCCTTGCTAGCGAGCTTACGGAGACTGTTCTCCGTTCGCCGCGGCAAACTCCCAACCCATTCGGCGACGGCGAGCGATGCGCCTTGTTCGTCACCTCTGTGTGCCAGATATTCCGCCAGCTTAACAAACTGCCGCTGTAGTTGCAGGTGGCGGGCAACACCATCGTGCGATTCAAACTGCCCTAACCACGGCAGTGCGATCGATGGGAGCCAGTCTTTCATCTCCTGCTCAAACGCGGTGACATCATCAAGCGAATTCAGCGCCCAACTGCGCTTTGGATTCCGCTCAGATAGAACATATTGAAAATGACTGAATGGGATGCTGAAATCCGGAGTGAGCAGGGATTGTGCCCTTCCGTGCAGGGCGTATTGAAGTTCCTGAACAAGGCAGTAGATCTCCGCATACAAGACTCCACCGGTAGCCGTCCACAGCTCATCTCGATAAAAGACTATTTCCCGCTGGGTACTTTCAGTCGCGTGATAGAACCTCCGCAAATGCGGTCCGGTTCCCTTTTGCTTTGTAAATGGCGCACATTCCGGAACTTCCTGGAAAAGGCGATCCAGCGACTTTCCGACTAAAGTGTTAAACGACATCGGCAACATGTGTATCCGAAAGCTCGATTACTTCAATTCCGAGACCGCGCAGCCTGGCGGACACGCTCAGCGAGCGTCGGCTCGTACCTATGCGGCGGCTTCGCCCAAACGGTGAAGGGAGTGTTCACGCGATGAAGAAAGACGTCATCGGCCATCGGCCCCACCTGATAGGCTACGCCCTCTTCAAAAGCGGAATGATACGTGGCCATTTTTCGATTGCCCTTGAATTCGTACAGGGTGACGCCGTGACCTTGGCCTATCGCGATCACGACATAGTAGGTGAACTGCCCTCTTTTGAAAAAGACGATGTCCTGCCCTGTATGCGGCGTGTCCTGCCTGCTGTAAACCCCAAACTTCGAGTGACGGCTAGCGATGACTTCGACCTTTGGGTGCCGCAACTTGCCAAAGCGGTAGGTGAGCTTTGCGATGCGATTATTGCCTGGTACCACGCAAATCGAAAGCAGCTTGCCGCCCGCTTCATAGCGCTCCTCGCCGTCGAGCTCACCGTCAATAGGTCCCATCCACGCATCAAGGAACGTAACTTCATCCTTCCTGCAATGGGTTGGCATTGATGCCTCCGCGCTGGCAAAAGGCGTGTACAGAGCAATGCACGCCCAAATCAGGCCAAGCGGTAAATTGAAGTTCCTTGTCATGGTCAATAACAATCAGATTGGTGCGCCCGGCGGGATTATCGGCAAGGCGCGGAGCTTGACGCTACGCGGATCGGCGAGGTATCGCAATACGTGATCGGCAGCCTGCGCGCGGCTGGACGCCGTGGTGCCTTTGCCGGGGTTCGCTTTCAACCAGCCGGCGAAAGTGCGCAATTGCTGGCGCAGGTCTGCGTCAACGTTGGCATGCAGCTTGCCGCCGTCCAGCGCCTGGAGCAGAGCATCGAGCACGACCCAGTTGGCGGCAAGTTGGACCGCTTCGCCGCCGGCCACATTGGCAGGAACGGCACTACGTTTCCAGCTGCGCGACAGCGCAGCATCGATGACTTCGTCGGCACCGGGCAAAACGGCGTCGCGCGCGTGCTGCCAGTACAGGCGATTCAGGCGCCCTGCGTCAAAAAGGAAGCTGGCAGTTTGCGCCGCGCCCGATTCGGCGGCAGACAACGCATCGAATACCACGTTCATGCGGGTACCGAAGTATTCCTTGTTGCGCTCAAAACCTGTCGACGGCGGCGACAACTGGTCGAGCACTCCTGCCGGCAAGGCCAGGTACTCAGCGCGCAGCGTGTCGGCCAGCCGTGCCAGCGCTGCGCGCTGGGTTGCGGCCGGCGTCACCTTGACGCCGGCGGCGGCCCGGCCAGCGCGAATGTCTGCGCTGGTGGCCGATTCGTATTCGCCGCCGGCAAGCAGGCGCGCTACAGCTTCACCCTGGTAGCGCTGGAGCAGGTATACCGGCACCAGGCGCGCTTCCAGTTCTCCCGCCTGGCGTTCGTCAGGCAGGACGTCGAGCGAAAAGTTATCCAGCGCGCGGCGGCGGATGGTCCCTAGCTGGTCCCAGGTTTTCAATGTATCGGGACCAAAGTCCCACAACAAACCATTCGGATGCGATGCGCCGGGTGCACGCGAGTCTTCATCGGAAACGTATTGCAGGCCGGCGGCACGGGCATCGCTGCGCAGCTTCGCCAACGCAGCGGCTTCGGCTTCACCGCTGCCAAAGTCGCCGTAGACATGCTTCACAACGTAATCGTCCCAGGCGCCGACACCGACACCGTAGGCATCCTGCAGGTCGATTGCGCCATCCGCGCCGAGCTTCAGCACTGGGTGCGGATAGTCCATCACCGAGCCGTTGCCTTGGCGGCTGGCGGCGAAATTGTGGGCGAAGCCGAGAGTATGTCCGACTTCGTGGGCCGCCAGTTGGCGCAAGCGAGCCAGCGCCATTTGTTCGGCGAGCTTACGGCGTTCTGCGGGCGCGGACTTGCCATACGGCGCAAGCAAGGCTTCGGCGATCAGTATGTCTTGCCGCACGCGCTGTGAGCCGAGCGTCACGGCGCCACGGATGATCTGGCCCGTGCGCGGATCGGTAATTGCATTGCCATAGGACCAGCCGCGCGTGGCCCGGTGCACCCAGGTGATCACGTTGTAGCGAACATCGGCGGGATCTGCGCCTTCGGGCATCAGTTCGACACGGAAACCGTCCTTGAATCCCGCCTTCTCAAACGCGCTGGTCCACCAGCGCGCACCTTCAAGCAATGCCGAGCGCACCGGCTCCGGCGCGCCGCGGTCAAGGTAATAGACAATTGGCTTGCCGCCTTTTTCCAGGCGGTGGCGCACCTGCCAGCGCACGTCAAGGCTGCTGGCAAGCGGCGTCGCGAAATCATAGTAGCCGGTGTCGAAGCCGCCGGAGAATGGGTGGTAGCGGCGCGGCTTGTAGCCGTCATCCGGTAGCCGCACCATGGAAATATGCTGGCGCATCGACAGGCTGGCCGGATCGGCCGCGACCTGTTTCACGAATTCGCCGCTGCCGGGTCCAGCGAATGTGAGCAAAGCCTCCAGTTCGATATTGTCCGGGAACGCCTTGGCTTCACTGGCCAGCACGGCGCTGCGCTTGTCGTCCACGCGGTATGCGCCCTGCTTTGTCTCCTCCAGGCGCTGCGCTATGCCGTGCTGGTCGGACAGCAGGAAGCTGGAGAAATCGACAAGGTAACGCGTCCCTTCGGTGGCCAGAATGTCGCCCGACCACAGCACGGCGCCGGCGAACGACTCGGCCACGGCGTTGCGCTCGTCGGCATCGGCCGAGCGCGCGACGTAACGGGTATTGTCCTGCACCAGGAACAGGCGCTCCCCAAACTTCTGGAAACGCACCATTTTCGGGCTGCCAGGCTGCGCACGATCAAGGCCAACATCGTTCGAGCCCAAGGCGTACGGCAACGACGAGAGCAGCAGGAAGGGCTGGTCCAGCTCGCGCACGGAGAGCAGTACCCGGCCCTTCGCCGCATCGCGCCAGACTTCGATGAAGCCCGGCTGTGCGGCGAGCAAGCGGGTTTGCTCGGCAAAAGTTTTAGGCGCTTCCGCCGCCGTGGCCGGCGCAAGCAAGGCTGTCCACAGCAGCAGGAGCGCGCGCATGGCTTACTGCCCGCCGGTGGCGCTTGCCGCAGCGGCAGGATGCACGTCCAACGCACGGGTCAGGAAACCCCAGCGATCGGCCACTTCCTCGATCTGCTTGGTGGTCGGCTTGCCGGCGCCATGGCCCGCCTTGGAGTCAATGCGGATCAGGATCGGAGCAGCGCCAGCTTGCGCCGCCTGTGCGGCAGCAGCGAACTTGAAGCTGTGGGCCGGCACCACTCGGTCATCATGGTCGGCAGTCATTACCATGGTGGCCGGATAGCAGCCGCCCTGCTTCAGGTTATGCAGCGGCGAGTACTTCACCAGAGCCTTGAATTCCTCCGCGTTGTCGGACGAACCGTAGTCCGAAGCCCATGCCCAGCCAATGGTGAACTTCTGGAAGCGCAGCATGTCCATCACGCCCACCGCCGGCACCGCTGCCCCGAACAGGTCCGGACGCTGGGTCATCGCAGCGCCAACCAGCAGGCCGCCGTTGGAGCCGCCGCCGATCGACAGCTTGGCTGGCGAGGTTACCTTGTTCGCCACCAGCCATTCCGCCGCGCCGATAAAGTCGTCGAATACGTTCTGCTTCTGCAGCTTGGTGCCGGCCTTGTGCCAGGCTTCGCCGTACTCGCCGCCGCCGCGCAGGTTGGCCACAACATACACGCCGCCCATTTCAACCCATGCCAGGTTCGATACGGAGAAACTCGGGGTCAGCGAAATATTGAAGCCGCCATAGCCGTACAGGTAAGTCGGATTGGTCCCATCCAGCTTCATGCCTTTTTTGGAGACGATGAACATCGGGACTTTTGTACCGTCCTTGCTGGTGAAGAACTCCTGGCGCGTATCGAAGGCGCTCGGGTCGAAATCGACTTTCGGCTGGCGGTAAACGCTCGATTTGCCGCTCTTCATGTCGAGCCGGTAGATCGTGGTCGGCGTGGTGAAACTGGTGTAGGCATAGAACGTTTCGGTGTCGCTGGCCTTGCCGCCGAAGCCGGATGCGGTTCCCAGGCCCGGGAGGGCGATCTCGCGCACCGGCTTGCCTTTCAGGTCAAACACCTTGACGGCGCTATGCGCATCGCTCAGGTAGTTGAGTACCAGTTGCTTGTTGACGATGCTGGCGCCGGTCAACGTTTGCTGCGTTTCCGGCACAATTTCCTTCCAGTTTTCGATGCCAGGCTTGCGAACGTCGATGGCGATGATGCGCGAGCGAGGCGCATTCTTATCGGTCAGGAAGTAGAACAGCGGACCTTCGTTGTCGATGAAGTTGTAGGAAGCATCGAATGCTTCCAGCAGGCCGACCACTTGGGCATCCTTTGCCTTCAGGTCCTTGATGAAGACGCGGTTTTTCTGTTCGGTGCCATGCGAGCCGTTGATCACCAGGTAGCGGCCATCGTCGGTTACTTCGGCGCCAAAGCCCCATTCCTTCTGGTCCGGGCGATGGTAGACCAGGGCATCCGCGCTTTGCAGGGTGCCGAGTTTGTGGAAGTAGACCTTCTGGAAATAGTTCACGCCGGCCAGCTTGCTTTCTTCGGTCGGCTCGTCGTAGCGGCTGTAGTAGAAACCGGAACCGTCAGCAGCCCAGGCCGTGTTGGAAAACTTGACCCACTTGATATGGTCGCTGGTGTCCTTGCCGGTCGCGATGTCGCGCACCTTGATTTCATTCCAGTCGGAGCCGGATGCGGCAGTGCTGTAAGCCAGGAACTTGCCATTCGGGCTCACGGCAGTACCGGCCAGCGCCACGGTTCCGTCGGCGGCCAGGGTGTTCGGGTCAAGCAGCACGCGCGGGGTTTCGGACAGGGTTTTGGCTGTGTACAGGACCGACTGGTTTTGCAGGCCATCGTTACGGCTATAGAAGTATTGGCCGCCTTTCTTCGATGGCACGCCATAGCGCTCGTAATTCCACAATTTGGTCAGGCGCGCCTTGATCGCTTCACGCTCGGGAATCTGGGCCAGCCAGGCTTGCGTGACCTTGTTCTGCTCCACCACCCAGGCCTTGGTCTCATCGCTGTTGGCATCTTCCAGCCAGCGGTAAGGGTCCGCGACCATCGTGCCGTGGTAGTTGTCCTGCTGGTCGACCTTTTTGGTCGCCGGATAGCTCACGCCGGGAGCACCTGCAGGACAGGTCTGGGCAAAGGCTTGTGCGGAGAAGGCTGCGATCAGGGAAAGTGCAAGGGTGGCGCGCTTGAATGGCATTTGTCTTCCGTAGAGAGTAGTTATGATGCGGCAGCGATCATAACGTGAACTTTAACAAATAAGTAACTCTCCGGAGCCTTCGGCGCCGCTGATTATTCGGCCAATGCCGACGCTTTCCAGTTCTCGACCCAGCTCGCCAACTGGTCGGCCGGTATCGGGCGGCTCATGAAATAGCCCTGGCCCTGGTCGCATCCCATTTCCGCCAGGATGTTCCACGCTGCTTCGCTCTCTATGCCCTCGGCCACCACGCGCAGGCCCATATTATGGCCAAGGTCGATCGTGGAGCGAACAATCTTCGCGTCGCCAACATCGTTCACCATATTCAGTACAAACGATTTATCGATTTTGAGCTCATCGACCGGCAGGCGCTTGAGGTAGGCCAGCGACGAATAGCCTGTGCCGAAATCGTCAATCGACAGATCGCAGCCCATGCCGTGCAGGCGCTCCAGGGTCTGCTGCGCGCGCACCGGGTCGTCCATGATTGCGCTTTCCGTAATCTCCAGGCAGAAGGCACCGGGCGAAACGTGGTGGCGCATGAAGATTTCGCCGAACTTGAACGGCAATTCCTGGTCCAGCAGGTCGCGGGTGGAGAGGTTGACCGATACTTTCAGGTGGATGCCGCGCTGCGCCAGCTCGTGGCATAACTCCGCCGAACGCTCCAGCACCCAGTGCGTAATCACGCGGATAAAGCCGGTCTGCTCGGCAAACGGAATGAACTGGTCGGGGAAGACATTGCCGCGCACCGGATGCTGCCAGCGGATCAACGCCTCCATGCCGACCACCTGGCCGGTTGCCAGGGTTACCTTCGGCTGTACAAACAGGCGCAATTCATTGTTCTCGACGGCCTGGCGCAGTTCAGTCAACAGCGACAGGCTTTGCTGGCTGCCCTTGTCGATCGCTTCTTCGTACACCACGGCGCCTTCGTTGCGCTGCTTGGCTGCGTACATGGCAATCTCGGACTTGCCCAGTAACTCCTCGCCATCCACGCCGTTCTCGGGGAAGCCGGCAATCCCGATCCCGGCGCCGATGTCGACCATCTGCTCGTCCAGCGACAGCGGCGATTCCAGCACTTGCAGGATTTCAGCGGCGACCACCACTGCCTGGTCCAGATCCGAGCCGGGCAGCAATACCGCGAATTCATCGCCCCCAAGGCGCGCCACCTGTGCAGGATGGCGGCGGTTGGCCAGCTTTTGCAACAGGCGGCCTGCCACCTGCTTCAGCAAGGCATCGCCGAAACTGTGGCCCATCACGTCGTTCACGTGCTTGAAGCGGTCGAGATCCATCATCAGCACATGAACGGAGCCGCCGCGCTTGCGCGCTTCTCCGATAGCGTCATTCAATAGGAGCAGGAACTGTGCGCGATTCGGCAGGTTGGTCAGGGGATCCCAGTACGCCAGGCGGCGAATCTCCTGTTCGCGCTTGGCGATACCGTCGCGCATGCTGCCAAAAGCGTGCGCCAGTTCGCCGATTTCGTCGGCCCGCGAGGATGCGATGTCCACCTTGTAATCGCCCTGCTCCAGCTTTTTGGCGGTATCGGCCAATTGGCGAAGCGGCTGTGCAATGCGCTTGGCGGTTATCACGCTGGCGATGACGCAAACGATCATGCCAACCACGGTCAGCCCCAGCAGCCAGTGCTCAAGACGCGCATATTCAGCCGTCGCCTCGTCGATCGAGCGGCCCAGCATCGCCATTGCGACATTGCCATCGTCCTCGCCGATCCTGGTCATGTGCACGCTGAGCTTGTCGCCGCCGATATCCACGTCGAAGGCTTCAGCTGGCATGCCGCCCATTCCCTGCAGCTGCAGCATGATGCTGCCGACGGCCGCAGGCGACAGGCTGGATGCCACCGGCAGCCAGCGCCCATTCGGATCGCGCGTCAGCAGCAAGGTTTGCAGGGCGGTGGTTTCCCGCATGTCGCGCGCCAGCCGTTCGTCCAGCGGAAATGTCATCACCACGAATCCGATAGTCACCGGGGCTTTCACCGGAACCACGACAACCTGGTAAGGCAGGCGCTCAACGATGGCTATGCCATTGGCGCCATCGTCCTGCCCGGCCTTGTCCAGCATGCCCATGACCATGTGCTCCAGGCCAGCCGCCTGCGCATCGCTGGTCGAAGCGACAACCTTGCGTTCAGGGCTGACCAGCATTGTCATCGACGCCTTGATGCGGCGGCCATGGTTGGCCAGCGCCGACTCGATGGTGGCGCGGTCATCGTCGTCCGTATTGCCGATCGCCGACAGGAAGCCCGTATCGCGCGACAGGAGGCGCGCCCCGTTGCGCAGGTTCTGCGCATTCTGCTCCATCAGGCGCGCGAACACCTTGCTGCCATTAAGCAGCTCGGAGGCGATTGCAGTGCGAGCATTGCTGTCGATGCCGCGCTGGATCACCACCAGCCCGACCAGCTGCACCACGATCAGCAACACGAGGAACAGCGTGACGATACGGCTTTCGAGGCTGCGGAATCGCATGGTGTCAGTAAGCCGGGGAATCGGGATCGGTTGAAGATGGCTTCAGCGAAAACCTGAAGCTGGCACTTGCCGCGCCATCGGATAGGCGCAGCAACTGCTCTTGCGCGTTGCCGCCAACGATGTCCGGGTGCCAGGCCTTCAGCACATATCTGCCGGCCGGCGCTTCCACAGCCACGTCGCCGTTGGCGTCCGTCTTGCCAAAGTAAGGCGTGTCCACAATACGCACATAAGCAATCATCTTGTCGTGGATATTGCAGCCCAGGACCACGGTGCCCGGCTTGTCGAAGGTCTGAGGATCGGCGGTGGTGCCAGAGTAAAGCTTCTGGTCGAATTTGTGCGGTGCGGAAAACGAATAGATATGGTGCCGCACCTTGTCGTTATTCGGGAAGTAGATCTTGCTGCCGGTCTGGATCACCGTCACCAGCGGTATGAATTTCAGCCCCTTCTGGCTGATTTCGCCGGCCTTCTGCGGCCTGGGCAGCGTTTGGCCTCCTTCGGCCTCCAGGTACACCACGGCATCTGCCACCGGCTTGCCGTTGACGTCGGCAATGTGCACGGTAAGGCCGCCGGCCGCAGCGGCGACGCTGGTCAAACAGAAGGCCACCACAGCAGCGGAGCGGATCAAGGGCTGGCTCGGCATCGTTCTCAGTCAGGGACGCGGAAGCTTATTGTAACGCCAAAAAGTGTTTCCGGCGTTCATCATGCTGTCACAATTGCGACACAGAATCATCACGTTGCCATTTTTGCGACCGCTATCGTGAGCACTTCAACCGCCGCCCTGCCGCACAACGTGACCTATTTGCGTCCCCCGCCCGACGACACGCTCGGCCAGCACCTGCTGGACATCATCCAGCGCCGCCAGCTGCATGCCCTGTTCCAGCCCATCGTCCACATGCAAAGCGGCGAAATCATCGCTTACGAAGGCCTGATTCGCGGCCCGTCGGATAGCCCCCTGCATTCGCCGCTCAACCTGTTCCGCGTGGCGCGCGCCAACAACCTGTCGCGCGAGGTGGAATATTTATGCCGCCGCATTGTCCTGGAGCGTTTCGCGGAACTCCAGCTTCCGGGCAAGCTGTTCCTGAACGTCAGCCCGGAATCACTGGTGCGCCAGCAAGATGGCAGCCGGGGCGAAACCCTGGGCTACATCCACGAATTCGGCCTCAATCCCGCCAATGTCATCATCGAGCTGACCGAAAACCAGCCGACCTACGACTACGAACGGATGCGCGAAGCGGTGCTGCATTACCGGAAAATGGGCTTCCAGATCGCGATCGACGACCTTGGCGAAGGCTTTTCCAGCCTGCGCCTTTGGTCGGAACTGCGCCCGGAATTCGTCAAGGTCGACATGCACTTCATTCAAGGCATCGATCATGACCCGGTCAAGCTGCAGTTCGTGCGCTCAATCCAGGAGATTGCCGACAAATCCAACACACTGGTCATCGCAGAAGGCATCGAGAAAGCAGCGGAGCTGCTGGTTCTGCGCGACCTGGGCATCGCGTTTGGCCAGGGTTACCACCTGGGGCGCCCCCACGTCCAACCGGCAAAGGCCCTGCCGGCGGAAGTAGTCAAGGTACTGGGCCGCAATGGCGTGGCGGTCTATCCGCAACGCGCTGCCGAGAGAAACGCCGTGTCTATCCGCAAGCTGCTGCACGACGTCGCCGCTGTGCCGCCGTCCATGAACAACAACGACGTCTATGAAATCTTCATGGCCGATCCCAAGCTGATGATTATTCCCGTGGTCGACGCCGGGCGCCCGCTCGGACTGGTCTCTCGCTTCGAGATGATCGACCACTTCGCGCGCCCTTACCAGCGCGAGTTATACGGCAAGAAACCATGCACTCTTTTCATGGATGCCAAACCGATCATCGCCGACGTCGACACCAGCTTGCAGGACCTGTCGTGCCGCATGGCCGAATCTGATGCTCATCACCTGTTCAATGGCTTCATCATCACGGAGGATGACAGCTATATCGGCATGGGCACCGGCCATGACCTGATGCGCGAAATTACGCAAATGCAGATCAATGCCGCGCGCTACGCCAATCCGTTGACGCAGTTGCCGGGCAACGTGCCGATCAATGAACACATCGACCGCCTGCTGGAAAGCGGCACCCGGTTCTGGGTCTGCTATGTGGACCTGGACCACTTCAAGCCTTTCAACGATGTCTACGGCTATCGCCGCGGCGACGACGTGATCCAGCTGACGGGGCACATCCTGGCCAAGCACGGCGACCGCAATCGCGATTTCGTCGGCCACATCGGCGGCGACGACTTCGTGATCCTGTTCCAGAGCGAGGACTGGGAAGCGCGCTGCCAGGCAGTGCTTGACGATTTCGCCACCGCCATCTCGGACTTCTACAGCAATGAAGACCGCGAACGCGGCGGCTATATCAGTGAAGACCGCCAGGGCAAGAAGGTGTTCTATTCGCTCATGAGCCTTTCGGTCGGCGTGATCCGCGTTGAACCGCACCAGTACTACTCGCACCACCAGATCGCAGCCAGCGCTGCGGATGCGAAGAAACAAGCCAAAAAGATACACGGCAACAGCCTTTTCCTCGACCGCAGGATGCAAACGCAGGGCGCATAGTCTATATTGGATTCATGAGCCCATTCATCTACAGCATGTGCCAGAAACCCATCGTCGGCTTGGCGATGGCAACTGTCGCGCTCTGTGAATTCCCCCCGCTGATGAAAGACGTCCAGATGAAGCTTGGCGAGGCGGGCACCGTCGTCACTGCCGACGTGGAAGTGCCAGTGGATTTGAGCTATGCGCTGATGCTGGAAATGAGTAATCCTGCCGGTGAATCCTTGAGCAAACAGGAAGTATTGATCATTGGCGATCGCCGCATTGAAGACTGCGCCGACGACGTCGACCTGGCCAAGGTGCCGAAGCAGGCGCGCGCCAGTTTCGGCAGGCCGATGGCCTTCAAGGTGGAAGTGCGGCACAAACCCGACAATGCGCTGGTGTATGCGCGCACCGTGAACACCTTGTGCGTGGCCAGCAAGTGGGCCAACCAGCGCTCGCGCAGCCTTGGGAATTTCGCGCTGGTGCGGGGCGCTTATACCGTGCGCATCGAAAATGTCGAAGCCCAGCCCGGACTGGAACACCTGAACACCACCGTAGTGCTGGCTCCCGGCACCGATCGTCCTTTAACGGCGCAGCGATAACTGCTCAACGCGGACTATTGCGCGCCTCCGGCAGGCGTGGACGCTGCCGCAATATTTCATCGAAATTAATGTTCCCGAGCGCCTGTTCTTCGGGCTGCACGGCATTGCCCGCGCCTTCCCGCAAGCCGGCAAGATTGTGCCGCGCCAGCGCGTGACCCTGCGCGGCCGCGCGCCTGTACCAGCGCAGCGCTTCGCCTTCATCCTGCGCCACGCCCTGCCCCGTCGCATACAGCACACCGAGATTGTTCTGGGCCGCCGCATCGCCTTTTTCGGCCGCGCTGCGATACCAATGGACTGCCTGTACCAGGTCGCGCTGCACCCCGTTCCCGCCGGCGTACAGGACCGCCACGCTGAACTGGGCCTGGACCGAGCCGCCCTCCGCCGCCATGCTGTACCACATCAACGCTTGAACGGGGTCGCGCTCCACGCCTGTGCCGTGGGCGTACATGCTGCCTAACAGGCATTGGGCATGGACCTCGCCGCGCACCGCGGCCTTGCGCAGCCAGGCTTGTGCCAGCCGGCAGTCGGCCGCCACGCCGCGCCCATTCAGGTAAGCCTCGCCCAACAGCGCCTGGGCACTCGAGACGCCTTGTTCAGCAGCCCGGCCAAACCAGCGCGCGGCCATTTCTTCGTTGACGGGGACACCGCGCCCGCGACGGTACATCTGCCCAAGGTTTTGCTGCGCAGCGGGGTCGCCCTGGCGCGCGGCACGCCGGAACCAGTACACCGCCTCGGCATCGCTGTTCGCCGTGCCGACGCCCCTGTAGTACATGGCGCCGAGCTGGTTCTGCGCGAAGGCCAGGCCTTGCAGGGCCGACAGGCGCATCCAGCTGAAAGCCTGGCGCATATCGGTTTCGACGCCCTGTCCGTTTTTGTAAAGAAGCGCCAGGTTGAACTGGGCATAGGGATTGCCCCGCTGGGCGGGGCCAAGGAACCACCGGAAGATGCGCTCCCGGTCCACCAGACGTTTGCCCATCGTCGCCTCCCATACCCTCGATTGTTATCTAAAGTATAAGAAGCGACTCCGTGCTACGTTTGATTTTGCGCAAACTCAGAACTTGGCACGCACACCAAACACGAAACTGCGGCCCGGCAAGGGCGATACGTCCTTCAGCAGCGAGGTCGAAACGCGGATTTCGTCATTCAGCAGGTTCTTCGCCAGCACGAACCAGGTCAGGTCCATGTCTTTCAGCTTCTGCGTGTACGACAGGTTCGCATTCAACTGGTTGTAGGAGCCCGTTGGCGTAGCCTCGAACGACGCCAGGCGCTCCTGCGACTGCGCATGGATCCAGGTGGCGCCCGCGCGCCAGTTGGCCGTGCGGTAGCCGATCGTCGCGCCCAGGCGCGATGCGGGCTGCAGCGGCAGGCTGCCGCTGTTTTTCAGGTCGCCATGCGAAGTGTCGGCGAACAGGCGGCCATTCAGGCCCATGGCCAGCGGGTTGTATTCGACTTCCGCCTCGGCGCCGCGCACGGTGGCGTCGCCCTGGCTGAACAGGCGCTCGCGGAACTCGCCACCGTCATTACCTTCTTCGTCAAGCGTACGGCCCGTGACATGGCCGTAGATGAAGTCCGAAATGCTGTTATGGAACAGGTTGGCCTTCCAGCGAATCAGGCCGGCAGTCTTCTGCAGCGAGAATTCGATATTGCGCGAAGTTTCCTTGCGCAGGTTCGGGTCGCCCTGGTCGAAGGTGATGGTCGCATCGTGCGGGCCGCCGGAATAAAGTTCTTCGGTCGAAGGCGCGCGTTGCGAGCGGGACAGGGTCAGGCCGGTCGCATAGCCGGGTGTAAACGACCACAGGGCGCCCAGCGCGCCGCTTTGCAGCGAGAAGGAACGATCCAGGCCGCTCACCGGCTCACGCTTCACGCGTTCCAGGCGCAGGCCGGCATTGACGCGCACCGGGCCCCATTCCTTCTCCTCGACCAGGAATCCGGCAGTCGAATTCGAGCGGGTCACCGGCACCGTGTCCGGACCGCCTTCAGCGCTAAGGGCCGAGAAGTGCGTCAGCTCGGTCTGCATGCCGAAGGTACCGTGCCAGCCGCTGATCGCCTTGTGTACCGCTTCGGCGCGGGTTTCGATAGCACGGTTCTTGAACAGTACTTCCGGCTGTCCGTCGTCGCCCAGTTCGGCGTGACGGTAATCGGTATAGCCGGCCTTGAACTTGGCCGACTCGATGCCCGGCACCGGGTTCTTGAACAGGCTGTCGATGTCGTAGCGGGTCTGGTGCTGGTCGATCGTGGAACCTTCCTCGCTCGGAATGCCGTACTTGTTGTCCAGGCCCGAAACGGATGCGCCGACATAGCCCCAGCTATCGATGTAGGAACCGCCAAAGCCGGCGCCTTTTTCCTTGGTGCCGGAGTGCGGCAGGCGGCCGGAAGCCGAATCCGGGTCGCCTTCAACGCGGTTGCCCGGGATCTTGTAGTCGCCAGTCTGGCGGGTGTTGGCATCCAGGTGCAGCGCCAGCTTGCCGATGGCGCCATCGATGGTGCCGGAAGTCGCCTTGCCATCGTCAACGGTGCTGTAGCGTGCTTCCGCCTGGCCGGTCAGCTTTTGTTCCAGCGCCGGCGGAATCCGTTCGTTCACCACGTTCACCAGGCCGCCGATCGCTCCCGAGCCGTACATCAGGGATGCCGGGCCGCGCAGGATTTCGATCTGGTGCGCCACGGCGCCCTCGGCAGAAACGGCGTGGTCGTTGGACAGCCCCGACACGTCGGACACGGCCATGCCGTTCTCCAGCATCTTCACGCGGGCGCCTTCCAGGCCGCGAATGATCGGGCGCGAAGCGCCGGCGCCAAAGGCCGACGACGACACGCCCAGTTCGGACGACAGCGTCTCGCCCAGCGAGTTCGCCATCTTGTCCCGCAATTCATCGCCCGACAGCACTTTGGCCGGCAGCAGGATTTGCTCGGTTTCGCCCTTGTGGAAAGGGTTGGCGGTCACGACGACCTTGGTCACTTCGCCGTCATCGGCACAGGCAATGGCGGATACGGCCGACAGGACGGCGCCTGCCAGCAGGGAGTACTTGAAATTCATATTTAACCTCTGGATACGACAAACAATAGCCAGCGCGCAGCACAGGGCAGCGGCGGCAGCAAATGCACTACGTTGTTTGTGTCAGGCCAGGGGTGGAGCGCGCGAATCGTAGGCGCGCGCAGTGCGCCCGCTGTGAAGCTGCGGCAAAGCGACGCCGCCTTGCGGCGCATTGTAGTCGACAGACGGGAAGGTGAAGCTCGGCGTGTGAATCGCCGTCGCCAGCGAAGCAAACGCCGCGCACTGGCTGCAGTTGTGGTCCAGCGCCAGGCCTGCGCTCAGGCCATTGCCGTCGACATCGGTCGCCTGCTGCTGTTCACTGCCATGCCGGAAGTCCGACCAGTGCGATACCGCGTGCGCCATCCCGAGCTGCTGGGACAGGACCAGCAGCATCGCGAGTAACACGTGCAGGAAATGGCGATTGGCTTTCTTCACGGCGGCTATTGTAAGCAGATTATGCAAACTTGCGCAATGCATCGCGCGCCAGGCCGGCGCCGATGCTGCCGAACAGGTCGCCCTCGACACGGCGCGCGCCCGGCACCAGGGCTGCGATCCTCTCGCGCAGCAGGCGCACGCCGCTCGAGCCGCCGGTGAAGAAGATGGTATCGACCTGCCCCGGCTGCACGCCCGCATCAGCCAGCAATTGCGTTACCGTGACGCCGACACTCGACACCAGCTGTTCCACCGCGCTATCGAAGCCGGAGAGCGTCACGTCCAGCAGCACTGGCGGCGAGAAGCGGTCGAGATTGAGCTTTACCGCATCGGCCCCGGACAGGCCAATCTTGGCCTCTTCCACTTTCAACGCCAGCCAATGGCCGGCGCGTTCCTCGATCAGGTGCTGCAGCCGCTCCAGCTTGGCCGGTTCGCGCGCATCGCGGATCATTTCGGTCAACTGCGCCTGCATCTTGCGGGTATAGGCCTGGTTGATCGTATGCCAGGTCGCCAGGTTGAAATAGTAGCTGGACGGCACCTCGGCGCCGCTCCGGAACTGGCTGCCGTAACCCAACAGCGGCATCACGCTCGACAGGCTGAGATATTTATCGAAGTCGGTACCGCCGATATGCACGCCGCCTGTAGCGAGGATATCGTCCATGCGATCGGTGCGCGCCACCCGGTCCGGGCCCAGGCGCACCAGGGTAAAGTCGGAAGTACCGCCGCCGATGTCGGCGATCAGCACCAGTTCTTCGCGGTCGATCTGGGATTCGTACTCGAATGCAGCCGCAATCGGCTCGTACTGGAAGGCCACTTCGCGGAAACCCACGCTGCGCGCAATCTCGGCCAGCGTGTCTTCCGCCAACTGGTCGGCGGCCTTGTCGTCATCGATGAAATGGACCGGACGGCCCATCACCACATGTTCGAAATGGCGGCCCGCAGCGCTCTCCGCGCGGCGCTTTACTTCGCCAATGAACTGGGACAGCAGCAAGCGGAATGGCAGCGCGCGTCCGCCGACCTCGGTCTGGCCGTCGATCAGGCTGGTGCCCAGCAGGCTTTTCAGGGAGCGCATCAGGCGCCCCTCGCAGCCGGCCAGGTATTCGGCCAGGGCCGCACGGCCATAGCTGGTTTCCTCGTCTTCCGCGTTGAAGAACACTACGGACGGCAGGGTCATCTTGCCATCTTCGAGTTCCAGCATGATGGGCTGGCCGGGGCGCACCCAACCGACGGTGGAGTTGGAAGTGCCAAAGTCGATGCCGCAAGCCTGTGCCATCTTATTCATCCGAAACCAAAAGGGGCGGTATTTTACCAGAGTGCAGCGCGGCTTGGGCGCCACACCGAAGGGCCCCCTGTCGCGTGTAAACCGGGGGAAACTATTGCCATGTGGTAAGATTAGGGATCTATTTTCAAATTCGCAAGCATTCCGCCCGCCAGTCCGCATTCATGCGCCAAACCAAGCCACAACCTGCGATCAGCCTTGCCGAACAAAAGGCTATCATCCTCCTGGAGGGACGCCGCGTCACCTCCTACGATGTCGCGCTTGTAGCGGGTGTCTCGCAATCGGCGGTCTCGCGCTGTTTCAAGCCCGGCGCCAGCGTCTCGAAGGCGACCTATGCGCGGGTGATGAAGGCTGCCGAAGGCCTGGAATACATCCCGAACGCTGCCGCCCGCAGCCTGATCACACGCCGTACCAATATCGTGGCGATCGTGGTGTCCCACACCAGCATGCTGTACAACCCGGCAGCTTTGTCGGAGCTTAGCCAGCAGCTCAATCGGCGCGGCAAGCGCGCCCTGCTCTTCACCATGCAGCACGAGGGCGAGATCGAGAGCATCCTGACCGAGATCTGGCAGTTCCAGGTGGACGGCGTGGTAGCGGCCTCGAAGTTGACCGAAGCGCATGTCAATGAGTTCAAGCGGCGGAAAGTGCCGCTGGTGGTGTTCAACCGCCATTTGCGCGACCTGAACGTCAATACGGTACTGTGCGACCAGTATGAGGCCAGCCGTGCGCTGGTGACCCGCCTGGCGGCTGCCGGCCATCGCCAGTTTGCCCTGATTGGCGGGCCGGCCCAGAATTCGGTGGCGCTCGAGCGCTTGCGCGGGGCGCTGGACCGGATCGCCGAACTGGGGCTGCCGGAGGCGCCGGTATTCCATGGCTGTTTTGACTATTCCAGCGGCGTGGCGGGGCTGCATGAGCTGATTGCGCGCATCGGCGCGGTGCCGGATACCGTGATTTGCGGGAATGATGCAATGGCCATGGGCTGCGTGGACGCGGCGCGCCAGCATTTGCATATCGACGTGCCGTCGCAGATGTCGGTCGTGGGGTGCGATGCGGTGGAGGGGTCGACGTGGTTGAGCTATGAGCTCACTACGCTTAAGCAGCCATTGCACAAGATGGCGGTGGCGACTGCGGACCTGATCTGCAACCTGATCGAGGCTGATGGGGAGTTCGAGGCGGAGAAGCGGGTTTTCGCGGCGCAGTTTGTTGAGGGTGAGACGGCGCGGCTGGTGGCGCCTAAGGCTGTGCTGGCGGCCTGAAAACCCGCAAACCCGGGTCAAAGACCTGCGGCTGTAATTCCGCTGGGGTCTGACCCTGCGGGTCAGACCCTGGTTTACCGGTTTTAGCCGGCAGCAATCCGATTAGCAATATGCCGCAGCGACTCCTCCACCTGATCCACCAGGATCAGGCAAAGATCGCCATCCTGCAGCCGATCCATCGCCGTATCAATCGCAATAAACTCGCCGGTAATCTGGTCGATATTCCTGGTGCGGCTCGCCCCCACCAGTCCCTGGCGCAGCAAGCCAACCACTTCACCATCGGCACGTCCGCGCTGGCAGGCATCCTGGTACAGGATCACATCGTCAAACGCATTGCCCAGGATCTCGGTCTGCTCGCGGATATCCTGGTCGCGGCGGTCGCCTGCGCCCGAAATCACCACGGAACGGCGCTTGGCCGGCATCGCGTCGACAGCCTGCACCAGTGCCAGCATCGCATCCGGATTGTGGCCATAGTCAGCAATCACGGTCGCACCGCGATACTTGAAGATATTGAAGCGGCCCGGCGCGTTGTGGCTGTCAGTGGTAAAGGTCAGCAAGCCGCGACGGATCGAATCCCAGTCGATGCCAGCGGCCCAAGCCGCTGCCACCGCCGCCATAGTGTTCTCCACCTGGAAGCCGATGGTGCCGTTGAAGGTGATCGGAACGTCCGCCAACGGAATGCGCTGCTCGTTCTTGCCTTCCACCGCCACCAGCTGGCCATTATCGATGTACACGGTGCGCTTGCCCTGCGCCAGGTGCGTCGCCACCACCGGATGGTAGCGGTCCGCACCGAAGAAGATCACCTTGCCCTTGCACTTGGCTGCCATTGCCGCCACGATAGGATCGGTCGCGTTCAGCACGGCATAACCGTGTTCGTCGACGTTCATCACGATCACGCGCTTCAGCACCGCCAGGTCTTCCACGGTGGTGATGTAGTTCAGGCCCAGGTGGTCGCCGGCGCCGATATTGGTGACCACGGCCACTTTGCAGCGGTCGTAAGCCAGGCCTTCGCGCAGGATGCCGCCACGGGCGGTCTCGAATACGGCCGCATCCACGTCAGGATGCTGCAGCACATTGCGTGCCGAGCGTGGGCCCGAGCAGTCACCGGAATCGATCTGGCGGCCGTTGACGTACACGCCGTCGGTATTGGTCATGCCCACGCGCAGGCCGGAAGACGCGATCAGGTGCGCCGTCAGGCGAACCGTCGTGGTCTTGCCATTGGTGCCGGTCACAGCGATGACAGGAATGCGGCCATCGTCGCCTTCAGGGAACATCGCATTGATGATCGCCTCGCCGATCGGGCGCCCCTTGCCGTAGGACGGCGACAGGTGCATGCGCAGGCCGGGAGCGGCATTCACTTCCACCACGCCGCCATTCTGTTCTTCGATAGGACGCAACACGGAATCGCACACCACGTCCACGCCGCAAATATCCAGCCCGATCATCTGCGCCGCTTCCACCGCGCGCGCCGCCACTTCCGGGTGCACGTCGTCGGTGACGTCGGTGGCGGAGCCGCCGGTCGACAGGTTGGCGTTATTGCGCAGCACCACGCGCTGGCCAATCGGCGGCACGGAATCGGCAGCCAGGCCTTGCAGCGCCAAGCGCGCCAGCGCGATATCGTCGAAGCGGATCTTGGTCAGCGCGGTTCCGTGGCCAGTGCCGCGGCGCGGGTCGGAGTTCACGATGTCGACCAGTTCGCGCACCGAGTGCACGCCGTCGCCCACCACGTGCGGAGGATCGCGGCGCGCAGCGGCGACCAGCTTGTTGCCGATCACCAGCAGGCGGAAGTCGTGGCCGGCCAGGAATCTCTCGACCATGATGTCGTCGCGGAATTCCTTGGCGGCGTTGTAGGCGGCAATGGTTTGCTCGCGGGTTGTAATGTTGACCGTCACGCCCTTGCCCTGGTTACCGTCCTTCGGCTTGACCACGACTGGCAGGCCGATTTCCTGTGCTGCCTTCCAGGCGTCCTCGGCGTCAACGGCAGTGCGACCGACAGGTACCGGCACGCCGGCGGCGTCCAGCAGTTTTTTGGTCAGTTCCTTGTCCTGCGCAATGGTTTCTGCAATCGCGCTGGTCGTGTCCATTTCAGCAGCCTGGATGCGGCGCTGCTTGGAGCCCCAGCCAAAGCTGACCATTGAGCCTTCGGTCATACGGCGGAACGGGATCTTGCGCGCCACGGCGGCGTACACGATGGACCCTGTCGACGGACCCAGGCGCACATCTTCGTCCAGCTCGCGCAGCTCGTGCAGCGCAGCGGCCAGGTCGAACGGCGCGTCGTCCATGGCGGCCTTGCACAGCTTTTCGGCCCACTCCATGGCCAGGCGGCCCACCGCTTCTTCGGTGTATTCCACGACGGTCTGGTAGATGCCATCTTCCAGCGTCTGCGTGGTGCGGCTGAAGGTGACCGGGCAGCCGGCTTCGGCTTGCAGGCCCAGCGCAGCCAGTTCCAGCACGTGCGCCATCGGGATCGTGTCGGCATGGCCGTCCGGCTGCAATTGCGCCAGGCGCGGGAAGCGGGTGCGCAGGCGCACTTCGAAACCAGGGATCTTGTCGACGGAGCGTTCTTCCGGCGTGCAGGACACGATGGCTTCAACAGCCGTATGGTGGCTCCACAGATTAGGGCCGCGCAGCGCGCGGAGGCGAATAACTTCCATTCCTGGTAATCCTTAGTTTTTCTTGGTATTCCACTCGAAGGTGCGCAGCGCAGCACCGATCAGGTCCGGCGACAGGCCCATGGCCCAGCCGGCGCCGATGGCGGCCAGCACTGCGTCCTTGCGGTCTTCCCCGCTCGCCGGCAGGCAGGACGGCGGCAGCACTGCCAATTCGTCGCGGCCGGCAGCCATGACGAAACCGCCATCGCGCAGGAACACTGCACGGCCGCCATCCTGGCGGTGCGAGTCGATGGCAGGAACATGTTCGTCCGTGCCGTAGAAGATCACGTCGCCGTCGCACAGCTCGGCCATTTCGACCACTTGCGCGTCGGAGGCGTTCAGCACGGCGGCACCTTCCGGCAGCACCACGTCAACCTGGGTGCGCAGCACGCCATACATCTGCTCGGGAGTGTTGATGTAGAACTCGCCGAGGTCTTCATGGCCCGCTGCGTCGGTCACCACGCCCACCATGCATTTGTCGTAGGACAGGCCTTCGCTCAGGATCATGCGGCCGCAATTGGCAAATACGGCTGCTTCCACATTCTTGTTCAGCAGCAGGCGCTCGCCGGATTCCCATTCGGTCAGCGGACCGCGCGCCACGTTACGGCCGTTCAGGTAGACACCCTGTTCGGTAGCGGTGCCGACATAGCGGCCGCTCATTTGCAGCAGCCAGCCGATCAGGCGGGCGATCAGTGCGTTCTGGCGGCTGCCGGCCACGCCGACGATCGGAATACGGCCATCATCCTCATCCGCGAACAGCTGTTCGCAGATGGCGTGGCCAACCGGACGTGCTACGCCACCGGCGGCAGGCTTCAGGTGGGCCAGCAGACCCGGGCTTGCGTTCACTTCGATGATCGCACCACCCTGTTCTTCCAGCGGCTTGGAGATATCGGCAGCGACCAGGTCAATGCCGGCGATGTCCAGGCCAATGGTGCGCGCTGCGAGCGCTGCCATTTCCGCAACCGCCGGGTGCACCAGGTCGGTCACGTCGTTGGCGACATTGCCATTCACCTGGATCAGTACCTTGCGGCCGGCTTCCACCACGGAGTCCGGCGTCAGGCCCTGGCGCTTCAGGTCCAGCTGCACTTCTTCCGACTTCTTCGGTTCAACGATATTCAGCGGGAATTCTTCGGTAGTGCCGCGGCGCGGATCGGTGTTGATCTGGGAATCCACCAGTTCCTGTACCGAGGACTTGCCGTCGCCGGTCACCCACAGCGATTCGCCCATGGAGGCAGCAACCATGCGGCGGCCGACCACCAAGAGTCGGTGTTCGTTACCGACGATGAATTTCTCGACAATCACGCTCTTGCTACCGCCGCGTACTACGGCGATATCGTAGGCCGCGCGCACGTCGGCTTCGGTCATCAGGTTCAGCGACACGCCGCGGCCATGGTTGCCGTCGTATGGCTTGACGGCGACCGGCAGGCCGATGTCCTGCGCTTCTTCCCATGCCTCGTCGGCGCTCTTGACCAGGGTGCCTTCCGGTACCGGCACGCCAACGGACTTCAGCAAGTCCTTGGTCATGTCCTTGTCGGAGGCGATGCCTTCGGCGATGGCGGAGGTGTTGTCGGTTTCCGCGGTCCAGATGCGGCGTTGGCGCGCGCCGTGGCCCAGTTGCACCAGGTTGCCGTCGGTCAGGCGGATGTGCGGGATCTTGCGGTCGGTCGCCGCGTCGACGATGGAGCCGGTCGATGGGCCGAGGCACAGCGATTCGACCATCGAGGTCAGTTTTTCAACGGTGGCAGCCAGGTCGTACGGCTTGTCTTCGATGGCGGCCATCAGCAGGTCCTTGCCGGCGGCCAGTGCGGCGCGGCCAACCTGTTCCTGGCGGGTGCGGAATGCCATTTTGTAAATACCGCTGCCTTCGGCGGTCTGGCGCGTCTTGCCGAAACCGGTACGCATGCCTGCCAGGTTTTGCAGCTCCAGCACGACGTGCTCGAGGATGTGCCCAGCGTAGGTGCCGTCGCGCAGGCGCTCGCAGAAGCCGCCACGCTCGCCGACGCCGCAGCGATGCTCGATCAGGCCAGGCAGGATGGCCGTCAAGCGTTCATAAAAACCGGGGAGTTTGTTCGAGGGGTAGTTTTCAAGCTCGCCGATATCCAGCCAGGCCTCGATCACCGGGCGATAGGTCCAGAAGTTCGGTCCGCGCAGGTGTGTTACACGGAGAAACTCAATGTCTTTCTTTTTTGTCATGTTTTAGCTCTTGTACCTCTTGCGGTATACTCCGCCCGTCCTTCTATTTTCCCACTGTTTCGCAATTCTTGCCACTTGGCAAAGAGTGCCGGAGTCTGATCCACAATGATAACAAACCAACTTTCCTCTGAGCTCAGCCTGACAGAACTTCCCGACAGGTGGCGCACAGAGTTACCGGCGCTTGCACCCGAAGAAAACGTACTCAGCGCGCTGGAGGTTGACCTGGACTCCAAGCTTCACTTCAACAAAGGCCTGGTGCTCCTCACGGAGCGCCGCATTATGGCACGCGCACCCGGTGAAACGGTATGGCGAGATTGGACTTATCGTGCCGGGATGTCGCTAAAACTGCACGATCACGCCGGCGTGGGCCACCTGGAGCTTGTGGACGACACGCAGCGCCTCGCTGCATGGCGCTTCACGCTGGGCCAGAACCTGCTGGCGATCCGCCTGTCCGAGAACTTCCCGCGCCTGCTGGAAGCGCACGTGCATGGCAAGCCGCTGCAGAACATCGAACAGAACTCCTGCCCTACCTGCAAGGCGCCGCTGGAAGCGGACCAGGAAGAATGCCCGGTCTGCACCAAGGTCGTTCACACGCCGCCTTCCACCTGGACCCTGTTCCGCCTGTGGCGCTTTGCCAAGCCATACCAATGGCAACTGGCGCTTGGCTTTGCGATGATGCTGCTATCCACCGGCGCGCACCTCATCCCGCCTTACATCATCATGCCGCTGACGGACAATGTGCTGATTCCTTACCAGAACGGCAAGCCTGTTGAACACATGCTGGTGGTGCAGTACATGGCGGCACTGACCGGTGCTGCAGTGCTGGCCTGGATTTTCGGCTGGGCCAAGACCTACGTGCTGGCACTGGTATCGGAGCGCATCGGCGCCGACCTGCGCACCACTACATATGAACACCTGCTGCGCATGTCGCTCGAATACTTCGGCGGCAAGCGTACCGGCGACCTGATGTCCCGCATCGGCTCCGAATCGGACCGCATCTGCGTCTTCCTGTCGCTGCACCTGCTGGATTTCGCCTCCGACGTCCTGATGATCGTCATGACTGGCCTGATCCTGTTCTCGATCGATCCATGGCTGGCCATCGCTACCCTGCTGCCGCTGCCTTTCATCGCCTGGATGATCCATCTGGTGCGCGACAAGCTGCGCACTGGCTTTGAAAAGATCGACCGTGTGTGGGGCGAAGTGACCAACGTGCTGGCCGACACCATTCCCGGCATCCGCGTGGTGAAAGCCTTTGCGCAGGAAACCCGCGAAGCTTCGCGCTTCCGTACCGCCAACAAGCATAACCTGGCTGTCAACGACAAGCTGAATAAAGTGTGGTCGCTGTTCTCGCCGACCGTGTCGTTCCTGACCGAACTGGGCATCCTGGTGATCTACGTGTTCGGCATCTGGATGATCTCCAAGCACAACATCACCGTGGGCGTTTTGAGCTCCTTCGTCCTGTACGCCAACCGTTTCTACGGCAAGCTGGATTCCATGAGCCGCATCGTCTCCGTGACCCAGAAATCGGCGTCCGCGGCCAAGCGCATCTTCGACATCCTGGACCACGTATCGAGCGTGCCTGATCCGGTGCAGCCGGTGAAGGTCGAGAAAGTGCGCGGCGACATCACCTTGCGTGAAGTCGGCTTCCGTTACGGTAACCGCGCCGTCAACCGCGGCGTGAACCTTGAAATCAAGGCGGGCGAGATGATTGGCCTGGTTGGTCACTCCGGCTCCGGCAAGTCGACCCTGGTCAACCTGATCTGCCGCTTCTACGACGTGGCTGAAGGTGCGATCCTGCTGGATGGCGTCGACATCCGCAACTACGCGGTGTCGGACTACCGCCGCAATATCGGCCTGGTGCTGCAGGAACCTTTCCTGTTCTTCGGCACCATCGCCGAAAACATCGCTTACGGCAAGCCGGAAGCGACCCGCGAAGAGATCATGAAGGCTGCCCGCGCAGCGCACGCCCACGACTTCATCCTGCGCCTGCCGCAGGGTTATGACTCGATGGTGGGTGAACGCGGCCAGGGCCTGTCGGGTGGTGAGCGCCAGCGTATTTCGATTGCACGTGCGCTGCTGATCGATCCGCGCATCCTGATCCTCGACGAAGCGACGGCTTCGGTGGACTCGGAAACCGAGAAGGAAATCCAGAAGGCGCTGGACAACCTGGTGGCTGGCCGCACCACGATTGCGATCGCGCACCGTCTGTCCACGCTGCAGCGCGCGAACCGCCTGGTGGTAATGGATCGCGGCAAGGTGGTCGAAGAAGGCCCGCATGAAGAATTGATGGCCAAGGAAGGCGCCTACTACCGCCTCTACCAGGCGCAGGCACGTAACGTCGATACCGACATGGATGACAAGGCAAAGAGCCGTGAAGATGATTAATTTTACTTTGAGCCGCGACAGCTTCGGCAAGCTGAACCTGATCGACGCCAACGGCGTGTTGCATGAAAACGTATCGCCAGTACGCGCGTTTCCAATCCAGGCGCCGGAAGAAGGCCTGTCGCTGGTGAATACCGACGGCAAGGAAGTTGCCTGGCTTGATCGCATTTCCGACTTGTCGCCGGCACTGGCCGATATCGTGCGCGAAGAACTGGCCGGCCGTGAATTCATGCCGGAGATCAAACGCATCGTGGACGTGGGCAGCTATGCCTGCCCTTCCACCTGGACCGTCGATACCGATCGCGGCGAAACCAGCTTCGTGCTGCGCGGCGAAGAAGATATCCGCCGCATCGGCAGCGTGTCGCTGCTGGTATCGGACAGCCACGGCATCCACTTCCTGATTCGCGACCAGTTCACGCTGGACAAACACAGCAAGAAGATCCTGGACCGCTTCCTCTAAGAGTTTGGCAACTCCAGCGGCGCGCTGAACAGGATTACAGCTTCGCCGCTGATCGTCACCCGCACCGGCGCGCCGCCTTGCACCGCGACGCGCACCTGCACCACCCCATCACGTCTTATTGCGCGCCCCTGGTGGCCATCGAATACGAGCTCCCTGCCATCGTGCTGCATCAGCTTGTGCCGCACCAGGTAGGCTCCCAGCGGTCCGTTCGCATTGCCAGTCACCGGGTCTTCCGGGATGCCGATGGCAGGCGCAAACATCCGCCCTTCCGTCGCGCTTGAGCCCTTCAGCACGAAGGGGAACCAGCCATTGCAGCCTATCTCGCGGCTCAACGCGGCCAGCGCGTCCATGTCGGGCTGCAGCCGCTCCAACGCGAAACCGTCCGGCAGCGGCACCATGACTTTGCTGTGGCCCGTCGACACGACCTGCAAGGGCCGATCTGCTGCCAAGCCGTCCACGCCAAGCGCACGGGACACCCGCTGTCGCCAGTCGAAACCAAGCGAATCGCCAAATTGCGGCTCCCCCTGCTCGATCTCAATGCGCCAGTCGGCGCCAGCGCCCAAAGGGTCACGCACGGTTCGAATGCGCTGCAGGCCGGCGCCAGTCTTCTGTACGACGCTGCGTTCAACGCGCTCTCCTGCGGCAGCGGCCGAACAGGCAAGCGCGTAGTGCGCGGCGATTGTGGCATGGCCGCAAACCGGCACCTCCACAGTCGGGGTGAAGAAGCGCACATGATAGTCGTGATCATCGCCCTGCGGATGAAGCACAAAGGCAGTCTCCGAATGCTTCAGTTCACGCGCGATGTCCTGCATCTGCGAGTCGGTCAAGCCGTCCGCCTCGAGCACGACGCCGGCCGGATTGCCGCGCAAAGGCGTCCGGGTGAACGCATCAATATGGAAAAGTGTCGGCATACAGGATCCTGTCAGAAAAATTCCAGTCTAATCATCGACAACCTTCGCAACAATCAGCCACGATATTGATACACTCTCCCGTTATCAGGGAGAATCGATGAGCGAACTAGACGACTACGCGACCTTTGTCGCCATTATGGAAACCGGTTCACTAACCGCCGCCGCCCGCCGCACTGGCCGCTCCCTGCAGGCGGTCAGCCGTGCGCTATCCGAACTTGAATCTTCGCTGGGCGCCCAGCTAATCCAGCGCACTACCCGCAAACTGCATGCCACGCCCGCCGGGACAGCCTTCCTCGACCGCATTCGACCAGCCCTGGCCGACATCGAAGCCGCCCGCGAAGCGGCTCGCAATGAAGGCGACGTCCCCCAAGGCAAGCTCCGGATCGCCGCGCCCACACTGCTCGGCGCAAGCTGGCTGACGCCGGCTGCAGCAGCCTTCATGCAGCGCTGGCCCGGTATCGAAATCGAATTGGCACTGAACGAACGCCATGCCGACCTGGTCGCCGAGGGCATTGACCTTGCCGTGCGCATTGGCGACCTTCCCGACTCCAGCCTGAAAGCCCGCCCGCTCGCCCAAATGCGGCGCGTTTTCTTCGCATCACCGCATTGGCTGCATCAGAACGGCACGCCGACACACCCCGGGCAACTCGCTACCTTGCCCTGCATCCTGCGCAATACGGGTAAAGACCGCCGCCAATGGCCGTTCCGCGTCGACGGAACGATGCGCCACGTTCCAGTCGCCGGTACATTCAGTGCCAACGACGCCGCAGCCGCCAACGAGGCCGTAGCCTGCGGGCTCGGAATCGGCATGGCGCCCTTGTGGCAAGTACGCCGCATGCTTGACGAAGGCAGGGTCGAACTTATCCTGCAAGACTTCGAACCTCCCCCGATCCCGCTGCAGGCAGTCTGGCCCGGCACAGGCAAGCTTGCCCGGCGAACAAGGTTGTTCGTCGAGCACCTGGTCCAGATGGCAAGCGCACAACACTGGTAGGAAAATTGACATGGATCATGTGCCCATCTGTTTCCGGGCAGCACAATTGCGGTTCGACACTATTGGAGAACCCCCATGGATTCCATCGTCTTCGGCCCCGACCTCGCGCTAGGCATCCCGGTTCTCGACCAGTCGCACCGCATCGTCTTCGATATGCTCGACGCAATGGAAGAGTTGCCCCGCCCTGCCTTCGATGCAGCTTGCCGGGAACTGACCACTGAATTCATTGAGCACCTGCGCGAAGAAAACAGCCTGATGGAACGAATCGGCTATCCCGCAGCACAGGCGCACCGCATCGCACACGGCCACCTGCTCGAAAAGGCCGCGCGCGTCCTGCGCCTGCTGAAAGACGACGAAGAAGCCAAGGCTCGCGAGATCATCCGCTCGCTGCCGGACTGGCTGGAAGCCCACATCAACACCATGGACCTTGCCTTGGCAGTTGCAGTATCCCGGCTGGAGTAATAAAGTGCTTGACTTAGAGCGCACTCTAACTTCTACGATCACCCCATGGATTCATTTCTGAGCATTGACGAAGTCGCACAACGCACCGGCCTTACGGCCTACACCCTCCGCTATTACGAGCGCATCGGGCTGATTGCCCCGGTTAATCGTGCAGCGGGTGGCCAGCGGCGTTACGCGGCATCGGACCTTGCGTGGATCGAATTCCTGCTGCGTTTGCGGACGACCCATATGCCAATTGGCAAAATGCAGTCGTTCGCCAAACTTCGCGGCGCTGGGGACTCGACGGTGCCGGAACGGCGCCAGATGCTGGAAGAACATATGCAGGATGTGCTCGCCGAAATCGAGGCGATGCAACAATCGGCCGCATTATTGCGGGAAAAGATCGAGTACTACCGCTCCCTGGAGCAGTCCCTGGCGTCGAATCCAACCACTGATGGAGGACATGCCAATGAACACAGAAAGCCGCTACGAGCGCGGGCTCGCAAAACTGCGTGAAGTCGACGGGCAGGCCGGCGAAAAGGTTATCCAAAGCCTTGAAGACATAGCGCCCGATTTCGCGCGCTACGTGATTGAATTTCCTTTCGGGGACATCTATTCGCGCCCCGGCCTTGACCTGAAATCACGCGAAATCGCCGTGGTAGCCGCACTGACTGCAATGGGCAATGCCACGCCCCAGCTCAAGGTGCACATCCACGCCGCCCTTAACGTCGGCGTCACCCGCGAAGAGATCGTGGAGACGATCATGCAGATGGCTGTCTACGCCGGCTTCCCCGCCGCCCTCAACGGCTTGATGGCCGCCAAGGAAGTCTTCGCGCAATAAAAAAGGGGCAGCGAGAGCTGCCCCATACACCCCCTACAGGTGATAAAACTTGTGTGCCGGTCAGGCTACCGCGAGTTCTTGCGCCATGCCGCCGGAGGACATGGCTTCCAACTTGGCGCGGTCAGTAATGCGCAAGTCGCGGTTCTGCAGAACGATAGAGCCATCCTGGCGCAGGCGGGCCAACTGGCGGCTGACACTTTCCACGGTCAGGCCCAGGTACCCGCCGATGTCTTCACGCGACATGCGCAGCTGGAAACTGGTCGAGGAGTAGCCGCGCTGGGCGTAGCGGCCAGCGAGGTTCAGCAAGAACATGGCCAGGCGCTGTTCGGCGCGCATATGGCTCAGGAACAGCATCACCGACTGCTCGCGCTGGATCTCGCGGCTCATGGTGCGGTGGAATTGCTGCAGCAGGCCCGGGATCTGCATCACCAGCTCCTGCAGGCGGGAGAACGGGATCTCGCAGACTTCGCTGTCTTCCAGCGCGACGGCGTTGCAGGAATGCTGGCCGTTGCCGATCGCTTCCATGCCCAGCAGGTCGCCGGCCATGTGGAAGCCGCCAATCGTCTGCTCGCCGCGCTGGTTCACCTGTACGGTCTTGAAGTGGCCGAAGCGCACGGCGTAAAGGCTGTGGAAGCTGTCGCCGGTCTTGTACAGCGGCTCATCGCGGTTCACACGGCGGCGGCGCGAAATGATCTGGTCAAGGCGGGCAACATCTTCGTCGGCCAGGCCCTGTGGCAGGCACAGGCGGTTGAAGCTGCACAGCGAACATTTCGCTGCGACAGGTGCGCAAGATTTGGTGGCGTTTGCAGGGGTGATTGGAATGACCGGGCTCATGATGCTGCTCCTTGTTTTCGATGGAAGCAGTATCTCCCCTGGCATCATTTCCCGGTATCAAGCATCCTGTGTAGTTGCTGTAGTGGTTCCCCTACAAACACTCAGATCAGGCCATGCTCAAGCGCATAGCGCGTCAGCTCCGCATTGCTCGACATGCCCATTTTCTCGAGGATGCGGCTGCGATAAGTTGTCACGGTGTTAGGACTCAGGTGTAGTTTTTCCCCTATGCGCACCAGCGACTCGCCCTGGGCGATCAACTTGAAAACTTCCAGCTCGCGGTTGGAAAGCTCCTCATGGTCGCCGCTTGGACCGCCGCCCACCAGGGTTGCCAATTTCTCAAGCAGCGCCGGACTCACATGCTTGCCGCCCGACGCTGCCTTGCGCACCGCCTCGATCAGCGTGGACGTCGGTGCATCCTTGGTCAGGTAGCCGGAAGCACCCGACTTCAGCGCCCGCACCGCGTAAATCTCTTCCGAATAAGTGCTCAGCACCAGCACCGCCATGCGCGGGTATTCGCTGCGCAGGGACTTCAGCAGGTCCAGGCCATTCTTGCCTGGCATTTTGATGTCCACCAGTGCCACGTCGAAGCTGCGTTCCGCCACGCGCTGCATTGCTTCGACAGCATTGCCCGCCTCGCCTTCCACGCTGATGTCGGGCGCGGTGCCCAGCATCAGCCGCACGCCGTTGCGCGCAATTGCGTGGTCGTCGACCAGTAAAACGGTGATCTTGTCACCCATTCTTGTCCTCCAAAGGCAGGCGCAGTTGCAAGGTGGTGCCTTGCCCGGCCTTGCCGCTGATATTCAGTTCGCCGGCAAAGCGGCGCGTGCGTTCGTGCATGCCGAACAAGCCCCACGATTCGCGGTCGGACAATCCAGCGCTTTCGATGCCCTTGCCATTGTCTTCCACACGCAGCACCACATCTTCACCGTCGGTATCCACGATCACGCGCGCCTCGCTTGCTTCGGCGTGGCGCACCACATTGGTCAGCGCTTCCTGAGCGACGCGGAACAGCATGGTGCTGCGTTCCGCATCCAGTTCAAGCGCCTGCGCTTGGGGAGTGATATTGCAGCTGCAGCGCAGGCCGCTGCGCTGGGCGACCTGCTCGGCATACCATTCGAGCGCCGGCCAGATGCCCAGTTGGTCCAGCACACTCGGGCGCAGGTCGGTAATTACGCGCCGAACCGTCTCGATGGCGTCCTGCGCCAGCTTGGCCGCGTCCTTCAACAGCGGGTCGGATTGCTCGCCGCCGCGTTCAATGGCTACCGAAATATAGGCCTTGATACCGGTCAGCAGGCCTCCCAGTTCATCGTGGATTTCCTGCGCGATGCGGGTCCGTTCATGTTCCTTCAGCTTTTCCTGGTAAGCGGCCAGTTCACGCAGCTCTTTCTGCGATTGGCGCAGCACGCGCTCGGCCAGCTGCTTTTCGTCGATCAGCCGCTGTTCACGCAGCAGGCGGTCAATGGCGCCGGCCAGGAAATCAAGGTAGCGGCCATCGCTGTCCTTCACCAGGTAGTCGCGCGCCCCGCGCCGCATCGCTTCCGCCGCCACGGTGGCGCTGTCGGCGCCGGTCAGCATCATGACCGGGATATTGGGCTGGGACTCGCCCCGTTCGGCGGCCAGGCGCGCCAGGAACTCCAGGCCGGTCAGGTCCGGCAGGTGGTAGTCGAGCAGGATGCAATCCGGTTCTTCGCGCAAGGCGATATCCAGGCCTTCTTGACCGCTTTCGGCTTCCAGCAGCTCGCAATCGAAACCTGGCGCCTGCGCAAAGGCACGGCGGCAGGCGATGCGGTCAACGATATCGTCCTCGACGATCAGGACCCTTACCGTGTTCATGGGAGCTCGCTGATGGTCCAGTACAGGTTAATCGAGCGTACCACTTCCACGAACTGGCGGTAATCAACAGGCTTGGTCATGTACCCTGCCACGCCCAGGTCGAAGCTGCGCATCTTGTCCTGCTGCTCTTCCGACGTGGTCAGGACAATGACAGGAATACGGCGCAGCAGCGGATCCTGCTTGACGTTCTGCAGGAACTCAATGCCGTTCATGATCGGCATGTTCAGGTCCAGCAGGATGATGCAAGGCTGCTCGTTGCCCGGCTCGCGCAGGTATTCCAGCGCGGCCTCGCCGTTTTCCGTCGCCACGACGCGGTTGCCCACGTGGACTTCCTTCAGCGCGCGCAGGATGGTCATGACGTCGACCTGGTCGTCTTCCACCAGGAGGATTGGCTTGCTCGTATTATTCATCCGTTATTCTTTCTATTCTTCGGCAGGGTAAAGTAGAAGGTTGTGCCCGTGCCCAGCTCGGACTCCAGCCACACCCTGCCCTGGTACATTTCAACAATCTTTTTCACCAGCGCCAGGCCGACACCCGTGCTTTCAACGCGGTCGCGCGGGGCCAGCGTCTGGAACAACTGGAAAATCCGTTCAAAATGGCGCTCGGCGATGCCAGGCCCGTTGTCGCGGACGTGGAAGCGCCACTGGCCGCCCTCGTCGGCCCAGCCCACTTCGATCTCGCCCTGCGGCTTGTCCATGTATTTCACCGCATTCGACACCAGGTTGTGGAACAGCTGCTGGATGCGGGTCGGCTCGCCGGTGACGGTCGGCATGCCGGGCATAACGGCGACCTTGATATGCGGCGGCACGGCCAGCAGGTCGATCACCTCGGACACCAGCTGGTCAAGCTGGACCGGTACCACGGCTTCCTTGATGCGGCCGACGCGCGAATATTGCAGAATGCCGTCGATCAGGGCGCCCATGCGGTGCACGCGGTTGATCAGCAGCCGCATATGCTCCTTGCCTTCTTCATTGAACTTGTCGGCATAATCGTGCGCCAGCCAGTCGGCCAGCGAACCGATGCCGCGCAGCGGTGCTTTCAGGTCGTGCGATACGACGTAGGCAAAGTTGGTCAGTTCTTCGTTGGCGCTGGTCAGCTCCTGCAGTAGTTGCTGCGCCTTTTCTTCGGCGTGCTTGCGCTCCGTGATGTCGCGCACCAGGCCGGTGAACATGCGGCGCCCGCCGAGCCACATTTCCGTGACCGCCAGGTCCATCGGAAAGATGCTGCCGTCGCGGCGCAAGCCCTGCACTTCGCGGCCTTTGCCGATGATGCGTTTCTCGCCGGTGGTCAGGTAGTGGTGCAGGTAGCCGTCATGCGCTTCGCGATGCGGCGCCGGCATCAGGATCTTGACGTTACGGCCCCGGACCTCCGATTCCGGGTAGCCGAACATGCGTTCGGCGGCCGGATTCACCCGTTCGATGATGCCGTGTTCGTCGATCGTAATGATCGCGTCCACTGCGGTTTCGAAGATCGCCCGCATGCGGGCTTCGCTTTCCTGCAGCGCGTGTTCGGCCTGTTTACGGGCGCTGATGTCATGGATGGTGGCCATCACCATCGGCTGCGTGCCGTTGTCCTGGAGCGGGGACAGGCTCACTTCGACAGGGAATTCGGTGCCATCCTTGCGGGCAGCGAACAGCTCGAAGCCGGCGCCCATCGCGCGCGGGTGCGGGCGTTCGAAGAAGCTGCCGCGCAGGCCCACATGGCCTTGGCGAAAGCGTTCGGGGATCAACGTTTCCAGCGGCTTGCCAAGCAGCTCGCCGGGGGCGTAGCCAAACAGGTTTTCCAGTGCCGGGTTGACCAGTATCAGTTGGCCGTCCTTGTCGATGATCAGCATCGCGTCCGTGGCTGATGCCAGCAGCCATTGCAGGCTGCGTTCCGCAATCGTTGAATGAGTCAAAGCCTGGTCCTGTCGGTGGTCAAATCCTGTCATCCTATGATTGTAGCGTCCAACGCGGTAAGGGGCCAAATGCCCGCCATTGAGAATAACTCAAGCAAACTTGACCTAGGTCAAGCGGCGCTGGTGACGCGGCGCAAGATGACCGTTAAAGTGGCCCCAAAAGTGGAGACTAGCCATGTTAGCTGAAGAAATTGACCGTTGGACTGCCGTCCTGCGCCAGCGGCGCGAGGTGCTGGCCGGCCGCGATTCCGCCGAAGTCGCGGCGATTGATGCCGCCCTGGAGCGTTTGCAGGAAGGGACTTTTGGCCAGTGCCAGCGTTGTGGTGCGTCGATTTCCGCCGGCAGGATGCAGGCACAGCCCAGCGCGGCGACCTGCCTGGCCTGCCAGGAGCTCGCCGAACGTCAGCGCTCCTTTATCTCGCTGCCGATAGCCTAACGCAGCTTTCCGCGATACGGAGCGCACGCCGGACCTTCGCTTTCCGCCCCATTGCAGATATGACGGCGGCACTCCACGGCGCCGGCCTGCCCAGGCGGTGGACAGCGCTTAAATACTTCCGCGTACTTTAGCGATTCGCCAGCCGCCTTTCGGCGAGCGACGCGGCGGGTGGGCTGTTTGGCGCTGCTCGCGCGATGCTGCACGCGCGCAGCAGTGCCGCCGGATGCACTTGCACTTTGCCGTCGTACCGTCCTGGCTTTCTGCGTCCGGCCTTCCTGCCCGGACGTTCCTTCCAGCGCCGCCGGGGCGGGCTTTCGCCCGGCCTCGGCATCGTGCGGCGGCGCGTCCGGTGTCCGCGCCGCAGCCACGACTGTGGGCGGCGCCGTACGGGCGGCTTCGCGTGCCGGCAAGGTTGTGGCCACCGCCATCAGGTCGCGCTCGACACCGACGCGCTGCGCCAGCACCACCGCCCCTGCCGCCAGGCCCGCCAGCAGCGCGCCGCATGACATCCAGAACACGGGACCTTGCCAATCGAATAGCCGCTCGCGTGAAGGAGGTGCGAAAGGTGACGCCGGCGGCTCCGGCGGCGCCTTGTGCGCGTGCGACTCCGCGCCAGCCTTCGATGGCGGCGGTTGGGCCTCCTCACTCCCTGCTTGCTTTTCTGTCATATGCCAAACATAGCAACAATTACATCCGAATGTCGCATGCTTGTAGCTTCCTTGGCGCTTGAGCTAAGATTATTACTCCGGTGCAAATGGGCCAAACCCAGATGAAAAGCTTCCAGGGCTTCTTCCGTGATCTAGGACTCCAGCGCAAGCTCTTGCTGGTGTCGGTCTTTACGACGATTGCGGCGATGCTGGTTGCCTTGATCACCCTGGCCAGCTACGAGTTGATGGTCGCCCGCCCGCGCATTTTGCAAGACCTCACCGTGCGCAGCGAGCTGTTCGCCCTGAACCTCGATGCCGACCTGAATGCCGGCGACGGCAACAGCGCTGCCCGCAAGCTTGAAGCCCTGCGCAGCAGCCCCGAGCTCGCCCATGCCTGCCTGTTCACTGCCGACAAACGCGTCTTCGGCGGCTTTCAGCGCGAATCCCCGGGCGCATGCGAATGGTCCCAGGAGCTGGAGCGGGAAGGCCACAGCTTCGACGGCGACACCTTGTCGGTGCTGTCACCGATCCGGTTCGAGCGCGAACTGGTCGGTTACCTGGCCACCGAATATCATCTTCCGTCCATGCTGGAGCGCCTGCGCCAATATGGACTGGTGCTTGGTGTGGTGCTGCTCACCCTGTCGTTCGGCGGCGTCCTGTATGCCCTGGGTTCCCGCCGGCTGGTTACCCAGCCCCTGCTTGCCTTGTCCGCCGTAGCCGACCGCGTCACGCGCGAACAGCGTTTCGACCTGCGCTCCCCGGTGACCAGCCGCGATGAAGTCGGCCGCCTGGCCACCGCATTCAACGCCATGCTTGCGACCATCGCGGCACGCGACGCAGCGTTGCGACGCAGCCAGGCCCTGCTCACCAACATCGTCGAAAAATCCTCGGCAGTGATCTACGTAAAAGACCTCGATGGCCGCTACCTGATGGTGAACCACAGCTTCCGCATGCTGCTGCCTCCCGGCTCGCCGGAACCATTGGGGAATATCGACGAAGTCCTGTTCAGCCCGGAGATGGCGCAGGCGATCCGGCAGGCCGACCGCGCGGTGCGGGCCAGCGGCCGCGCCTCCAGTTACGAGGAGACCTCCACCGGCACAGTCGGCGGCCCGCGCACCTACATCTCCGAGAAATTCCCCCTGATCGACGAATTCGGCCATATCTGGGCACTGGGCGGGGTTTCCGCCGATATCACCGAGCGCAAACGCAGCGAACTGGAACTGGAGGACCTGGTCAACGTGCGCACGCGCCAGATCGCCGATACCAACCGCGAACTGGCCGAGTCGCTGGGCAGCCTGCAGCGCGCGCAGGAGGAACTGGTGCGCAGCGAAAAACTGGCGGCGCTCGGGTCGCTGGTTGCCGGCGTGGCGCACGAACTGAATACGCCAATCGGCAACAGCCTGCTGGCAGTCAGTACCCTGCTGGACCAGACCACGGCCTTTGCCGCCGCAGTGGAATCCGGCGTCAAGCGCTCCGCCCTCAACGCCTACATGGCCGACGTGAACAACGGTAGCCAGATCGTCCTGCGCAACCTGCATCGTGCGATCGACCTGGTCGCCAGCTTCAAGCAGGTGGCGGTCGACCGCGCCACCTCCCAGAGCCGCGAGTTCCAGCTGGACGAACTGGTCACCGAGATCCTGCTGGTGCTGATGCCGACCTTTAAGAAGTCGGGCATCCGCGTCAGCCACCAGATTCCGCACGGGATCGTCATGGCCAGCTACCCGGGACCTTTCGGACAGGTGCTCATCAACCTGGTCAACAACGGCCTGATTCATGCCTTCGAAGGCATAGAAAATGGTGAAATCGTGATTACCGCCGAGCCAATCGGGGCGGATGCAGTAGCCATTGCTGTGCGCGACAACGGCATCGGCATCGCTCCCGAAAACATGGGCAAGATCTACGATCCCTTCTTTACCACCAAGCTGGGACGCGGCGGGTCCGGCCTGGGCCTGAACATCGTCTACAACATTGTGTATGGCTTGCTCGGCGGGCGCATAGACGTAAAAAGTGCCCTCGGAGAGGGCACCAGTTTCATCCTGACGTTGCCGACCAGGGTTTAGTGGATTTCCAGCTTGCGGCTGCCCTGCTTAGCCTTCTTCGGCAAAGTCAGTTCCAGCACGCCGCCTTCGCACCTGGCGGTCGCCTTGCTGTCGTCGATATCGTGCTCAAGCGTAAAGCTGCGATACTGCTCGCCGAAATAACGCTCGCTCCGCACGATAGTCCCGCCCTGCTTTTCCTCCTCGACCCGCTTGGTTTCGGCGGCAATCGTCACCCGGTTGCCGGAGATATCGACCTTGATGTCGTCCTTGCTGACACCTGGCACGTCGGCACGCACGGTATAGGAAGATTCATTTTCGTGCACGTCGATACGGATCGGCTGCTGCCCTTCGCCTTCACGCGTGATGTTTGCCATCCGGAAGTCACGGAACAGGTCCTCAAAATTGCGGAAGGGATCGAAACGGGCCAGGTCCGTCAATGGATCGTAACGCCTCAGATTAGCCATGATTTCCTCCTTTCTCTTGGTGCGACAATATGTTAGACCCCGATCAGTCGGCTTGCCACAGATATTGGCAATCGTATGCGCCAATGCTTTCATGACGAATCTATGCCTGACGGGGTTTTCTTTGACAGAGCGAAATTTTGCGCACAAACTTGCCTGATGCTCGTAGTACGGCCAACGACTACCTTCGGATGCACCATGCGTCGCACCCTCATAGTTGCGATAACGCTGATCTTTAGCCTGGCGGGCCGGTCGACAAGCTGCCAGGCTGCCGATCAACTGGTCATCGATTACATCGTCTCCCACAGCGCCCAGCGCACTGCATGGATACGCGTCATCAACGAGTTCTCAACGGCAAATCCGGATGTCCAGGTGACACATCATGGCTATCCCCAGGAGCAATACAAGCGCGACTTCACAAGCCGCCTGAAGAGCGGCAAGGTCGACCTGGCCTTCTGGTATGCGGGAGAACGCCTGCGCGATGCCGCTGCCAATAAATTGCTGTCGCCCCTGGATCCGGATACGGTCGCGCTCTTAAAGAAGAACAAGTTTTATCCCGTTACGATCGACAGCACCCGCATTGACGGCGAAGTCTATGGATTCCCGATGTATTACTATCCCTGGGGCTTCGTGTACCGCAAATCACTGTTCGAACGGCTTGGCATCCGGCCTCCGGTAACGTGGGATGAGTTTCTCAATGCGTGCGAACGCCTGTCGGCAGCTGGGGTGACACCAATTGGGCTGGGCGCCGCGGCAAACTGGCCCGCTGCAGGATGGTTCGACTATCTTGACCTCCGGCTCAATGGGCTTGAATTCCATCGCAAGGTGCTGCGCGGCGAGGTGCCCTTTACTGACGCCCGGGTGCGGCGCGTGTTCGACGCCTGGGGATCATTGCTGCGCAAGGGTTACTTCCTGGCGACCACAATGGACCAGGAACACGAACGGGTCCTGCCCTACCTTTACCGCAATCACGTGGGCATGATGCTGATGGGGAGTTTTGTCGCGGCCAAATTCCCGCAAGCGATCGCCGACGATATGGGCTTCTTCGCATTTCCGGCCATGTCACCGGACATGCCGGTGTATGAAGACGCGCCGCTGGACGTGTTGGTGCTGCCTGCAAAGTCGCCCAATCAGTCCGCACGCAAACGCTTTCTCACCTTCCTCGCGGAGAGCGGCGCCATTCGCCATATAGCGGAAGCCGACCAGACCTTGCCTGCGCAGGCAGGCGCTTCTTTTCCCGCCATCCTGCTGGGCGATGCAGCGCGCCAGGTGCTGAACCGTGCCAGCGGCCTGTCGCCCTTCTTTGACAGGGAGGCGGAGGCCGACCTGATCGGGCCTGTATTCGAAGGCTTGCGCCTGTTCCTCAAACCGCCGCATGACACTGAGCAGGCCGTGGCCATGATCGAAAGATTGCGCAAAAAGTAGCCGCGCTGTGCGTCAAGCGGTCTTTTTTGCCTTGGTCTCCGCCTGGGGCTCAAGCAGCGGCGACTCCCACTCCATCCAGTCAGGCCCGAACAGTTCGGACGGATGTTGCGTCCGCTCCGAGCCGTTACCGCAGGCGAGGCTGTCAGCGGGACAGTACTTGTCGCAGCCCCAGCAAACTCGCTCGGGATGCAAGGGGATGATCGGAAACTTCTTTGCCATACAGAACTCGCGCTTTAACGCCACCAGCGTAGGCCCTGGACGACGGCTCATCCTTAATTCATGTCAAGTTTTTTAGAGGTAACGGCGAGAGTTCGATTGCGAACCGACTTGCTCAAGCAGGCGTGGCACATTTTCCCTACTGTAGAGGAGAAGAAGATGACAGCAGTCCGCAAAGGCCAGGCGCCAGCCAAGCTGGAGCCCGGCGAGTTCCACCTTCGCTTCACGCGCAACTTTGCCGATCCACGCTTCGATAAGAATCGCGATGACATCGCAAAGCTTGAATCCGTGGCCTGGCAAAATTTCAGTGACGGCCGCAAAGCCCCTGTGACGGCGCCTGCCGGCCCGGGATTTGCCGACCCCGGCTACGAGCTTTCCGTCGAATGGAAGGCCACCGCTGACCGCCTGCACGCTGCGGAGCAGCGCCAGAAAGATGCCTCCACGCCCTCGCGCGTGCTACTGGTTTGCGGTGCGGCGCGCAACGACGGCAGCTGCCCGGGCGAAATGTCCAAGACCTGGCGCATGCTCAAACTGGCCGAGGCCACCCTGGCTGGCGAAGGCATCGTCACCGACATCCTTGACCTGAGCCGCCTTACTTCCGAGTTTGAATTGCGCATTCATCCCTGCAAAGGCTGCGTATCGACCGCCATGCCACTTTGCCACTGGCCCTGCAGTTGCTACCCCAATCTCAGCCTGGGCCAGGTGAACGACTGGATGAGCGAGATCTACGAACAGTGGGTCTCGGCGCATGGCGTCATCCTCTTCACGCCGGTCTACTGGTACCAGGCGCCGTCGGTGCTGAAACTGATGATCGACCGCCTGGTGTGCGCGGATGGCGGCAATCCGGACCCCACCAGCACGCACGGGAAGAAGGCCGAAGAGGCCAAGGCGCTGGAACTGGCGGGATGGCCCTACCCCAAGCACCTGGCCGGGCGCGCCTATGGATTGGTGGTGCACGGCGATGTCGCCGGCGCCGAAAGCCTGCGGCGCAATCTATCCGATTGGCTTGACTGGATGGAGTTGATCGATGCCGGCGCCCAGGCACGCCTCGACCGCTATCTTGGCTATTACGAACCCTACGCAACCAGCCACGACGCCATGGATAAGGATGAAGGGCTGCAGGAAGAAGTACGCAACGTCGCGCGAGCCGTGGCGCATGCGGTCCGCATGCTGCGCTCGGGAGAACTTACCCGGCCGGACAAAAATGTGCATTCCCCGCGTCCGAAGTAACTGGAATGGGCCAGCGTTCCTTAAGGATTGCTGACCCCGGGCTGACGGCATTACTGGGCTGCGGTGGTGAAGGTCCAGCTCTTGTTGATGGCTTTTCCATCCACCATGGCGATCAAGGCCACGCTGTAAGAAGTACTCGCCTTCAGTCGCTGCACTGGCACCAGCGTGGCGGTGAAGCCCTGCATATTGCTGTCGTCGGTCAGCGCCGGGCCGTTGGTCGTGATCACCGGGCCAAGCTTGCCTCCCTTGTTGACCAGGATACGCGCATCGACTGCCGTGCCACCGGCAGGCGTCAGGCTGAACTGGCTGATCGCTATCGGCGCCGTCACGGCCATCCCCCTGGTTTCGAAGCTGACGGTAACCGGCGTCCCCGCCTCGACCAGGTCTGGAACCGGTGTCGGCGTTTCAGTGCGATTGAAGAACACAAACGGTACATCCGCCTGGTTAGCGTAAGGATATGCACGAATACTGCCCGCCCCCGGCAACTGCGCTGCTTGCGAGGTACTCGTGGCGACATCCACTACGCAGAGCGTTGACGCGCCCTCCGCCGGATTGAAGTTGTTTGCAGCCACGCCGATATCGATCGTGCTGGCAAACAGCAGGGCCGCGTGATAGACCGAATTGGCCCACTCCGCAACACAGGTCATGTACTTGTCGGTACCGACCGTGCTGTAGATCGCTTCGCCCGACACTGCAGCGGAATAACCTGCCGCGGCGATGCGGTCGGCAGCACGGACACCTGTGTAGCCCGGCTTGCCAGCCGTTTCGCCATGCAGTTCGCTGATGCCGTTCTGGTTGATGTAGCTCCAGTGCGCCTGCGCCGACTTGTCCAGCAACAGGCTCTGGGCCAAGAGCCCCGAGCCGATCTTGCCGCGCAAGGCGTTGATGGCGTTGAAGATACTGAGATTGCCGCTGCCGGCCGCATAGGTTGGGGCCGGAACCGAAGTGACGATATTGCCTTCCGTTGGCGACGGCAGGCTAGGCGGTGGATTGTTCGCAGCCACCGGTGCGCTCCCCGACCCGCCGCCACCGCCGCATCCCGCCAGCAGCAACGTCAACACCAGCGCTGGATAACTACGGGAATTAAGCATGGAAGTCCTCCCGACGGCGCAGGAAAAGCAAAGCACACCCCAAAGCCATCAATGCTGCCGTTCCTGGCTCGGGAATGGCAGCCGCAGCTTGCGGCGAGTCCGGCGCTGTAATGACCAGGGGTGCGTCGGTTTGAACATTCGTCGAAGGCAAGTAGACCTCGACGACTGGAATGATTTCCTGTGGTGTCGGGATGGAGATAGGCGAGACCGAAGGCGCGGGCGTGCTATCGAAACTCGTCAAAGGCAAACTACTGAAAGACTGTGAAGCGGTGTTGCTGTAGCTCATGAAGCTGAATTCAATACTGTTTACGGTGCCGGGACCGGCAATCGCTTGAGCACCCGCCAGAACGGAGCAGGCCAGCAGGCAAGACTTGAACAGCGTATTAGCTTTCATATCGCGCTCCATATTTTAGGTTGAGGAAACTACAACCTGGATGAAGCATCAACCGTGCCTACTAACTAAGTACCTGATTACGCTGAGTTACCCCAACTTCATGCATGAAAGGTGTTAAATTTAGCGACAATTAAATTTGCAATCAGGAAAATTTACACACGCTTCCCCGGCAATCGAACGCAACCGGGCTCGGGAAATTGTTAAAATACGTGTTTCCCTTACCAACGCATGAGAAAGAGAAGCAGGTGTCTACTTGGGTTATCGGGTACCGGAATGCCGACCGGTCAGAGCATCAGATAACGGCAGATGCGGCTGGTGTGCTGACCGAGCAAGGCGCCGCCATGCTGGTTAGCGACTACCTTCGGCAGCAACAATTGGCGAAGGATGGGGGCCAAATGGCTACAGAGCAGTACAACTTCCAGATTATCCGCATTCATCAAATTCCTGGCGACGCTGAAAGCGCGTGAACACGGTGCCTTGCGGCGCGGCGTCCGTCCTTTTCGCTACCTCATGCAACTCCCACCCGCCGTCGCCCTTCAATCGCAACACATGCGTATGGTGGCGCCGTACAGCTGAACGGTGGGCAATGCTGATCAAGGTAGCCCCGCTCTCGCGCAAGCGCTGGTATAGCGATGCCTCATTGCCGCTGTCGAGCGCACTGGTCGCCTCGTCCAGGATCACGATTCCCGGCTGATGCACCAGCACGCGGCCAAAGGCAAGCCGTTGCTGCTCGCCCACGGACAGCAGTTTCAGCCAATCCTCTACCGCATCCAAGCCCCCGACACGCTCTGCGAGCTGCGGCAGGTGTACCTGTTCCAGAATCTGCAGCAACTGCTGGTCGCTCAAGCTGGTCTGCACGCTTGGGTAGATCAGCTGGCTACGCAGCGTGCCATGCTGCAGGTAAGGCTGCTGCGGCAGGAAGAAAAACTCTTCGAGCGGTGGATGATGAATCAGGCCACTACCGGTATCCCACAGGCCTGCAATGGCCCGCAACAGCGAACTCTTTCCGCAGCCGCTATCGCCCGTAATGAGCAGCGCATCGCCCGGCGCCAGCACGAACGACAAGTCCTTGACAAGTACCCGTTCAGATTGAGGCGGGCAGACGGTCAGTGCATCCACGGCGATCTGCTTGCCAGGCTGCATGCGGATGTGCGAACGCCCATTGGCGGCAACAGGTGTGCCACCTGTCGCCGGCAACACCAGCTTCGACAACGTCTGCAGGCGTTCGGTTCCCGCCACAAAGCGGCTCAGGCTTTCGAAGTTGTCGACGATAACGCCAACCGCGCCAAGCACTGCGGTAAATGCACCGGCTGCCTGTATTGCCCGCCCTACTTCAAGCTCGCCGGACAATACGGCATCCGCCAGGATCACCCCAGGCAGCACCAGGGTGAGCTGGCTGAAAGTGCGCTGGAACAGGTTCAGCGTGCGCTGCTTCTTGATCAGCCTGCTGTAATTGAGATAGACCTTGTCGAACTTGTTGTCGATGTAAGCGCGCTCCTGCGCCTCACCACGGTAGAAGGCAATTGATTCGGCGTTCTCCCGCAAGCGCATCAGGCCAAAGCGAAAGTCCGCTTCGCGCCGCAATTGCCAGAAATTGAGCCGGATCAGCGGATTGCCGAAAACGTAGAGCGCCAGCACGGTACCCGTCACGGCGTACACGGCCAGCACGCCTACCAGCAAATGCGAGATCGTCCACAACACGGAGCTGAAGGCGACCAGCTGCATGATCGAACCCAGGAAGATCAGCAGGAAGTGAATGGACCGGCCGGTAAACGTATTGATGTCTTCGCTGATACGCTGGTCGGGATTGTCGATCTCGCCTTCCGAGGTCAATGCGTAGTACTTGCGCCCTTCAAGGTATCCGTCAAGAAAACGGCCTGTGAGCCAGCGCCGCCAGCGGTTGGCGAACATGTCGCGCATGTAGTAATAGAACGCATAGATGGGTACCGCAAACGCCAGGATGAACAGGCATGCCCGCACCGACTTCCAGAACCTGTCGCCATCGCGCCCCGCCAGCGCCGAGGTCATTTCGCCGGACTGATTGTTCAGCATCACCGCCAGCTCGGTTTCGGCGAGCATCAATACGATCAACAGCAGCAACAGGCCCCAGGCCGTCTTCTTTTCATTTCCCAGCCAGTAAGGTTTGGCGACGCTGATGAACTGCTTCCATGCGGCAAGCGACAAGGGTGGCGTGCGGCGCCGCACGACTGGTGCTGCCGGGTCATTTGCGACCGCAGAGGTATAGGAGCTTGTCTTCATGAAGTGAGCATACAACTCAGCATGATGCGGCTCAGTGCGGAAACGGACATAGCAACGGCCGGCGGACGGATTGCGGGTCGCTTTTTACCAGCTTCAGAATTTCCTTCCGGCGACCAAACCCTCTTGACACATCCGCACTATCGCAAAGCTCAATGGCCACGCCAGATTTCCCGCGCCGGTGGCGCATGATGCAAGCATTGCCGGTGGTTTTTCTGCCACCCTTGCAACTTTTAGTAGTTGAAGACTTTATAAGTCGTTGCGATACTCGCAGCACTGTTGGCCCGCCATCACGGCGGCGGCATGCCTCTTCCCCCACCAGCCTGGCGCCGGTTTCCAGGCTGGCCGGCGAGGCGGCGCACTACATCTCTCGTTTGCCTTATCACGCTATTGTCATTTGACGCCGTCGCCGCGAGCCGAAGCGCGCTTCGCTTGTCCCGACGCCTACTGCAATGCATCCCCCGGGATGTTCGACATGAGAAGGACAAGAAATGCGAGCTGCACAGATCCGCCGCCACCTCGGCGCCCCCTCCGCCGTCCTGCCGCGCACCGGCACCGAACAAGGCCTGCCGCCGGCTCCCCCACAGCTGTTGCGGGGCGCGGTCGCCCCGGCGGCGGGCGCCAAGGCCGCCGGCACGCCGGCACTGAACCTGGAATTTTCGCCGCGCGACTACATCACCTACCTTCTGTCGATCGACGCTGAAATCGAACACTGCCTGATGGTGCAATACCTGTACGCCGCGTATTCGCTGGGCGGGCCCCAGGTGCCCGAAGCGTTCCGCGACAGTGTGCGCAGCTGGCAGGAGGTGATCCTCGGCATCGCCAAGGAGGAGATGGGCCACTTGATCTCCGTGCAGAATTCGCTGCGCCTGATCGGCTCCCCGCTGCACATGGAACGCGAGGACGAGCCCTGGGACTCGCCGTTCTATCCATTCCCGTTCATGCTCGAGCCGCTCACGCTCGACTCGCTGGCCAAGTACGTGTTCGCCGAATCGCCGGTTGACTGGGACGGCGGCGCGCTGGGCGACGAAATCCGCCAGCGCGTACACGCCCAGACCGACAATCCGCACCAGGTGGCGGCGCTGTTCAATACCCTGATTCCATTGGTGGCCGACCCCGATTACCTGCCTGACTCGGCCTTCGATGCCACGACCCTGCCGGCCCAGGCCGACTTCGCCGAGTGGGGCCGCGGCTACCAGGGCGGGCACCGCGGCCGCCCCAGCGGGCAGCCTACCCAGACGCCGGACGTGCTGGTGGTGCCGCAAGCTAACCGCGACGACATGGTCGCCGCCCTGCGGGCCATCGCGCAGCAAGGCGAGGCCACCAGCGGCACCACGGCTTCGCACTTCGTGCGCTTCCTGCGCATCTACGTCGAAATGCGCGAGCTGGTCGAGCGCACGCCGCTGGTGGCCGAACACTGGAACGCTGCCCGACCGCCGGATTTCGCCGCGCCGCAATGGCAAGCGCTGCAACCGGAAAGCAAGGCCGGCCTGCGCACTGCCGCTCGCGCAGCCTGGGCGCCGGCCCGCCAGGTTGCGATCAACCCCTACGTCTCGCTCGATCCGGACGACCAGGGCAGCGATGAAAGCGCCACCACCACCCGCATCACGCATCCGGAATCGGCGCTGTGGGCTACCCTGCACAACATCCGCTACCGCATGCTGCTGAACTACCTGATCCACAGCTTCACCCTGTACGGCGGCCTGAACGCGGCCGGCGCGATCACCCCGCGCGGCGCTGTCGTCAATGCCACCTTCGGCGAGATGTACAACCTGCGCGCCGCCTCCGAGATCCTGATGCAGTTGCCGGTCTCGGCCGATAACCCGGCCGCCGGCTTTGCCGGGCCGCCGTTCCAGATGCCCTACACCCTCAACAGCCCGTTCGGCGAAGCCAACAAGTGGCGCGGCCACCTCGACTTGCTGACTGCCTCGGCCAGCGTGGTCGAAGCGCTGCAACTGCTGGCGCCCGAGTCCCGCCACGCCTACCTGGCGTCGCTGCGCGAAGCCGACCGCAATATGCGCGAACTGATCCTGCGCATCCTGTCGGGCAGCATCGACACCGCCCTACTCTAGGAGACCATGATGCCGATACTGGAACTGAGAATCCTGCCGCCGCTGGCCGTGGCCCGCCTGGGCGGCGCGGCCGAGCCGCTGGAAGCCTTCGATCTGGAGACCGATCCCGACAGCCCGCTGAACTACCGCCGCATCGTGCCGCGCGAGAGCTTCGAGGTCGATCCGCTGACCGGCAGCATCGTGCGCGCCTACGTGCCGGACAAGATCCGCTTCAAGGACGAGGACAAGCTGGTACGCCCGGTCGCTCCTTTCCTCGAAGTGTACGCGCGCACCAGCGAGGAACCCGAGCAGCTGCAACCGCTGACCACCACCCTGCTGGCCGGGCACGGCCTGGCGCTGGCCAACCTGCACTGGGACATCGAACTGGGCAACATCAAGATCTACCGCCGCACCAACAACCGCAACGACCAGATCCACGCCACCCTGTTCGGCCTGCAGGACCACACGCGCCACGCGCTGCAAGGCTGGTGCGAGAACTTCAAGGCCGGCAAGACGCTGCCGCTGGGCCACGTGCAGTTCATCGCGCCCAGCGACGACTTCCCGGAAATCCGCCTGCGCTATACGCCCGCCGCCGGCAAGGTGTATGGCAGCCGTATGCAGCGCCTGGAGCCACAGACCGATGGCGTGCCCCTGCTGGTGCCCGACCCGATCATCGACAGCGAAGACCTGGTGCTGTACGACGCAGCACGCGGCGACTGGCTCAACTACACCGAAAGCAGCGGCCCGACCCTGACCAACCCGGCCGGCATCTACGCCGGCTATGCCAACGCCCAGGGCCAGCAGGTCAGCTGGGGCTACCTGGACGACGAATGCGACGGCCTGGTGCGGGTGGTGCTGAAGCTGGCCGACGGCAGCACGCTCACGGCCCAGGCCACCATCGGCGCCGGCCCGCCGGCCTACGCGCCGGACACGCTGCCCATCCGCGTCGTCTCCGACGAAATGGAGCAGTTGCTGCACGGCCCCACGGTGGCGGAGGAGGAAGTGTCGCTGGAGCAGGCCACCGAACTGGTGCTGCGCGCGCTGGAGACGGTGCGGCTGATGAACACGGCCGTCATGAACGGCAACCCTGTCAACGGCCGCCTCAACGTAGCCAGCACCATGGTGCGGCAGAACAGCAGCGACTTCGAGCGCTATTACGAACCGATCGCCGCCGCTTCGCTGGTCGACAACCTGGCGTTGCGCGCGCTGCATGAGCGGGTATTCAGTGCCCTGTCGGCTGGCGGCGCGCCGTGGTTCGCCCAGGCCCTGCGCCTGCCCGAAGAAATCGGCGACCTGTCGGCAACCGCGTTGCGCAAGATGCCGGCGCTGATGCGCGGCGCCGACGGCCGCAGCCTGACATTGACGCGGCGCCACATCGACATGGTGGTCAAGGCCGCCCGCAATGCCATGTTCAGCCAACCCAACACCCCAGCAGGAGACCTGTGATGGCCGCCAAACAGCCCACCCTGAGCGCCAGCAACCTGACCGCGCAAATCCACCACCGTGGCGCAGGCAACCCGGCTTCTATCCTGCCGCGCAGCGCGATTTCCAATTGCTTCCCCGGCCTGGAATTCGACTTCCGCAACCTGTGGCGGCGCGCCTTTGAAGGCATCGTGCTGGTCGAGAACAACAACTACGTGATCGACGCCGAGCCCGAATACCAGTACCTGGTGTCGCGCCGCCTGCTGCGCTTCGCCGGCCTGGAAGTCGGCACCATGGTCAACACCACCGGGCCGGTGTTCCCCGACGGCAGTTCAGGCACGCTGGCCTCGGTAGCCAACCCGAACGCGGTGTCCTTCATGGAATGGTCGAACTCGATCGCCCGCATCCTGCACCTGCAGGGCCAGCTGGTCAGCTGCGAGTTCACCGCGGAAACCGATGCCAGCACCGAAGTGCTGGCCGGCCCGGGCACGCCCTTCATCACCGTCGACCTGCGGCTGCGCACCTTCTTCGAACCCGATACGGCAGCTTTCAATCCGGCGCTGCTGCAGCCGGGCGAACTGACCCAGGGCCTGTGCGCCCCCTGGCAAAACGACTACCGCGAGTGCGCCTGCTACTACTGGGCGGCCTCGCGCCCCGATTATGTCAACGTCGAGGCAGGCGTCAACGGGCTGTCGCGCGGCGACATGTGGTTCGCCAAGAGGCGCACCGGCACTTACATCCCGGACAATCGCACCGACACCAGGCTGTACTCCTACGACGACCTGTTCAAGTCCTGGCAGGAAGACCTGAGCTTCATCGTCCGCGGCAAGGATGCCGATGAATCCTGACGCCATGGCGGATGGCGCCACCCTGGCGCGGGCGCTCAGCGGCCGCATCGCGGCGGCCTCCCGGCCGCGCCAGCGCCATGCCCACCTGGTCGACGACGCCCAGGGCGCGCAACTACTGATGGTCAACGGTACGCGCCTGTATCACCTGCCGCCCGAGCTGACCGAGCAGTTCCGCGCGGCGCTGGGCAGTGACGACCCGGCGCTGCTGCAAGGGCTGGTCGACAGTTGCGGCTTGCGCGCCGAGGCGCTGATCGACGACACGCCGCTGGCCGCGCCGCCGCTGCACGCCCTGTCGCTGGCCATCGCCCAGAAGTGCAACCTCGGCTGCACCTATTGCTATGCGCAGCAGGGCGAGTTCGGCGACAAGGCCAAGTCCATGGAGGAGCAGCAGGCGGTCAAGGCCGTCGACCTGCTGCTGTCGCAGGCAGCGCCCGGCGCCAAGGTGAACCTGGCCTTCATGGGCGGCGAGCCGCTGTCGAACCGCGCGGTATTGCGCAGCGTGACCGGCTACGCCAGCCGGCAGGCGGCGTTGCGCCAGGTCGACTGCCGCTTTTCGATCACCACCAACGGCACCTTGCTGCGCCCGGACGACGCCGACTTCTTCGAAGAACACGGCTTTGCCGTCACGGTCAGCCTGGACGGCGCGGCCGAACAGCACAACCGCCTGCGCCCGTTCAAGGGCGGCAAGGGTTCCTTCGAGCGCATTCTTGAACGCATCGCGCCACTGTTGGCGCAACAGCGGCGCATGCAGGTATCGGCGCGCGTCACCGTCACGCCGTTCAACCTGAACCTGCCAGGCACGCTCGACCTGTTCATCGGCATGGGCTTCCACAGCGTCGGTTTCTCGCCGCTGCTGCGTGCCGCCAACGGCCGCGCCGAAATGGGAGAGGCCGAACTGGCCGAGATGCTGGAGGCGATGATCGCCTGCGGCCTGGCCTTCGAGCAGAACGTGCTGCAAGGCCGCCGCTATCCGTTCATGAACATGCAGAACGCGCTGCGCGAACTGCGGCGCGGCACGCACCGGCCCTACCCTTGCGGCGCCGGCGCCGGCTATTTCGGCGTGTCGGCAGACGGCGAGCTGTCAGCCTGCCACCGTTTCGTCGGCGACGCGCAGGGCGCCATGGGCTCGCTGGAGGGCGGCGTCGACCGCGCGCGGCAGGCAATCTGGCTGAGCGAACGCCATGTGCACCAGCAGCAGCCCTGCTCGAGCTGCTGGGCGCGCTACCTGTGCGGTGGGGGCTGCCACCACGAGGTGCTGGCGCGCGGCCGCGGTGCGTGCGACTACATTCGCGGCTGGCTGCACTATACGATCGGTGCGCATCAACGCCTGAGCCGGCTGGCGCCCGGCTGGTTCGCCGGGCCGCCCGGCAATGCGGACTGAGCCGATGCGCGACGGCGGCGCGTTCGACGCGCTGGTGATCGGTGCCGGCCCGGCGGGGAGCAGCGCCGCGCTGCGTCTGCAACAGCTGGGCTACCGGGTGCTGCTGATCGAGCGCAGCGCGGCCTGGCCGCGCCCGCAGGTGGGCGAGGCGCTCACGCCGGGCGTGCAAAACATCATCGCCCTGCTCGATGCCAACGATGCCCTGGCAGCGGTACCGCACGTCGCGCACGCCGGCAGCCGGGTGCTGTGGCGCACCCGCGCACCCGAGCCGCTGCAGCAGACCGGCTCGGCCATCGTCGACCGGGGCTTCTTTGACGCGGCCCTGCTGGCATTGGCGCGGCAGCGTGGCATCGAGGTCGAACAACCGGCCCGCCTGCTGCACCTTTCCGGCGCAGCGGGCGACTGGCAGGCCTGCCTGCTGTGCGGCAGCCACCGCCAGCGCCAGGTGCGCGCCCGCTTCATCCTCGATGCCGGCGGGCGCAGCGCTGCCTCCCGCATCCAATGCGCGCCCCGCTTGGCGGCCGTGTGGGCCGAGGTCGACCAGTCCGCCCTGGCGGAACTGGACGGCGCCACCCAGGTGGAAGCCCTCGAACATGGCTGGCTGTGGGCGGCGCGCCTGCCCGGCCGGCGCTACCGGCTGATGCTGGTCTGCGACCCGCGCGCGGCCCGCCAGGCAACACCGGCCGATCCCGAGGCGCGCCTGCGAACAGCTTGCGCCGCCAGCCAACTGCTGCGCGCGGCGGCCCATTTGCCCCTGCTGGGCGGGGTGCAGATGTGCTCCGCCACGCCCTCGCTGGCGCCCGACAGCTGGCAGGACGGCCGCCTCAAGCTGGGCGACGCCGCTTTCGCGCTCGATCCGGTGTCCTCGTCCGGCGTCGAGAAGGCCATGCGCTTTTCACTGCAGGCGGTGGTGGCCCTGCATACCATGCTGGGCGACGACCGCAACGGCCGCCACGCGCTGGCGCGCCGCTTCTACGAGGGCCGGCTAGTGGAAGCCTGCGCCCGCCACGCACACTGGACCGAAACGTATTACGGCCAGGCCTGGTGCGCCGACCGGCCTTTCTGGCAAGCCCGCGCACACGGCGAAGCCGTCGGCGATAGTGCGCTGCGCCCGGACCTGCTGGCCGCGCTGTCGGCGGAGCGCGCACGGCTGGCCGGCTACCAGCCGCCGGAGCTCAAGCCTTTGAGCGGACTCGACCCGGCCCGGCCGCTGCGCCTGCATGGCGCGGCAGCGATCGTCGAGCTGCCTTGCGTGGTGGATGACCAGGTCCGCCTGCACACGGCGCTCGACCACCCGCACCTGGAGCGGCCGCTGGCCTTCCTGGAGAATGAAGCCTTGTTCCCGCACTTGGCCAGGCTGGCGCAGCCGCTGCCGCTGGTCCAGCTGCTGAACATGCTGGCCACCGGCATGCCCGGCCATAAGGCTCGGCGCATTGCCGCCTGGCTGTGGCAGCGCGGCCTGATCGAAAGCGTCGGCTAAGCAGCCAACCCCGAACCGGGTGTGCCATTTTCAGCGCGATCGCGCGGGAAAACGCTCAAGACCAGGCGTCCCCTCAAAAGTATCCTTGCACCGCCATGTAGAACGATTGAAATCGTCCATGAAGTACAAGGAGACATAAGTGAAGCACAGCAATAAGTTGAAATATACCGTCCTGGTTGGGTCCCTGGTAGCGGCATTCCCGGGGCTCACGATGGCACAGTCTGGGGAAGACAAGAACGTCCAGCGCGTCATTGTGACGGGCTCGAACATCAAACGCGTCGATCAGGAAACAGCATCCCCGGTCCAGATCCTGTCGCGCCAGGAAATCGAACAAAGCGGCGCGCAGACCGTTGCGCAAATCCTCGACAACCTGACCAGCAACGACCGCGGCGCCATCAGCGACCTTGGCGGCACCAATTCCTGGGCCAGCGGCGCCACCGGCGTCTCGCTGCGCAACCTCGGTACGGGCGCAACGCTGGTCCTGCTGAATGGCCGGCGTCTCTCCTCCTATGGCTTCGCGGACGGGTTGCAATCGAACTTCGTCAACATCGACTCCATTCCAAGCGACGTCATCGAACGCGTCGAGATCCTCAAGGACGGCGCTTCGGCGATTTATGGTTCCGACGCCGTGGCCGGTGTCGTCAACATCATCACCCGCAAGAATTATCAAGGCGTCGGGGTAAAGGCCTCGGCCCAGCAGTCGCTCAAGCGCTCCTTCCTCGACCACGAACGCAAGGCATCGATCGTCGGCGGTATCGGCGACTTCGAGGCGGATGGCTATAACGCTTTCGCCCACCTCGAAGTCTACTCGCGCGGCAAATTCACCGATCGGCAGGTCCGCCCGCTGCTTCCCGACTGGTTCATCCGCATGAACCCGGACCGCGATGCGACGTCCACCGGTTCAATTCCCGGCAACTATGTCGGTCGCTACCCCGCCAACTATCACGATCCTGCGCTGGCGGGCAAGTCGATCAATGTCGCGGCCCCTGGCTGCGCGCCGGAGAACCTGCGGGGCGGCCTGTGCTTCTATGATTACTGGCAGGATTCCCTGGCCCGTGCACCTGCCGAACGCGTCACCTTCCTGGGTTCGGGACGGCTCAAGCTTTCCGGCGAGATGACGGCCTACGGCGAGTTGCAGCTCGCTAAAACCCGCAACAACTACAATACTGCGCCTCCGCGCAGCAATGTCACGGGCGTTCCCTTGTCCTGGTACGACTCGATCAGCGGCCAGATGCAGTACTTCACCGACCCCAAACTGCCGGTCGGCCACCCGAACAACCCCTATGACTTCCCGATCGGCCTGAACTACCGCTTCGCCGACGACCGCGACATGTTCAAGAATGTCGGCTCCTCGGAACAGTTCCGCGCGCTGGCCGGCATCCAGGGATCGAACCTTGGCTGGGAGTGGGATGGCGCAATCGGCCATATGGGTTCCAAGGCCCGCCAGCGCCAGCATCTGTACCGCGACCGCTACGGCTACTACGATGCGATTGTCAGCGGCGCCTACAAGTTCGGCCAGCAGAATGACCGGGCCCTGCTGGAAACCATGTTCCCCGAAATGGGGTCGCATGGCGAGTACCGCCAGACCTTCATGGATTTCAAGGCCAACCGCGAGCTGTTCATGCTCGGCGGCGGACCACTGCAAATTGCGACAGGCGTCGACCTGCGCCACGAAAGCTTTGAGCACCAGAGCAGCGACAACGTGCTGGCAGCGCGTATCGTCCAGTTCAGCGGCGTGAAGATCAATGGCTCGCGCAATGTCGCAGCCGCCTTCGTTGAGCTTGCGGCCCCCTTCACCAAGCAGCTGGAAGCCAGCTTTGCCCTCCGCGGCGACAAGGTGATCGACCAGGCTGGCGCCGTCGTGCCCAAGCTTGGCCTGCGCTATAAAGTGAACGACATGCTGATGGTGCGCGGCACCGCCTCCAAAGGCTTCCGCGCGCCAAGCCTGCCGGAGACCGGCAACGGCGGCGCTTCCTGGTTCAACAACGGCTACAACGATCCGAAGCGCTGTGCTGCCGCCACCGAACTCAGGAACGTGCTGAATACCGGCAACGCGGCCGACAAGAACCTGGCCCTGACCGCCTATGCGCTGGGATGCTCGGTCAGCTTCCCGTCCGCAGTCACGCCGAATCCCAACCTGAAGCCCGAATATACCAACAGCTTCACGGCGGGACTGGTGCTGCAGCCGGTGCGCGAACTCAGTTTTACCATCGACTACTACAACATCAAGCGCCGCGACGAGATTGCCGTCAAGAGCATCGACCAGACCCTCGCCAACGAGGACAGGCTGGCCGGGCTGGTGGAACGCGATCCGCTGACGGCGCAGGACCTGGACATCGCGCGCCGCGCCTTCGAGCTGTCCGGCAGGAACATCGGTTTCCCGATTGGCCCGATCAGTACCATCGCGGCGCAGTACGAGAACTACGGCAAATCACGCGTTTCCGGTCTCGACCTGGACGCCAAGGGACGCTGGAACTTCGGCGAATGGGGTACCTTCAACGTGGGCCTTGAATTGAACCGCCAATTCAAATACCAGAACTGGGACAGCTTCACCAACGCCTACACCGAGAACTATGTCGGCTATCGCGGCATACCGCGCACGCGCGCCATCGCCAAGATGTCGTGGGAAAAGGGCCCGTTCATCGCCGGGCTGCGCGCGAACTATACGGATTCCACCAAGCTTGCATGGGGCGCACTTGATTCGACCAGCAGCATCGAAGGATGCGAAGACCGTGGCGTGAGCAAGGACGAATGCCGCATTGCCTCGGACACGACGGTCGACCTGTGGACCCGCTATGCATTCCGCCCTGGCACTACGCTGTCGGCGAACGTGTTCAACCTCTTCGACCGCAAGGATCCCGTCAAGCTGTACCCCGGCAGCCCGCTGCCGCTGCGCTCGCGTACGCTGATGCTGACCGTTGAGCACAAATTCTGAGGAGAATGCGACACATGATTCCAATCAGGACAATAGGCCTGGTCGCGTCCGCCGCGCTGCTGTTCAGCGCGGCGGCGCATGCACAGTCCCCCGCGCCGACGCCGGACGCCGATCCTTACCTGTGGCTTGAGGAAGTAGGCTCCGAGCGTGCTCTGGACTGGGTCAAAATGTGGAACGGCCTTACAACCAGCCAGCTGGACAAATTGCCCGGCATCCAGCAGACCACCAGCGCCATCCGCGAAGTCGTCGATTCGCGCGAGCGGATTCCTTTCGTTGAGAAGCAAGGCAAATACCTTTACAACTTCTGGAAGGACGCCGACCACCCGCGCGGAGTACTGCGGCGTACCACGCTGGAACGCTACAAGGCCGACGCGCCGCAGTGGGAAGTGGTCCTGGATATCGACCGCCTGGCACGCGACGAAAAGGAGAACTGGGTATGGCATGGCATGGAATGCCTGAAGCCGCATGCCGAGCGCTGCCTGTTCTCGCTCACCCGGGGCGGCGGGGATGCACACGTCGTGCGCGAGTTCGACACCCGTAGACTGGGCTTTGTGCCGGAGGGCTTCTACCTTCCCGAAGCGAAAAGCGACGTCAACTGGGTGAGCCGGGATCGCCTGCTGGTCGCCACCGACTTCGGACCCGGCTCGCTCACCAGTTCGGGATACCCGCGCATCGTCAAGGAGTGGAAGCGCGGCACGCCGCTGCAGTCGGCAAAGCTGGTATTCGAGGGCGAGCAGGCCGATATCAGCGTATCCGGCTATTCCGACCACTATCCGGGGTACAACCGCGAATTTGTGCTGCGCTATACCTCGTTCTTCACGAACGAACTGTACTTCCGCCATGCAGGGAAACTGGTCAGGCTGGACAAGCCAAACGGCGCAACGGCCTTCACCTTCAAGGACCAGCTCCTGCTCCGCCTGCGCGCAGACTGGAAGCTTGGGGATCGCCAGTACCAGCAAGGCTCGCTGTTGTCGATCAGCTTCTCGAGCTTCATGGCTGGCAAGCGCAACTTCACCGTCCTGTACCAGCCCGACGCTACGCGCTCGCTGCAATCGGTCGCCACCACCCGGAACGCCATCCTGCTGACCGAGTTGGTCAACGTGCGCAGCCAGGTGCAGGAGTTGCGCATGCAAAAGGGCACATGGGAACAGCGAACGGTGGCTACGCCAGCCTTTGCCAACGTCTCGATTTCGTCGCTCGATTACCTGGATTCGGACCAGTACTTTGTGGTGCTGAACGACTTCCTCACTCCGACGTCGCTGCATCTTGGCCAGGTCGGTAGCGACGAGCGGCATCAGCTGAAATCGCAGCCAGCCTTCTTCGATGCCTCGGGCCTCAAGGTGGAGCAACACTTCGCGCCGGCCAAAGACGGCACGCGGATTCCGTACTTCGTCGTCATGCGCAAGGACCTCCAGTACGACGGCAACAATCCGACGCTGCTGTACGGCTATGGCGGATTCGAGATATCGATGAAGCCCTCCTACAACGCCACCGTCGGCCGCGCCTGGCTGGAAAAAGGCGGCGTCTACGTGCTGTCGAACATTCGCGGCGGCGGCGAGTTCGGACCACGTTGGCACGAAGCCGCCCTGAAGGAAAAGCGCCAGGTATCGTATGACGACTTCATCTCGGTGGCGGAAGACCTGATTGCGCGGAAAATCACTTCGCCGCAGCACCTTGGCATCATGGGGGGAAGCCTTGGCGGCATGCTGGTTTCAGTCGCGGCCCTGCAGCGACCGGAGCTGTTCAACGCGGTCGTGAGCCAGGTGCCGCTGGCTGACATGAAGCGCTACCACCGGATGCTGGCCGGGGCCTCATGGATAGACGAGTATGGCGACCCGGATCGTCCCGAGGAATGGGATTACATCTCGCGCTACTCGCCCTACCACTTGCTAGACAAAAACCGCTCGTATCCGCCGGTGTTCTTCACCAGTTCGACCAGGGACGACCGCGTGCATCCGGCCCATGCCCGCAAGATGGTCGCGCGCATGAAAGAGCAAGGCCACCAGGTCCTGTATTGGGAGAATACGGATGGCGGCCATGGCGGCGCGGTGAACGGCGAACAGCAGGCCCGGCTCTATGGCATGGTCTACAGCTTCCTCTGGGATCGCTTGAAGTAACCCGGCTGGCAGCCACGCCGGGACGTGAAATCAAGTCCCGGCGCGGCTGGCCATGCGGCTGTATTCCGTCGGACTCATTCCCGTCACCGATTTGAACTGGCGGCTAAAGGCGCTGTGGTCGGTATAGCCGCATTCGTAAGCGATGTCAGCGATCCTGGCGTCCGGCTTCTTGTCGATGATCGCCTTGGCCGCCGAAAGCCTGCATTGAACCAGCATTTGACGTGGCGAGTGGTGGAAGACTTTCTGGAACAGGCGCTCCACCTGCGAGAGCGATAGCCCTGCCTGGTCGGCCAGCTCTTTCACGCACACATTCCGCTGATAGTTTTCGCGGATGTATTCCGCGATATGGGCGATCTGCCGGAATGCCGGATTCACGTCGGCGGGCAAGCCGAGGTCGCGTGACGTGCCGATCAGGCCGATAATCCTGCCCTTCGTGTCCTGCAGGGGCATTTTCCTGGTGATGCACCAACCGCGGCTGCGGCCAGGGTAGATGTGCAATTCCAGGTGCTTGTCGATAGAAGCGCCGCAATCGATCACCTTGCGGTCCTGGGCAAAGTAGGTTTCAGCCAGGGCCTGGGGAAACAGGTCCAGTGCGGTCTTCCCAATCACCTCGTCCTTGTCCCGCGCCCCGCAGCGGCGCACCATGGTCCGGTTGATGCCGAAATAGCGCCCTTCCCTGTCCTTGACGAAAAAGGCAATGTCATTCAACCCGTCGAACATGGTCAGGATAGCGTCGATATTGATTGCCTCCAGTTCGCCAAAGCATGCCTGACTGATCATTCCCATTCCTCCGCAGCACGAAAAATGTTCACTTTGCATTGGCTTGGCAAAGATGGCAACGCCGCTGTTGCGCCCCGCACCCGGACACGGCCGGACTGTGCCGATTTCTGTCGATCCGCGATCGGAAACCCGCAAGCCGGCAACAAGCAGGAACGTTGCAATTATGACGAAATTTCAAGTCAAACAAGCTCCGGTGCGCACAAACCATCCAACGTTGCATACACTGCAATTGTTTCAAAAGTTTATTAGCAGCATATGAATACCAACTGACGAGGACTGATCGCATGAAAATACCTGGCACGCACAAGGCATCGGCACTCCGCCGCTCCCAATGCTCCCACGCTGTATTACTCGCGCTTTGCAGCATGAGCCTTAATGCTTACTCGCAAACCATGCAGCGCGTGGAAATCACCGGCTCCAGTATCAAGCGCATCGAAGGCGAAGCGGCACTGCCGGTCGAAATCATCAAGCGCGAAGATATCGACAAGTCCGGCGTGACCACCGCTGCAGAACTGCTGCAAAAAATCTCCTCGAATGTGGGCGGCCTGACCGATGGCACCAGCGTCAGCGACGTCATGGGCGGCCAGCGCGGCTTTAACGGCGCCAACCTGCGCGGGCTCGGCGTCTCAAGCACCCTGGTGCTGCTGAACGGCCGCCGCCTCGCCAACTTCGCCAGCCCTGGCGACAACTCTGGTGTCGACCTGAACAACATCCCGGCCGGCGCCATCCAGCGCGTGGAAGTACTCAAGGACGGCGCATCGGCGATCTACGGCACCGATGCCATGGGCGGCGTGATCAACTTCATCACCCGCAAGGACTACCGCGGCGGCGATGCCAGCGTTTATGCGCTGCGCACGGATGAAGGCGGCGGCGGCAAACGGTCAGCCTCGCTATCCGGCGGCTTTGGCGACCTGGGCACCGACCGCTACAACGTGTTCGGCGCACTGGACGTGCAGAAAACCGACCGCCTGGCCAGCTCGCAACGCAAATTCATGCAGGAGTACAGCCTGCCCGACCGCCTGTCGCCACAGCTCTCGAGCTATTCATTCCCGGCCAACGTCGACCTGACTTCCGCCCAATTGGCGACCCTGAACCAATCGAGCTACCTGAAGGGCTCCGGTCCTGGCGGCACCTGGGCGCCATCGCCTGCCCGGCGCGTCAACTTCGGCAAGGATTCCTGCGTGGACGGCAGCCCGAACGTGGTGCGCCCCCTCGGCCCCGGCGGCACGGAAGGCTGCTCCTTCAACTACATGGGTGATTCGGAAGTCTATCCGGATGCAAAAAAACGCAGTTTTATCGGCCGTGCCACCTTCCAGGTGACGGAGGCCGACCAGGTGTTTGCTGAAGTCCTGCTGAGCAAAGCCGAGACCAGCTATGCCGCTTCGCCCGCCACTTCAGGCAGCATCAACGGCACCAGCACCGGCATTTACCTGCCAGCCGATCTGCAAACGAAGACCGGCATCACCACCCCGGTGAACTTCCGCTTCCGCCTGTCCGACGCCGGCCGCCGCACCTCGGAAGTGACCAGCAAAGCGTCGCGCTTCGTACTGGGTGCAACCGGCAAGGCCGGCGACTGGGAATACGATACGGCCTACAACCACAGCCAGAACAAAGCCACCGACCTGGACATTGATGGCTGGGTTTCGCGCAGCAAAATGCTGGCGGGCATGGCTAGCGGCCAGTACAACCCGTTTGTCCCGGCCACGGATGATTCAGGCCGCAAGTTCATGGATTCGATCAAGATCCGTGACGCGGCGCGTATGTCCAAAGGCACCAGCGACAGCGTCGATGCCAAGCTGGCGCGCCCGGTGATGGCGCTGGGCGGTGGCGATGCCGTGCTGGCCCTGGGCGCCGAACTGCGGCGCGAGAAAACCGAGTTCAGCGCCACTGAAGCATTGCGCACCAACGACGTGCAGGGCGACCGCGCCAGCTCCGATGAATTGCTGGCCGATACCTCCAACTCGCGCGACATCGCCGCCTTTTACGCGGAAATCAATGCTCCATTCAGCAAGGAATGGGAAGGCCAGTTCGCCATTCGTCACGACCGCTACAAAGGCGTGCACGATCCGCTGACCAATGTCACCACCCCGAAACTCACAACCACCAATCCGAAAATTGCGGTCAGCTATCGTCCGAACAAAGAGGTACTGGCCCGCGCCTCCTACGGCACCGGCTTCCGTGCACCGTCGATTGCCGAACTGTTCCTGCCGGTGCGTTCCGGTACCACGGCCAGCTTCGTGAAAGACCCGGTCTCGGGCGAGATCGCCCAGTTCGACCTGGATCGTTACGGCAATCCACAGCTCAAGCCGGAAAAATCGAAACAGTTTTCCGCTGGCCTGGTACTGCAGCCTAACAACAACTGGAACGGCAGCCTCGATTACTGGATCATCCGCAAAACCGACATCATCTCGGAAATCGGCGAGCAAACCGTATTCGACAACCCGATCTACTACAACGATCCGAACATCGTGGTGCGCGACGAAGATGGCGTCGTATCCTTCCTCCAGTTCAAGAAGGAGAACCGGGGCAAGCTCAACACGTCCGGCCTCGATATTGAGCTTAACTGGCGCGGCGATGCCAGCGCGATGGGCCGTTTCAGCGCCAGCCTGAACGGAACGCTGATCACCAAGTACAAGTTCCAGTCCGATCCGAATTCACCGATGACAAATGGCCTCGGCGTCTTCCGCGACGACAAGGCCGTACAGCGCTGGCGCCACAAGCTCAATATCGACTGGACCCAGGGGCCCATCAGTGCGACCTTGGGGCACACATTCTTCTCCAGCTATCGAGACCAGAACATTCCGGGCCTGGCGGATCCGGGCTGGAACGACCGCGACGTGAAAGCCTATTCGCTGTGGGACCTGACGGGCAGCTATTCCTTCAACAAGAGCCTCAAGCTGCGCGCCGGCGTGATCAATTTGTTCGACACGCCGCCGCCATTCACCAACCAGTCGCGCTACTTCGAAGTGACCTGGGACCCAACCTATGCCGACCCGCGCGGCCGCTCGTTCTTCGCCAACCTGCAATACAAGTTCTGATCCTGGCCACATGCGCCCTGGCCTGCCAAAAGGCAGGCTGGGCGCCGAAGCATCGGCAATGACTGCTTTAGCGGCCAAGGTCGTGCGGCCGGTAACGTGCCAGGATCGACTGGATAGTGCCGCGGGCCTTGAGCCTGGCGATGGCATGATTCAGTTCCGTGATACCCAGCTTGCCTTGTGCAGGAATCGCACAATAGGTATCGAAGTCCGTAATCTTCAAATTGTGGGGCGCCAGGCGTGAGCGCTCCGGATGCACCTTGCGCTGATAGTCGAAGAAGATCCGGTTCGTGAAGATGAGGTCGAAGCGTCCGAGCAGCAGCTTTTCGAGGTTTTGACTATCGTTGGCTGCGTTATCACGCACAATCTTCGGCTGCAGGTACTCTACCTCCGGATAACGATATCCCTGGATCGTGCCTACGCGCAGGCCTGCAATGGCATTCAAGGAAGCAGGCAAAGGCGTCTCGCTGCGCATCCCTACAATCATGCGGTTGGAGATGATTGCATCGGACCAGAGGAAAGTCCGGTTATCGAGCCATTCGGGCCGCAGATCGCACAGCAGGTCAGCGTGGCCCCGCAACAAGGCGCCCTCAACCCTTGTTCGCGGCAAGATCATATACCGTGGCTGGAGGTTCAGTTGCGCACCCAGCGCATCGCCGAATTCCTTGAGGATCCCACCCATCAGCTCTTCGCCACGGATGTCCGTCATGGGCATGCCGCTCCCGTTGGAAATGGCCATGACCAATTCGGATGCAGATACGGTCTTTGACGTGAGAAGAATGGCGAATAGCAGAAAGCGTGTAAAGGACATCGTGAACCCGGGCGTGATCAATGTTTCCGCTTACCGATAATAACTCCAGTAGCCATCCCTCACCCGCCCGGTAAAGCTCCAGCCCAGCGCAGCTAACTGCACCAGCCTTCTCAACATCGTTAATCCAGCGCTCCGATTACCGACGCGTTTGAATGGAGAACGATCACGGTGCAGTATAAGATTTACATCATTGCACTGCATCGTGCTTACTGATCTTCGTGAAAGGATAAACCTTGAAACCACTGTCCTCCCCTCTGGCACGCCACTTCGTCGCCGCAGCATTGTGCCTGTCTTCGTTCGCTATCGCCGCACCTGCCTCCGCAGGTCCTGACTGGGCAATCGATGTCGCAGGGGGAGCAGACCATCCCCTGATTCAGCGCTACAACAACTCGTGGATGATGGCCTACAAGAAGATCGGCTTCGACCAGACGACCTTCCCAGGCAAACTGGGTTTGGACAGCCATAACGAATTCCTGGCGCCTATCACCGTCGAAGGCCAGATTACCCGCATGGTGTATTTTGCACCGCTCGGCAAGTCGCCTCTGGAAGTGCAGCGTAACTATGAACAGGCGCTGAAGGCAGCCGGATTCAAGGCCATCATCAGTTGCACGCCGCGCGACAAAGGCTGCGAGCACATGCGCTACGGTTTTGATGACCGTTATGGCGCCATGAAGGAAGCGGACTTCCGCGCCAGCCGGGCACGTCATGCGGAAAAAACCGCGCTGAATGACCAGATGTTTTCGCTCGGCGGTACGAATATGCTCGGTACCGACGACCTCTATTTCACTTACGGCACCTTGTCGAAGGATGGCAGTACAGTGCACGTGATGGTCAATACCGGCAAGGTATACCGCACCGATTTCACCACAACTTACATTGAGATCGCCGAACCCCAGGCAATGCAAGGCGGCCAGGTGACAGTCAATGCCGATGCGTTGAAGACGGCTTTGCAGTCAAGCGGCAAGATTGCCCTGTACGGCATCTACTTCGATACCGGCAAGGCAGAGATCAAAGCTGCCGAATCCAAAACTCAGCTGGACGAAATGGCGAAACTATTGAAGAGCCAGCCCGCCCTCAAGGTCTACATCGTGGGCCACACGGATAACCAGGGCAACCTGGACGCCAACCAGGTGCTGTCGCAGCAACGCGCGCAAGCGGTTGTCACGGCGCTGGCCAAGCAATACCAGATCGCTGCCACGCGCCTGGGGAGCAAAGGCGTCGCCAGCCTGGCGCCAGTCGCACCGAACACTGACGAAGCAGGCCGGGCCAAGAACCGCCGCGTGGAATTGGTGGTGCAATAGCCCTTTAACGCCGGCGCCCGGCTCCCGCCCCACGGCAGGACGGGCGCTCATCCGAATTTCCAACTATACAACGTTCATTCCTTTACGGTAATATATGTTGAATTCCGCATATCTCGAGTGAAGGAGGGACGGCATGCGCGATGCAGCAACCATCCAAACGGACACGTCTGAACGTGTATATGATCCAAATCGCTTACTGGATGCTCTGATTGAACACCTGAAGCTCAAGAACGACGCGGCGCTCTCGCGCGCGCTGGAAGTGGCGCCGCCGGTCTTGAGCAAGATCCGCCATCGCCGCCTTCCGGTCGGCGCCGCGCTGCTCATTCGCATGCATGAAGTCTCCGAGCTCTCAATCAGTGACCTCCGCTACCTGATGGGCGATCGCCGCAAGAAATTCCGCATCAGCGACAGCCAGGGGAAACCGAAAGGCTGACTTCAAGTCATCACTTCGCGAAACTAACGCCGGATAGCGGACACAATTCGTCCAATGTCACTGCGGGGAGCGTGGCCAAAGGCGCGCAAGTATTCCCTGCTGAACTGCGACGTGCTCTGGTAACCGACGTCATATGCCGCCGAAGCGACACTGCACCCCGATCCCAACAGCAAGGTGCGTGCTTGCAGCAGCCGAATCTGTTTCTGGTACTGAAGCGGGCTGAATGCCGTGGCGGCTTTGAAGTGGCGATGAAACGCCGATACGCTCATCGCCGCGGCGTCCGCCAGTGCTTCGACCCTCAGGGGACGCGCGAAGTCTCTGCGGATGTGCTCGATGGCGCGATTCACGCGCGCCAACGCCGAATCGGGCACCGCCATGTCGCGCAGCATCCAGCCCAATGGTCCCTGCAAGACACGATAAAGGATCTCGCGTTCATATACTGGCGCGAGCGCCGGAATGTCTGCCGGACTCTGCATCAGCCGCAGCATTCTTACCCAGGCATCCAGCAGTTCCGGTGTCACGGAGGCGACGTCGAATGCGGTTACCTCATCACCTCGCCCGCCAGGAGCGATGGGAAGGTCGCGCAGCAGACTTGCCAGGATGGCTGCGTCCAGCGTCAACGCAACGGCAAGGTACGGCTCGCCGGCACTCGAAGGCCGCACCTGCCCTACCGCTGGGAGGCCAATCGACATCACAAAATACGTCGCCGCATCATACTCGAGCGTATTCCCTCCGACAGTCATCGATTTACCGCCTCGAAGAATCAGGTTGATCATCGGTTCATAAATGGCCGTCAGCTGATGTTCAGGGATTTGCCCCTGAACCATCGCCACCCGGGGTATTCCGGTTTCTGTGCGGCGGTTTTCCGCGTGGGAGGCCAGGCGCCGCAGTTCAAACAATTGGTTTTCCATACCGGGCATTAGAACGCATCGGCAGCACCACCTGCAATATGAGAACAGAATTAGGCAAGTTTAAGAGATGAAAAGGCAAGTGCGTCACGCTGCACACCACTACCATTCTGGCTCAACTATTTGTCCAAGGAGCTACAAGATGAACGTTACCATCATCACCGGCGGCAGCCGCGGTATTGGTGCCAGCACTGCCATCGAATGCGGCCAGCGCGGGTTTGGCGTCATTGTCACCTATAAGAACGAAGCAGCGAAGGCGGAGGAGGTCGTACGGCAGATCACTGCCTCTGGCGGCAAAGCCGCAGCGCTGCATCTCAATCTTGACGATCCCGCCAGTTTTAATGACTTCCGCAGCGCTGTTTCAATCACCTTGGCAAGGAACTGGGGAACCAATGAACTCAGTGGACTGGTCAACAACGCTGGCTACGGTCAGTTCAATCCAATTGAAAGCGTCACAGAAGACGAATTTGACGGCCTGATGAACGTTCATCTCAAGGGGCCATTTTTCCTGACCAAGACGCTCCTGCCGCTCATGAAGCCGGGCGCCAGCATTATCAACCTGACCAGTGCCACCACGCGCGTTGCCACCGTTGGGGTAGCCCCCTACGCTTCGCTTAAGGGAGGGCTGGAAGTGCTGACGCGATACATGGCAAAAGAATTCGCCGAGCGCAGGATCCGAGTGAATTCGGTCTCGCCGGGACCAATCCGCACCGATCTCGCGGGTGGTTTAAGCGCCGAGTTTGAAGCCCGCCTCGCATTGCAAACTGCACTCGGCCGCATAGGCGAGCCGAGTGATGTCGCGCGGGTGATTGCCATGCTTTTGACTGCCGATGGCGACTGGATAAACGCACAGAATATTGAAGTCGCAGGGGGATACCTCATCTAGACTGTTTAGATGATTCTGATAATTCCAATACCTGGACATGGCGAGGCACGTATGACGAACGAGGCGATGGAAATCACTTCCTTTTACCTGAAAGCAGGACGGACGACCGAGGATTTCGTCGCCGCCAACTCCCAAGTCGATGCCTGGCTCTTGCGGCAGCCAGGATTCATCCTGCGCCGCGTCTGCCGGACCGAAGACGGACGAGTGTCAGACATGCTGCTTTGGCGATCCTTGAAAGATGGTGAGCGGGCCGCGCGAAGGCTGATGACCGAGCTTGCGGCATCGCCCGTCCACGCAGTCATCGAGCAATCGACCGTCACATGGACACTCAGCACGTGCCGGCATTGCGTGACTTCCAGGAGCGGCTAAGAACTCTGCCCCTTTGGCAAACCAGCAGCCGCGGAAACCGCGGCGTTCCATGCGGAACCAGGGAAGCGCCATACATGTTCAATTTGCAATATGCATGGGCTTCCCGGCAGGAACGATTCCCCTCAGTTAATGCTGGGATAATCTCGCTTGCATACAGTCATCCCATCAAAGGCTTTTTGAGGGATATCATGTTGAGCGCAAATGCAGAATTGCCTATCAGCCCCGCTCACCATCCGAAGGCAGTCAGCAGAATTGAACAGTTCCCGCGCGGAGCTGCCAATCGCCCAGAACTCGAAACCTTCATCGCGGATTCTTTTCGCTCCAGTTACGGCGCCGAGGTCAGCCATTTCAGCGAAGTGCTGCTTGGCGTGCGCGACAAGGACGGCCGCTGGATGGCCGCCCTCGGCTATACACCAGCTGCGTTGGGCCCGCTGTTCCTTGAACATTATCTCGATGCGCCGGTGGAAGCTGCAATCAGCGCGCATACGCATAGCCCCGTCGATCGCGCAACAATTGTCGAAGTGGGAAACCTGGCCGCCCACCATCCCGGCGCAGCACGCTCCCTGATTATCAGCACCACCCATCTCCTGAACAGCTTCGGCCTGCGCTGGGTGGTGTTTACCGCGACCGTCAGCCTGCTCAATTCGTTTAGCCGCCTGCGACTGCAACCGCATGTATTGGCGCCCGCCGACCCGGCGCGCCTGCCTGACGGCGGCGAGCTCTGGGGCAGCTATTACGACACCCAACCCAAAGTCATGTTTGGCGATATCCATTATGGTTACACACAATTATCTTGAAGCTTTCCCCACCGGGCGCCCTGTCTTCAGCGACGGCTCCAATGAATTTGATGCCGCCGCCGTCGCGGCGCGCGTTGCCAGCCTGCGTACCGCTTTGCAGATGCGCCAGGCGCCGCTTGCGCCGCTCGCCATCCTTGCCGATAACAGCCCGGAGTGGCTGGCTGCCGACCTCGCCACACAGGAACTGGGTCTGGTTCTCGTGCCCCTGCCGCTCTTCTTCACCGCCGCCCAATGGGCGCACGTGCTGAAGGAAAGCGGCGCCAGCGCCGTGCTGGCACCGCCCGGATCGCCTTTGGCCGCTCTGGGCTTTGGCAACCCCATCGATTGCGGTGGCCCGCTCCAGCTATACCAGGCAGCGTCCGTTTCAGACCAGCCCGGTCAACCGGATACACAGAAGATCACCTTCACCTCCGGTACCACGGCCGCCCCGAAAGGGGTCTGCCTGTCCACCGGACAGCAGTGGGAGCTGGCTCGGACACTTCAGCAAGGTGTAGCGCCGCTAAAGCTGGAACGCCACCTGTGCCTTCTTCCGTTCGCCGTCCTCCTCGAAAACATTGCGGGTCCCTATACCGCCATGCTGAGTGGGGCGACTACCATCTGCCCGCCGCTGGCGGAAATCGGCCTGGCCGGCGCCAGCCAGTTCGACCCACAGCGATGCCTTGATGCGATCGCCCGCTACCAGGCCCAAAGCATCATCGTGCTGCCGCAAATGCTGCAAGCCCTGCTGGCGGCCATGGCGCCCGGCGAAACCCGCACCGAAAGCCTGCGCTTTATCGCCGTGGGAGGCGCCAAGGTTCCGGCACGGCTGCTGGCGGCAGCCCGCGAACGCGGCTTGCCAGTGTACGAAGGTTACGGACTATCGGAATGCTGCGCGGTCGTGGCGCTCAACTTGCCAGGCAGCGAACGCAGCGGAAGCGTCGGCAAGCCCCTGGCGCACCGCCCGGTACGCATTGCCGCCGACGGGGAAATCGAAGTCGGCGGTGCGCTGGCGCATTACCTTGGCCAGCCGGCTGCCAGCGGGAACTGGCTGCCGACCGGCGACCTGGGCCACTTTGACCAGGATGGCTACCTCTATATCGACGGCCGCAAGAAGGACATCCTGATCACCGGTTTCGGGCGCAACGTCTCGCCCGAATGGCCGGAAGCGGCACTGCTGGGCAGCGGCATCCTGGCGCAGGCTGTGGTGGTGGGCGACGGCCAGCCCTGGCTGTCGGCACTGCTGGTACCGGGGACGCCGAACATCACGCTGGCGCAGCTGCAGCAAGCAGTCGACCTGGCCAACCAGGAATTACCCGATTATGCGCAGGTGCGGCGCTGGACCGTGGTGCCGCCCTTCACCCCTGCCAACGGCCAGGCGACCGCCAATGGCCGCCCCAGGCGCTCTGTGATCGCGCAGCAGCATGCGGCGCTGATCACTTCAATGTACAACCACCAGGAGCAACCCGCATGAGCTTTTTCGACACACTGAAAGCTGGCAGCGAAGCCGAGCGCCAGCAAATGTTCGCCATCCCCATCATCCAGGACGCGCTGCGCGGCCACGCCACCACCGCACAGTACATTGCCTTCCTGACCCAGGCCTATCACCACGTGCGCCATACCGTGCCGCTGCTCATGGCATGTGGCAGCCGCCTCGGCCCGGAATATGAATGGCTCCGCGCAGCCATTGCCGAGTACATCGAGGAAGAAGTCGGCCACCAGGAATGGATCTTGTCCGATATTGCCGCCTGCGGCGGTGATCCGGAAGCGGTACGCGGCAGCCAGCCGCATGCCAGCACGGAACTGATGGTCGCCTATGCCTACCACCAGATCGACCGCGGCAATCCGATTGCGTTCTTCGGCATGGTGCACGTGTTGGAAGGCACCAGTACGGCGCTGGCAACGCACGCCGCCGATACCCTGCGCGGCGCCCTGGGCCTGCCACCGGAAGCCTTCAGCTACCTGAACTCGCACGGTAGCCTCGATATCAGCCACGTCGCCTTCTTCGAAGGCCTGGTCAACCGCCTGGAACGCGAGGCCGACCAGCAGGCCGTGCTGCATATGGCACGCATGATGTACAAGCTGTACGGCGACGTGTTCCGCAGCCTGCCCCACGGCAGCGCCGTGTTTGAACAGGCGGCATGACGTGGGCCAGCGCATTCATCAACGCTATCGCGCTGTCCTGACCGGCGCCGGCGGCGGGATCGGTTCCGCCATCGCGCGCCGGCTGGCACCGCAGGCCGATTCCCTGATCCTGGTCGGGCGCCAGCCGGCACCCCTTGCCGCCTTGCGGGCAGAGCTGGGAGCGCACGTGCAGGTGGTCTGCGGCGACCTGACTTCCCCTTCCACACTCACCGCGATCGAACAGGCGGCGCAGGCAGCAGGCGGAATCAACCTGCTGATTAACAACGCGGGGATCAGCCAGTTCCATAGCTTCGCAACGCAGTCGCCGGACGCGATCCGCGCCATGCTCGACACCAACCTGCTGGCGCCGATACTGCTCACGCGCCAACTGTTGCCGCTGCTGCACCAGGCGCCGTCGGCCCAGGTTATCAATATCGGTTCAGTATTCGGCATGCTGGGCTACCCCGGATTTGCCGCATACGGGGCCAGCAAGGCCGGGCTAAAAGGCTTTTCGCAAGCCTTGCGGCGCGAATTGTCGGACACTTCGATCGAGGTGCGTCACTTCGCGCCGCGCGCCACCCGGACCGCCATCAACAGTTCCGCGGTCAATGCCATGAACAGCGCGCTCGGCACCGCTGAAGACAGCCCGGAAACCGTGGCCGCCGCCTTTGCCGAATTCCTGGCTGGCACGGCCTGGCAAAGCACGATGGGTCGCAAGGAGTCCTTCTTTGTACTGGTGAATCGCCTGCTTCCTTCCCTGCCGGACGATGCCATCCGCAAGCAGCTGTCCGTGATCCGCCAATATCTGCCCAAATGACACCACAGGAGCCAACCAAGATGAAAACCATAGTCCAATTCGCCGCCGCCCTGCTGCTGCCGGTTTCCTTCGCCTTCGCTGGGGTACCCGAGGAAGTCAGCAACCTGCAGCAAAAATGGGAGCAAGTGCGCTACAAGACTCCGGCCTCGGCTCAGGAAGCACAGTACGAGCAGCTGGTGAACGAGGCGGAAAAAACCGCTGCAGCCAATCCCGGCAGTGCCGACTTGCTGATCTGGTACGCTATTATTGAATCGACCTATGCCGGCGCAAAAGGCGGCTTGGGAGCGCTGTCCCATGTGAAGAACGCCAAGAAGCTGCTGGAACAGGCGATTGCGCTCAACCCCGATGCCTTGTCCGGCTCTGCCTATACCAGCCTCGGTTCGCTGTATTATCAAGTTCCGGGGTGGCCGATTGGCTTTGGCGACGACAAGAAGGCACTGGAACTGCTGAAGAAGGGCTTGGCCATCAACCCGGACGGCATTGACCCCAACTACTTTTATGGCGACTACCTGTTCCGGCAAGGTAATTACGCGGAAGCGGAAGCGGCGCTGAATAAAGCGCTCCAGGCTCCGCCGCGCGCCGGCCGCAAGGTAGCGGATGAAGGGCGCCGCGGTGAGATTCAAGTGCTGTTGGCAAAGATTGCGGCCAAACGCAAATGACAACAAGGAGGCTGCCTCGTTGAAAGTCCTGATAGTCGAAGATGATCCCCTGCTGAGCAGCGGCTTGCTGGTGGCGCTGCGGCGCGCCAGCTATACCGTCGAACATGTCGACGACGGCCCTGCAGCCATCGAGGCCCTCGCCCACACGCAGTTCGATGTCGTGGTCCTGGACCTGGGCCTGCCCACCCTGGACGGTACCGAGGTCCTGAAGGCGCTGCGCAACAGCGAAAATCCGATCCCGGTGCTGGTGCTGTCGGCACGCGATTCGACTCGCGACCGGGTGCAGGGTCTCGACCTTGGTGCAGACGACTACCTGGTCAAGCCGTTCGAGCTCGATGAATTGCTGGCCCGCCTGCGGGTGCTGCTGCGCCGCCGCAGCGGGCGCCAGGTCAACCAACTGACACTCGGCGAACTCTCACTCAATCCGGAAAGCCTGAGCGCCACATGGCAAGGACGTCCAGTCGAACTGCAGCGGCTGGAATTCATGCTGCTGTTGCAACTGGCGGAGAACCCGCAGCGCGTTTTCAACCGCGCCCAGCTCGAAGAATCCCTGTACGGCTGGGGCGAAGGCGCGGAAAGCAACACCATCGACGTGCATGTCCATCACTTGCGGCGCAAGATAGCGCCTTCGGTCGTCAAGACTATCCGCGGCGTCGGTTACCGCATGGGCGACCTGGCCGCATGAATACGCATTCGTATTCCGCCCGACAGCGACTGGTTGCCGCCACCCTGCTCTGCATGCTCCTGATCTTCCTTGGGATCGGGGTCGGCGCGCGCGCCGTGGCGCGGCATGAATCCGACGAGTTGTTCAGCGCCCGCCTGGCGACGTCGGCGCGGGTGCTGGAGGCTTTGGTCGCGCGTCAGCTGGAGAATGCGACGGTTACCCAGCCGATTGTCATCGCGCTGCCGCACGAACTTGAAACAAGCACCAGCGACGAACCGGAAGTATTTGGCCACCGTTACGAGACCAAGATTGCGTTCCAGGTATGGGACAAGGAGGGCGCACTGCTGGCCAAGTCGGCCTCGGCGCCGACAACGCCCCTCGGGCCGCTACGGCCCGGCTACTCGGTCAGCCAGATTGGCGAGGCCAAATGGCAGGTGTTTGCCCTGCAGTCCGGTAAGGTCTGGGTGCTGACCGCCGAAAAGGATGAAGTTCGGCAGGAAATGTCGGACGATATCGGCAAGACCATTTTGATCCCGCTGGCGATCGGTGGCGTGCTAATGCTCGCGGCGGTGAACTTCCTGATCCTCCACAATATGCGCCCGTTATCCGAGCTGGCGGCACGCATCGCAGCGCGCGAGCCGGAATCATTGGAGCCGCTGCTGCTCCAAGAAACACCGCTGGAAATGGCGCCCATCATTACTGAGCTGAACCATCTGCTCGACCGCATCCGGGCCGCTTTCGAACGTGAACAGCGCTTCCTCAATGCCGCCGCCCACGAAATCCGCACCCCAATCACAGCCCTGCAACTGCATCTGGAGAACGCCCTGCGCGCGACCACGCCCGAGCAACGCAAGGCGTCGCTGGATAATGCCATGGCCGGCGCGCGCCGCACCAGCAAACTGGCGGAGCAGTTGCTGACGCTGAGCCGGATCGCCGCTGGCGGCGACCAGACGCAAATGCAAAGCCTGTCGCTGCAAGGGCTTTGCTGCGATGTCATCTGCACAATCGAGCCTCTGCTGGACCGGCGCGGCCAAAGTATCGGCCTGGAGGTGACAGAAGACTGCCAAGTGTGGGGCGACCCCACGCAGTTGCGGCGCCTGCTGCAGAACGTGATCGACAACGCTTCACAGCACGGCGCTGCACAGGGAGAGATCCAGCTGAAATTGTCGCGCTGGAACGACTGCGCAGTGCTGGACATTGCCAACGATGGCGTCCCTATTCCCGAACAGGAGATCGACAAGCTGTTCACACCCTATTACCGTCTCCCAGGCGCCGTACCTGGCGGACACGGGCTGGGGCTGGCCATCGTGCAGGAAATCCTCGACCTCCATCACGGCAAGGTCGAAATACGACGCAAGGCTGACGGACAGGGAACGGTGGTGCGGATCCGTCTCCCGCTGGCGCACCATAATCAACCGCCATCGATCGAACCCGGCGGCCCCAGAGTTTGATTCAAGTCATGTACCGCGTCACGGCCGAAGCCTAATGTTCATGGCTGTGAACTCAGGTGAAGCCGCAATATCCATGAAAAGAGTCCTGCTTAGCGCGATCCTGGCGACCCTGTTGCCTCTCGCAGTTGCACAACAAGACGTCCAGTCCGGCGAGGCAATGGCCAAGTTGCTTGCATCACGGGCGGCCGATACGCCGAAGGGCCGTCGCGCAGTCCGCGCCCACGAAATGGCACTCAGGTTCTATGCCAACCGTGGCGGCCGTCCGGTCTGGGGCGGCGAGCGGCGTGCCATGGCGGCGCAAGTTCTGCAGCAACTCAGGCAAGCCGCGCAGCATGGCCTGGTTGCCGAAGACTACGCCGTCAGGATTCCATTTCCCGAGGCAGGCGCACCGGCAACCGAGCTCGCCCAGTTTGATCTTGAACTCACTTGCGCCGTATTGCGATTCCTTTCAGACCTTCATTCCGGCCGCACCACGCCAGAGTACAAATGGTACGCGGGCGCCCGCGCGCCAGATAGCTTCGATCCGGTGATAGCGCTTGCAGCGGCCATCGATGAAGCGACGCTTGATTCCGCGATATCCGCTGCGGAACCGAAATCGGCAATGTATTCCCGCATGAAGCAGACGCTATCGCAATATCGAAGCCTTGAGCCAGCGTTTACCCGCTTGCCACCGCTGGCCGCGCCATCGGTTACGCGCGGCGACGGCGCGCTGCATGCCGATCCCGCTGACATTCGGCAGAGGCTGGTACTGCTGGGTGATATGGCGGAAGATGGCACTGACAGCGCAGCACTCGAGGCAGGAGTTCGCAACTTCCAGGCACGGCATGGGTTGGTAGCAGATGGCATTGCCGGCAAGGCGACCCTGTCTGCCCTATCGGTCCCGCTGTCGCAGCGCATCCGCCAGCTCGAGCTCACATTGGAAAGGCTGCGCTGGCTGCCGGCACTGCCCCCTGGCCCCTTGATCGTCGTGAACGTGCCAGCGTTCCGCCTGTGGGCGCTCGACACGCGGGTTACCCCGGCCAGTGTCGAAGTTGAGATGCGTGTCATTGTCGGCAACGCAGCGCGTACTCCGACGCCGCTCCTGGTAGCACAATTGAGCCACCTGGAATTCAATCCCGCCTGGAACGTCCCGCGCAGCATCGAAGTGCAGGAGTTGATCCCGAAGCTGGCGCGCGATCCGGAACTGCTGCGAAAAGAAGATATGGAGTTGGTGCCGCGCATTGGCGCCGCCAACTCCGGGTCCAGCTCAGCGCTGGACGCGCTGCGTGAGGGCACCGTGCGCCTGCGGCAGCGTCCGGGTCCCCGTAATGTGCTAGGCGCAGTGAAGTTTGCAATGCCGAATCCTATGAGCATCTATCTTCACGGCACATCAGCCAGACAGCTCTTCAACCAGGCCAGGCGCGACCTCAGTCACGGCTGTATCCGGCTTGAACATCCCGACGAACTCGCAATATTCGCGCTGCGCGATGACCAGCGCTGGAACCGGCTTAGCGTCCTTGCGGCCATGGAGCCAGGACCAACCAGGATCGTCGCGCTCAAGACGCCAATTACCGTGCTTCTCCTGTATGCGACCGCGATCACCGATCGGCAAGGCCGCGCCATCTTCCTGCCAGATGCCTACGGCCTGGACCGAAAGCTTGCCGAAGCGCTCGGAGCGGAGAAATAGCGCCTCAACGACCCCTCGACGAGCGCATCAACGTCTGTCGCCTGCCGGATTGACATAGATCATGGATATTGCCGGTGGCCAGCCATAACATGGCCTGGTCGATCAATGCTGTCGCATGCGCGCGCAGAATGCGCTGTCGGCGGGGAGGCAATATGCTCAGGACAGACTCGCAACACGCTGTGGACGACGGCAAAATCCTCGTCTGGGACGTTCCCGTCCGCGTTTTTCACTGGCTCATCGTTGTTTGCTTTGTCGGCGCTTACCTGACTTCCGAAGAGAGGATCTGGCGCCCGGTACACGTCGCCTTAGGCTACACGACAGCGGGCCTTATCGTATTTCGCGTCTTCTGGGGCGTCGTTGGTACACGCTACGCCCGGTTCGCGAATTTCGTCCGTGGTCCGGCGGCGGCCCTCGCGTATCTCCGTTCCCTCATCTCGGGCACGCCGCAACACTTCACCGGGCATAACCCAGCTGGCGGACTGGCCATTGTCGCCCTTCTCGCAACTGGCGCCGCGGTCGCAGTGAGCGGCTGGGTTGCGCTGCAGGAGACGAGCACCGACCGCTGGGAGGATATCCATGAGGCGTTGGCGAACCTGATGCTTGCCATCGTCGTTGTCCACATCGCCGCCGTCTTCGCCAGCAGCTGGTTGCACCGCGAGAACCTGATCGCGTCGATGTGCCACGGTAAGAAGGCGGGACCGCCAGGCATGAGCATCCGGCATCGTTTCCGCAGCATCGGCGTCTTGATGCTGCTGGCTGTGGGCGGATTCTGGTGGGCGCGCTGGGCGTGGCAGTGGGCGAGCTAGCAGCACCCGAAACAGGAGATATCATGCAACATCTTGACTCAGAGGCCCGTGCGCGCGTGCTCGAGCCGTCAGGAGGCACACAGCCTTGGCCTGGCATCATCTGGTGGCAACAGAGAGCGATCAAACGCACACACAGGAACAAGGCTTGCTTCGGGGCCTGGGTCTGGCCATGGGCTACCGGGTATGTGTTGCCAACAGCGACGAAGGCACGGTCAGTGCTTTACGGCCTGGCGCCGTGATGTCGGCCGTGCCGTACAATCCCGGCCACAGCGCGCCGTCCGGGTTCGGCAGCGAAAAGCGGACCTTCAGCGTCCGGCTCTCACTGATCATCGGCTCGATGAACTCGACCTGCGCCATTCTCGTGATCCCCCCCGAACTGCAGCTGGGCGACCTGCCCTGTGCTGATCCAGTCCATGGCGGCGACCGGCACATCGGCAATCGCCCACACATCGGCATGCACGCGCGATTTGTCTGGACCGATAACAATCAGCACTGTACGAGGGGCGTCGACTAACGACAAAGGCTGTGCCATGCGACGCGCGCACTCGCGCACTGCGTACAACACCCATTGCTCCAACCTCTCTTGACCATGGTTGTCGTCTGGCGGCATGGCCGCCACAATCGGATCAGAGCTCAAACTATAGAAGCCGCTTTCCTGGAAATGGTCCATGTTTGCGCGCAAAGCACAAACGCCTGCATCCAAGTGATAGCCCACTGCACAACACAAGCCGGCCGCTTCGATAAACCTGGCGGAGGAAGGGGATTAGTTCGGAAACAGTTAATCGTGGGAAGAAACTGTACTCCGCGACTGGATTTTCAGTTCGAGTCCCCTACGAAAGTTACGAAAGCGGCCGTATCTGAATTCCTACGCGAAATCACTGTAATCGATGATCCGTTTCCACTCTTCGCCATTATGCAAAGCGGCTCCGTACATGCCGGCAAGAAGCATGACGCCATCGCCCACCGATAAATGTCCGGAACAGGAGCTAACACTAGCTGGCACATCGGCCTGGTGTACCTTATCTTTGTCGATGACCCACAAACCATAATCGGACGTACACCAGACTCTACCCTGGTACCAGACCATGTCCTTGAATGGAAGCGACATATCACCGCGCGAGATCATTTTCCATTTGTTATTGCGGCCTTTGAATACAGTACCGGATTCCGCACCAATATATACTTCACCATCGCCAGCACAACAAACGGCCCACAAATCCATATTACTGGGGAAGGCAATTTGTTTCCACTGTACTCCGTCGAAATGCCATACGTCCCCCTTCCCCCCTACAGCATAAATATCCTTTTCAGAAAAACCGTCGATATCCTCAAAGCCAACCGGATCGAGGAAGTGCTTGTTTTTAGGGAAGTCAAGATGGTAATGCCATTCATTCTTCTCTATCCGATGAATAACAGTTCGCCCAAGACCGCATACGTAGAGGCGACCATCGATCGTACGAAGCTTGCTTATAGCACCACGCAGTAGGTATTGATCTGCACTTGCATTCTGCTCTTTCAGTTGCCTAGAGTCAACACCCTTGAGGTCACTCTCATAATCATTTTCACCGGCACCTATAACATAGACACGACCATTAATTGTCACACCAACAAATTGCTCTTTCGGAACGAGAGATACACCTGCAAGCAGCCTCCGCATACCTTTGAATAGCACATGACCCCATGGCTGCACACCTGGCCTATCTGTGCACAAAACGATCCGTGTCATGGGTGTCGATGAATCATCACCATCATCTTCCTGTTGAAGTACGAAATAAAGCATACTCCTATTCCTGACAACGCAGTCAATAAGGAAATACCCTTTGAAATATTTTTCGTAGAACTCATAATCCAATTTCATATGTATCTTTCTAATCTACTAAAATCTGATGTTCAACCTTATCGCTTTCAATATCTGCACCTTTGCACCTCTTGGCTTCATTTTCCCAGAACACAATTTATCATAATAAGAATGCAACTGCGCCGCAAGACAATCAGGATTACAGGCAGGCTTAAATGTTTCGTTATGAGATGTAACGGCAGCATTGATCGCTTCCGAATTATTGATATGATCATTGCCTGGATTTCTTGACCGGTGATTTTCCATTAATCTTTCAATTCGGTTATGAATATCGCCATGGCTACCATGCGTATTATTAGTCCCCTCCACGCAAACTACAGGGGCATTATCATGCACGCTATCCGTATATTCAGCACAATTGGTCGGATCATCTACTGACTTGGTTTTAGGATTTCCCTTATTCGGACCGCCCTTAACCAACTTTTCAGGTACAACCGGAACGTCTATTTTGCGCTTAAACATCTCCTTGGGAAGCAGATGGTGCCCCGTCTGGCCCGGGCAGCACCCCTTCCCCGACTTCGCCGCATCCCATGCCGGAGTATTTTTCATCGGCACTAACTCACAGCGCTTGGCCTGCAAGCATCGGTTAAATTTGCTGAGCGTCGTCATGGTGTCAGCCAACGCCTTGTCAGGCTTAGTCTTATAGTCGTTGAGTAATTCCTCAGCCTTGGCTTTGATATTAACGGAGTCCTTAATGTTCTCCAGTACGGCAAGGCCCTGCGCTCCGGCCAGTGCCGCTAGCTCCTCCGCAGTACTCAATACATCCGATACCGTCCACGCCAGCATGCCCGCTTCCACTACGGTGCCGACCGTGCCGGCCGTACCAACAACCGCAGCGCCCCCCACAACATTCTTCGCGACCGAACGGGCAAGTAATCCGGCGACTTTCTTTTCAGCGGCAGCGCCAACTTTCGTCTTGGCGACTTCGGCCAGCTCGCCCATCCCCTCCTTGATCAAGCCCCATTTTTCACCTTTCAGTTTTTCAAGCGTTCCGGTTACTGCGTCGTTGAGTTCCTTACTGGTTTTTGCCAGGTTCGTCGGCTTGTACCACATGCC
>CBHREK010000027.1:0-50940 GCA_966077345.1 uncultured Duganella sp.
TGTCCGTTTGCCAGACCTGACCCCGACTTTTTAATTGGAATCCGGGGGCGCTGGCTTGGCTTGGTCCTTGCCGAGAATTTGAACGTAGATTTCGTTCTGCTTGATCATGCTCAGCTCAAAGCGGGCACGCTCTTCGACGGCGCCGGTGCCGTCTTTGAGGTCATTCACTTCAGAGGCCAGCTTGGCATTGCGCTGACGCAGGCCTTCATTCTTTTCCTGCGCAGCCGCGACCTCTTTCTCCAGTTCCGCCACACGCAGCCAGCCGCCCTTCCCCAGCCAAAGCGGGTATTGGATCAGCAAGAGCAACAGGGCAAGGGCTACAGAAATCAGGCGCATTGGGTCAAAACTAAACCGGCCGGGAAGTCCCGGCCGGTGGGTACTTAATTACTTCAGATTATAGAACGCATCGCGGCCTGGGTAGGAAGCGATATCGCCCAGGTCTTCTTCAATGCGCAGCAGCTGGTTGTACTTGGCCATGCGGTCCGAACGGGACATGGAGCCAGTCTTGATCTGCAGCGCGTTGGTGCCGACAGCGATATCGGCGATGGTCGAATCTTCGGTTTCGCCGGAACGGTGCGAGATCACGGCGGTGTAGCCGGCGCGCTTGGCCATTTCGATTGCTGCGAAGGTTTCGGTCAGGGTGCCGATCTGGTTAATCTTGATCAGGATCGAGTTGGCGATGTCCTTCTGGATGCCTTCTTTCAGGATCTTGGTGTTGGTGACGAACAGGTCGTCGCCTACCAGCTGCACTTTCTTGCCCAGGGCCTGGGTCAGGTGTGCCCAGCCGGCCCAGTCGCCTTCGTGCATCGCGTCTTCGATCGAGATGATCGGGTACTTGTCGCACCAGGTAGCCAGCAGGTTGGTGAACTCTTCAGCCGACAGCACCATGCCTTCGCCTTCCAGGTGGTACTTGCCGTCCTTGTAGAATTCGGACGCAGCGCAATCCAGGCCGATGGCGATCTGGGTGCCCGCTTCGTAGCCGGCTTCTTCGATCGCTTGCATGATCAGCTTGATCGCTTCTTCGTGCGAAGCCAGCGAAGGAGCGAAGCCGCCTTCGTCGCCCACGGCGGTGTTCATGCCGTTTTTGTGCAGGATCTTCTTCAGGGTGTGGAACACTTCGGCGCCGTAACGCACGGCTTCCTTGAAGGATGGAGCGCCCACCGGGATGATCATGAATTCCTGGATGTCCAGGTTGTTGTCGGCGTGCGCGCCGCCGTTGATCACGTTCATCATCGGCACTGGCATCTGCATCGCGCCCGAGCCGCCGAAGTAGCGGTACAGCGGCAGGCCGGCTTCTTCAGCTGCGGCCTTGGCGACAGCCATCGACACTGCCAGCATGGCGTTGGCGCCCAGGCGGGACTTGTTCTCGGTGCCGTCCAGTTCGATCAGGGTACGGTCCAGGAAAGCCTGCTCATTGGCGTCCAGGCCCATGATGGCTTCCGAGATTTCGGTATTGATGTTTTCGCAGGCTTTCAGCACGCCCTTGCCGAAGTAGCGCTTGGCATCGCCGTCGCGCAGTTCGATCGCTTCGCGCGAACCGGTGGATGCGCCGGACGGCACTGCGGCACGGCCCATGACGCCGGATTCCAGCAGGACGTCGCATTCCACGGTCGGATTGCCGCGCGAATCGATTACTTCGCGGCCGATGATGTCAACGATTGCACTCATGTGTTTTCTCCAAAGTTAAAGCAAATATCTGGGGCAAAATTGTTGCAAGAATAACAGACGGGGCCAAAAAAAGGCCGCAAATAAAGCGGCCCTTTTGGATATGACTTAGTTGAAGTTGGATTCGAGGAAACCAGCCTTCTTGGTGACGCGATCCAGTTCGATCAGAACGGACAGCAGTTCTTTCATGCGGCCGAGCGGCACGGCATTTGGGCCGTCCGACAGCGCTTGTGCAGGAACCGGGTGGGTTTCCATGAACAGGCCGGCTACGCCCACGGCAACGGCTGCGCGCGACAGCACAGGCACCATGTCGCGCATGCCGCCCGACGAGCCGCCCTGGCCGCCCGGCAGCTGCACCGAGTGGGTCGCGTCGAACACCACCGGTGCGCCGGTTTCGCGCATGATGGCGAGCGAACGCATGTCCGACACCAGGTTGTTGTAGCCGAAGGAAGCGCCGCGCTCGCACGCCATGAAGTTGTCTTCATTCAGGCCCTTGGCCTTGGCAGCGGCACGCGCCTTGTCGATCACGTTCTTCATCTCGTGCGGCGACAGGAACTGGCCCTTCTTGATATTGACCGGCAGGCCGGATTCGGCGCAGGCGGTGATGAAGTCGGTCTGGCGGCACAGGAAGGCCGGGGTCTGGATCACGTCGACCACGGACGACACGGCGGCGATTTCTTCCACGGTGTGCACGTCGGTCAGCACCGGCACTTCCAGCTCGCGCTTGACGTCGCCCAGGATCTCCAGGCCCTTTTCCATGCCCGGGCCACGGTACGAGGTACCGGAGGTGCGGTTTGCTTTGTCGAAGGACGACTTGTAGATGAACGGGATGCCCAGTTCAGCAGTCATTTCCTTCAGCGCGCCGGCGGTGTCGAACGCCATCTGGCGCGACTCGATCACGCAGGTGCCGGCGATCAGGAAGAATGGTTTATCCAGGCCTACATCGAATCCACACAGCTTCATGCGACGTTCTCCTTGGTTTCGACTGCCTTCAGGGCCGGCTTGCCTGCGGCGGCTTTATGCGCCAGGGCTGCCTTGATGAAGGACGTGAACAGCGGGTGGCCATCACGCGGGGTCGATTTGAATTCAGGGTGGTACTGCACGCCCATATACCATGGGTGCGAATTGGCGCCGGTGCGAGGCAGTTCCATGATCTCGCACAGGTTCTCGTTCGGGGTGCGCGCTGCCACCACCAGGCCGGCTTCTTCAACACGGGCCAGGTAATGGTTGTTTGCTTCATAGCGGTGACGGTGACGCTCGGTCACCACGCTGCCGTAGATTTCGGAAGCCAGGGTGCCTGGCTTCACTTCGCAGGTCTGCGCACCCAGGCGCATGGTGCCGCCCAGGTCGGAGTTGGCGTCGCGCTTCTCGATCTTGCCGTCTTCGTTCTGCCATTCGTCGATCAGTGCCACCAGCGGCTGCTCGGTGTCCGGCTCGAACTCGGTGGAGTTGGCCTTGGTGAAGCCGGCCATGTGGCGCGCGTATTCGATCAGCGCGACCTGCATGCCCAGGCAGATGCCCAGGTAAGGCACTTTGGATTCACGGGCGAATTGCGCCGCCTTGATCTTGCCTTCCACGCCGCGCTTGCCGAAGCCGCCCGGCACCAGGATCGCGTCGAACTTGGCCAGCTCCGCGACGCCCTTGGTCTCGATCTCTTCCGAGTCGATGTACTCGATGTTGACGCGCGACTCGGTGTGCAGGCCGGCGTGGCGCAGCGCTTCGGTCAGCGACTTGTAGGATTCGGTCAGTTCGACGTACTTGCCCACCATGCCGATCGACACTTCCGCTTTCGGGTTTTCCAGGTTGTGGATCAGCTTTGCCCACATCGACAAGTCGGCCGGCGCCGGGTTCAGGTCCAGTGCCTCGCAGATGATCGCGTCCAGGCCCTGGTCGTGCAGCATCTGCGGCACTTTGTAGATGGTGTCCACGTCCCATACCGAGATCACGGCGCGTTCTTCGATGTTCGAGAACAGCGAGATCTTCGCCACTTCGTCTTCCGGAATCTTGCGGTCGGCGCGGCACAGCAGCGCGTTCGGGGAAATACCGATTTCGCGCAGCTTCTGTACCGAGTGCTGAGTAGGCTTGGTCTTCAGTTCGCCGGCCGATGCGATGTACGGCACCAGGGTCAGGTGAACGAAAGCGGAATTCTTGCGGCCTGCGCGCAGCGACAGCTGGCGGGCGGCTTCCAGGAATGGCAGCGATTCGATATCGCCGACGGTGCCGCCGATTTCGCACAGGGCGACATCGTAGCCTTCCGCGCCACGGCGGATGTAATCCTGGATTTCATTGGTGATGTGCGGGATCACCTGCACGGTCTTGCCCAGGTACTCGCCGCGGCGTTCCTTGCGGATCACCGATTCGTAGATCTGGCCGGTGGTGAAGTTGTTCACCTTGCGCATGCGGGTGGAGATGAAACGCTCGTAGTGACCGAGGTCCAGGTCAGTCTCAGCACCATCATCGGTAACGAAAACTTCACCGTGCTGCATGGGGCTCATGGTGCCTGGGTCCACGTTGATGTACGGGTCCAGCTTGAGCATGGTGACTTTGAGGCCACGCGATTCGAGGATCGCGGCGAGGGAGGCGGCGGCAATCCCTTTACCAAGGGACGACACAACGCCACCAGTGACGAAGACAAATTTGGTCATTGCGAGATCGGCGCCGGGGAGGCGCGCAGCGGGAAATTGAAATTATAGCCTATTTTGACCCCGAATGCGTGCGGCACCGAACAGACCCTGGCCCCGTCAGGAAGCAACAATATCTTTATTTCAACAGGAGGCCACCATGAGTCTGGATCGCGACGAATATGGCAACTATGTCGACACTGGCCACCAGGGTCCAGGTCCCCGCCTGATGGGCGCGGACACCCTGATCGGCGACCATGTCCATAACCTGCAGAATGAACATCTGGGCACGGTCAAGGAGATCATGCTTGACATGCAAACCGGGCATATCGCCTATGTGGTGATGGCGTCCGGCGGCGTGCTGGGCATCGGCGAAAAGCTGTTTGCGGTGCCGTTCGAAGCACTGTCGCTTGACACTTCCAATCACCGCATGACGCTGAATATCGAGAAGGAACGCATCGAACAGGCGCCCGGCTTCGACAAGAACCATTGGCCGGATATGGCCAACCAGACCTGGGCAACTGAGCTGCACAACTTCTACGGCACCAGCAGCACGACCAGTGGCCCAAGCCATCTGGACCAGAGCTCGCGCTAAAGCTCCAGCCGCATCGGGATAAAACGTATCCCGTGCATTTCCGCCACCGGACCGCTTGCCGTAAAGCCCAGGTGGCGGTACATGGCTTCGGCGAAGCTTGAAGAATTGACGGTGAAGCTGCCCGGGTTGCCGCGCGCCAGCGCCGCATCCCGCGCGACGTGCCAAAGCCGCCTACCCACGCCCTGCCCGTGCCAGGACGAACCGACGTAAAGACTGAACAGGTGGGTGTTGTCGCGCACCGCGACGACGCCAGCCAGCGCGTCTCCGTCGAAGGCCAACTGGTAGTGGTAGTGATCGTCTTTCAGGTTGCGGCGGATGATATCGGGCGACAGCGATACCAGGAATTCTTCCGCGCCGCTGCCATCCGGCTCAATCGTCAGGTAAGGCTGCAGCGACAGGATCAATGCGCTGATCGCCGCCGCGTCATCGACCACTGCTGGCCGTATGTCAAACTCCCGGGACAATGTTCTCTCCTTCAACCAGCACGTACCGGCCACCATCGAATTTGTAGCGTGCCATACCGGCTACGTCTTTTCGCTTGCGTAACTCGGTCTCCGGCGCACTCTCGGCTCGCTCCTCGTCGTAGCCGGCAAAGCGCAGCACCAGGTCGTCGTACGGCGCGCCTTCGCGCTTCTCGAATTTCCATTTGCCTTCAACCGACCAGCAATGCGAGGTTTCCTCGCCGCAGGCCCCTTCATTTTCCGAAGACAGCGACACGTCGCCAGCCAAGTCGTGCAAGTTGCCGTCGGCCAGGTCAAACACGGAAATCAGGTTGATTGAGTACCCCTGCCAGATGCCGCCATGGTGCACGATGAATCCAGGCTTGCCTTCGCCCAGCGACACCCACTCCACCTCGCCAAAGCTACCGCTCGAGCCGAGAGATGCGACGTTTTCATGGCGCGCTTCGACCTTCCATATGCCACCTTCCCGGCGCAGGATGTATGCATTCAGCAGGCCGGTCGTGACATGGTAAGCCATTGCTTCCCCATTCGAATCGACCATTTGCGCGTTGGCGACAACGGCTACCCTGCCATCCGGCAGCTCGCGCATTGCGACCGGCTCGATGCGATAGAGACTCAGTTCATTGCGCTTTTCCACATCCGGCAACTCAACGTCCAGGTAATTTTCGTGCGCAGCCTTGTCGCCATACACGACCCGCAGAAGTTCCATCATGCGGGCGGCCTTGGGATCGGCCACGGGCTTCGTCACCACTGCCGCCGCAGCCGATGCCGTGACCGCCTCGCCCACTGCCGGCGGCTCCGCTTTTTTGGTGCAGGCAGTAAGCAACATTAAAGCACCAAGCAATACCAGCTTATTCACTTTGAGATACCTCAGCAGCATTTTCGCCACCAGTCAGACGAACTCCCTTCTCGTCCAGGGAATAGCGGGCCGTTGATTTGATCTGACGCTTGTCGCGCGGCCCGAGGGCGGCGACATACTCTTCGTATGACGGTTCGACAGCGGCGTTTTTCGCCATCTCATCGGCCTTGTCCTGTGCCTCTTGCGGCCGCTTTTCATCGACGCCCGTAAAGGTGATCTCCAGGTCCGCGAAAGGCTGCCCGGGTTTCTGCACCAGCTGCCATTGGCCGCTGATATCCCAGCAATGCTGGCGTTCGTCCCCGCAGTCGCCCTCATTATCCGAGTGGATGAGGATCGTGTTGTTGGCCAGTGTGCGCATGTTTTTCGCTGTCAGGTCGAACAGCGCCAACGAATTCACCGACTGTCCGCGATTGCCGCTTTGGTCGACGATCGCGAAGCCTGGCCTGCCAGCCCCCAGCATCACCCAGGTCAGGTCCCCGGCGAAGCCATTGCTGCCCATGTCGGCGATCGACTCGTGCCGCCGGGTCACCGTCCATTTCCCGTTGACCTTGTCCAGCAGGTAGGCGCTGATCGTCGCCTGCTGCGCCATATCGCGCATGCCGGGCTCAGGACTGTCGGGAGGTATTTCGCCGATAATCAGCGCCGCCTTACCGTTTTCTAATTCTTTAACACCCAGCACTTCGCGGCCATTGACAAGCGCAGCATCGCCGAACACGGCACGCGACAAAGCCGTTTCAAGATCCTGTTCTTTGGAAGCGGCCGCCGCGACGCCTTTCGGGGCGGCTGGTTTGGTTTCCGGTGTTCGCTGGCAGGCAGCCAGCAGGCACAAAGCAAAAAGCGATATCAATTTTCCATTCATGCAAAAATTTTATCACCCTATACCCGCGCACATTGTCGTCAAAAATCACTGGCGCACTTCGCACCATTATTGGAAGTCGCGGCTGGCGGTCGGCAGCCGGCCAAGCAGGTGCGACAGGTCGACCAGGCGGCGCGCAACCAGGTGGCGCACGATGCCTTCCTGCTGCCACACGCCGTACACGCCGAGCAGCGAAGATCCCAGCACTTCGCGCCGGTATTTTTCCACCAGGTCCGGCCAGACGATCACGTTGACGTAGCCGGTTTCGTCTTCGATGGTGACGAACAGAACGCCCTTGGCGGTGCCTGGCCGCTGGCGGCCGGTGACGATGCCGGCGCCGCGCGCCAGCTGGTTGTTGCTGAAGGTGTTCAGCACCTCGGCCGGGAGGAAGCGCTTGGCCAGCAGCGCCGGGCGCAGCAGCGCCAGTGGATGGCGGCCCAGCGTCAAGCCCTGCGAGCGGTAGTCGCCGAGGATTTCCTCGCCCTCGGTGGGCGGCACCAGTTGCGGGACCTCTTCCTCCACTTCGGTCGGTCGCAGCAGATCCTTGTCCGGCACCGCGCCCGCAGCATCCCACAGCGCCTGGCGCCGGTTGCCGGCCAGCGAGCGCAAGGCATTGCCGCCGGCCAGCACCTGCAGGTCGTGGCGATCGAGGTCAGCGCGCCGCGCCAGTTCGGTCACGCTGGCAAACGGCCTGATCGCGCGCGTTTCTTCGATACGCAGCGCCGCTTCGGCGCGCATGCCGCGCAGCAGGGACATGCCGAGCCGCACCGCAGGCTGCGCTTCCCCTGCCCGCTCTTCCAGCGATGATTCCCAGCCGCTGCACATGATGTCGACCGGCCGCACTTCAATGCCATGCCGCTTCGCATCCTGCACCAGTTGCGAAGGCGAATAGAAGCCCATCGGCTGGCTGTTCAGCAGCGCACACAGGAAGGCGGCCGGTTCATGGCACTTGATCCACGAGCTCACGTACGTCAGCCAGGCAAAGCTGGCCGCGTGCGATTCGGGGAAGCCGTATTCGCCGAAGCCTTGTATCTGCTGGCAGATCTGCAAGGCAAAGGCTTCCTCATAGCCTCGGTCCACCATGCCCGACACGATGCGCGTCTGGTATTTTTCCAGGCCGCCCTTGCGCTTCCATGCGGCCATCGAACGCCGCAACTGGTCGGCCTCGCCTGGCGTGAAACCGGCGGCATCGATCACTACCTGCATCACCTGCTCCTGGAAAATCGGCACGCCCAGCGTGCGGCCCAGCGCCTTCTTCAACCCTGGTGGAAAATCGACCGGCACCTTGCCCATGCGCCGTTGCAGGTAAGGGTGCACCATGCCGCCCTGGATCGGGCCGGGCCGCACGATGGCGACCTCGATCACCAGGTCGTAAAACACTTGCGGTTTCAGGCGCGGCAGCATGCTCATTTGCGCCCGTGATTCGATCTGGAACACGCCAATGGTGTCGGCCTGGCAGATCATCTCGTAGGTGGCGCGGTCTTCGCGCGGCACGTCCTGCATGGTGAAGATTTCGCCACGGCGCGCGCTGACCAGGTCGAAGGCGCGGCGCAACGCGGACAGCATGCCCAGCGCCAGCACGTCCACCTTCAGCAAGCCCAGCTCTTCCAGGTCATCCTTGTCCCACTGGATCACACTGCGCTCTTCCATGGCTGCGTTCTCGATGGGCACCAGGCGCGACAGCTTGTCCTGCGAAATGACGAAACCGCCGACGTGCTGCGACAGGTGGCGCGGGAAGCTGAGGAATTGCAGCGCCAGGTGGGCCCATTGGTGGGCCACTGGCGATTCCGGGTCCAGCCCGCATTCGGCAAAACGTTCCATCAGCTCGTGCTTGCGGTCGAACCAGCGGTGCGACTTGGCCACCTTCTCGACAATCTCCAGGTCGACGCCAAGCGCCTTGCCACTGTCGCGCAGCGCACTCTTGGTGCGATAGCAGATGACGGTTGCGGCCAGCGCAGTGCGGTGACGGCCATATTTTCGATAGATGTACTGGATGACCTCTTCCCGGCGCTGGTGCTCGAAGTCGACGTCGATGTCGGGCGGCTCATCGCGCTCGATCGACATGAAGCGGCCTACCACGCTATTGCCCAGCGCGGGATCGACTTCGGTAATCCCAAGGCAGTAGCAGACCGCTGAATTGGCAGCCGAGCCGCGCCCCTGGCACAGGATTTCCTGCGAGCGCGCATAGCGCACGATGTCGTACACGGTCAGGAAGAAGTACTCATATTTCAGTTGCGCAGCCAGTGCCAGTTCTTCCTCGATCTGGTTCTGCACGTTGGCCGGCACCCCGGCCGAATAGCGGCGGTGGGCGCCGATATAGGTTTCCTGGCGCAGGAAGCTGGATGGCGTATGTCCCGGCGGGATCAATTCGTTCGGGTATTCATAGCGCAGCTCTTCCAGCGAAAACTTGCACATGTCGGCGATGCGCATGGTCTCTTCCAGCGCCTCCGCCGGATAGACGTTGGCCAGCCGCAGCCGGGAGCGCAAATGCTGTTCGGCGTTCTGCCCCAGTTCATAACCGCATTCGCTGACCGGCTTGCCGAGCCGCACCGCCGTCAATGTATCGTGCAGCGGCTTGCGCGAACGCACATGCATGCACACGTGACCGGCCGCAACCGTCGGCAAGGCGTGCTGCAGCGAGACTTCCTCGATCGCTGCACCGTGCGCCTCGTCGAAGGCGCGGCCCAGCATGGTCGTGGCGAGCCAGGTGCGCTCACCAAAAGTGGCCACCATCCAGGAAGCCTGCTGGTGCAGGCGCTCCACCTCCGCCGGGTATTCAGGCAGCAGGAGCAGCAGGCAATCCGGCAGGCCGCGCAAGTGTTCGCGCTCCGGCGGCGGACTGGCGAAATCATCAGGGTGAAGCTCGTAGCTGCCTTTGCCGGCGCGCATGCGGCCCAGGGTGATCATTTCCGACAGGTTGCCGTAGCCATTGCGGTTGGTGGCCAGCGCCAGCAGCGAGAGCGCGGGACTGCCATCTGGATGCGTCAGGTGGAAATGGGCGCCGATCAGCAGCTTCAGGCCAGCCTGCCTGGCCTCGCCATGCGCACGCACCACGCCGGCCAGCGAACATTCGTCCGTGATGGCCAGCGCGTCATAGCCGAGCTTTACCGCGCGCTCCACCAGTTCTTCGGCATGGGAGGCGCCATGCAAGAATGAAAAGTTTGTCAGGCAAAACAGCTCCGCATAGGCGGGCAGCCCGGCGCGCGATGACTGTATATCCATACAGTATTCTACACCGCCGCCAGCATCCCGCGCCACCCTGTTGTATGCTGCGCCGATGGCTATTTATGAACTGAAATGCTTCGGGATCAGGCCCGGCGAGGGTAATGCAGCGCTCGTGATTCTCGACGGCCCGGCCGCTGCCGGGGAAAGGCAGGCTTTCGCCACGGCGGCCAATAAAAGCGCTTGCGTATTTGTCGATGGCGGAACGCTGGATTACTACTACCCGCACACCCGCTCGCCCCTCTGCCTGCATGCCACCTTGGCCGCTGCGCGCGTACTGCTGGCCAACTCATGCGGCCCGATGGCCGTGCGGACCGCAATGCGCAACCAGGAGCTGGTACTGACGCGCAGCGACGCCGGCATCTTCGCCAGCCTGGCGCCCCAGGCCGCACCGGAAGTCGCACTACCCGCCAACCTGGCTGAACGCCTGCTGGCCGCGCCCGGCCTGGCGATCGCCTCGCCGCCTGGAGTCGCGTCGGTGGGCAGCCCCAAAATGCTGGTTGAAGTCGCCGACAGCGCCACGTTACGGGCACTGCGCCCGGACCTGGCTGCCATCGTTGAGTGGGGCAAGGCAAACGGGGTGAACGGCATCTACGCATGGTGCCGCCGCGCCGACGGCACTTATGAGGGACGCAACTTCAACCACCTCGATCCGGCAATCGAAGACAGCGCCACTGGCGTCGCCGCCGGCGCCCTTACCGTCCACCTCGGCCGCTCGCTCGACCTCTACCAGGGCGCCCAACTCGGCCAGCCCTGCCTGCTGCGTACCCGGTTGGACGGCGACCGCATCCTGATCGGCGGCGCGGCGGAATACGTATGATCCGCAGCGCCGGAGTGGCGTAGTTGCAACGTAAACTTGTCATTTGTGAACGCTGCACAAATGTAGTTCGGCTAGAATTGAAGGCAATTTTTCCTAGGAGCAAAAAATTGTCAAGTCATTCGATTCTGCGTAAAGCCGTCCTCACTGCCCTGTATGGCGCGGGCGCCCTGTCCGCCCTGCCTGTGGCAGCGCAAACCCAAGCCGCTTCCGGCGACATGACCGTGGTGAACGTGGTTGGCTCGCGCCGCGCGACCAGTTCCCTGACCGACACTGTGGCGCCGGTCGATGTCATTTCCCTGACCAAGGCTTCCGAGCAAGGCGCGCAGTTCGACCTGGCACAAACCCTGACTTTCATTTCCCCATCGTTCAACTCGACCCGCCAGACCGGCGCGGACGGCGCCGACCTGGTGGACTCCGCCGCGCTGCGCGGCCTGAGCTCGGACCAGACCCTGGTGCTGGTGAACGGCAAGCGCCGCCACACCTCCTCCCTGGTCAACATCTTCGGCGCGCGCAACCGCGGCGCCACCGGTACCGACATGAACGCCATTCCTGTGATGGCAATCAAGGACGTGCAAGTGCTGCGCGACGGTGCCGCAGCGCAATACGGCTCCGACGCGATTGCCGGCGTGATGGACATCGGCCTGAAAAAGAACGTGGGCTGCGAATCGGCAGTCGGCTACGGCCAGTACGGCGCGGGCGACGGCAAGAACTGGCTGGCATCGGCCTACTGCGGCTTCGCCGTGGCTGGCGGCACCGTCGGCATCACCGGCGAATACCTGGACCGCGGCCGCTCCAATCGCGCCGAAGAGGGCAATCCGCGCACCATCGGCGACTCCAAGTCCAAGAACAAGACCGTCTACGTCAACGGCGAGATCCCGGCCGGACCTGGCCGCGTCTACTTCACCGGCGGCGTGCAGCAGCGCGACGCTTCCAGTGGCGCTTGGGCGCGCAATGGCACCGACGACATCCCGACCCGCAACTCCGCCGCCATGTACCCGAACGGCTTCGTCCCGTTCATCAACGGCGACCTGGATGACCGCTACGCCATCTTTGGCTACAAGCAGAAGGTCGGCGACTGGAATGCCGACCTGTCGCAAACCTACGGCTACAACCGCCTGAAGTACAACATCAGCAACACCCTGAACGCTTCCATCGCCAACCTCGACCTGCTGAACGGCGGCAAAGGCGTCAGCGCAAGTTCCTTCGATGCAGGCGGCTTCTCCTTCCAGCAGTCGACCACCAACTTCGACATGAACCGCTACTTCGAAGGCCTGGTTGGCGAAGGCCTGAACGTGGCCTTCGGCGGCGAGTACCGCGCCGAGAAGTACAAGATCTACGCCGGCGAGCCTGGCTCCTACATCGACGCCGACGGCGCCGGCGGCGGCAATGCCGGCAGCCAGGGCTTCCCCGGCTTCCAGCCGGGCGACGTGACCAACGCCAAGCGCCATAGCACCGCCGCCTACATCGACCTGGAAGCCGACCTGACCCAGAAGGCCCGCCTGCAAGGCGCACTGCGCTGGGAGAAGTACAGCGACTTCGGCTCCACCGTGACCGGCAAGATCGCCGGCAGCTACCGTGTCACCGATCCGGTGCTGCTGCGTGCCTCGGCCTCGACCGGCTTCCGCGCACCGTCGCTGCAACAGGCATACTTCTCGTCGACCTACACCGACTTCGTGGGCGGCGTGCCGACCGATATCTCGATCACCCCGGCCGTGGGCCCGGTGGGCAAGGTAGCCGGCCTCGATCCGCTGAAGGAAGAAAAGTCGCGCAGCTTCACCCTCGGCGCCACCTGGACCCCGAACGCCGACCTGTCCGTGACCGCCGACCTGTACCACATCAAGATCAAGGACCGCATCGTGCTGTCCGGCCTGTTCGACGAATCGAACTACCCTACCCTGGCCGCCAAGCTGGCGACCCTGGGCGTGGGCGGTGCGCAATTCTTCGTCAACTCGGTCGACACCAAGACCCAGGGCCTGGACCTGACCGCATCGCACAAGAGCACCGTGTTCGGCAACAAGCTGACCACCTTCCTGGCTGCCAACTTCAGCAAGACCGAAGTGACCGACATCCACGCCCCGGCCGCGCTGCAAGGCTTTGAAGACGTGCTGCTGTCCGAACGCGAACGCCTGTTCCTGGAACAGGGCGGCCCGCGCCGCAAGGCCACCCTGGGCTTCGACTACGTGACCGGCCCGCTGGAGACCAACTTCAAGATCATCCACTTCGGCCCGCAAACCCTGGGCACCTGGAGCGGCACCGCAGCCGGCGTAGCGAACCAGAAATACGAAGCGAAGACCTCGGCCGACCTGGGCTTCACCTACGCGTTCAACAAGAACGCCAAGCTGAGCTTCGGCGCCGCCAACATCTTCGACGTGCACCCGACGCCGCAAGACCCGAACGAAACCGACAACGGCTTCAAGTACGAGAGCGTGCAGTTCGGCCTGAACGGTGTCGCGTATTTCGCACGCCTGCACGTGAAGTTCTAAGCCGGCAACGGCCCAGCCCGTGTCAACCTTGGGGTCAGGCTCCGAGGTTGACACGGGCTCATGCGTAGAGTTTGACTTAGCGCAAAGTCTCCTCCGGTCAATTGATGCAATGTGGAATCACAACCCACTCGGAGGAGGTCCTATGGCTGCAATGACGATTCACCTGGCCGGCGACGTGATTTCCGCAATCGCCAAATGGGCGCCGGCAGAGCATATGTCGGCAGAAGAATTCATCCTCAGCGCCGTTTCCGAAAAGTGCGCGAAAGCGAACGCACTGGAGGAAGTGGAGACCTTCTGGCGCGAACTCGCGCTCCCCTTACCTGTTCGAAATTAGGGCCAGCTCGGCGCCCATGTTCGCGATCGCCGCGGCAGTGTAGTTATCGGTGAAGAACGGGTCGGCAAACAGCGTACCCGCTTCGGCCTTGCCACGCAGGTGCGCCAGGATCTGGGCGCGCTGGCTGTTGTAGCGTTCTTCCGGCACATGGGCGTATTCGGCGCGGATGCCGCGCGCATACGCCTGGTACACCTCGGCCTCCTGGCCGAGGATGGCCAGGTCCACCGACAACATGGTGTCTTTCAGCGGATGCACGATGGTCCCGCCCTGGAAGTGGTCGGTGGCGCGGATCAGCGTCGCCACATCGTCGGCGCGCGCAGCGTCCGGCTCCAGGCCGCTGCCCAGCCACAGCCTGGCGCTCGCTTCTTCATTCGATACATCGCCCGCGCCGTGGGCATACACGGCATCGTGGAACCAGAAAGCGGCTTTGACCAGTGCCACGTCGGCCGGCGCGGCGCCGGTATTGGCGGCCCACCCGCGGATTTCCGCCAGGCCGTGCACCAGGTGGTCGAGGTTGTGGTAATGGCGGTCGGCGCCGCCGTAGGCAGAGTCCCCGGTCACGCGTTCGAACCAGTCGGCCGAATGCGGGCGTTCACGCCACAAGCTGTCCCACTCCTTGCGCAGCCAGGCCAGGATCCAGGCCTTGTAGGCCGGTGCAGGAACGAATTTCTTCATGGTCCAGTTCCAGCCCACCGGGCCTTCCAGCGCCTTGACGAAGCTGGAGCTCACCGAACCGAGGTCGCGCGGCGGCATCACGAACAGCGTCTTGGCGCCGCCGATCACTTCCACATTGGTTTGCTGGATCAGGTTTTCGTAATCGAAATCGGCGGTGCTGCGGATGCCGCGGATCAGGTAGTCGACGCCGTTGCGCTTGGCCACGCGCGCCGTGTATTCGCTCTTGACGATCTGCACGCTGACATTGTCCCAGCCCCGCTCCGCGCAACTGGCCAGCACGATGGCCTTGCGCTCTTCGGCCGAGAATTTAGGCGCCTTGGTGGAGTTCTCGGACAGGAAGACTACCACTTCCTCCGCAATGGAACGCGCTTCGCCAATGACCCACATATGGCCGTTGGTGATGGGATCCAAAGTCCCTGAGAAACCGATCTTCTGCATGCCCTGCTCCGATTGTCGAAAACGACATTCTAGCGCGGGGCAAACTCCACCGTCACTTTCAGGCCTCCCAGGCGTTCCGAGGCGTCCAGCGCCAGCCTGGCGCCGTGCCGTTCGGCGATGGCGCGGATGATGGCCAGTCCAAGCCCGCTGCCCTGGGCCTCGCTGCCCGGCACCCGATAGAAGCGGTTGAATACGCGCTCGCGTTCTTCCGGCTCGATGCCGGGGCCGCTGTCTTCCACCACCAGCCGCGCGCCGCGTTCGCGGTCCGTGCCAAGCACCGACACATCGACTGTGCCGCCTGCCGGCGTGTACTTGACCGCATTATCGACCAGGTTGCGCAGCAGGATCACCAGGGCGTCGCCCTGGCCCTGCACCGTCGCCTCGTCGGCCTGCTCCAGCCCAAGGTCGATATTGCGCGCCTGTGCCGCGCCGGCCATGTCCCCCACCGCGCGCTTGGCGAGGTCGGTCAGGCTGACCGGCTCCAGCTTGGCGTCCGCCGCCTCGGTGCGGGCCAGCACCAGCAATTGCTCGACCAGGCGCGAAGCGCGCTCCACACCGGCCGACAAGCGGCCGATCGCCACGTCGCGCGCTTCACTGCAATCGGCGCGCGCCAGGCTGAGGATCTGCAGCTTGAGCGCGGCCAACGGCGTGCGCAGCTCATGCGCCGCATCGGCCACGAAGTTCTGCTGCGCTTCGAAGGCCGTCTGCACGCGCGAGAAAAGCAGATTCAGTTCCTGCACCAGCGGCCGCACTTCATCGGGCAAGTCCGCGTCTGATACTTCCGACAAATCGTCTGCCTTGCGCAAGGCCAGTTGGCGCTGAACGCGGGCCACCGGCGCCAGCGAACCGGACACCACCCACCAAACCACCAGCATCAGCACCGGCGCCATCAGCGCGATCGGACCGACGGTACGCAGCGCCAGCGTGCCGGCCATGCGCTTGCGCACGGCCAGGTCCTGGGCGATCTGGATGGTCTGGGTCGCGGTCTGCGCCGAGAACACGCGGTAAGTGGTGCCGTTGGCACGTACGTTGGAAAAGCCCAGCACCGCGCGCTGCGGCAGCTCGGCACGCGACAGGGAGCGGAATACCTGGATGCCGTCCGGCGTCCACACCTGCACCACCATCTCGTCGTTGCCGGGGTCGTTGGGGTCGCGGTTGCCGGTGGCCGCCATCGGGGCATTGGAGCGCAGCGACATGGCCATCTGCTGCATGTGGTAATCGAAGATCTGGTCGGCGTCGTTCAGCGCCGAGCTGTAGGCGATCATGGCCTGCGCCACGGCCGCCATGGTGATCGCCGCCAGCAAAAACCATAGCAGGCGCCCACGCAGCGAGTGCGTGACGTTGACCTTCGGGACCGCCATCATCATGCTTTAGGCACCATGTAGCCGAGGCCGCGCACGTTCTGGATCAGTTCCGACCCGAGCTTCTTGCGCAAGCCGTGGATATACACTTCAACTGCGTTGGAGTTGACCTCGTCCTTCCAGCTGTACAGCTTTTCTTCCAGCTGGGCGCGCGACAGGACGATGCCGGGACGGGCAATCAGCGCCTCCAGCACGGCCCATTCGCGGGCCGACAGGCTGACCGGCTGGCCGTTGGCAATCACTTCGCGTGTCTGCGGATTGATCGACACGCCCTTGTGCTCGAACACCGGTTCGGCGCGCCCGGCGGCGCGGCGCAGCAAGGCCCGGATGCGCGCCAGCAGCTCGTCCAGGTCGTAAGGCTTGAGCACATAGTCGTCGGCGCCGGCATCCAGGCCGGCGATGCGCTGCTCCACCGCGTCGCGCGCGGTGGCAACCAGCACCGGGGTCAGCTCCTTGCGCGCACGCATCGAGCGCAGCACTTCCAGGCCGTCCTTCTTCGGCAGGCCCAGGTCCAGCAGCACCAGGTCGTAGGTCTGGGTCTGCAGGGCCGTGTCGGCCATGGCGCCATCCTTGACCCAGTCGACGGCGTAGTGCTCTGCCCTGAGCAGGTCGAGCACTACCTCGCCGATCATCGTGTCATCTTCTACCAGCAGGAGGCGCATTGTCTTACCTTTCTTGTTTTATTAACCGAGGCGCACCGGGATAAAGATGCGGTCCTCGCCGCGCTGGATCAGCAGCGCTACGGATTTCGTCGATTTTGACACGAGGTCGCGCACATCGTTCACGGTATTCACCGGACGGCCATTCACCGACAGCAGCACGTCGCCCGGCTGCACGCCGCTGGCCGCAGCGGCGCCACCGGCGTCTTCGATCAGCAGGCCCGATGCCAGGCCCGATTCGCGGCGCTCCATCGGGTCGAGCTGGCGCAGCGCCAGGCCAAGGCGCAGCTTGGCGGCCGCTTCATCGTTCTGCACAGCGGCCACGTTGCGCTCGGATGCATTACCCAGCTTGCCTTCCAGCGTCACGGTTTTACCCTGGCGCCAGACCTCAAGCGCTACTTTATCACCCGGCATGGCCAGGCCCACCATTGCCGGCAGGTCGCCGGAGGCAATAATCTTCTGGCCATTCATCTTGCGAATCACGTCGCCCGCCTTCAGGCCAAGCTTGTCGGCCGGGCCGCCGCGCTCCACGTTCGACACCAGCGCGCCCTCCGGCGACTCCAGGTCAAACGAATCGGCAAAGCCCTGGTTCACTTCCTGCACCATCACGCCCAGGCGTGCATGTACCACCTTGCCGGTCTTGACCACCTGGTCGCGCACGCGCGTCGCAACGTCGATCGGGATCGAGAACGACAAGCCCTGGTAACCGCCGCTCTGGCTGTAGATTTGCGAATTGATGCCGATCACTTCGCCCCTGGTGTTGAACAGCGGGCCGCCCGAGTTGCCGGGGTTGATTGCCACGTCGGTCTGGATGAAGGGCACGTTCGAGTCGTCAGGCAGGGAACGGCCCTTGGCGCTCACCACGCCGGCGGTGACCGTATTTTCCAGGCCGAACGGGGAACCGATTGCCAGCACCCACTCGCCCACTTTCACATCGGTCGAACGGCCCAGCGGCACCACGGGCAGGTTCTTGGCTTCGATCTTCAGCACGGCCACGTCGGTTTTCGGGTCGGAGCCGAGCACCTTGGCGCGGAATTCGCGGCGGTCGGTCAGCTTGACGGTCACTTCGTTGGCATCGCGCACCACGTGGGCATTGGTCAGGATAATACCGTCGGCGCTGACGATGAAACCGGAGCCTACGCCGTGGGTTGGAGTCGGCGCAGCGCCGCGGCCGCGCTGTCCAGGAGCCTGGAAGCGGCGGAAGAATTCGTAGAACGGATCGTTTTCGGCATCGGCATCGCCGCGGAAATTGGCTTCCTTGGTGGTGCCGACCGTACTGATGTTCACCACGGCCGGACCATTGCGCGACGCGATCACGCTGAAGTCAGGCAGCGAAATCATCGGCGCGGGCACCGGCGCCGGCGCGCCCTGGGCGGCATTGGCCGGGACGGTGGCGGTGATGGCGGGATGCGGCGAAGCGAAGGCCTGGCTCTGCTGGACAGCGATGGCTGCACCGGCACCGATAACACCGGCGGTGGCCAGGGCAAGGAACATGGTGGTGGCGTTGCGCATGATTAAACTCCTGAAGAAGATTGCTTTCTCAACGGCTCTAATATGCGGCATCAAACTTAGACGCGTCTTAATGCAAAAAAGGCCGGAAATCCGGCCTTTTCGGGGTGCTGCGCGCGCTTAGGCGGCAGCTTTCTGCTCCAGGGCAGTGTGGTTGACTACGCCGTCAATCGCGATCTTGCGCGCTTTCAGTGCTTCGGGCACTTCACGCACCAGTTCAATGGTGAGGATGCCATTGTCGAAGGACGCGCCGGTCACCTTCACATGGTTGGCGAGCTGGAAGCGCTGTTCGAAGTCGCGGAAGGCAATGCCACGGTGCAGGAAAGTCTTTTCCTGGCCGTCTTTCTGCTTGCGGCCAATCACCACGAGGGAGTCGCGCTCGGAGGTGATGTCGATTTCGCTACGGTCAAAGCCGGCCAGCGCCATCACGATACGGTACTGGTCTTCGGACACCAGTTCGATATTGTAGGGAGGGTAGCTGGGCTGGTCGCTGCGATGCGCGTCATTCAGCATCTGGGCCAGGCGGTCGAAGCCGATAGCGGAACGATACAGTGGGGTCAGGTCAAAAGTACGCATTTTCATATCCTTTCAAGTTAAGCGATATAAGGTCAGGCGGTCCCCGGCTGGGCAACCGCTGAATCCGATATAGGAGCCCCAAAAAGGATTTCAAGACCTTTTTTTCGCGTTACGTTCCGAAACAATTTCGCTACCCCTGCGTGCTAAACTCGCCCGTCACACTTTCCCCGTTGAAATAAATGAAACTGTTTGCCAAGTCCGCCCTCGCCCTGCTGCTGGGCACCACCTTCAGCGCCCACGCCGGCCAGGCCATCCCCGCCCCGGCCGACCAGCCCTACCCGGGCACCATCGTGATGAAGGTCGATGCATCCAATACCGCCCAGAATATCTACCGCATCCAGCAGACCGTCCCGGCCAAGCCGGGCAAGATGACGCTGCTGTTCCCGCAGTGGGTGACGGCGCAGCATGGCCCGACCGGCGCGCTGAACCAGTTCGCCGGCTTCAAGGTCACTGCCAACGGCAAGACCCTGGCCTGGCGCCGCGACAACGTGAACGTGTACGCCTTCCATATCGAAGTACCGGCAGGCGCCAAAGCAATCGAGGTGGAATACCAGCACCTGGCCCCGACCGAAGCTGCGCAAGGCCGCACTTCGATCACGCAGGACATGCTGGGCATCCAGTGGCAGTCGCTGACCATGTACCCGGCCGGCTACGCCACCCGCCGCATCCCGATCCAGGCCACCCTGACCCTGCCGGCCGGCTGGCAGTACGGCTCCGCACTGGAAGAAGCGGAACGCAAAGGCGACGTGGTGACCTTCAAGACCACCGACGTGGAAACCTTCGTCGACTCGCCTCTGTTCGCCGGCCGCTACTTCAAGCGCTTCGACCTCGACCCGGGCGCCAAAGTGCCGGTGCACCTGAACGTCGTCGCCGACAATGCGGATGCGCTGGAAGCCAAGCCTGAGCAAATCGAACTGCACCGCAACCTGGTCAAGCAGGCCTACAAAGTATTCGGCTCCCAGCATTACAAGCACTACGACTTCCTGTTCGCCCTGAGCGATGAATTTGGCCGCGTGGGCCGCGAGCACCACCAGTCCAGCGAGAACGCGCTGAAGACCGATTACTTCACCGAGTGGAACAAGACCGAATCCGAACGCGGACTGCTGCCGCACGAATTCACCCACTCCTGGAACGGCAAGTTCCGCCGCCCGAAAGGCCAGGATGTGCTGAACTTCAACCAGCCCCTGCAGAACGACCTGCTGTGGGTGTATGAAGGCCAGACCACCTACTACGGCGAGGTGCTGGCTGCGCGTTCCGGCCTGATGAAGGCCGCCAGCATCAAGGACATCATCGCGTCGACCGCCGCGCGCTACGGCATCCAGAAAGGCCGCGAATGGCGTTCGGTGCAGGACACCACCTATGACCCGATCATCAACGCCCGCCGCCCCATCCCTTGGTCGAACTACCAGCGCAGCGAGGACTACTACACCGAAGGCATGCTGATCTGGCTGGACGTGGATACCAAGATCCGCGAACTGTCGGGCGACAAGCGTTCGCTGGACGACTTCTCCACCAGGTTCTTCGGCGTGGAAGACGGCCGCGTGAACGCGCTGCACTACACTTTCGAAGACGTGGTCAAGGTACTCAACAGCGTGCAGCCGCACGACTGGGCCACCTTCCTGCGCACCCGCATCGAAGACCTGGGCCCGGTACCGATGGACGGCATCGCCCGCGCCGGCTACAAGCTGGTGTTCGCGGAAAAGCAGACCGACTTCCTGAAAGCAGCCGAAGACCGCAGCAAGTCCGCCGACTTCACCTACTCGCTGGGCTTCAACGTCGGCAGCGAAGGCAAGATCGAAAGCATCCAGTGGGAAGGCGTGGGCTTCAAGGCCGGCCTGTCAGGCAGCACCACCCTGCTGGCGGTCAATGGCCGCGCCTACAAGGCCGAGCTGCTGCGCAAGGCCATCACCGAAGCCAAGACCAGCAAGAAGCCGATCGAACTGCTGGTGAAGCACGGCCAGCAATACAGCACCGTGGCGCTGGCCTACTACGAAGGCCTGAAGTATCCGCGCCTGGAACGCATCGAAGGCACGCCTGACCGACTGGAAGCCATCCTGTCGCCGCGACAGTAAGTCAATCCAGGACGGGCGCACTGCGGTGCGCCCGTTTTCTTTTGCCGGCGCTAGAGTGTGGCCATCATGGTCACCGTCTACACCTGGTCCACGCCCAATGGGCGCAAGCCCCTGATCCTGCTGGAAGAGCTTGACCTGCCTTACCAGGTGGTGCCGGTCAACCTGCGCGAACATGAACAGTTCGCCCATGACTTCCTCGTCATCTCGCCCAATAACAAGATCCCCGCGTTGAAGGATGGCTCGCTCACGCTGTTCGAAAGCGGCGCGATCCTGACTTATCTCGCCGAGAAATACGACCGCCTGCTGGCGCCGGAGGGGCCGGAACGCTACCGCACCCTGCAATGGCTGTACTGGCAGGTGGGCGGTCTCGGCCCCATGCTGGGCCAACTGGGCTTTTTCACCAAGACCGACCTGGCGTTGCCGAAGGAGCACTTCATCGCCGAAGCCGAACGCTTGCTGAATGTGCTCGACCGCGCGCTGGCCGGCAATCCCTATGTTGCCGGCGACAGCTACACGATCGCCGACATCGCCTGCTATCCCTGGACGCAAGCGGCCGCATCGCACCTGGAACTTAACCTGTCCGGCAAACCCGCCGTGCAGCGCTGGCTGGCACTGGTCGGCGAGCGGCCGGCGGTCCAGCGCGCCATGGCGTGGAAACCGCCAGCTACTTGAGGTAACGCGTGCTCCAGGCCGCAATCAATCCTGCGACATAGCTGGCGTCGTCGCGGCTGCTCAGCAAATGGTCGGCCGTATCGAGCGAGATGAAGCTCTTCGGATGCTTGGCCGCCGTGAAAATCTCCAGCGCATTATTAATGCCGACCGTCGCATCGCCCGGCGCGTGCATGATGAGCAGGGCCTTGCGCATATTGGCGATCTTGTTGCGCAGGCTGTTCTCCGCCACGTCTTCCAGGAATTGCCGCTTGATGCGGAACGGCCGCCCGGCCAGTTGCACCATGGCTTCGCCCTGCGAAGTAATGGCATCGACCTGCTCGCCGAACAGATGGGTGACGTGCACCGGGTCGCTCGGCGCTGCGATGGTCACCACAGCCTGCGCTTCCGGCACGGTGCCGGCAAAGGCCAGCGTCGCCGCACCGCCCAGGCTATGCCCGATCAGGATGCGCGGCGCCTGGAACTCACGCCGCAGGAAATCGGCAGCCGCCTGCAGGTCGGCCACGTTGGATGAAAAATTGGTGTTGGCAAAATCGCCTTCGCTGGCGCCCAGGCCGGTGAAGTCGAAGCGCAGCACGGCAATGCCATGCTCGGTCAGCGCCTGCGCAATGCGGCTGGCGGCGAAAACGTCCTTGCCGCAGGTGAAGCAGTGTGCAAACAGGGCGTAGGCGCGCACCCCGTTCTCAGGAGAGTCCAGCCGCGCCGCCAGCATTTGCCCCTCGGCGCCAGGGAATTCGAGTCGTTGTGCGTACATACGTCCCCCCTTTCGCCCACCATGATACTTCAGGCGAACAAGCCATGCAGGTACCAGCGCGTTTCCTCGGTGCCGGGCGTGCGTTCGCGGTACACCCAGTAGTAGGCATGATCCTCGCCCTCGGCGATGAAATAGTCGCGGGTTTGCGTTTCGCTCCACCAGCCAGCCTCGATACGCTCGGCAGTCGACACCATGCGCAGCGGCGAACAGTAGAACGGGCGGTGGTCGCGCATCAGCAACTGGATCGGCTTGGGCAGCAGGAAAGCCGGGCGCGGCAAGGCGCGCGGCGGCATCTGGGCTGCGATGTCGGCCGGGCGCACCTTTTCATGCAGGGGCACCCAGCGGTTGGCCACTTCGGGACGGTAGTCGGCCTTGGGGTAGGACTGCAGCACGTTCTCCGCGCCGAGGCGCGCCACCAGCACTTCGAACAGGCGCTGGCGATCCTGCGCGTTGCCGCCGGGTTCGGGGAACAGCGAGTCGCTGAGCGGCGCCATCGGCTCGACCTGGGCCGCTTCCAGCGCCAGCCCGATCGCCGGCGCCGGCAGCTCCACCTTGGCCAGCCGTTCCTTCAGCAGGCGCACGATGTGTTCGTCGCGCCAGGTCGGTTCGGCCAGCACCACTTCCACCGGCGTTGGCGGACACGCCTCGCGCCCGCGTTCATGTTCCAGCAACAGGCGGATGCGCGAAACGGCGAACTGGTGGGCGCACAACCAACCGGTCAACTGCTGCAGCAGGCGGCAGGCGCCAGCCAGCAGCAGGTCGGTATTTTCGATGCGGCCGAACAGTTCCAGCCTGGCCTTGAAGCTGGGCGGTGCTGCCAGCCATTCGTGCATTTCGGGTGCCAGGCCTTGCGCGGCATCCAGCATCTCCAGCACCTCGATGCCGCAGCGGCGCTGCAGGCCGGGACGCGGCAGGCGCACCAGGTCGCCGATGCTGAGGCAGCCGATGCCGTCCAGCCAGCGCTGGTGGCGCTGCAGCGGCGGCAGCAAGCCTACCGGCAGGCGATGCAGCCGGCGCAGCAGGCTATCGAGCTTGAGCGTTCGACCGCCGCCGGCGCGCGCGAGCAGCCAGGCACCGCGCGCGGTGGGCGCCACGCCCAGCACGCCGCTGAAGCCGAGCTTCTGCAGGCTGTCCCGCACCAGGCGGCACAGGCGGCGGATGCCGCCGAACAGGCGCAGGCTGGCCCCCACGTCCAGCAGCAGGGTGGCGCCCTCGCCTTCCGCCACCTGGGGCGTGTATTGCAGCATGGCCAGGGCGACAGCGTGCAAGGCTTCCTGCTCCTGCTGCGGGGCGCGCTCGTGCATCTGCGCTTCCGGCGCCAGCATCAGGGCGCCGCTGCGGCGCATGCCGGGACGCACGCCCATCACATGGGCGCGATATGAGACCGCGAGCACGCCCTCCTGTTCCAGCACCACGCTGCACAGGTCATCCGACCAGTTCGGACAGAACACTTCGAGCGGTAGCCGGGGCAGGTAGAGGCCGATCCACAGGCGCATGACGTTGCAACAAGGTTGGGGTTAAGGGCAGGAACAGCGGCGTGTCGCGCTGCGGTCCCCGGCGTTTGACGAATTCGATATTGATGCCTCCGGGCGCCGGCCGCAGCGCCAGGCGCAACGGCGCAGGGGAGGAATCCTGGGCGGCGGCAATCGGCCGCAGCAGGAAGAACAGCGCTTCGCCGCACTGGGCCGCCAGGTGCAGGCGGCGCAGCGATTCGTTGCGGACGTGCTGTTGCCACAGCAGCACCGCGCCGCAACTGCCGCTGCGCAGGATCTGCTCGGCCGCCCACAGGCTGTCGGCGGCCTTGCCGGTGTTGCGGATCCATAACAGTTGCTGTGGCGGCAACTCAAACCCCAGGGCTTGGGGAGCATACGGGGGCTGCAGCAAGGCCGCCGGACGATTCAGGCTGGCCAGGGTGGATTTCAATAGGCGCAATTCCCCGACGCCAGGTTGTTGAAGCAGCAATTCCGTCAGGACGCCCGTCGGCCAGCCGCCCCCAGGCAACTGGTGGGAGAGGACGGGAATGCCGGTATCCACACAGGGCGTGGCTCCCTTGGTGAGCTGGGAGGCCAGCCAGAGGGCCGGGTGCAGGGGTTGGGGGTCAAAGAGCGCCATGCTGAACAATACTGTATATGCATACAGTATAATCCTACGGGCCCGAAGAGAAAACCTGTTTCAGCGTTCGGGCATCCAGCACGGCCTCGCTCCACTGCGCAAGTTGCTCCGGGGTGGCTTTGGCGAGGCGCTTCTGGACCGTTGGCGACAATGCTCCAAAGCGCCAATGCAACTGGCGTTCGAGCAACTCCATCGCCCCCTCGCGCCGCCCTTCTTGCCGTCCTTCTTGCCGCCCTTTTTGCTGCCCCTCCTGTAGCCCTTCTTGCCTGCACAACTGAAACATGGGGCTAATCCATTCCACGTCACGCCTCCTTTCCAGCCGGACGATGTTTCGTCGCAACCGCTCTTGCAGTTCAGGCGGCAGCGCCATCAGCCCGTCGATCACTTTGAACAAATTAATGATACGCCGCCGGTGCCATCCTCGTTCGTACAAAAGCCTGACAACACGCCATTTCTCGATATAGCGCGCTTGCGGCTTTCCATGCGTCCGTTGAGCAAGAAGATGAGCTGCCGCAACCCAGGCAAAGATGTTCCGCTCCAACAGCAATTCATCGACCAACTCTGCGTAGCTCGACAACTTTGCCGCAGCAAACCTGATCCCCATTTCCGTGCCAAGCACGCAATTATGGAACGCATTGGGACGCCAGCGCTTGCCAGCATCGGCCAGCAACACCAGGCTAGCGACAGGCAGGCCAAACTCGTCAAACAGGCCGTAGTTGTAAGCCAGGATGCGCCGCGCAAGGTTCGGGTCGCGCTGCGCCTGCACTTCGACATGGAGTAATACCTCGCGCCCATCGCGCAGGAACACACTAACCAACAAATCGGCAATCAGGATACGTGGCCGCCCATCACGGCGGAACTGATTCAGCTCTTTATCGCGCAGGCGACGCGGCTGGTCCCAATCAATTTCATCTGAAAGCTGTGGAAAAAAGAACGCCACGAAGTCCGCGAGGTCGCGCCTGAGTACGCTCTTCCATAGTGGGTCGAAAGTGTCAGCCATGAAAGCAGCCTATCTGCGCGCCGCCCCTTGGCATACCGGTTTGCGCAAGATATGGGCGGGTTAGCTAGCGGCTGATAGAATCGGCAATATTGCCAACTTAACTCACCGTCACCATGCAATTGATCGGCGCCCTCCTGTTTGCCCTTGCCTTGTTGCACACTTTCAGCGCGAAAGCGTTTGAACGGTTGTCGCACAAATTCCCGCGCCATGGCGGTTTGCTGCACCTGCTGGGTGAAGTGGAAGTGGTGTTCGGTTTCTGGGCCATGGTGCTGCTGGTGGCGATGGCTTTTGTGGCCGGGCCGCAAAATGCGATTGCCTACGCTGAAACACAGCAGTACACCGAGCCGCTGTTTGTCTTCGTAGTGATGGTGGTAGCTGCATCGCGGCCAGTGCTGGATTTCGTGCAGCGGCTGGTCAACATACTGTCCGGCGGCCGTCCGCTGTTGCAGGCCTGGATGGGCCTTGCGCTGGTGCCGCTGGTGGGTTCCCTGATTACAGAGCCGGCCGCGATGACGCTGGCCGCCCTGATGCTGGCGCCGCAAATCTTCCGCGATGGCGTGCCGGAATGGCAGAAGTACGCCGCACTCGGCGTTCTGTTCGTCAACGTGTCGATCGGCGGTACGCTGACCGCATACGCAGCGCCGCCCGTGCTGATGGTTGCAGCGACGTGGCAATGGGATTCGGCTTTCATGGCGTCTCATTTCGGCTGGAAGGCCACGCTGGCAGTGCTGGTCAACGCCACCGCCGTCACCTGGCTGCTGCGTGATCAGCTTCGTGTGCGGCGTGAGGCGACGCCATCCAGTGCCTACGCACACGCGCCACTGTGGACCAGCATCATCCACCTGGCTTTCCTGGCTGCCGTGGTGCTGCTGGCGCATCATCCGGTCCTGTTCCTCGGCTTGTTCCTGTTCTTCCTCGGATTTACCGTGGCCTATCCGCAGCACCAGTCACCGCTGATCCTGAAGGAAGCCTTGCTGGTCGGCTTCTTCCTCGCCGGCCTGGTGGTGCTGGGCAGCATGCAGCAATGGTGGCTGCAACCAATTGTCGAAAGCCTGCAGCCACTGGCGCTCTTTTTCGGCGCGCTGGGCCTGACCGCCATCACCGACAATGCCGCCCTCACCTATCTCGGTTCGCTGATTGACGGCATCACGCCGCAAGCACAATACATGCTGGTGGCGGGCGCTGTTGCCGGCGGCGGCCTGACTGTGATCGCCAACGCACCGAATCCGGCAGGCGTTGCATTGCTGCGAAAAGGATTCCGTGATGAATCTATCGGCGCGCTTGGCTTGCTGGCAGGAGCCCTTGCGCCGACTGCAGTTGCTGCCATCGCGTTCTTCTTGTAGGACTACGCCGCGCTAGCGTAGCGCGCGCCTTGCACACGCGGCTTGGGCTATTCTGGCCTCACTCGATCACACTAATGAGGAGAGGCAGAATGAGCTATCTAGACCGCGACAAATTCGGCATCTATCGCGACCGTGACGATAACGATGGTCCAGGCCCACGCCTGATGGGCGCTGACACGCTGATGGGTGAAGACGTCTATAACCGCCAGGAAGAGGATCTTGGCGACATCAAGGAAATCATGCTCGACATGCAGACCGGCCAGATCGCTTATGCGGTGCTGTCCTTCGGCGGCGTACTGGGCATGGGCGACAAGCTGTTTGCCGTGCCATGGCAGGCATTGCAGCTTGACACGGTGAACAAGCGCTTCGTGCTTGACTGCACCAAGGAAAAACTGGAGAACGCGCCGGGTTTCGACAAGGACCGCTGGCCAGACATGGCAAGCCCCGAATTCGGCACGCAGATCCATAATTTCTACGGCACCACCGCCACCGGCATGCGCACCTCGACCGGCAGCGTGATGGGCGCTGGTACCAGCACCATGCAAAGCTCGACCGGCAGCAGCAGCTATAGCGGCGGCTCGACCGGCAGCGAAAGCGGCAGCAAAGGCAATTACTAAGCGCCGCTTAGCGCTGCATCGATTCCCACACTTTCATCAGGCGCTTGACGGACACCGGCATCGGTGTCCGCAGCTCCTGCGCAAACAGCGACACACGCAGTTCTTCCAGCATCCAGCGGTATTCAACCAGTTTCGGATCGGTGTTCTTGCCGGCCGACTTGTCGCGCATCAGGCGCTGGTAAGGCGCTGCGGCCTGGTTCCACTCGGCCATTGCTTTGGCGTCGCGCGCCGCATCGGCACGCAGCTTCTCCAGGCGCACGTTCATCGCCTTCAGGTAGCGCGGGAAGTGCGACAGCTGCGAGAACTCGTTCTCGATCAGGAAACGCTTGTGCACCAGGCCTTGCAGTTGCTGCTGCATGTCCTGCGCCACCTGCTGGTTGATGCCTTGCAGGCGCTTGGGCAGGCCATGATATTCGGTCAGCACTTGCGATACCAGGCGGGCGATCTCGTTCACCAGCAACACGATGCGCGACTTGCCCTCGTCCTTGCGCTTGATGAAGCTCGCTTCGTCAGTCGGCAACGGATCCTGCAGGCAGGCGATGTCGATGGCCTTGGCGATGATCTGGTCGCGCAGTTCCTCCTGCGTGCCCATGGACATGAACTGCATGCCCATCTGCTGCAGGTTGGGGATCGATTTCTCGACGAACTTGATCTGGTCGCGCATCTGCAGCATGAACAGCCGGCGCAGGCCGATACGGTGGGTGCGCGCGGCCACGTTCGGGTCGTCGAAGACTTCCAGGTCGCAGTGCGTGCCTTTGTCAACCAGCGCAGGGAAGCCGATCAGGCTTAGCTTGCCCTGCGTGATTTCCAGCAGCTCAGGGAGTTCCCCAAAGCTCCAGGTAGTGATGTTGGTGTGCTGCGAAGCAGGGCCTGGCGCGGCAGCAGATGGCACACTTGCGGGCGCCTTGGCCGGGCTGGCGCCGCGCGCAGCATCGGCTGCAATGCCGCCGTGCTTTGGCTTGGCGCTGCCGCCGCTGCCGATACCACCGCCCGCAAGCTGCGCGAGTTGCGCGGCGGAGGCAGGCGTATTGCCGCCTTCCGCCATGCGCTGGAAGCTCTGGCGGGCCTGCAGGCCATATTCCGCCTGCAGTGTGGCCAGGTTGCGTCCCATGTCGAGCTGGCGGCCATGCTCGTCCACCACCTTGAAATTCATGAAGTGGTGCGCCGGCAGTTGCTCCGGCTTGAAGTCGGAGGTCAGCACGCTGATCGTGATCTGCTTGCGGATGTCGGCAATGATCGCGTCGATCAGGTCACCGCGCGCGAACTCCGTACGCTCGCAGAATTTCGCTGCGTAGTCCGGCAGCGGCACCATGTGGCGGCGCTGCTTTTGCGGCAGGGTCTTGAGCAGCAGGTGCACTTTCTCCTTCAGCATGCCCGGCACCAGCCATTCACAGCGCTCACGCGAAAGCTGGTTCAGGGCATACAGAGGCACGGTGAGCGTGACGCCATCGCGCGGCGTACCCGGCTCGAAGTGGTAGGAAAGCTGCATCTCCAGCCCCGCCGCCATCATCTTTTTCGGGAACAGGTCGGTCGTGATGCCGGCCGCTTCATGGCGCATCAAGTCGTCGCGGATCAGGTACAGCAGCTTCGGATTGTCGGCGGAAGCGTCCTTGTACCATTTCTCGAAACCGGCGCCGTTCACCACGTCGGCGGGAATCTGCTCGTCGTAGAAGGCCTCGATCAACTGGTCATCCACCAGCACGTCCTGGCGGCGCGACTTGTGTTCGAGGTTTTCGATTTCGCGCACCAGCTTGTGGTTATGGGCGAAGAACGGTGCACGGGTGTCGTAATCGCCGCCGACCAGGGCGTCACGGATGAAGATCTCGCGTGCTTCCGCCGGATTCTTCTGCCCGTAGTTGATGCGGCGCTGGCTATAGACCACCAGGCCGTACAGGGTGGCCCGTTCGGATGCAGTGACTTGCGCAGGACGTTTTTCCCAGCGCGGCTCGCCCCATGATTTCTTCAGCAGGTGGCCGCCGATCTTTTCGATCCATTCCGGCTCGATGCGCGCCACGCAGCGCGCGTACAGGCGGGTGGTTTCCACCAGTTCGGCGGACACGATCCACTTGCCCGGCTTTTTCGACAAGTGCGAACCCGGCCAGATATGGAACTTGATGCCGCGCGCGCCGAGGTAGGCGCCACCCGGTTCATCCTCGCCCTTGAAGCCGATATTGCCCAGCAGGCCGGTGAGCAGCGCCATATGCAGCTGGTCGTAGGTGGCTGGCAGTTCGTTGGTACGCCAGCCCTGCTCTTTCACGATGGTGAGCAGTTGCGAGTGCACGTCGCGCCACTCGCGCAGGCGCAGCTGGTTCAGGAAGGTGGCGCGGCACGAATCCATCAACTGGCGATTGGACTTCTTGTGTTCGATGGCGTTCTCGAACCACTTCCAGATTTTCAGGTAGCTGAGGAACTCCGACTTCTCGTCGGCGAATTTTTTGTGCGCTTCGTCGGCGGCCTGCTGGTGTTCGACCGGACGGTCGCGAGGATCCTGTACCGACAAGGCGGAAGCAACGATCAGCACTTCGGTCAGGCAGTGGTACTCCTGCGCGGCCAGGATCATGCGGCCCACGCGCGGGTCGAGCGGCAGCTTGGCCAGCTTGCGGCCCAGCGGCGTCAGCGCATTGTCGTCATCGACCGCGCCCAGCTCTTGCAGCAGCTGGTAGCCGTCGGCGATCGCGCGGCCCAGCGGCGGCTCGATGAAGGGGAAGCTCTCGACGTCCGTCAGGTGCAGGGACTTCATGCGCAGGATGACGGAGGCCAGCGACGAGCGCAGGATCTCCGGGTCGGTGAACTTCGGACGCTGCAGGAAGTCCTGCTCATCGTACAGGCGGATACAGACGCCATCGGCCACGCGGCCGCAGCGGCCGGCGCGCTGGTTGGCGGCCGATTGCGCAACCGGTTCGATCTGCAATTGTTCAACCTTGTTGCGATAGCTGTAGCGCTTGACGCGCGCCAGGCCGGCGTCCACCACGTAGCGGATGCCGGGCACGGTCAGCGAGGTTTCCGCCACGTTGGTGGCCAGCACGATGCGGCGCGCATTGGTGGTGCGGAACACGCGGTCCTGCTCTTCCACCGACAGGCGGGCGAACAGTGGCAGGATTTCCACATGCGGCGGGTGGTGCTTTCGCAGGGCCTCGGCAGCGTCGCGGATTTCGCGTTCGCCGGGAAGGAACACCAGCACGTCGCCGCTGCCGATGCGGCAGACTTCATCGACGCCGTCGACGATGGCTTCCATCAGGTCGCGCTTGTCGCGCGCGGCGGCGGTGCGGGCGCCCTTGGCGTCGGCACCTTGCTGCGCGCCTGGCGCCGCGACCTGGTCGCGCTCCACCGGGCGGTAACGCACTTCCACCGCGTACAGGCGGCCGGAAACCTCGATCACCGGCACCGGCGGCTTGCCCTCCTGCGTGAAGTGACGGGCGAATCGTTCCGCATCGATGGTTGCCGAGGTGATGATCACCTTCAGGTCCGGACGGCGCGGCAAAATCTGCTTCAGGTAGCCAAGCAGGAAGTCGATGTTCAGGCTGCGTTCGTGGGCTTCGTCGATGATGATCGTGTCGTAGCCCTTCAGCAGCGGGTCGGTCTGGGTTTCGGCCAGCAGGATACCGTCGGTCATCAGCTTGACCGAAGCGCCCTTGCTCAAGGTGTCGTTGAAGCGCACCTTGTAGCCGACGTGCTCGCCCAGCGGCGAACCCAGTTCGACGGCGATGCGTTTCGCGGTGGACGAAGCAGCGATACGACGCGGCTGCGTGTGGCCGATCAGGCCCTTCTGGCCGCGGCCCAATTCCAGGCAGATCTTCGGCAGCTGGGTGGTTTTACCGGAGCCGGTTTCGCCGGAGACAATGACCACCTGATGCTTGGTCAGGGCTTCAGCGATTTCCGCGCGGCGCCCCGAAACCGGCAGGTCTTCGGGGAAGGTGATCGGCGGCAGCGGGTTGCGGAACGCTGCCGCAGCTTCGCGGGCGGCGCGCTGCTCCGGCGTTTCGCGCTCACGGCGTTCGCCACGGCGCACCTCCCCGCCCGCGGCCTGCGCCGAACGTGCGCCTTCCGGGCGGGCTTCGCGGCGCGGGGCATCAGCGGCAGGCTGCTGCGCGGCCGCGCGGCGCGCCTGTTGGCCCGGCTGGCCTGCCGGACGGCGTTGCTCGCCTTGCGGCCGCTGGCCTGCTGGTTGCTGGGGAGGATTCTTCTTGCTTGCTTCAGACATCGTTTTTTACATAGATTGGGCGCGAAAACCGCGCAGCGCATTATAATGCGCGAATAATGGAAAACCCTATCCAATTCGTCTCCTGGCTGCGCTCCGTCGCCCCCTACGTCCACGCCTTCCGCGGCAAGACCTTCGTGGTCGCTTTCCCTGGTGAACTGGTTGCCGCCGGCGCCCTGTCGGTGCTGGCCCACGACCTGTCGCTGCTGCACGCGCTGGACATCAACGTCACCGTGGTCTACGGCTCGCGCCCGCAGGTCGCCGAGCAGCTCGCCCTGCGAAACGTGGAAGGCCGCTTCCACAACGGCGTGCGCATCACCGACACGGCCGCCATGGAATGCGCCAAGGAGGCCGCCGGCGAACTGCGCCTCGACATCGAGGCCGCCTTCAGCCAGGGCTTGCCGAATACGCCGATGTCGCATGCCGCGATCCGTATCATTTCCGGCAACTTCATCACCGCACGCCCGCTGGGCGTGATCGACGGCGTCGACTTCGAGCTGACCGGCCTGACCCGCAAAGTGGACGCGGAAACGATCCACTCCATCATGGGCTCGGACGGTGTGGTTCTGCTGTCCCCACTGGGCTTCTCCCCAACCGGCGAAACCTTCAACCTGACGATGGAAGACGTGGCCTGCACCGCCGCCATCGCCCTGCACGCCGACAAGCTGGTCTTCATCACCGAAACCGAGATGATGACCGATGCCGGCGGCACCGAAATCCGCGAACTGTCCTCGCACCAGGCCGAGGCCGTGCTGCAGGCAGGCTTCCTGCCCGACGCCACCGCCTACTACCTGAAGCACTGCGTCAAGGCCTGCAACAACGGCGTCGAGCGTGCCCACATCGTGCCGTTCGCGATGGACGGCTCGGCCCTGCTGGAACTGTTCACCCACGATGGCGTGGGCACCATGATCTCGCACGAGAACCTGGAATCGCTGCGCCCGGCCACCATTGAAGACGTGGGCGGCATCATCAAGCTGATCGAACCGCTGGAAGCCGACGGCACCCTGGTCAAGCGCGGCCGAGAGCTGATCGAGCGCGAGATCGAGATGTTCTCGGTCATCGAGCACGACGGCGTGATCTTCGGCTGCGCGGCGCTGTACGTCTTCCCGGAAGAAAAAATGGCCGAAATGGCATGCCTTACTGTCAACCCTGACGTGCAAGCCCAGGGCGACGGCGAGCGTATCCTCAAACACATGGAAAACCGCGCCCGGGCGCAGGGCATCAGCAAGCTGTTCGTGCTGACCACCCGCACCGCGCACTGGTTCATCAAGCGCGGCTTTGCCCCCGCCACCGTCGACGCACTGCCGAAAGACCGCCAGCGCCTCTACAACTGGCAGCGCAAGTCGCAAGTCTTGATCAAGACCTTATAATCGATTTTTTTAGGAGCACCGAAGATGGCACGTACCGTCCACTGCATCAAACTGAACAAGGAAGCCGAAGGCCTGGACTTCCCGCCCTATCCGGGCGAGCTGGGCAAGCGCATTTATGAATCCGTGTCCAAGGAAGCCTGGGCTGCCTGGATCAAGCACCAGACCATGCTGGTCAACGAAAACCGCCTGAACCTGGCGGACGTGCGCGCGCGCAAATACCTGGCCGCACAGATGGAAAAGCATTTCTTCGGCGAAGGCGCCGACCAGGCCGCCGGCTACGTACCGCCTTCGGCCTGAAAATAAATGGGGACGTACCCCATTTATTTATGTTGCTAATTAAATGGGGTACGTCCCCATTTAATTTTAGCGGCTGGCTACATCCGAATTCATCGGCTTGCACTGGCGCAGTTCACAGCGCGCCATGAAGACCTTCCCGTTGCTGCATGACATCCGGTAAATTTCCACCGGCCCACGCTCAGTCACCAGCCCTGCCCCACGTCCGCCGCGGCACTCTTCCGCATTGGCCAGGCGCTCCACCGTTGCCGACGAAATACCGGGACGGAATCCGACTTTCTCCACCGGCACGCCGTCAATCATGGCGGCCCTGGAAGCGGCCTCCGCCTCAATTACAGATTTGCGCTTCACCGGCGCCTGGGCGACCTGTTTTTTGGAAGCACAAGCACTCAATACACCAGCAGCAAGCAACAGCAGGAACAGTCGTTTCATGGGCTCTTTCTAGAAGGAAGAATCAATATTTGACGGTACGCACGCCGTCCGGGGTACCCAGCAGGCAGACATTGGCGCCGCGGGCAGCAAACAGGCCGACGGCTACCACGCCGACGATCTGGTTGATCCGGGTTTCCAGCGCGACCGGATCGGTAATCGACAGGCCGGCCACGTCGATGATATTGCCGCCATTGTCGGTCACGAAAATTTCGTCGGAACCGGCCTTGGTACGCACCTTCGGCTGGCCGCCCAGGGCTGCCAGCTGGCGCATGACCGCATTGCGAGCCATTGGCAGCACTTCCACCGGCAGCGGGAATTTGCCCAGGGTTTCTACCAGTTTGGAACCATCTGCGATGCAGACGAATTGCTTCGATACCGACGCCACGATCTTTTCGCGGGTCAGGGCTGCGCCGCCGCCTTTGATCATGTGGCCGGCCGCGTTGATCTCGTCGGCGCCGTCAATGTACACCGCGATTTCCGAAACCTCGTTAAGATCATAGACAGGAATGCCGTGACCGGCCAGGCGCGCTGCAGTCGCTTCCGACGAGGCAACAGCTCCCTTGATGCGGTGCTTGATCTTGCCCAGTTCATCAATGAAGAAGTTCGCAGTGGAACCGGTGCCAACGCCGATGATTTCGCCGTCGATCACGTATTCGATCGCCGAAATAGCAACAGCCTGTTTCAATTTGTCTTGCGTCATAGTTACAATGGATTCAATAAAGGTTGCCTATTTTATCCGAACTGTCAACTGAGCCGGGAAAAACGCCATGAAGCCAAGTACCGTATTAATCGTGGATGACAGCCGCGTGTCGCGCATGCTGACCCGCCAGCACATCCAGGTGCGCCATGCCGACTGGGTTGTCGAAGAAGCAGCCAACGGCGATGAAGCGATCGCCAAGGCCAAAGGATTGCAGCCCGACCTGGTGCTGCTGGACGTGAACATGCCGGGCATGAATGGCGTCGATGCCGCCGCCGCGCTGCGCGCGATGTTGCCCAATGCCCACATCTCCCTGCTGACCGCCAACGTCCAGGCCGCAACCCGCCAGCGGGCCGAGGAAATCGGTGTGGGCTTCATGGAGAAACCGATCACCGCAGAGCGCATCGCGCAACTGATTGCGCCGCTGGAAGCCTGACCATGGTCCGGCTCACCGAACTGGAGCACGACGCCCTCGTCGAGCTGTTCAATATTGGCGTGGGCCAGGCTGCCTCCGCCATGAGCGAGATCGTCAACGAAACGGTCACCATGTCGGTGCCTGCCATCAGCTTCCTCACCCGCGCCTCCGCCGCCAAGCTGCTGGCCAGCCGCAGCGGCGGCAATGGCCGCCTGTGCGGCATCAGCCAGCACTACAGCGGCGCCTTCGAAACCGAAGCGATCCTGATGTTCCCGGAAGAGAAAAGCCAGGAAATCGTGCGCCTGATGGTGGGTGAAGCGATGCCTTTGGCCGAACTGTCGGCCATGGAGCAGGAGGCGATGAGCGAGATCGGCAATATCCTGTTGAACAGCTGCGTCGGTTCGCTGGCCAACCTGCTCGGGCATGAGTTGCACGGCTCCCTGCCCGATTACCACGTTGGCTACAGCGAGCAGATCCTGGCGCAGGCCGGCAGCGGCGAGACAGCAGTGCTGATGCTGCATATCGAGTTCGTCATCGAGCGCCAGCAGATTGCCGGCGACGTCGCCTTCATCATGGATATGACGGCGCTGCACGACTTGAAGCAGCATGTGGCCGGCTTCCTCGAGCGCTCGATTGGCGGAGCGCATCCATGAAATCTTCGGTCGAGTCCCTGCCGCTGCTGCAGGGCGTCATCGATTGCATCGACGTGGGCACGCTGGTGCTCGATGCCAACGAGCGCGTGGTGCTGTGGAACCGCTGGATGGACCAGCATTCCGGCGTCATGGGTGCCGAAACCCTGGAGCGCAGCTTCTGCGACCTGTTCCCCGAACAGCGCGGCAAGCGGCTGGAGGCCGCCATCGGACAGGCTTTGCGCAGCAACCTGCCTTCCCTGCTGTCACAGACCTTGAACCGCTGGCCGCTGCCGCTGTACGCCAACAAGACCGCCGCCGAAAAAGGCGAACGCATGCAGCAGCAGATCACCGTCACCCCGCTCAACCTCGGCAACAATGAACGCTATTGCCTGATCCAGGTCAGCGACGTCACGGCTGCCGTGCAGCGTGAAAACCTGCTGCGCGAACAGGCGGTGGCCCTGCGCTCGCAAACCTTGTTGGACGACCTGACCGGCGTCGCCAACCGCCGCCATTTCGACATGGCGATCGACCGCGAAACACGGCGTTCGCGGCGCATGGGCACGCCGCTGTCGCTGATGATGCTCGACATCGATTACTTCAAGGCCTACAACGATCATTACGGCCACCAGCAAGGCGACGCGTGCCTGGAAGCGGTAGCGTCTGCGCTGTCGACCATGCAGCAGCGGCCAGCCGACCTGTTCGCACGCTACGGCGGCGAGGAATTCGCGGTGATCCTGCCCGACACACCGGCCGATGCCGCAGTGATGATGGCCAATGCCATGTGCCGCAAAGTGCGCGACCTACGCATTCCGCACCAGGCCTCGCGCACGGATGAACGTATCGTCACCATCAGCATCGGCGTTGCCAGCAGCGACAGCAGCAATGCCGGCGAAGTGTATGACCTGATCAACGCCGCCGACCGCGCTCTCTACCAGGCCAAGGCATGCGGCCGCAACCGGGTCCATTCACAGTGAAAACATCGGTCTTTATCGCCTGCAGCCTGGACGGCTTCATTGCCCGCGAAGACGGCAACCTCGATTGGCTGATGGCGCGCACGCCTGTCGATGGCGAGAATGGCTATGACGCATTCATGGCCGGCATCGACGTCATCGTCATGGGGCGCAACACTTTCGAAACCGTGCTGGGATTTGAAGAATGGCCCTATGAAGGCAAGCGCGTCGTGGTCCTGAGCCGGTCGCTGGACGATATTCCCGCATCCCTGCACGGCAAGGTCCAGCTGCACCGTGGGCCGGTGCGCGCCTTGCACGATGCGCTCGCCGCCAACGGCTGCCAGGGCCTGTATGTCGATGGCGGCCTGACCGTGCAAAGCTTCCTCCGCGACGACCTGGTGGACGAACTGACGGTCACAACCATCCCCATCCTGCTCGGCTCAGGCATTCCGCTGTTCGGACACACGGGCCGCGACATCCCGCTGCGCCATCTCGGCACCCGCACCCTGGCGGGAGGCCTCGTGCAAAATACCTACACGACCCGCCAGGACGGTTAGAGCAGCTCGATTCCGAAACGCCGCACGCACATCGCGAACAGGGCAAAGCAGGCCACCGTCAGCAGCACGCTCACGCCGAGCGTCGGCCAGAAACCAAGGCGCGGCAGCAGCCATGGGAAGACCAGGAACATCGGCAGCGTCGGCACCACGTACCAGAAGGTGTACCAGGCGTGATTGGCGATCTTTTCCTGCGGCTGCCGCTCGACATGCAGCCAGATCAGCGCAAGCACTGTCACCATCGGCAGCGCGGCGATCAAGCCGCCCAGGCGGTCGCTGCGCTTTGCGACCTCCGACACCGCGACCACGACACCGGCCGTCACAAGGTATTTAAAGACCAGCCAGGCCATCGGCCCCTCCCCCTACTGTGCAAAAATAAAACGAACCAGCGCCAGCGACAACGCGAACACATAACCATACGCGAAACGGTCGATGCGCAGCAGCTCGTCCCCGCGGCGGGCGCGCCAGGCGCCCATCAGGCACATCATGCCGCCGGCCGCCAGCGGCGTGACCAGCAAGTTAAGCTTGCGCAAGACTTCATTACGCACCATGTGGTCGGGCAGCAGCCAAAGCGTAATGCCGCCCGCAATGGCGCCGAAAATGGCGTATCCCAAGCCCGCCAGCCAGGGGTTGCGCGGACGCCGGAATGGCTCGCCAAGCGAATGCAGGCCCAGTTCGGCCAGGGCTTCCACCAGCGCTTGCAGCAGGAATTCGCCAACCAGTTCGAACAGGAATTCAATCATGGCGCAAACAGGGCATGCTGGCTGGCAGTGTGGAAATCGCGCCAGACGCGGTTGATGTCGGAATTTTCCTGCGCGGCGCGCAGGCCACAATACGGGTAGATCTCGCCCACGGCCTTGCGCGCCGCCAGCACCAGCGCCCTCGACGCCTGGCGCAACTGCGCATCGAGCGCCTCGTCGACGCACCCTTCTTCGCCGTCTGCCTGCGCCCAGGCCTGGTCGAGCAGCGCGTACATACGCTCGCGCGCACCTTCAAGCGCCATGGCTGCCTGTGCCAGCGCATCCTGTGCGCTGGCCGGCGGCTGGCGCCGCGCGGCAACGATTTCGTGCGCCAACTGCAGGAAATGCCGCCCCATGCCGGACATGTTGGCCGCCAGCGTCACCCACGCCAGCAGCATGAAGGGGAAGCGATAAAGCGTACCGGGCGCTGTCGCAGCAGCAGGATCTATGGTGAAGCCATAGCTGCCGGGCACCCAGGCTCCTTCGATTCGGTAACTGTGCGAAGCAGAGCCTTTCATGCCGAAGCTGCGCCAGGTCGGTTCCACTACCACCTGCACAGCAGGCACGACGAAGGCCCTGATCTGCGGCGTGCCTTCCGGCCCGGCCAACGGCTGGCCATTTTCCCGCAGCACGGCATTGAGCGTGAAATGCGTTGCCATGGGGGCGCCGCTCGCAATGTCCCAGCGGCCCGTAATGCGATAGCCCTCGCCTTCCTTGTCGGCGAAGCCGGTCGGCGCCCCGCTGCCCGCCAGGCAAACTTTCGGCGTCGAGATGATTTCGCGCGCGGTATCGGGCGGCAGGAAGCCCGCAAACCAGCCAGCGCCGGCGCAAAGCGTCACAACCCACCCGACACTGCCATCGGCCTCCGCAATCTCCTCTTCCAGCCTCACGACCTGAGGCAAGGGCATCTCGGTCCCGCCCGAAAGGCGCGGCGCAAGCATTTTCAGCCAGCCCTGTTGGTGAATCAGCGCTTGCTGCTCTGGTACCAGGAAACCCGCCGCCTCGGCGGCCGCAGCGCCAGTACGGATTGGGGGAATGTCAACTTTCATATGCAATCTATGACAGAATTGCGAGCATTCTAACCTCGGAGTCCCCCATGCTGCGAACTGCCCTGATTTGTCTGTTGGCCGCCCTGCCACTTACCATCCATGCCGCGCCTCTTAACGTCCAGCTTACACAACGTGCAGTACTGAACCTGGGCGTGGTCAAGCAAATCGCCGCAGCAGCCGAGGCCGAGGCGCGCAAGAACAACTGGAATGTATCAATCGCCGTCGTCGATGAAGCCGGCCAGTTGATGCACTTCATCCGTATGGACGACACCGCCAACTCCACCATCATCGTGGCGCAGGGCAAGGCACGCCACGCAGTCAACTACCGTCGTGACACCAAATTTCACCAGGACATACTGGAGAAGGGAAATGCCGTCGTTCTTGGCCTGCCGGACTCCCTGCCGGTGGAAGGCGGCATACGGCTGGTTGCCGACGGCAAAGTAATCGGTGCGATCGGCGTAGCAGGCGTCCAGGCATCGCAAGACGCCCAGATCGCCCGCGCTGGCGCAGCACTATTGAAGGAGTAGTCCCTCAGAGCGTGCACGGATAATCTTCCGAGAACGACCAAATCGTCAAACGGGCCTTATGTAGCAGAAAGTGCGAGCACCACCAGGGCGTACATGGTCAACACGATGAACGTCATCAGCAACAGGAAGCAAGTCCGCCACAGCGCGCCGAAGCGCGACAGGCCATAGGCGCCGCGCAGTTGCAGGAACATGTGCACCGGAGGAATGAAAGCGAACATGCTGGCCGCGAGGCCGCCGAATTCGAAGTAGCCCAGTGTCGCGACGATGGTGAACAGCAGCGACATGAACGACAGCGAATACAGCGCGAACACGGCATGGTCGTACATCGTCACCCCGCGGCGCCAGAAGAACATCAGCCAGAGGAACGGCATCGAGATCGGCACCAGCAGGAAGGAATACTTGTAAGCCGCGTTCTTCAGCTTATATTTGGCCAACTCCGGATTGTCGACAGCGTGCTTGATGCCCTTGCCGATCCAGCCGGACTTCGAATGCTTGTCGTCCTTGTTGCCAGCAGTGTCCTGGTCTGTCATCTCAACGGTGACATCCTCCAGGATTTCCTCAATAATGCCGGGCTCCTTTGTTTTCACGCTTTCCGTCGCGGTATCTCTGCCGGCGTCCTTGCTGGCCGGTTTAATCGTTTCGGTGAACTTGGCGGTGCCGGTCATGGCAAGTTTGCCCGCCGCCAGCGCGCTATTCAGGCCATCGAGCGTTTTCCTGGCTTCTTCCAGCCTGTGCTGGGCTTTCGGGACTTCGGCGGTGCCAGGCTCCGCCGCCTTGAGGTCCGCCTCCGCCTCGGCAACCAGTTTTTTCTGGTCAGCGATCTTCTCGTTCATCTTCTGCTCGAAGGCGGCCTTGCCGTTCTTGCCGTCGGCGGGATTGCCCGTGCCGGGGCCCGCGCTGGTACCCATTGTCAGCGAGAAGACAAAGAACATGAAGAACATCATGAACAGGAACAGCGCCAGCGGCGAGACGAATCGCGTGCGCTGGCCGTCGATATAGCGCCGCGTCAGCTGGCCTGGGCGCGCAATCAGCAATGGCAAGGTGCGCCAGCCTTTGGTATCGAAGTGCAGCAGGCCGTGGATCAACTCCTCGCCCAGGTGCAGAACAGACTTGTGCAGATGGCCCTTCTGGCCGCAATTACCACAATAGCTGGCGGTGACTGGGGTGCCGCAGTTGGCGCACGGTGCGCCGTGTGCGTGTTCGCCTTTCTTGCCAGCGTCCCCTTCCACCTCTTTGGCCACCAGGCCGGCGGTCACCAGGTCGCCTGCTGCTTCAATCTCGAGTCCCATCAATGCTCCCCTAATTTTTTATAGCAATTGTGAAATGGCGTCCCGCGACTGGATGACTGTTGCGTATTCACCGTGCAGGTTGGACAGGGCCATGGCATGTACTTCCTGCGGGCTGCGGCGTACACCGTCGAAATCGGTTTGCGCGTAGGCATAGCAGCCGTCAGCGGCGACAAAGACTTTCAAGCCAAGGTTGCCGCCGGTACGGGCTGTCGCTTCCACCGAGTTGTTGGTGCTGACGCCAACTACCAGTACGGACGAAATCCCGCGCGCGTGCAGCCAGCGTTCCAGCCCGGTATTGATAAAGGCATCGGGAACATTCTTCTCGACGACATGTTCACCCGCTATCGGCGCCAGCGCAGGCTGGAATTCGGCGCCTGGCTGGCCCGGCCAGAATGGCGACCCCACGGTGCGCGACATATGGCGGATATGGACGATCGGAGCGCCGCGCTCGCGCCACTGCCCCAGCAAGCCGGCGATGACCTGCTCCGCCTGATGGTTGTTGCGCTCGGCCGGCCCCGGCCAGCTCATGCCGACTTGCATGTCGACGATGATCAGTGCAGGTTTCTGCATTGAGAATGATGTGGAATCTACGGGGCAATAAAGATATCACATCATTAGCAAATTAACAGCCGCAGCCTACCGATCCTTATTGCTCAGGACGCCCATCATGGCGCCGTGGGCGAAGGGTCATTCCCTGCCACCAAAATAGCGCCGCGCCTTGTCGGAGAACCCGAATGCATAGGCCCAGTAAAATAGAATGGCCCCCATTGCAATGGTCGCAAACCATCCACCGGCATTGTAGTAGGGGTCTGCCGAATTCTTGCCATGCTCGGAAAGCACGACCGGAATCGCGAACAGTGCGATCAGCCCGATGCCCAAGTTGCGGCCGAGGCGAGAACGTTTCGGCAATTGCCACAGCATCACTAACAACACCAATAAAAAGAACGACTGCCACGTCAGTTGCAGCCACAAGGGAAGGCCGATCCTGGTCGAAGATTGCAGCGGAACAGCACGAATCAAAAATACGCACAACCCCAGCGCACTCCAGACGGCCAGGGCGACGCCAATGATTTGCACAACCCAAACGCTGCGGGGCTTGCGGACTCCCTTGTACTCATCAGCCTGCGTGAGGTCTGCCGAAGGAGGAGTGAATGGATCCCTGGCCTCTTCGCTAGGCAGCTTGGCAATGGGATCGTTCATCAGTTCATTCGATCAAGTTTCACGACTACCGTGCCGGCCAGGAAGTCATGTACGGCGCGGCGGCGCGAATTCAGCAGCATGACGATGGCACCAACCCAGGTCCATCCCTGCATGCTCCAATTCACCGCCGTCAGCCAGCCCGGGCCCGACGCCATCAACGCCTGGCTGCGCGCCATGAAGCCATAGTTGAGGTAAGTGCCATCGTCCATCGCCAGGGCCGAAAGGCCAAGGCCGAGATTAATCGCCGCGCCCAGCAGCATTACTGGCGCTTCCCGGATCAAGGCTGCCGTGACCGTCACCGGCGAACCGTCTTTCATCTGGACGCGCAATTTCATCACCAGCTTGCCTGGCGTACCGCCGTAGCGGCGCACCAGGTAAACCGAGTAAAGCAGGCCGGTAACGATGCCGGGAACTATCCAGGAGAGGTAGAAAAAGCGCGAAGTGGTGCTGAGCCAATACGTCAACCCAACCAAGGGCAACATGATAACGAAATCCAGAAGTTTGGCGGCAACGCGCAGCCAGAAGCCGCCAACTTGCGGTTCTACATCACTGCCGTCCTGCGCGGGGAGATCGAGGTCGGCGACTGGTGCCTGGTATGGATTGGTCATGGCTGGTGAAAGTGTGCTTTAAAGCAACTACGATAGCACACTGTTAGCAAAAAATATACGCGGCAGATTGGCGCGGGATGAGGGATCACGCAGGAAATCGCGCAGCATGTCGCGGTATAGGCCTGCGTCCGCCTTGCGTAAGAAGACCATGGCGAAGTAGTCCGCCAGCACTTCGGCCTGCGCCTCCATATTGAAGTCGCATAGCCGCAGCTCGGGCGAGACCTCGTAATCGTAATTCAATCCAAGGCGGATGGCGCCGCGCCACATCACGGGGTAGCCAAGCTGGTGCTGCCAGACGTGCGCCATTTCGTGCATGAACCAGTGCTGTTCGCTTTCGGTGGCGAGCGAGAAATCCGGGCGGTAGCGGGAGATGTGGAAATACAGTTCGCCGTTGGGCGTGATGCAGACGTCTTTGCGCTGCAGGAAAGGAATAAAGCGGGTGTTGTGGATCCGCACGCGCTTGTAATCGATCGCGCTGCCGAACACCAGCCGGGCCAGCGCGATCTCACCCGACGTCAACGGCCGGGCGATGACTTCCATCAGTGGCGCAGCGCGCTGGCCGCTTTGGCGATGGCGGTGATGCGGTCCCAGTCGCCGGCTTGCATGGCGTCCTTCGGCGTCAGCCAGGAGCCGCCCACGCACGCTACGTTCTTCAGCGACAGGAAGGCCGGCGCGGTGTCTTGCGAAATGCCGCCGGTCGGGCAGAACACTACGTCCGACAGCGGGCCGGCAATCGCGTTCAGCATGCCGACGCCGCCGGCAGGAACTGCCGGGAACAGTTTCAGTTGCTTGAAGCCCTGCTCGCGCGCCTTCATCACTTCGGACGGGGTCATCACGCCAGGCAGCAGCGGCAGGCCGCTCGACTTGGCGGCGCCAATCAGGGCGTCGGTCAGGCCGGGCGACACGCCGAACACTGCGCCGGCATCGCGCGCAGCGGCGAACTCCTCTGGCTGGGTCAGCGTGCCGACACCGACGATGGCGCCTTCAACCTGGCTCATGGCGCGGATCGCGCCCAGGCCATGCTGGGTGCGCAGGGTCACTTCCAGCACGCGGATGCCGCCTGCCACCAGGGCTTTTGCCAGCGGCACGGCATGGTCAGGGTCGTCAATCGCGATCACGGGGATCACGGCCGAAGTACGCATAATCTCGAGCAGGGTCATATCAGGCTTTCTTGGCAAGGAAATCTTCATCGGAACCGGGCACGGTATTGCCCACGTTATCTTCGCCGTGCAGCGGCACGGTGGTCTGGATCGGCGACGGCAGCGGGAAGCTGGTGGCGCCCTGCTCCGCTGCGCACACCGTGTTGCGGAACATGGAGAACAGTTCGCGGCCCATGCCGATCTGGTTTGGCGACAGGTCGGCCTGCGCCATCGAGCGGCCGTGCCACACGTCGGAAGATACCAGCGCTTCCAGCGTGCCGCTGGCAGCGTCCAGGCGGATGATGTCGCCGTCGCGCACCAGGCCCAGTGGGCCGCCCGCCAGGATTTCCGGCGATACGTGGATGGCGGCAGGCACCTTGCCCGACGCACCGGACATGCGGCCGTCGGTCACCAGCGCCACTTTGCGGCCGGCGTCCTGCAGGTTGGCCAGGGCCGGAGTCAGTGCGTGCAGTTCCGGCATGCCGTTGGCTTTCGGGCCCTGGAAACGGATCACGGCCACGAAGTCGCGGTCCAGCTTGCCAGCCTTGTAGGCAGCCATGAAAGCTTCCTGCGAGTCGAATACCAGCGCCGGCGCCTCGACGGAACGGTGCTCTTCCTTCACGGCGGAGACCTTCATGATGGCGCGGCCCAGGTTGCCCTGCACCAGCACCATGCCGCCGTCTTTCGAGAATGGATCGGCCGCGCCACGCAGCACCTTCTCGTCAGCGCTCTTCAATGGCGCTTCCTTGAAGACCACGCCGCTCGCATCGTCGTTCAGGAATGGCTCGGCGCAATGCGCGCGCAGGCCTTTGCCCAGGATGGTGTTGACGTCGTCGTGCAGCAGGCCCGCGTCCAGCAGTTCGCGGATCACGAAGCCGGTACCGCCGGCGGCGTGGAAGTGGTTCACGTCCGCATCGCCGTTCGGATAGATGCGGCACAGCAGCGGCACCACTGCCGACAGTTCATTGAAATCGTCCCAGTCGATCACCACGCCGGCCGCCTTGGCGATAGCCACCAGGTGCAGGGTGTGGTTGGTCGAGCCGCCGGTGGCCAGCAGGCCCACCACGGCGTTGATGATGGATTTCTCGTCCACGATATGGCCGACCGGAATGTACTCATTGCCCATCTCGGTGATCTGCGCCGCGCGCTGGGCGGCAGCGGCAGTCAGTGCATCGCGCAGCGGTGTTCCCGGGTTGATGAAGGCGGCGCCCGGCAGGTGCAGGCCCATGATTTCCATCAGCAGCTGGTTGGAGTTGGCGGTACCGTAGAAGGTACAGGTGCCGGCGCCGTGATAGGACTGGGCCTCGCCTTCCAGCAGCTCTTCGCGGGTCGCCTTGCCTTGCGCATAGCGCTGGCGGATTGCCGCTTTCTCCTTGTTCGACAGGCCGGATGTCATCGGGCCGGCCGGTACGAACACCGCAGGCAGGTGGCCGAAGTGCAGCGCGCCGATCAGCAGGCCCGGCACGATCTTGTCGCACACGCCCAGGTACAGCACGGAGTCGAACATATTGTGCGACAGGCCAATGGCCGCCGACATTGCAATCGCATCGCGCGAGAACAGCGACAGCTCCATGCCCGGCTGGCCCTGGGTCACGCCGTCGCACATGGCAGGCGTGCCGCCCGCGTACTGCGCCACGGCGCCAACCTTGCGCACCGCATCCTTGATGATGGCGGGGAAGGTTTCGAAGGGCTGGTGCGCCGACAGCATATCGTTATAGGCGGAGATGATTGCCACGGAAGGCTGCTTCACTTCCTTCAGGATCAGCTTATCGTTCGCCGGGAACGCGGCAAAACCGTGCGCCAGGTTCGTGCAGGACAGGGTTCCGCGCTGGGTGCGGCCTTTGACGCGGGCCGCCTGGAGATGCGCCAGGTAGGCGCCGCGGGAGACGCGGCTGCGCTGAATGACGCGTGCGGTGACTTTTTCCAGGACTGGATGCAACGGCATGATCGTTCCTTTTCAATGAATTTACGGAAATTTTACTACAAAATTTCCGACTGCGAGCGCTCCCACCGCATCAAATTGCGCCTCAAAGCCCCTGAAAACGCCAATACACCAAAAGATTTGTAGTGAATTTACCTGTTTTTGCTGTATAGTTAAACACAATTCATAAAACCATATGCCACAGGACATTATGCGCTTGCCCGCCCTGACCTCCACTGCGGCCTACCAGGCCCTTGAAATCCACGCCCACGATGCCCGCGACTGGCAAATGCGCCAGTTGTTCCAGAAGGACCCTGGTCGCTTCCCGCGCATGACGGTCGACGCGGCAGGCCTGTTCCTGGACTACTCCAAGAACCGCGCAGACGACGAGACCATCAAGCTGCTGGTGCACCTGGCCCGCACGCGCGGCGTGGCAGAGCAGCGCGACGCCATGTTTGCCGGCGAAAAAATCAATATTACCGAACGCCGCAGCGTGCTGCACACCGCCCTGCGTATGCCGCGCGGCAAGGCGCTGAAAGTCGATGGCCAGGACGTGAACGCCGACGTGCACGCAGTGCTGGACCGCATCAAGCTGTTCACCGACAAGGTGCGCAACGGCGGCTGGCTGGGTCATACCGGCAAGCCGATCACCGACGTGGTAAACATCGGCATTGGCGGCTCCGACCTGGGACCGAAGATGGCCGTGCTGGCCCTGCGCTCCTACTGCCATCCGCGCATGAAGATGCACTTCGTCTCCAACGTGGACGGCCACGACATGGATGCGGTGCTGGCGCAGGTGAATCCCGAGACCACGCTGTTCATCGTCGCATCGAAGACCTTCACCACCGCCGAAACCATGCTGAACGCGCAGACCGCGCGCGCCTGGTTCCTGGCCAAGGCCAGGGAAACCGACTTGCCGCGCCACTTCGTCGCCGTGTCCACCAATACCGACGCGGTGCGCGCTTTCGGCATCGATCCTGAAAACATGTTCCCGTTCTGGGACTGGGTTGGCGGCCGTTACTCCGTATGGTCGGCAATCGGCCTGTCGGTTGCGATTGCGATCGGCTTCGGCTATTTCCAGGCTTTCCTGGAAGGCGCACACGCCATGGATGAACACTTCCGCGAAGCGCCGCTGGAAGCCAACATGCCGGTGCTGCTGGCCCTGATCGGCTTCTGGAACCGCCAATTCCTCGGCGCCAGCTCGCTGTCCATCGCGCCATACCACCAGGACTTGAACCGCTTCCCTGCCTACCTGCAGCAGCTCGACATGGAAAGCAACGGCAAACGCGTGACCAAGAACGGCCAGCCGGTCGATACGCCAACCTGCCCTGTGGTATGGGGCGAGTGCGGCACCAACGCGCAGCACGCCTACTTCCAGCTCCTGCACCAGGGCACCGACGTGACGCCGATCGACTTCATCGCCGCCCTGCGCGCGACGCACGACCTGCCGGGCCACCACGATGCCCTGCTGGCGAACTGCTTCGCCCAATCGGAAGCCTTCATGAAGGGCAAGACCGACGACGAAGTCCGGGCGGAACTGAAAGGCGCCGGCATGGCTGCCGCCGAAATCGAGGAAATGGTCCCGCACAAGACCTTCCCCGGCAACCGCCCGTCCAACACCATCCTGATGGACCAGCTCACGCCATCCACCCTTGGCGCCCTGATCGCGCTGTACGAGCATAAAACCTTCGTGCAAGGCGTAATCTGGAATATCGCCAGCTTCGACCAGTGGGGCGTGGAACTGGGCAAGGTGCTGGCCAAGAAGATCCAGGCCGAACTGACCGGCAAGGTCGACCCGGAAGTCCATGACAGCTCGACCAATGGCCTGATCGTGATGGCCAAGGCGGCCCAGATCCAATGAACAGCTACCAGATCGAAGTCGCCTGCGACGCCACCATGACCGTGGGCGAAAGCCCGCTGTGGGCGCCGGACGAGAAAGCCCTGTACTGGGTCGATATCGAAGGCTTTGCCATTCACCGCCTGTGCACGGCTACCGGCCAGCACGAACAGTGGAAGGTCGACAGCGAGGCATCGTCACTGGCTCGCGCCGCGAAAGGCGGCCTGATGGTCGCTCAGCGCCGCGGCTTTTCCCATTTCAATCCCGATACCGGCGAATTGAAGCTGGTGGCGGAAGCGCCGTTCGACCAGTCCACCACCCGCTTCAACGACGGCAAGTGCGACGCGGCGGGCCGCTTCTGGTGCGGCACCATTTACGAACCACGCGACAAGCCTGCAGCAGAAATGTACGTCCTCGAGCGCGGCCAGGTACGCAAGGTCTGGTCGGGCGGCATGGTCAACTCGAATGGCCTGGGTTTCAGCCCGGACAACAAGACCATGTTCCATGCAGAGACGGCCAGCCATCGCGTGACGCGCTTTGCCTTCGACCTGCTGTCCGGCACCGTCAGCGATGAACGCGACGTGCGCCGCTTCAGCACCGACAAATCGGCTCCCGATTACGGCGGCCGCCCGGATGGCGCGGCAGTCGACAGCGAAGGCAATTACTGGGTTGCCATGTTTGAAGGCGGCCGCATCGTCAAGCTGTCGCCGCAGGGCGACCAGCTGGACGAGATCCGCCTGCCTGTGCGCTGCCCGACCATGGTAGCTTTCGGCGGCCCGGACCTGCGCACCCTGTACATCACCACGGCAGGCAAGCGCCCGGCCGAGGAGCTGGCAGCCCACCCGCTTAGCGGAAAAGTCCTGTCGGTGCGCATGCCTGTAGCCGGCCGCATTGAACCTGCTTATGTAGACTGAAGTAAAAACCCTGTAACTCACCTGAAGACGATTATGGCTCTCTCTGATTTCGACCTGGTTCTGTTTGGCGGCAGCGGCGACCTCGCAATGCGCAAATTGCTGCCTGCTATGTTTAGCCGCGACGTGTGCGGCGACCTGCCGCCGACCGCGCGCATCGTCTGCGTCGGCCGCCAGGAGAGTACCCAGGAAGAGTTCATCAATATGGTGACGACGACGTCGCGCCCCCATATCAAGTCCGCCAAGGCGACCGATGAAAACTGGAACCGCTTCATCGCCCGTATCGTCTACGTCGCGCTGGACGCCACCGACTCGGCGACCTACAAAGGCCTGGTGGAAGCGCTGCGCACCGATCCGGCCATCACCCGCGTGTACTACCTCGCCACCCCGCCTGCCCTGTTCTCGCGCATCTGCGACAACCTGAAGGAGAACGGCCTGGCCACCGCCAATTCCCGCGTGGTGCTGGAAAAGCCGCTGGGCCGCGACCTGGCTTCGGCCAAGCAGATCAACAAGGAAGTGGGCAAGGTCTTCGAAGAGCAGCAGATCTATCGTATCGACCACTACCTGGGCAAAGAGACCGTGCAGAACCTGCTGGCCCTGCGCTTCGGTAATATCCTGTTCGAACCACTGTGGCGCCGTGAATGGATCTCCGACGTGCAGATCACCATCGCCGAAAAGCTCGGCGTGGGCAACCGCATCGGCTACTACGACACCTCCGGCGCGCTGCGCGACATGCTGCAGAACCACCTGCTGCAACTGCTTTGTATCGTTGCCATGGAGCCGCCAACCTCGATCGCACCGGACGCTGTGCGCGACTCCAAGCTGCAGGTACTGCGCTCCCTGAAGCGCTTTACCCCGACTACCCTCGCGCAGAACATCGTGCGCGGCCAGTACCGCGCCGGCCATGTGGAAGGCAAGGCCGTGCCGAGCTACCGCGACGAGCCGGAAGCGCCGCAGAACTCGAAGACCGAAACCTTCGTCGCCATGAAGGTGGAAATCGACACCTGGCGCTGGGCCGGCGTGCCGTTCTACCTGCGCACCGGCAAGCGCATGGCCGACTCGCTGGCTGAAATCGTGGTGCGCTTCAAGCAGATCCCGCACTCGATCTTCAACCAGCCGACTTCCAGCTTCCAGCCCAATTCCCTGGTGATCCGCCTGCAGCCCGACGAAGGCCTGCGCATGAACCTGATGGCCAAGACTCCGGGCGAAGGCATGCGCCTGAAACCGGCGGAGCTGGAACTGGACTTCCGCGAAACCTTCAAGATGCCGCGCATGGATGCTTACGAGCGCCTGCTGCTGGACGTGCTGCGCGGACAACTGACCCTGTTCATGCGCGGCGACGAGCTGGAAGCGGCATGGGAATGGGTCGAACCTATCCTGAACAACTGGGAACAGGACGATTCCGCCCCGCTGCCATACGCCTCCGGCACCTGGGGCCCCGCCGCCGCCAGTGCCCTGATCGGCCGCGACGGGCTACAATGGCGCGAAGAAGCCCTGCCTGAAGACTAATGCTGCTCGACTCCATCCGCACCCAGCTCGACTCGCTCTCCAAATCGGAGCGCAAGGTCGCGCTGGCCGTGCTCGACAATCCGGCCCGCACTGTAGGCGCCAACATCACCGCGCTGGCCAAGAGCGCGCAGGTATCCGAACCGACCGTGGTGCGCTTCTGCCGCACGCTCGGCTACGACGGCTGGCACGAGTTCAAGCTGAAGCTGGCGCAGGGCCTGGCCCTCGCCCTGCCCGGCCTGAACGACCAGCCGGCGCAGGATGACCTGGCATCCGACCTGGTGAACAAGATCTGCAGCCGCTCCATCAACACGCTGCTGGACCTGCGCAACAACCTGAACGCAGAACCGGTGCAAAAGGCGCTCGACATCCTGTCGCGCGCACGCAAGATCGAGTTCTACGGCCATGGCACCTCCGGCATCGTGGCAGCCGACGCGCAGCACAAGTTCTTCCGCTCCGGCGTGCCAACCGTGGCCTACGCCGACCCGGCGATCCACAGCATTTCGGCAGCGCTGCTGCATGAAGGCGATGCGGTGGTGGCGATTTCCCAGCGCGGCAACAGCCCGGCCCTGGTACGCTCGGCCAAGCTGGCGAAAGAAGGCGGAGCCGACGTGATCGTGCTGGCGCCATCCGGCACCCCGCTGGCGGAGACGGCTACGGTGCTGATCCCCATCGACCTGATTTTCAACACCGACCCATACACGCCGATCTCGGCCCGCCTGGCCTACCTGGTGGTGATCGACGTGCTGGCAGTGGGCCTGGCGTTAAAGCGCGGCCCCGAATTCCGCAAGAAGATGCAGAACGCCCAGAAGGCCCTGCAGGAGTTCGACATGCAGTTCGACTCCTTCATCGGTTAAAAGATAAAAGTCAGATCAGTTGTGAAAAAAGGGGCGGAAAAAAGGGGACGTAACACATTACGGCTCGCCGAATTGTGTAACGTCCCCTTTTTTCCGCCCCTTTTTTCAGGGCT
>CBHREK010000028.1:0-62632 GCA_966077345.1 uncultured Duganella sp.
AAGTCGGGGTCAGGTCTGGCAAACGGACAAATCGCTACGCGATTTGTCCGTTTGCCAGACCTGACCCCGACTTTTAATACCGTACCCGGTCGAGCCACTCCAGCAATGGGATGGTGGCGGGCAGCAGCGGTTCCACGCCCACAGTTCCCTGCCAGGCGAAGGCTTGGCCTTCCAGGCTTTGCGGCTCGCCGCTCCATTCGCGGCTGATGAAGAAGTGCAGCCGCACGTGGGCATGCGGGTAAACGTGCTCGACGCCGCACCATTCTTCCGCACTCTGGATGTGGATGCCCAGTTCCTCGACGAATTCGCGTTTGAGCGCTTCCAGGATGGTTTCGCCCGGATCGACCTTCCCGCCCGGGAATTCCCAATAGCCGGCATACGGCTTGCCTTCCGGGCGCTGTCCGAGCAGGACGTCGCCGTTCGCTTGCATCAGGATGCCGACAGCGACGTCGATTGGCCTTTGCGGTGCGGCACTCATGGCAGCCTCCCGGCGTAATCGCGCGCAAACTGCCAGGCCACGCGGCCGGAGCGCGAGCCGCGCTGCAGCGCCCATTGCAGCGCTTCGGTGCGGGCATCGGCAATCTGCGGCACGGTGCAGCCGAAGGCGGCCAGCCAGTGCGCCACGATGCCCAGGTAGTCTTCCTGCTTGAACGGATAGAACGACAGCCACAGGCCGAAACGCTCGGACAGCGAAATCTTTTCTTCCACCGTTTCGCCCGGATGCAGGTCGCCGTCCTCGTCATGCTTGTAGGTGGCATTGTCCGACATGCGCTCGGGCATCAGGTGGCGGCGGTTGGAAGTGGCGTAGATCAGCACATTGTCGATCACGGCCGACACCGAGCCATCCAGCGCCACTTTCAGCGCCTTGTAGCCGCTCTCCCCTTCCTCGAACGACAGGTCGTCGCAGAACACCACGAAGCGCTCGGGGCGCCCTGCCACCAGGTCCATGATGTCCGGCAGGTCGTGCAGGTCGGCCTTGTCCACTTCGATCAGGCGCAGGCCTTGCGAAGCAAACGCCGCCAGGCAAGCCTTGATCAGCGACGACTTGCCGGTGCCGCGCGCACCGGTCAGCAGCACGTTGTTGGCGGGCTTGCCTTCCACGAACTGGCGCGTGTTCTGCTCGATCTGCGCCTTCTGGCGGCCGATGTGCTGCAAATCGTCGAAAGCGATTTGCGCCGGGCGCGGCACCGGTTGCAAGTAGCCTACGCCATTGCGCTTGCGCCAGCGGAAGGCAGTGGAAGCCTGCCAGTCCGGCATGGCAGCAGCCGGCGGCAGGATGGCCTCCACGCGCGCCAGCAATGCCTCGGCGCGCTTGAGGAATTGGTCGAGTTGGTTCGACATCCGCTCAGGAACGGTAGTCGGCGTTGATCGACACGTAGTCGTGCGACAGGTCGCAGGTGTAAACGGTGGAGGCGGCAGTACCGCGCGCCAGCTTCACGCGCACGGTGATTTCGCTTTGCTTCATCACGCGCTGGCCGTCTTCTTCCTTGTAGTCCGGGTTGCGGCCGCCGTCCTTGGCCACCCACACGTCGTCCAGGTAGAGGTTGATCTTGCTGACGTCCAGGTCGTCCACGCCGGCATAGCCGATGGCGGCCAGGATGCGGCCCAGGTTAGGGTCGGAAGCGAAGAAGGCGGTCTTCACCAGCGGCGAGTGGCCGATCGAGTAGGCGATCTTGCGACACTCGGCGGCATCCTTGCCGTCTTCCACGGTGATGGTCATGAACTTGGTGGCGCCTTCGCCGTCGCGCACAATGGCTTGCGCCAGGAATACCGACAGCTCCGTGACCGCGGCGGCCAGCGCCTTGTATTCCGGCGAATCGACGGAATCGACCACCAGGGTGCCGGCGCCGGTGGCAACCAGCATGAAGGAATCGTTGGTCGAGGTATCGCCATCGATGGTGATGCAGTTGAAGGACTTGTCGGCCGCTTCCTTGACCAGCACGTCCAGCACCGGCTGCGAGACCTTGGCGTCGAAGGCCAGGTAGCCCAGCATGGTCGCCATGTTCGGCTTGATCATGCCGGCGCCTTTGGAGATGCCGGTCATGGTGACCTTGTGGCCGGCGACATCAACGGTGCGCGAACCCGCCTTTGGCTGGGTGTCGGTGGTCATGATCGCTTCGGCGGCGTTGAACCAGTTGTCCAGCTTGAGGTTCTGGATCGCCTTCGGCAGGCCGGCCACGATTTTTTCGACCGGCAGCGGCTCCAGGATCACACCGGTGGAGAACGGCAGGATCTGTTGCGCATCGCAGCCCAGTTCCTTGGCCAGTGCGGCGCAGGTGGCGCGGGCATTGGCCAGGCCCGATTCGCCGGTGCCGGCGTTGGCGTTGCCGGTGTTGATCATCAGGGCGCGGATAGGCTTGCCGCCCGCTTTCACGGCCGCCAGGTTTTCCTTGGAAATCTGTACTGGCGCGGCGCAGAAGCGGTTCAGCGTGAACACGCCGGACACGGTGGCGCCATCGGCCAGCTTCAGGACCAGCACGTCCTTGCGGCCCGGCTTCTTGATACCAGCTTCGGCATAGCCAAGCTCGATACCGGCAACCGGCTTCAGGTCAGCGGCGACAGGGATAGGGGAATTGACGGCCATGGTTTTCTTCTCAATCTTGGTAGGGAACGAAGGTGTTATTTTAAACGCACGCGCATTTCAGTGCGCAGTGCAATAACGCCAATTAAAGAACTCAAAAACCCCACAATTTCTAGAAGCTGCTCTCTATTTGTGCAGCTTCAGATTCAAATTGGTGCAAATTTCGTTTATTCTAGGAAACTGCCATAAACAAAATGGCACGACTTTGGTGCATTGCACTATCAATAAAATAACACTCGATCGGATCACTTTCATGAAGAAACAGCTTCTCGCCGCCGCTATGCTGGCTGCTACCAGCATGATGGCTCAGGCCGGTACCCTGGGCGACGGCAACCTGAGTATCAGTGGCTTTGGCACCTTGGGCGTAGCCAAGACCAACTCCGATGACGCAAAATTCGCACGCTACAACCAGGCTGCCGGCACCGGCGACTCGCCGCGCATCGGCCTCGATAGCAACCTGGGCCTGCAAGCCACCTACACCTTCAACGAGAGCCTGTCGGGCACCGTGCAGGTACTGACCCGCAAGAATACCAGCCAGCAGTTCACCACTGACCTGACCTGGGGCTTCCTGAAGTACAAGCTGAACGACGAGACCAATGTGCGCCTGGGCCGCGTAGTGCTGCCGGCCTTCCTGATCTCCGACTACCAGAACGTTGGCTACGCCAACACCATGATGCGCCCGCCGATCGAAATGTACGGCCAGGCTCCGATTGAAAACATGGACGGCGCCGACATCAACTGGCAGCACGCCTTCGGCGACACCAATGTCACCGTGCAAGGCTTCGGCGGTGTCAGCCGCGGCAAGCTGTACATCCCGACCGGCGGCGGCTCCGTCGCCAAGCACCAGTCGCCGGTGTTCGGCGCCGCCGTGACTGCCGAATACGGCCCGTTCACCGCCCGCCTGGCGCACGCCCGCGCCAAGATCGAAGTCAACAACCTGGCCCCGATCAACGCCCTGACCGACGGCCTGGCTGCGACCAAGGTGCCGGCCGCCATCCAGCTCGCCGACGACCTGACCCTGCGCGGCGGCAAGAAGATGAGCTTCACCGAAATCGGCCTGACGATGGACTGGAAGAACATCGTGCTGCAAGCCGAATACGCCCAGCGCCGCGCCCACGAACCGGTCTACATCCCTGAGACCAACTCGGGCTACATCATGGCCGGCTACCGCTTCGGCAAAGTGCTGCCTTACTACGCCCACGCCTACTACAAGGGCCACGGTTCGTCCGTGACCGTGCCGACCGTGCCGGCCGCCCACCCGCTGGCAGCGACCTTCGGCGCCGTGCGCGGCCTGCTGGTGTCGCCAGAGCAGAAGTCCGACCTGGTCGGCATGCGCTGGGACTTCGCCAAGTCGCTGGCCCTGAAGGTGCAGATCGACCACGTCAAGCCACAGGTCAAAGGCGGTTCCCTGATCCTGCCGTCCGGCGTGCCGACTTACAGCAACAGCATCAACGTCTATGCCGCCGGCATCGACTTCGTGTTCTAAGGAGCCATGGCCATGAAAAAAATCCTGAGCGCCCTGCTCGCTTCGGCCCTGGTTGCCGCAGCCCTGCCTGCATCGGCCGAGATCGTCGTGATCGTCAACAAGGACAATCCGGCTTCGCGCATGTTCTCGGAACAGGCATCCCAGTTCTTCCTCGGCAAATCGGCCATGTTCACCCCGGTGGACCAGGCTGAAGGCTCCAAGATCCGCACCGACTTTTACCAGAAGGTCGCGGACAAGGACCCAGCCCAGGTGAAAGCCATCTGGTCCAAGCTGGTGTTTACCGGCAAGGCCACGCCACCGAAGGAATTCAAGTCCAACGCCGAGGTCAAGAAAGCCGTGGCGGACGATCCGAAAGCCATCGGCTACATCGACAAATCGGCTGTGGACGACAGCGTCAAGGTCATCCTGACCCTGCCATAAGCCGAAGCACCGTTACTGCGCCCGCTACGCGCCAACGCCGCCCTGCAACAGCCGGGCGGCGTTTTTTTTAGATTTCGGCAACTTTCACTAATGAAGGGATACAATGGCGCGATAATCAAAAATTAACAAAGCTGGGGAGCACAAATTGAAGCTTTCGCTGCGCGCGAAATTCTTGCTGCTGAGCGCTTTCGTCCAGGCCGTGGTGGTGGCCCTGTTGATCGGCAACAGCCTGCGCCTGATGACCAACGCCGTCAGCCGCAATGCCGACCGCGTTGCCCTTGAATACGCCGTCAACCTGAACCTGACCCTCACGCCCTACGCCAGCAGCGGCCGCCTTGGCGAATTGCGCACTTACTGGTCGGAGATGCTGTCCGATCCGCGCGACAGCTTCCTGCGCTACATCGTCATCCTCGACGCCGACGGCGACACCATCCTCGAGGCGGGCGAGCGCCCGACCTTCATGCCGGAATCACTGCGCCAGGCGCAATTGCGCGGCGGCGTGCGCACCTCCGTCGACGGCGGCTTGCTGCACGCCCAGGCGCCCCTGCTGTTGAAGGACAACCGCGTCGGCATGCTGCATTTTGGCCTGTCGACCGTCGACCTGGTGACCGCGCGCGACGACGTGCTGCGCCAGGGCGGCCTGATCGCCCTGCTCGGCTTTGCCCTCGCCTTGCTGCTGTTCTTTGCCCTGACGCGTGGCGTGGGCCAGCGCCTGGGCATGCTGGCCAACCATGCCGAGCGGCTGGCAGACGGCCAGTTCAGCCAACTGCCGGAAAGCGGCGGCGACGAACTGGAAGTGGTGACCCATTCGCTCAACCTGATGAGCGCAGCCCTGCGCGAACGCATCGCCCAGCTGGAAGACTCGCAGCGCCGCCTGCGCGAGTCGGAAGAACGCTTCCGTACCCTGTTCGACATGACGCCGCTGCCGCTGTCGGTATCCGACCAGGAAGGCCGCATCATCGCCGCCAATCAGGCGCTCGCCCGCACCTTTGGCACCCCGCTGCACGAACTGATTGGCAGGCGTTCGGACGAAGTGACTTTCTGGGCTTCACCGAACGAGCGCCAGCGCATCTGGAACGAGTTCCGCCTGCATGGCGTGGTGCGCGGCGAACTGGCCGATGTCATGCTGCCGGACGGCGAGCCGGGACAGGTGGCGATCTGGTCTTCCTCCCTGCTCCTGGACGGCAAGCACGCCATCATCTGGGCCCTGCTCGACCTGACCCAGGAGATGAAGGCCAAGCAGCAATTGCGCGAATTGAACGATGCATTGGAATCGCGGGTGCGCGAACGTTCCGCCGCACTGGAACAGGCCAACCGCGACCTGTCGCACGCATTGGAGACTTTGCAGCGCACGCAGCATGACCTGATCGCATCGGAAAAAATGGCCTCGCTCGGATCGCTGGTAGCCGGCATTGCGCACGAACTGAATACGCCGATCGGCAACAGCCTGCTGGCTTCCACCGCGCTGGATGACCGGGTGAAGGAATTCAAACTGTCGGTCGCCGACGGCTCGGTGCGGCGCTCCACGCTGAACCACCACCTCGAGGAAGTGCAGCTCGCATGCGGCCTGATTTCCAGCTCTTTGGAAAAGGCGGCTTCGCTGATCGCCTCGTTCAAGCAGATTGCAGTGGACCAGACCAACGACCAGCGCCGCCGCTTCCGCCTGCAGGCTGTGGCGCTCGATACCGCCGCGACTTACATGCCGCGCCTGCGCCGCAGCGCGATCCAGATGGAAGTCGATGTGCCGTACGAACTGGAGCTCGACTCCTATCCGGGCAGCGTGTACCAGGTCTTCAACAACCTGATCAACAACGCCTTGATGCACGCCTTTGACGGACGCACCAGCGGCCATCTTCGGCTGTCCGCCCGTGCGGTCGAAGACGGGCAGGTCGATATCGTCTTCCGCGACGATGGCGCCGGCATGCCGGAAGAAGTCCTGCGCCACGTCTTCGATCCCTTCTTCACCACCAAGATGGGCAATGGCGGCACCGGCCTCGGCATGAACATCGTCTACAACATCGTCACCGGCGTGATGGGCGGGCGCATCGCCATCGAGTCGGCTCCCGGCGCAGGCACCACGGTCCGTATCTCGCTCCCGGCCAGCTCACCGCAAAGGGACTAGCGCGGCACGCCCAGCAATCCCTGCTCGCGGATGAAGCCGACCACGTCCTGCACGCCTTGCCCGCTGCGCAAATTGGTGAACACGAAAGGACGTTCGCCCCGCTGCCGCGCCGCGTCGCGCGCCATCACTTCCAGGTCGGCGCCGACATGAGGCGCCAGGTCCGTCTTGTTGATGATCAGCAGGTCTGAACGCGTGATGCCCGGCCCGCCCTTGCGCGGTATTTTTTCGCCTCCCGCCACATCGATGACATACAGCGTCAGGTCCGACAGCTCCGGACTGAAGGTCGCGGCAAGATTGTCGCCGCCGGATTCGACCAGGATCAGGTCAAGCGCCGGGAAATCCGCTTGCAAGCGCGCGATCGCCTCCAGGTTGATCGAAGCATCCTCGCGGATCGCGGTGTGCGGGCAGCCGCCCGTCTCCACGCCCATCAGGCGCTCCGGCGGCAGCGCCTGGGCGCGCAGCAGGATTTCCATGTCTTCGCGGGTGTAGATGTCATTGGTGATCACGGCCATGTCGTAGTCGTCGCGCATGGCTTTGCACAGCATTTCGCAAAGGGCGGTTTTGCCGGAGCCGACCGGGCCGCCGATGCCGACGCGCAGGGGATTGGATGCCATGGTTATTCCTTTATGAACGGTAAAGCCTGCCGTGCTGCACCTCGTGCCGCATCGACAGCAGGGAAAGCCCGGGCGCCCAGTTGGACATGTCGGCATCGTCCAGCTCTTGCGCGGTTCGGGCCGCTTCTTCGATCTCGGGGCGCAGCGACAGCAACAGCCGCTGGCCTGCCACCTGCCCGAGCGGGATGGATTTGACGCACACCAGCACCTGGTTCTCGGCCCAGCCGAACAGCATGGCCAGCAGTGCCGCCTCGTGCGGCACGCCCAGCGCATGCACGGCCCGCGCCAGCGCGGCGAGATAGGCCTCCTCGCCTGCGGCGGCCGGCGCCAGCTCCAGTTCGGCCAGCAGGCGCGCCAGCGAAAAGCCCATCTGCACCGACTCCGCGCGCAGTTCCGCCGTGTCGCGCGAGGCCAGGCAGCGCTCGGCCCAGCACGCTGCAGCCGCCGCATCGCCTGCCGCGTGGGCGCGCAGCAGGCGGCAGAACAGCGGCGCGTCCCAGCGCGCCAGCACTTGGTGCAGCATGCTGCTCAGCCAGGCGCGCGCCGTGGCTGCATCGTGCACGCTGCCCTCTTCCAGCGCCGCCTCCAGGCCTTGCGAATAGCTGTAGGCGCCAACCGGCAGCGCCGGGCTGGCGAATTGCAGCAGATGCAGCAGCGCCTGCGCCTCCATCCTCAAGCGTCCGCCGGGCGATGGATCTTCTGCCGCAACGGCACCGGGGCCAGCGGGTGGCCGTGCGCATGGCCGCCGGAATAGGCGCCCGCCTCCGGCTCGAAGGCCGCCAGGTCTTCCGTGACAACCGCGCCCAGCCCGGCCAGCATATCGCGCAGCACGGGATCGACGCGGATGCGCAGGAAGCCGTCGCCCACTTCCACCTGGCTGTGGCGGTTGCCAAGGTGGAAGGCGCAGCGCAGCAGGCCCCGTGCATCGGCTGCGCGCACGGTGTAGACCGGCTCCGCAGCCGCGCGCACGCGCGCCACGAAGCCGGTTTCGCCGGTCAGCAGGTCGCCCTCGCGCAGCACCGTGCCGCGCGCGGTGAACAGGGCGATCTCTTCGCCCGACACCAGGCGCGCGCGCTGGCGGCACTTCTCGCGCTGGTCGTAAGTCATTACCAGCTCACCGTCGACGCGGTCGGCGGCGGCCAGTTTGGTGTGCAGGGTCAGCATGGTCTTCGCTTTCTCAGAACAGGAAATAGCGCTGCGCCATCGGCAGCACCGGCGCGGCTTCGCACACCAGCAACTGGCCGTCGGCACGCACCTCATAGGTTTCGGGGTCGACCTCCATGTGCGGGGTCGCGCCGTTGTGGACCATATCGGCTTTGCGCAGCTGGCGGGTGGCGCGTACCGGCACCACGCGCTTGGCAAGCCCGAGCCGTTGCGCCACGCCTGCCTCGAACGCCGCTTGCGACACGAAGGTCAGCGACTTTTTCAAGCCGCCGCCAAAGGCGCCGAACATCGGGCGCATGTACACCGGCTGCGGCGTGGGAATCGAGGCGTTGGGATCTCCCATCTGGGCACAGGCGATCATGCCGCCTTTCAGCACCATGGACGGTTTGACACCGAAGAAGGCCGGCCGCCACAGCACCAGGTCGGCCAGCTTGCCTACTTCGAGCGAGCCTGCTACATGCGAAATGCCATGCGCGATGGCGGGATTGATGGTGTATTTCGCCACGTAGCGCTTGACCCGCGTGTTGTCGTTGCGGCTGTCGTCGCCGGGCAGCGGGCCGCGCTGCACCTTCATCTTGTGCGCCGTCTGCCAGGTACGCATGATGACTTCTCCCACCCGCCCCATGGCCTGCGAATCGGACGACATCATCGAGATCGCTCCCAGGTCGTGCAGGATGTCTTCGGCCGCAATCGTTTCGCGGCGGATGCGCGATTCCGCGAATGCCACGTCTTCCGCGATGGCGGCGTCCAGGTGGTGGCACACCATCAGCATGTCCAGGTGCTCGTCCAGCGTATTGACGGTGAATGGGCGGGTAGGGTTGGTGGACGACGGCAACACGTTGGGCTGGCCGACCGCCGCGATGATGTCCGGCGCATGGCCGCCGCCCGCCCCTTCGGTGTGAAAGGTGTGGATGGTGCGGTCCTTGAACGCCGCCAGCGTCGCTTCCAGGAAGCCGCCCTCGTTCAGCGTGTCGGTATGGATGGCGACCTGCACGTCCATGCGGTCGGCCACCGCCAGGCAGTTGTCGATCGCCGCCGGCGTGCTGCCCCAGTCCTCATGCAGCTTCATGCCGATGGCGCCGGCCTCGACCTGCTCCTCCAGCGGACGCGGCAAGCTTACGTTGCCTTTGCCCAGGAAGCCCAGGTTCATCGGGAAGGCGTCGGCCGCCGCCAGCATGGCGTGGATATGCCACGGACCGGGCGTGCAGGTGGTGGCCGCCGTGCCGACCGCCGGTCCGGTGCCGCCGCCGATCATGGTGGTGACGCCCGATGCCAGCGCTTCTTCGATCTGCTGCGGACAGATGAAATGGATGTGCGTGTCGACTCCGCCGGCAGTGATGATCATGCCCTCGCCCGCAATGATCTCGGTGGCGCCGCCGATGGCCATGGTGACGCCGGGCTGGATGTCGGGGTTGCCGGCCTTGCCGATGGCCGCGATCTGGCCATCTTTCAGGCCGATATCGGCTTTCACGATGCCCCAGTGGTCGAGGATCACGGCATTGGTGATCACCGTGTCCATCACGTCCCGGTGCGGCAGCTGGGATTGCCCCATGCCATCGCGGATCACCTTGCCGCCACCGAACTTCACCTCTTCGCCGGGAATGGCGTAGTCATGCTCGATCTCGATGAACAGTTCGGTATCGGCCAGGCGGATGCGGTCGCCCTTGGTCGGCCCGAACATTTCCGCATAGGCGCGGCGCGAAATCCTGGCCATCACGCCTCCCCGTCCAATGCGCCCATTACACGGGCGTTGAAGCCATACACCCGGCGCGCGCCGGCCAGCGCCACCAGCTGCACCGTGCGCTGTTGGCCAGGCTCGAAGCGCACGGCGGTGCCGGCGGCAATATCGAGCCGCATGCCGCGTGCCTGGGCACGGTCGAACTGCAGGGCCTCGTTGACCTCGAAAAAGTGAAAATGCGACCCGACCTGCACCGGCCGGTCGCCGCTATTGGCTACCACCAGGGTGCAGCCGGTGCGGCCGGCGTTGAGCATGATGTCGCCGTCTTCAAGCAGATATTCGCCAGGTATCATGCCGTCCTCAAACGATGGGGTGGTGGACGGTGACCAGCTTGGTCCCGTCGGGAAAGGTCGCTTCGACCTGAATGTCGGAGATCATCTCGGGCACGCCCTCCATGACTTCGCCGCGCGCCAGCACCTGGGCGCCCTCGGCCATAAGCTGGGCCACGGTCTTGCCGTCGCGCGCGCCCTCCAGGATGGCCGCGCTGATCAGGGCCACGGCTTCCGGGTAATTGAGCTTGAGGCCGCGCGCGCGGCGGCGTTCGGCCAGCAGCGCGGCGGTGAACAGCAGCAGTTTGTCTTTTTCGCGTGGAGAGAGATCCATATCAGGTATTCCATATCCGGAGTTCGGTTGCAGGGCGTTCCATCAAGTACGGGCGCATGGTTTGCCAGGCCAGCGCCATCAGCTTGCGCGCCTGTTCGGCATCGTGGCCCAGGTAGCGCAACACCAGCACGGCTTTGAGCGCGGTCGCGCCCAGCGCCGGATCCAGCGCGCGCAACTGCGCAAGGAGCGCAGCGTCGGCGGGACGTCCCGCTGCCAGCAAGGTGGCGCAGACCGTCGCGCCACCCATTACATGCGGACTTTGCATGGCGCTGCTGCCGCCATGCAGCACGCCCTGCTCCCACCACAGCAGGCGTCCGGCCTGGCGCACCTGGAGGTGCTGGCGCACCGTGCCGCGTGAAAAACGCTCGCCGCTGGCGCTCCGGCCAAAGCACAGGACGTCGCAGCCAAGGTAGCGCGCACCGGGCGCAAGGTCGACCTCGTGCACCAGATGCGCATCGCTGGCATCGAAGAAGATGGTTTCCTGCGGCAGCCATTCCACGCGTGCATCCGGCCCAGCCACGATCCTGACCCGCTGCCGGGCCGGCTTGCCATTGGCGCGGTACCACTTGGCGGCGCCCGGCGTGGTCAGCAGGGCATGCGATCCGGCGCCGGCCGTGATGTCGATGGACAGCTCGTCACCGCCCGCAATGCCGGCCGGTGGATGCAGCACGATGTTGTGGCAGACGGCTTCCCCTTCCGGATAGAGGGCCTTTTGCACGCGCAAGGGACCGCTGTGAGCGCGCTGCACCAGCCGCGTTGCAGCGCCAGCGCGCGCATAGCCCAGCGCCAGGGTGGCGCGCCACGACGCGGGAGAAAGGGAGGCAGCAGGAAGGTCCACGCGCATGACGGCCACCACTATCTGAGGGAGCCATCGGTGCGCGCCGTCGCGCGCGGCCGCGACATGGCTACGGCCAGCAGGAAGCTGCCAGCCAGCACTGCCACCAGTGCCGCACCGAAAGCCAGCTCCTTGCCATCACTCCATGCGCCGATGGCCGGCGATGACAGCTTCAGCACGCCGAAACCCGCCACCAGGAAACTCAAGCTGGCCACCGCCCAGCCCATGATGCGCGAGGCCAGCACTGCCGTCTCGCCGCTACGGCGCAGCAGGCGCGCTATCCAGATACCATGCACACCATCGGCCACCAGCATCCCCAGCGTAAACAACACGCCCAGTAGCAATGCATCCCGCCAGCCGCCGAACTCGGTGGCGGCCATGGCAAACAGGCTGGCCTGGCTGACGGTGTCGAACGACAAGGCGAACAAGGCGCCCACCAGCGCGACCCCGCCCGGTCCCGATGCCGTGGCCAGCCGCCCCAGGAAGCGGCCTTTCAAGCCCGCCGGCGCGACCATTTGCTCGCAAGGCGCGCTAAGCAGAGCCTGCACATTCAACAGTCCCAGGCCGATCAGGCAGGCGATCGAGACCCAGGCGCCGCACAACTCAAGCCAGGCCGGCGGCTGCCAGCGCCCCGCCAGCGTGCTGAGCGCCACCGCGATGGCCATGACGACCGCGCCGTGGCCCAGGGAAAACCAGGCGCCGCACTGGCGCGCCAGGCGTGGCCGTGCCGCCATGTTCCAGCGGGCCAGCCCGTCGATCGTCGCCAGGTGGTCAGCGTCGAAGCCGTGCCTTAGGCCAAGGCTGAGCACCAGGATACAAAATCCAATCAAATTGTCGGGAAGGGTATCTGCCATGCTCTCCAATAAGCAAGACGCATACCAGTTGAGACAGGCGTTCAGATGGGCATAGTAATTGCATTAATGCAGTAGCCAGCACGAATCCTGCGAACCCATGCACACCCCTGCACCAAACCTGGAAAGCCCACGCACCAAAACGGTTCAGCGCATCGTCAAGATCCGGCGCGACTACAACACCTGGGTTGCCAATGAAACCATCGAAGACTACGCGCTGCGCTTCACGCCACGCGCCTTTCGCAAATGGTCCATTTTTCGCGTCGCCAATACCGCCTTTGGTGCGATCGCCTTCCTGGTGCTGGAAGCGATCGGCGGCACGCTGGCCGTGCACTACGGCTTCATCAACGCCTTCTGGGCCATCCTGGCTGTCAGCCTGATCATCTTCCTGACCGGCCTGCCCATCAGCTATTACGCGGCGCGCCACGGGGTGGACATGGACTTGCTGACCCGCGGCGCCGGCTTTGGCTATATCGGTTCCACCATTTCATCGTTTATCTACGCTTCCTTCACCTTCATCCTGTTTGCGCTGGAAGCGGCCATCATGGCCTACGCGCTGGAACTGTATTTCGGCCTGCCCCTGTGGCTCGGCTACCTGGCCAGCGCCCTGGCGGTGGTCCCCCTGGTAACGCATGGCGTGACCCTGATCAGCCGCATCCAGATGGTAAGCCAGCCACTCTGGCTGCTGCTGATGGCGCTGCCCTTCGTCGCCATCGCTTTCAAGCGCCCAAACCTTCCCGGCCAATTGCTCCAGTTCTCCGGCAGCGATCCCGCCAATGCCCATTTCAACACCCTGGCCTTTGGCGCCGCCACCGCCGTCGGCGTGGCCCTGATCCCGCAGATCGGCGAACAGGTCGACTTCCTGCGCTTCATGCCGCCGCCCGGAAAGCAGCGTTTGCGCTGGCACCTTGGCGTGCTGGCCGCGGGACCCGGCTGGACCGTGGTCGGCGCCCTGAAAATGCTGGCCGGCGCCCTGCTCGCACTGCTCGCGCTGCAAGGCGGCGCCAGCCTGGCGCAGGCGGTCAACCCGACCCACATGTATCTGGCCGGGTTCAGCCTGGTCGGCGCAGGCCCGGCCCTGGCCTTGCTGGCCACGGTGGTGTTCGTGGTGGTATCGCAAATCAAGATCAATATGACGAATGCCTATGCCGGTTCGCTCGCCTGGTCGAATTTCTTCGCGCGCCTGACCCACAGCCATCCCGGGCGCGTGGTGTGGGCCTGCTTCAATGCCTTGATTGCCGTGCTGCTGATGGAACTGAACGTGTTCCAGGCGCTGGACCAGGTGCTCGGCCTGTTCTCGAATATCGCCATCGCCTGGATCGCCGCCGTCGTGGCCGACCTGGTCATCAACAAGCCGCTCGGGCTGAGCCCGGCCGGCATCGAATTCCGCCGCGCCTACCTGTACGATATCAATCCGGTCGGCGTCGGCGCCATGCTGCTGGCCTCCCTGCTGTCGGTGGCCGCCTTCACCGGCCTGTTCGGCGCCACGGCCCAGGCCTTTTCAGCTTTCATCGCGCTCGCCACGGCCTTCGCCGCCGCGCCGGCCATTGCCTACCTCACCGCAGGCCGCTATTACCTTGCGCGCCAGGCCGCTGCAGCGCACAGCAATACCTGCAGCATTTGCGAGAAGGATTACGAAGCGGAAGACATGGCGCATTGCCCAGCCTACCAGGGACCGATCTGCTCGCTCTGCTGCTGCCTCGACGCGCGCTGCGACGATGCATGCAAGCCCCACGCGCGCCTGTCCGTGCAATGGCAGGCAGCCATGCATTGGCTGCTGCCCAGGTCGGCCTGGCCTTACCTGGTCAGCGGGCTGGGCTACTACCTGCTGCTGATGACGCTGACCCTGCTCTTCCTGGCTGGCCTGCTCGGACTGCTCTACCTGCATGAGGCAGCGGCCCTGGTGCAAGCCGGGCAGTCACAGTTGCTGGCGCCACTGCGCCTGGCCTTCCTCAAGATCTTCGGCGCGCTGCTGCTGGTCAGCGCCATCGTGGCCTGGTGGCTGGTGCTGAACCGCGAAGGGCGCCGCGTGGCGCAGGAAGAAGCCCAGCAGGCCCGCAAGCTGGCCGACCAGGCCAACCAGGCCAAGAGCCGCTACATCGCCGGCATCAGCCATGAGATCCGCACTCCCCTCAACAGCATCCTCGGCTACGCGCAACTGCTGCAGAACGACCCGGCCATGCCGCCACACCGGCAGCAGGCCATCCGTGTCATCCGCGGCAGCGGAGAGCACCTGCTGTCACTCATCGAAGGCACGCTCGACATCGCCCGCATCGAAGGCGGCCGCCTAAGCGTCGACCTGCGGCCGCTGGATTTCGCCACCTTCGTCGCGCAGCTGGTGCAGATGTTCGAACAGCAGGCTGCCAGCAAGGGCCTGGCCTTCCGTTACGAGGTGCAGGGCAGCCTGCCGCCGGTGGTGCGCGCAGACCGCAAGCGGCTCGGCCAGATCCTGATCAATATCCTCGGCAACGCGGTCAAGTTCACCAGCCAGGGCAGTATTGCCTTCCGCCTGCGCTACCAGCGCGACATGGCGCACTTCGAAGTGGAAGACAGCGGCCCCGGCATCCTGGAGCACGAACTGGAACGCATCTTCGAGCCTTTCGCGCGCGGCAGCGCCGCCGATGCCGCCAGCTGCGGCGGCACTGGTCTCGGCCTGCCGATCAGCAAACTGCTGACAGAGCTGATGGGCGGCGAACTGACCGTGCGCAGCACGCCGGGCGCGGGCAGTGCCTTCAGCGTACGCCTGCTGCTGCCGCGCCTGCACGCCGAGGCGCCGCAGCCCGATGCCGCCCCGCTCCAGCGCAGCGGTTACGCCGGAGCACGCCGCCGCATCCTGGTAGTCGACAATGACCGCAACGACCGCGAACTGCTGGCGGAAATACTGAGCCCGCTCGGCTTCGTCGTCGGCCAGGCCGCCTCTGGCCAGGAGTGCCTGCAATCTCACGCCGGTTTCGTCCCCGACCTGATCCTGATGGACCTGGCCATGCCCGGCATGGACGGCTGGGAGGCCAGCCACCTGCTGCGCACCGCACACGCTTGTACGGTGCCGATCGGTATCGTCTCGGCCAATGCCTATGACAAGGGCTTGCCCAACCCGGCCGGCATTGGCGCCGACGATTTTTTCACCAAGCCGGTGCAGTTGGCCGAACTGCTGGACTGGATCGGGCGCCGCTTGCAGCTCGCGTGGATCGTCCCGGAAACGGCAGCCGCCAGCGCCCAGCCGTCCGGCCGACCGCAGTTGCCCTCGCCCGCCCAGCTTGCTCCCTTGCGCGCCCAGGTCAAGGCCGGCTACATGCGCGGCATCAAGCAGCAGCTGGACGTCATCGCCGCGCTCGGCGAACCGTACCGGCATTTTGTCGACATCATGCGAGACCACGCGCAGCGCTTCGAACTGGAAGCGATGGCGCGCTTGCTGGAACAAGGAGCATCCCATGCCGCAAACGATTGAGCGTCCGCCAGGCCAACTGGTGCTGGTAGTCGACGATATGCCCGAAAACCTGGCCGTGCTGCACGACGCGCTGGATGAATCGGGTTATTCCGTCGTAGTCGCCAACAACGGCGCCACCGCACTGGAACAAGCCAATGCATTGGTGCCCGATGTCGTGCTGCTGGATGCCGTCATGCCGGGCATGGACGGCTTCGAAGTCTGCCGCCGCCTGAAAGCGGACCTGCAGACCCGCGCCATTCCGGTGATCTTCATGACGGGGCTGACGGAGAGCGAACATGTGGTTGCGGCATTCCAGGCTGGCGGCAGCGACTACGTCACCAAGCCGGTGCGCCAGAACGAGATGCTGGCGCGCATCCGCGCCCACACCCAGAATGCACGCCTGGTGAGCCAGGCCCGCAGCGCCCTCGACGCCTTCGGCCACGCCGTGCTGGCGGTCGATCCGGAAGAACGCATCATCTGGCAAACCCCGCTGGCGCGGCAATGGCTGGACATCTACTTCCCGGCCCAGGCGAAGTCAACGCTGCCGCCGCAGGTATCGCCCTGGCTGCAACGCGCCGTGCGGGCACGCTCCGCCGGCGAGGAGGCGGCCGCACTGGTCGTCGCCCAAGGCACGCGGCGCCTGGTCTTCACGCTTGGCGAGGCGGACGAAGCGGTCCAGTGGAGCGTGGTGCTGCGCGAAGAGGCGGACGACGCCCTGGTGCAGTCGCTGATGGCCAGGCACCGCCTGACCCAGCGCGAAGCCGAAGTGCTGCACTGGGTCAGCAAGGGAAAGACCAACCGCGACATCGGCGACATCCTCGGCACCAGTCCCCGTACCGTCAACAAGCACCTGGAGCATGTGTTTGCGAAACTGGGCGTGGAGACGCGCACTGCAGCGGCCGCGCTGGCGGTGTCCTCTAGACCGACAGGTGGCGGGTAACGTCGTCGCTCGCCATCTGCGCCTGGCTGCCGGCCGCCACCACTTCGCCGCGCGACAGCACGACGAAATGGTCGGCCAGTGCGTGGGCGAAATCGAAGTACTGTTCGCACAGGAGGATGGCGATGTCGCCGCGCTGGCGCAGCAGCCGGATCACACGTTCGATATCCTTGATGATGGACGGCTGGATGCCTTCGGTCGGCTCATCCAGGATCAGCACCTGCGGCCGTTGCAGCAGGGCGCGGGCAATGGCCAGCTGCTGTTGCTGGCCGCCGGACAGGTCCCCGCCCCGCCGCTGCAGCATTTCCTTCAGCACGGGAAACAGTTCGAAGACTTGACCGCTGATGTTCGTGGCCTCGCGCCGCGGCAGCGTGGCCATTCCCATGCGCAGGTTCTCCGCCACCGTCAGGCGTGCAAAGATTTCCCGGCCTTGCGGTACGTAGGCAATGCCGGCCGCCGCGCGCGCATGCGGCGGCAGGCGGGTGATGTCGCGCCCGGCGAGTTGCACGGTGCCGCCGGCCACCGGCAGCACGCCCATCAGGCATTTCAGCAGCGTGGTCTTGCCCACGCCATTCCGGCCCAGCAGGGCCAGGCACTGCCCGCGCGCCAACTGCAGCGAGACACCGCGCAAGGTATGGGAAGAGCCGTAATACTGGTTCAGGTTTTCGGCTTGCAGCATCATCGTCCTAACGTCCCAAGTAGACTTCTATCACCCGTTCATCGGCCTGCACTTCATCCATGCGGCCCTGCGCCAGCACCGCGCCTTCGTGCAGCACCGTCACCTTGCCGCGCTGCGCGATTTCGGCCACGAAGCCCATATCGTGCTCCACCACCATGATCGAATGCTTGCCGCGCAATTCATTCAGCAATTCCGCAGTGCGCGCAGTTTCGGCGTCGGACATGCCGGCCACGGGTTCGTCGAGCAGGATCAATTGCGGCTCCTGGATCAGCAGCATGCCGATTTCCAGCCATTGCTTCTGGCCGTGCGACAGCAGCCCGGCCTGGTGCAGCGCCTGCCCTTCCAGCCGGACCTGGCGCAGGATGGCGTCGATCTTGTCGCGCTGTTCGCCACTCAGGCGCGCGAACAGCGTGGGCCGCACGCGCTTGTCCATCTTCATGGCCAGCTCCAGGTTCTCGAATACCGTGTGCGATTCGAAGACCGTAGGCCGCTGGAATTTGCGGCCGATGCCGGCTTGCGCGATCTGGTATTCCGTCAGCGCCGACAAATCGAGGCGCTGGCCGAACCATGCGCTGCCTGAGCTGGGGCGCGTCTTGCCAGTGATGACGTCCATCATCGTGGTCTTGCCGGCGCCATTGGGGCCGATAATGCAGCGCAATTCGCCCACCGAGATATCGAGACTGAGCTTGTTCAGGGCGCGAAAACCGTCGAATTCGACCGTCACGTCCTCCAGGTAGAGGATGGCGCCGTGGCTGGTGTCCAGCAGATTGTCTTGCGCCACCTTCATGCCACCTCCTCCGGTTGCTGCCTGGGCGCCGTTGCAGCGCGCCGGGGGCGCCGCGGCAGGCCCAGGCCCAGCAGGCCTTTCTGCATCAGCAGCGTCACCAGGATGAACAGCAGCCCGAGGGCAAACAGCCACAGGTCCGGGAAGGCTGCGGTAAACCAGCTTTTAAGGCCATTCACGGTGAAAGCGCCGAGGATCGCGCCCAGCAAGGTGCCACGGCCCCCGACCGCCACCCAGACCACCATCTCGATCGAGTTGGCCGGCGACATTTCCGAGGGATTGATGATGCCCACCTGCGGCACGTACAGCGCGCCAGCAATCGCGCACAGGACTGCCGACAGGGTCCAGACAAACAGCTTGAACCACAGCGGGTTATAGCCGATGAACATCAGGCGCGCTTCCGAATCGCGTACCGCCTGCAGCACACGGCCAAGGCGCGAGGTCACGATCCAGCGGCAAAGCAGCAGAGCGCCCGCCAGGCACGCCAGTGTCGCCAGGTACAGCACTGCCTTGGTGCTCGGCGACGTGATGCTGTAGCCGAGGATGCGTTTGAAATCGGTGAAGCCGTTGTTGCCGCCGAAGCCAGTATCATTGCGGAAGAACAGCAGCATGAAGGCATACGTCAGGGCTTGCGTGATGATGGAAAAATACACGCCCTTGATGCGCGAACGGAAGGCGAAGTAGCCGAACCCGAAGGCCAGCGCGCCCGGCACCAGGACCACCAGCGCCAGGCAGTACCAGAAACTGTCCGTCATGGCCCAATACCAGGGGAGCTCCTTCCAGTCGAGGAAGACCATGAAGTCGGGCAGAGCGCTTTGGTACACGCCGTCGCGCCCGATGGCGCGCATCAGGTACATGCCGTGCGCATAGCCGCCCAAGGCAAAGAACAAGCCATGGCCCAGCGACAGGATGCCGGTGTAGCCCCACACCAGGTCGAGCGCCAGCGCCGCCATGGCATAGCACATGAATTTGCCGGACAGCCCGACCAGGTAATCCGGCACATGCAGCGCATGTCCAGGCGCGAAGGCGAGGTTGCATGCCGGCAGCAAGGCCGCCAGCAGGGCCAGGCACGCGAGAGCGCACCAGGCGCGGCGGGAAAACAGCTGGTTCATTCAACGCTCCTGCCTTTGACAGCGAACAGCCCTTGCGGCCGGCGCTGGATGAAGATGATGATGAAGGCGAGGATGGCGATCTTGGCCAGCACGGCGCCGGCCACCGGCTCCAGTAATTTGCTGGCTTCACCAAGCCCCAGGGCGGCAATCACGGTGCCGGCCAGCTGGCCGACGCCGCCCAGCACCACCACCATGAACGAATCGATGATGTAGGACTGCCCGAGGTCCGGCCCCACGTTTCCCAGCTGCGACAGCGCCACGCCCCCCAGCCCCGCAATGCCCGAGCCCAGTCCGAAAGTCAGCATGTCGATGCGGCCGGTCGGCACGCCAACGCAGCCCGCCATGCGCCGGTTCTGCATGACGGCACGTACGAACAAGCCCAGGCGGGTGCCATTCAGCAGCAGCCAGACGCCGGCCGTCACCAGCACGGAAAAGACGATGATCGCGATGCGGTTGTAAGGCAGCACGAGCGATCCGAGTACCGTCACGCCGCCCGACATCCAGGCCGGATTGGCCACTTCCACGTTCTGCGCGCCGAACAGGGTGCGCACGGCCTGCATCAGTACAAGGCTGATGCCCCAGGTTGCCAGCAAGGTCTCCAGCGGGCGTCCGTACAGCCAGCGGATCACCGTGCGTTCCAGCGCCATCCCCACCAGCGCCGCCACGGCGAATGCAGCAGGCAGCGCCGCCAGCAGGTACAGCTCGACCGCCTGCGGCAAGTAGTGGCGGAACAGCGATTGCACCAGGTAAGTCGTATAGGCGCCGATCATCAGCAGTTCGCCGTGGGCCATATTGATGATGCCCATCAGGCCGAAGGTAATGGCCAGTCCCAGTGCCGCCAGCAGCAGTACGCTGGCCAGCGACACGCCATAGAACAGGTTGCCGACCAGCTCAGTGCGGGCTTGCCTGGCGTCGATCGCCTTCAAGGCGTCCGTTACCGCCAGCCGAACAGCGGCGTCGGATTCGGCGAATGGCGGATCCAGCCTGGCCTGCAGGGCCGCGCGCTGCGCGCTGCCGCCAAGTTCACCCAACTGGCGCGCGGCTGTGGCACGTTCACCAGCCTGCGGCGCCTGCAAGCTGGCCAAGGCCAGCAACAGTTGCAGCGCCGACCGCGTTTGCCCGTCCTGCTCGCCCTGCAGGGCGCGCTGCACCAGCGCTACCTGGGCCGGGTTCAAATCCTGGCCCAGCAAGGCACGTGCGGCCTCCAGGCGCCGTGCCGTCGCGGGCGCCAGCAGATCCATGCCCGACAGGGCCGTCTCGATGGCCGCGCGCAGGCGATTATTGACGACAATGAGCGACGCACCTTCGGGCGCTGGCACCGAAGGCGCAAGGCTGGCTACCCGCCCGTCGGGCAAGAGGTACAGGGCATCGGCCTTCAAAGCACGCAGTAGGTCTGCCGCTTCCGGCGTGCCGAGCGCGCCAATAGCAGCGACTGCGGCCACCCGCGCGTCGGGATCGTCGCCAGCCAGCGGCTGCAGCATGGCCGGCGCAATGGCCGCCTGCACCGCCCCGGCAAGCAGGCAAAGCGCAATGCCAGCCAGCAGCCGGCGCACAGCGGAATACACCATGGGGAAGTCTCCAGTAATCAAGTCCGGCAGACTGCGCGCAGCAGCCGCCGGCATCACGGCTTAAAGCTTTTGCTTGCCTTCGTTCCCCGGGATGAACGGGCTCCAAGGCTGGGCGCGGATCGGTTCTTTGGTCTTCCACACCACGCTGAACTGGCCGTCAGCCTTGATTTCGCCGATCATCACCGGCTTGTGCAGGTGATGGTTGCTCGGGTCCATGGTCAGTGTGAATCCGGATGGCGCGCTGAAGGACTGGCCGCCCATTGCCGCGATCACCTTGTCGGTATCGGTGGACTTCGCCTTCTCCACCGCCTGCGCCCACATATGGATGCCGACATAGGTTGCCTCCATCGGGTCGTTGGTCACTGCGGTCGCCGCGTTCGGCAGCTTCTTCGCAACGGCATAAGCCTTCCATTTCTTGATGAAGGCATCGTTTACCGGATTCTTGACCGACTCGAAATAGTTCCAGGCGGCGAGGTGGCCGACCAGCGGCTTGGCGTCCACGCCGCGCAGCTCCTCTTCACCCACCGAGAAGGCGACGACCGGTACCTGCGTTGACTTCAGGCCGGCATTGCCCAACTCCTTGTAGAAGGGCACGTTGGAATCGCCATTGATGGTCGAGATCACCGCGGTCTTGCCGCCAGCCGAAAACTTCTTGATATTGGCGACGATGGTCTGGTAATCCGAATGGCCGAACGGGGTGTAGGTTTCCTCGATGTCGCTGTCCTTGACGCCTTTGCTCTTCAGGAATGCGCGCAGGATCTTGTTGGTGGTGCGCGGGTACACATAGTCCGTGCCGAGCAGTACGAAGCGCTTGGCCCCGCCGCCCTCCTTGCTCATCAGGTATTCGACCGCGGGAATCGCCTGCTGGTTCGGCGCCGCGCCTGTATAGAACACATTCTTCTCGAGTTCTTCGCCTTCATACTGCACGGGGTAGAACAACAGGCCATTCAGTTCCTTGAATACAGGCAGCACGGACTTGCGCGATACCGAAGTCCAGCAGCCGAACACGGCGGCCACTTTGTCTTTCGCTACCAGCTGGCGCGCCTTTTCGGCAAACAGCGGCCAGTTCGACGCCGGATCGACCACCACTGGCTCGAGCTTTTTGCCCAGCACCCCACCCCTGGCGTTGATTTCGTCGATGGCCATCAAGGCCACGTCCTTCAGCGACGTTTCGGAAATCGCCATGGTGCCCGAAAGCGAGTGCAGGATGCCGACCTTGATGGTATCGGCAGCATAGGCCGCGAAGCTGCCACCCAGCATGGCGGCAGCCGCCGCGATACGGGTCAGGGAAGCGATGAAATGACGGCGAGTTTGCATAATGGTTACCCTCTTCTGATGGTGGAAGGATGGTGCTTAGTATTGGACTTGCAGCGCGAGCACGAACTTCGACTGGTCGGTGGCGGCAACGGTCTCGGTCTTCGAATACCTGGCGCTCAACTGAGCGTTGTAGCCATCAATGATGTAATTGAGGCCGATGTCCGACTGCTTGACGTCGATGTTGTTGTCAGGCTTGAACTTCTGGAATTGGACGAAGGGCTGCAGCTTGCCTTGGCCCGGCGCCAGGTTGAATACGTAGGCGAGGCCGGTCGACCATGCCTTGCCCTGCTCCGCCAGGATGACGTCGCCGTTGCGGTAGTCGTAGTAGGCTGCTTCCACCGACACCGCGCCGGCGCCGATGCGTTTCTCCAGCAGGAAGTCCAGGTTCCACGCCTTGTAGTCGCCGGTCTTGGCGTTGGTCAGCACACCATCCTTCTGGTAGCGGCCTGCCAGGCCGATGGCCAGGATATCCTTGGTTCCAAGGTAGTTGCCGGTGCCGTAGTAGCCTGGCTCGGCGTCCCAGAAGTCGTACTGCAAGCGGCCCGCATACATCAGGCTGTCGTCGGCCTTGACGCCCGCCGCCTTGGCCTCCTTCTGCGTCAGGCTGCCGATGCCGAAGGTATGGCCCTCGAACGCGCCGAAGGAGTAGCCGAGCCTGCCCTCGGCCGCGTTACCCCAGACCACCACGCCGTCATCGCGGCCACGGAAGATGCCGCCGTTGTAGCCGTAGCGCGAGGCCACTCCAGCCCAGTAGCCGCCACCGAGCGAATAATAGGGGCCGGCCATATTCGCACGGTCGCTCGGCGACAAAAGGCGGCCAGCCCAGACATTCAACTCCGGCGAGAACGCGAATTGGGCAGCAGCATCCAGCACCCGGACCTGGTCGCCATCCCATTCCGTGTTCAGCATGCCCTTGATGTTCTTGTTCAGGGAAGCGCCGAAGAACAGGCGCGCGCTGTCCAGGTTGAAGTCGTTCGAGCGTGAGCTCCCGTCCGGCGCACCGTCCTTCTCGCTGGTATAGCTGCCACGCGCTCCAAAGCCTACGCTGATCGACTTGTCTTCGCCGATGGGAATGGTGGCGCCCGCGTGCGCCAACGACGCCACGGCTGCGCTGAGTAATACGGAGAGCTTGATCATCGTTTGCATGCCAGTCCTCTTGTCACAAGTTTGAAAGTGTTGCTGCTTGTGAACAGGGTAAAGAGGCTGAACGCGATGGCCCATACGTCAAGTGACGTAGTTGCTGATTGGCGTCACAAAACAAAACGGCCCGGGCGCTTGCGCGGCCGGGCCGTTAGTAGAGGGCTTTCAGGCTTAAGCCAGCTTGCCGTGGCAAGCCTTGAACTTCTTGCCGCTGCCGCATGGGCATGGATCGTTGCGGCCAACCTTGAAGCCCTGGCTGATCGCCGCGTCCAGGTCGCCGGACGGCATGGCGGTCGGCGCCAGCAGTTCTTCCGGTGCCGCGTTCGGGTTGAAGTCGGCGTGCTGGTAGTGGACGTTCTCGACGTGCGACTGGTTCATGGCCGCTTCCGCTGCCTCGACTTCTTCGCGCGACTGGATGCGTACCATCATCACCATGCGGATCACGTCGTTCTTGATCATGTCCAGCATGGTGCCGAACAGTTCGAACGCTTCGCGCTTGTATTCCTGCTTGGGATTCTTCTGCGCATAGCCGCGCAGGTGGATGCCCTGGCGCAGGTGGTCCAGCGCTGCCAGGTGCTCGCGCCAGTGGGTGTCCACCGACTGCAGCATGACGTTGCGCTCGAAGCCGCCGAAGGCTTCCTTCGACACGATGTCGACCTTGGCCTGGTACACGGCATCGGCTGCCGCGATCACGCGTTCGACGATGTCTTCGTCGGAAATGGTGCTTTCCTTCTCCATCATCTCGGTCAGCGGCACGTCGATCATCCATTCTTGCGCCAGCGTCTTCTGCAGCGCAGGGATATCCCACTGCTCTTCCACCGATTCTTCCGGCACGTAGGTGCGCACCACGTCGGTGAACACGCCATGGCGCAAGCTCATGATGGTTTCGGAAATGTCGGTCGCTTCCAGCAGCTCGTTACGCTGCGAGTAGATCACCTTGCGCTGGTCGTTGGCGACGTCGTCGTATTCCAGCAGCTGCTTACGAATGTCGAAGTTGCGGGCCTCGACCTTGCGCTGCGCGGATTCGATGGAACGGGACACGATGCCCGCTTCGATCGGTTCGCCTTCCGGCATCTTCAGGCGGTCCATGATCGCGCGCACGCGGTCGCCGGCGAAGATGCGCAGGAGCGGATCGTCCAGCGACAGGTAGAAGCGCGAGGAGCCCGGGTCGCCCTGGCGGCCCGAACGGCCACGCAGCTGGTTGTCGACGCGGCGGGATTCATGGCGCTCGGTACCGACGATGTGCAGGCCGCCTGCCGCCACCACCTGGTTGTGCAGCGACTGCCAGCCGGAGCGCAGGTGCTGCGCCTTGGCGGCTTTCTCTTCGTCGCTCAGGTCCGGGTTGGCTTCGATGATCTGGATCTGCTTCTCGATATTGCCGCCCAAGACGATGTCGGTACCACGGCCTGCCATATTGGTGGCGATGGTGATCGCTTTCGGGATGCCTGCCTGGGCGATGATTTCCGCTTCGCGGGCGTGCTGTTTTGCGTTCAGCACGTTGTGCGGCAGCTTGGCCTTGTCCAGGATGCCGGACAGCAGTTCGGAGTTCTCGATCGAGGTGGTACCCACCAGCACCGGCTGGCCGCGCTCGTAGCAGTCGCGGATGTCGAGCATCATCGCGTTGTACTTTTCGGCGTTGGACTTGTACACCTGGTCCTGGCGGTCCTTGCGCTGCGACGGACGGTTCGGCGGGATCACCACGGTTTCCAGGCCGTAGATTTCCTGGAATTCGTAAGCTTCAGTGTCGGCGGTACCGGTCATGCCGGCCAGCTTGCCGTACATGCGGAAGTAGTTCTGGAAGGTGATCGAGGCCAGGGTCTGGTTCTCGTTCTGGATCTTGACGCCTTCCTTGGCTTCGACCGCCTGGTGCAGGCCGTCGGACCAGCGGCGGCCGGTCATCAGGCGGCCGGTGAACTCGTCGACGATCACCACTTCATTGTTCTGCACCACATAGTGCTGGTCCTTGAAGTACAGCACGTGCGCGCGCAGGGCAGCGTACAGGTGGTGCACCAGGGTGATGTTGGCGGAGTCGTACAGGGACGCGCCTTCCGGCAGCAGGCCCATCGAGGTCAGGATGCGCTCGGCCTTTTCGTGGCCGGCTTCGGTCAGCAGCACCTGGTGCGCTTTTTCATCCTTGGTGTAGTCGCCAGGGACTTCGATCTTGCCCTTGCCATCCGCGGTTTCTTCGCCGATCTGCAGGGTCAGCTGCGGCGGGACCAGGTTGATCTTGTGGTACAGGTCGGTGTGGTTTTCAGCCTGGCCGGAAATGATCAGCGGGGTACGCGCTTCGTCGATCAGGATCGAGTCCACTTCGTCGACGATGCCGAAATTCAGGCCGCGCTGCACGCGCTCGCTGGCTTCGAACACCATATTGTCGCGCAGGTAATCGAAACCGAATTCGTTGTTGGTGCCATAGGTGATGTCGGAGCCGTAAGCTTCCTGCTTGTCGGCGTGCGGCATCTGCGACAGGTTCACGCCGCAGGACAGGCCCAGCCAGCGATACAGCTTGCCCATGGTCTCGGCGTCGCGCTGTGCCAGGTAATCGTTAACGGTCACGATGTGCACGCCCTTGCCGGACAATGCATTCAGGTAGGCCGGCAGGGTCGCGGTCAGGGTTTTGCCTTCCCCGGTGCCCATTTCAGCAATCTTGCCGTAGTGCAATACCATGCCGCCGATCAGCTGGACGTCGAAGTGGCGCATCTTGAACACGCGCTTGGACGCTTCGCGGCAGACGGCGAAGGCTTCCGGCAGCAGTTTGTCCAGCGATTCGCCATTGGCAACGCGTTCCTTCAGCGCAGGCGTTTTCGCTTGCAGCTCAGCATCCGACAGCTTTTCAAACTCCGGCTCCAGGGCGTTGATCGCCTTTACCGTTTTTTGGTATTCCTTAAGCAGACGCTGGTTGCGGCTGCCGAAAATCTGGGTCAGTAAGGACATTTCTTAAATTCTTCCTCGGGTCCGCCAATGGCAAAAGTGCGTGATTTTATCATGCGTTCGTAGCAAGGTTGGGATCTTGGCCTATATAACAATAGGCTAGCGATGAAAAATTCACCAGCTGGGGCCGCCACTGTAAAATGTGGGGATGGGTTTCTCGTTCACCAACCGCAAGCACACCCCGCAGGAAGCAACAAATTTCCTGCTTGGCAACGCACGCCTGGCCGCGTTGCTGCCGGCCGTGCAACGCATGGCTAAATTACAACAAGACTGCCGTGAAGTGCTGCCTTCCGCCTTCAAAACCTGCGAAATCTTTGCTTTTGACGGGGGAGAACTGACTTTGGCCGTGCCGAATACCGCCGTGGCGGCCAAGCTCAAGCAGCAAGTGCCAAAGCTGCAGGAAGCGCTCAATGCGAACGGTTGGCAGATCAACAACATCCGCTTCCGGGTGCAGATGCCGAAAGGGATCACTCACGTCGGGCCGAGTGGGGAAGGCTTGAAGTTGCCTGAAACAGCCGTCGATTCCTTCGACGAGCTAAGCCAGAAACTGGAACCGACCGCTGCCAATGAGCCGCTGATCGAAGCGATGCGGCGCCTGGTGGCCCGCCGCCGCGGCTAAATCAGAGGTAGGCCCACTCACGCGACATCTGCTTCGCGTAAGAAGGCGGGGCGGTATCGAGCGAGTCGAAGGTAACCAGTTCGTAGGAATCCGGGTCGGCCAGCATGGCGCGCAGCAGCTGGTTGTTCAGGGCGTGGCCGGATTTGTGCGCTTCGTAGCTGGCGATGATCGGGTGGCCGACCATGTACAGGTCGCCGATCGCGTCGAGGATCTTGTGGCGCACGAACTCGTCGTCGTAGCGTAGGCCGTCCTGGTTCAGGATGCGGTATTCATCCATCACGATGGCGTTTTCCAGCGAGCCGCCGCGCGCCAGGCCAATCCCGCGCAGCATTTCCACGTCCTGCATGAAGCCGAAGGTGCGGGCACGGGCGATGGCTTGAATATAAGACACGTCGCCGAAGTCGACGGTCGCGCGTTGCGCGGTACCGTCCACCGCCGGGTGGTTGAACTCGATGAAGAAGTCCAGCTTGAAGCCGTCGTGCGGCACCAGGCGCGCCCACTTTTCAGCGGCGCCCTTGCCTTCGCGGATTTCGATCGGCTTTTTCACCTTGATGAACTTCTTCGGCGCTTCCTGTTCCTGCACGCCGCCCTGCTGCAGCAGGTAGACGAAGGACGATGCCGAACCATCCATGATCGGGATTTCTTCCGCCGTCACGTCGACGTACAAGTTGTCGATGCCCAGGCCGGCGCAGGCCGACATCAGGTGCTCGACGGTCGAAACGCGGCCGCCGTCCTTCATCAGCACAGTTGCCATGCGGGTATCGCCCACGATGTCCGCCCTTGTCGGGAAGACAACCTGCGGATCCAAGTCCACACGGCGGAACACGATGCCGGTATCTGGCTCGGCAGGACGCAAGGTCAGCTCGACCTTGGTGCCGGAGTGCAGGCCGACACCTGTGGTGCGGACGATTTCTTTGATGGTTCGTTGTTTCAGCATGCAAGGATTATAGCGCCCTGCGCCCTTCCCCGCTTACGGATGCTCAGCCTCGGCATGTTCGGTCTCGCGGCGCACCAGGTAGATGCCGGAGCCGATGATGATGGCTGCGCCGACCAGGGTGTAGGCATCCGGCAGCGTGTGCCACAGCAGCCAGTCGATGCCCACGCCCCAGGCCAGCGCCGTGTACTCGAACGGCGCCACAATCGAAGCTTTGCCCATGCTGAAGGCGCGCGTCAGCGCCAGTTGGCCGAAGAAGCCGCTTACCGCCAGCGCCGCCATGGCAGGCCACAACGACCAGTCGATGCTGACCCAGGCGTTGATGGCCAGCGGCGCCACGCCGACGCCCATCAGGGTCAGCACCCAGAACATCACGTGCTCGGGCGCGTCGGTCTTGGCCAGCACGCGGCCGGCAATCGCGGAAATGCCGTAGCAGACGGCCGAGGCAAGCACTGCCAGGCCGGCGATCGACGCGAAGTTGGTGCCGTCCGGACGCAGCACCACCAGCACGCCGCCCAGGCCGACAAAGATCGCCACCCACTGCCCCAGGCTGACTTTTTCTTTCAGGATGAACACCGCCAGCACGGTCACCAGCGCCGGTGCGATAAAGAAGATGGCGTAAGTATCGGCCAGCGGCAGCGACTTCAACGCGTAGGCAAACAGCGACAGCATCGCAATGCCGACGGCGCCGCGCAGCAGGTGCAGCGGCCAGCGCACCTTGAAAATGCCGGTGAACTTGCCGCGATAGGCCATGAAAGCGCACACCAGGGGCATCGAAAGCATGCATCGCAACGCGGTCACCTGTACTGCCGGATAGCGCGCGGCCAGCACTTTCATGGAAGCGTCCATGAGGGAGAACATGGCGACCGCGGCCACCATGGCGTAAATGGCTTGCAGGTTTTCTTTTTGTTGCGGAGTCACGATGGAAGGCCCAAAAGCGTTGCCGGGTCGTCCATTGTACTGAAAGAAACGGTTTGCTGCTGAGGGTGCCTCAGCTCCAAGAGCGGACAGGCGAAGAATCTCGCAGTCCAGCATGCGAATATTGCCGCTTATCGCTTTTCTTCGGTCCCATCGATGCGGGAGATTACACTGCGTGGACCTAATGCTCTTAGCTAATGACCCTTCAATGAAAAATAACGCCTTCACCCATTGTTTTCTGGCTCTTGCCGTCACGCTGCCCATGGCTGCTTGCGCCCAGCTTGCACCTGAGACCACGCGCGCAATCGACGCAATCGTGGTGAAGGCATTGGAAGACAAATCGGTCCCAAGCGTATCGATTGCCATTGTTAAGGGCGGCAAGTTGGCCTACGCACAAGCGTACGGCATGGCTCGCATTGATCAAGAGCTCAAGGCGACGCCGCAGATGCGCTACAAGATCGGATCAAATACCAAGCAATTTGTGGCGGCAGCGATGCTGTTGCTGGTTGAAGAGGGCAAATTATCACTCGACGACAAAGTCGCCCGTTTCCTGCCCGACCTGACAAAGGCAAATGAAATCACCGTGCGACAACTGCTGGCGCACACAGCTGGATACCTGGACTATTATCCACTCGATTATCTGGCGCCATTCATGGAGAAGGCGACGACCGTCGACGCGATCCTCGCCAATTGGGGGAAAAGGCCGCTCAGCTTCGAGCCGGGTTCGAAATGGGAGTACAGCAACACCGGCTATGCGATTGCCGGCCGCATTATCGAGATGGCGAGTGGGATGCCGCTCGACGTTTTTATCCGCCGCCGCATCACGGAAAAGCTGGACATGCGGTCAGCCGTCGACACAAGCGTGACGCGCTGGGACGATAGCGAGCCCCAAGGTTATGAAGCTGCGGCATTCGGCCCATTGCGCCCCGCTCGGGCGGAGGGGAAAAATTGGGTATGGGCAGCCGGCAACCTGGCGATGACGGCAAGCGATCTGGCGCGGTGGGATATCGCGTTGATGCACGACGCTATTCTCACCAGGACATCCCGCAAAGCGCTTTCCACGGAAAATTTGCTTACCGGGGGAACTGGCACAAATTATGGTCTTGGCCTGTTCGTACGAATGACGCCCGAAGGACGTTTACGTTGGGACCACGGTGGCGAGGTGTCAGGCTTTCGCTCGCAAAACACCATTTTTCCAAATGATGACATGGCGATTGTCGTGCTGACCAATGGCGGCGGCGGCACCAGCGACAAAGTCACTGGCGAGATCGAAACGCTTCTATTTGCCCCCACCGCCGACCCGACCGCCACTCTTGCTTTGAACAAGGTTCGTGCGCTGTTCGTACAGTTACAAGCCGGACAGCCTGACCGCAGCATGATGAGCGAAGGCTTGAGCGGCCATTTTAGCGACCAGGTCGTCGCCGACTTCACCGCTTCGCTAAAGCCGATGGGCGAGGTGGAGAGCATCGTCGAAACGCGCACCAACCGGCGTGGTGGCCTTGTCTACCGATTCTTCCGCATCAAGACCGCCGGCGGGACCTTGCGAGTGCCAACTTACTTCACGCCCGACGGCAAGCTGGATCAGTTCATTGTGTATCCGCGCTAGCAACTGGTGGAACCCGACGGTCTGCTCAAGGGCGGTAGCCGCCCTCCGAGCTGACAGCCACCATCAGCTCAAGTCCGAGCCACTACAACTAAGGCGATAGCAGTAGAAGTTCCGGTTTGCCCACTCGCGATCGCCTTTTCCTCGGCCAACAGGCATCCGCTGTCGCGAGAGCTTATAGCCGGGGTCCGAAGTCCCTCTCACGTCAAAATAATCTGGCCGCAACAGCTCTTTCACCTCGGGCAAGTCATCCAACACCTTGAATACCCGCCGGAGAATCTTGAAGTTGTCCTCCTTGTCCATGTGCTTGATGATGACCTGAAGCAGCCATTCACGGCTCTCCTCGTCATATTCCCAATACATGGAATCCGGCCGCAATCCTTCCTGATCCAATTCCTGAAGGAATCTTCGCCCACCGGTGATCATTTCTTGCGTCATTTGCCCCTCTACCAATACATCTGTATCCATGGTAGTACTCCTTTCAGGTGTCCAGTGCATGCGACATACATGCATCGTGCCGTCTGCGCTGGCACATTCACTTCATATCGCGCAAGCTCACTCCATTTGCGCACAACGGACCAATTCTCTGCGAACGCTGTGCTGGACTGAATCTCTTCTTCGAGGTCGAATTGCAACCCCGCTAGTCTTACAAGGGTCCGTAAATTATGGGTATTGCATTCGTTCGCCAATCGCTTATCGGGAAATTCGTTGCGCCCCTGCAGCTTTGCAATGACAGCCTTGAGCCCGCATTCGACAGCATAGCCCGACAGGTAGTAGCTGCCGGCATAAAGTTCCGCATCCAGAAGGCTCTTGCCTTCCCTAATGCGCATCCGCGCCAGATCGTGAAGTTCGATGCGATTCATGGCTGCGCTCCAAAACGCAAAGAACGATGAGACATGCCGGCGCTGGAACTGTTCCCGTCGACTGAAAGAAATCACGAAGAAATTCGTGGCGGGTTATGATGGCGGGATGAATACAGAAGCGCTACTAGTCGAAGTGATCGAAGAGGCCGAACCGCTCTATGTGGTCCACGAGTCGCCCGTGCATGGACGTGGCGTATTTGCGCGCCGGATGATCCCGGCCGGCACCCGCATCATCGAATACACCGGCGAAATCGTCGACTGGGAAGAGTGCTGCCGCCGCACCGAGGAAAAAGGCGGCCCGATCGGCCACACCTTCTTCTTCAGCCTGAACAACGGCATGCTGATCGACGGTGGTTCGGGCGGCAACGAGGCGCGCTACATCAATCATTCCTGTGAGCCGAACTGCGAAGCAGAAGAGGATGACGATGACCGCGTCTACATCTGTTCCCTGCGCGACATCGCAGAGGGCGAAGAGCTGAACTACAACTACGGGCTGATCTACGAAGCCCGCCACACCGCCAAGGTGAAGAAGGAGTTCGCCTGCTACTGCGGCGCCCCGTCCTGCACCGGCGTCATGCTGGCGCCCAAGAAGCGCAAGTCGCGCGCAAAATCGAAAGGCGAAACGAAAAACGGCGCCGAAGCGCCGTCTCTAGCGGAATAATCCAGGGATTACAGCTGGCCCAGCATGGTTTCGGCGTTCGACACTTCGAACTTGCCGCCTTGCTCGACGTTCAGTTGCTTGACCACGCCATCTTCCACCAGCATCGAGTAACGCTGGGAGCGGGTGCCCATGCCGAACTTGGAGAAGTCTGCGTCCAGGCCCAGAGCCTTGGAGTAAGCAGCGTTGCCGTCAGCCATCATGCGGACGGTGCCGGTGGCTTTCTGGTCGCGGCCCCATGCGCCCATCACGAAGGCGTCGTTCACGGAGATGCACCAGATTTCATCCACGCCCTTGGCTTTCAGTTCGGCTGCGTGCTTGACGTAGCCCGGCACGTGCTGTGCGGAGCAGGTTGGGGTGTAGGCGCCTGGCAGGCCGAAGATCGCGATCTTCTTGCCTTTGGCGATGTCCTGCACATTGAAGGTGTTCGGGCCGAGGGAGCAGCCTTCGGTCTCGGTTTCGATGAATTCGGACAGTTGGCCTTCCGGCAGTTTGTCGCCGATCTTGATGGTCATTTCGGGTTCTCCTTCTTGTGAAAACCCAGAGTATAACTCCGCGCCGCCGGATGCGTGATCCGGCGGCGCGGCTGACTCTATTTAGTCAGCCTGCTTGCGGAGGAAGGCAGGAATGTCGTAGGTTTCCATGCCCGACTTGGCCAGTGCGTTCACCTGCTCGGTGGCCGATTCGCGGCGCCACACGGCTGGCTGTTTCTGCACGTCGGCCGACACGCCGGAGAAGCCTGCGTTGCCGAAGCCGCCCACTGCTGCAGTAGCTGCGCCGCCCATTGCTGCGTTGACGTTCAGCGGGTTGCCGCCGTGGGTGCCAGTGCGCAGTTGCTGCTGCGGTACCAGCTGCACGTGCTTCTTGGCTTTGCCCAGGCCGGTCGCCACCACGGTCACGCGGATATCGTCGCCCATCGCGTCGTCGTAGGCGATACCTTGTGCGATCGACGCATCCGGTGCGGCGAAGGCGCGCACGGCCGCCATGACTTCCTTGATTTCCTTACCTTTCAGGCCGCGCGATGCGGTGACGTTCACCAGCACGCCGCGTGCGCCCGCCAGGTCGACGCCGTCCAGCAGCGGGGAGGCAACTGCCTGCTCGGCGGCCACGCGTGCACGGTCCACGCCGGAAGCGGTGGCGGTACCCATCATCGCCTTGCCCTGCTCGCCCATGATGGTCTTCACGTCGTTGAAGTCGACGTTGATGTGGCCAGGCACGTTGATGATTTCGGCGATACCGGCAACGGCGTTGTTCAAAACGTCGTCAGCGTGCTGCAGCCACTCGATCAGCGACTCGTCTTCGTAGATCTCTTCCAGCTTCTCGTTGCAGATCACGATCAGCGAGTCGACGTTCTGCGACAGCGCTTCCAGGCCCGCTTCGGCGATGTCCAGGCATTTCTGGCCTTCGTGCGAGAACGGCTTGGATACCACCGCCACGGTCAGCGCGCCCTGCTGCTTGGCGATTTCCGCCACGATCGGCGCCGCGCCGGTGCCGGTGCCGCCGCCCATGCCTGCAGCGATGAACACCATGTGCGCGCCGCGCAGCGCATCTTCGATGCGGGTGCGGGATTCTTCTGCCAGCGCACGGCCGATCTCAGGCTTCATGCCTGCGCCCAGGCCGCTCGCGCCGATCTGGATGATGTTGCTTGCCTTCGAAGTGGCCAGCGCCTGTGCGTCGGTATTGGCAGCGATGAATTCCACGCCGCTCATGCCCTTGTTGATCATATGCTGGACAGCATTGCCGCCTGCACCGCCAACGCCGACGACCTTGATGACCGTTCCCAGTGTTGCGTTATCAACCATATCGAACTCCATGATTTACTCCTATCTAGAATGCGGTTTTCAAGCGCCAGGCCTCATATGGGTAGGAGAACTGGAGATTGAAAACTGCAGGGGTTTATTATTCAAAAATTTGTCTTAAAAGTTACCCAGGAACCATTCCTTCATGCGCTGCCAAACTGCTTTTACTGATCCATCCTGGCGCGTCACGATGTGGCCGCGCAGATACTGCTTCTTAGCTTCCAACAACAGGCCCAACACGGTTGCATAGCGCGGGCTGCGCACCACGTCGGCCAGCTGGCCGCGATAGTCCGGCGTGCCCAGGCGCGCAGGCTTGAGGAAGATGTCTTCCGCCATCTCCACCATGCCCGGCATGATCGAGGTGCCGCCGGTCAGCACGATGCCCGACGAGAGCACGCCCTCGTAGCCGGACTCGCGCACCACCTGGTGCACCATTGCAAACAGTTCTTCCACGCGCGGCTCGATCACGGCCGCCAGCGCCTGGCGCGACAGGTTGCGCGGGCCGCGGTCGCCCAGTCCCGGCACTTCCAGGTGCTCGCCCGGGTCGGCCAGCACCTGCTTGGCCACGCCGTAGCGGATCTTGATTTCCTCCGCTTCGCCGGTCGGGGTGCGCAGCGCCATCGCGATATCGTTGGTGATCTGGTCGCCGGCGATCGGGATCACGGCCGTGTGGCGGATCGCGCCGTCGCTGAACACCGCCACGTCGGTGGTGCCGCCGCCGATGTCGATCAGCACCACGCCCAATTCCTTTTCATCCGTGGTCAGCACGGCGTCGGCCGAAGCCATCGGCTGCAGGATCAGGTCCGACACTTCCAGGCCGCAGCGGCGCACGCACTTGACGATGTTCTGTACCGCGCTCACGGCGCCGGTGACGATATGCACCTTCACTTCCAGGCGAATGCCGCTCATGCCGATCGGCTCGCGCACGTCGTCCTGCGAGTCGACGATGAATTCCTGCGGCACCGTGTGCAGCAACTGCTGGTCGGTCGGGATGTTGACTGCCTTGGCGGTCTCGATCACGCGCGCCACGTCGGTGGCGGTAACTTCCTTGTCCTTGATCGCCACCATGCCGCTGGAGTTGAAGCTGCGGATATGGCTGCCCGCAATGCCCGCGTACACGTTGCGGATCTTGCAGTCGGCCATCAGTTCCGCCTCTTCCAGCGCACGCTGGATCGATTCGACGGTCGCCTCGATGTTCACCACCACGCCCTTTTTCAGGCCGCTGGATTCGTGCTGGCCCAGGCCAATCACTTCGTGGCGTCCATCGCCCATCACTTCGGCCACCACGGCCACCACTTTGGAGGTGCCGATGTCGAGGCCGACGATCAGGTTTTTAGCGTCTTTAGTCATCTCTATGCCCTGCTTTCAACGTTTCTTCGTTTCTGACGGGATCTTCAATCCCGCTGCGCTCAAAGCCAGGCCGTTCTGGTAGCGCATATCAATCGTTTCAATATTCGGCACGCGGCTGGAAATCTGCGGCCAGATCCCGACCAGGCGCTGCACCCGCTGATGCAGGGTGTCATGCGTTGCCTCGCGTCCCAGCGCCACACTGGCGCCGTTGTCCAACTTCACCGTCCACGCATAGCGTCCCGACAGGGCGACGCCCTTCGGCACCAGGCTGGCCGGCGCAAACCAGTTCTTCAACTCGCCGTAGCGCGCCAATACTTCTTTCTCGCTGCCATCCGGGCCGGAAAACTCTGGCAGCTCGTGATCCTCTTCCGCTTCGGCCAGGTTGGCGGTGAAGACATCGCCTTTCACCGACAGCAGCCTTCCGTCTTCGCCCCAGGTGCCGAGCGCTTCATGCTCTTCCAGCGAGACGATCAGCTGGTTCGGCCACTCGCGCCGCACGCTGGCGCGGCGCACCCACGGCACCGACTCGAACACCTTGCGCACGTGCTCCAGGTCGGCGGTGAAGAAGTTGCCTGCCAGGCGGCCCTGGGTTCCGTTGCGCAGCGTCAGGTGGTTCACATGCTTGAACTCCGACTTGTCCATGGTTTCAACGCGGATGGCGCGCAAATCGAATACAGGACGATTCGCCACCCACCACACGCCGGCAACGGCGCAAGCCAGCACCGACAGCGCGAACAGGCCGCTGGCGGATGCATTCAAGGCTTTGACGTCGTGCCACATAAGTCTTTTCGGTCCTTACTTCTTCAGCTTCAGTCGTGCGGTGCGCAGGATTTCCACGCACAGCTCTTCATAGCTCACGCCGGTCGCGCGGGCAGCCATCGGCACCAGCGAGTGGCTGGTCATGCCCGGCGAGGTGTTCACTTCCAACAGGAAGGGCTTGTGGTCCTTGGCGCGCAGCAGTACGTCGACCCGGCCCCAGCCTTCGCAGCCGACGGCGCGGTAAGCCGCAACGGCCAGGCGCTGCATCTCGTCCTGCATCGCCTGGTCCAGCTGCGGCGGGCAGAAATACTTGGTGTCGTCGGTGAAGTACTTGTTGTTGTAGTCGTAGTTGCCTTGCGGGGCCACGATTTCCACGATCGGCAGCGCGCGCGCATCCTTGCCGGTGCCCAGCACGGCGACGGTGAACTCGCGGCCTTCCACGAACTCCTCGGCCAGCACGCAATCGTCCAGCGCGGCGGCGGCGTCGTAGGCGGCTTTCAGGCCGGCCTTGTCGCTCACCTTGGTGATGCCGATGGTCGAACCTTCATGCGGCGGTTTCATGATCAGCGGCAGGCCGAGGCGCGCAGCTTCCGCGTCCAGGTCGGAATCGGCGCCCAGCACCGCGTATTCAGGGGTCGGCAGGTTTTCGCGCAGCCACAGGATCTTGGTGGTGATCTTGTCCATGCCCACCGAGCTGGCCATCACGCCGGAGCCGGTGTACGGGATGCCCAGCAGTTCCAGGGCGCCCTGGATACTGCCGTCTTCGCCGTAGCGGCCATGCAGAGCGATGAACACGCGGTCGAATTTTTCCGCGGCCAGTTCGGCCAGCGAGCGTTGGCCCGGGTCAAAGGCGTGGGCGTCCACGCCCTGCGATTGCAGGGCCGCCAGCACGCCGGTGCCGGACATGATGGACACGTCGCGTTCGGCCGACAGGCCGCCCATCAGCACGCCCACCTTGCCGAATGCTTGCGCTTCTTGTGCAGTCAGTTTCGTCATCGCGTCAAGCCTTCCAGTTCGTAAGTTTTGCAGGGACGCCGCTGATCGAGCCTGCGCCCATCGTGAGCACGACGTCGCCGTCGCGCACCACATTCATGATCGTTTCCGGCATGTCGGCGATGTTTTCGACGAATACCGGTTCAGTCTTGCCGCGCGCGCGGATTGCGTGCGCCAGCGCACGGCCGTCGGCGGCCACGATCGGCGCCTCGCCCGCTGCATAGACATCCGACAGCACCAGTACATCGACGGTGCTCAGGACTTTTGCGAAGTCCTCGAACAGGTCGCGCGTGCGGCTGTAACGGTGTGGCTGGAAGGCCAGCAGCAGGCGGCGGCCCGGATAGGCGGCGCGCGCGGCGGCGGTGGTGACTTCCATCTCAATCGGGTGGTGGCCGAAATCGTCCACCAGGGTGAAGCTGCCGCCCGCTGGAATAGCGACTTCGCCGTACTTGGTGAAGCGGCGGCCGACGCCTGCGAAGCCCGCCAGGCCGGCTTGCGTTGCCGTATCCGGCACGCCGATTTCGCGCGCAATGGCGACAGCGGAGCAGGCGTTCTGCACGTTATGCATGCCCGGCTGGTTCAGCACGATATCCAGGTCCGGGAAGCCTTCCTGCAGCACGGTGAAATGCATCTGGGTGCCGACGGCGCGCGCATTGACCGCGCGCACTTCGGCGTCTTCTGCAAAGCCGTAAGTCGTCACCGGCTTGGTTACCTGAGGGATGATGGCGCGCACATGCGGATCATCGATGCACAGCATAGCGCGGCCGTAGAACGGCAGGCGATGCGTGAAGTGCACGAAGGCTTGCTTCAGTTTCTCGAAATCGTGCTCGTAGGTCTCCATATGATCGGCGTCGATGTTGGTGATGACTTCGATCATTGGTGTCAGGTTCAGGAACGAGGCATCCGATTCGTCCGCTTCGGCCACCAGGTATTCGCCGGAGCCCAGCTTGGCATTCGCACCGGCTGCGGTCAGGCGGCCGCCGATCACGAAGGTCGGATCCAGGCCGCCCTCGGCCAGCACCGATGCCACCAGGCTGGTGGTGGTGGTCTTGCCGTGGGTGCCGGCAATGGCGATGCCGCGCTTCAGGCGCATCAGTTCACCGAGCATGACCGCACGCGGCACGATAGGGATCTTGCGCGCGCGCGCGGCGACCACTTCCGGATTGTCTTCCTTGACGGCAGTCGAGGTAACGACCGCGTCGGCGTTGCCGATATAGCTGGCGTCGTGGCCCTGGTGCACGGTGGCGCCCATGTCGACCAGGCGCTGGGTCACGGCGTTCGAACCGAGGTCCGAGCCGGAGACGTTGTAGCCCAGGGTCACCAGCACTTCGGCGATGCCGCTCATGCCGCTGCCGCCGATGCCGACGAAGTGAATGTTCTTTACTTTATGTTTCATGCTAGTGCTTCCAATTCTTGTGCGATGGCGTCATTCGCATCGCGCTTGCCCACTGCAAGCGCGGCGGCCGCCATCTTCAGGCAGGTGTTGCGGTTCAAGGTCTGCAACAGTGCTGCCAGGCTTTCCGGATTCAGTTCCGTCTGCGGCATGTGGATGGACGCGCCCTGCTTGGCCATCCATTGCGCGTTGTCGCGCTGGTGGCTGGTCGTCGAGACCACCAGGGGAACCAGCACGCTGGCAACGCCGGCTGCCGTCAGCTCCGACACGGTGATCGCGCCGGCGCGGCAGATCACGATGTCCGCCTGCGCGTAGGCGCCCGCCATGTCGTCGATGAAATCGACCACGTTTGCTTCCACATGCGCCTGCGCGTAAGTCGCGCGCAGGGCTTCGATATTCTTCTTGCCCGACTGGTGGGTCACCAGCGGACGCTGTTCCGGCGCGATCAACGCCAGTGCGGCCGGCAGCGCATCGTTGAGCGCCTTGGCGCCCAGGCTGCCGCCCACCACCAGGATGCGCAGCACGCCGTCGCGGCCCGCGAAGCGCTGCTCCGGCGCCGGCAGCGCCAGGATTTCCTTGCGCACCGGGTTGCCGGTAACGACAGCCTTGCCCGCTACCGCGCCGAAATCGGCCGTGAAGCCGAAGAAGACCTTTTTCGCCATCGGCGCCAGGGTCTTGTTCGACAACAGCAAGCCTGCGTCGGCATTCACCAGTGTCAAAGGCACGCCGCGCAATTTCGCCATGACGCCGCCCGGCACGCAGACATAGCCGCCCATGCCCAGCACTACGTCCGGCTTGCGCTTGCCGATGAAGCGGAAGCAATCCACGAACGCGCCAATCATCCTGAACGCGCCACCGATGGTGTGTGCCAGGCCCTTGCCGCGCATGCCGCTGAAGTGGACCACGTCCATTTCCACGCCGTGCTTCGGCACCAGTTCCGTTTCCATGCCATGCGAGGTGCCGAGCCAGGAAACTTCCCAGCCACGGGCGCGCATGGCCTGGGCAATCGCCAGGCCGGGGAAAATGTGGCCGCCGGTGCCGGCTGCCATGATCATCAGGCGCTTTGTCATACGCGCCCTCCCCGCATCATCTGGCGGTTCTCGAAGTCGATGCGCAGCAGGATCGCCAGGCCCACGCAATTGATGATGATGCCGGTGCCACCGTAGCTCATGAGCGGCAGGGTCAGGCCTTTGGTTGGCAGCAAGCCGAGGTTCACGCCCATATTGATAAATGTCTGTACGCCGATCCAGATGCCGATGCCCTTGGCGGCCAGTCCGGCGAAGGTCTGGTCCATGGCAATAGCCTGGCGGCCGATGTCGAAGGCTCGTTTGACGATCCAGTAGAACATGCCGATGGTGACCAGCACGCCGATCATGCCCAGCTCTTCCCCGATCACGGCCAGCAGGAAGTCGGTATGCGCTTCCGGCAGGTAGTGCAGTTTTTCCACGCTGGCGCCCAGGCCCACGCCGCCGATCTCGCCGCGGCCGAAGGCAATCAGCGAGTGGGTCAGCTGGTAGGACTTGTTCAGGGCGTTCTCCTCTTCCCAAGGGTTGAGATAGGCGAACAGGCGCGCGCGGCGGAATGGCGACAGCCAGATGATTGCCACGAAAATCGTCACCAGCATGCCGGCGATGCCGCCGAACCAGACCGCGTTGACGCCGCCCAGGAACAGGATACCCATCGCAATGCAGACGATCACACCAAAGGCGCCCAGGTCGGGCTCCAGCAGCAGCAACAAGCCGACGAAGGCTACCGCCAGCGCCATCGGCGCGAAGCCCTTGGACAGGCGGTGCATGAATTCCTGCTTGCGCACGGTATAGTCGGCCGCGTACAGCACGATGAAAAGCTTCATCAGCTCCGACGGCTGGAACTGGAATACCTTCAGCGACAGCCAGCGGCGGCCGCCGTTCACGTTCACGCCCAGCCCGGGAATCAGGACCAGGACCAGCGCCACCAGGGTGCCGATGAACAGGTACGGCGCCGCCTTCTGCCAGACTTCCACGCGCACGCGGAACGACACGGCCGCGGCCACGATGGCGATGGCAATGAAGACTGCCTGGCGCTGCACGAAGTAGTGGTTCTTGTAGGCGGCAAACTTGGGCGAATCCGGCAGCGCAATCGAGGCCGAATACACCATCACCATGCCGAACAGCATGAGCAGCAGCACCGACCACACCAGCGGCTGGTCGTATTCCATCATCTTCGAGTGGCGCGCGCGTCCATCCAGCGGAGCTGGGGACTCGGCGCCACCGAAGCGGAATGGAAGCTGGATTGCCATCAGATCTCCTGCCCCGCATCAAGTGCGATCTCGCGCACGGTGTCGATGAACACCTGCGCGCGGTGCGCATAGTTCTTGAACATGTCCAGGCTGGCGCAGGCAGGCGACAGCAGCACGGCATCGCCGGCATGGGCCAGCGCGGCAGCACGCTTGGTTGCTTCTTCCAGCGTGGCGAAATCTTCCATTTTCACGCCGGTCGGCTCGAGCGCCGCGCGAATGGCCGGCGCATCGCGGCCGATCAGGACCACGGCGCGCACGAAACGGCGCACCGGGTCGGCCAGCGGATCGAATTCCTGGCCTTTGCCATCGCCGCCGGCGATCACCACCAGTTTTTGCTCGCCGCCGGCAAAGGATTGGCCCAGGCCAACCAGCGCGGCGACAGTCGCGCCCACGTTGGTGCCCTTGGAATCGTCGTAATAGTCGACGCCATTGATCGATGCCACCAGCTCCACGCGGTGCGGCTGGCCTTTGTAGTCGCGCAGGCCGTGCAGCAGCGGCGCGAACGGCAGGCCGATGGCGCGGCACAGGGCCAGCGCTGCCAGCGCATTGGAGGCATTGTGCGTGCCGCGGATCTGCAGCGCATCGGCCGGCATCAGCTTCTTGGTGTAGCACTCCACCGGCGGAGGCGGCGGATCGTTTTTCTTGCGGCGCTTCGGCGGCTCGACGTCGTCGGTCGGTTCGGCAGTAGCCAGCCAGTACACGCCACGCTCGTTGACCAGGCCGAAGCTGTGCGCCAGTTCCGGCGCATCCGTGCCGAAGGTGACGTTTTCGCCGATCGGGTTGGCCATGGCCATGGTCCACTTGTCGTCGCGGTTCAGCACGCGCACGGTGTCGTCGCCGAAGATGCGCTTCTTGTCGTCGGCGTAGGCCTGCATGCTGCCGTGCCAGTCCAGGTGATCCTGGGTCACGTTCAGCACGGTGGCGGCATCGGCATTCAGGCTATAGGTCGTATGCAGCTGGAAGCTGGACAGCTCGAGCACCCAGGCTTGCGGCAGGGTTTCGTTTTCCATCACCTCGCGCAGCACGTCCAGCGCGGCCGGGCTGATATTGCCTGCCACGCGCACCGACAGGCCGGCGCGTTCGCACAACTGGCCGGTCAGGCTGGTGACGGTGGTCTTGCCGTTGGTGCCCGTGATGGCGATGACCTTCGGCGCATAGGCACGGTCGTCCTTCAGCCATTTCAGCGCCTGGGCGAACAATTCGATCTCGCCCCAGACGGGAATGCCCTTCTCCACCGCGGCCGGCATGATCTCGGCCAGTTCCTTGTTCGGGCCCAGGCCCGGGCTGGCGCAGACGAAGTCCACCCCATCCAGCAGCGCCGCGTTGAACGGGCCGGAAATGAACTGCGTGCCCGGCAACTGCTCGCGCAGCAGCGGCAGGCGGTCAGGCACCGGGCGCGTGTCGGCAACGCGCAGCAGCGCGCCGCAGCGCGCCAGCCAGTGCGCCATCGCCAGGCCCGACTCGCCGAGCCCCAGTACCAGTGCAATTTTGCCGTTATAGATCATCAGCGCAGCTTCAAAGTAGACAGGCCAACCAGGACCAGCATCATCGTGATAATCCAGAAGCGCACGACAACCTGGGTTTCTTTCCAACCCTTCTGCTCAAAGTGGTGGTGCAGTGGCGCCATCAGGAAGACGCGGCGGCCGGTGCCGTAGCGCTTCTTGGTGTACTTGAACCAGCCCACCTGGATGATCACCGAAACCGTCTCCGCAACAAAGATGCCGCCCATGATGAACAGGACGATTTCCTGGCGCACGATGACGGCGATGGTGCCGAGCGCGCCGCCCAGCGCCAGTGCACCGACGTCGCCCATGAACACTTGTGCAGGGTGCGCGTTGTACCACAGGAAGGCCAGGCCCGCGCCCGCCATCGCACCGCAGAAGATGATCAGCTCACCCGCGCCAGGGATGTGCGGGATGAACAGGTATTTCGAGTACGTTGCGGAGCCGGTCAGGTAGGCGAACAGGCCCAGTGCCGAACCCACCATCACGGTCGGCATGATGGCCAGGCCATCCAGGCCGTCGGTGAAGTTCACCGCGTTGGAAGTGCCCACGATCACGCAATAGGTCAGCGCGATGAAGCCCCACACGCCCAGCGGATAGCTGATGGTCTTCACGAACGGCACGATCAGGTCGGCCTTCGGCGGCAGGTCCATCGAGAAGCCCGATTGCACCCACTGGAAGAACAGCTCGAATACCTTGGCCGGCGTTGGCGCCGACACCGAGAACGCCAGGTACAGCGCGGCGGCGATGCCGACCAGCGACTGCCAGAAGTACTTTTCAGCCGAACGCATGCCTTCCGGGTCCTGGCGCACCACCTTGCGGTAGTCGTCGACCCAGCCCACGGCGCCGAAGCCCATGGTCACGACCATCACCGGCCAGATCAGGCGGTTCGACCAGTCGCACCAGAGCACGGTGGCGATGCCGACGGCGATCAGCAACAGCACGCCGCCCATGGTCGGGGTGCCGTGCTTCTTCAAGTGAGTCTGCGGACCATCGGTACGCACCGCCTGGCCGTATTTCATCACGGTCAGTTTGCGGATCACGGCAGGACCGGCGATCAGGCCGATCAGCAGGGCCGTGATGGTAGCCATCACGGCACGGAAAGTGATGTAGTTAAAGAGGCGGAAAGCCCCGATGTCGTCCTGCAGGATTTGTGCAAGCCAGAGCAGCATGATTAGTGTGTTTCCTTTGTAGCGTGTTGCGATCCAATCAAATGCTGCACGACCCGTTCCATCTTCATGAAGCGGGAGCCCTTGATCAATACGGTTGTATCCGGCGTTACTACAGCGCTTACGGCCTGCAGCAGCGCGTCGAATTCTTTATAGTGCTTTGCGTGCGGCGCCATATGCGCCGCCAGTTCGCCTGTCGCCAGCACGTGCTCGATGCCCTTGCTGGCGGCATAGGCTGCCACCTCTTCGTGGAACTCCTTGCCTTGCGTGCCGACTTCGCCCATATCGCCCAGCACCAGCACGCGTGGCGCTTTTGCCTTGGCCAGCACGTCGATGGCGGCGCGCACGGAGTCCGGGTTGGCGTTGTAGGTGTCGTCGATCAGCAGCGCGCCGTTGGTGGCCTGCTTTTTCTGCAGGCGGCCGTTGACCGGCGCGAAAGCTTCCAGGCCCGTGCGGATGGTGGAAGTGTCGATGCCGGCGGCATAGGTACAGGCAATCGCAGCCAGCGCGTTGCGCACGTTGTGCTCGCCGGCGGCCTGCAGCGATACGCTGAAGTGGCGCGGCACCGCGTCCGGCGCGGCAAACGACGCCGAGGCGCCGTGACCGGCCGCCTGCTCGGTGGCCGCGGGGCGCACCGTCACTTCCAGTTCGGCGCCGAAGTCGTTGGCGGTGTAAGTGCAGCTCACGTTGGCGGCGGCGTCGAGGCCGAAGGTCAGCACGCGGCGGCCGACGGACAACTCTCGCCAGACCGGCGTGAACTCGTCGCCATGCGGGAACACGGCCACGCCGTCGGCGGGCAGCGCCGACAGCACGCTGCCGTTCTCGCGCGCTACAGCTTCCACGGTGTGCATGAACTCCTGGTGTTCGCGCTGGGCGTTATTCACCATGCCGATGGTCGGCGCGGCAATGGCGCTCAGGCGGCCGATTTCACCCGGATGGTTCATGCCCAGTTCGACCACGGCGGAACGGTGCGAGGCGTTGAGGCGGAACAGCGTCAACGGCACGCCGATCTCGTTATTCAGGTTGCCGCGTGTCGCCAGCCTGCCCTCTTCGCCATGGGCTGTGGCCAGGATGGTGGCGATCATTTCCTTGACTGTGGTCTTGCCGTTCGAGCCGGTCACGCCGATCACCGGCAGCGCAAACTGCCTGCGCCAGTAGTTGGCGACCTGGCCCAGCGCCACCAGGGTGTCCGGCACCACGATGGCAGGCAGGGTCCAGCCTTCCGGCAGCTTTTCGACGACAACAGCCACCACGCCCTTGTCGACCACCTGCTGCAGGAAATCGTGGGCGTCGAATACTTCGCCGCGCAGCGCAACGAACAGTTGGCCCGCGCCAACCGTGCGGGTGTCGGTCGACACGCCGTCGAAGTCCAGCGCCAGTGCGGCATCGTTCGACAGCACGCCATGGTGCAGGTGTGCGCCGGTCAACGCCGGCAGGATGTGGGCGAGCGTGCTGCGCATCAGTGCGGCCTCATCATGGTCAGGCGTGCGGACAAGGCAAGCTGCGCGTGCTCGGCATCCGAGAACGGCATCTTGCGGCCCTTGATTTCCTGGTAGGGTTCATGGCCCTTCCCTGCCAGCAGGATCACGTCCGCTTTGCCGGCATTGCGCACGGCGGACAGGATCGCGGCGGCGCGGTCTTCCACCGCCATGAACTCGGAATTCGGGTGGTTCGCGTCCATGCCCGCCACGATCTGGCGAATGATCTCGGCCGGTTCTTCGCTGCGCGGGTTGTCGCTGGTAACCAGTACATGCTCCGCCATCTGGGAAATCCTGCCCATTTGCGGACGCTTGCCCGGATCGCGGTCGCCGCCGCAGCCGAACACGCACCACAGGTGGCCGCCCCGGTCGGACGCCACGGAGCGCAGGGCCTCCAGCGTTTTCTCCAGCGCATCGGGCGTGTGGGCGTAGTCGATCACCACCATCGGCGCCTCCTGGCCGCCGATCTGCTGCATGCGGCCCGGAGCCGGTTGCAACGATTCGATGCCATCAATAGCGGTACGGAAGGCAATGCCTTTCGCCAGCAGGGCGGCGAGAACCGCCAGCGCATTGCTGACGTTGAACGGGCCGACCAGCTGCGTGCGCACATGGGCGTGGCCGAAGGTGGAATCGAGGTTGAATTCCGTTCCCAGGTTGCGGCTGCGCAGCGAGCTGGCGCGCAGCATCGAAATGCCCGGCACATTCGGCTGCGCCTTGATGTCTTTCAGGGTGTAGCCGATGATGGCCGGCTTGCGAGCCGCCTTGGACGCCTTGATGTGCGCGACCAGGCGATGCCCCATCGGGTCATCCAGGTTTACTACGGCGTGCTTCAGGCCCGGCCAGTCGAACAAAATGGTCTTGGCAGCTTCGTAGTTGGCCTCGTCGCCGTGGTAGTCCAGGTGGTCGCGCGTCAGGTTGGTGAAGATCGCGACGTCGAAGTGCATGCCTTCGGTGCGGCCCTGGTGCAGGCCGATGGACGAAGCCTCGATGGCCAGCGCATTGGCGCCGTCGGCGTGCACTTCTTTCAGCTTGCGGGCCAGAAGCACGGCATCCGGCGTGGTGTAGCCGGTTTCATCGAATTCCACTTCGCCACGGGCGCGGAACATGCCGACGCCCAGCGTGCCGATCACGGCGGTCGTTTCGCCGACCTTGGCCAGCGCCTGTCCGGTCCACACTGCGCAGGAAGTCTTGCCGTTGGTGCCGGTGACGGCCACGGTGAACATGCTCGCGTCGGGCTGGCCGTACCAGGCGTGTGCGATCGGGCCGGCCTGCTTTTTCAGGCCCGGCACCGCAAGATGCGGCACGGCGTGTGCGGCATCCCAGGCGTATTCGGTGTCGTCGTACACCACCGCAGCGGCGCCGTTGGCGATGGCTGCGCTGATAAAGGTACGGCCATCCTTGGCGTCGCCCGGATAGGCAAAGAACACGTCGCCGGCCTTGATGCGGCGCGAGTCGGATGCCAGTTGCGCGTTTGGCGCAGCTTCGCGCATCCAGCTGATAATTTCTTGATGGTTCATCGTAGTCATTTACATGGCCTCCGGTCCGGTGTCCGCCGGCACCACGATTTCGGTGACGTTGGAGTCTGGAGGCACATTGGAGGCGCGCAATGCGTTGATTGCGACAGCCGCGAAAGTTGGTGCTGCGACCGAGCCGCCAAAGTGGCCGTTCTGGGTCGGTTCGTCGATCATGACTGCAATGATGAAGCGCGGCGCCGACATCGGCACCATGCCGACGAAGGAACCGATGTACTTGCGCGGCATCGCATAGCGGCCGTTCTCCACCTTGTAGGCGGTGCCGGTCTTGCCGCCCACGCGGTAGCCCGGAATCTGCGCCTTCTTGGCGGTGCCGTCCTTGCCGGATACCACGGACTCCAGCATCTCGCGCATCTGCGCGGCAGTCTGCGGCTTGATGATCTGCTGGCCCAGCGGCTCTTTGTCGACCTTCTCAAACGACAAAGGAATGGTGTCACCATTCCGAGCAAACATCATGTATGAGCGCGCCAGCTGTATCAGCGACACCGAGATACCGTTACCGTAACTCATGGTCGCCTGTTCGATCGGCCGCCATGATTTATAAGGCCTGACCCTTCCCGCCACAGCGCCAGGGAAGCCCCACTTCGGCTGCTGGCCGAAGCCGACCTTGGTGAACATCTCCCACATATCCTGGGCCGGCATGCTGAGTGCAATCTTCGAAGTACCGATATTGGACGACATCTCGATGATTTGACCTACATTGATCACGCCATGCGCCTTGGTATCCGAAATCGTACGGTCGGCGATAGTGAGCTTGCCGCCACCGGTATCGATGAAGGTACTCGGCTTGACGCGGCCGCTGTCCAGCGCCAGCGCCACCGTGATCGGCTTCAGCGTGGAACCCGGCTCGAAGGTGTCGGTCATGACGCGGTTGCGCAGCTGCGCGCCGGTCAGGTTGCGGCGGTCGTTCGGGTCGTAGCTTGGGAAGTTGGCCAGCGCCAGCACTTCGCCGGTGTGCACGTCCAGCACCACTGCACCACCGGCTTTGGCGCCGAAATGTTCCACGGCGGCCTTCAGCTGGGTATAGGCGATGTACTGGATCTTGCTGTCCACCGACAGCACGACATCCTTGCCGTTATGCGGCTCGATCTTGCCGCCGATATCTTCAACGATATGGCCGCGGCCATCCTTGATCACGCGGCGCGAGCCGGGCTTGCCGACCAGGTTGGCCTGCTGCGCCAGCTCCATCGATTCCTGTCCCTTGTCGTCGACGTTGGTAAAGCCGACCAGGTGCGTCATCACCTCGCCCTGCGGGTAGAAGCGCTTGTATTCGGGACGGATATCCATGCCGTCCAGGTCCAGCGCCTTGATCTTGTCGGCGGTTTCCACCTCGACCTGGCGTTTCAGGTAAACCAGGTTGCGATCGGAATCGAGCTTCTTGCGCAATTCGGCTTCGCTCATCTCGAGCAGGCCGGCGAGAGCGCGGATCTTGTCTTTCGGCGCTGCCAGCACCTCTTCCGGCGCTGCCCAGATGGCGCGCACGGGAATGGACGAGGCCAGCACCTGGCCGTTGCGGTCGGTGATCTTGCCGCGCACTGCCGGCAATTCCTGCGTGCGCTGGTAGCGGTTGGCGCCTTCCTTCTGCAGGAACTGCTGCTGGCTGGAAGTGCCCTGCAGCCAGACCGCGCGCGCTGCCAGCGCGCCGAAGGCGATGAACATCCCGAACAGCACGACGCGCGAGCGCCAGCTTGGCAGGCGCACCGCCAGCACCGGGCTCTTGGAGAATGCCACGCCCTGCGAGCGTGCCACGCGTGCCGTTCCGGTTCCACCACTGGAGCGCATCACTTTTCGCCCTCCGTCAGGTATTGGGTGCGGTTCGGCGTGAGCTGGGTCATGTTCAGTTCACGGCGTGCGATTTCTTCGATACGGGCGTGCTTGCCCAGCGTCGACTGGTCGAGCTGAAGCTGCGCCCACTCGGTATCGAGCTGGCGTGCCTGTGCTTCCGCGCGCTCCTTGTCCACGAACAGGTGGCGCGACTGGTATTGCGCGTTAACGGCCGAAAGGCCGCAAGCGACCAGCAGTGCCGTCAACACGATATTGACCTTGTTGCTCAAGGCACGCCTCCGGTTGAAGGCAGGCGCATGGCAACCCGCATCACGGCCGAACGGGCGCGCGGGTTTTCCTCCACCTCTTTATCGGATGGCTTGATGCGCGCCAGCAGTTTCAGTTCCGGCTGCGGCAGGTCGGCTGCCTTGATCGGCAGGCGCCGGTCCGGCTGCTCCACCTTGGCCTTGGAAGCAAGGAACTGCTTGACCATGCGGTCTTCCAGCGAGTGGAAGCTGATGATGGCCAGGATGCCGCCCGGCTTCAGGGCGTCGAAGGCCTGGCTCAGGGCCGATTCGAGGTCCTCAAGCTCCTTATTGACGAAAATCCGGATAGCCTGAAAGGTGCGGGTCGCAGGATCCTTGTTCTTCTCGCGAGTCTTGACCGCGCCTGCCACGATACCGGCAAGCTGTCGTGTGCTTGAAATTGGCTCGACTGCCCGGCGAGCAACAATCGCCTTTGCAATCTGAAAAGCAAACCGTTCTTCCCCATAATCCCTTATCACCTTTTCCAGTGTTTTTTCTGATTCTGTGGCCAGCCACTCGGCAGCGGAGATACCGCGCGTGGTATCCATGCGCATGTCGAGCGGGCCATCGTTGCGGAAGCTGAAGCCGCGCGCAGCGTCGTCCACTTGTGGTGACGAGATGCCGAGGTCCAGCAAAATGCCGTCGACGGCGGGAATGCCGCGTTCGGCCAGCGCATCCGCCATGGTGGCGAAGCTGTCATGCACGATGGTGAAACGCTTGTCGCCGATGGTTTCGGCGTTGGCGATAGCTTGCAGGTCTTTGTCGAAGGCGATCAGGCGGGCTTCCGGGCCCAGCCGGGACAGGATCAGGCGGCTATGGCCGCCGCGGCCGAAGGTGCCATCTATATAGATGCCGTTGGCGCGCGCGCCGGCCAGGTCGAGCGCATCCACCGCTTCATCTAACAGCACCGTACGATGCTGGAACTCTGGCACCGAGGTCGTCGTCATATTGAACCGGGCCTCAGAAGGAGAAATCGGACAGGGTATCGGGCATGCCCACCTCGATGGTGGCTTGCTCGTTTTCGGCGCGCTTGACCGGATCCCAGATTTCGAAGTGGGTCAGCATGCCGGACAGCACGACTTCGCGGCCCAGGCCGACGGCGTCGCGCAGTTCAGGGGCAACCAGGATGCGGCCGGCCGAATCCATCTCGACGTCGGCGGCGTTGCCCAGCAGGATGCGCTGCCAGCCGCGGGCCGACATCGGCCACGAGGCGATCTGGTCGCGCTTGGCTTCCCAGACGTGGCGCGGGTACATCAGCAGGCAGCCGTCCGGGTGTTTGGTAAGCGTGAGCCGTCCTTCGCACTGAATCATCAGGGCGTCACGATGCTTGGCCGGGATGGACATCCTGCCTTTCGCATCTAATGTGATCGCGGACGCGCCTTGGAACACGACTTAACCTTATCTAAAAAATCCCACAAAACTACACTTTTTCACACTATCGCCCACTTTAGAGGATGCTCACAAGGTGGTCAAGCGATTTTCCCAAGTGAAAACAGCGATTTGTCCAATGAAATTAAGGACTTAGCGGCATTCCTTGAGAAATAGCCGAAGTAAAAACCATTGAGAAATTAGGGACTTATGAAAGATACTGAAAGTGCTACTTCACGTGCAGGGCTGGCCAAACGCTGTAAAAATGACTAAAAATAAATTTGCAAATCAGCGATTGGTTGCCTGAAGACAACGACACTTTATCAATTTAACAACAAGTGCCGTAGACCCGGAATGGCGGGAGAATGACTGCCTGCCGCGCTTTGCGCGCGATTTATACCCTCGAAAAAAACATGCCGCCCAGCATGGACTGGGCGGCAGCTTGTATAGACAAATGGCGATGCCGCCGCTTGCCTACATTATACGGCTTGGGACACTTTTCACTCGTAAGTTACGCCTACCGTGACGCCGCTGAACGGCTGTTTCGCCTCCAGCACGATGTAATACCACTGGTTCGCAACCGGGCTTGGGATGCTGATATTTTCAGCATTGGCCGAGTTGGTCGAGGCGTAGTCGTAGGACGTGGTGCTCGGATAGCGGTTCAGGGCCACGTACATGTCCATATTGCCGGTGCCGCCCGCGCTCATGATCTTCACGTTTTTCGCCCCGGCCGGCACGATCAGGTGCAGGTAGGCGCGGGTACTGGAAGACAGGTTGCGGATTGCGCAGTTTTTGCCAAGATAGGTCGGCGATGCCTGGCCGCTGCAAGTCGGCAGGTTGGACACGCTGTCAGGCAGCGGTGGTTCGCCGGCCGTGGTGGCTGCGTCGGCCCAGGCGGTGAATTCGCTGTCGTAGCGGGTGCCGATGTCGCGCATGAAGTCGTTGTAGCGCGCGTAGTCGCCGACACGGAACTTGGCCAGCACCTGGTCCACGTCCGAGCGATGGCGCTCCACCATGAAGCGTGCCGCCATGTAGCCCCAACGGTAGGCGCGGTCCTGGTAGTCGGACATCGAGTAGGTATTGCCGAAGATGTCGCTCAGGCGGTACTTGCGGCTGCGCGCCATGTCGATGGCCGGCTGGTTGTTATTCTTCAGCGACAGGTATTCCGCGATGCCTTCGATCCACCACACGGTCGGCACGGACGTACCCTGCCCGAAGTCGCCATACATGTCGAAGCGGCCGTCGATGTAGTGCACGAACTCGTGCTCCAGGTTCCACACCTTGAAGGTAGGACGCAGCCACGAGGCCTCGTGGGCGATGAAGCGCGCCTGGTTGCCGGCCACGGAAGGATCGCCTTCCAGGTACATGCCGCCATTGTTGGTGTCGATGCCGTAGATGACGCCAGCGTACTTGCTGTAGTTGGCGTAGTCGTCGAACACCACCAGTTCCAGCGCGCTGTTGTTGTCATGCGCCACCGGGGTGCGGTTGGTCTGCAGCATGGTGTGGGCATAGCCCTCTTCCGTCGCCAGTGCGGAGCAGATTTCCTGCACCTGGGCCTGGGTCACGTCCTGTGCGCGCAGGCGCAGCGTCGGGCTGCAGTTATAGCTGGTCTTCAGCACGGCATTGGCCAGCTGGTCTTCGTAATTGCACACGCCGTATTGCGCGCAGTTGCTGTTGTCGTAGTACTTCACGGCTTGCGCAGCCGCCAGCCACATGCCGCTGTCGGCGCCCAGCATGGTGCTGGTGTTCAGCGTGTTCTGCACCATCGGCTTCACTTGCGGCTTCAGCCCGGCGTACTGCATGAAGCGGAAGGTTTCGTTCGACGCATCGGTCAACTGGTAGCCGGCATTGGAGTTCAGCAGCGCCGACTTGTTGTTGGTGATGAAGGCGTACAGCGTGTTGGCGTACGAAATGTCGTTCGACAGCGTGGTGCCCACGTCCGGCGAGGTATGGCCGCGGAACAGCACGGTCAGCGCGCCGGTCATGCCGCCGCCGGCGCTGTCCTGCTTCAGCGCCTCCGCCGCAGTCGGCTTGGCTGCAGTATTGGTGAAGCGCGCCACCGTGGCTTTGGCATCGGGCAGGAACTGCACTTCGTCGTGCATATTGGTGACCAGCTTCCAGGTCTCGCCAGCCGTGGTCGGCGCCACGGTGTTGTTGGCGTACAGGCCGTTGCCTTGCACCAGGCCATGGATGGCCGTGCGCAGCGGCGCGCGCACCGATTCGGTCAGCGCCGGGATAGTGCCGCCGCTGGCCTGGTAGTAGCCGGCGCGCAGGTAGAGCACCAGGTTCACCAGCTTCATGTTGGTGCCGTTGTAGCCGGCCGCTTCGCTGGCCAGGCGGCTGGCCACTGCGCTCACGTTGGCGCTGGAATAAATGCTGGTGGCCAGCGCCGGCGCGGCGGAGAACAACGGATAGGTGCACTCGTAGTCAGGCAGCGTGGCCACGTATTCGGCCAGTGCCGCGCCGCTGTAGCTGGCCAGGGTGTTCATGTCCTTGCACTGCGGCGTTGCGGACATGGGCGCCATGCTGGTCTTCATATTGCGCGGCATCAGGTCGTTGCGCGGCTTGCGCGTTGGCGCCAGGTCGTACTTGCTTTGCTCCACAGTCGGCGGCAGGGTTTGCCGCTGGTGCGGCGCAGGCGGCTGGTGCAGCTTGTCGCCGTTATCCGCGTGGGCTTGCGCGGCGAGCAGCAGGGCTGCTGCGCCGATTGCTTTCAACATCATGTCTCCACCTCTTCTCTTTATTAAATGGGAGCGCCCATGCTAACGAGGAGAGGTGGCGCGATTTCAAGCGTGCGCGCCGCTATGGTGATTTCGCTGCTTCAGGCAACGTGAACTGCACAGGCGATGGGCGAAAAAGCCACAGGTGGACGCGTGCCGGAGCCGGTTCGGAACTGGCTTGGCGTATAACCCGTCATCGCCTTGAACTGGCGGCTGAAGGCGCTGTGGTCGGTATAGCCGCATTCGCGCGCGATGTCGGCGATGCTGCGGCCAGGGTAGGCTTCAATCAGCGCCAGCGCGCCTTCCAGCCGCGATTGCAGCAGCAATTGGCGCGGGCTGTAGTGGAAGACTTTCTGGAACAGGCGCTCGACACGCGCCAGCGACAGGCCTTCTTCGCGCGCCAGGTCGGCCAGGTTCAGTTGCATGTGGAAGTTCTCGCGGATGCGCTGCGCAATGCGCGCCACCTGGCGGTACACCGGATGCTGTTCATCGACCAGTCCGAGGTCGTGCGAGGTGCCGACCAGGCCGACGATATCGCCCTGCTCGTTGCGCAGCGGGGCTTTATGGGTCAGGCACCAGCCGCGGCGGCGGTTCGGGTACAGGTGCAGCTCCAGGTGCTTCTCGATGGTGGCGCCCATGTCGATCACCTGACGGTCCTGCGCCTCATAGGCGGCGGCGAGCGGGCGCGGATGCACGTCCATCACCGTCTTGCCGAGGATGTCGGACTTGTTGCGCAGGCCGCAGCGGCGCGCCAGCGTATTGTTGACGGCCACATAGCGGCCATCGCGATCCTTCACGAAGAAGGCTACTTCAGTCATCGCGTCGAACAGTTTCTCGATCGCGTCCAGCTCCACGTTCCAAGGACGGTCCATCATAAAGGTGTCTCCCAAGCTTTGGCGCGCTCTGTGGCGCGATTCCATTTTGCCAGCAACTCGGCCCGCTGGTCATCCCCCATGTTTGGCGTGAAGCGGCGCTCGCAGGCCCATTGCGTGGCGATTTCTTCCTGCGATTCCCAGAACCCCACGGCCAGTCCGGCCAGGTAGGCGGCGCCCAGCGCGGTGGTCTCGGTGACTTTCGGCCTGAGCACCGGCACGCCCAGCAAGTCGGACTGGAATTGCATCAGCATGTCGTTGCGGGCGGCGCCGCCGTCGGCGCGCACTTCCGTCACCGGCATGGAGGCATCCTTCTGCATCGCGGCCAGCAGCTCGGCGCTCTGGTAGGCGATCGATTCCACGGCGGCGCGCGCGATATGGGCCTTGTTGCTGCCGCGCGTCAGGCCGACGATGGTGCCGCGCGCATACGGGTCCCAATGCGGCGCGCCAAGGCCGACAAAGGCCGGCACCAGGAACACGCCGCCGCTGTCGGGCACGCTGTTGGCCAGCGCCTCCACGTCGCTCGACTGCTGGATGATACCCAGGCCGTCGCGCAGCCATTGCACGGTGGCGCCGCCCATGAAGACCGAGCCTTCCAGCATATAGTCGGTGGCGCCGTCGACGCGCCAGCCTACGGTGGACAGCAGGCGGTTGTGCGAGGTGCGCGGATGGCGGCCGGCGTGCATCAGCATGAAGCACCCGGTACCGTAGGTGTTCTTCACCATGCCCGGTTGGTGGCAGGCCTGGCCGAAGGTGGCGGCCTGCTGGTCGCCGGCAATGCCAGCGACCGGGATCGCATGGCCGAACAGCGCTTCGCGCGTGGCGCCTACTTCCTCGCTGGAGGAGACCACTTGCGGCAGCATTTCCTCGGGGATGTCGAACAGGTGCAGCAGGTCCGAGTCCCAGCGCATCAGGTGGATATTGAACAGCATGGTGCGCGAGGCATTCGACACGTCGGTGACGTGCACGCCGCACAGCTTCCAGGCAAGCCAGGAGTCGATGGTGCCGAAGCACAGCGCCCCCTTGCGTGCCCGCTCGCGCGCGCCGGGCACATGGTCCAGGATCCATTTGACCTTGGTGGCGGAGAAGTAGGCGTCCAGCTCAAGGCCGGTCGCGTCGCAGATCATTTTCGCCTTGCCGGCGGCGCGCAGCTCCTCGCAGTAATCGGCGGTGCGGCGGTCTTGCCACACGATGGCCGGCGCGATTGGTTCGCCCGTCTTGCGGTCCCACACCACGGTGGTTTCACGCTGGTTGGTGATGCCGATGGCACGCACCTTTTTGATATCGAAGTCCTGCAGGACCTTGCGGGCCACGGTGATCTGGCTGTTCCAGATTTCGTTGGCGTCGTGTTCAACCCAGCCGGGCTGGGGGAAGTGCTGGGGAAATTCCTGCGCCGCGCATCCTGCAATTTTGCCCTCGTGGTCGAACAGGATGGCGCGCGAACTGGTTGTGCCCTGGTCCAGGGCGAGGATGTATTGAGTCATCTCTCAAGAATTAGTTGAAGCAAGCCGATAGGCCGGATTTTGTTACGGCACCCGAAGGTGCTATGACAGCCATTCCTCTAGGCGACGGATTACTCCGCCGCTCAAGCTTTCTACCCGCACGCTCCGCGAGCAACATCATCGCGTGCCTATTTGAAATTGCACCAGGTGGAGGTTACCGCGTTTCACCGTAACTTAATACGCTCGTCTCTGTGGCCCTATTCCTCGCCTTATACCATTGCTGGCTTTCGGCGGACGGCCGTTAACCGTCACCCCGCTCTGTGGAGTCCGGACCTTCCTCCCGCCTCGGTATTGCTACCTCGGCCAGCGGCTGTCTGGCTTGCTTCGGGCGGTATTTTACATCATCGGAGGCGGCGTATAAAAAAGGGGACGTACCCCTTTTTCTTGGAAAAGGGGTACGTCCCCTTTTTTTTATAGGCTGACTCCGTCCGTATAAAACGATGTCGCAAATCGGAAAGCTATTTCTCTAGAGCAGGCATAGAATGCCAAATCCATGTATAAGAAGGCAAGTACCATGACGCAAACTCCTCGTTCCGGCGGCCAGATCCTGGTCGATGCGCTGAAAGTCCACGGCACCGATACCGCCTTCGGCGTGCCCGGCGAAAGCTACCTGGACGTGCTGGACGCCCTGCACGAATCCGGCATCCGCTTCATCATCAACCGCCAGGAAGGCGGCGCTGCCTTCATGGCCGACGCCTACGGCAAGATGACCGGCAAGCCAGGCATCTGCTTCGTGACCCGCGGCCCGGGCGCCACCAATGCCTCGATCGGCGTGCACACGGCCTTCCAGGATTCGACCCCGATGATCCTGTTCATCGGCCAGGTCGGCAGCGATTTCATGGACCGCGAAGCCTTCCAGGAAGTCGATTACCGCCGCATGTTCGGCCAGATGGCGAAATGGGTCACCCAGATCGACCGCGCCGACCGCATTCCCGAATACATTGCGCGCGCCTTCCAGGTCGCCACCAGCGGCCGTCCGGGCCCTGTGGTGCTGGCCCTGCCGGAAGACATGCTGACCGCCAAAGCCACCGTGGCCGACACCCGCGCCTACGTGCCGACCCAGGGCGCGCCTTCCGCACCGCAGGTCGCGCAACTGCGCCAGATCCTGTCCGAAGCCAAGCGCCCGATGCTGCTGCTGGGCGGCGGCGGCTGGAATGAACAAGCCACGGCCGACATCCGCAAGTTCGCCGAAGCGAACCACCTGCCGGTCGGCTGCGCCTTCCGCTTCCAGGACCTGCTGGACAACACCCACCCGAACTACATCGGCGACGTCGGCATCGGCATCAATCCGAAGCTGGCTGCCCGCGTGAAAGAAGCCGACGTGCTGATCGCCATCGGCCCGCGCCTCGGTGAAATGACCACCAGCGGCTACTCCATCATCGCCTCGCCGGTGCCGCAACAGCGCCTGGTGCACATCCACGCCAGCCCGGAAGAACTGGGCAGCGTCTACCAGGGCGAATTGATGATCGCCTCCGGCATGCCGCAGGCCGCTGCCATGCTGGCGGCAATGGAACCGGTCGATGCGAGCGCATGGCGCGACAGCGTCGAGCAGGCGCGCGCCGAATACAGCGCCTGGCAGCAGCAGCCTGCGATCTTCAAGGACAACAATGCCCCGCTGAACCTGTGGCAAGTGGTGCAGGAGCTGAAGGCCCAGTGCCCGGCCGACACCATCATCACGAATGGCGCCGGCAACTACGCCACCTGGGCGCACCGCTACTGGGCTTACGGCGGCATGCGCACCCAGCTCGCGCCAACCAGCGGCGCCATGGGTTACTCGGTGCCGTCCGGCGTGGCTGCAAAGATCATCGATCCATCGCGCACGGTGGTGACGTTTGCGGGCGACGGCGAATACCTGATGAACGGCCAGGAACTGGCCACCGCCGTGCAGTACAAGGCGGGCGTGGTCATCATCGTCTTCAACAACCAGATGTTCGGCACCATCCGCATGCACCAGGAGCGCGAATATCCTGGCCGCGTCTCCGGCACCACGCTGCACAACCCGGACTTCGCCGCAGTGGCGCGCGCCTTTGGCGGCCATGGCGAAACCGTTGCGGCCACCGAGGACTTCGCGCCAGCCCTGCAGCGCGCCCTCGCTTTCACCCGCGAGCAAAGCCTGCCGGCCATCATCGAGCTGCGCTACGACGGCAACCTGATCACCCCGGGCGCCACCCTCGACACCATCCGCAAGCAGGCCGTCGCGGCCGGCAAGTAGTCAATCCGCGCCCCGCCGCTTCGGCGCGGGGCAGGCTTTGCAGGCTTTCGCTGCGCGGCTGAAGTCGCGTACTTTCGACAGCACCATCGCTTGCGACTGGTCGTCGCAATAACCGCCATCCAGCGTCAGGGTTTCGCCGTTGGGCGAGAATTTGCCGCTGATGGTGCGCTCCTCTTCCCCTTCCTGCACGGTGAAATACATCATCTTGCCGCGCGGGTCGACATTTACGTCCGTTGCCACCAGCGGCCAGCTCAGGCCGCCTGCCGTGTACTCGTAAATCACCGTATCGACCTCGGCAAAGCGCTGCAGCGTGATGCGCTGGCCGCCGTACTCGCCGCTGCCTTCGTGCACGCACAAGTCGGAGTAGACCACCATGCCAAAGCGCGGCAGGCCGCCAGCCTTGTTGGCCGCCAGCGCGGCTGGCAGTACGGTGACAGAAGCGAGCAGCAGTGCGCTGCCGATGCGATGGGAAGTTTTCATGTCAGCATTGTAAAAAAAAACGGCTGCGCGAGGCAGCCGTTTTTGACCAGGAACAGGCTGGATTAGAAGGTGTGACGGATGCCTACGTTGTAAGCGGAGTCACCGGAACCGGATTCAGCGTTGTTGCCAACGGTGTAGGAAGCGCCGTTCTTGTTCTTGATCTTGCCGTAGGACATGTAGGTGGTGGTACGTGGCGACAGCTTGTGCAGGTAGCCGATTGCGTACTGGTTAGCATCGCGGTTGGCAACTTCGCGGTCGTCCGCGCGGGCCACGGAAGCGACCAGGGAGCCGGCAGCCGACACAGGCACGGTTGCGCCCAGCAGGTAGTTACGGCTGTCGGTCGAAGGAGCCACTGCAGCCGCGGTGTAAGCGGTGCCGTTCGGGTAAGCGACGCTGTTCAGGCCCTTGTTGGAGTTGAACATGGCGAAAGCTTTCACTACTTTGAAGTCGTAGTTCACAGCCAGCAGGGTGTTGTGGCCAATGTCGCGGCCGGTTACAACGTTGTTGGCAACGGTGTCGTTGTTACGGTTGTTGTAAGCCAGGCGGCCTTCGAAGTCGCCGTTCTTGTAGCCGATCGCCGCGCCCAGTTGACGGCCGGTCGAGGATTCTTTCTGCTCGCCGGCAGCGTAGAACACTTCAGCGGTAACGCCCATCATGTCTGGCGACTTGTAGTACACGGAGTTGCTGTTGCGGACGTTGATGCCGTTCGCTGGGAAGATGTTCTTAGCCGAACCGGACAGGCCAGCCTGGAACGGATCGCCAACTTGCACGAAGGCGTTGTACCAAGGGGTGTACTGGCGGCCCAGGGTCAGGGTACCAGCCGACTTCGACACCAGGCCAACGTATGCCTGGCGCTGGAAGATGGAGCCGGATACGTCGGATTCACCGGTATCGCCTTTGATGCCGCCTTCCAGCAGGAACACTGCGGACAGGCCGCCACCCAGGTCTTCGGTGCCTTTGAAGCCGATGCGCGATGCATTGGCTACGCCGGACGACACTTTGGTGACGTTACCGTTCTTGCCACCGTGCTCAGACACGATGCCGGCGTCCATGATACCGAAGACGGTTACGTTGGACTGGGCAAAGGCGCTGCCCGATGCTGCTGCCAGTACTGCGAGGGAAATCAGGGTCTTCTTCATGATGTGCTTCTTCCTTTTCTTTGTTATCGATCACCAGGGCTCTTCGGCGCTGATCGCCCGTCATTTTATATGAACTCAATATTTCCTGCTATTCACGTAGTAATACGTATTGCAAGATGACGCCTTTTGCCACATGAAACCGAATATTGTTTAATCAACTTGAAACTTTTTTGTTCAGGACATATTTCACACTTTCGAGGCTTTTGAGGGCTAAACTGAACGTGCCAACAATGTGTCATGGACAAGCGCCTTGAACCCCGGTTTCATAGTGAAACTAGCCTGCACTGTAGGCAACTTTGCGCCACACTTCGGCGTTAGAATGCAGGTCGCGTATCAATCTGGGGGCGCTGTCGGCGAATGAAAACGAGTGCGGTTTCTGTAACAATTCCGTCCACTATCAGCGATGTGGAACGGGACACCGGCCTTGCAAAGGAAACTTTGCGAGTCTGGGAACGTCGTTACGATTTCCCCCGCCCTGAACGCGACACGTTCGGGGAACGAGTCTATCCAAGCGAACAAGTAATTAAATTGAGATTGATCAAGAGATTGATTGATCTGGGGTATCGTCCCGGCAAAGTCATCGGCTACTCGGCGGATGAATTGCAGGCGCTGGCGCAAAAAAGTGCCGCCAGCCAGAAGGATGAGACTGTCCTGCCCCATCCCGAGCTGCAAGCCTACCTGGAACTATGCAAATCCCATCAAATGGAAGCATTCCGCCGCAAATTGACGCAGGCGATGCTGGTGATGGGATTGAAGAATTTCGTCATCAACCTGGTTGGCCCGCTCACCACCCTGGTGGGTGAAGCCTGGGCTTGCGGACAGTTCGCGGTGTTTGAAGAGCATTTGTTTGCGGAATCTGTACAGATCGTGCTGCGCAGCGCGGTATTTTCGGTCCCGCAAGTCAACCACAGCAGCGGGGCGCCGCGCCCGCGCGTGCTGCTGACCACCCTGCCCCAGGAGCGCCACGGCCTGGGCTTGCTGATGGCCGAGGCCATCTTTGCCGCTGAGGGAGCGCATTGCATTCCGCTAGGCGTTCAGACGCCGCTGCCGGACATTGTCGAAGGCGCACGCGCCATGCAGGCCGACATTGTCGCCCTGTCCTTTTCCGCCACCATGAACCCGCGCCATGTCAGCGACAGCCTGCGCGAATTGCGGGCGCGCCTGCCGGAGCAGGCTGAAATCTGGGCCGGCGGTACCAATTCGGCCTTGCGCAAGCGCCCTCCCGGCTATGTGACGGTATGCGAACTCGGCGATCTCAGCCTGGCGGTCACCGAATGGCGGCAGCGCCAGCGGCAAGCCCTCAGCTAGCCTCTGGTAGAATACGCGGTTCGATTGAAGGACCCTCTGCCAACCTGTCCATGTTCAGTTTTTTCAAGAAGAAACCGGTCGCGCCCGAAGCCGCGCCCGCAGCGCCGGCCGCCAGCCCTGCGGCCCCTGCTCCTGCCGCGCCAGCCGGCACCGAGGCTGCAGCGCCGCTGGCTTTTGAAGTCGACACTGCCGCCAAGCCGGAACCCAGGCAAAACTGGATGAGCCGCCTGAAGGCCGGCTTGTCCAAGACCTCCGCCAACCTGTCCCTCCTGTTCGTCGGCGCCAGGATCGACGACGAGCTGTATGACGAGCTGGAAGCGGCACTGCTGATGTCCGACGCCGGCGTCGATGCCACCGAGTACCTGCTCGATGCGCTGAAGCGCAAGGTCAAGGAAGAGAAGCTGCTGGACGCCGCCCAGGTCAAGGACGCGCTCAAGCAACTGATGATCGGCCTGCTGCAGCCGCTGCAAAAGCCTTTCGAGCTGGGCCGCCACCAGCCGCTGGTGATGATGATTTCCGGCGTCAACGGCGCCGGCAAGACCACCACCATCGGCAAGCTGGCCAAGCATATGCAGGCGCACGGCCAGTCGGTACTGTTGGCGGCAGGCGACACTTTCCGCGCCGCGGCCCGCGAACAGCTGATGGTGTGGGGCCAGCGCAACAACGTGACCGTGATCTCCCAGGAATCGGGCGATCCCGCCGCCGTTTCCTTTGATGCGGTGCAGTCCGGCAAGGCGCGCGGCACCAATGTGGTCATGATCGACACCGCCGGCCGCCTGCCGACCCAGCTCCACCTGATGGAAGAGCTGAAAAAGGTCAAGCGCGTGATCGGCAAAGGCATGGAAGGCGCCCCGCACGAAACCCTGCTGGTCATTGACGGCAATACCGGCCAGAATGCCCTGGCCCAGGTGAAGGCGTTTGACGATGCACTGCAGCTGTCAGGCCTGATCATCACCAAGCTCGACGGCACTGCGAAAGGCGGTATCCTGGCCGCCATCGCCCGCGTACGCCCGGTTCCGGTGTACTTCATCGGTATCGGCGAAAAGATTGAAGACTTGCAGCCGTTCAATGCGGCTGAATTTGTTGAAGCACTGCTCGCTTAACATCGGCCTACATGATCGAATTCCAGCACGTCAGTAAACAATATTCCCCGGACGGTGTCGCCCTGCGCGACATTTCCCTCACCATTGCCAAAGGCGAGCTGGTCTACCTGGCCGGCCCTTCCGGCGCCGGCAAGTCGACGCTGCTCAAGATGATTGCCGCCATGGAGCGGCCGACTTCCGGCAAGGTGCTGGTGAACGGCCAGGACATCGGCGCCCTGAAGCGCGCCGGCATTCCCTTCCTGCGCCGCAACCTGGGCCTGATTTTCCAGGAACAGCGCCTGCTGAATGACCGCACCGTGCTGGCCAACGTCATGATGCCGCTGCTGGTAACCGGTGCGCTGCGTTCGGCCGCCGAACAGCGCGCACGTGCCGCGCTGGACAAGGTCGGCCTGCTGGACCGCGCCGATGCCCAGCCGCTGGCCCTGTCCGGCGGCGAACAGCAACGCGTGTCGATCGCCCGCGCCATCGTCAACCGCCCGCAAATCATCCTGGCCGACGAGCCGACCGCCAACCTGGACCGCGCCAGCGCCAGCAAGGTGATCGACGCGCTGCACGCCTTCCATTCGGTCGGCGTGACTTGCCTGATTTCTTCGCACGATGAACAGATCCTGGACGCCGCGGCGCGCGTGATCCACCTCGAGCGTGGCGAACTGATGAAGGAAGCAGCATGAGCACCTGGCTGCGCCACCACCTGTTCGCCCTGGGCTCCGCGCTGGTGCACGTACGCCGGGCGCCCGGCTCTTTCCTGTTCAATATCCTGGTGGTCGCGATTGCGCTGGCCCTGCCCTTCATGGGCGTGACCTTGCTCGACAACGTGCGGCCGATGTCGGAACAGATGGCGGTCGAGCCTGAGCTCAGCGTCTTCATCAAGGCCGACACCCCGCGCGAACAGGCGACCGCGCTGGCGTCGTCCTTGCGCAGCATTGCACCGACCGCCAAGATCATCTTTACTTCGCGCGAAAAAGCGCTGGAGCAGCTGAATGCCAAGAGCGGCCTGTCCGACGTGGTCGCCACGCTGGGCGAGAATCCGCTGCCGGACAGCTACGTCGTCAAGCTGAATGCCTTCCAGAATGCGGCGGAAGGCAGCAAGATCGACAGCATCGCCGACCAGATGCGCGCCCTGCCGGGCGTGGAATCGGTGCAAGTCGACTCGGCCTGGGTGAAACGGCTGGCAGCCTTGCTGGGCATCCTGCGCCTGGCCCTGCTGTTGCTGGCAGCCACGCTGGCCACGGTGGTGGTGGCCGTGGTGTTCAACACGATTCGCCTGCAAGTGATGACCCAGCGCGAGGAGATCCTGGTCTCCAAGCTGATCGGCGCCAGCGACAGTTTCATCCATCGCCCCTTCTATTACACCGGCGCCCTGCTCGGCCTGTGCGCCGGCGGCGTAGCCTTGGGCGGCGTGGCACTGGTCCTGCAGCCGCTCAACCGCGCCATTGCCGAGTTTGCAAGATTGTACGCATCGGAATTCCAGCTGGCCCCGCTGGATCCGGTAGCGACTGCCGCCCTGCTGGCCCTGTCCGCCAGCCTCGGCCTGGTCGGCGCCCTGCTCTGCGTCCAACGCCATCTTTCCCGTCTGAATTAAGCCGTCCGGGTCCGTGCGTATACGCACGGAGCCGCCCCAAAGCCCCCCCGTAACCTGAATTTGTTCCAACCCAAGGAAAAGCGTTCTGGTGGTAGTGTTTTTGCTATAAGGGCCATAAAA
>CBHREK010000029.1:0-231698 GCA_966077345.1 uncultured Duganella sp.
TTAATGCAAAACGTAGGGTTTCACCAAAACTACTGTCGCGCGTGGGGGACAATGTTTGGCACCACCCCGCGTTTCTCAAGCGTAGTGAGCTGGAACATAAAATCTGGCGGGAAGCGACGGCTGTTGCGTCGTACTGCCTGATTAAGTGCTTTGGTCGGCACACCATACAGCTCGGCAAGATCCGCGTCCAGCATGACCCTCTGCCCGCGCAGCAGCAGGATGCGGCTGGCAATCGATTCATGCGTCATGGCGTCGTCCTTCTTGCATTTTCCGCCAGTTGCCCCTGATACTGGTCGCAGCCAAGCTCTCGCAGCAACTGGAGCTGGTCCTCAGTTTCGACGCCTTCGGCAATGACGGTCATTTCCAGGCTGCGCGCCATCGCAATGATGGTGCGAATGGCGGTGGCATCCGTGCCATTGTCCATGAAGGATTGGGCAATCTTCAGTTTATAGATAGGAAATTCCTTCAACTGCATCAGCTGCGAATAGCCGGTTCCGAAATCATCGATCGACACCCGCACACCCAGCTCCCGCAGCGCGCCAAGCTTTTCCGGCACATCCGAGCCGCCACGCATGATGGTGTCTTCGGTCAGTTCCAGTTCCAGCCACTGCGGCGCCAGGCCGCTGCCGCGCAACGCATCAGCCACGCTGTCGACAAAATTCTTGTGCATGAACTGGCCAATCGCAATATTCACCGATACTGCCAGCGGCCGCCCATCTTCCAGCCATTCGCGCGCGCGGCTGCAGGCGCTGCGCAGCACCCAGCCGCCAATTGCCACCATGAGGCCCGACTCCTGCGCCACGTTCAGAAAATCCTGCGGCAACAGCAAGCCCTGCTCGGGATGACGCCAGCGCAGCAGCGCCTCCATGCCAACCACTTCGCCACTGGCGATATCGACTTCCGGCTGGTAAGCCAGTTCGAACTGCCCCTCGTCCAGCGCACGCCGCAGGCCCTTTTCCAGGCTGGCATGCTCGACCACGCGTGCGTTCATTTCCTGCCCAAAGAACTGGTAGCGGTCGCGCCCGGCCTGCTTGGCGTGGTACATCGCGATATCGGCATGTTTTACCAGGCTGTCGATGTCGGCTCCATCCGACGGGAACATGGCAATGCCGATTGAGGTCGAGACATGCAGCAGGTGCTCGCCCAACACGTACTCCTGCGTGATCGCCTGCAGCACCGTCTCGGCCACATGCGCCGCGCGCTCCGGGCCGCCAACCTCCGCCAGCACGATCACGAATTCGTCGCCGCCATGCCGGCTCACCGTGTCGACACTGCGCACGCATTTCAGCAAGCGTGCGGCGACCTCTTTCAGCAAGCGGTCACCAACCGCGTGGCCGAGCGTGTCGTTGATCATCTTGAAGCGGTCCAGGTCGAGGAATAGTACTGCCAGCGAACTCTTGCTGCGGCGCGCTGCCGCCAGCGCCAGGTTGAGGCGGTCGAGCAGCAGCACGCGGTTTGGCAGGTCGGTCAAGAAATCATGCTCTGCCAGGTGGCGCGTATATTCCTCGGTCCTTTTGCGCTCCGTGATATCGGACAGGCTGCCCATATAATTCGACACCAGCCCGGCCTGGTCCCGGATCGCTGTCACACTGACCCAGCACGGGAAAATCTCTCCATTCTTGCGACGGGCCCAGGTTTCGCCCTGCCAGTGATCGCTGGCATCGACCTGGCTCCATACCTCACGATAGAACGACTCGTCCTGCACGCCGGAGCGATACAGGCTGATCGACTGACCCAGCAGCTCTTCCGCCGCAAAACCGGTGGTCTGCGAGTAAGCGCGGTTGCTGGCAATGATGTGGCGGCGCCGGTCTGTCAGCACGATGGCATCGCGGCTATTCTCGAACACCTGGGCCGCCAGCCGTACCGTGCGCTCGGCTTGCTTGCGGTCAGAGATGTCGCGCACGACCACATACAGCAGGTCCGACTGCCCGGGCTGCAGGGCAGTCATCAATACCTCGGCCCAGAATGCTGTGCCATCGCAATCGGTGAAGCACCATTCGAAACGGCTATTGCCATCGCTAAAGGCGACTGCTTCCCGGCTGGCCACCGCCGTTTCCGACAATTCGCCCCCCGGCTGGCGCAGCGGCGAAAAGATATGCAAGCGGTGGCCTGCCAGGCGTGCCGCTGAGTCGCATTTGAACAGGCGCATGGCAGCGGGGTTAACATCCACGATCATGCCGTCCCGCATGATCAACACCGCATCGCTGGACCGGCCAAACATCAGGGAAAAGTTTTCGCCGACCGCGCGCAGCGCCGATTCATCATCCTTGCGCTGGGTGACGTCGACATCCATGCAGACAACCTGCGCCAACTCGCCGTCCTGCCAGACCGGTACCTTGGTCGAATACAACCAAAGGTCGCGTCCGGAAAAAGCGCGCACACGCCAGTCGCCTAGCGGGCCTGCCTTGCCGCTGCGCCATACCTCTTCCACCATGGCGTCATGCTCATCTTGCCGTTCAGCGCGCGACATCAGCTCAGCCAGAGGCCGCCCGATCGCCTGCTGCATCGACAAGCCGGCCAGGCTCGCAAACTGTGAATTGCAGAAAGTCACCTTGCCGTCGCGGTCCAGGCTGCTGATCGCGACCAGCGGCGTCTGCTCGAGTGCCCCCACCATGCGCGCGATCAAGTCGAGCGCTGCATGGACAGGAGTCAAGTCGGCAGGCGAGGGAGTACTCATGCCACATTTTTCGCCTGCTTTGCGCTTTTTCGTTTGCGTTATGTCAAAGGTGCCTGACAAGCGCCACTCCATCCGCACTTTTTGCATTTCAAGTCGCCGTTTATGCGCTTTATCGCATTTACGTGGCCGCTGGACTTGTTAAAACCTACAGTGTCACCATCGCAATCCGCGCCAGCGGACAACTTTGATGAAGAGACAATAATGAGCCCACAACCCGTGCACCTGAAATCCCCGAAACGCTGGCGCCTTCCCGTGATCGGCCTGGTAGTACTGGGCCTCGCGGGCGGTGGCTGGACCGTCATGAAATCGCAGGCCAAGCCGGCAGAAGCGCCAAAGGCAGCGGCCGCCAAGGCAGAGCCTGTGCTGGAGCTGGCCAGTGCCGACGTGGCCGCCATCGATGCGCGCCCGCTCTCGGTCGGACTCCCCTTGTCGGGTTCACTGATCCCGGTCAACCAGGCCACCATCAAATCGAAAGTATCGGGCCAGGTGCAGGAAGCCGCGCTGCGCGAGGGCGTCTCGGTGCAGGAAGGCCAGGTGCTGGCCCGCCTCGACCAGGCCGACCTGAAAGCGCGCCTGGCCCAGCAGCAGGCCATGCTGGAAGAGGCGCAGGCCAAGCTGAGCATGGCCCAGAAGAACGAATACAACGCGAAAGCCCTGCTGTCGCAAAAATTCATCTCGCAGACCAGCTTCGATACCACCGCCAACGCGGTCGAGCTGGCCCATGCCAATGTCAAATCCGCTTCCGCAATGGTTGAGCTGGCCCGCATCGCGCTGAACGACAGCGTGATCCGTGCCCCGATCAGCGGGATCATCTCCAAACGTCATGTGCAGGCGGGCGACAAAGTCGCGCCTGACATGCCTGTCTACACCATCGTCGGCCTGCAGGAGCTGACGCTGGAGGCGCAGGTGCCCACCACCGATATCCCGCGCGTAAAGGTCGGCCAGCAGGTCAGCTTCCAGGTTGACGGCTTCGCCAAGCGCGAGTTCAGCGGCAAGGTGGCGCGCATCAACCCGACCACGGAAGCCGGCTCGCGCGCCATGCTGGTGTATATCTCGGTGCCGAATGCCGACGGCGTGCTGCGCGGCGGCATGTTCGCCAAGGGAAATATCACCACGGAACGCACCAAGGAGGCGCCGATGGTGCCGCTGGCGGCATTGCGCGAAGAAGCAGGCAAGCAGGTGGTCTACCTGGTCGCCAACGGCATCGTCGTGGCACAGCCGGTCAGTCTTGGCCTGCGCAGCGAGGACGTGGGCCTGGCCGAGGTGACCGCGGGACTGGACAAGGGCGCCAACGTCATCATCTCCAAACTGGAAGGCGTGAAGCCCGGCTCCAAGGTCAAGCTGGCTGCTCCAGCAGGCGCCCCCGCGGCCAAGCCGGCCATGCTGGCAGCGGCTAAAGGCTAAGGGGCGGCGCCATGTGGATCACTAAAATCTCGATCCGCCAGCCGGTCTTTGCCACCATGGTGATGGTGGCGCTGATGGTGCTTGGCATCTTCTCCTACAAAGGCCTCGGCGTGGAATCCATGCCGAATGTTTCCTTCCCGTTTGCCGCGATCGAAGTGGTGTATCCGGGCGCTTCGCCGGAAGCTGTGGAAAACGACATCACCCGACCGATCGAAGACATCGTCAACACCGTGTCCGGCGTCAAGACCATCCGCGCCAACTCGTGGGAAGGCAAGGCCGGCGTCTATGTCGAATTCGAACTGTCCACCAATATGGACAAGGCGATGCAGGACATGCGCGACAAGATTGCGCTGGTGCGTCCCAAATTCCCGCGCGAGGCGAAAGAGCCCTTCATCGCCCGCGCCGAAGGCGAGAACGACCAGCCTATCGTCAGCCTGTCGTTCTCCTCCGACAAGCGCAGCCTGCGCGAACTGTCCACCATGACCGACCAGATCCTGGCCAAGCGCTTCCAGGGCGTGCCGGGCGTGGGCCAGGTGCGCGTGTTCGGCACCACCAAGCGCCAGATGCTGGTCAGCCTGCGGCCCGCCGACATGCGCGCGCAAGGCGTCGGCGTGGACGAGGTGATGCGCGCCATCCAGAACACCAACGCCAACCTGCCTGCCGGCCGCCTGAGTGCCGACGTCACCGAAACCCTGGTGCGCGTGGAAGGCAAGCTGAAAGAGGCGCAGGAGTTCAACAAGATCATCGTGGCGCGCCGCGCCAACGGCCCGGTCTACCTGGACCAGGTGGCCGACGTGATCGACGGCGAGGCCGAGGAACAGTCAATCTCGCGCGTCAATGGCAAGCGCGCCGTATCGCTGGATATCACCAAGGTGCAGGACGCCAACGTGGTCGAAGTCGGCAACGGCATCCTGAACGTGGTGGAGAACCTGCGCAAGACGCTGCCGGACGACATCAAGATCAAGGTACTCGATTCGCAGTCCGAGCGCGTGCAGTCGCAATTGGATAACGTGAAGCGCACCATCATTGAAGGCGCGATCCTGACCATGGTGATCGTGTTCTTCTTCCTGCACTCGTGGCGCTCGACCATCATCACCGGTTTGACGCTGCCGATTTCGGTGCTGGCCTCCTTCATCGCCATGAAAGCCTTCGGCTTCACGCTCAACTTCCTGACGCTGATGGCGCTGTCGTTGTGCATTGGCCTGCTGATCGACGACGCCATCGTGGTGCGTGAGAACATCGTGCGCCATCTTGGCTTCGGCAAGCATCACCGCAAGGCCGCAGAAGACGGCACCAACGAAATCGGCATCGCGGTGATGGCGACCACCTTTGCGATTGTCGCTGTGTTCGTGCCGGTGGCCTTCATGGACGGTATTATCGGCCGCTTCTTCCTGCAGTTCGGCGTGACCGTGACGGTGGCGGTATTGGTATCGCTGTTCGTCTCCTTCACGCTGGACCCGATGCTGTCTTCGGTATGGCATGACCCGGTGAAGGACCGCTTCAAATACCTGCCGTGGCTGGGCCGCATCATGGAAAAGGTCGAGCACGGCGTGGAGAAGGTTCACAAGCTGTATGGCAAGGTGCTGGCCTTCGCGCTCAAATGGCGCAAACTGACGCTGGTCACCGCGTTCGGCCTGTTCGTGGGCAGCCTGATGCTCGTGCCGATGATTGGCGGCGAGATGTTCCCGGAAACCGACCAGGGACAGGTCGTCCTGCAGCTCAAGGTGCCGGTCGGCTCCAGCCTGGAGTACAACGACGCGAAAGTGAAGCAGGTCGAAGCGGCGCTGAAGGAGTTCCCGGAGATCGACGCCATCACGGCCAACGTCGGCGATCCTGCCGGCCGCCACATCTCCTTCCTGCGCATCAAGCTGACCGACGTCAAGAAGACGCACCGCCAGTCGCAGCAAAAGCTGGAAGGCGCGATCCGCAAACGCATCGAACGCATTCCGGGCATTACCCTGTCGGTGGGCCAGAAGCCGATCTTCATCGCCATCCTCGGCACCGACGAAGCCAAGCTGGAACAGACTGCGCAGACGCTGATGGCCAAGATGCGCAAGATCAAGGGCGTGGCCGACCTGGAATACAGCCAGGAAGGCGCGAACCCGTCGACGCTGATCAAGATCAATAACGAACTGGCCAGCGACCTGGGGCTGAGCGTGCAGCAGATCGGCAGCGCCATGCGCCCATTCGTGGCGGGCGACACGGCCAGCTACTGGCTGGCAGCCGATGGCCAGAACTACGAGGTCAACGTGCAGCTGCCGAAATCGGGCCGCCAGCGCATCGCCGACCTGGCCGACCTGTCGCTCACTTCCAGCAAGATTGGCCCGGACGGCAATCCCCTGATGGTGCCGCTGCGCCAGGTGGTGGACTTCGTGCCCGGCTTCAGCCCGCAGGTGCTGAAGCGCCAGGCATTGCAGCGCCGCGTGGCGATCTACGCCGCTACCGAAGGCCGCCCGGCCGGCGACGTCGATGCCGACGTGAAGAAAGCAATGGACTCGATGACGCTGCCGGACGGCGTGCGCTTCGACGTGGCCGGCAATGCGCAGCAGATGGCGGAAACCATGAACGGCGCCATCACCGCGCTGGGCATTGCAGTGGTATTCATCTACATCGTGCTGGCCTCGCAGTTCGGCAGCTTCCTGCAGCCGATTGCGATCATGGTATCGCTGCCGATGTCGCTGATCGGGGTGCTGGTGGCACTGCTGGCGACCGGCTCCACGCTGAACGTTTTTTCGGTAATCGGCGTGATCATGCTGATGGGCCTCGTGACCAAGAACGCGATCCTGCTGGTGGACTTCACCAATCACGGCCAGCGCGACGGCATGAGCCAGCACGACGCCATCATGGCCGCCGGCCAGGTGCGCCTGCGCCCAATCCTGATGACGACCCTGGCGATGATCTTCGGCATGCTGCCGATGGCAATCGGCCTGGGCGACGGCGGAGAAACCCAGGCGCCGATGGGCCGCGCCGTGATCGGCGGTGTGATCACCTCAACCCTGCTGACCCTGGTGGTGGTACCGGTGGCCTATACCTACCTCGACAGCTTCGGCAAGCGCGCCAGGCGCTGGCTGCGCCGCGGCCACCAGGACGACGCGCCGGCCGCCGAAAAATCCGGCGTAGCGGAAGCTGCATAATAAAGGTCGCCTTACCCGTCCCCGCATTGGCGGGGACGATACGGCGGCCCATCATTTTCCGCGGTTTGGCTCCACCAGTTCTTTCCATCCCTTGCCTTGGCGGCCAAGGATCCAATACCTGTTGGATTCATAAAAACCTTCGCGCAGCACGAGTTCTGGTTTGCCATCCTGGTTGACATCGGCATAGGTCAAAAAGTCCAGCGTGGTGCCCTCGCCCTCTGCCGAAGCCTTCCTGAATACCTGGTGCGTGACTTCGTATTTGCCCTGCGTGTTCGCTTCCATCACCAGCAGCAATGTATAGATGCGGAAAACCAGGACCTCTTGTTCCGGCTTCTCGCGAGGAATTTCCAGGTTGGCCGTCATCACCAGCACCGGCGCTGCGCCATCCTGGCCCGGAACGGCCTTGATCACGACGTTCTGGCTGTCCAGGATGCGGCCAATATCCGGCCTTTGCACGTTCTTCGATTTCAGCACGGACCGCGCCAGCTCCAGCGCCGCCTTTTGCTGGCCCGGGCTGACCGCCAGTTCGCCGTCCGGCTGCTTCTCGGTGAGCGTAAAGTTCGCCAACAGCCCGCTCTCGTCCTGCGCCTTGGCAGCGACACGCCTGATGGTCGCCATCGGCTCCTCCAGCTCATCGCTGAATCGCTGCACGAGCGCCATGCCTTCGACACCGCCACGCTTGTAGAAATGATAGGCCCGGCCCGGTGCAAAGTAGCGCGCCACGTATTTGCGATAGGCTTTGCCGTACTCTTCACCGCTACCGGCAATCGCGGGAAAGGTGAACAATTTGCCGCCATCCAGTCGCGCGATCGGCCTCATCGAACCGTTACTGGCGATGAAGAGCACTTTCGGTTCATCGCTTCCTTGCGCCACCGTGGGCGAACGCAGCGCTGCCAGGCGCGCTTCCAGCTTGCGCACCGTCTCTGCATCGCCGGCCTGTCGCAAGACCTGCAATACGGTTTCATGGTTGCGCTCATCCACCTGGTCCAGGGCAAGCACGCGCTCTGCCTGCGTGCGCAGTCCGGCCACATTGCCCGGTGCGATGGCATGCAATGCGGCGAGCGCACCCTCGAGCGTGGGCAATTCGAGGCCCTGCAGGTTGGCACGCATCCATCCCTGAAAGCCGCCTGACGCCAGGATATCCACCTTCAGCCAACCATCCTGCTGGCACAACACATCAATCCGGGTTGCAATTGGCACATATGCCAGCAAGTCGGCAGTCGCCGAGGGCGCGGCGCGGACGGCGGCCGAGCTTGCGACCACATAAGCCGGCGTAGGGTTCGGGTTATCGGGCTGCGCCGCGCACTGTTGCGTGGGCGACGCAGCTTCGGCGGCGGATAGCGAAGAATGGGTACAGAAGGCGGTAACAAGAATGCTGGTTGCGAATAAGCTTCGTTTCATTAGTCCGGTGTGGTCAAGTCCGATTCTGCAGTTTCAAAGCCGGCTTCGTCGGCCGCCTGCTCGGTCGGAGGGCGGTTTTTTGCGTCCAGCTTGCGCTGGGCTTTTTCTTCTGCTTTGCGTTTCTTTTCCAACTCACGCTGCCGTTTTTCGTACTGGAAATTTGTCTTCGCCATGGTTTGCTCCTCCTAAGCCTCACGGTAAGCCGATTGGCGATACTGCGCAAACAAAATTATCCGCGTGGATGATGTAGCGCATGAATCTGCTTCAAACGCTCGCGGGCTACGTGGGTATAGATCTGTGTTGTAGAAATGTCAGAGTGGCCTAGGAGCAACTGTACCACGCGCAAGTCGGCTCCATGGTTCAGCAGGTGCGTGGCGAACGCGTGCCGCAAGGTGTGCGGGGACAGCGGCGCCGTAATGCCGGCCTTGAGTGCGTGCTTTTTCACCACGACCCAGAACATTTGCCGGGTCATTGGTCCGCCGCGGCCGGTAATGAACAGCGCATCGTCCTGCTGGCCATCGAGGATCACGCCGCGCGCCTCGCGCAGGTAGCGCTCAATCCACAGGCGCGCCTGCTCGCCGAACGGTACCAGGCGGGTCTTGGCGCCTTTGCCGGTGATGCGCAGCACGCCATCGTTCATGCTCAGTTCCAGCGTCTTCAGGGCAACCAGCTCCGACACCCGCAGGCCGCTGGCATACATCAGTTCCAGCATGGTGCGGTCGCGCATGCCAAGCGGCGTGCGCAAGTCGGGCGCGGCCAGCAGCGCTTCCACCTGTGCTTCGCTCAGGGTGTGGACAAAGCGCAGCGGCTGCTTGGCCGAGGCCATGCGCAGGCATGGGTCTTCCGAGATATGGCGCTGGCGCAGCGCAAGCTGGTAGAAACGCTTCAGTGCAGACAGGCGGCGGTTGGCCGAACTGGCCTTGGTGTCTTCATGGCGCGCCGCGAAGTAGGCTTGCAGGTCGGCGGTGCCGGCGCTGTGCAGGCTGGCGACGGCGGGACGTGCCGTTTCCAGCCATTTGGCAAAGGCGGTCAGGTCGCGCCGGTAGGCATCGAGGGAGTTTTTGGACAGTCCGTCTTCCAGCCACAGGCTGTCGCAGAACTCGTCGATCAGAGCAAGGTTGCCTGCTGCCATTGATACTCTTTATGACCTTCATGCGCCAGCAGCCAGCGCTTGACGCCTAGGGTGAAGCCGTTCTGGTCGTCGCTGCCGGCAAAGCCGCCCAGGCTGCTGGCGCCCATCACGCGGTGGCATGGCACCAGCGGCGGGAACGGATTGCTGCGGCATGCCTGGCCCACCGCGCGCGCCACGGAATCGAGGTGCCTGGCCAGCTCGCCGTATGTGCGCACCTGCCCGCGCGGAATTTCGCGCAGCGATTGCCACACGCGGCGCTGGAACTCACTGCCGCGCATTGCCAGCGGCAGGTCGAAGACGTAGTCGGCATCGTCGCAATAAGCCAGCAATTGCTGCACGGCCTTTTCAGCAAGCGCATTGGCCGGCGCCAGCTCCGGCGTGCTGCCGGGCAGGTAGAACATTTCCGTGACCACCGCCCCGGCCGTGCCGATTCCCATGGCGCCGAACGGAAGATGGACGATGGCGCTGAAATCCCTGCCAACATGTTGTTTTTCGGTCACGCTTACTCCAATAAAACTGTGGCAATCATGCTACACCAGCGCGCCAGGATAGGGCAAAAAAAAACGCACCCGCAGGTGCGTTTTGAATCTTTTTTTTCACCACCCCGGCCATCTAACCCCGCTTGTGGCGGCGGCCAACAGCATACTGTCAGGCAGCGTGTCTCCTCTATGTATCCGCGAGCTGGCCGCGTGTCTTCTTCTTCACTCCCCACTAAATCCTGTGCCCGTAACCATCATGGTGCAAGTTGCACCGTTCGGGGGCGTCGCCATAGTAACCGATCTTTTTCCGAATTTCGTTATTTATTTTGGGCAACTTGACAGGACTTCATTTTGCTGTTTCGCGGTTGATCGCCTGGATCAGGTCCTTGCCGATGCGCTCTTCCATCTGCTTTTGCACCGGCAGCAGCGCATTGCGCCACAGCGCCTGTTCCTGGGCACTCAGGTTGTAAATCTGGGTCTTGCCGGATTTGCGGATCGCTTCCAGCGCCATATCGTTATCGCGCTGGGCGATGGCTTTTTCGTAAGTGGTAGCTTCCTTCATTGCAGCTTCCAGCTTGCTGCGAATATCGGAAGGCAGCCCGTCCCAGAACTTCTTGTTGACGATGACTGCGTAGCCCAGGTAACCGTGATTGGAAATGGTCAGGTGCTTCTGCACCTCATGCATCTTTTGCGTGTACATATTGGAGGGCGGGTTTTCGGTGCCATCCACCACGCCGGTCTGCAGCGCCATATACGCCTCGGAGAAGGCCAGCGACTGCGGTACCGCGCCCAGCGCGCGCATCTGGATGTCCAGCACCTTGGAGGACTGGATCCGCATCTTCAGGCCCTTGAAGTCGGCCGGCACGCGCAACTGGCGGTTGGCCGACATGACCTTGAAGCCATTGTCCCAATAAGCCAGGCCGGTGATGCCCTTGGTCTCGAGCTTTTTCAGCAGCGACTTGCCGATCGGGCCTTCGGTCACGTTGTACAGCGCAGTCTTGTTGGGGAAGATGTACGGCAGGTCGAAGACCTCGAATTCCTTTACCCCCAGCGGGCCGAATTTGGCCAGCGACGGCGCCAGCATCTGCACCGCCCCCAATTGCAGCGCTTCCAGTTCTTCCTTGTCCTTGTACAGCTGGCTGTTCGGGTAGACCTGGACCCTGACGCGGCCGCCGGTTGCCTTTTCTGCCAGTTGCTTGAAGCGCTCGGCGGCCTGCCCCTTGGGAGTGTCCGGCGCCACGACGTGGCTGAACTTGATGACGATGGGCGCCTGCGCAAACGCTTGGGACGTGACAAGTGCGGCCGCGCCGAAGGCGGCCAGGAGGGACTTCAAATGCATAATGTCTCCCGGCGATTTTGGTGCATTATTATTCTCACTTTACATTGTGTTCACCGGAATGGTGGCACACAACTGTGGAAACCCACAATACAAGCAGCAACTGGATTCGATACCCTCGGCGCATGTTAAAACGCATATCCCTGCCCTCTTCCGTGCGCTGGCTGCTGCCGGTGGTACTGGTGCTGCTGTTCGTCGCCATCGTGTTCTGGCTGCCCTGGCAGGCGCGCCAGCTTGAAAGCAATGAGCGGCAGGAGCAGCTGATCGCCGATACCCTGTGGGTCGAGCAGTCGATCCGCTTCCAGCTTGGCCGCCACGAAGAAAGCCTGCGCGGCCTGGCCAATGAAATCGCCACCGGCCATCCAGCACCCGCCGACGTGCAGCAGCGCATGGGCCGCATGCTGAAAAACGGCGCCGAACTGAAACGCGTGGTCGAGGTCGACCCAGAAGGCCGCATCGTGGTCGCCAGCGAAGGCGCACCGGCCGGCAGCACCGTGCTTGGCCCGGCCGCGCTGGCTGCGCAGGACCATGCGCGCCGCACGCACTCCCCGGTCTACGCCGAGCCGGAACCGATCGGCGGCGACGCCCAGCCCGGCGCATTGAAAATGGACCTGCTGTTCCCGATCTATCGCGGCGACCAGTGGATCGGCAGCCTGGTCGCCACCTTCGAGCTCAGTAGCCTGCTCGATGAAATGGTGCCGTGGTGGTTCGCGCAGGACAACCAGATTTCCCTGCTCGACCGCGACGACAAGGTGCTGGCGCGCCGCAGTTCCGCCGGCCCGGGCCATGGCGTCTACACCCACAAGCGCGCCCTCGACCTGCCCGGCGCCACCATCACCCTGATGACCGACAGCGTGAAGAGCGAACCGAAACTGCTGCCCAACCTGCTGGTCGGCTCCGTCATCGCGCTCTCGCTGGCCCTGCTATGGAGCCTGTTCGCACTGTGGGGCCACATCTCGCGCCGCCTGGCGGCAGAAGGCGAATTGCGGCAGCAGATGTCCTTTCGCACGGCGATGGAAAATTCGCTGGTGACCGGCTTGCGCGCGCGCGACCTGGAAGGCCGCATCACCTACGTCAATCCCGCCTTCTGCCAGATGGTCGGCTACCCGGCGGAGGAGTTGATCGGGCGCTCGCCGCCCATGCCTTACTGGGCGCCGGACGTGATGGAGGAATACCAGCACCGCCTGGCCAGCGTGCTGGCCGGATCCATCACCCCGGAATTCGAAACCCTGTTCCAGCGCCCGGACGGCACCCGCATCCCGGTGCTGGTGTTCGAGGCGCCGCTGGTCGATAAGGAAGGCCGCCATACCGGCTATATGGGTTCCATTCTCGACATCTCCGACCGCAAGCGCATGGAGGAACTGAACCGCCAGCACCAGGAAAAGCTGCAAGCCAGTGCGCGCTTGGCCACCATGGGCGAAATCGCCTCCATGCTGGCGCACGAACTGAACCAGCCGCTGGCCGCCATTTCGAGCTACACCACCGGTGCGCTGAACATCCTTGCGCGCGGCGGCGACACCGCCATGCTCAAGCCCGCGCTGGAGCAAGCCGGCGCCCAGGCGCAGCGCGCCGGCCAGATCATCCGCAGCGTGCATGAATTCGTGAAGAACCGCGAATCGGAGCGGCAGGACGTGGCGCTGCAATCGATGCTCGACTCGATCCTGGTGCTGATCGAGCTGCAAGCCCGCCAGCACCACGTCTCGCTGCAGATCGAGATCCCGGAATCGCTGCCGCTGGTACGCGCCGACCGCCTGCTGATCGAGCAGGTGCTGCTGAACCTTACCCGCAACGGCATCGAAGCCATGGCCGACGCGCAGCCGCTGAAACGCGTATTGCGCGTTGTGGCCGAAAACGATCCGCAGGCGGGCATGGTGGTGGTGCAGGTCATCGACAACGGTCACGGCATCCCGCAGGACGTGGCCGAGCGCCTGTTTTCGCCCTTCTTCTCGACCAAGGCGGAAGGCATGGGCATGGGCCTCAACATCTGCCGCACCGCGATCGAGTTCCACGGCGGCACATTGACCCACCGCGACAACCCGCAAGGCGGTACCATATTCACTTTTACGCTGCCGGTCGCAGGCAAAGCGTAATAGAGCCAATTCGGGAGACCCAGAATGCTACATATCGTTGACGATGAAGCCGTGGTGCGCGATGCCCTGTCCTGGCTCGCTTCCTCGCGCGGCATCGCCGCCACGACCTACGAAAGCGCAGCAGCCTTCCTGGCCTTCGCGCAAAGCGGCGCTTTCGATCCCGAAGGCGACTGCGTGCTGCTCGACGTGCGCATGCCGGAGATCAGCGGCGTGGCCGCCTTCGACCAGTTGGCGGCGCGCGGCCTCACGGCGCGCCTGCCCGTCATCTTCCTGACCGGCCACGGCGACGTGCCGATGGCGGTGGATACGCTCAAGCGCGGCGCCTTCGACTTCTTCGAGAAGCCCTTCAACGACAACCAGCTGATGGACCGCGTGCAGGAAGGCCTGGCTGCCTCGCGCCAGGCCAGCGGCAAGGCAGCCGTGCAGGCGCGCCTCGCCACGCTCTCGACCCGCGAGCGCGAAGTGCTGGACCTGATCCTGGCCGGCAAGATGAACAAGGTGGTGGCCGATGAACTGGGCATCTCGATGCGCACCGTCGAAGTGCACCGCGCCCACATCTTCGACAAGATGCAGGTCAAGACCGCGGTCGAACTGGCGGGACTGCTGAAGTGAAGCCTGCTGGCAAAACAAATAATACATAAGCACTTATACATATTGTGATAGCATCGGTCCATGAAACAAGGACTCGGAACCCAATTACGCCATTTGATCGAACTGCTGGACGGCGCCGTGCAGCAGTCATACGTTGACGCCGGCCTCGAATACCGGCCGCGCTACACGCCCGTGATGCGCGCGCTGGCCGGCGGCCAGCCATGCACGGTCAGCCAGGTTGCCGAAAGCGCCGGCATTACCCAGCCCGCCGCCACGCAGACGGTAGCCCTGATGCTGAAAGAAGGCTGGCTGGTGGCGCAAGCCAGCCCCACCGATGCGCGCCAGAAGCTGCTGCGCCTCAGCCCACAGGGCAAGCGCCTGCTGCCGAAGCTGCAGGCGTGCTGGCGGGCCACGACAGCGGCAGCGGCTTCGCTCGATGCAGACTTGCCGTATCCGCTGTCCGAGACGCTGGCGCAGGCCATTGCTGCCCTGGAGCAGCGCTCTTTCGGTGAACGTATCCGCAAGGCGAAGGGGTAACGATGCAACAGCCTAAACGCCCATGACCGCCTGGTTGCGGCCAGCCTGCTTGGCGCGGTACAGCGCGTCGTCGGCACGCCGCAGCCACTGTTCATAGCTCGCCTCGTGCTTGTCGCTGACGGCGATGCCCAGACTCACCTGGCACCTGAATAAATGAACATCGTGGCTGATTTCGCAGCTTGCCACACGCTCGCGCAACCGTTCGGCAAACACGAATGCCCCTTCGCGCCCTGTTTCCGGCAGCACGATCAGGAACTCCTCGCCGCCATAGCGCGCTCCTGCGTCAACCTCTCGCATCACTGAGCGGATGCAGGTCGCCAGCATGCGCAATGCGGCGTCGCCGCCCGGGTGGCCGTATTTGTCGTTGACCTGCTTGAAATGGTCGATATCGAGCAGCACCAGGGCGGAGGCATGGCCGGATCGGCGCGCGCGGTGCCACTCGGCATCGAGGTGGCGGTCGGCGGCGCGGCGGTTCAGCAGGCCGGTCAAGGCGTCCGTCGTCGCCAGGCGCTCCAGGTCGATATTCATGCGCTGCATTTCGTTCAGCAGGCCGTCGGTCGAATCCTGCCAGTGCGAGAACAGCTGGTAGCCGAAAATGGCGATGAAAATGATGATCGCCGCGAACACCCAGTAGAAGATCCACACGGTTTCCCGGAACACTTCCGGCGCGTGGACGGCATCGGCTTCGGCCAGGCGGATCGTGACGAAGCCGTAAATCAGCACGCCGGCCGCCACCGTGGCCAGCATGCGCAGCACCGAACGGCGCGAGCCGCCGCGCCGCCTGCGCATCAGCTTCTGGTTCAGCAACTGCCAGCGGTCCACCCGCGGCCACAGGATCGCCATTGCCGGCCCGCCAATCAACACGCTTTGCAGGAAGGAGCCCAGCCACCAGCCCTGCCAGATCGGCAACTGCGCCCCTGGCGCGATATGGTTGGTATAGCTCCAGATCAGGGCGCCGGAAGAGCCGAAGATGCTGGCCACAAAACACAGCTGGATATAGAACAGCAGCGAAGTCAGGTGCCGCAAATCGCGCCGCATCACCATGGCGCGGTAGCCGATCGCCAGGATGCTGAATCCGAGCGGGTTGGCGCAGGCGAACAGCAGCGCCCAAGGCAGGGGCATGCCGGCATACAGCGCCAGCACCAGGGTCGAACAGTAGGCGGGAATCGCGCCCCACCACCAGCCCAGGGTCAAGGTCAGCAGCAGGCAGATGGGCAGCGGCGGATAGACGGTAACGTAGGCGGTAACCCCGCCCATATTGACGGGCAAGCCGGACCAGCTCCATTTGACGGTGGCCACACCCAGCGCCACGCAAAGCAGCAGCAACAGCAGCCAGCCGCCGAAGATGGCGCGCTGTTCTGCCGCACTGCCATGCCGCCACACATTCAGCGGCGACAATTCTCGATAACTCTGTACCGCTTCCGCAAAAGGAGACAATTCGTCACTCGGGATTTTTGACCAGGACAGGCCAATTATGCCCTAGTGCTGCCTAGTGGTGCTGCTTCAGCGCCCATTCCACATGCTCGCGCACCAGTTCCGATGGATGGTCGCGGCGCGCCTGCAAGGCGGCCAGGATGGCCGGGTCGCCCTGGGCGCCCATGCGCGCCGCGTTGCCAAGTCCGACCGCGATATTGCGCAGCCAGCGTTCATGGCCGATGCGGCGGATCGGGCTGCCCTCCATGCGGCGGTTGAATTCCTCTTCGGACCACGCAAACAGCTCGATCATGCCGGCGCTGCCCAGGGCGTGGCGCTCGTCGAAATCCGGCAAGGTAGCGCGCTGGGCGAACTTGTTCCAGGGGCAGACGGTCTGGCAATCGTCGCAGCCGTAGACGCGGTTGCCCAGCAACGGCCGCATTTCTTCCGGGATGGCGCCTTTGAGTTCTATGGTCAGGTAGGAAATGCAGCGCCGCGCATCCAGCTTGCCCGGGCCGAGGATGGCCTGGGTCGGGCAGACGTCGATGCAGGCCGTGCACTGGCCGCAGTGCGCGCCGGTCGGCTCGTCGACCGGCAGCGGCAAGTCGACCAGGATTTCGCCCATGAAGAACATGGAGCCTGCGCTGCGGTTGATCAGCAAGGTGTGCTTGCCGCGCCAGCCCAGGCCCGACTTCTCCGCCAGCGGCAGTTCCATCACCGGCGCCGAGTCGGTGAACACGCGGTAGCCGAACTCGCCGACCGCCGCGCTGACCTTGTCGGCCAGTTGCTGCAGCCGCGCGCGCAACACCTTGTGGTAGTCGCGGCCGCGGGCATACACGGAGATCACAGCCTGGGTGGGATCGGCCAGCCGCGCCGTTTCCCGCTCGCGCCAGCCTTCGTCGGCCGCGCCAGGCAGGTAATTCATGCGCGCCGTAATCACCCGCACCGTGCCCGGCACCAGTTCCGCCGGCCGTGCCCGCTTCATGCCGTGGCTTGCCATATAGTCCATATCGCCGTGCATGCCGGCATCCAGCCAGGCTTGCAGGCCCGCCTCGGCGGCTGACAGGTCGATATCGGCAATCCGCACTTCCGCGAAGCCGAGCTCCAGCCCCCATGCCTTGATGCGGCTGGCTAATTCGTCTAAATTGGCTTGGGAGAGTGACACGGCCTTACAATGCGGGGAAATCCAAACCATCATTTTATTCGATGCAGCACTTTAAATCCCATCTCCACGACGAAGCCGGTACAGCGGCGCTAGGCGCTGCGCTGTCGCGCGCCCTGCTGCCCGGCATGGCGATCTACCTGCACGGCGACCTGGGCGCCGGCAAAACCGCGCTGACGCGCGCGCTGCTGCATGCGGCCGGCCATGTGGGGCCGGTGAAAAGCCCGACATACACCCTGTCCGAGCCCTACCGCGTGAAGGTCGACGGCAAGCTTGCCAACGTGGTGCATTTCGACCTGTACCGCATGGGCAGCCCCGAGGAATTCCTCGATGCCGGCTTCCGCGAAGAGTTCAATCGCGAGAACGTGTGCATCGTCGAATGGCCGGAGAAGGCGGACGGCGTGTTGCCGCCGCCCGACCTTCATGTTTACCTCTCTGTAGCCGGCGACGGACGTGATGTAGAATTGCAGCCGTCTTCCGCTCTTGGTACGTCATGCCTGCAACGCCTCCAATTCGCTCCAAACCTGTAAGTCGCCGCACGGTGCTCAAGGCCGGCGGCACGCTGCTGCTGTCCGTGCTCGCACCGATGTCTGCGCAAGCTGCGCAGATCCTGGCAGTGCGCGTGTGGCCCGCGGAAGATTACACGCGTGTCACGCTGGAAAACGACACCGACCTCAAGGTCAAGCACTTCCTGGTTCCGGATCCGGACCGGCTGGTGGTCGACATTGAAGGCCTGGTGCTGAACTCCACCCTGAAAAGCCTGGTCGCCAAGATCGAGTCGAACGACCCGTACATCAAGGAAGTACGCGTCGGCCAGAACCGCCCCAACGTGGTGCGGCTGGTGTTCGACCTGAAAGAAAAAGTCACGCCGCAGGTGTTCACGCTGGAGCCGGTCGGCAACTACAAGCATCGCCTGATCTTCGACCTGTACCCGGTCAAGGCAGTCGACCCGATCGCGGCACTGATTGAAAAAGGCGAGTGGACGCAGGACGACAAGGCGCAGTCCCCTGCCGCCAGCTCGTCGCCCCGCCCCGCTCCAGGCGGCCAAGGCAGCGCCACCGGCCAACCAGCCCTGGCCGGCCAGCCCGCCGCGCAAGGCCAAGCCGCCAGCGGCGGCCAGGCGAGCCTGCCCAGCCAGGGCGCCGCCAGCAGCAGCGCTACCCAAGGCGCCGGCGGCCAATCGATCGCGTCCGCCACGCCAGCCGGCCAGCCAGGCACCGGCCAGTCCAGCGCAAGCGCAACGTCGCCAGGCGGCGTGAACGCCGGCAGCGGCACATCCAGCCAATCGCCTGCCATCGCGGCCCAACCAGGCAAGCAAGTTCCTGACGAGCCAGAGCCAGCGCCTGTACACCGCAAGCCCGGCCAGAAATCCGGCCAGGACAAAATGGTCCGCATGCTCACCATCGCCCTCGACCCCGGCCACGGCGGCGAGGACCCGGGTGCCATGGGCGCGCGCGGCAGCCGCGAAAAGGACATCGTGCTGGCCATCGCCAAGCGCCTGAAAGACAAGATCGAAGACCATCCGAACATGCGCGTCATGCTCACGCGCGACGGCGACTACTTCGTCCCGCTCGGCAAGCGCGTGGAAAAGGCGCGCAAGGTCGACGCCGACCTGTTCGTCTCGATCCACGCCGACGCCTTCGTGAAAACCAGCGCGCGCGGCTCCTCGGTATTCGTGCTGTCCGAAAAAGGCGCGACCTCGTCCGCCGCGCGCTGGCTGGCCGACAAGGAAAACCAGGCCGACCTGATCGGCGGCGCCAACGCCAAGGGCCACGACCCGCAGCTGGCCAGCGTGCTGTTCGACCTTTCCACCACCGCCCAGATCAACGACAGCATGAAGGTCGGCAAGGCGGTGCTGGGCGAAATCGGCGGCATCAACAAGCTGCACAAGGGCTCGGTCGAGCAGGCCGGCTTCGCCGTGCTGAAAGCGCCCGACATCCCGTCGATCCTGATCGAAACCGCCTTCATTTCCAATCCGGAAGAAGAAGCGCGCCTGCTGGACGACGACTACCAGGACAAGATCGCGGACGCCATCGTCAAAGGCATTCGCCGTTATTTCGCCAAGAACCCGCCGCTCTCGAAGAACCGGCTCACCTAAGGAAAGCGCATGAACGAAGTTCGCATCTCCACTGCCGAAGGCGCCGAAGCCACCATTTCCCTGTTCGGTGCGCATCTGATGTCGTGGAAGACTGCGGACGGCAAGGAACGCCTGTTCCTGAGCCAGCGTTCAGCGCTCGACGGCAGCGCCGCCATCCGCGGCGGCATTCCTGTCATCTTCCCGCAGTTCGCCACCCGCGGCGACGGCCTGCGCCACGGCTTCGCCCGCACCTCCACCTGGCGCATCGCCGAGCAGGCCAACGGCTGGGCCGAACTGGCGCTGGCGCAATCCGACCTGCCGCGCAGCCACTTCCAGTCCTGGCCGCGTGCGTTTGAGCTGCGCCTGCGCTTCGAACTGAAAGCCAACGCGCTGGAAATCCGCTACACCGTACACAACACCGGACAGCAGGACTTCAGCTGGGCCGGCGCGCTGCACACTTATTTCGCAGTAGAGGAATTCGACAAGGCCACGCTGGACGGCATGCCTTTCACCGGCGCCCTGGACGACATTCGGCCCGCAACGGCGCAGCTGCGCCTCGACACCGGCGCCGGCACGCTGCAGCTGGAGCAGCAAGGCTTTTCGGAATGGGTGGTCTGGAACCCGGGCGCGCAAGGAGCGGCAGCCGCCGCCGACATGGACGACGGCGACTACCGCCGCTTCGTCTGCATCGAGCCGGCCCGGGTGGACAAGCAAGTGCTGCCGGCCGGCGCCGAATGGACCGGCCTTCACACCATCAGTTTGATTCCTTGATCATGCGGCCGGAGCTGGCCTGGATCGGACGCGCGTTGAAAGGATACAGGCGGCTGAACAAGGCCAGTTGCGCAGGCGATGCCTGCACCGGCTCCTTCATCACCAGCCACAGCACGCCTTCCGTGCAAGGCGGCGTGGTCAGCGATCCCATGAAGGTGTAGTAGTCGCGACGCTGCGGCAGCATATCGTTCGGGTCCAGCACGATGCTCGGGGTGGCCGTATCGCCCTTCTCCAGCGGCAGGTTGTTCCACACGGTCTGGATGGTCGGCTGCGGCTTGCCGCGCTCCAGCAGCAGGGCCAGCACCGCCAACCTGCCTTCCGGGTCCTTGTGCACCAGGTGCACCACCATTTCAAAACCCTTGCCGTTGACGCGCTCTTCTGCCGGACGGTGGAAGTGGAATTGTTGCAGCTCGTAAGTGCGGCCCGCCACGCTCAGGTAATTGCCCGGGCTGACCATCACCTGCACGGTGTGGCCGTTATCGGTCACATTGAAGCCGGACGGCCGGTAATCGAAGGATATCTGTTCCAGGTCCACTTTCATGCCGTCGCGGATGTCGATCGGCGACTGGCGGCTGCCGGTCGAGCATTTCGCCCAGTCCGAATTGATCTTGGACCAGTTGGCCGGGCCAGACTCGCCCTCATACGTCCAGTGGGTGCCATACACGCGTGGCGGCGGCGCCTTGGCAGCAACTTCGGCGGCCGCAGCTTTGGCGGCCTTCTGCTTGCGCGCTTTTTCGGCCGCGGCAATACGGGCGGCCTGGTTGGCGCGCATTTCGGCCAGGCGCTGGGCAATTTTCTCCGACAGTTCCGCTTCTGCGCGCGCCTCTTCCTCGCGCTGGGCAGCAGCGGATGCTGCCGGATTCTTTCGCACGGGAGGGACGTACTTGGGACCACTGGACGAACTGGCATCCTTTTCGATATTCGCCTTGTCAGCCGCTGCGGCAGCGGCCAGGTTCGGGCGAATACTCGGAACGCCTTTCGATGGCGGGGTGGCGGGATCGGCGGCGCCTGCTGTCCCGATGACAAGACAACAGGCCGACAGGGCGATCAAGTTACGCATGTTAAATCCGGAGGAGAGACTGTTTCTCCGGTTAACGGTTGCGCTGGGGGAAAACTTGAGAGCGGCTTAACGCTTGAGCATGCGGCGGCCCAGTTTCCAGGCGCCGCCCACTGCCATCGGCACGACTGCCGCGCTGACCCCGACCAGCACAATGGCGCTCAGGTGGTCGCGCACGAACGGCGTATTGCCGAAGATATAACCAGCCACGCACAGCGACACCACCCAGGCGATGGCCCCGACGAAGTTGAAGAGCTGGAAGCGCGCATGGGTCATGTCCGACACGCCGGCCACGAATGGCGCGAAGGTACGCACCACCGGCACGAAGCGCGCCAGGATAATGGTCTTGCCGCCATGCTTTTCGAAGAATTCGTGGGTGCGGCGCAGCGCATCCTTGTTAATCCAGCGATAGTCATGGGTGAATACCCGCTGGCCAATGGCTTCGCCAATCCAGTAGTTGGTGGTATTGCCCAAAATTGCAGCAACCGACAGTAGGAACATCAACAATCCCAGGTGCATCTGGCCGGTGGCGCAGAATGCCCCGCCGATGAACAGCAACGTATCGCCAGGGAAGAAGAACAGAACAACGAGGCCGGTCTCGCAAAAGACGATGGCAAACAGCAGTGCATAGACATACACGCCGTATTGCGCGATCAGGGTACCCATCGCACGGTCTACGTGAACCAGCATGTCCAGCAATTGAACGAAATCCATTATTTGTCCCAAAAAGGTTGCGGCGGGAATGATACCAAACTGTCTATCTTACAGGCTAAAATTGCCCGGCATCTTAGCACCAGCTTAGAAACCTATAAAGGAGACCCTTAGTGAAGTCCACCATGCCTGCCGCCTTCGCGTTGGCCTTGCCCCTGGCCGCCATGGCCGCCCCCACCAAAGAATTGCCTCCCAAGCCGACCGTCAGCGACATCGTCAAGGCCTCGCCGCAAGGCGACTGGCGCCAGCTCGACGCAGCCAACACCCTGTACATGGACCTGCCCGGCGGCCGCGTGGTCATCGAACTGGCGCCGGCCTTTGCTCCGAACCATGCCGCCAATATCCGCACCATGGCCAGGGAAGGCTACTGGGACGGCCTGTGGATCTACCGTACCCAGGACAATTTCGTGGTGCAGTGGGGTGATCCGCGCGACGACAAGCCAAAGGCAATTGGAACGGCCAAGGCCAAGCTGGAGCAGGAATTCACCGTTCCGATGAAGAACGACACCCAGTTCACCCGCCTGCCGGACAAGGATGGCTATGCGCCGCAAGTGGGCCACTCCAATGGATTCCCGTCGGCACGCGACCCGAAGACCGGCCAGACCTGGCTGGCGCATTGCTACGGCATGGTTGGCGTAGCGCGCGGCAACGAATCCGACAGCGGCAATGGCGGCACCCTGTACACGGTGATCGGCAATTCGCCGCGCCACCTGGACCGCAATATCACCGTGGTGGGACGCATCGTCAGCGGCATGCCGCTGCTGTCCGTGCTGCCGCGCGGCCCGGCGCCGATGGGCATGTTCGAGAAGGAAGAACAGTGGGTGCCGATCAAGTCCGTAAAGCTGGCGGCCGATGTGCCGGAGGCCGAACGTTCGAAGTTCGAAGTGATGCGCACAGAGTCGGCCAGCTTCAAGTCCGTGGTCGAGGCGCAGCGCAACCGTGGCGGGCCATGGACCAAGTATGCGGCGGGCCATGTAGACCTGTGCAATGTCCCAATCCCCGTCCGTGAAGTGAAATAAGCCCTTGTGCGGGGTCGCCGGCCCCGCAGTTATAATCTTGCCCATGAACGCCCCAAGCCCACCCCGCCCGATCCGGGCCCTCCCAGACCAACTGATTTCCCAGATCGCCGCCGGCGAAGTGGTGGAACGCCCATCGGCCGTTGTCAAAGAGCTTCTGGAAAACGCCCTGGACGCCGGTTCGACCCAGATCACCGTGCGGCTGGAAGAAGGCGGCGTCAAACGTATTTGCATTACTGACAACGGCCGCGGGATTCCGCCCGACCAGATGCCACTGGCGCTGGCGCGCCACGCGACCTCGAAAATCGCCTCGCTGGACGACCTGGAAAACGTTGGCACTCTCGGTTTCCGCGGCGAAGCCCTGGCTTCGATCGCCTCGGTGGCGGCAGTCACGCTGACCTCGCGCACCGCCGACGGCGCCCACGCCTGGGAACTGGAAGGCTCGCATGAAGGCACGGTAGTGCCCTCCTCCGGCGCTCCCGGCACCACCATCGACGTGCGCGACCTGTATTTCAACACCCCGGCACGGCGAAAGTTCCTGAAGTCCGAGCAGACTGAATTCGGCCACTGCGCGGAAGTGGTGCGCCGCATCGCCCTTGCGCGCCCCGATGTATCGTTCACCCTGAGCCACAACGGCAAGACCGTCGACCACTGGATGGTCAGCGACATGGCCAAGCGCAGCGCCCAGATCCTGGGCAGTAATTTCGAAGAAGCGCGCCTGGCGCTCGATGAAGGCTCCGGCGTGCTGCGCATCCACGGCTTTGCCGGCCTGCCGACCGCATCCAAAGGCCGTGCCGACAGCCAGTACTTCTACGTCAACGGCCGCTTCGTGCGCGACAAGCTGCTGGTGCACGCGGTACGCGCCGCGTATGAAGACGTGCTGCACGGCGACCGCTATCCATCGTACGTGCTGGCGCTCGACCTCGACCCTGCGCTGGTCGACGTGAACGTACACCCATCCAAGATCGAGGTGCGCTTCCGCGATGGCCGCGCGGTGCACCAGTTCGTGTTCCACGCCGTGCAGCGCGCACTGGCCGCGACCTCGGCCACTTCGCACGGCAGCGTGCCTTCGCCGCTGCCGGCCGCCGACAACCTGCAGGCATCCGGGCCCGTCTGGCGCCCGCAGCAGCAAACCAGCTTCGGCTCGATCCTGAATCCTGAATACCGCCCGACGTTCTCGCCATCGCCATTCGGCGGGGCTGGCAGCGGCGGCGTGGCGCAGAGCACGGAGCGCTACGGTGCACTGTGGTCGAACGACCCGCGCGACAATTTCGTTCCTGGTGCAACCGCAGCCGACGGCGGCAATGGCTTCCGCGCTTCCTCCGATTACACGCTGCCGCAGGCCGCGCCGATCGCCGCATCGTCGGCCCAGATGGCCGGCGAAGAATTCCCGCTCGGCTTCGCGCTGGCGCAACTGCATGGCATCTACATCCTGGCCCAGAACAGCAAGGGCCTGGTGCTGGTCGACATGCACGCCGCGCACGAGCGCATCCTGTATGAGCAATTGAAGAACGCGCTGGATGCCCAGATCGACGGCACAGAGATGTCGGTGCAGAACCTGCTGATCCCGGTCACTTTCTACGCCGATGCGGTGGAAGTTGGTACCGTGCAGGAGCACGGCGACACGCTGAAAACCCTGGGCTTCGACATTGCCGTGATGTCGCCGACCACACTGGCCGTGCGCGCCGTGCCCGCCCTGCTGAAGAACGCCGACGCCCAGACCCTGGCGCGCGATGTGATCCGCGACGTGCGCGAATACGGCGGCTCGCGCGTGCTGATCGAGCGCCGCAACGAGCTGCTTGGCACCCTGGCCTGCCACACCGCCGTGCGCGCCAACCGCATCCTGGCCGTGCCGGAAATGAACGCCCTGCTGCGCCATATGGAAGCCACCGAGCGTGCCGACCAGTGCAACCACGGCCGCCCGACCTGGGTGCAGATCGACATCAACGCGCTGGATAAACTCTTCCTGCGCGGGCAGTAAAAATAATGAACGAGCAGTCCAACAAGCGCCCGCTGGCGGTCGCCATCATGGGGCCGACCGCGTCCGGCAAGACCGCCGCAGCGCTGGCCATCGCACAGCAGGTGCCGTGCGAAATCATCTCCGTCGATTCCGCGCTGGTGTACCGCGGCATGGACATCGGCACCGCCAAGCCTTCGAAGGAAGAACTGGCCGCCGTGCCGCACCACCTGATCGATATCATCGACCCATTGGAATCCTACTCGGTCGCCCAGTTCCGCACCGACACGCTGCGACTGGTGGCCGACATCAGGGCGCGCGGCAAGGTCCCGCTGCTGGTGGGCGGCACCATGCTGTACTACAAAGGCCTGGCCGACGGGCTGGACGACCTGCCCGGCGCCGATCCCGCCCTGCGCGCGCAGCTTGACGAGGAAGCGGCCCGCATCGGCTGGCCCGCCATGCACGCGCGCCTGGCGCAGGTCGATCCGGAAACTGCCGCCCGCCTCAAGCCCGCCGACTCCCAGCGCATCCAGCGCGCCCTCGAAATCCACGCCCTGTCCGGCAAGCCGATGTCCGAGCTGCTGGCCCAGCGCGAAAAAGAGGAACTGCCATTCGACCTGGTGTCGTTCGCGCTAGAACCGTCCGACCGCGCCTGGCTACACGAACGCATTGCGCGCCGCTTCGACATCATGCTGGATTCGGGCTTCCTCGATGAAGTGAAAACCCTGCGCGCGCGCGGCGACCTGCACCTTGGCCTGCCGTCGATCCGTTGCGTCGGTTATCGCCAGGCCTGGGAGTACCTGGATGGCACCATCGATTACGCAACAATGCGCGAAACCGGCATCATCGCCACGCGCCAGCTATGTAAGCGCCAGCTAACCTGGCTGCGCGCCATGCCGGATCGGATCGTGGTCGACTGCTGCGCCCCGGACGCCAGCCAGCAATTGCAACGGCAAGTGCTTGCCAAAATCACTACGGCATAATCAGTCCTTGACAGATCGAAGGCCAGCACCGATAATGCTGGCCTTGCGGTGATATAGCTCAGTTGGTTAGAGCATAGCATTCATAATGCTAGGGTCGGTGGTTCAAGTCCACCTATCACCACCAAAGGATTCAGCGAAAACCCGCACTGCACACGATGCATTGCGGGTTTTTTGTTTCTTCAGCGCTCGCGTGCCGCATGACGCAGCACCTGCGTGACCGGCTCGAGCAGATACTCCAGCGGGGTACGCCGCCCCCCTTCGAAATAGACTTCAGCCGGCATCCCGGCCAGCAGTTTAAGGTCGCCGGCCTTGGCCAGCGACGCCGGGTCGGCCTCCACCAAGACCGAGTAATAAGGAGCCTCCGTGGCACGATCCAGCAAGCGGTCCGCAGAAATATAGATCACCTTGCCGCGCACCAGCTGTGTTGTGCGGTACTTGAACGCAGTAAAGCGGATCTCGGCTGCCTGGCCGCGGCCGATGCGGCTGATGTCATCGGTGCGAATCCGCGCCTCCGTTACCAGGCGCGTATCGTCCGGCACGATGTCGGCGATTGTTTCGCGCGGCGGGATCACCGCCCCCGGCACCGGATATTTCAAGCCGATGACTTCACCGCTGGCTGGCGCGGTGATGACCTGGCGCGCCGACGCATCAACCGATTTGCGCTGTTCTTGCTCGATCTCAGACAGGCGCGCTGTCGCCACCTTCAACTGGTCGCTGGCCTGCTGCCGGTATTCCCCTTCCATTGCGCTGACGCGCAAGTCGATGTCGACCATCCGTTGCTGGGCACGCGCCAATTCCGAGCGCCGCTCTTCCAGCTTGACACCGTAATCGGCGATGCTACCTTCGATCTGTGCAATGCGGGTGGCGGAGACGAATCCGTCCTTGCGCAGTTTGTTGTTGGTGTCGAGATCGACCTTCTGGAATTTCATCGATTCGCTGGCCTGCCCGATCTGGGCCCGCAAGGCAACGACTTCCTCCGCCACTTTTTCCCGCTGCGAACGCAGTAGCCGCACCTGCCCTACCAACGCGTCGCGCCGCGCTGCGAACAACGCGCGCTCCTTGCCGACCTGCTCCGCCAGGCGCGGATCGGACTCCGCAGCAGCCATCACATCGGCTGGAAACCTGATCGACTGCTCCATGCCTTGTTCGGCATCCAGCCGTGCCAGGCTCGCGCGTTCGGTCTTCACGCGATAATCAAGCCTGTTCTTGTCGGCGTCGACCGACACATCGCCAAGCACCAGCAAAGGATCGCCCTGGCGCACTTGCTGGCCGTCGCGCACCAGCACTTGGCGCACGATGCCACCTTCGGCATGCTGCACCGGGCGACGATTAAGGTCGACTTTCACATAAGCCTGGGCCACTACTGCGGAAGACAGCGGCGCAAACGCCATCCATGCCGTAACGGGCAGCAGCCCGCAGATGACGACTGCCGCGCCCCAGCCAGCCAAGCGGCGCGCTTCATTTATGTGGGACTGCAACGGCGTGGATGCCGGCAAGTTCTGCAATGCTCCGTTCATCATGCCCTCCCTTCCGCTGCGCGCGGCATGGGCACTACCTGTGCCCCCGCCCTGCCCTGGCCAGCCTGCATTGCCTGCATGACTTCGGCAACAGTGCCGAAATGCTGCACGCGACCTTCGTCAAGCACAAGCATCTTGTCCATGTGCTGCACCAGCGTGCTGCGATGCGTGACCACGACCACCGTCACCTGCCCATTCAGCGCCTTCAGCGCGTCGGCCAGCGCAAGCTCGCCCGCCCCGTCAAGGTTGGAATTCGGTTCGTCCAGCACCAGGACTTTCGGGTCGCCGTACAGCGCGCGGGCCAGCGCAATGCGCTGTCGTTGGCCGGGCGATAGCGTCACGCCCATGCCGTCGATCTGTGTGTCGTAACCTTGCGGCAGTCCCAGAATGAGCGCGTGCACTCCGGCGCGCTTCGCTGCCAGCACCACCTTGTCCGAGTCGACGCAGCCCAGGCGCGCGATATTGTCGGCTACGCTACCCGGAAAGAGTTCAACGTCCTGCGGCAGATAGCCCAACCAGGGGCCGAGCTCTTCTCGCGGCCACTGCGCCAGGTCAACGCCATCCAGCCGCACGGTGCCGGTATTGGGCGTCCACAAGCCCGTTAGCAGGCGCGCCAGGGTCGATTTTCCGGCGCCGCTGGCACCGATAATCGCCAACGATTCACCAGGCTCCAGGTTGAGCGACACCCCCGCCAGGATCAGGCGCTCACTTTGCGGTGGACGGAACGTGAGGCCTTGCACGCACAACCGGCCGGCAGGCGCTGGCAGCTTCATACGTTGCGGCTGGCGATCCTCCGCCTCCAGCAATCCGGACAGGCGCGAAAAACCAAGACGCGCTTCCGCCAGCACGCGCCAGCTGCCCACGACCTGCTCCACAGGCGACAACGCACGCCCCAGCAAGACAGTGGTGGCAACCAGGATGCCGGGCGTCCCTTCGCCGCTGATCACGAGGTAGGCGCCCAACGCCTGCATCAGTATTTGCACCAGCTGCCGTGTCATACGCGTGAAGGCTGCCATCGCCACCGATTTGCGCGCGGTCGGCCCCTGTAGTTCCGAGACCCGCGCATTAAGCGCCTGCCAACGCGCAATCAGTGCATCTCCCATGCCAAGCGATTGCACAACTTCTGCATTGTGAAGCGACGACTCGAGGTAGCGGGTCGCCTTTGCCGCCTCTTTCTGCAATGCTTCGATGTCGCCCCGCGTGATACGGTCGTTCAGCACAGCCAGGACCAGCATCAATACGGAAGCGCAGGCTGCCGCGGCGCCAAGCAGCGGGTGAGCCAGCCAAATGACGGCGATGTAGATCACCGCCCACGGCGTATCGAACAATGCCAGCAGACCCTGCGCCGAAAAGAGGCTGCGCAGGGATGCCACGTCACGCAGCCCTTCGGACGGAACGCCCTCCGCCCTGCGTGCAGTCTTTGCCAGCATCACCTTCGCGACTGCAGGCGACAGGTGCTCGGCGATGATATTGCCTGCCACCCCTTGCAGCCTGCTGCGCAGGTAGTCAAGCATCAGCATCAGGGCAAAAGCGATCGCCATGCCGAGCAGCAGTACCAGCAACGTTTCCCTGCTCTGGCTGGTCAGCACCCGATCGAACACCTGCAGCATGAAGAGCGCGGGTGCCAGCAGCAGCATGTTGACCAGGAACGAAAAGCCCGCAACAACAAGCAGTGGGCGCCTGAGGATTTCAAAGAGAGGTTTCATGAAATTCACCCGTCCCGTTGGCAGATCACGAACCAATCTTGATGTCGTTGTAATCGAAGGTGTCGCCCGGATCAGTGAGAACCAGCTTCGCCACCAGCGTGCGGCCGCCCGAACCTTGCCCATCCGCGTCGTAATACAGATTGCCGGTGACGCTGTCGTAGATCACCCGCACGCCCGCTGCCACCACGTCGTTCACGCCGCCGCCGACGGATGAAGCGAATTCGGACGACGACAGGACGCTGCCCGGCGCGGTTGTGATCCCCGCGAATACTGCAAGCGACAATTCAACCATGTCTCCGCTTGCCAATGATCCCGATGCATTGAAGTCCGTGATCGAATCAACGGCGTTGGGTGCGGAATCAAAAACGAAAGTGTCGTTGTCGGCACCGCCCGTGAGCGTGTCGGAACCGGCGCCGCCGACGACGCGATCGTCGCCGGCCTGGCCGTTGATAGTATCGTTGCCGGCACCGCCGCGCAGTTCATCGGCCGCGCTCAAGCCGTTCAAGGTGTCGGCAAAAGCCGTGCCGATCACGCCTTCGAAACTCGTATAAGTATCGGTCCCAAGGCCCCCAGCACTGAATGCGCCGGAACCATTCAGCCCCATCGTGAAAACAATTCCCGCAGTGCCGTCCGAGAGGTCGAGCAGGTCGTTGCCAACCCTGCCGTCGAGGGTATCGTTGCCCGCACCGCCGCGGATAATATCGTTGCCGTTGCTGCCGTTGATGGAGTCATTCGAGGAGCTGCCGATCACCCCTTCCATGTTCTGGTACGAGTCGTTGCCGAGGCCACCGGCACCGCCGGTGGTCGTAATGCCGGCACTCTGTACCAGAGTAAAATTGATCAATGCGCTGCCGTCGGACATGTCGAGCATATCCTCGCTACCGTCGCCGCCGTCCATCGCATCGTCGCCGCTTCCCCCGCGCAGAATATCGTTGCCGGAACTGCCAGACAAAATATCGTTGCCGCCTTCCCCAACAAGAAGGTCGTTGCCCGCGCCCCCTCGCAAGGTATCTGCCGCGTTACCGGACCCGCCGTAGAAGCTGTCCCCAGGCGCCCCCCCGGTCACGGTATCCGGCCCGTTATCGGCATCGATATAGGATGCCTGGTAGTTGCCCGCTCCGCTGAGATCAACCGTATCGCCACTGCTGCTGTTGCTTGTTACTGCCTTGACGTCAATTGCTACCGTGCCTGTCGCGGTGCCGCCGCGGCCGTCCGACACAGTGTATTGGAAACTGCCCACCGAAGTCCCGGCCGCGCTGCCGCTCCTGAAGCTGATAGTGTTGCCACTCAAGGACAGGTTGCTGATCCCGGATGCGCTGCTTACGCCGGTGATCGTCAATGCAGAACCGTCAATATCGATGTCATTTCCAAGCAGCGCGCTCGTCGATATCGTGACGTTGGTACCGCTTGATACGATGATTCGGTCATTGGTAGGAACCGGGGCAAAGTTATCGGCAATCACAGTGATGGCAGCTGTGTCGGCAGCGCTAGAGAAGGCTGAGCTACCGCCATTGGTGGTCGTGCTGACCTTAGTCCCGGCCGTTCCGCTGCTCTGGTCCCAAGCGCGGAAGGTCAGCCCGTCGCTGACAGTACCGTTGAAGTCAAGATTACCCTGGAAGTAGACCCTGGTATTTGCATCTGCGGACAGGAGCAAGGCTGTCGCGTTAGAAACCGCGCCAACGGTCGACCAGTTGGCACCGCCATTGGTGGAATACCACCACGTTCCGTTCGTGGCATTGGTACCGGTCAAGGCTATGCCAGTGAGCGCGTTGGAGTCGGCATCCGTCACATTATCGAGGCCGCCAAGCGGTGGATTGAGATTGACCAAACTTGACACAAGCGTGCCAACCGCGCCACTCGGAGCTCCGGCATCCTCGACAACGTTGACCAGGACCGGTGTGGCAGCCAAGTTCAGGACCGGCGCGTCGTTCGTGCCGGTAATCGTGATTGTCGCGTTCTGCGCCGCGGACGCTCCTTGCGCGTCCTTGACGCTGTAGCTGACCACAATCGTGGAGCTCTGGCCTGCCGCAAGGTGGTCGAAGGAACCATTCGCTGGGTCCACGCTCAACGTGCCTCCCGTCAGGCTCACACCCGCAGGAGTACTTGGCACCGCAACACCATCGACACTATAGCTGACGTTGGCAACGCTCAGTGTCGCGGTTTCGCCATCGTCGGCATCGCTCGCGCCTGCCAGTAAATTCATCGTATACGTGGCCGCGCCTTCCGCAGCAGTGGAAGACAAAGTGCCGCTCACCATGGGAGTATCGTTAGTACCGTTAATCACGATCGTCGCGCTCTGGGGCGCGACCGCACCATAGGCATCCTTGACGTTATAACTAACCGTGACTGTGGCATGCGCTCCTACTGCAAGGTGGTTGAAAGCACTGTTCGATGGATCCACTGTTAGCGTGCTTCCCACAAGGCTTATGCCTGCCGGCGCGCTCGCTGATGCCGCGCTGTTATCAAGCCTGTATGTGACATCGGTTACGCTCAAAGTCGCAGTCTCATTGTGATCGACATCGCTCGCACCAGCGAGAAGACTCATCGAGTAGGAGCCCGCCCCTTCCGCGGCGCTCGAAGTCAGCGCAGCACCAACAACGGGAGCATCGTTGGTGCCAGTAATCGTAATCGTCGCGCTCTGCGCAACAGTCGCCCCATGTATGTCCTTGACGCTGTAGTTGACGACAATGATGGAGCTCTCCCCGACAGCCAGGTGATCGAAGCTAGTGTTTGCCGGATTGACGTTTAATGTGTTCCCGGTCAGGCTGACTCCTGCCGGCGCGCTAGATGAGGTCAACCCGCTATCAACGCTATAAGTGACATCCACCACAGCCAGTGACGCAGTCTCATTGTTATCGACATCGCTCGCACCAGCGAGCAAATTCATCGTAAAGGACTGCGCGCCTTCAAGCTTGCTCGAATTCACCGCAGCGCTGACTACCGGTGCATCATTACTGCCGATTACGGTGAACTTTACCGACGCCGGGACAGTCGCTGTGCCATCGGAGACGCCGTAGTTGACCGTTACCTCTGCCGTCTGTCCTGCAGCCAAGCTTTGATATGCCGAATCGCCAGGGTTCAATGCAAAAGTGTGGGTTGTGGGGTCATAGCTGACACCGGCTGGTAGCGAGTCTGGTACCGCCACCACGCTCAGGGTCGTCCCTTGGTCCACATCCGAAGCGTTAGCCAACGCATTGATCGTCACTACTGCCCCGTCCTCGGTTGCCACATCCATCACTGCTCCGGTCACCACCGGGGCGTCGTTCGTGCCGGTCACGGTGAACGTCACCGAAGCCGGCACGGTGGCCTTGCCATCGGTAACGCCGTAGCTAATCATCACCGCCATTGCCTGGCCGTGGGCCAGGCTCTGATAGGCTGCATCGCTTGGGTCAAGAGTGAAGCTGTGCAAATCGACGTCGTAGCTGACACCTGCTGGTAGCGGGTCTGGCACCGCCACCACGCTCAGGGTCGTCCCTTGATCTATGTCCGAAGCGTTGGCCAGGGCATTGATCGTCACCTCCGCCCCGTCCTCGGTTGCCACATCCATCACTGACCCGGTCACCACCGGCACGTCGTTGGTGCCGGTCACGGTGAACGTCACCGATGCCGGCACGGTGGCCTTGCCATCGGTGACGCCGTAGCTGACCGTCACCTCCATTGCCTGACCATAGGCCAGGTTCTGATAGGCTGCATCGCTTGGGTCAAGGGTGAAGCTGTGCGAATCGGCATCGTAGCTGACGCCGGCTGGCAGCGAGTCTGGCACCGCCACCACGCTCAGGGTCGTCCCTTGATCTATGTCCGAAGCGTTGGCCAGGGCATCGACCGTCACCTCCGCCCCGTCCTCGGTCGCCGAATCCATCACTGCCCCGGTCACCACCGGTGCATCATTGGTTCCAGTCACCGTGAATGTCACCGATGCCGGCACTGTAGCCTTGCCATCGGTGACGCCGTAGCTGATCGTCACGTCCATTGCCTGGCCGTGGGCCAGGCTCTGATAAGCTGCATCGCTTGGGTCAAGGGTGAAGCTGTGCGAATCGACGTCGTAGCTGACACCTGCCGGCAGCGAGTCTGGTACCTCCACCACGCTCAGCGTCGTCCCTTGGTCCACGTCCGAAGCGTTAGCCAGGGCATTGATCGTCACTGCAGCTCCATCCTCGGTCGCCGAATCCATCACTGCCCCTGTCACCACCGGTGCGTCGTTGGCGCCGGTCACGGTGAACGTCACCGATGCCGGCACAGTAGCCTTGCCATCGGTGACGCCGTAGCTGACCGTCACCTCCATTGCCTGACCATAGGCCAGGCTCTGATAGGCTGCATCGCTTGGGTCAAGAGTGAAGCTGTGCGAATCGCTGTCGTAGCTGACGCCTGCTGGCAGTGGGTCTGGTACCTCCACCACGCTCAGGGTTGTCCCTTGATCGACATCCGAAGCGTTAGCCAGGGCATTGATCGTCACCGTAACCCCGTCCTCGGTCGCCGAATCCATCACCGCTCCGGTCACCACCGGTGCGTCGTTGGTGCCGGTCACGGTGAACGTCACCGAAGCCGGCACTGTAGCCTTGCCATCGGTGACGCCGTAGCTGATCGTTACGTCCATTGTCTGGCCGTGGGCCAGACTCTGATAGGCTACATCGCTTGGGTCAAGAGTGAAGCTGTGCGAATCGACGTCGTAGCTGACACCTGGTGGCAGTGGGGCTGGTACCTCCACCACGCTCAGGGTTGTCCCTTGATCGACATCCGAAGCGTTGGCCAGGGCATTGATCGTCACCGTAACCCCGTCCTCGGTCGCCGAATCCATCACTGCCCCGGTTACCACCGGCGCATCGTTGGTACCCGTCACGGTAAACTTCACCAATGCCGGAACTGTCACAGTGCCGTCGGACACGCCGTAGTTGATCGCTACTTCTGCCTTCTGCCCTGCGGCCAAGCTTTGATATGCCGAATCGCCGGGGTTCAACGTAAAGGTGTGGGTTGCGGCGTCATAGTTGACACCAGCCGGCAGTGCCGCTGGCATAGACACCACTGTGAAGGTTGTGCCATCGTCCACATCCGACGCGTTGGCCAGCGCGTTCAGCGCGACCACATCGCCATCTTCGCTTGCGGAACCCGTCACCGCCCCCGTCACGACCGGAGCATCGTTGGTACCCTCAATGATGATTGTCGCACTCTGCGCAACCGTGGCTCCCTGTGCGTCCTTGACGTTGTAAGTGACCACGATGGTGGCATGCGCCCCCACAGCAAGGTGGTTGAAGGCGCCATTCGCAGGATTCACGCTCAACGTGCTTCCTGCCAGGCTTACGCCATCTGGTGCGGTACTTGCAACCACGCCGCCGTCGACGCTGTAGCCAACATTGGATATGCTCAGTGAAGCGGTCTCACCATCATCCGAATCACTGGCACCGTCCAGCAGGTTCATCGTATAGCCACCTGCGCCTTCGGCAGCAGTTGAAGACAATGCGGTGCTCACCACTGGCGTGTCGTTAGTGCCGTGGATAGTGATCGTTGCAACCTGGGCGACTGCCGCGCCATGTACATCTTTGACGTTGTAGCTGACGACAATGGTGGTTTTTTCGCCCACTGCCAAGTGGTTGAAGGCGCCATTCGAAGGGTCTACATTCAGGTTATTGCCGGCCAGAGCCACGCCTGAAGGCGCGCTACCTGATGGAGCATTTCCATCGACACTGTACGTTACATCAGCTACGCTCAACGACGCAGTCTCGCCATGGTCGACATCACTGGCACCTGCCAGCAAATTCAGGGAGTACGATTCTTCGCTTTCGTCTTCCCCAAACGTCAGCGCGCCTGTGACGACTGGCACATCATTAGTTCCGCTGATTGTGATCGTCGCATGTTGGGCGACCGTCGCACCTTGCGCATCCCTGACGTTGTAGCTGACCACGATGGTGGTATGCTCGCCAACCGCGAGGTGATCGAATTCGTGATCCGTCGGGTCGACACTCAGCATGCTTCCTGTCAGGCTGAGACCCGCAGGTATGCCTGAAGCAGGCACGCCATCGACGCTGTAGTTGAGCGCGGTCACGTCCAGACCTGCTGTTTCGCCGTGATCGGCATCGCTGGCACCGGTCAGCAAATTCATCGCAAAAGCGGCACCGCCTTCTTCCGCCGAATCAGAAAGCGCAGCACTGACTTCTGGCGCATCATTGCTGCCCACAATAGTGATCGTAATGACTTTGACCGCCCCATCGGCACTGGACACGCTGAAGGTGTCTTTCAAGATTTCATTGGCCTTCAGTTCCTGCACGCGACTATCAGCGTTGTTTAAGGTGTAGTGCCAAAGGCCATTCGCAGAGATAGTGTACGTACCGTATTTTGCTTCGATGCCCGTATCCACAGATCGAAAGAGATTGTCGGCGCCATCCAGGTCATCAGACTTGAGTTGGCCACTCACGATTGACACTCCCTTGTCGGCGTTGCCGACTCCTCCGGCTTCAACCGCGGTTCCCGCAATGTCTCCAGTGATCAGGGACTTGAGATAGTCAACCTGGGCGTAATCGCCGCCAAATTCGGGCTTCACCCAAACCGCCAGCTTCTCCATCATTTGGACGGTCAACGTGGACGTCCCAAAGTTGAATACGAAATCGCTGGCAGATCCGTTTGAAACTTCGCCTTGGGGGTTCATCTTGACGGTAGAGAGAAACTTTACATACCGTTCCAGCTCCGCGCGCACTGTGGAATCGTTCCATTCCGCAGAGCTCAGTTGAAGCCGAACCGTATCGATACCGGATCCGCCGGTGTAAACATCCTTGAAGCCGCCCTGGTTTTCAGAGACGGTATAGATCAGAGTGTCGTTCCCGGCGCCGCCGTTGATCTGGTCGCTACCGGCGCCACCGTTGACGATGTCGTCACCGTTGCCGCTGTTGATGATGTCGCTGCTGATGGTGCCGAGAAGCGTATCGTTTCCGTTGGATCCGGTAATGGTGCCCATGATCTTCTCCCGAGCCCGCGCAGTTCGCGCGTTGAAAAGTGATTATTTGGAAATATTGATTCTTTTTATCCAGTAAAAGTGATCAGGAGGCATTTATCTTTCCCAATCTCAATCGATATCAATTTAACAGTTGAGATTGCGTGAGCGCATGAGAACAATGCCCTCTTTTCGATAGGTATAAGAACCCATCAATAGGCAGCAAGACACAGGGCTTTTGTCACGTTTCGCGCAGGAATCATTCTTGCGAAAGCAATGAATTGCGCAGGGAGAAAACTGCTTGGAGGGAGGCGGCCAACATTTCGAGTACTTTCCAGCCACGCCCATTTGTTGCAAAACCATCAATGGTTGACAGCCTATGCGAAAGCCCTCATAATGCGTGGCTCTGGTGATATAGCTCAGTTGGTTAGAGCATAGCATTCATAATGCTAGGGTCGGTGGTTCAAGTCCACCTATCACCACCAAAGATTCATCAAAAAAGCCTGATCCGGTAACGGTTCAGGCTTTTTTGTTATCCACACAACAGATCATGAACAAGCTCATCCCCTTTACAATCAGCGCTTTGATTTGCCTGGTAGCCCCACGCTCGCACGCCAATGAATCTATCAATGACATTGAAGTTTCGGAGGAACCGATTGCCATCGCCGAGTACTGCCCATCCACCTGGCTGAAATCATCATGGCTGAATCGCGAGGAAGGCGTTGTGGCGCTGATGGTGCTGGTCAACGCCGACGGCACGCCGGCAGAGGTCAGGGTGCAGGAGACCAGCGGTTTCCGCGACCTCGACAAATCGAGTATGGCGGCGGCGCGCAATTGCCGATACCTCCCCGCCAGGAAAGAAGGCAAGCCGACAAGCGCCTGGTTCCGCCTCCAACATTATTGGAAAGCGGGCGAACCTGCTTCGCCGATCAGCAACCGCCCAGCTTGCACGCCGCCGGCATGGCCTCGGGAAGCCTTGATCAACAATCAGCAAGGTGCGGTAGTCCTTCGCCTCATGATCGAAGTGAACGGAGCGGTTACCGCCCACGAAATCGTGCGCTCCAGCGGATATCCGGCATTGGATAGCGCTGCCGCCGAAGGCATGGCCAAATGCTGGTTCCGGCCCAAGTCAGAGGATGGTAAACCGGTCCGGGATTGGCAGCAAATGGAGTACCGCTGGATCTTGCAATAGCGTTCGAATTAATTGCCGGCGATCTGGCCGAAACCTTCGCGCAGTTCGTCGGCGTCTTCGGGGCGCACGACGCGGGCGACTTCCTTGCCATCTTTCAGGAAGATCACGGTCGGCCATAGTTTCACGCGGAAGGCGCGGCCCAGCACTCGGCCAGGACCGTCTTCCACCTTGAAGTGAGGAATGTTGGCGTACTCGCGGTACGCCTCGGCGATGGCGGGCTGCGCGCCGCGGCAATAGCCGCACCAGTTGGTGCCGAATTCCAGTACCGCAGGCCCGGTGAGGGCATCGATGTCAGCCCGGCTGGGCTGCTCTGTCTTGTACACAGTTTCCATCATGCGTCCCACCTTACCATGATCGGGCAGCCTTATGCGCCCGGCTGGATCTTGCCATCCACCACGCGTGGCACGTTTTGCGGATTGCTGTTGGCCAGGGTGGATGGCAATGCCCACTCCGGCGCATCCTGGTAGCAGACCGGTCGCAGGAAGCGGTCAATGGCGGTAGCGCCAACCGACGTGCTGCGTGGATCGGAAGTCGACGGGAACGGGCCGCCATGCACCATGGCGTGCGCCACTTCAACGCCGGTCGGGAAGCCGTTGAACAGGATGCGGCCTGCTTTGCGCTCGAGCGTTGGCAACAGGCCGGCGGCGATCTCGCGGTCGTCGGCAATAGCATGCACGGTGGAGGTCAACTGCCCTTCCAGATGCTCGGCGATGCGGCGCATGTCGGCCGCGTCGCGGCAGCGCACCAGCACTGAGCTCGGACCGAAGTTCTCGTCTTCCAGCGCCGGCGTGGACAGGAAGGTGTCGACGTCGGTGCTGTACAGGTGCGGTTGCGCTGCGCAGGCGGTGCTGCCCGCGCCGCCTTGCGCCAGCAGCTCCACTTTGTCCAACGCGGACAGCTTGCCCACGCCGGCCTCATACGATTTGTGGATGCCCGGGGTCAGCATGGTGGTCGATGGCTTGGCTTGCACAGCAGCCGCTGCGGCGGCAGCAAATTCATTCAGCTCAGGGCCTTCCAGTGCGATCAGCAAGCCCGGATTGGTGCAGAACTGGCCGGAGCCCATGGTCAGCGAATCGGCAAAGCCTTGCGCGATGCGCGCCGCGCCCGACTTCAATGCGCCCGGCAGCAGGAATACCGGATTGATCGATGCCATTTCGGCGTACACCGGAATCGGCTCCTTGCGGGCCTGGGCGATACGCACCAGCGCCAGGCCGCCGCCGCGCGAACCGGTAAAGCCGACTGCCTTGATGGCAGGATGGGCCACCAGGTCGCCGCCGATCTGGACGTCGCCAATCACCAGGGAGAACACGCCTTCATGCAGGCCGCAGTCGGCCACCGCTTTCTGGATCGCCTTGCCCACCAGTTCGGAAGTGCCGAGGTGCGCCGGGTGTGCTTTCACGACCACCGGGCAGCCGGCAGCCAGCGCGGATGCGGTATCGCCGCCGGCAACCGAGAACGCCAGCGGGAAGTTGGAAGCGCCGAATACGGCGACCGGGCCGACGCCGATCTTGCGCATGCGCAGGTCGGAGCGTGGCGGCACGCGTTCCGGCAGCGCGGAGTCCAGCGTCGCGCCCAGGAACAGTCCATCGCGCACAACTTTGGCAAACAACCGCAACTGGTTGACGGTGCGGCCGCGCTCACCCTCCAGGCGGGCTTGCGGCAGGCCGGACTCCTGCATGGCGCGCTCGATCAGTTGCGGGCCGATGTCGAGGATATTCTGCGCCACCTGCTCCAGGAATTGCGCGCGCTTTTCCAGCGTGGTTTCGCGGTAGGAGTCGAATGCTTGCGCAGCCAGTTCACAGGCGCGCTGCAGGTCGGCCGCGGTGGCCATGCCAAAGGCCGGCTCGATCTCGATATTGCGGGCCGGGTCGGTGGCCTTCATCTGGCCTGCGCTGCCTTTGATGGCTGCTTGTCCGATCAACATTTCACCTGCGATCTGCATTCTTTGCTCCTTGATGTTTGGGGGTCGGCAGGGCCGAAAGTTTACTTGAATTTGGCGCAGGGGTCTGTGCGCTTTTGCGCTGCAACCTTGCGGATTTCGTCATAGCTGCCCTGCACGCCATCGGGCTCGATAAAGCCTATGGTGCGGACGTTCAGCCGGGGTTCAATAGCATTCAGCCAACGCGGCACGCCAATATCCTTGCGCACATGGCCATTGCCTGCGATAAGGACCACGTCGCGCGGCTGTTGCTGGCGAATCAGCTTGGCCATCCAGATGTCGCGCGCGACCTGGGCGTTGACCATGCCTGGCAACATCATGTCCGGCGCCATATTGCAATGGCCTTCCTGGATCGCCTTTTCCTGGCCGCGCCGCAGGTCCGATGGCAGCGGGTCCTTCAGCTTGTAGGCGGCAACGGTGGCGGCATCGAAACTCGAGGCGACGCCGTCGCGCACCACTTTCGATGCATCGGCGCGCGACAGGTTGACGGCGATCAGTGGCAGGTGGTTGCTCAGGGCGAGCTGGATGATCGGGTGATACAGCTGCCAGTCCCACCCTTTCTTATTCATGACATTGATCACGCAGGAGGCGTCGAGGCAGCCCTTCTGCGCTTCGTCCAGCAGGCCTTGCGATTCGCGGTCGAATTGCTCCATTGCGATCGCAGGACGCCAGCCGGCGTCCACGCGCTGGCGCAAGTCTTCGAAGCGCAGCTTGTGGCCTTCCTTATTGTCGTGCACCTCCCCCAGCAGCAGCACTTGCGGGTTCGATGCGGTCGTGGGGGCCGTGTAGGTAACGGTTTGTTTGCTGCTGCAGCCGGCCAGCGCCAGGCCGGCCAGCAGCAGTGCGAAGGTGTATGGCTTCATCGATGCGTGGTCAGGCTATCCTCGAAAGCGTCTAGTCTAACAGGGCATGGATGGCTTTGCCGATCACCTCCACATGGGTCTCCAGCGCAAAGTGGCCGGTGTCCAGCAATTGCACGATCGTGTCCGGGTTGTCGCGGCGATAAGCCTCGGCGCCCGGCGGAGTGAAGAACGGGTCGTTTTTGCCCCAGATTGCCAGCGTCGGCACCTGCGCTTTGCGGAAGAACGCCTGGAACACCGGGTACAGCTCGAGGTTGTTGCGATAGTCGTAGAACAGCTCGAGCTGGATATCGATATTGCCTGGGCGGGCCATCAGGGCCGAGTCAAGGGTGTAGGACTCGGGCGCCACGCTGGCTGGATCGGCGACGCCGTGGGTGTATTGCCATTTGGTGGCTTCCGGCGTCAGGAAGCCGCGCATGACATTGGTGTTTTCTTCGTTAGGGTCGGCCCAGTGTTTGCGCATAGGGGTCCAGCCATCGCTCAAGCCTTCCAGGTAGGCATTGCCGTTCTGGGAAATCAGGGCGGTGATGCGTTCCGGTTTGGCGGCCGCCAGGCGCAGGCCGACCGGGGCGCCGTAATCGAACACGTACAACGCAAATTTGTCCAGCTCGATGGCTTGCAGGAAGGCCTCCATGGTGTTGGCCAGGTTGTCGAAGGTGTATTGGTAGTTGCGTTCCGCCGGCACTTCGGTGAAGCCGAAGCCTGGCAGGTCCGGCGCAATGACGCGGTATTTCGTCGCCAGCAGCGGGATCAGGTTGCGGAACATGTGGGAGCTGGTGGGGAAACCGTGCATCAGGAGGATGGCCGGTGCGTCCGGGGCGCCCGCTTCGCGGTAGAAGATATTGACGCCATCAGCTTGGATCGTGCGATTCATAATTAACCCCATAAAGTCAGTTTTGATGGTTACAAGATTACTCCAAACACGTAACTTGTCAAGCATTATTTTGATGGTTACAATGAAAATTCAGGAGGATAGGGAAATGACCGAGTTCTATGGCGACCACCCGGCGCTGGATTTGATGAATACCGTCGTGCAGGGGGAAGAGACCTGGCATGGCGATGCCGACGTCCTGGCATGGCTTGAGGCGGCCGGCCAGGTTCCGGCCGGTGCCGCTGCACCGGGACGGCCTGGCGAGTTGCTGACGGCCGCGCGCGCATTGCGCGAGACCGTTCGCACCGCCGTGGCGGCGCGCAAAGCGGGCAAACGGGTCGATGCCGCAGCGCTGAATGCGGCGCTGGCGCACGCCCAGCGCCATATGGTGCTGGTGGAGGAAAGTGGGGATGGCCTGTCGCTGCAGGCCCGCTATGCTGCCGGCACGCCGCAACAATTGCTGGCGCCTCTGGCGGAGGCAGCGGCGCATCTGCTGGCCACGGCAGACTTCAATCTGGTGCGCAAATGCGAAGATCACGCCTGCACGCTGTGGTTCCTGGACCGCACAAAATCGCACCGCCGCCGCTGGTGCAGCATGGCGCTGTGCGGCAACCGCAACAAGGTCGCAGCCTTCCGCCAGCGCCAGCAGAAAGGCTAGTGCAGCAGGAAGTCGACGAAACTGCGCACGCGCAGCGACAAATGGCGCGCGTGCGGATAAATCAGGTAAAACGGCCTTGAGCAGCCGCCATGCTGCGGCAGCAGTTCGACCAGCGCCCCGCTGGCCAGTTCGCGCTCCACGGTAAAGCGGTAGGTCTGCGTAATGCCGCCGCCATACACGGCCAGTGTGCTCATGCCCAGGAAGTCTTCCGCGCACACGATGGCATCGCCGCACGTCATTTCGATTTCCGTCCCGTCGCGCATGAATTGCCAGGGCACCAGCCGCCCGGTACTGGGCAACACGAACTGGATGCAGTCATGGCCTTCCAGTTCTTCAAGCGACTTCGGCTTGCCGCGCCGCTTCAGGTAAGACGGCGCCGCCACCAGCACCAGCGCCGCATCCTCCATCTTGCGCGCCACCAGGGTCGAATCCTGCGGCGCGCGGCCGCGCACGGCGAGGTCATAGCCCTCGTCCGCGAAATCGATGTTGCGGTTGCTGATGTGGACTTCGACCTGCACTTCCGGGAACTGCAAGCGAAACGCCGCCACCCGCTCCAGCAAACGGTAATGCGCATACGGCGTCGTCACGCTGATGCGCAGCTTGCCGGACGGCGTAGTCTGCTGCCCCGTCACTTCGCGCTCGGCCTCCACCAGCTGCGACAGCGCTTGCCGGCACTGTTCGAAATACACCCTGCCGCCATCGGTCAGGCGGATCTGCCGCGTGGTGCGCACGAACAGCCGCACGCCCAGGCGCTCCTCCAGCCGCGAGATGGAACGGCTCACCGCCGCCGGCGTCACGCCCGCCATGGCCGCAGCGGCGGTGAAACTGCCCTGCTCACCCGCCAGTACGAACAGCTCGATGCTGCCCAATTGCATATCGTCGAAATGGCGCTGCATTCATTACCCCATGTATCAATTCAATTGCCGGGAACCATATTTATCCACCTGAACGTCATAAGTATAGTGGACTCACCTTAACCAAACTCATGGAGTTTCAAATGACCAAGACAGCAATCGTTACCGGCGCTTCCAGCGGCCTGGGCTTCGCCATCGCCAAGGCCTACCTGGCACGCGGCTACAACGTGGTCGGCAACGCCCGCACCATGGACCGCCTGCAAACCGCGGCCGCCCAACTGGGCAATCCGGCCAACTTCCTGCCGGTAGCCGGCGACATCGCTTCGCCGCAAACGGCCAAGGATTTGTTCGAGAAAGCCGCCGCCCGTTTCGGCAAGGTCGACATCCTGGTGAATAACGCCGGCATCTTCATCGCCAAACCGACCGTTGATTACACTGAAGCGGAAACCGATGCCTTGGTAGCGACCAACCTGAAGGGCTTCCTGTTCCCGGCGCAGGAAGCAGTGCGCCATATGGAGAATAACGGCGGCGGTCATATCGTCAACATCACCGCCAGCCTGGGCGTCACGCCAGCCAAGGCCACCGCCCTGCTGCCGGTACTGATCAAGGGTGGCCTGAACATGGCGACCCGCGCGCTGGCACTGGAAGTGGCGAACAAGAACATCAAGGTCAATGCGGTGGCGCCAGGCATCATCAGCACTCCGCTGCACAGCACGGATGCCGGCACCCAGGAATTCCTGAAGGGCCTGGTGCCAACCCACAAAATGGGCACGGCCGATGATATCGCCGACGCGGTGCTCTACCTGACCGATTCCAGCTTTATCTCCGGCCATGTGCTGACCGTCGACGACGGCGCGGCAGCCGGCAACTGGTAAGGAGAGCGACATGCCCTACGTGAATATCAAAGTCACCCGCGAACAAGGCGGCCCGACCACGGAACAGAAGAAGGAACTGATCGTTCGCACCACTAAAATGCTGCAGGAGGTGCTGAACAAGGACCCAGCCACCACCTTCGTCATCATCGACGAGGTGGAAACCGATAGCTGGGGAGTGGGATATGAATCGGTGACCGAGCGGCGCGCGCGCCAGTCATAAACCGCAAACGCTGTGGATATTGCTCCAGGCGACACCACCGGCGATGGCGCGGCCGATGCAACTGACCTTCTGCCAGCCATTGTCGGCCACAGCAAAGCCGCCGATTACCAGGGCCAATACGACGGCGCCAAGAATCATGGCTCCTCTTATCGAGTCGTTAATTTTCATTGCTCATCTGACAAATTCGTTGACAGCCGATTTTAGTCGCTCAACCTGCCCGTCGACAACTAATTATTTGCCATTGCGTGCAATTTGCTGATGGTGCTCCAGTTGCGGGAAGTGACCGCATCACCCAGCGCCTTGCCCATTGCGGCGGCGGCACGGCTGGCCAGCACCCCGTCCGGGCACCAGATATAGGCAGCATGGCGGCCCAGCGCGAACGCTTCCGGCTGCCAGCTCTGCCGCGCCAGCGGCTCCAGCTTGCCCCGGTCTTCATCAGGCTTGTTGAGCACAGCAACCAGCAGCCGCGAATGATCATCGGCCACATTCTGCAAACTGTTTTCTTTGACGATCTCAGCCAACTGGGCGGCTTCGATCACAGTGACTTTGGCGGGTACGCCGAGCTTCAGCACCAGCGCCTCTTCGATGCGGGCCGCGCAGTCAGCCGCATCGGTGGCGTTGCAATCGAACACGACGTTGCCACTGTTGAGGAGGGTGCGCACATCGCCATACCCCATATCGCTCAGCACCTTGCGCAGGTCAGCCATCGCAACGCGTTTTGCGCGTCCGACATTTATGCCGCGCAGCAAGGCGACCAGGCGTTGCTTATCCATGACAATTCTCCCGGCATGGCTTCAGTATGCGGCAGATGCGGCTGTGGCGGCGCTCAGGTCACCGGTGGTGCGTGCAGCTGGGCATCGGGATGTTTTTCCTCGCTCCCGTCGCCCGGCGTCACGCGTGGGATGCGGAAAATAAAGCTGGCGCCCTTCCCTAGCGTGCTCGATACCGAAATGGTGCCGCCGAACTGCTTGACGATCAGGTTGAAGACGATGTTCAGGCCAAGGCCAGTGCCGCCCTGCCCGCGCCGCGTCGTGACGAAGGGGTCGAATACCTTGTCCAGCATATCGGGAGGGATGCCTTTGCCGTTGTCGACGACCTGCATCTCGATGGTGTCGCCTTCCGGGATGACGTTGATGTCGATATTGCCCGCGCCATCGGGCTCGAAGGCGTGTTCCACGCAATTCAGCGTGAGGTTGGTGATGACCTGGGCCAAGGCGCCGGGGTAGCTGTCCAGCATGACATCGTCAGGGCAGTTGATGGCGACCACGATGCCGGTTTTCTTCAGCTTTGGCTGCAGGCTCGATACCACTTCGCCGATATATTCCTTCAGCTCGAAACGGCGCCGCGCCTCGCTGACCTGGTCGACCGCGATCTGCTTGAAGCTGTGGATCAGGTGCGCCGCGCGGTAAGCATTGTTCATGATCAGGCGCGCGCTTTCGCCGGCGGTGTCGATGTATTTCTGGATTTCCGACTTCTTCACCTGGCCGGCCTTCATCGATTCGTCGACGGCCGTGGTGGCGTCCATCAGCACCGAAGCGCTGGTCAGTGCGATGCCGACCGGCGTGTTGATCTCGTGCGCCACGCCGGCCACCAGCGAGCCCAGCGAGGCCAGGCGTTCGGCCTGCAACAGCGATTCCTGGGTGCGCTGCAGGTCGTCCAGCGCCTGCGCCGTTTCCTGCGCCGAGCGGCGCGCCAGGTCTTCCGCCTCGCGGGTGCGCTTGATGATCGATTTCACTTTGCGCTGGATGGCGTTGAATCCGCGGATCACGTCGCCCAGTTCGTCGCTGCGCTTTTCCGGCAGTTCCTCGACTTCGTCGGATCCGCGCGTGGCCAGTTCAAACAGGCCGTCGCGCAGTTTCTTCAAGGGGTCGAACACGATGCGCAGGGACAGCGCCAGCGCCACCACCAGGATCAGGTCCAGCGTCAGCACTTCCACCACTTTGCGCCGCACTTCGGCAGCCAGCGTGGCGTCGATCTGGGCGCGGCTGAAATTGACCACCACGCGGCCGACGATCACCGGTTTCAGGGCACTGCCGGCGGCGCCGGCATCGCGGTAGGCCAGGTCGGCAACCACCGGCGCGCCCTGCACGGTGGTTTCGGATTCGATGGGGACGATGCTGCCGTCATCCTTGCGGCGTTTGCCGGAGAACAGGCCAACCGAGGTGTCGTAGACGCGGATGGCAACCAATTCCGGCGGCAGCATCTCGGCTGCCACGATGTTGTCGACCTTGGCTTTGTCGAGGTCCCACAGGGCGGAGGGCAAGCTGGTTTGCAAACGGGTCAGCACGCCTTCGCGCAGGCGCTGGTTTGCCACTTCCAGTTCATGGCCCAGGCTGTACTGTGCGTAGGTGCCGGAAATGCCCAGCACAACGGTGACGATCACAACGAACAGTGCAGTCAGTCGGCCTTGGATACCAAACATTCACTCCCCCCATTATTCCCACCAATGTAAGGGAACCGGTGTCGCTTGGCAAGATTTTAAGAGTGATGCATTGCCGGCACTGATGTAAGATTTGGCATGCTTATGTGGGAGATAAACAAATGACGGCGACATACCGCCACCTGCCCTTGGCAAAAGCCGAGCCTGGCATGGTCCTTTCCGATGAATTGCTGGACAAGCATGGCCAGGTCCTGCTGCCGGCAGGCACCGTGCTGACCGAACGCATGCTGGAGCGCTTGCCCGGCCATGGTATTGAATCGCTGGCCGTGGTTGACGACACGCCGCCCGATCCTGCCCAAACGGCCGCCGAACGTGAGGCGCAGCTGGCGCGCATTGGCGTGCTGTTCCGCCGCCACGATCCCGCCAATGCCGAGGACGCTGCGGCCAATATGTTGCGTGCGCTGGTCACCGAATTCCGCGTCGGCAAGGAGGTTGCATGAGCGAGCAGCTCAGTTACGACGATGTGGTCAGGAACCTGGATGACCTGCCCTCGCTGCCTGCCGTGGTGATGGAGTTGCTGAACAGCGTAGACCAGGAGGAAATCGATATCGCGGTGCTGGCGAAGAAGGTCTCGCATGACCAGGCCCTGACCGCCAAGACGCTGCGCCTTGCCAACTCGTCGCTGTTCGGCCTGCAGGTCAAGGTCACCACCATCCAGCAGGCAATTACTTTCCTTGGCTTCCAGAGCACGCGCAACCTGATCACGGCGGCGGCCGTCACCGGCTGCTTTGCCGACAAGCTGTGCCCCGGCTTCGACCACAGCATGTTCTGGCGCCATTCGATAGCCACGGCGGCCTGCGCCAAGGTGCTGGCGCGCCACGTGCGCTTCAACCAGGACTATGCTTTCACGGCTGGACTGCTGCACGATATCGGGCGCCTGGTGCTGGTCTCGACTTTCCCCGACCTGTATGCGGAAGTGATCGCCTACCAGAAGGCAAATGACTGTTATACGCTGGACGCAGAACGCGCAGTGCTTGGCATCGACCACGTCGAAGCCGGCCTGGCCCTGGCGGAGCATTGGAATTTTTCAGATACGATGCGGCTGGCGATCGCCGGCCATCATGAGCCAGGAACGCCGGGGGCCGGCTTCCTGGCAGCCATCGTGCACGTGGCCGACGCGGTGGTGCATGCGCTGGACCTGGTACAGAAAGCGGACGACCTGGTGCCGCCCGTTTCCCCGATTGCCTGGAAAGCGCTCAACCTGGGCGAAGACACTTTCCTGCACCTGTTCCGTGAAACGGAACTGCAATATGAAGAAATTGCGATGGTGCTGATGGCTTAGTGGGCGCTGGCCTGCGGCATGCCGCCCTGGGTCGAGGCGCCGACTGGCTTGTCCTCTGGCTTTGGGCGGCCTTGTGCATCCGACAGGCGGTACTTGGTGCGGCGGTCGCCCATCAAGTCGCGCAGTTCGCGGATGCTCATGCCGGTTACTTCATGCATGCGAATCAGCAGCGAAGCGCCGACCGGCAAGCGGTGGTGGCGGATTTTGCTGATGACAGGGGGTGCCACTTCCAGCATGCGCGACAGCGCAGCATCGTTCTTCAATTGCATTTTGCCGAGCAGGATGTCCAGCAGGTGATTCGGGTTGTAGCTTTCCTGCGAAGCGAGAGCGTGGTGTGCCATGATGATCCTCTCTTGACAGTGGAGTGTTGAGGAAAGGGCCTTGCAGTCTTGCTAATCTTCTTACTGCCCTGCGAAGCGAACCTTGTTCAACATCAAGACTTGGCGATGATTTGCCGAAAATCTTGACAACAATGCCATTTCAACACAGTCATTATTCCTGTGTCGCACGAAAGAACCATACGGAAATTGTGTTGCGCGGATATTTCAGGCCGTAACGGAAATAATGCTGCCGGGGGCCGGCGTACCTGGCGTGCGCTGGCTTGACTGGACATTTTGGGCCAGCAAGTCTTGCCGGGTGAGGAAGTCTTGCAGCTCAGCCGATTGGGCTTGCTCCAAGGCACGAGTTTCTTCGCGGCGGGTACTGACTTGCTCGGTGCTTGCCGCCTGTTGTTCGCGGATGCGTTGCTCTTCCTGTTGCAACTGACGCTGTTCGGCCAGGCGGCGCTCGGCAGCGGCATTGTCGACCTGCTGGAAATTCGGGGTGGTTGGTCCTATTCCATTGATAGCCATGACGTCGCTCCCGCAGAAAATTGCTCTTTTAACTCTAGAGCCCGCCGGGCCTGTTTTCAAGGGGCAGGCGGCGATTTACGGTAAACTTGCAGGTATGCAGAAAAAAGTATTCATCAAAACCTTCGGCTGCCAAATGAACGAGTACGACTCGGACAAGATGGCAGACCTGCTCGGCGCGTCCGAGGGACTGGTACGCACCGAATCCCCGGAAGACGCCGACGTTATCCTCCTCAACACTTGCTCGGTGCGCGAAAAAGCGCAGGAAAAGGTGTTTTCTGACCTGGGCACCTTCAAGAAGCTCAAGCAAGCCAAGCCTGAACTGGTAATTGGCGTGGGCGGCTGCGTCGCCTCGCAGGAGGGCGAAGCCATCGTCAAGCGCGCGCCGCTGGTGGACGTGGTGTTCGGCCCGCAAACCCTGCACCGGCTGCCGAAGATGATAGAACTGCGCCGCCACACCGGCAAGCCGCAGATCGACATCAGCTTCCCGGAGATCGAAAAGTTCGACCACCTGCCGCCGGCACGCGTGGAGGGCGCCTTCGCCTACGTCTCGATCATGGAAGGCTGTTCCAAGTACTGCTCCTACTGCGTGGTGCCCTATACCCGCGGCGAAGAAGTGTCGCGCCGCTTCGAGGACGTGCTGACCGAAGTCGCCGGCCTGGCCGCGCAGGGCGTGAAGGAAGTCATGCTGCTTGGCCAGAACGTGAACGCTTTCCGCGGCGAAACCGCCGACGGCAGCGTGGCCGATTTCGCCATGCTGATCGAATACGTGGCCGAGATCCCGGGCATCGAGCGCATCCGCTTCGTCACCAGCCACCCGAAAGAATTCACGCAGCGCCTGATCGACTGCTACGCGAAGATCCCGAAACTGGCCGACCAGCTCTACCTGCCGGCCCAGCATGGCTCGGACAAGATCCTGGGCGCCATGAAGCGCGGCTACACTGCGCTGGAATACAAGTCCATCATCCGCAAGGTGCGCGCGGTGCGCCCGAACGTGGTGATCTCATCCGACTTCATCGTCGGCTTCCCCGGCGAGACCGACGAGGATTTCGAAGCCATGTACAAGCTGGTGCAGGACGTCGATTTCGACAACAGCTTTAGCTTCATCTTCAGCAAGCGGCCCGGCACTCCGGCCGCCAACCTGGCCGACGATACCCCGGCCGAAGTCAAGTCGGCCCGCCTGCAGCGCCTGCAAGCCCTGTTCGACGAGAACACCAAGCGCCACAGCGCCGCCATGGTCGGCATGACCATGCAGGTGCTGGTGGAAGGCCCGTCCAAGCGCGGCGGCAATGAAATGCAGGGCCGCGCCAGCAATACCCGCACCGTCCATTTCGACGGCGGCGCCAATGCGCAAGCGCTGGTTGGCCAGATGGTCAGCGTGCGCATCACCGAAAGCCTGGATTACTCCCTGCGCGGAGAAGCGATACTTTGAAAACAAAAACCCCGGTGCAACCGCACTACTTCGTTCCAGAACCGCTGGACAACACGCGCCTGGCCCATTTGTGCGGCCCGCTCGATGAAAACCTGCGCCAGATTTCGGCCGCGCTGGACGTGACCATTTTCCGCCGCGGCGAAAAGTTCATCGTCAGCGGCACCAATGCCGAACGCGCCGTCGCCATCCTGGAGCGCTTCTATGAAGTCGCCGACAAGGTAGTGCCGGTGGAGGAAGTCCAGCTCGCCCTGGTCGAGCAGCGCGCCAGCGAAGCGCCGGACGATTTCGCCCCGGCCGGCGAAGAGCCGCCCTTCCACGAACCGGACATCACCAGCCCGGTATTGAAGACGCGCCGCAACGACCTGCGCGGCCGCACGCCGCACCAGATCCGCTACCTGCGTAATATCCTCGACCACGACATCAGCTTCGGCATCGGCCCGGCCGGTACCGGCAAAACCTATCTGGCAGTGGCCTGCGCGGTCGACGCCCTGGAGCGCGACGCGGTCAAGCGCATCATCCTGACCCGCCCCGCGGTGGAAGCGGGCGAGCGCCTGGGCTTCCTGCCGGGCGACCTGGCGCAGAAAGTCGACCCGTATTTGCGCCCGCTGTACGACGCGCTGTACGACCTGCTCGGCTTCGACCGCACGCAGAAGATGTTCGAGAAGCAGGTGATCGAGATCGCCCCGCTGGCCTATATGCGCGGCCGCACCCTGAACCACGCCTTCGTCATCCTGGACGAGGCGCAGAACACCACCGTCGAACAGATGAAAATGTTCCTGACCCGTATCGGCTTTGGCAGCAAGGCCGTAGTGACGGGCGACGTGACCCAGATCGACCTGCAGAAGCACCAGAAATCAGGCCTGGTCGATGCCATGCACGTGCTGCGCAATGTGCGCGGCATCGCCTTCAGCCAGTTCTCCAGCGCCGACGTGGTACGCCATCCGCTGGTGGCGCGCATCGTCGATGCTTATGAAAATGCACAGGAAGCCAGCGCCGAGCTGGCGCCCCTGCTGCAAACCGTGAAACCCGCTGTGAAAGCTGTGCGCAATGTCCGAAAAAAATAAGCTGGCCCTGTCCGTCCAATACGCCGACCCGCGCCTGCAGGAAGAAATCACCCGCCCAATGATCCGCAAATGGGTCAAGGCGGCCCTGTTCGCGCCGGCCGAACTGACCATCCGTTTCGTCGATGCGGAAGAAGGCCAGGAGCTGAACCGCGACTACCGCGGCAAGGACTACGCCACCAATGTGCTGACCTTCGCCTACAACGAGGGCGAGGAAATGGACGAGGACGAACCGACCCGCGCCGACATCATCCTGTGCACCGACGTGCTGCAGCGCGAAGCGGCCGAGCAGAAGAAGACTGTTGAAGAGCACACCGCCCACCTGATCGTACACGGCGTATTGCACGCCCAGGGCTACGACCACGAGGACGATGAAGAAGCGGCCGAGATGGAAGGCATCGAGACCGAAATCGTCACCGGCCTCGGTTACGCCGCCCCGTACTAGACGTCCAGCGCCAGCATCGTCACGCCAAAGGCGCAGAACACCAAAGCGCTCAGGCGCGACAGGATGCGTGCAGCGCCCGGCCGGCTGAGCCACGCCCTCGCGTTCGCCGCCAGCCCTGCGTAGATCCCGTGGATCACAACCAGCACCATGCAGTAGGTGGCAATGGCCAGGGCCAGCGGCACCTGCTGTTGCGCGGCTCCCGCGGCGCCGGCCATTTGCGGCAGGACAGAGAGGAAGAACAGCAGCGACTTCGGGTTGCTCGCCTGAAGGAGAGCGCCGCGCAGCAGGCGCTTGCGATAGCTGCCGGCGCCTTGCGCATCGTCGGCCGCCGCGCCTTGTCCGATGGGTGCAGGCACGCGGCGCCAGGCCTTGCAGGCGAGGAAGAAGAGGTAGCTGACACCGCAATACTTCAGCAGCAGGAATGAAGCCGGCGAAGAACGAATCAGCAGTCCTATGCCGGCCGAAGACAAGCCGGCCATGAACGCGGCGCCGATGGCCAGTCCCAGGACTCCATGCATGGCCGCGCGCCAGCCGGTCGCAATGGCATTGTCCAGCGTCATCAGCACCCCCGGCCCCGGGCTCGACACGGTAAAGACCACCATGACCACAAACATCCAATAAGTATTGTTCATGCGCGCAGTGTGCCGCTTGGCCGACAGGCGTTCAAACGAGATCTTGGTATGATGTGTTGAGTAATCCTCAACACTATCTTGCCGAGCAATCGATGACCCGTCCGCCCCTCCATGCACTCCATGTTTTCTGCATCGTCGTGCGGGAAGGCGGTTTCCGCCAGGCGGCACAAGCCCTGCACTTGACGCCGGGCGCCGTCAGCCGCCAGGTCCAGGCGCTGGAAGAACACCTCAGGCAAATACTGTTCGAGCGCGCGGCCGGCAACGCGGCCGCGCTAACCGCCGCCGGCCGGCAGCTGCATGAACAGGCCGCCGGCAAGATGGCGGAAATCGTCAACATGCTCGAAGCCGGCGGCGGTTCGGGAAACCAGTCAACGATCCTGGTCGACACCAGCGTGACGCTGGCCATGCACTGGCTGATTCCGGAACTGACGGGCTTCCGCCAGCGATATCCGCACATCCACATTGATGTGCGCACCGCGGATGGCGACATCAATCCTTCCGCGCCGGTCGATGTTTTCCTGCGGCGGGATGTGGCGGAATTGCGCGGGATGCCATCACAGGTGTTCATGCGCGAGCACTGCGTAATGGTATCGAGTCCATCCTTCGCATCAGGCCTGTGCTCACGCGAGCCGGGCAACATGGACTGGCTGGCCACGACGCCGCGCATCGGCATGCGCTCGCGGCCCGACCTGTGGCCAGTATGGAGCCAGGCGCATGGCATGGATGCCAGGACGCTGGCCCCGGCCATTGAATTTGACAACACCGTGCTGGCGATCCAGGCTGCCATGCAAGGACTCGGCGTGCTGGTGGTGCCGGAGGGCTTTGTCGCGGCAATGCTCGAGAACGGCACACTTGAACGCGTCCTGCCAGCCGCTATCGAAAGCGGCACTTATTCGTTTGCCGTAGGCCGCCAGCGCGGGTCGCCTCGCGTGGACCTGTTCACGCAGTGGCTGAAAGAGCGCGGGAGCGCTTTCTAATCGTTACGCTGGCGGAACAGCCACGCCCCCGCCACCACGGTGAACAGCACAACGATGCCGGCGATGATCCAGAAGCCGGCCTTGTCATCGGCCAGCGGCACGCCGCCGACATTCATCCCCAGCAGGCCGGCAATGATATTGATAGGCAGCGCCAGCACCGTCACGATGGTCAACACGTAGAGGCTGCGGTTATTGGCTTCGTTGACCAGGGCTGCAATCTCTTCCTGCAGCAGCTTGATGCGCTCCTGCAGCGCCGCCATGTCGTTCAGCACTACCGCAAATTCCTCGGTCGATTCGCGCAGCTCCTGCCGGTCCGCCTCGCTGGCCCACGACGGCGGGCGTTGCAGCAGGCGGAACAAGGCTGCCGGCTCCGGCGCCAGCAGCCGTTGCAGCCGCACCAGTACCCGCCGCAAGGCGCCCAGGTCGGCGCGCTTGAATTTCAGCTTGCCCGACAGGAGATTGTCTTCGATGCGGTCCACCTTGCCGGTCGCGTCGCGCACGATGCGCGTCAACACATCGGCCTGGTCGCGCAGCAGGTGGGTCAGCAGCACTACGCTCGACACCAGGTTCTCGCCGCCGCGAACGGCCTGGCGCAGCCGTTCGACTGCCTGCAAGGGCTTGCGCCGCGCGCTGACCACCAGCCGCCGGTCGACGCTCAGGCAGACGCTGGAAATATCCGACGGCTCGAAACTGAAGTCGCGCAGCACGTCGTTGACCACGGCCACCAGGGTATCGTCGGCCTGCTCGATGCGGGTCGAGCGCGCGCCCTCTTCATGCAGGCTGTCGTAATATTCATTGGCCAGCACGGCATGTTCGCGCATCCATTTTTCGCTGGCGGTGTTGGCAAGGTTGAAATGCAGCCAGATGAACTCTCCTGCCGGGGTGCCTGTGTCGCGCAGCCATTGCTCGGCCTCGGAGGCTTCGATCGGCACCGGTTGCGGGCCGCGCCCGAACAGGTAACCGCAAACGAGGCCGCACTGGTCGGATCCATAGGTGACTGCACTGATCTGCATGAGTTTCCAATCTGATAATTTCGGCCGGGCCTCGGCCGTTTAGTGTATGCTATAGCACTTCGGAACAACGGCTTTAATGCCAATTATGCAAGAGCACTCTAGTAGCGTCAGGAATGACGCTAAACCACACCGGTCGCTGTTCGAGCGACTCACCGCCCTGATTTCCCCTGAGCCCGAGAGCCGCTCGGAGCTGCTTGAAGTCCTGCACGACGCCCACGAACGCAACCTGATCGACGCCGACGCGTTGTCGATGATCGAAGGGGTGTTCCAGGTGTCGGACCTGTCGGCGCGCGACATCATGATCCCGCGCTCGCAGATGGACGTCATCGACATCACGAAACCGATCGAGGAATGGATCCCGCTGGTGCTGGAAACGGCCCACTCGCGCTTCCCTGCCATTGAAGGCGAACGCGACAAGGTAGTCGGCATCCTGCTGGCCAAGGACCTGCTGCGCTACTACGCGGAAGAATCGTTCGACGTGCGCGACATGCTGCGCCCGGCGATCTTCATCCCGGAATCGAAACGCCTGAACGTGCTGCTGCGCGACTTCCGCGCCAACCATAACCATATGGCCATCGTGGTCGATGAGTACTCCGGCGTGGCCGGCCTGATCACCATCGAGGACGTGCTGGAGCAGATCGTCGGCGATATCGAAGACGAATACGATTTCGACGAAGAAGAAGACAATATCCTCTCCATCAAGGAAGGCAAGATCGGCCCGCGCTGGCGCATCAAGGCGCTGACCGAACTGGAACAGTTCAACGAAGAGCTGGATGCCGACCTGGCCGACGAGGATGTCGACACCATCGGCGGCCTGGTGGCCAAGCACCTTGGGCGCATGCCGCACAAGGGCGACACCTTCGACATCGCCAACCTGCGCTTTGAAGTACTGCGCGCCGATGCGCGCCAGGTCCATGTGCTGACTGTAGAAAAACTGCCAGCCTCCGTGGACGAGCAGGACTGATGCGCTGGCGTAAGACCAAGGCAGGCGAACCGCCTGCCGCGCCCCGTTCTACCCGTAGCCGCATGCTGATCGCCGCCGTTTCCGGCGCGGCGGGCGTGTTTGCGTTCGCGCCATTCGGCTGGTGGCCGCTGCAAATCCTTTCGCTGGCAATGCTGGCTTACCAGGCCTTGCGTGCCGACGGGGTGCGCGCTGCCGCCCTGGTCGGCTGGGCCTTCGGCTTCGGCTGGTGCCTGGCGGGGTTCCATTGGCTGTACATCGCAATCCATAATTTCGGCGGCATGCCGGCGCCTCTGGCGGCCATTTCGATTGCCCTGCTGGCAGCCGCGATGGCACTGTATGCTTCGGGCGCCCTGGCTGCCACCGCCTGGCTGCGCAAGCGCTGGCCGCTGCCGCTGCCTGCCGCCACGCTGCTGGTGCTGCCGGCTTGCTGGGCCCTGTTCGAATTCCTGCGCGGCTGGCTGTTCACCGGTTTCCCTTGGGTGACTGCTGGCTACGCCCACAATACTTCGCCGCTGGCCGGCTATGCGCCGGTGCTGGGCGTGTACGGCATCAGCTGGCTCGCGGCCATCACCGCCGGCGCCCTGCCGCTGCTGATGCATCCATTCCGCTACAAGGCGATCGCACTGGTTGCCACGATCTGGATCGGCGGCTTCGCACTTGGCCGGATCGAGTGGACTGCGCCGGCCGGCAAGCCGCTGTCGGTACGCCTGGTGCAGGGCAACGTCCCGCTGGAGAACAAGTTCGACGCCAGGCATCTCGGCGACATCCTGCGCATGTACCAGCAAGTAGTGACGTCGGCCCCGGCGGACCTGATCGCGATCCCTGAAACGGGCGTGCCGCTGTTCGCCTCGCAACTGCCGCCTGGCTACCTGGACTCTTACGGCCAGTTCGCGCGCCGCACCGGCAGCCACATCGTGTTGGGCATGCCAATGACCAACGGCATGGAATATTCGAACAGCGTGCTGGGCTTGCCGCCTTCGCTCTCCAGCAGCACGTATCGCTATGACAAGCACCACCTGGTGCCGTTCGGCGAATTCATCCCGACCGGCTTCCGCTGGTTCACCAACCTGATGCAGATCCCGCTCGGCGACCAGACACGCGGCGCTGTGATCCAGGCCCCGTTCCCGGTGAAAGACCAGAAAGTGCTGCCGAATATCTGCTACGAAAACGTGTTCGGTGAAGAGATCGCAGAGCAGATTTCGCTGACCGGCGCCACGGTAATGCTGAACGTGTCCGAGCTGGCCTGGTACGGGGAATCGATTGCGATTCCACAGCACTTGCAGATGTCGCAGATGCGTGCGCTGGAAACCGGCCGACCGATGCTGAGCGCCACCAACAGCGGCGCCACGGTCGTAATCTCCCCACGCGGCGAAGTAGTACACGCGCTGCCTTATCGCCAGCCGGGCGTACTGAGCGCAACGGTACAAGGCATGTCGGGCGACACACCTTACATCAAGCTGCAAAACAAGCTGTTCCTCGCGCTCGCCGCATTTGCCATCGCGGGCGCCTGGCTCTGGTCGCGAGCTGTCAGGCGCTAGCGAAATGGAGCGCAAAACCAGTCAGTGTTTTGCGCTCCCGATGACATCTTCGATACTTTTTGCTTCCAGCACAGCGATGATTTGGCGCTCCAGATCCTCGACGGTGCCTGCGGCGATCACTTGCTGCACGTGCTCATCCAACGGACCAAAACGCAACCCAAGTTGGGACAGGACGACCTGGCGCAATATGCACAGCTTCCCCTCCCGTAGTCCCTCCTCCCATCCTTCCATCCGGCCTTCCACCCGTCCTTCCTCCCGTCCTTCCATCCGGCCTTCCAACCGGCCTTCCTGGCGGCCTTTGATCTTGGCACGCTTTTCAACGCGATGTTCATACGCACTCATGTAAGGCATGGCACTCCTCCCAAACAAGTTCTCCAACCTGGCATCCAGCTGTTGCTGCAAACCCCAAGGCAAGCGCATCATCCGATCGATTAACTCATGAACATCGAGAACTTTTTCCTTAGGCCAACCACAAGCATGAATCCCTGTTAGCAGACAGCCTTTGACGCGCATGCGGTCCTCAAGTTCCCGGCGAGTGCGAAGGGTCGCCACATGCGCCGAAACCAGCCACGCGAAAACGTTGTCGCTCAACAGTAGTTCCGCGATCCGGTCCTCAAAGTCGATTAACTTGATCGCTTCGAATCCGAAATTCAGATGCGTGCGCCCGGAAATCATTTCCAGGCCATCCGGGCGCCAAGTTGGGCTGAGATCACCCAGGATAGCGATGCTACGCACCGGCATGCGAAAGCATTCATACAGGCGGTAGTAGCAAATAAACATGCGCTCCGCAAAATCAGCCTGGCTGGCGGTCTGGACTTCGATATGCCACAAGCAACTGGAACTGTCCGGTTCAGTAACGCGCATCAGCTTGTCCAGTCGACGCCGCCCAAGTGCCCCATCGCGCATACATTGGCCGAGCTCCTGTTCCAGGCTGTCGGGCGCAACTTGCCTTTCCCGCGTTTCAAGCAGGAAAAGTTCCGCAAAATCAGCCAGATAGCGCTCAGGGGCATGCTTCCACGGGGAATCGAAGTCGGCATTTGGACCGTCCATGCTGCTTGGACGCGGCGGCGGCCCTGCGGTTCACTTGGCACCGCCGGGGTTTGATATGGATCAAAGGACTGCCAGGCCGGGCAAAACTCTACAGGTTCGCCGCAAAACCCGCTAAAATGAGCCGTTTTAGCGAACCGATAACGCTCGCGCCAAGGCGCCACCAACGACCACGATGCTGACATTTCAACAAATTATCCTGACCCTGCAAACCTACTGGGACAAGCAGGGCTGCGCATTGCTCCAGCCGTACGACATGGAAGTCGGCGCGGGCACCTTCCACACCGGCACTTTCCTGCGCGCCATCGGCCCTGAGCCTTGGCGTGCCGCCTACGTCCAGCCATCGCGCCGCCCGAAAGACGGCCGCTACGGCGAAAACCCGAACCGCCTGCAGCATTACTACCAATACCAGGTGGTCCTGAAGCCGGCGCCGGAAAACATCCTGGACCTGTACCTGGGTTCCCTGGCAGCGCTGGGCCTGGACCTGAAACAGAACGACGTACGCTTCGTGGAAGACGACTGGGAAAGCCCGACCCTGGGCGCCTGGGGCCTGGGCTGGGAAGTCTGGCTGAACGGCATGGAAGTGACCCAGTTCACCTACTTCCAGCAAGTGGGTGGCCTCGATTGCAAGCCGGTCCTGGGCGAGATCACCTACGGCGTCGAGCGCCTGGCCATGTACCTGCAGGGCGTGGAAAACGTCTACGACCTGGTGTGGACCGAGTGGGAAGAGAACGGGGAGAAGAAGCAGCTGAAGTACGGCGACGTGTTCCACCAGAACGAAGTGGAACAGTCCACCTACAACTTCGAGCACGCCAACACCGACCTGCTGTTCGCGCAATTCGCCAACCACGAATCCGAAGCGAAGCGCCTGATCGAGCTGCAACTGACACTGCCGGCCTACGAGCAGATCATGAAAGCCTCGCACAGCTTCAATATGCTGGACGCCCGCGGCGCCATTTCCGTGACCGAGCGCGCCGCCTATATCGGCCGCGTGCGCAACCTGTCGCGCATGGTCGCCCAGGCCTACTACGAGTCTCGCGAACGCCTCGGCTTCCCGATGGTCGCCAAATAAAAGAATACCGAACATGAATCAGACCCTGCTCATCGAACTGCTGACCGAAGAACTGCCGCCGAAAGCCCTGTCCAAGCTGGGCGCCGCTTTCGCCTCCGGCATCGTCAACGGCCTGAAATCGCGCGACTTCCTGGAAGAAGACAGCGTCGCCACCACTTATGCCACCCCGCGCCGCCTGGCCGTGTCGATCACCAAGGTCCGCGCCACCTCGCCGGACAAGCAGGTACGTGAAAAGATCCTGCCAGTGGCCATCGCGCTGGACGCCGACGGCAACCCGACCGCCCCGTTGACCAAGAAACTGGCCGCCATGGGCCTGGCCCATATCGCCGTCGCCGACATGGAGCGCGCCCAGGACGGCAAAGCCGAAAGCTTCTTCTATACCAAGCTGGCCGCCGGCTCCGCCCTGCAGGCAGGCGCGCAGGCCGTGCTGGAAGAAACCATCGCCAAGCTGCCGATTCCTAAGGTCATGAGCTACCAGCGTCCGGACGGCGAGACCGTGCAGTTCGTGCGCCCGGCCCACGCGCTGATCGCCCTGCATGGCGCGACCGTGCTGCCACTGACCTTGCTGGGCCTGACAGCATCGAACAAGACCGAAGGCCACCGCTTCCTGACCGCGCCAGGCAAGCGTGAAGTGACGATCGCCGACGCCGAATCCTACGCCGCCACCCTGGCCGACGCGGGCAAGGTCGTCGCAGGCTTCGACGCGCGCAAGGACGCCATCCGCGCCGCCCTGCTGCAAAAGGCCGGCGCCGACCAGGTTCTGATGCCGGAAGCGCTGCTGGAAGAAGTGTCGTCCCTGGTCGAATGGCCGGTCGTGTACGAATGCCACTTCGAGGAAGAATTCCTGGCCGTGCCGCAGGAATGCCTGATCCTCACCATGCAGACCAACCAGAAATACTTCGCCCTGACCGACGCCAACGGCAAGCTGCGTTCGCGCTTCCTGATCGTGTCGAACATTGCGACCGACACCCCGGCTGCCATCATCGGCGGCAACGAGCGCGTGGTGCGCCCGCGCCTGTCCGACGCCAAGTTCTTCTTTGAGCAGGACAAGAAGAAGTCGCTGGAATCGCGCCTGCCGCTGTTGAAGAACGTCGTGTACCACAACAAACTGGGCACCCAGGCCGAACGCTCCGAGCGCGTCACCTCGCTGGCCGCCGCCATCGCCGGCCGCCTGGGCGGCGACAAGGCGCTGGCCGAACGCGCCGCCCGCCTGTCCAAGGCCGACCTGCTGACCGACATGGTGGGCGAATTCCCTGAGCTGCAAGGCATCATGGGCACCTACTATGCGCGCCACGATGGCGAGCACGAAGAAGTCGCACTGGCAGCTTCCGAGCACTACCAGCCGCGCTTCGCCGGCGACAACCTGCCGTCCACCGCCACCGGCACCGCCGTGGCGCTGGCCGACAAGGTGGAAACCCTGGTCGGCATCTGGGCCATCGGCCTGCAGCCCACCGGCGACAAGGACCCGTTCGCGCTGCGCCGCCACGCCCTGGGCGTGCTGCGCATGCTGGTGGAAAAACGCCTGCCGCTGGCCATCTCCGCCCTGCTGGGCGACGCCGTCGCGCAATTCGTAGCCGTGCCGAACTTCAAGGACCCGACCGCCGAAGTCACCGCCTTCATGCTCGACCGCCTGCGCGGCATGCTGCGCGAGCGCGGCTTCAGCGTGAACGAGATCGAAGCCGTGGTGGCGCAGAATCCTGACCGCCTGGACGACATCGTGCAGCGCCTGGAGGCCGTGCAAGCCTTCGCCGCGCTGCCGGAGTCGGTCTCGCTGGCCGGCGCCAACAAGCGCATCACCAACATCCTGAAGAAGAACGAGGAAGCGCTGGCACAGGCCACCACGGTCAAGGCCGAACTGCTGCAGGACGCTGCGGAAAAAGCCCTGCACGCCGCCATGGGCCGCGTGGCGCCGGAAGTGGACGCCGCATGGACCAAAGGCGACTTCAGCGCCACCCTGAAGACCCTGGCGCAATTGAAGGAAGAAGTCGACGCCTTCTTCAACGACGTGATGGTGATGGCAGAGGATATCGCGCTGCGCAACAACCGCCTGGCGCTGCTGTCTTCCCTGCACGGCATGATGAACCGCGTGGCCGACATTTCCAAGCTGGCAGCCTGATATGCCGCAGACCCAGCCGACCAAGCTGATCATCCTGGACCGGGATGGCGTGATCAACCACGATTCGCCCGACTTCATCAAGTCGCCGGACGAGTGGATCCCCATCCCCGGCTCGCTGGAAGCCATCGCCCGCCTGAACCAGGCCGGCTACCGCGTGGTGATCGCGTCGAACCAGTCGGGTATCGCCCGCCAGTACTTCGACATTAACACCCTGAACGCGATCCACCAGAAGATGCATCGCCTGGCGCAGCAGGTTGGCGCCGATATCGACGCGATCTTCTTCTGCCCGCACGCTGCAGCCGACAACTGCGACTGCCGCAAGCCAAAACCTGGCATGTTCACGGAGATTTCGAAGCGGTTCGAGATCAGCCTGAAAGGCGTGCCGACTGTGGGCGATTCGCTGCGCGACCTGCAGGCAGGCTTCATCAGCGGCTGCGTGCCGTTCCTGGTGTTGACCGGCAAAGGCGAGAAAACCCATGCCACCGGCGGCCTGCCGCCGGGCACGCAGGTGTTCCCCGACCTGGCTGCCACCGTTGACCATATACTTAAATCCGATTGATTGGAGACCGTCGTTGCGAAATTTCGTTCTGTTCCTGCGTTCCGCCCTGTTCATGGTTCTGATGGTGATTGCCACCATCATCTGGTCCGGAGTCTGCATGCTGGCGGCGCCGCTGCCATACAACAAACGCTATTTCGTGACGTCGCGCTGGAACGTCTTCATCGTCTGGTGCGCCAAATGGATCTGCGGCATTAACTACCAGTTCAAGGGCTACGAAAACTTCCCGGATGCCCCGGCGATCATCCTGTCCAAGCACCAGTCGGCATGGGAGACCATCTTCCTGTTGGCGAACCTGCCACGCCCGCTGGTGTTTGTATTCAAAAAAGAAATCCTGTACATCCCGTTCTTCGGCTGGGGCATCGCGCTGCTGCGCATGATCCCGATCGACCGCAAGCAAGGCAAGAATGCATTCAAATCCGTTGTTGCGCACGGCAAGCGTCGACTCAAGGACGGCCAATGGATTATCATGTTCCCGGAAGGGACCCGCATTCCGGTCGGCCAGCAGGGCAAGTACAAGAGCGGCGGCACGCGCCTGGCAGTGGAAACCGGCGCAGTAGTCGTGCCGATCGCGCTGAACTCCGGCGAATGCTGGCCAAAGAATTCCTTTATCAAGAAACCGGGCACCGTCACGGTGTCGGTTGGCAAACCGATTTCGTCGGAAGGTAAGACCCCGGACGAATTGATGGAGCAGGTGGAACAGTGGATCGAATCAGAAATGCGCGTCATTTCGCCCCACGCCTACAGCGCTGGCTAGCCGAAAAGGCTGAAGCGCAACAGGAGGCGCCGCCGCCAGCGGCCGCGCCTTCTTCCCCGTTCCCCGTTCCCGCTCCCGCGGCAGTGAACCTGCTGCGCCCCCCGGTGCAACTGCGCCGCCCAGAACCCACCATCCCGCCATTGTCCGGCGACCAGGACAAACGACAACTTCTTGTCGGCGAATACATCCTCGAATATGTGCTGAAGCGCTCCACGCGCCGCTCGATCGGCTTTACGGTCGACGACACCGGCCTGTATGTGACGGCGCCCAAGCGCTGCTCGCTGGCCGACATCGACAACGCCATCCGCGCCAAGCAGCACTGGATACTGTCCAAGCTCGATGAACGCCGCCAGCGCCGCGCTGCGCGCCTTGAAAAGCCGCCCATCGTCTGGGACGACGGCGCCCGCCTGCCCTACCTCGGCGAGGAGATCACGCTGCGGCTGTACCAGGCGCCGCGCAACCGCACCGAATTCGATCCGGTGGCAATGGAATTGTCGATGGGCCTGGTGCAAGGCGCCACCGAACAGTTGCTCAAGGAACGCGTCAAGAATTGGTACAAGGCGCAGGCCGAAGGCCTGTTCCAGCAGCGCCTGGACCTGTATGCAGCGCGCCTGGGCGTGCAGTATGCCGGCTTCTCGCTGTCCTCGGCCGATACGCGCTGGGGCTCCTGCACCGCACAGCGCACCATCCGGCTGAACTGGAAGCTGATGCACTTCTCGCTGCCGCTGGTGGACTATGTGGTGGCGCACGAACTGGCGCACATCCTGGAGATGAACCACAGTCCGCGCTTCTGGGCCAATGTCGGCCGCATCTATCCGCAATACGAAGAAGCCAAGCAGCTGCTGCGCAAGCGCGCCGCGGAATTGCCGCCCCTGTTCACCTAGTGCGCATTCCCGCCTCCCTGGTCCTGCTTGCATCGCTGGCCGCATGCGGCACGATGCGCGCCGGCGAGCCGCGCTTTACCGTTGTAACAGTCGATCCGCTGCGCGAAAGCCTGCAGCTGTTCCTGAACGATGAACTCGGCCGTCCCTACAAGCGGCTGGAAAGAGTCGCCGCGGCGTTGGACCGGCGCGGCAAGCACCTCTCGTTCGGCATGAATGCCGGCATGTACCATGCGGACCATTCGCCGGTCGGCTTGCTTGTTGCGGAGGGCGTCGAACTGTCGCCGCTGAACCTGTCGCCAGGCAAAGGCAACTTCTTCTTGCGTCCAAACGGCGTGTTCCTGGTGACCGATGCCGGCGCCCAGGTGGTCGAGTCTTCGGCCTATCCGGTCCTCGCCAGCAAAGCCCGCCTGGCGACCCAGTCCGGCCCAATGCTGTTATTGAACGGCGTAATCAATCCCTTGTTTGATCCCGATTCGCCCTCCGTCCATGTCCGCAACGGCGTTTGCGCCATGGATGGCAAAGCCGTCTTCGTCATCAGCGAAGGCCGGGTCAATTTCTACGAGTTCGCCAGGTATTTCCGTGACGTGTTGAAGTGCGGGAATGCCCTCTACCTGGACGGCTCGGTGTCGTCGCTGTATTCGCCGGCCCTGGGCCGCAACGACTATCGCGCCGACCTGGGCCCGATGATCGGCGTCATTGCGAATTAGAGCCAGCCGGCTTCGCGCGCCAGGCGGAAGGCCTCGACGCGGTTGCCGGCATTGAGTTTGCTGATCGCCTCCGAAAGATAATTGCGAACGGTGCCTTCCGACAGGCTCAATTGCTTCGCGATGTCGGCGCCGCTGCGTCCCTCGCCGGCCAGGCGCAGTACTTGGCGCTCGCGTTCGCTGAGCGGATCTTCAGCGCCGCTCCAGCTTTCCAGCGCCAGCTCGGGCGCGATGGCGCGGCCCCCGGCGTGCACACTGCGGATGGCCGCAGCCAGCGACTCGGACGGTGCATCCTTGAGCAGGTAGCCGCGCACGCCAGCCGCCATGGCGCGGCGCAGGTAGCCGGAGCGGGCAAAGGTGGTGACAATCACCACGCGTGCCGCCGCACGACGCTCAGCCAGCGCAGCGGCAAGCTCTAGGCCGGTCATCAGCGGCATTTCGATATCGGTCAGCACGATGTCCGGCTGCAGCAGTTCGCATTGCGCCAGCGCTTCCTGGCCGTTGCGGGCCTGGCCGACGACATCCAGGTCAGGCTCCAGTTTCAGCAGCGCGGCCAAGGCTCCCAACACCATCGACTGGTCCTCGGCAATCAGAATGCGGATCATGCAGCAGCTCCCATTGGTAAATACAGTTCCAGCGCCAATCCGCCCTCTGAGCGCAAAGCCAGGCGCCCACCGGCTGCTGCAACGCGCTCCCGCATGCCGCGCAGGCCATTGCCACGCTCCAGCGCAGCGCGGTCGACGGCAGCACGGCCATCATCGCGGATCATGCAAACGATCTGGCCGCCTTCCTGCCGCACGCAAACCTGGCAGCGCGTGGCACGGGCGTGGCGCAAGATGTTGGTCACCGCCTCGCGCAGGGCCAGCGCCAGCACGTTCTCCGCGGTGGCAGGCATGGCGAAGGCCTGCACGTCGGCGTCAAGCGTCACGTCGGCGGCGGCCAGGGCGGCGCGCGCTTGCGCCAGCTCCTGCGCAAAGCCTGTCTGGCGGAATCCCGTGACAGCGCTGCGCACTTCGGCCAGCGCATGGCGCGCCGTGGTCTCGATATCCCTGATTTCTTTCGCGGTGGCTGCCGTATCGCGTTCCAGCAAGCGCCCCGCCAGTTCGGCCTTGATCGTGATCAGCGACAGCGTATGCCCCAGCAAATCATGCAGGTCGCGCGAAATGCGTTCGCGCTCGGCGATGCGGGCAAGGTGCTCGACTTCTTCCTGCTTGCGCAGCAGTTGCTGTCCTGAGCGGCGCACCCGTGCGTCCATCACGCTGGCGATGCCCACCGGCGCGCCAACTGCAATTGAAGGCAGCAGGAAAGGCAGCGGCGACTCCAGCGTCAGCGCAAGCAACGCCGCAGCAAGGAGAATGAGCACGATTCCCAGGTAAGCGTGGCGCGGCTGTTCCAGCGCAGCGCACATCGAGCAGGCAAAAATGAAATAGGTGCAGGCGCCAAAATTGAACGGCGCCCAGGCAAAGCCGAGTGCGACAGTCGCCAGCAGCAAGGGCAGCACGCGCAGGTTGCGCAGCCAATAGCTTGCGAGGTACATCGGCACGAAGGCCGCAACCGATAGCACCAGCAAGCCAAGCTCCAGCAGCGAGGGCGTGACGTAGAAATACTTCCAGAGGAAGAAGTTCAGCGAAAGCAGCCACAGGTAAGGCGCCTTGCCAAAGTGCTGTGGCACCCAGGGACCTTTCAGCCAACGCCGTACCTGGAGCATGCTCGTTTCCTTTCACTGGTTGGTCAAACGCACGTCGGCAATCTGGAACTGATAATCGCCAGGCTTGGGGCCGGCATTGAACATGATCAGGGTGATCGCGCTGGTATCGACCCCTGCGAAGCTGGCCATCGGCATCGCTACTTCCTGCCATTCCGCTCCGGCGGCAAACTGCTGGTAGACCGGGATGCGCGCGCTGCCATGCATGATCCCGACCTGGTAACCCTGGCCATCGCCCTTGACGCGGAAGCGCAAGGTCCTGGCGGCACTCAGGTTGGCCGGCTGGAACGGCTGGCTGCCGGGTACGAAAGCGATACCGGCCCATGGAAAAGCAAAGCCCTGCTGCACGCTGGCCTTCACGTTGACCGCGTTTTCGCCCGCGTATTCCAGGTTCACCGTCGATTTGCCGCCGAGGAAAGCGTCGTTGGACGGTACCCAGCCGGTGCCGAACGGGCTGGCCAGCTTCTCCTTGCTGAACAGGCTGATCATGCCGTCTGCCGGCAGCACTTGCGGCGCGCCTTTCGGTGTATTCAATTGCTTGGCCACCAGTTCCTGCTGCGCCTTGCGGCGTGCCGAAACGGTCGCGCCATCCTTCCAGACTTCGACGATATTGCGGGTCGCCTTGATGTCCTGGCTTGGATCGCCTTCAACCAGGACCAGGTCGGCCTTGGCGCCCGTGGCAATTGCGCCCCGGTCGGCCAGGTGGAAAGCCTTGGCTGGCACCGAGGTGGCGGCACGCAAGGCTTCCAGCGGCGTCAGTCCGGCCTGCGTCAACGAGAGCAGTTCATGGTGCAGGCTGGCGCCGGCCTGGGTGCCGCCGTTGCCGGCATCGGTGCCGGCCAGCACCGGCACGCCGGCGGTGCGCAAGGCGGCAACCACCGACCTGGTCGCGTTCAGGCGCTGTGCCATTTCCTTCTTACCGTACGGGGAATTCAGCGGCGCGATCTGGTCGCTCGTCAGCAAGGCCATCATCTGCCTGTCTTCCAGCACGTCCTTCTCCTTCAGGCCCGCTACGCTTTCCAGCACGCTGAAGGTCGGGATGACGAAGGCCTTGCGCTCATGCGCCAGCTTGACGAAGGACTTGAGGTCGGCGTCCGAAATCGACTCGCCATTGAACAGATGCACCAGGCCGTCGGCGCCTTCCTCCAGTGCAGTGCGCGCGTCCTCCAGGTTGGAAATATGCACCACGGCCAGCTTGCCGCGCTTGTGCGCGGCCGCGATCAGGGCCTTGACGGTGACACGGTCCAGGCTCGGCGTCGGGTGGCCCGGCCAGCCCGGCTCCATCACGATCTTGATGAAGTGCGATCCCTCGGCAATGCGGGCATCGACCCAGGGCTGCGCCTCTTCCGGCCTGGTCAGGGTGGGAATGGGCATGCCGTATTCGGTGCCATGGCCGCCCGGTACGGTAGCCAGGATACCGGCCGAGATGATGTCGGGACGGTCCTTGTTCTCGCCGCGCGCCATGCGGCCATTCATTTCCTGCAGCAGCGGCACCGCGGTGAACATATCCAGCTCGCTGGTCACGCCGAACACCAGCGGCAGCTCAAGGTGCTGGAAGCTATGGGTATGGGAATCGATCAGGCCCGGCATCAGGGTACGGCCGGTGCCGTCGATCACGTTCGAACCGGCGGGCGCCTTGCCCTTGAAGTCGCCATTGGCGATCTTGCCGCCTTCCAGCAGCACGCTGCGCCTCGCATGCACCTTCTGTCCGTCAAAAACGCGGACATCCTTGATCAGGGTCGTTTCGGCTGCCATGGCTGGCAGGGCGCAGGCCAGGCTGGCGGCAACTAACAGTTTTAGCATTGCAGTTCTCCTTGTGGTCAGGTGAACGCAGTATCCGGTTTGCGGCGCCACGGCGCCAGAACGGAATGCCACGACTTCGTCATGACATTTGTCACTTCAAATCAGGAAGCAACGCAATTGTGCGCGCAGTGGCGCCGCGGTGGGTGTTGGCAAAGGTCAGGGCATGCGCGCCCATGGCACCGCGCGCTGCACTGTCGGCCAGAAGCCGCGCCGCCTGCTGCATCAGGCTATCGCTGCTTGGCACGCGCACCGCGCCGCCTTGCTGCAGGCAATCTTCTGTCGCTTGCGCAAAGTTGAAAGTATGCTCGCCGACGATGATCGGCTTGCCCAGTGCGGCCGGTTCGATCAGGTTCTGGCCGCCCAGCGGCTGCAGGCTGCCGCCGATGAAGGCCAGGTCGCAGGCCGAATAATAGGCGAACATTTCGCCCATCGAATCGCCCAGCACAACCTCGGTGGCGGGATCGACCAGGGCGCCCGGTGCAGCCAGCGCAGAACGGCGCTGCAGCGACAGGCGCCGTTCCGTCACCATGGCAGCTACTTCGTCGAAGCGTTGCGGATGGCGCGGCACGATCAGCAGCAGCACGTCTTGCGGCAGCGCTGCGCGCGCCGCCTGGAAGGCCTCCAGGATCATGCCTTCCTCGCCTTCCCGTGTGCTCGCGCACAGCAAAACCGGACGCACGCCGAACTGCTGGCGCAATTGCGCCCCTGTTGCCAGGGCTGCTTGCGGAATCACGACGTCGAACTTGATGCTGCCCGTCACGCTCACATTGCTTGCACCCAGTTCACGGATACGCAGCGCATCGGCTTCGGTCTGGGCCGCCACCAGGGTGATGCCCTGCGCCGCATCGCGTATCACTTTGCCGAAGCGCTGAGCCTTGCCCAGCGAACGTTCGCTCAGGCGTGCGTTGGCCAGCACCACCGGCACTTTGTCGCGCTGGCATTGAAGGATCAGGTTCGGCCAGACTTCCGTCTCCATCAGGATGCAGACGCGCGGCTCGAAATGGCGGATGAAGCGCGCCACCAGCAGCGGCATGTCGTATGGCAGGTAGGATTGCACCACGCGCGCGCCATGCTTGCCGAACAGGCTCTTGCCGGTTGCGCGTCCAGTCGGTGTCATGCAGGTCAGCACGATGCGCGCCTGCGGATATTTCTTCAACAGGGCATCGAGAAGCGGTTCGGCAGCCCTTGTCTCGCCGACCGACACGGCATGCACCCAGATGGTGGCCGGTTCATCGTTGGCTGCGCGTGCACCGTAAAAGCCCAGGCGCTCGCCCCAATGCTGGCGGTAGCCCGGTTCCTTGCGGCCGCGCCACCACAGGCGCCCCAGCACCAGCGGCAATGCCAGCCACCACATGAATGTGTAGAAGAGTCGCATGCTCAGAGCAGGCTCCTGGCTGCGGCCAGCACTTCGGCCACGCCCGGCGGCGAACCCTTGTCACCGAGGTTGATGATGCGCGGCGACCAGTTGCCCTCGGTTTTCCAGCGCGGCGAGTCGGCGTAGATTTCCACTACAGGGCGCGAGAAAGCCGCGGCAATATGGGTCAGGCCGGTGTCCACGCCGACGGCCAGCGCTGTGCGGCGCGCCAGCATGACGGCGTCGGCCATCGACAATTTCGGCAGCACGCGGGCATTCGGGATGGCGGCAGCCAGCGCTTCCGCTTCGGCCTTTTCCTTGTCCGAGCCCCACGGCAGCAGCACCGGCATCGGCGCCAGCGCCTTGCCCAGCTCGATCCAGTTGGCCGGCGCCCATTTCTTGGCGTCGCGCGCCGTGCCGTGGAAGAACACGGCGTAAGGCGCATCGCCCATCCACTCCGGGCGCGGCTCGCTGGCCGGCACTTCCGGCAGGCCGAAATCGGCCGGGGTGTCGACCTTGAATCCCAGCGCAGCGCCCACCACCAGGCGGCCGCGCGCCACCGCATGCGTGCGCGGGTCGAGCGGAATGCTCTTGCTGTGGAAGATGCGGGAAATGCCCTCATAGCCCGAGCCTTCGCTGCCGTTGGCCAGGCCGACCTTGTGCCTGCCGCGCGCGGCGCCCATGATGATGCCGGTCTTCAGCAAGCCCTGGGTGTCGAATACATAATCGTATTGCACTTCGCGCAGCTGGCGGAAGAAGGCGCCGATCTCGGCGCGCGTTTCCTTTTTGCCCAGGCTCTTGCGCCAGCGGCGCAGGCCCCACGGCAGGATATTGCGCACCATGGGATTCAGGCGCACCAGGCTGACATAGCCCTCCTCCACCACCCAGTCGATATTCGCTTCAGGGAAGTGGCGCTTGATGTCGGCCACGATGGGCATATTGTGCAGCACGTCTCCCAGCGAAGAGACGCGCACCAGAAGGATATTCATTTAAAACGGGAGTTTCGCATCCGGCTTGGCTGCCAGGATCACGTCGCGGAACTGGCCCTGGATGCGCGCCAGCGCTGCCGGCGATTCTGCCTCGAAGCGCATCACGATCACCGGCGTGGTATTCGAAGAACGCGCCAGGCCAAAGCCATCGGCATACTCGACGCGCAGGCCGTCGATATCGATGACGCGCTCATTGCCAGGAAACTTGGCCTCGGCAGCCAGCTTGGCCATCAGTGCGTAGTTTTCGCCTTCGTTCAGCTGCAACTGCAATTCCGGCGTGCTGTCCGACTTGGGCAGGGCGTTCAGCAGCGCGGAAGGATCGGCGTGGCGGGTCAGGATTTCCAGCATGCGCGCGCCGGCATACAAGCCATCGTCGAAGCCGTACCAGCGGTCCTTGAAGAATACGTGGCCGCTCATTTCGCCGCCCAGCGGGGCGCCGGTTTCCTTCAGCTTGGCCTTTACCAGCGAGTGGCCGGTCTTGCACATCAGCGGCCTGCCGCCTGCCTTCTCGATGTACGCGGCCAGGTGGCGCGTGCATTTCACGTCGTACAGGATTTGCTCGCCGGGGTTGCGGGTCAGGACATCCTCCGCAAACAGCATCAGCTGGCGGTCCGGATAGATGATCTGCCCGTCCTTGGTGACGATGCCGAGGCGGTCGCCGTCGCCGTCGAAGGCCAGCCCGATTTCCGCGTCGGTATCCTGCAGCGCCTTGATCAGGTCCTGCAGGTTTTCCGGATGCGCCGGGTCCGGGTGGTGATTCGGGAAAGTGCCGTCCACTTCGCAGAACAGCTCGACCACCTCGCAGCCCATGCCGCGATACAGGTCGCCTGCAAACGCACCGGCAACGCCGTTGCCGCAATCGACGGCAATCTTGATGGGGCGCGCAATCTTCACGTCGCCGATGATGCGCTGCAGGTATTGCTCGCGGATGTTGTAGGTGCTGTACTTGCCGGCAGTGGCCGCTGGCTGCAGGCCGGCTTCGATGGCCTGGTACAGGGCGGTGATGGCATCGCCATGGATTGCCTCGCCCTTCAGCACCATCTTGAAGCCGTTATAGTCCGGCGGGTTATGGCTGCCGGTGACCATGATGCCGGAGCGGCTATCAAGCACCTGGGTGCCGAAATACACCATCGGCGTGGCGACGACGCCCAGGTCGATTACGTCGACGCCGGCAACCTGCAGGCCTTGCGCCAACGCCGCAATCAGGCCGGGGCCGGACAGGCGGCCGTCGCGGCCGATAACCACACTGCGCTCTCCCTTGGCGGCGGCAGCCAGGCCGAAAGCGTGGCCGATGGAACGCGCCACGCCTTCATCCAGCGTTTTACCAATGATGCCGCGGATATCGTACGCCTTGAAAATTGATTTGGAGAGAGCAACCATAACTATAGAAATTGTATTAAAGAATCGAATCGGATCAGATGCGCAAGCCGTCCATCGACTTGCCCGCTTCAACCCAGTCCTTGACCCATTTCGGCTGCCGGCCACGGCCAGTCCACTGCTCGGCCGCATTGGCAGGATTGCGATAGCGCGCTTCCACTTTGCCGCCCTTGTTGCGAGTGCCGGGGAAGCCAACCAGCAATTCCTTGAGCGGGACGCCAGCCTGCTGGGCGATTGCGAAAATCTGGTCGCGCGCCTTTTGCTTATCCATGCCCTCGCGCTGCTTTAATTCGCGCTTAATCTGTTCCTGCAAGTTGCGCAATTCTGAGGACGACAAATTCGACAATTCCATATTCCTGTCCTTTATTTGTGTTCGGTGTCTGGGAATATACACGAAATCGGCTTATCGGATTTTCTTATGTCGAATCATCCAGCGCGGCGCTTTAAATCGGACAATACGTGCGTATAGCCAGACATAACTCGCAATAAATAACAGGCAGAACAGCATCAATACCCAGGTAAAGCGCCAGAATACGGTGGCCGGAATCACGGCCATCAGCGAAAACATCCACAGGTAGGGCGAGGTCATGGAATTGCGGCGCACCAGGGCGCGCGCATCCTTGCGCCCTACCGCCCATTGCACCACGCGCCGGAAAATCAGGCTATGCAGGTGAATACCATCCGGCATTGCCGGCGACGTGCCGCGGATAAAGAAGCGGCGATAAACACTGAACAGGGTTTCAAAGGTGGGATATATTAATAGCAATACGGCATACCAAGTAGAAACTTGAGGATTGCGCATTACCAGCAGCAGGGCCAGTTCGCCCAGCATGAATCCGATAAAGTAAGCACCGCCATCGCCGAGGAATATCAGCCCGACCGGGTAATTCCAGATCAGGAAACCGGCAGTGGCGCCGGCCACCATCAGCGCCGCCACCAGCACGAACATATCATTGACCTGCAGCGCGACATAACCAAGCGACAGCAGCATGCAGATCGTCACGACACTGGCCAGGCCATTGAAGCCGTCAATGATGTTGACCGCATTGGCAATGCCGGCCACTGCCAGCACCGTCAGCGGCAGCGTGAACCAGAGATACGGCAGCGGCGTCGTCGAAAACATCCAGTCGATGCGGTCGATACGCGCATCCATCAGGAAATAAGCCAGCAGGGCGGCAAACATGGTCAGCAGCAGGCGCCGGCGCGCGCTGACCTTGCCGGTATAGTCTTCGACAATGCCGCCGAGGAAGGCAAACAGGGCACACATGATCAGCGACAGCATCCAGCTGGTCATTACCGGCACGCGCCAGACCGATACGCAGGCGCTCAGCGCAACGGCCAGGAAAATTGACAGGCCGCCAATCCGGGCCACGTGGTGGGCATGCACTTTTTGCACGCCGCCAAAGTCAGTGTCTAGCGCTGGACCATGCAACCGCACTTCCTTGATGACCCATAGGGTCAAGAGTGCAGACGTGAAAAAGCTCACGAGGAAGGAAAACATTAGTTCTTATCAGTATAGTGAGCCAGCCGGGCAAGAAAGCTTGCTCGCGCGCTAAGCGGCGATTGTACCGGATTCACGAAGGGCAACGGGAAATTCTAGCCCTTAGCGTTGCGTCTAAGGTATTTACTTACCAATTGATACTTTTAGCCAGCTAATCCAGGTAACAGTGCACCGCCAGATCCGGCAGCCATGCGTTATCCTAATGGAATGAAAACATATGTAGTAGGCGACCTGCAGGGTTGCCATGGCGAGACGGTTACCCTGGTCGAACAGATCCTGGCTACGGAACATGCTGCCGGCAACGAGCCGCCAGCCATCCTGTTTTGCGGCGATTTGATCAACCGCGGCCCCGATTCCCTGTCCACCCTGCGTTATGTGCAGGCGCTGAGCCAGGGCAGCGACGGCCGCATCGACGCCGTGCTGGGCAACCATGACCTGCACCTGCTGGCGGTGGCCAACGGCATCCGTCCCGAATCGAGCTCCGACACCATCGAGCATATCCTGGCTGCGGCCGACCGCGACGCCCTGCTGCACTGGCTGCGCCTGCGCCCAATGGCCATCATGCGCCTTGGCCACCTGCTGGTGCATGGCGGCGTGCTGCCGCAATGGACGGCGCAGCAGGCCTTGGCGCTGGCCGGCGAAGTGGAGGCGGCGCTGCGCGGCGACGGATGGGTTGCCTTCCTGCGCGAGATGTACGGCAACCAGCCGGACCGCTGGGACGAAAGTTTGAGCGGCGCCGCGCGCCTGCGCTGCATCGTCAATGCCTTGACCCGCATGCGTTTCTGCTCTGCCGAAGGGGTGATGGACTTCAAGATGAAGGAATCGGCGCACGCCGATCCCGCGACCGGCCTGATGCCGTGGTTCGAAGTGCCGGGACGCCGCACCAGCGACACCACGGTGGTGTTCGGCCACTGGTCGGCGCTGGGGCTGCGCCTCATGCCGCGCCTGATTGCCCTCGACAGCGGCTGCGTGTGGGGCGGCAAGCTGTCGGCCGTCTGCCTGGACGACCGCAGCCTGCTGCAGGTGGATTGCCCGGAATACCGGACGGTTTAATGCTTCGACGTGCCTTCGGCCGGCGCCGAGGCCTGCGCCTGGGACTGAGCCGGAGCCTGGCCAGGCTCGCTGCCTTCCGCCGCCGCGGGCTCGGCGCCCTCGGCCGGCGCTGCCGCAGCCGGGGTAAAGGTAGCCGCCATCAACTCCTTGTACGCTTCCGATTTGCGCAGGGGCTCCAGGTTGGCGCTGCCCTTGATCGCCTCTTCATCGGTAAAACCGTTGACGATGGCCGTCTCCAACGACGCCATGGCGGCATTCTTGCGGCCTAGCTGCGCCTGGGCCTGGGCCAGCAGGAAGTAGGACTCGGCCTCCTTGGGCGCCTTCAGCGTCGCCGCGTATGCCTTGTCGGCCGCAATGCCATAGTTCTTCTGCGCCAGGCTTTCGGTCGCCTGCGTGCGCAGGGTCTTGGCATTGGTGAAGGTATCGCCGCTGCAGGCCGCCAACAGCAGGCAGGCTGCCAGCACACTGATCCTGGTCATGCTGATTGCTCCTGTAAAGATTCCGCTTCCGGCACGATGCCCAGTGCCGCGCCGATCGCAGCGTGGGTCGCTGCCGCCAGCTCGCGGCGGTGGGCGCCCTCGCCCGGCATCGCCGCCAGCACGGCCAGGCGCGCCCGCACCGGCTTGCCATCGAGGATATTAACCACGCTTTGCACGAAAGTCATGTCGCCGATGAAGTCCACCGATGGATGCGGCTGGCCGGCTGCGTCGACATAGGACAGGGCGAACGGCTGCACCGGCACCTTGCCGTCCACCGCCGCCTCGAACAGGTTGGCATGGAACGGCAGCAGCGTGCCTTGCGCCGCCGTCGTCCCTTCCGGGAAGAAGGCGACGCGCTGGCCATCCTGCAGGGCGTGCACCAGGCCCTTGAAGATATTGCGCAGCTCGCGCTTGTTGCCGCGGGCGATGAAAACCGTGCCCGCCTGCGCCACCAGCCAGCCGGCCAGCGGCCAGGAGCGGATCTCCGCCTTGGCCACGAAGCGGCATGGATACAGCGCATTGATGACGAAGATGTCGAGCCACGAAATGTGGTTGCAGACGATCATGCCCTGCTCCAGCGGCGTTGTGCTGCCCGGCGCCATTTGCACGCCGACATTGCACATCGCCAGCAACTGGCGCGACCAGCGGCGGATCTGGCCATTGCGCTTTTCCGGACCAAGGAAGGGGAACAGCATGGCGCATGTCGCCATCCCTTCCAGCATGTGCAAAAACACGCGCGCCAGGCGCAGCATCAGGCGCCAATCGAGATTTCGTTTTGCCGGCGGGTTACTTTCCATTGCGCTCATACGCCACCAGGCCAGCAACGATGGTCGCTTCCACCTGCCCCGCCAACTCGTAGCCGAGGAATGGGGTGTGCTTGCCCTGGCTGGCCAGTGCGCTGCCGGTGACGGTCCAGCGTGCGGCCGGGTCGAACACCACCACGTCGGCCACGCTGCCCACGCCCAGCTGGCCGGCTTGCGCCAGGCCCGCCACGCGCGCGGCTTCGCTAGTGACGCGCGCCAACGCGTGCGACAGCGCATCGTCCTTGCCCTGGGCAGCGGCGTAGTCGTCGGCCCACTTGATGGCCAGCGACAGCAGCAGTTCCAGGCCGGTGGCGCCCGGCGAAGCTTCGCCGAACGGCAGCAGCTTTTCGTCGTCGTCGCACGGCGTGTGGTCCGAGCACATGGCGTCGATGGTGCCGTCCAGCAGGCCGGCGCGGATCGCTTCGCGGTCGCGCTGGGTGCGGAACGGCGGGTCGATGCGCGCATTCGAATCGAAGAAGTTGATGTCGGTGTCGGTCAGGTGCACATGATGGGCGCCCACGTCGCAGGTGATCGGCAAACCCTCGGCCTTGGCGGCGCGCACCAGCTCCAGGCCGGCGGCCGACGACATGCGGCACAGGTGGACCTTGGCGCCGGTCGAGCGCATCAGCTCGAAAATGGTGTGCAGGGCGATGGTCTCGGCCATCACCGGCACGCCGGACAGGCCCAGGCGCGAAGCCAGGGGGCCGCTGTTGGCTACGCCGCCGCGGCCGATCCAGGCATCCTGCGGGCGCAGCCAGATGGTGAAACCGAAGGTGGCCGCGTACTGCATGCAGCGCTGCAGCACGGTGGTGTCCCTGATCGGGGTCTCGGCCTGCGAGAAACCGATGCAGCCGGCGCCGGTCAGTTCCACCAGCTCGGTCAGCGCTTCGCCTTTCAGGCCGTGGGTCAGTGCGCCCAGCGGATGGACGTGAGCCTGGTTCAGCGCGTTGGCGCGGTGCTTCAGCATTTCAATCAGGCCCGGCTCGTCGAGCACAGGGTCGGTGTCCGGCGGGCACACCAGGGAGGTCACGCCGCCCTGCACTGCCGCCTGCATTTCCGATTTCAGCGTTGCCTTGTATTCGAAGCCCGGCTCGCGCAGGCGCGCCGACAGGTCGACCAGGCCCGGCGCTACCACCTTGCCGGCGGCATCGATGGTGCGGTCGGCCTTGAAGCCGGCCGGCGCGGCGCCGACGGCGGCAACCTTGCCGTCGACGATGTACAGGTCTTGCTTGGAATCGATCTTGTTGGCCGGATCGATCAGTCGGCCGTTTTGGATGAGTACGTTCATTTTTATGCTTGCGTGCCTGCCAGGATGCTCATTACCGCCATGCGGACTGCGATGCCGAAGGTGACCTGCGACAGGATCACCGCTTGCGGGCCGTCGGCCACGGCGGAGTCGATCTCCACGCCGCGGTTCATCGGCCCCGGGTGCATCACGATGGCGTCCGGCTTGGCCAGCGCCAGGCGCTCCGGCGTCAGGCCGTAGGCGCGGAAGTATTCACCAGCGGATGGCAGCAGCGCGCCGCTCATGCGCTCGTTCTGCAGGCGCAGCATGATGATTACGTCCACATCCTTCAAGCCTTCATCCATATTGGTGAAGGTGCGCACGCCCAGCTGCTCCAGGCCGCCCGGCAGCAGGGTGTGCGGGCCGATGGCGCGGATTTCAGGCACACCCAGCGTGGTCAGGGCGTGGATATCGGAACGGGCCACGCGGCTGTGCAGGATGTCGCCCACGATCGCCACGCGCAGGTTGGTGAAGTCCTTCTTGTAGTGGCGGATGGTGTACATGTCCAGCAGGCCCTGCGTCGGGTGCGCGTGGCGGCCGTCGCCCGCGTTCACCACGTGCACGTGGTTCTGCTTCGTGTCCTGCAGGTGCTTGGCGATCAGGTATGGCGCGCCGGACTGCGAGTGGCGCACCACGAACATGTCGGCATGCATGGCCGACAGGTTGTCGATGGTGTCCAGCAGCGACTCGCCCTTGCTGGCCGACGACGCCGCGATATTCAGGTTGATCACGTCGGCCGACAGGCGCTTGGCCGCGATCTCGAAGGTGGTGCGGGTACGGGTGGAATTCTCGAAGAACAGGTTGAAAACGCTTTTGCCGCGCATCAGCGGGACCTTCTTCACTTCGCGGTCCGAGACGGACACGAAAGAGGAGGCGGTATCGAGGATCTGGTTGATGATGGCCTTGGGCAGGCCCTCGGTCGTCAGCAGGTGCTGAAGCTCGCCGTGTTTGTTGAGTTGCGGATTAAGCATGGTTCTGTTCAAGAGTCAGGGAAAACTTTCCGTCGCCGGCCTGCTGCAGGCGCAGCGCCTGGCCCGGCGCGCAGCGGGTATGGGCCGCTACGAAATCGGCCGCAACAGGCAGCTGGCGTTCGCCGCGGTCCACCAGCGAGGCGAGCATGATGCGCGCCGGGCGGCCGTAGTCGAACAATTCGTTGATGGCGGCGCGCGTGGTGCGGCCGGTGTAGAGCACGTCGTCCACCAGCACGATGCTGGCGCCGTTGACGTCGAAACCGATATGGGTCGGCTTCACCTCGTGCGGCAGGCCTTTCTTGGCATAGTCGTCGCGGTAGAAGGACACGTCCAGCACGCCCAGGCGCGCCGTCAGGTTCAGGTCCTTGGCCAGGCGCTCGGCGATCCAGGCGCCGCCGGAATGGATGCCGACAATGGCCGGCTCGTTGGCGCCGGCAATGCCGGCCTTGACCTGCTCGAGCAGGCTGGCATACAGCGCTTCGGCGTCAAGCTGTTGGGGATCAGTGTGGGACATATTCGTCAAAGTATTGTTGGAGGATGATGGCGGCGGCGCGGTCGTCGATGATTTCGCCGCGCTTGGCGGGGATCATCGCCGACGAGTAGCGCTCGTCGACCAGCACCACGGGAAGATTGAAGCGGCCATTCAGCTGGTTGGCGAACTTGCGGCAGCGCGCTGTCATGTCGTGCTCTGCCCCGTCCGGGTGGAAAGGCAGGCCTACCACCAGTTTCGTCGGCCCCCATTTGTCGATCAGGGCCTTGATCTCGGCGAAGCGTGCATCGTTGACGGTGGATTGAATGACGGCCAGGGGGGTGGCCTGGCCGATCATCGTGTTTCCCATTGCGACACCAACGCGTTTGATGCCGAAGTCGAAGCCTAAAACAGTTTCCGGACTATGCATGACCCGCTTCAGAGTTAAGCATCAGGGGGTCGAAGCCCAGCAGCTTGATGGCGGCCTGGTAGCGGTCCTCGATCGGCACATCGAATACGATGCGCGGGTCGGCGGCGACCGTCAGCCAGCCATTGCGTGCCAGCTCGTCTTCCAGCTGGCCAGGGCTCCAGCCCGCGTAGCCGATCGACACCATCATCCGTTCCGGGCCCTGGCCGCGGGCCACGGCTTCCAGCACGTCGATGGAAGTGGTGAAGGCCACGTCGTTGGTCACCGTCAGCGAGGAAGAATAGTGCGCGCCCGGGGTGTGCAGCACGAAGCCACGGTCATCCTGCACCGGGCCGCCGAACATGATCGGCTCCGATTCCAGGTGGCGGTCGGCGGCGGACGACACTTCGATGTCGATCCGGTCGAACAGCACTTCCATGGTCATGTCGGTAGGCTTGTTGATCACGACGCCCAGCACGCCGTTCTCGTTGTGTTCGCATACATACACGACCGTGCCGCCAAAAATCGGGTCTTGCATGGATGGCATGGCAATCAGAAAATGATTTGCCAGGTTGAGCGCAGGGGCAGTCATAGGCGCCTTTAGCTCCTTCAGTTCACTAGTTTCCGGTAACAATCCCGGCACAGGCATGCTTCTGGTCAATTTGACTTTTTTCATGATTGCTCTCGATGCAGGACTGTTAAGAGTTCTTTACTGTAATATCCGCGCTGCAACTGTCGGATATACCCACAGTTTACTATGAATTGCTGATCCAGCCATGAAAAACGCCCTTGTCTGGTTGCGCCGTGACCTTCGCCTGTTCGATCATGCCGCCATGCATCATGCTCTGGCCTCTGCAGGCACAGTGTACTTTGCCTTTATTTTCGACCGCGCCATCCTGGATGCGCTGCCGCCAGCCGATCGCCGGATCGAGTTCATCCACGATACGCTCGCGGCGCTTGCTGCTGAGCTGGAAGCGGCCGGCGGGCACCTGATCGTGCGCCACGACCTTGCCGAAACGGCAATTCCCGCGCTCGCTGCCGAGCTTGGCGTCGATGCCGTTTTTGCCAATCACGACTACGAACCGGCAGCCATTGCGCGCGATGCGGCCGTGGCGCGCAGCCTGCGCGCTGCCGGCCGGGAATTGCGCACTTACAAGGACCAGGTGGTGTTCGAGCGCGACGAAGTGCTCACCCAGGCCGGCCAGCCGTTTCCCGTGTTTACACCCTACAAGAACGCCTGGCTGCGCAAGCTGGAAGCCGATCCCTCGGTGCTGGCGCCGTGGACCGTTGAGCCGGGCCGCTTCGCACCGGGCCGCAGCACGCTGCCGCCGCTGGCCGATCTTGGTTTCGAACGCACCAACCTGCATGAACTGGGCATCGGCAACGGCCCGCAGCTGTTCGACGCGTTCCTGGGCCGGATCGCCGATTACGGCGTGGCGCGCGATTACCCGGCCATCAAGGGCCCGTCCTACCTGTCGATGCATCTGCGCTTCGGCACCGTGTCGATCCGCCACCTGGTGCGCACCGTGATGACCATGTCGGCGCGCGGCGCGGCCGGCGAAGGCGGCGCGGTGTGGCTGTCGGAACTGATCTGGCGCGAGTTCTACATGCAGATCCTGTACCACAATCCGCACGTGGTGGAAGGCGCCTTCAAGCCGGCCTATGACAAGATCGAATGGGAAACGGGGCCGGAGGCCGATGAACTGTTTGCAGCCTGGTGCGAAGGCCGCACCGGCTATCCGCTGGTGGATGCGGCCATGCTTCAGATCAACCGCACCGGCTATATGCACAACCGACTGCGCATGGTGACGGCTTCGTTCCTGTGCAAGGACCTCGGCATCGACTGGCGCCGCGGCGAAGCTTACTTCGCACTGCACCTCAATGACTTCGACCTAGCAGCCAACAATGGCGGCTGGCAATGGGCGTCCTCATCAGGCTGCGACGCGCAGCCCTACTTCAGGATTTTCAATCCAACCACGCAGTCGCAGAAATTCGACCCGGAGGGCAAGTTCATCAAGCGCTACCTGCCGCAGCTGGCCGGGTTATCGGCCAAGGAGATCCACCTGCCGCGCAAGCCGATCGTCGACCACGACGAAGCGCGCAAGCGCACGCTGGAACGCTACGAAGTCGTCAAGAAGTAAGCGACGTAGCCGACCACTTCCCTCGGGATCGAGTACAGGTCGCGCAGTTCGGCATAACGCGCATGGCTTTGGCCGGCGACACGCACGCCGGCACGTTCAAGGGCCAGCCGGGTGCGCGGCACGTGGAAATATTGCGTCGCAACGATTGCCGCCTGCAGGCCCCTTGCGCGCATGAAGGCCGCCGCGTTGCGGGCGGTGGCCCGGGTATCGACGCCCTGGCTATCCTTTACGATGGCCGCCGCGGGCACGCCATTGGCCATGAGGTAGTTGGCCATCACCACCGCTTCGTCAAAGCCTTCCTTGCCCAGCCCTCCGCTCACGAAGATCATGGGGGCACGATGGGCGCGATGCAAAGCCAGCGCAACGTCGAGCCGCGCTTGCAGACGTGGGCTGGGAGTGCCGTCCGCAGCCACCGTATTGCCCGGCACTACAATCAGGTCGGCATCGGCCTGCTCGTCGCTGCAGCCGGCGGCCACGATCAGGCCGCAGCCCAACAGGAAAACACCGGCAAACAGCGCGGCAATCAGCTTGAGAAGTCGCATTCGATCGGATAAAAAAAGGGCAGGCGCGCTGGCCTGCCCTGTCTTTGGCTATGGCACGCCTCAAGCCCGTTGAGGCAGCAGGCCGGCGATGGCGCCGAGCAGGATGTCTTCCTGGAACGGCTTGCCGAAGTAGGCATTCACGCCCAGTTGCAGCGCGTAGTTGCGGTGCTTGTCCGCCGAACGCGAGGTGATCATGATGATCGGGATCTCCCTGGTGCGTTCGTCGCCGCGCACGTTGCGGGTCAGGTCGAAGCCGTCCATGCGCGGCATCTCGATGTCGACCAGCATCAGTTCCGGCAGGCGGTCCTGCAACTGCTCCAGCGCATCCACGCCGTCCTTGGCCAGCATCACGTGATAGCCTTCGCGTTCCAGCAGGCGCTGGGTCACTTTGCGCACGGTGAGCGAATCGTCCACCACCATGACGGTGCCATGGGCGCGGGTCGGTTCCGCTGCTTCGGCAACGCCGCCGGCCGGTGCCGGCGCCGGGGTCGCGGAGGTGCGCGGCGCCAGTTCCGGATGCTGCGCCACATGCAGCTGCAACGCCACCGGATTCAGGATCAGCACGATCTCGCCCGAACCGAGCACCGTTGCGCCGGCGATGCCGGGCATGCGCGACAGTTGCGGGCCGATGTTCTTGATAACCACCTCGCGGTTGCCGACGATTTCGTCGACGTGCAATGCGACGCGGTCGGCGCCGTTACGCAGCATCATCACCGGCGAAGAACGCTGCAGCAGCGGACGCGCCTCGCCGTCGCCCAGCAGCGTAGCCAGGTAGCGCAGCGGCACGTGCTGGCCATGGTGCACTACGGCGCCCTTGGCGGTAGCTTCAGCCAGTGCGCCTTCCTTCAGCTGCAGCACCTGTTCCACCATCAGCGCCGGCACTGCGTGGGTGCGGCCGCCGGCGGAAATCAGTACCACCTGGGTCACGGCCAGCGTCAGCGGCAGGCGAATCGTAAAGCGGGAACCCTTGCCTGCCTCGGTGAAGGTTTCCACCCGGCCGCCCAGGGCTTGCGCCTCGGACAGCACGATGTCCATGCCCACGCCGCGGCCGGCCAGTTCGGTCAGCGTATCGGCGGTGGAGAAGCCCGGCTGGAAGATCAGGTTGGCAGCTTCGGCATCGCTCACCACCTGGTCTTCGGCCAACAGGCCGACGCTGCGCGCCTTGGCGCGGATGCGCTCCAGGTCGAGGCCAGCACCGTCGTCGCTGAACTCCAGCACCACTTCGTTACCCTGCTGGCTGACCTGCACCAGCAGTTCACCGGTCTCGCCCTTGCCGTGTTCCACGCGGCGTTCGCGCGGCTCGATGCCGTGCACGATGGCGTTACGCAGCAAGTGTTCGAACGGCGCGGCCATGCGTTCCAGAACGCTACGGTCCATTTCAACGCCGCCGCCGCGAATGTCCAGGTTGACGCGCTTGTCGGTTTCCTTCGCACCCTGGCGGGCCACGCGGAACAGACGCTCGGACACGCTGTTGAACGGCACCATGCGCACACGCATCAGGTCGCGCTGCAGGTCGCGCGTCATGCGCGCTTGCTGCGTCAAGTCGCCGGTGGCGCCGTCGATGGAACGGATCAGGCCTTCGTGGAAAGAGGCCACGTCGTTCACCGATTCGGCCATCATGCGGGTCAGTTCCTGCAGGCGGGTGAAGCGGTCGAACTCCAGCGGGTCGAATTCGCGTTCGCCGGCAATCGACATACGCGAGGCGATCTGCGATTCCGCCTGCATTTCCACTTCGCGCAGCTGGCGGCGCAGGCGATTCAAGTTTTCCTGGAAGTCGGACACCGAAGTACGCAGCGAGGTCACTTCGTTTTCCAGGCGCGAACGGGTGATCGAGACTTCACCGGCCTGGTTCACCAGGCGATCGAGGATGTCGGCGCGCACACGCACCAGCGGCGAGGCCTTGGCCGCTTCCGCGTCGTCGCCGCGTGCTGCCGGTGCAGGTGCTGCGGCCAGGCGTGCGGCCAGTGCGCTGAGCGAAGGCTGGGCGCCGGCAGCGCCTTCGGCAGCCGGCGCGCCGGCTTGGGCGGCCGGTGCTGCGGCTGCGGCTTGCGCGGCGGCCATGGCAGCGGCGTACGCTTCCGGGTTTTGCAGTTGTTCGAACAGCAGCAGCGCGTGGTCGTAGTGCGCCATCAGCTCGTCGAACGAGTGCTGGGACGCGCTGCCTGCGTGCACCATGTTTTCAATGTGCGTTTCGATTTCGTGCGCGTGCTGGCCCAGGCGCATTGCACCTGCCATGCGGGCGCTGCCCTTCACGGTGTGCAGCACGCGCTGCAGGCTGTGGGCGTGGCTGAAATCGGTCGGCTTGGCGTGCCAGGCGCGCAGCGATTCGCCCACTTGCGGCAGCAGGTCGGTACCCTCTTCCAGGAATACCGGCAGCAGGTCGGGGTCCAGTTCGTCGTGGATGTCGGACGGGCTGGCGCCCAGCAAGTGCGGTGTTTCCTGCAATTCGACCACTTGCACTTCGGCTGGCGAAGCGTGGTCAAGGTCGATCGCATCTTCTTCGATGGCTTCGCCTGCAGCCAGTGCGGTGGCGTCGATGGCGTCGACTTCAATCGCCGCTTCGGCGTTCGCGGCTTCGGCCTCAGCCTGCAGCACGGCTTCTTCCTCAACGGAAGGCACTGGCTCTGCCTCGGCAACTACCGGTGCCGGAACTTCTTCGACGACCGGCGCGGCGAGTTCTTCGACGGCAGGTTCGGCGACTTCGTCTACAACAGGTGCGGCGATTTCCTCGACGGCCGGTGCAATGATTTCTTCGGCGACCGGTGCGGCGATTTCCTCGACGGCCGGTGCGGCGATTTCTTCAACGACAGGGACGGCAACTTCCTCGATTGCCGGTGCGGCCTGCTTCAGTTCCGGCGCGTCGAACGCGTCATCGAAAGCGGAATCGAACAGGTTGTCGATATTGCCGTCTTGCGTCGCGACTTCGGTCTTCGGCTGCTCGGCAACCTCGGTTGCCGCAGGCGGTTCGGTAACCAGGCTGTGGTATGTGTCGCTAAACAGGTTGTCGAGGCGCTCTTCCAGCTTTTCGTTGCCTGGCTCGCCGACGATACTGTCCAGGCGCTCATCGAGCGCATGGCCGACTTCCGGCGGATGCGCCAGTTCGTCGCGCAGCTTGTGCAGCGCTTCGATCAGTTCCGGCTGTTCCGGCGGCAGTTCGCCGGTGGCGAAGCTTTGCAGCATCTGGCGCACGCGCTCGATCGTGAAATCGAACAGGTCGTGCTGGGCGTCGTCCAGGTTCGGGGCCGGCGGCTGCAATTCTTGCAGCGTGATTTCCAGCGCGTAGGACAGCTCGCGCAATGGCTTGAAGCCTACCGTGCCGGACGTGCCGGTCAGGGTATGCACGGCCTGCAGCGCGTCCGGATTGACCGGGCGCTGCTCATGGCGCCATTCGCCGAAATCTTGCGACAACAGGCGTACCAGTTCGTCGGTTTCCGCCATGTAGATGTTGTACAGCGGCAGCGGGATCGCCAGGCGTCCCACGAACTTCATATTGTCTTCCGCCGGCGGCTCCGGAGGCGTAGGCGCGGTGGCGGTAGGGAATTCGATGACGTTGGTCGGGCGGGCCGGAGCCGCCTCTTCTTCCACCACCTCCAGTGGCAGCTCGGCGCTCGGCTCTTCCACGGCCGGCGGCTCTTCGAGCGTCAGCTCGGCGACAGGTTCGGAAACTTCAATGGCTTCCAGGTCGAAGCCCAAGCCGTCAGGCAGCGTTTCGACCGGCTCCGCGACTGCCGGCACGGTCTCCGCTGTATCGGCTTCGACAACCGCCGCAGTTTCCTCAATCAGGTCCATTGCCTCGGCAGGCGCTTCAGCGACAGCTTCGACTGGCGCCGGCGCCTCAACTGCTTCGGCCGCGGCTTCCGCCGCAACGGCCACCGGTTCAGCCGCAACGGCTTGGGTGCCAGCCGCCGGACGTTCGAACACGCCGGTGTCCTGCACGCGCGTGGCAGCGTCGACGATCGGCTTTTCCTGGCGGGCCGAGTGGCCGGTGGTAGCCAGTTCCTCCACCCATGCCGACATCTCTTCGCTTGCGTAATTGAGCAGCGCGAACAGGTCTTCCGTGGCGCGGCGCTCCTCGGCCAGCCACAGGTTCATGACTTTTTCGATCGCATGGCCGCCGTCGCCGAAGCGGTTCAGGCCCACCATGCGGCTGCTGCCCTTCAGCGTGTGGAAGGAGCGGCGCAGCATGGTCAGCGTATCGAGGCTGGAGATCTCGCTGTGCGGACGCGCCAGCGTCTCGCGCACGAAGGCCAGCACTTCCTGCGCCTCGCCGATAAAGATTTCCAGCAGTTCGGCTTCCACCGCCTCGTCGCCGGCAGCGCCGGCTTCAGGGACTGGCGCGGTCAGCACCGGTTCGGGCGCCGCTTCCGGTTCCGGCAAAGCTTCTTCCAGCACCGGGATCGATTCCGGTCCGGAAATTTTCTTGAACGGCACGGCGCGGAAAGTCCCATGCTCCGGATCGAAGGCGAAACGCTCGCGCGCGCCGGCCGGATTCTGCGCCAGCATGTCGACGAAGAAGCCCAGCGCGCCCACGTTCTGGGCGATATCGTCCAGCGCCTTGGCTTCGTGCGCCTCGTCGAACTGGCCCGATGCCAGGCGGCCGATCTCGATGCGCACGTGCGCCGCCGCATTCATGGCGTCGTCCTGGTCCAGGATGGCGCAGGCGCCGTGCAACTGGTGCAGCACCTTATCCAGGTCCGACAGCTCGCCGCGGCGCGCCGGGTCGGTGTAATACTCGTCCAGCATCTTCTCGACCTGGCGCAAGCCGGTCTTCATTTCCAGCGCCAGGGCGACAACAGTGTCTTCCTCGTGCAGCTGGCGGGCCAGGCCGCCCTGCCACTGCGCCGGTTCCGGTGCCGCGCCGCCGGCCTGCAAGGCTTGCAGGCGCGCGGCGATGGTATCGGCATGGGCGTTGAAATCGTCCGGCAGGTGGCGGATCTGGGCAATGCCGTGCTCGGCGAACAGCAGCGCCGTGGCCATCTCCAGCCCCAGCGCCTCGCTGCGGCGCGTGCCAACGGTGGCGCGTGCCGATTCCGCCAGTTGGCGCAGCAGTGCCGCCAGCGCGCCCAGGCCCAGCATTTCGCTGGCGACCGCGACCTTGGCCAGGGACTGGCCGAAATCGTTGTCCAGTTCAGGATTGTTTTCGTTCTGCTCGATGCGCTGCCATACGGAACGCGCATGGGCAATGCCTTCGCGCGCCGCAGCCAGCGATGCATCGTCGATACGGCCGTAGCGGCGCGTTTCGAAGTCGTGCGGCACCATGCCGTCCAGCGCATAGCCGGCGCGCAGCTGGCGCGCCAGCGGCGGCAGGTTTTCCGGATCGGCCGAAGCGACGAAGAACAGCGCTTCTTTCAGCACATTGTCCGGCAGTTCAGGCGAGCCGGCCGACAGGCGGCGCAGTTGCAGGTTGATCAGGCCGAACAGCTGCTTGACGTAACGGTTGCTTTCCTGCTGTCCGTTCACCACCAGTTCGGCGAAGGCTTGCATGGCGCGCCAGAACACGCGTGCCTTGTGCTCGCTTTGCTGGTCCGCCACATCGGTGATGGCTGCCTGCAGCGCGGCGGCATGGATCGCCTGGCTGCCGGCGTCGGCCGCCTTCAGGTAAGGCAGCAGCGCGCGCTCGAAACGCTGGCGCAGGGCCTTGTAATCCGGCGTGCCGCCTGGCGCGCCCGGCAACGGCAAGGCTGCCGGCAGCTCCGGCACGTGCGATACGTCAGGGAAGAACAGGTCGGCCGGGTGGACCCGGTCGATGCCCAGCAAATCCTGGATATCGCGGAAGAACGGGAACAGGCGCACCGGCTGGAACGGGGCGCCGGACAGCAGCTCCTCGAGGAATTCCACCAGCGCCTGGTACATATTGGCCAGCAGCTGGGCATGGTCCGACGTGCATTTGAGGGTGCCGTCACGCATGCGGTCCAGCACCACCTCGGCCAGCTGCGTCAGCAGCGCCACGCCGTCCACGTCGACCATCTGCAAGGCGCCGTGCGCCTGGTGCAGGTGGGACTTGGCGTGCATCAGCGCCGTAGTCTGGTCTTCCGCGTCACGCCCGCCGGCTTCGAACAGCGCCGTGCGGGAACGGGCCAGCGCTTCGCGGATTTCACCCATGACCCAGGACAGCGGACCGGTGTCGTATTGCGGCAAAGCGGTGAACGAAAGATCAGGTTTGCTCATAGATTCTAAAAATTAAGCGGCAACTGGGGCACTAATCAGGCACTCATCAGGCGCCGACGCGGAATCGCGACACGGAGTTCTTCAGCTCCTGCGCCAGCGAGGTCAGTTTGCGAATCGAGCTCGCCGTCTGCTGGGTACCGTCCTGGGTTTGCTGCGTGACCTGCAGGATGTGCTGCATATTATGCGCAACGCCGTTTGCGGACGTCGCCTGCATGCCGGTTGCGTAGGAAATGCCCTGAATCAGTTCCGCCAGGCGGTCCGAAACCTGCGAGATGTCTTCCAGCGCGGTACCTGCCGCGTCGGACAGTTTGGCACCTTCCACCACACCCTGCGTGGATTTTTCCATAGCGGCCACCGCGTCGTGGGTGTCGGTCTGAATGGTCTTCACCAGCGCACCGATCTGCTTGGCCGCTTCGGCGGAACGTTCCGCCAGTCGCTGAACCTCTTCCGCAACCACCGAGAAGCCTCGGCCTGCTTCGCCTGCCGATGCCGCCTGGATCGCCGCGTTCAGCGCCAGCACGTTGGTCTGTTCGGTAATGTCGGAAATCAGCTCGGTAATCTCGCCAATCTCCTGCGAGGATTCACCCAGTCGCTTGATGCGCTTCGAGGTTTCCTGGATCTGCTCGCGGATCTCGTCCATACCCTTGATCGCGTTCTGCACCGCTGCCGCACCCTGGCGTGCTGCGTCCAGCGATTGACGGGCAACGTCCGCCGATTCCGCCGCGCTGCGCGACACGTCGGTAATTTCGTTGGCCATCTTCACAACGGTGTTGGATGCGTCCTGGATCTCCTTCGACTGCGCTGCCGACGCTGCCAGCAGGTCGTTGGAAATGCCCTGGGCGTGGGTCGATGCCGAGGTAACCTGTTCTGCGGTAATCGTCACACGGCCTACCAGGCCGCGCAGCTCTTCCACGGTGTAGTTAACCGAGTCGGCAATCGCGCCGGTAATGTCTTCGGAAACGGTTGCCTGCACGGTCAAGTCACCGTCCGCCACTTCCTGCAGTTCGTTCATCAGGCGCAAAATTGCGGCCTGGTTCTGCTCGTTAATGGCCTTGGTTTCTTCTTCCTGCTGCTGCGCTTTCAGGCGCATCGCTTCCGCTTCCTGGCGGCGGCGCTCGGAAGCGCGGCCACGGTTCTGGGAATCGAGCAGCAGCACGCGGCCGATCGCCGCAGCGGAGACCAGGGTCACCATCAGGCCAACCACCATCAGCCAGAACGAGATACCCAGCGAGTCCTGCTGTTCGCGCAGCTTGGTCTGCAGGTTGGCGAAGTTGGCACGCACGTCTTCGTTCTCGTTGAACAGCAGACGTTCCGCGCTCTTCGCAGCGGAGAATTTTTCCAGACGGTCCAGGATGAACTTGACCAGCTTGTCGTAGTCTTCGAAGCCTTTTTTCAGCGCCTGCAGGTTTTCGCGGGTTTCGCCATCCTTCACGGCCGGCAGGCCGAGCTGGTCGCTGCCGCCCAGGAAGCCGTCCACGGTCTGGCGGAACACGGTGGCGTCGCGGCCCAGCTGGAAGGCGGTCTCGGACGACGACACGCCGCCCTCGGTCAGGAAGGTCGATGCGCTGCGGCTCATGCGCTGGGTCAGCATGCCCAGCTTGCCCAGGGCCGCCAGTTCCTTGGCGCTGCCGCCCTGCTTCAGGCGCGCCGCCGAAACTTCCTCGGTCAGCGACAGCAGGTCAGGCGACATGGCGTTCAGCTTTTGCAGGGTCTCGTCCAGACCCGCCAGGTCCCATTTGTATTTGGCGATGGTGGCAGCTGCCTTGTCGGAGGCGGTCCACTTCTTGCGCGCGTCGTTCAGGGTCGGCAGCACTGCGCCAGGCGCCGACAGGATCGAGTGGCCTGCGTAGCGGCCGCCGTCGGCCAGCGCCAGCAGCGCACGATTCAGTTCGCTGCGGCTGTCTTCCAGCTGCTTGATCGCTTGCTGGTTACCCTTAATCGCGTTAGGCGCCGCCTTGCCGATACGCTGCGAGTGCATCAGCACGTCGGAAGCGATCTGGGTACGGGTCGACGTCACGCCGCTGTTATATGCATTCCAGCCCACGAACACCACCGACAGCAGCAGCGACACGCCCAGCGTGGTGGACAGCAGGCTCAGTTGGCGCGCGCTAGGCAGGTGGCCGATCAGCGGCAGCTTGACGTTGGCCGCAGCCTCGCCCACCGAACTGGTACGCAGGCGCTGCAGCAAGCCGCGCGCGCCTTCCGCCGCTTCCGGGGTGACGCTTTCGGTCGCCGCCGGCTGTTCGGCAGTAGCGACTGCCGCGTCAGGCGGCGTGCCCTCGTACTGCGAATTGTTAAAGCTGGAAAACTCCGAATTGGAATCCAGCTCGGCGCTGGTCTCCGGTGCGGAGCGCGACAAGAATTTAAATGCCATTACAACGTCCCCCGATAGCTTTCGATATGTTGCGCCTGCCCGACGGCAGCGCGAGATTACAGGCCGATTTGCAGGAACCGCGCATCGTGCACCAGTTCGCCCAGGTCCAGCCTGGTCCACTGCTGCCCTTCACGGTCTTTGAATTGCTGGCCACCCCAGGCGGCTTGCCCGCTGTCCGCTGGTGCTTCTTCCACCATTTCGTCCAGGTTGCGCAAGCCAAGCACCCGTCCGGCCAGGATGGCGACATTGAAGCCGAGGTGGGTGGCAAAAGTCACCAGGCGGCTGTCCGGCCCCGGCTGCGTGCCCGCTTCGCCCATATAGCGCGCCAGGTCGACCACACCGACCAGGTTGCCGCGGATATTGGACAGGCCGCGGTACCAGTCCTGCGACAGCGGCACCGCCGTCACCGACTGGAACGGCACGATTTCGCCGACCTGGGTCAGGTCCAGCAGGCAGCGGCGGCCGCCCAGCAGCACGCCCAGTTCGCGGCCGGCATTGCCCGTGCCGGCCTTGGCGGCCTGCATGCGCTCCAGCAGCGTCACTTGATACTGCCGCAGGCGGCTGCGGCGTTCAGCGCCGGTCGGCGCCTGCTGTTCGGTCGTCATCGTTTAGCCGAGAGCCGCGATCTTGGCCAGCAGCTCGGCTGCATCGACCGGCTTGACCAGGTAGTCCTTGGCGCCCTGGCGGATGCCCCAGATACGGTCGGTTTCCTGGTTCTTGGACGAGCAGATGATGATCGGCACGTCCTGCAGCTCAGGATCCTTGGCGATGGCGCGGGTGACCTGGAAGCCGTTCTGGCCAGGCATCACCACGTCCATCAGGATCAGTTGCGGCTTGTCGGCCTTGATCTTGGCCATGGCTTCTTCGCCGTTTTCAGCGGTGGATACGGTGAAACCGCTGCGCACCAGGATGTCGGTCAGGTAATAACGCTCGGTAGGCGAGTCGTCTACGATCAGGATTCGTTGAATGGCCATGCTTTACTCTCTGTATTACGGTGTTTTATGCACTGGCGGCGGCGGTGTGCTCTCGCACCGCAGCCAGCAGGCTATCTTTGGTGAAGGGTTTGGTCAGGTAGGCGGCCGAACCGACCATGGCGCCGCGCGCGCGGTCGAACAGGCCATCCTTGGATGAGAGCATCAGCACTGGGGTGGAATGAAACTTGGCGCTCTTTTTGATCAGGGCGCAGGTTTGGTAACCATCCAGCCGCGGCATCAGGATGTCGCAGAAGATCAGCGCCGGCTGCTGGTCATTGATCTTGGCCAGCGCGTCAAAGCCGTCTTCGGCCAGGATTACCTGGTATCCCGCCTGGGTCAGGAAAATTTCTGCGGACCGACGAATAGTCGAACTATCGTCGATCACCATGATTTTCAGTCCGGTTCCTTGCGGTTTTGTCGTCATTTCTAAAGTATTTCCCTATAGTCTCGCTACGATAGCACAGGGGACAGCCCTATGGCAGGATCTGCTGCTTAAAAGAAACACTTATTTATTTGAAAACTTGGAAACATTCCTTAATTGTTAAGAAACTCAGTTTTCAACAAAATAACATTCAGATGGCGACCATCTCGAAATCGTCCTTGCGCGCGCCGCATTCCGGGCAAGTCCAGTTCATCGGCACATCGGCCCAGCGGGTGCCTGGCGCGATGCCTTCTTCCGGCAAGCCGGCGGCTTCGTCATAAATCCAGCCACAGATCAGGCACATCCAGCTTTGGAATTCCTGGCTTGGTTCATTGCTGCTCACGTTGAGTCACCTTCTAATAAAGTAAAATGCTGAATTAGGTATCTTAATCTACCCGCCGTGCAAAACCAAACATCTCCCCTGATCCTGACATTTGGCGTGGCCGATCCGGTCGGCGCGGTTGGCGTGCATGCCGACCTGGCTGTTTTCCATGCCCTGGGATGCCGCGGCCTGGCCGCCACCACCGCCCTGCTGGTGGGCGACAGCGCGCGCGTCGAAGACCAGCAGCATGTCGATCCCGACTGGGTGGCCGACCAGGCCCGCATGGTGCTGGAAGACGTGCCGGTGCAAGCCTTCAAGGTCGGCGCCCTGGACCACCTGGAACATGTCTCCACCCTGGCCGAAATCGTTTCCGACTATCCCGATGCGCCGCTGGTGCTCGATCCCTTCGGCAGCCAGTTGCCGCCGCCCGGCGACGAGGACGACCCGGAAGAACTGCTGACCGTGCTGCGCCAGCTGCTGGTGCCCCAGGGCACGCTGCTGATGCTGTCCGAAGTCGAACTGGCGCGCATGGCCGAGACCTGGCGCGACCTGGGCAACGGCGAAACCATGGCCGACGACGCCGAGCACCTGATCGACCTCGGCTGCGAATACGTGCTGGTGACCGGCACCAATGCCGGCGGCGGCCAGCGCGCCAATACCCTGTACAGCGCCGAAGGCGTGCTGCGCCACGACAAATGGCAGCACCTGCCCGGCCCCTTCGTGGGCGCCGGCGGCACCCTGTCGGCCGCGATTGCCGCTTACCTGGCGCACGGCCTGGCCGTGCCGGAAGCAGTGGAACGCGCCGAGCAATACACTTACCAGACCCTGCTCCATGCCCAGCGCTATGGCATGGGGCGTTTTGTCCCCAATCGCTTCTTCAAGCCATGACTACTTCGAAAAACGACATCCTGTTCGAACGCGCCCAGAAATCCACTCCGGGCGGCGTCAATTCGCCGGTGCGCGCCTTCCGTTCCGTGGGCGGCACGCCGCGCTTCATCACCCGCGCCGAAGGCCCGTACTTCTGGGATGCGGACGGCAAGCGCTATATCGACTACATCGGCTCCTGGGGCCCGGCCATTGTCGGCCACGCCCATCCGGAAGTGGTGAAGGCGGTGCGGGATGCCGCCACCCGCGGCCTCTCCTTCGGCGCCCCGACCGCGGCGTAAATCGTTATGGGGGAAGAAATCTGCCGCCTGGTGCCGTCGATCGAGCAGGTGCGGCTGGTGTCCTCCGGCACCGAAGCGACCATGAGCGCGCTGCGCCTGGCGCGCGGCGCCACCGGCCGCGACAAGATCATCAAGTTCGAAGGCTGCTACCACGGCCACGCCGACTCCCTGCTGGTGAAAGCCGGCAGCGGCCTGCTCACCTTCGGCAACCCGACCTCGGCCGGCGTGCCGGAAGACTTCGTCAAGCACACCCTGGTGCTCGACTATAACAACGTGGAAGCGATCCGCGCTGCATTCGCCGAATACGGCGACGAAATCGCCTGCGTCATCGTGGAACCGGTGGCCGGCAATATGAACCTGATCAAGGGCACCCCGGAATTCCTGGGCGCGCTGCGCGAGCTGTGCACCAGGCATGGCGCCATCCTGATCTTCGACGAAGTGATGTGCGGCTTCCGCGTCGGCCTGGGCGGCGCGCAGGAACTGTATGGCATCAAGCCCGACCTGACCGCGCTGGGCAAGGTGATCGGCGGCGGCCTGCCGGTGGCAGCCTTCGGCGGCTCGAAAGAACTGATGTCGAAAATGTCGCCGGTGGGCGCGGTATACCAGGCCGGCACCCTGTCCGGCAACCCGGTGGCCGTGGCAGCCGGCATGACCACCCTGAAGCTGATCCAGCAGCCGGGCTTCTACCAAGGCCTGGCGCGCAGCGCGCGCCGCCTGGCCGACGGCCTGACCGCCGCCGCCAAAGAAGCCGGCGTCACCTTCTGCGCCGATGCCGAAGGCGGCATGTTCGGCCTGTACTTCAGCGCCACCCCGCCCAACAACTACGCCGAAATGATGGCCGGCGACCGCGAGAAATTCAACGTGTTCTTCCACAAGATGCTGGACGAAGGCGTCTACTTCGCCCCGGCCGCCTTCGAAGCCGGCTTCGTCAGCGCCCAGCACGACGACGCCGTGATCGACGCCACCATTGCCGCCGCGAAGAAAGTCTTCGCCACCTTGTAATACAACGGCCCAGCCCGTGTCCCATGGGGCCTGACCCCATGGGACACGGGCTCAACCGGATACCGGGGCGCTGCCGAAAGGCCGCGCGTCCATCGGGATGTCGATCTGGAAGGTGGTGCCCAGCGCCGCCGAACTGGTGACAATGATGCTGCCGCCGTGGCTTTCGGCCACGCGGCGCGCGTACGGCAGCCCCACGCCCCAGCCATCCTTGGTGCACCTGCCGCCGCGCGCGCGGCGATAGACCTGGAAGATCGATTCCAGTTCCTCCGCAGGAATCGGCTCGCCTTCGTTATGCACCGACAATTGCACGCGTTCGCCCGTGCTGGCCACCCGGACCAGCACCGGCGTGCCAGGCGTGCGGTACTTGATCGCATTGCCCAGCAGGTTCTCCAGCGCGCGCTGCAGGGAGACGGGGCACCAGTGCCCCACCGCCGATTCGAATTCCACCTGCACCTGCACCGCGCTGCGCTCCATCGTTTGCTGCGCGACCTCGTAAGCCAGCAAGGCCAGGTCGAACTCTTCCAGGTGCAGCGGCAAGCGCTGCCCGCCCTCGAACACCATGCAGTCCAGCAGGTCGCGCGTCATCGCTTCAATGCGCTGCGCGTTGACCACGATGCGCTCGGCCAGCCTGCGGATATCTTCATTCGGCGCCTTGGTTTCGATCACCTGGGCTGCCACGCTGACCGTCGACAGCGGCGTGCGCAGATCGTGCGTCAACGCTGCAATGAACTGCTCGCGCAGCGCCGACTGGATCAGGGCAAATGCCGTCACGCTTTCGCGGATCGCGCTGTCGATCGAGGTGGCAATCGCCTCGCGCTGTTCGTGAGTCAGCGCCACGCTGCATTGGTGCAGCATCTTGAACAGCACTTGCCGGAACAGCTGGTATTCGCGGATCAGGGTGGTGGTGTCGTAGCCGCTCAGGCGCGCCCGCTCACCGCCATGCTCCTGCGCGATCACCGCCACGTCGACCCCGCTGGCCTGGTAATACTCCTGCGTCAGCAGGCGCGCCAGGTGTTCGTAAAAAGTCGGCAGGGTGTTCAGCAAGATCGGGTCGGGCAGTTCTCCGGCCTTGCACAGGGATTCCCGCGCAGCCTGGCGCCAGGCATCGATCACCTGGTCGCGCAGCGCCAGCATCGCCAGCGATGAAGGAGACAAACCGACCTCAGTCATTCAGCCTCCAGGAAAATGTGAATTCTGAATCGAAAGAATGTGACGGCGATACTTTCGTGTCAATACGCAGCACGCTGCGTGCATTAACCGACAAGTACAAATGCGCTCCAGCACTGGCGTGCCGGGGAGACGCGGAAAAAAGGACTTAACCCCTGGTTACAAGCGGTGTTGCAATCTCGCCGCGTTATGGCCGCGCCGGCGGCGCTTCACACTCAGGGGCCGCCTGACGCGGGCGCTTGAGCGGTACCGACATCAACCAGCCGCGCAAGTTCCTGAGCAGCGCGCGGCCGCAGTGTTCGCTGACCGGCTCGGCTCGCTCGATCGCATCCTGTTTCCCTTCCAGGTAGCGGAAAGTGCGCTGGGCGCCGGTGGCCATCGCGACCGGTGCCAAGGCATGCTCTCGCACGATGTCGACGGACGCGCGGAACAGTGCAGCGCTCGCGTCGCGCAGCCGCTGCCCGCCATTCCGCTGCCAGAATACGGCTTCGTTCTCCACTTCGACCGCGCGCGACACCACCCGTACCGTGTTGGTGTAGACCGGCCGCTCGCTGCCAGCCTGGAACACGGACACGGTGTTATCAATGATCAGCGCAGTCTGGTCCTGCGTCATGTAGAACACTGGCGTGCTGGAGATGAGCAATCCGGACTGCGGCCGGGCATTGGCATCCAGCAAAGGCACGCCCGCCCGCTCGGCCAGTTCGCCATAACTGAAGGCATCCAGCGTTTTCCGGAACGGCACCAGGATCCTGTCCGCATCGGACTCGATCTCGCTGCGCTGTTCTTTCATCTGGCCCTTGACCACCGCTGCGTGCGCTGCCAGGGCCACGACAAAGCCGGCCAGGCCTGGCGCCGGATACAGCATGGTGCCCGGCCCCTGCCCTGCCTTGTCATAATTGGCCTGGCCGCGGAAGATGACTTTTTCCGAGGCTGGCAAACTGAGCGACCATGCTGCATCGGCCTGGACCGATTCGACCGCCTTCGTGGCCGGCATGCATGCCAGCAGCGCCACCAGCGCAATCAGGTGAAGGCGGGCCATCAGTTTGCCAGCGGCTGGAGAATGGCGTCGCGAGCCTCTTCGACCGCCTGGTAATAGGCATTGCTCAGGCCCGGGAACGCCGGCGCCTCATCCCAGTTGCCCTGCACGCTCTTTTGCTGCAGCACCGGCAGGTACCATTCATAGGAACGGTCCTTGAGGTTGATGATGTAGCTCGCACCGCGCACGATACCCTTGGGCTCGCCTGTTGGAATGTAGGAAGAATAGGCGCGGGTGATGCCGACTTCCTTCAGCTCAACCACCAGCAGCTTGTCCAGGCGGTACCTGGCTTGCAGCGCAGAGTAATCCCTGGAAACGGCTGTACTGCTTGCCTTTGGCAGCTTGTCGACGTCGATCGGTTCGTCGATCACGACGGGTACCAGGCCCTTCAGCTTCAACGCTTCGGCTATTTCGCCCTTCAGGCGCGCCAGGTCGTCAATCGGCAAAGTCCGGGTGTGGGCTGTCAGCGAGGAGTTCGCCACTGCGGCGGCGGCCCGGCACAGCGGCCATTCAGCACCAGGGAAGCTGGTATCGACCTGGGGCAACGGGCTCATCGCCACCCCGACGCGCAGGCCCGGTTCCGCCACCATCCGGTACCTCACCGATACCTGGCCTGGGGGCGGCGCGGCGCAGCCGGTCAGGAATGCTGCAGCAATAGCAAGCAATCCAAATCGGAGTTTCATGTCAGCCCTTTCGAATAGTTAAAATTTCCGCAACCGGGAGTCGCGGCGAAATTTTACCTTTCAAACAGGACTTGGCAAATAAATATGTTGCTTTAAATCAACGCAGCCAGCCGCGGCGGCGGAAATACATCAATGGCGCGGCAGCACTGACAATCATCAGGCCCCAGGCCCATGGATAGCCGAGGTGCCATTTCAGTTCGGGCATGAAATCGAAGTTCATTCCGTACACCGAGGCAATCAGGGTCGGCGGCAGGAAGGCGACCGAGGCCACCGAGAAGATCTTGATGATCTTGTTCTGGTTAATGTTGATGAAGCCGACGGTGGCATCCATCAGGAAGTTGATCTTGTCGAACAGGAAGGACGTGTGGCCGTCCAGCGATTCGATGTCGCGCAGGATCTGGCGCGCTTCCTCGAACTGGTCCGAATTCAGCAGGCGGCCGCGCATCAGGAACGATACCGCGCGGCGCGTATCCATCATGTTGCGGCGGATGCGGCCGTTCAAGTCTTCCTCGTGCGCGATGGCGCTCAGGGCATCGGCTGCGTCCTTGTCGGTGAATTCTTCCTGCAGCACGCGGCCGGAGACTTCTTCCAGGTTCTGGTAGATGCCTTCCAGCGCGTCTGCCGAATATTCGGCGTCGGTGGCGTACAGGTCCAGCAGCACGTCCATGTAGTCGGCGATCGAGCCGGGACGCGAACGGGCACGCATGCGCACCAGGCGGAATACCGGCAGGTCGTCGGTATGCACCGAGAACAGCATTTTCTTGGCCAGGATGAACGCCACCGTCACCACGCGCGACGGGCCTTCATCTTCTTCCAGCAGGAAGTCGGTGCGCAGGTGGAGGTCGCCGTTTTCCGCTTCGTAGTAACGGGCGGAGGCTTCGATGTCCTTGACTTCGTCTTCGCCGGGCAGGATCACGCCGTAGATGGACTTGACCCAGGCGCGTTCGTCTTCTGTAGGATCGGTCAGGTCGACCCAGACCGGCGCCACTTGTTCAAGGTCTTCGCGCGTCTCAATAGGCACCTGGTTGAGCCGGCCATTTTGTAAAACGAAAACATTGATCATAGGCAATCTCAGCCGGACAGGGGGTGTAGAGCGCGGGTTCTAAAAAACTTCGCAAGTGTACCCGCAAAGGGGTGGCGGCTGCCACCCCGCCGAAGCAAATATTTACCGCGTCGCGCGCTCAATGGCGCGCTCCGTGGCATTCGGCATCGCTTCCGGCTCCGGCTTGGGCGGCTCCTTCGGCGGCTCGATTCCGCGCGAGTCATGGATCTCGATGACTTTGCCTTTTTCACCACATTCGGTATTGGAAATTACCGTCTTGCCGTTGATGACGCATTTGCGCATCGGTGCTGGCGGCGGCGTGACCGTTGCCACGACGGGCGCTGCCGCTTCTGCCGCCTTAGCCCCGACCTTGCTCAGCCCTTCGGCGAACAGGTTGCGTTCCTGCCGCATCGAGATCAGTGCAAATGCCGCCACTGCACCCAGCGCACCCATAATGACCGCCACTGCGACCAGGCTGATGCCAGTTTGATATTTTTTCATGGGAGATCTGCTGAGTTCATTCGTTGCATGATGATGCCGGTGCGCCGCGCCAGGTAAGCCGATTCGCGGTGCGCATCAAAGTATTTAGGACGCGGCAGCATCACCGCCAGCCGCGCCGCCTGTTCCGGCCCGAGCTTGGACGCCGGTATCCGGTAATAGTGGCGCGCCGCCGCTTCCGCGCCATAGATGCCGCGCCCGAATTCGGCCACGTTCAGGTAGATCTCGAAGATGCGGCGCTTATCCATCAGCATCTCCAGCATATAGGTAATGATCAGCTCCTGGCCCTTGCGCAGGTAGCTGCGCGAGCCGGACAGGAACAGGTTCTTGGCCAACTGCTGGGTGATTGTCGAGCCGCCGTGGATCTTCTTGCCCTTCTTCTTTTCCTGGTTGTGCTCATAGGCCTTCTGCATCGCTTCCCAATCCACGCCTTCGTGTTCGGCGAAATTGGCATCCTCCGACGCGATCACTGCACGTTTCAGGTTGGACGAAATGGACTGGTAGTCGACCCATTGCTGCTGCACGCGCGCTTTCGGGTCTTTCTCCTGCATGGCCGCCTGCTGCTCGCGCATGAAGGCCGTCATGGTGGGGTTATGGTCGACCCACCACCAGATCTGCACGAAGAAATACAGCTGCACCGCGAGGAAAATCGCGATCGGCACAATAATGAACCATTTGATGCGGCCCCCAAAAACCTTCTTCATTGAGTCCCGTTCTCGTGCGAAAAGTCAAAGGGGGCAACAAGAACCCAGACATCATCCTTCTCTGGAGACAGCATGTTGCGTGGCAGCTTACCAAATGGAGCGGCGCGCTGCACGATACGAATTGCCGCTTGGTCCAACTCAGGATTTCCTGAACTGCGCTCTATCTTTACCCCACCTTCTTCTTCATAGATTTCACCGCCTGCGGAGATCGGGATTGATAAAACGAGCTTGCCGTAGAGCTTTCTGCCATCAAGCTGCGGGAATTCCGCTGTACCAAGCGCCTCTACACGGCGTCGAAAAACATTGAAGTACATTGCATACCCCACGCCCCTTGTTGCAGGCGTGACAAAGGTCTTGCGGGAAGCCTTTTGAAGCGCAACTGCTTGCTGGAGCTCCGATTCCAGGCGACCGATTTCTGGCACGGCTTGCGCAAACGCGTTTGCACATAAGGCCAGCGCCCCCGTCCAAAGCCATAGGGCTCTCATAGCTTTTCCCGAAGATGCTGCAGCACTTCGGCGGTCTGCGGGCGCACGCCACGCCAAACGTGGAAAGCTTCAGCCGCTTGCTCGACCAGCATGCCCAGGCCATCGCGCGCAGCGGCGCCGTGGCAGGCGGCGAAATCCATGAAGACGGTCGGCTTGGCGCCGTACATCATGTCCAGCGCCAGCGCGCCGGGCGCGAAAACAGTAGCAGGCACTGGCGGCAGGTCGGCGCTCAGGCTGGCCGATGTCGCGTTGATGATGATGTCGAACGCGCCCAGCACATCGGCAAAACCGCAGGCCGACAGCACGCCAGGGCCAGCCAGCGCGCCAAACTGTTCGACCAGCGCTTCCGCCGTTGCGACCGTGCGGTTGGCAATCACCAGCGCTGCAGGGCGATACTCGAGGATGGGCAGGACCACGCCGCGTGCGGCGCCACCAGCCCCGAGCAGCAGCACGCGCTTGCCGGCAATCGCCACGCCGGCATTCTGCACGATATCGGCCACCAGGCCCGCGCCGTCGGTGTTGTCGCCCGTGATGCTGCCGTCGGCGCCGAACACCAGGGTATTCACCGCGCCCGCGGCCTGGGCGCGGACGGTCAGGGAGGTGGCCAGCTTGTGCGCTTCCAGCTTGAACGGCACCGTGACATTGGCGCCCTTGCCGCCGGCGGCAACAAAGGCCTGCACCGCGGCGCCGAAGCCGTCCAGCGGGGCCAGCCATTTTTCGTAACTCAGTTGCTGGCCGGTCTGCGCCGCATAGGCCGCGTGGATCTCAGGCGACTTGCTGTGGGCAATCGGGTTGCCGAAGACGCAGTACTTGTCCATCACTCGCTGCTTCCGTAGGAAACCTGGACCTTCTCTTCACGCGTAAACACGAACTTCTGCACGATCACCCACAGGTCGTCGCGATCCTTGGAGCGCATATTCGGCGGGAATTTGCCGAATGGCGCGGAACGGCGCACGATGCTGATCGCTGCCTTGTCGAGATCCGGGTTGCCGGAGCTGCGTTCGACCACGGTGCCGCCTTCCTTTTCATAGACGCTGCCGTCCTGGAAGATCGGGATGCTCAGCACCACCACGCCGTACAGCTTGCGCCCATCTTTCTGCGGGAAATTCAGCGTGCCGATATCTTCCACCCGGCGGCGGAAGGCGTTGTAATACATGGCATAGCCGACGCCCTGGGTGCTCGGCGACAGGAAAGTCTTTTTCGGCCGCTTGTTCTGGTCCTCGATGGTTTGCGTGATTTCCGCTTCCATGCGCGCGATGGCCTTGCTGCTTTCAATCAGGTCGGCGCCGGTGCGGCTCGGGTCGGTCTGGTTCTTTTCCGACACCGGTGCAGTGGACAAAGGGCTCTTCTTCACCTGCGACAGCAGGTTTTTCTGGCGCTCTTCCAGTTCCTGCATATAGCGTTGGGAAGCCTTGATGCTGTCCCCGGTTTCCATGCGCCGCATGTCGGGCAGCGGCGATTTGGCGCGGCCGGCATCGGCGTTGCCGCCGCCGTCCAGGTCGGCCTGCGCCAGCGCATCGGCCTTCAGCGGCTTGGATGCATGCTTGGCATTGACCAGGATGACTTCAAGGCCGGGGTCGGTTGGCTCGACCTTGAAATCTTTGGGAGCGACGAAATGCACCGTCAGCGCCACGGCATGGAACACCACCGATACTGCGGAGGCGATGACAAGGAACTGGTTTTCTTTGAAATACTTCACGCGCTGGAATCAGAAATGATGCTTTTGAGAATCTTGAATTCTACTTCACTGTGGGCCTGGTTCGGTAACAACCGTCTCGCTGGCGAGCGAAGCCTCCTCCGCATCGGCCTCGGTCGGCTGCGCCGGGTCGGCCGGCGCTTCTTCCTCGTCCAGCTCCGCCTCGGGCTCGGCAGGCAGGGTAATCGAGCCTTCCTGCAGGCGCGTCTCGATGGCCAGGTCGACTTCGTCCCAGCGCAGCACGTCCAGCTTCACGTGTGACCCGCGTGCAACAGACGGCATGCCCGGCATACGCACGATCAGCGGGATCTCGGCCAGGCGCAGCACTTCATCCTTCAGCACCACGGCTTCGACTTCCTTCGCATTTTCCTGGCCCAGCCAGCGCAGGCACCAGTAACGCTCCATATTCGACTGGAAGTCGGCATAGGCCGCGTAGGCGGCATCGAAGGCCGAGACGATGGCGAACAGGTTGGCATCCTTGTGCTTGAACGGGGCCACCATCGGCGCGGTCACGCCATGCGAGGCGCACGCCAGGATCTGCCACTGGTTGACCAGGTCGGTATAGCGGCGCAGCGGCGAGGTCGACCATGCGTACTGGTCCACGCCCAGGCCCTGGTGCGGCGCGGCCTGCGTCATCATGCGCACCTGCATCTTGGCGGCCCAGCCACCCACGCCCTGGCCCTGGGTGCGGTAAATGCCGGGCACGCCGTGGTCGTGCATCAGCTTGCCCCAGGTGCTGTTGGCGAAGATCATCAGCTCGGCCACGATCTTGTCCAGCGGCGCACCGCGCTTGCGGCGGCTGATCGTGACGACGTCGTCTTCCACATAGAAGTTGAAATCGACGCGGTTATTCTGCTCCGGCTTCAGGCCGAACGCTTCGCGCTTGACCATACGGCCGGCTTCCAGGTGCTGGGCCCAGCCCCACAGCAAGGTCAGCTCGGCCTTGCGCGGGTAGTCGCCCTCGCCGCTGGCCAAGGTCTGCTCGTTGACCAGTTCATCGAGCGTGTTGTGGCGCAGGTTGTTGGCGATCGGGACCAGTTCGGCTTTCGTCTCGGTCGAGATCACAGACCAGTCGGCCGGGTCGAGCACGGCGTACAGCGACAGCGCCGGGCAAGTCTTGCCTTCGGCCAGGGTGAAAGCGTCGACGATGCTGTCCGGCAGCATGGTGATCTTGTCGCCCGGCATATAGACCGTGGACATGCGGCCGCGCGCGATCTTGTCGATGGCGTCGTCCGGCTTGATGCCCAGGCCAGGGGCGGCGATGTGGATGCCCACGCGCACCTTGCCGTCCGCCTGGTGCACCACGGAGAATGCGTCGTCGATCTCGGTGGTGGTCACGTCGTCGATGGAGAACGCTTCCACCGCCGCCAGCGGCAGGTTGGCCGGCGCCGACGGCACCGGCAGTTCCGGGAAACCATGGCCTTTCGGGAAGTTCTCGAACAGGAACTTGGCCATGTGCAGGTCTTTCGGCGACTTGATGCCGCCGGCCGACAGCATCAGGCGCGCCGGCGTGGTGTGGGCCTCGTTGGCGGCCTGCTCCAGCGCCTTGTATTCGATGGTGTTCTTGTCCGGCTTGAACAGCAGCTGGCTGACGATGTTCTGCATCGATGCCGGCAGCGTGCCCGCCTTCAGCTCCTCGGCATACTGGCCCTGGATGATGGCTTGCTGTTTCTTTTTCTCGATGCCGGCCAGCGCGGCTTTCAGGGTCTGCTCCGGCGCTTTCTTATAGCGGCCGCGGCCCTTCTTGTGGAAGTAGATCGGCGCGGCATGCAGGCTCAGGATCAGGCCGGCCGCTTCCGCCGGCTGCGGGGCGTGGCCAAAATACTCGGCGCCCAGTTCGGCAAAACCGAATTCCTCTTCGCCTGCCACTTCCCACAGGAAGTCCAGGTCGACGTCGGCAGCGATGGCCTTGGCCTGCTCCATCAGCTCGGCCGGCGAAGGCTTGTCGAACTGCAGCATCACATCCTTGGTCTTGACCTTGTTGCGCTTGCCGCTGGCCATTTCAACCTGGTAGGCCTCGCCTGCTTGCGACAGCACGCTGCCTACTTTGAAATCGCCGGATTCTTCAAAAAATACATTCATTTCACATTATTCCGTTCAAGCCTGAGGACCGGCGGCAGGAAGACCTCGGTCACCAGCAAAGTTCCTTCATGGCGCCGGTACAGGCAGCGCCGTGCATACAGTAAAGCTTCATCCGGCACCTCGGCGCCCTGCGCCGCCAGTGCGCCGCGGGCACGCCGGGCCAGCGGATGAGTCGCGCGCAGCCGCGCAAATTCCAGTTCGCCGCGCCGCACTTGCGGATCGCCGAACAGTGTACTGCCGAGCGAGCGTTCGCCCAGGGCACTGAACAGCGGCCAGTCCGAGGCGTCGGCCGACATCGGCACCACGGTATGGGCGAAGACGACAGGCGTATTATCACACCGCAGCAAAACCTCCCGCTCCCAGACGCGGCCGGGGCGATGGTAGCCGATGATGTTGGCTTCGTCGGCCAGGCAGGTCGCCGTGTCCTGGTGCAGCAATTGCACGCGGAAAGCGCCGCTGTGCGCTTTCAGTTTATTGGTCAGCGAGCCGCCGCCGGTCAGCCAGTGGCGGTAAGGGTGCGGGGCGTTTGTCGCGAGCACGTGACCGTGCCAGTTGGCCTGGCGCAGCGATTGACCTTTCATCGAGCCTCGCCCGTGATGCCGCAGAATTCCAGGACTTCATCGAGGTAGTCGGCGTACTCGCTGATGGCGTGGTCGCTGCCCTGCACTACCTTCTGCTTTGCGCCGGCATAGTGCGCCACCATGTCGCGGTAGTCCAGCACTTCGTCGCCGGTGCAGGCAAGCAGGAAGTAGCGTTCCGGCTGCGAAACCTGCGGCACGGCCAGCGCGCGCAGTTCCCCTATATATTCACGCTTGAACTCAAAGGGCTCGTCCGAGTGGTAGGCCGTTGTCACGCCAACGTGCTGGTCGAGGTCGAGCATCGGCACCACGGCGGGATTCAGCAAGACGGCGCGACCACCCAGTTTTTCCGCCATCCAGGTGGCGTAATAGCCGCCCAGCGACGAGCCGATAATGGTCAGGTCCTCCGCCGGCACGCCGTCCACCAGGCCGAAAGCCAGTTCCATCGCCAGCCTGGGGCTGGCCGGCAATTGCGGACAGATGAATTCCGCGCTGCGGCCAAGCTGCGCCATCCGCTCCCCGGTCAGCCGCGCCTTCATCGACAGCGGCGAGGAACGGAAGCCATGCAGGTACAAAATCATTACTTCAGCGCCTCCAGCAGTTTCTGGTGGACGCCGCCGAAGCCGCCATTGCTCATCACAATAATATGGTCGCCCGGCCTGGCCTGCGCGACGATGGCTTTCACCATCACGTCCAGGTCATCGTAGGCCGAAGCGGTTTCGCCCATTGGCGACAGGGCCTCGCCCAGCTTCCAGCCCAGGGCCTTTTCGCTGCCGAAGCCGAACACCAGGTCGGCATCCTTCAGGCTGCCGGGCAGAGCGTCTTTCATGGTGCCCAGCTTCATGGTGTTGGAGCGCGGCTCCAGCACGGCCAGGATTCGGCCATTGCCGCCGATCTTCTGGCGCAGGCCGCTGACGGTGGTCTCGATGGCGGTCGGGTGGTGGGCGAAATCGTCGTACACGGTCACGCCGTTGACGGTACCGCGCACTTCCATGCGGCGCTTCACGCTCTGGAAACTTCCCAGCGCCTGGGCCGCGACCTCGATCGGCACGCCCACGTGGCGGGCAGCGGCAATCGCGGCCAGCGCATTGGAGCGGTTATGTTTACCGGTCAGCTGCCAGTTCACGGTGGCCGCCTTGGCGCCTTTAAAAATCACGTCGAAGCTGCCGTCGGCGTGCTCGGTCATGGACCAGTCGGCCCCTTCCGCGCTGCCGAAGGTTTCCTTCTCGCTCCAGCAGCCGCGCTTCAGCACGCGCTGCAGGCTGGCTTCGTCGGCATTGGCGATCACGCGGCCAATGCCTGGCACGGTGCGCACCAGGTGGTGGAACTGGGTTTCGATGGCGCCGATGTCGGGGAAGATGTCGGCGTGGTCGTATTCCAGGTTGTTCAGGATGGCGGTCTTCGAGTGGTAGTGCACGAACTTGCTGCGCTTGTCGAAGAAGGCGGTGTCGTATTCGTCGGCTTCGATGACGAAGAATTCGGAGTTGGCGCCAGGGCCGGTCAGGCGCGCCGAGACGCCGAAGTTCTGCGGGATGCCGCCGATCAGGAAGCCTGGCGCGTAGCCGGCATGTTCCAGGATCCAGGCCACCATGGCCGAGGTGGTGGTCTTGCCGTGCGTGCCGGCGACCGACAGCACCCATTTGTCTTTCAGGATGTGCTCGCCGATCCATTGCGGGCCGGAGATCATCGGCAGGTTGCGGTTCATGATCTCTTCGATCAGCGGGTTGCCGCGCGAGACCACGTTGCCGATCACATATAAATCTGGATTCAGTTCCACCTGCTCGGGGCCGAAACCCTGGATCAGTTCTATGCCCTGCGCTTCCAGCTGCGTGCTCATCGGGGGGTAGACGTTGGCGTCGCAACCCGTTACGCGGTGGCCGGCTTCCTTTGCCAGAACGGCAAGGCCGCCCATGAAAGTGCCGCAGATGCCTAGGATGTGGATGTGCATGGTGCAGATAGAAAAGAATTAAGAGCCGGATTTTACCTGATTAAAACCGGTAAACCGGGTACGACCCAAGGGTCGGACCCCCAACGGCCTCAAAGTCACGGGGTTGGTTCTAGGTCTTTGACTTTTTGAAAAGATCAACATCGCACAACCCAAACCACCAGCAGATGTGCAGACGGGGTCTGACCCTTGGGTCAGACCCTGGTTTATCGGTTTTAGGTATGATGCAATCATGAACCCCGAGATCAAAACCGAAATCGCCGCCGCCGCCGCCCGCATGATCGCGCAGGATGGCGCCGACTACGGCAGCGCCAAACGCAAGGCTGCCCGCCAGATCCTTGGCGAGTCGCAAGCGCGCGACCTGCAGGACATCCTCCCCGACAATGAGCAGATCGAAGAAGAAGTCCGCCTATACCACGCTCTATATAACGCCGATACCCATCCAGCGCATTTATTCAGATTGCGCGGCCTGGCTTTGCAGGTCATGGAAATGCTGGAACAATACCAACCCTTCCTGACCGGTTCCGTGCTGCACGGCACAGCGGGCATGCACGACGACATCCACCTGCAAGTGTTCGTGGACAGCGCCAAGGAAGTGGAGATTTATTTATTGAACAAGAACCTGCAAATCGAGATTTCCGAATCGCCCCACTTCCGCGGCCCCCGTTTCGACGACGTCGAAACGGTCAGCTTCATGTGGAAAAACGTGGGCGTGCATGTCGAACTATATGAACAGGACGACCTGCGCGGCGCCAAAAAGAAAAGTGGCGACAAACTGCTGCGCGCCGACCTCTCGGAAGTACGCACCATCCTCACCAACAGCTCTCACCCAGCACAACAATGAAAAAATTTGCAATATACGCCGTGGTCGCCGTCCTGTTTGGCGGCGCGGGCGCCTGGTACTTCATCCACAGCCAGCCAGCTCCAGCTCCAGCCCCGATCACCACCACCGCGCCCGCCGGGGTGACCAGCCCGGTCGCCGCCATGATGGCTGAAACCTTGCCAAACGATAAAGGCGCCAAGGAAGCGCTGGCGAAATGGAAAGGCAAAAACCTGCTGGTGAATTTCTGGGCGCCGTGGTGCGCGCCGTGCGTGGAAGAGATGCCGGAATTGTCTGAATTGCAAAATTCCGAGCTCGGCAAGAAGGTCCAGGTGATCGGTATCGGCATCGACTCGCCATCCAATATTGCGGAATTCACACAGAAAGTGAAAGTCGCCTACCCCATTTATGTGGCTGGCATGAGCGGCACCGAACTGTCGCGCCAGTTCGGCAACACCCAAGGCGGCCTGCCCTTTACCGTCCTGATCGGTGCTGACGGCACGGTGAAAAAGACTTACCTGGCACGCCTGAAATTCGATGACCTGAAGGCCGACCTGGCGGCCTTAAACTAGCCGAAGATAGTCGCCGAACGACCGTTCTATTAACTTCCGCCAAGCTATTTTCTCTTGCCAATGCTCGTAGATGGCGGCAAAATGCGGAACTTTCGCGGAAAATGGTCAGGGAATCATGGCATCGAACCTGCTGCTACTTAATGGCCCCAACCTGAATTTGTTGGGGACGCGCGAGCCTGAAACCTACGGTGCCAGCACGCTGGCGGACGTGGAACAGGCTGCGCAGGCACAGGCCAAAACAGCCGGTGCACAGCTCGCCTGTTTCCAGAGCAACCACGAAGGAGCGTTGATTGACCGCATCCACGCAGCCCGAACCGAGGGCGTGGATTTCATCGTCATCAACCCGGGAGGCTATACCCACACCAGCGTCGCATTGCGCGATGCACTGGCCGGCGTAGCGATCCCATTTATTGAAGTACACATTTCGAATATTTATCGGCGGGAGGAGTTCCGCCACCATTCCTATCTCAGCGCAATCGCACAGGGGACGATCTGCGGGCTTGGTATCGAGGGATATCGTCTCGCCATCGACTTTGCTTTAAAAAGCAGTTAATCTACCGCGATCTGCGCACATCTAACGCGATGCCGCCCATAAGGCGACATCAAAGTAACCGTCAACATAATAGATAGAACAAGGGAGCCAACAACATGGATCTACGCAAGCTGAAGACGCTGATCGACCTGGTAGCAGAGTCGGACATCGCTGAACTGGAAGTGACCGAAGGCGAAAGCAAAGTTCGCATCGTCAAGTCCGGCGGTCTGGCACAAAACCAGGTCGTGATGATGCCGCCGCAAGCGCCAACCCATTACGCACCTGCTGCCGCTCCTGTCGCAGCACCGGTTGCCGCGCCTGCCGCCGCTGCTCCAGCTGCCGCCGAGCCAACCGGCCACGTTGTAAAGTCCCCAATGGTGGGCACCTTCTACCGCGCTTCCGCACCGGGCAACCCAGCTTTCGTTGAAGTGGGCGCCACCGTGAAAGAAGGCGACACCCTCTGCATCATCGAAGCGATGAAGCTGCTGAACGAGATCGATGCCGACAAGTCCGGCACCATCACCCAGATCCTGGTCGAGAACGGCCAACCGGTCGAATTCGGCCAGCCACTGTTTGTGATCGGCTAAAGCCGGGCCATGGCTGCTGTGGATACCGCGGCAGCCAGCACAATCTCTCCTCCTTTCACAAACATAGAAGCTGCCATGTTTGAAAAAATCCTTATTGCCAATCGCGGCGAAATCGCCCTGCGCATCCAGCGCGCGTGCCGCGAACTGGGCATCAAGACTGTGGTCGTGCACTCCGAAGCCGACCGTGACGCCAAATACGTGAAGCTGGCCGACGAATCCGTCTGCATCGGCCCTGCGCCTTCGGCCCAGTCCTACCTGAATATGCCGGCCATCATTTCCGCGGCCGAAGTCACCGACGCGGAAGCGATCCACCCGGGCTACGGCTTCCTGTCCGAGAACGCGGACTTCGCCGAGCGCGTGGAAAAATCCGGTTTCGTCTTCATTGGCCCGCGCGCCGACTCGATCCGCATGATGGGCGACAAAGTGTCGGCCAAGCAGGCGATGATCAAGGCCGGCGTGCCTTGCGTGCCAGGCTCCGACGGCGCCCTGCCGGATGATCCGAAAGCCATCGTGCAGATCGCACGCAAGGTCGGCTATCCGGTGATCATCAAGGCCGCTGGCGGCGGCGGTGGCCGCGGCATGCGCGTGGTGCATACCGAAGCTGCCCTGCTGAACGCGGTCACCATGACCAAGTCGGAAGCCGGCGCCGCCTTCGGCAATCCGGAAGTCTATATGGAGAAGTACCTGGAAAATCCACGCCACGTGGAAATCCAGATCCTCGCCGACGAACACAAGAACGCCGTCTGGCTGGGCGAGCGCGATTGCTCCATGCAGCGCCGCCACCAGAAGGTGATCGAAGAAGCGCCGGCACCGGGCATCCCACGCAAGCTGATCGAAAAGATCGGCGACCGTTGCGCCGAAGCTTGCCGCAAGATCGGCTACCGCGGTGCGGGCACTTTCGAGTTCCTGTACGAAAACGGCGAGTTCTATTTCATCGAAATGAACACCCGCGTGCAGGTTGAGCACCCAGTGACCGAAATGATCACCGGCATCGACATCGTGCAGGAACAGATCCGCATCGCCTCCGGCGAAAAGCTGCGCTTCCGCCAGCGCGACGTGATGCTGTCCGGCCACGCCATCGAATGCCGTATCAATGCCGAGGATCCATTCAAATTTACCCCATCGCCAGGCCGCATCACCGCGTGGCATACTCCGGGTGGTCCAGGCGTGCGTGTTGACTCGCACTCCTACGCGGGTTACTTTGTACCACCGAACTACGATTCGATGATCGGCAAGGTCATTACCTACGGCGCGACCCGCGACCAGGCAATCCGCCGCATGCAGATCGCGCTGTCGGAAATGGTGGTGGAAGGCATTTCGACCAATATCCCGCTGCACCGCGAGCTGATGGTTGATGCGCGCTTCATCGAAGGCGGCACCAACATTCACTATTTGGAACAACGACTGGCAGAAATGCCGAAGGCAGGTAAGTAATCATATGAGCTGGACTGAAATCGTCATCGAAGTAGCCCGTGAACACGCAGAGGCCCTGTCCGAAGCGTTGATGGATGCGGGCGCGCTGTCGGTGTCGGTGGAGGATGCCGACGAAGGCACCGACGCCGAAAAACCCCTGTTCGGCGAGCCGGGCATGGAGCCGACCGAAGCGGCATGGGATCGTAGCCGCGTGGTCGCGCTGACCGATGACGAGGAAGACCAGGCCCTGATCGTGGCGGCTGCCGCCGGCGCGATCGGGCTGGCTCACCTGCCCAAGTTCACCACCCGCAAGGTGGAGGACGCCGACTGGGTGCGTCTGACCCAGTCGCAATTTGAGCCGATCCATATCGGCAAGAATATCTGGGTCGTGCCAAGCTGGCACGAAGCCCCTGATCCTTCGGCCCTGGTGCTGGAACTCGATCCCGGCCTGGCTTTCGGCACCGGCTCCCACCCGACCACCAAGCTGTGCATGGAATGGCTGGAAACCCACCCTGCGCCGGGCAAGACCGTGCTGGATTACGGCTGCGGTTCCGGCATCCTGGCCATGGTCGCGCGCAAGCTGGGCGCTGCCACGGTAGCCGGTGTGGATATCGATCCACAGGCGATCGTGTCGGCCAACGACAATGCGGTGCGCAACCGCGTGGAAGACATCCAGTACTTCGTGCCGGACGATTTCGCGGAATCGGCGTTCGCCGCGCAGCGTTTCGATATCGTGGTCGCCAACATCCTGTCCTCGCCGCTGAAGCTGATGGCGCCGATGCTGTCCGGCCGCGTGGCGCCGGGCGGTTCGCTGGTGCTGTCCGGCGTGCTGGCGCGCCAGGCGGAAGAAGTTGCTGCGGCTTACGCGCCGTTCATCAAGCTGAGCGTCTGGGCTGAGCACGAAGGCTGGGTGTGCCTGTCCGGCACGCTGGCATAAGGTATTTCCCCGACTGATGGCGCTCGCCACTAAATGCCCCCATTGCAATACGATCTTCAGGGTCGCGGCTGACCAACTGAAACTGCGCGGGGGCATTGTCCGTTGCGGCTCTTGCCAGCTGGTTTTCGACGGCAATGCCGCCCTGGTCGAGCCGGCTGCCAAGCCTACCCCTGTCATTCCTGAGGTCGCCGCCGAGGCGCCTCCGCCCAAGCCGGCGATCTCCGATTACGTGCATGGTTCGCCGGTCGATTTCGAAATCGATTTCGGCGAAGAGCCCGCCGTCGCATCGCAGCCGCCTGTCACCCCTCCTGCTGCTGCCGCGCCAGCGGCTGGTGCGCCGTCGCCCGCCGTATGGCGCAACGCCAGTGCGCCAGCGTCCGCCGAGCCGGCACCTGCTGCAGCCCAGCCGCAAGCCAAAGCACCTTCGCCCGACGACATTGCCATTGCCGCGGTAGCGCGCGCGTTTGCCCACGCCACCACGCCTGCTGCGCCGGCATCGCCAGCCAGCGTGCCGCCGCCTTCCGTGCCGCAGCCGCCGACGCCTGCGCCGTCGAGCAGGGCCGAGCAAGCACCTGTTCCGGTAGCAGCGACTGTTCGAGCGCCGACAGCTCCAACATCGCGCTCGCTGATCGACGTCGTCTCGCCTGATGACGCGTTTACGGCCGCTGCCGAACCATCGCCGCCGCTGGTACCCGATGCTCCTGCAGAGGAAACTTCCCTGCAGGCGCGTTCGCCCGCAGGCCCGTCCTCGCTGCTTGACCTGGTGGCGCCTGACGACATTTTCTCGGCCACCGCAGAACCTTCGCAACCGCTGGCGCCGCAGGCTGCCAAGGCACCGGTTGCCGCCACCCCAGCACTGCGGACCACTTTCACGCCGGCGCCAGCGCCGACAGTGGCCCCACCGGTGGCTGCAACAGCCGAGGCGGTGCCGGTAGCCGCTGCCACCGAGCCCGAAGCTGAACCCTCGTCCGCTGCCGTAGAAAGCGCGCCCCTGGCGGAAGACGCTACCGAAGCGGAAGAGCTGCCGTCAGTAGTCGACCATGCCGCTTCGCCTGCGGTTGAAGCGCCGCCGCACCAGGACGAACCAAGCGCCGTGCCGATACAGGCAGCTGAAGCACCATCGCCCGTCCCTGACGCCGGATCGCCGGCCGATCTTGAGGCGCCGCCGCAGCAGGAAGAATTGCCAGTCGAGCCGTCGCAAGCCGACGTTGCAACCGACATGCAGTCGCCCGTCGAGCATGTGGAAGCCCCTGCCGAGCCAGGGCTGGTCGCCGATGCGGGCGCACACCCGTCGGAAGATGCTGTCGAATTTGAAGCGGCATCGCCTTCCGACCATGCGGACCTCGCCGAGCCTGAACACTCCGCGGAAGATTATCCGCAGCCGTCTGGAGATGCGCTCGAATTCGATGAGCCATCGCATGACGCTCACCTGCAGGCCCCGGTCGACGTCGAGGCGCCCCAACCTCAGGACGATGAATCGCCCGAGCCTGAGCCGGCAATCGACGTAGCCCCCCCTGCCGATACTGGCGAGCAAGCCGGCGCCTCCCTTGTGGATGCCATCGACCAATGGTCGGCCGACAATACACACCCTGTCGGCCGCGTCGAGCCTTCGCTCGACACGCCGGGAGAACACCTGGTCGTCGCAGCGCTCGACGACGCGCACCATTTTGAAGACCTGCCGTCCGACGAACAGCCCGTGGCCGAATCGCCAGCAACCGGTGCCGAAGCTGAAATCCAGGACGAGCCATCACTGGACGCCGAACCCTGGTCCGGCACGGACGCAACAGCCAGCACGCTGCCGCCGGCGGGCGAGCCGTGGAGCCTGTCCGACCCCGACGAAACCGCCCTGCACGCCGTGGCGGCCGTCAACACGGACGCCCCGGACGATGGTGCTTCCGTCATTGACGACGAACCAGCCGAACCACCGGCCAAATCCCGCCGTGAACGCGCCCTGAAGCGCGCCAAATTGCGCCGCGACGCCAGTGGCCCGGCTGCCGAACACGACGTCTTCGCCATCGAAGAAAACGGCAGCGGCCAAACCATCAGCGACGAAGAAGCGGCCGCCCGCATGCGCGCCATCTCCGGCGTCGATCAAACCGCAGCCGAAGAAGACCTCGACCACTCTGACCTGAGCTTCGTGAAGCGCGTCGACCGCAGCCAGAAGTACGGCAAGGCGGTGTCGGTCACGATGGCTGTCGGCGTCCCGATCCTGCTGGCAGGACTGGTGCTGCAAGCCGCGACGACCTTCCGCGACACCCTGGCCGCCAACTACCCGCAACTGAAGCCGGCCCTGGCCGCCGTCTGCCAGCCGCTTGGCTGCAAGATTGCCTTGCCAACCCAGCTCGATGCCCTCAGCGTCGAACCCGGCGAGCTGGCCAGCATGACTGAAAACACCTTCAGCTTCAGCACCGTGGTGCGCAACCAGTCCAAGACACCGCAGGCCTGGCCGCATATCGAGCTGACCCTGAACGACAACGCCGACAAGCCGGTGCTGCGCCGTGTATTTGCCCCGAGCGAATACCTGCCGTCGCCAACCGAGGCCGAGAAAGGCTTCGGCCCGCGCAGCGAGCAAAGCATTAAACTGTACTTCGAGCTGAAAGAGCTCAAAGCTTCCGGCTATCACATCGCCATTTTCTACCCTTAAAAATACTATGACTAAAACCGCGCTTGTCTGTGGCTCGCTGGCCATCGACATCATCATGCAATACGAAGGCCGTTTCGGCGATACGCTGCTGGCCGACCAGCTGCATAAGGTCAACGTGTCCTTCCTGGTGCCGACCATGCGCACCGAGTTTGGCGGCTGCTCCGGCAATATCGCCTACTCGCTGAAGATGCTGGGCGGCGATCCGCGCATCGTGGGCGTGCTGGGCCAGGATTGCGCGGCTTACCTGGAGCGCTTCCAGAAGCTCGGCATCTCGACCGACAACATCCTGATCAAGAAGGACGCCTACAACGCGCAGTGCTTCGTCACCGCCGATGCAGACCACAACCAGATCAACGCCTTCCACCCTGGCGCCATGTCCTTTGCGCATGAGAACCCGATCGAGAAAGCCGGCGCGGCCCGCATCGCGATCATCTCGCCGGACGGCCACCTGGGCATGTTGAAGCACGCGGAAGACCTGGCGCGCCTGGGCATCCCGTTCGTCTTCGATCCGGGCCAGCAGATGCCGATGTTCACCCCTGAACAGCTGATCGGCTTCATTGAAAAGGCGGCTTACGTCACCTGCAATGACTATGAGATCGAGTTGCTGATGTCGCGCACCGGCCTGACCATCCCGGACATCGCTGCCAAGCTGGAAGCGCTGATCGTGACCCGCGGCGAGAAGGGTTCGGAGATTTATACCCAGGGCAAGCGCATAGATATTCCTGCGGTGGCGGTGGACTCGTCGCTGGACCTGGATCCGACCGGCTGCGGCGATGCGTACCGCGCGGGCCTGCTGTTTGGCCTGGTCAACGACCTGGGCTGGGAATCGACCGGGCGCCTGGCAAGCTTGCTGGGTGCGATCAAGATCGTGACCAAAGGGGCGCAGAACCATGTGTTCACGCCTGCGGAGATTGCGGACAAGTTTGAGGCGGCGTTCGGGTACCGCTTCTAAAACCGGTAAACCAGTGTCTGACCCGCAGGGTCAGACACTGTACGGTCGTCGCTTTGACAGGGTCTGACCCTGGTTTACCGGTTTAAGAGCCGCCCAACATCCTCCAGCGTCACCCCAGCCACCTCCAGCAACTTCTTCTTATTGGTCTGTCCATGCGTCAGCGTCACCGCGCTGCGCGAGACGCCCAGGGCGCCGGCCAGCCACTTCACCAGCGCCTCATTCGCCTTGCCTTCGATGGGTTGCGCAGCCAGTTTGATCTTCAGGGCATCATCCAGCACCCCGACCACCTCGGTTTTCTTCGCATTGGGCTGGATCTGCACCGCCAGGCGCACGCCGCCCGGCAGTGGGGAGCACCACGAACGGCTCATCGGCCGAACAGCATGCCAAGCAGGATCTGGCAGATTTGCAGCAGGATCAGGGCCACCAGCAGCGACAAGTCCAGGTTGCCGACCAGCGGCACCACCTTGCGGATCGGACGCAGCAGCGGATCATTCAGCGCGCGCACGAACGGCGCCAGCGGGGCATGCGGATTGACCCAGCTGAATATCGCTTCGATGATCAGCAGCGCCATGAAGCCGAACAGGATCCATTCAAGGAAGCGCTGCAAGGCAGCCAGCAGCACGATCTCCGGCGTGGCACCGACCAGGAACAGCACCGACGTCGCCAGGATCACGATCAGGAAAGCGCCAATCAGGCTGGCCCAGTCATAGCCCCCCATGCCGGGGACGATGCGGCGCAGCGGGCGCACCAGCCAGTCCGATAATTGAAAAGTAAACTGTGCCACCGACGAAGGCGGACGAACGCGGATAGCCTGCATCCAGAAGCGCAGCAACAGGACTCCGCCCAACAGGCCGGCTGCGACATCGACGATCAGCTTGAGAATACTAAACACGAGTTCACTCCAAATAAAAAAACCGCTGTGCGATTGTCTCACACAGCGGTGTTTTCGCCATCCGGCACTAAGCGTTTAACGGCTTAGGAAGGACGGGTGCTGGTCGGGAACGGCCAGGCGGCTGCCGGGGCGATCACGGTTTTTGCTGCCGGAGCGGCGGCTGGAGCTGGGGCTGCAGCAGCAGGTGCTGGTGCGGCGGCTGGCTTCACAGCTTCCTTCTTAGGAGCAGCTGGTTTCTTAGGAGCGGCCTTTTTAGGGGCAGCTGGTTTAGCAGCCGGAGCTGCAGCCGGTGCTACGGCTACTGGCGCAACAGCTGGCTTGGCTGCTGGCTTAGCCGAGGCTTTTTTTGGGGCGGCCTTTTTAGCTGCAGGCTTGGCAGCTGGTTTTGCGGCGGCTTTAGGAGCGGCTTTTTTAGCAGCTGGCTTGGCAGCAGCTTTCTTGGCAGCTGGCTTCTTGGCGGCTGGCTTGGCAGCAGCTTTAGGAGCGGCCTTCTTCGCAGCAGGCTTGGCAGCGGCTTTCTTGGCAGCTGGTTTCGCAGCAGCTTTCTTGGCGGCTGGCTTGGCAGCAGCTTTCTTAGCGGCTGGCTTGGCAGCTGCTTTAGCTACGGTCTTCTTGGCTGCTGGCTTGGCTGCTACTTTCTTGGCAACGGCTTTTTTAGCTGCTGGTTTAGCAGCGGCTTTCTTTGCTGCTGGTTTAGCTGCTGCTTTCTTAGCTGCTGGTTTAGCTGCTGCTTTAGCTACAGTCTTCTTGGCTGCTGGCTTGGCTGCTGCTTTCTTGGCTGCTGGTTTTGCTGCTGGCTTAGCAGCGGCTTTCTTCACAGCTGGTTTTGCTGCTGCTTTCTTCGCTGCTGGTTTTGCAGCTGGCTTAGCGGCGGCTTTCTTGGCTGCTGGTTTAGCGGCTGGCTTGGCAGCAGCTTTCTTGGCAGCTGGTTTAGCAGCTGGCTTAGCTGCGGCTTTAGCGGCCGGTTTAGCGGCAGCTTTCTTTGCTGGAGCAGCTGCTTTAGCGGCTGCTGGTTTCTTCTTAGCGGCGGTTGCCATTTTTAGATCTCCTTCATCTGGGATGGGAAAAATTCACGCACAAGTTTTAAACCCGTCCGGCCCTGCGCTGGACCAGGCGAATTATTCATCGGCACAAACAGGGTTGCGGTTTGCGCTAATGAATTCGGCACCCAGCTGAACTGCTGCACCTCCTCACGAGTGCAGCGCTTCAGCCATCGATTCCTGCGCTGGTGCTTGGCAGCGCAGGACTCAAATTCTTTGTTGCGACGATTGCCCGGGTGGGGCACGCAGGTGGGGCGTCAATTCAGCTCCTCGACCCTCGTCACAGCCACGTGTTACGACCAGCGTTCAAAGAAAAAACCGCCCGGCCTGATCGAGAGATCAGGAGAGCGGCTTCGCTGTCGTCGTGTGGTCTTTAAGCATACTTATGCGTTTTTGGTTCCCATTATTTTTCGATTTTTGCGGTAACAACACACTCGAAAAAACAGTGCTTGCAAATTCACGCGATTTCAAGTTCGCAAAGTACACGAAAGCTTGTCGATGCGCAACCAGCACGAATGATTTTCTTCTTCTTTTTTTGCTTCGATCTGCGCGTTCGCGCACATTGAAGCGCGCTTCACGCACCGCTCGCGCACATCGATCGTCCATCGCCTTGTCGACCACCTTCGCATAACGCCTTTAGGTAAAGGCTGTATAAAAAGTGAAGCGCCCCGGCCCGCGCTTGGACGCGAGACCGGGGCGGCTGAAGGCGGCGTTTGAAAATTTTTTTTCGTCGCGATTACGCGACATGCAAAATTCGCTTCATCACGCGTTCGAGATCGAGCAGGCAGGTACTGTGCGTGCTTCCATCCGCTTGCGGCAACTCCACTACCTCGTTCGATTCGGCCGACAGGTCCTGCGCCGTCACCGACGTCTTCATCAGCGAAGGCGCGGCGAAGCGCTTGCCGTCATCGACCGTGACGATGTCCGCAACGGCATCGACCACCAGGCCATAGCGCCCCTCGTCACGCTCGATCACCAGCACTTTTCCCGCGCCTTCAGCGGCTTCCATGCCGTACAGGCGGCGCAGGTCGACCAGGCTGATGAGCTGTTGGCGCAGGTTGAGCACCCCGCACATGTAGTCCGGCATGCCGGGCGGATGGCTGATATCGCCGGCGTGGTCGATGATCTCGCGCACCTGCTTCAACTCCAGCGCGAACAGTTCGCCCACCCGGAAGCTCAGGTAGACCTTGCGCCCGGCGCGCTGGCTGGCTGCCGCCAGGGCTTGCGCAGGATAGAGCTGGCGGTGGCCCAGGTCCATCTCGCCGATCTCGCTGCGCGAGAAGATGCCGTCGTGGTCCAGCAGGATCACATCTTCCTCGGCGGGACGCGCCACGCAGCCGGCAAACATGGCGCTCCGCTCTTTGCTCAGCAAGGGGATCGCCAGCACTTCATCGCTGGTGAAATGCAGGATGCTTTCCACATCGTCGACCAGGAACCCGACCGTCGCCTCGCCGATGTGGGCGACCAGGATGCGCTGCCCGGCGCCGGCTTGCGCAGGCTGGCCGCCGGCCAGGGCGGCAAAGTCCACCACCGGCACCTGCAGGCCACGGAACTGCATGCGGCCGCGGCACAGCGGACTGGCCAGGATCGATTCCGCCAGCTCGGGGACCCGGACGATCTCCTGGATTGCCTTCATCTCCATCGCGAAGCGGGCGCCGGCGGCACGGAAGCTGATCGCATGGCGGCGCTCGCCCACCACCCGCAGTTGGCGCCGCGTTTCCGCGCCGCTGGCACGCATCGATTGCACCTGCGGCACGTTCTCGATATGCACCAGGCGGTCGATGTCGAGCACCTGGACCAGGCGCCTGCCCTCGTCCAATAAAATGGTGCCGGCTACTACCCCTTGTGTCGAACCTTCCGCATAACGCAACCGGCTGCGTTGTTCGGGCCGCACGCGCAGGATCTCGCCGGTGGCGTGCACCAGCAAACCGACCTGCGCTTCCTGGTAATCGATGATGGCGATCTTGTTGGAAGGCTCGGCCGCCGGCGCCGCCGGATCGAACAGGCGGCCCAGGTTCACCACCGGGATCACGCTGCCGCGCAAGGTGAACATGCCTTCCAGGTAAGGCGGGGCGAGCGGCACGCTGGTCATGCGCTCGGGAAAATTGACCACCTCCCGGATGCACAAAGCCGGCAGCGCGAATTCGTCCCGGCCCAGCATGAAGGAGCCAAACAGTTCGACCGCTGCCCCGGCGCTCGCCTGCGGCGGCGCCGACACTACACGCAAGGCTTCCATGGCTTACACCACGAAACCGGCGACCAGCTTGTTCAATTCCCCGGCGCGCGAATTCAGGCTGGCAGTCGACGAGGCAATGCTGTCGCAACTGCCGGCCGATTGCTCGGCTGCTTCGGCAATATGGTTGATGGCAACGCTGACCTCGCGCGCCGACAGCAGCTGCTCCCTGGCCTCATGCGAGATTTCGGCAATCGCCTCGCTGGTCTTGCCGACGCCCTTGACGATGCGGTCGAATGCTTCGCTGGCCTGGTGCGAGATGGCGGTGCCGGTATTGACCCGCTTGACCGACTCGCTGATCAGCTTGGAAATCTCCTTGGTCGCCTGCGAAGAACGCTCGGCCAGCTTGCGCACCTCGTCCGCCACGACCGAGAATCCCAGGCCATGTTCGCCGGCGCGCGCCGCTTCGATGGCCGCGTTGAAGGCCAGCATATTGGTCTGATTGGCAATATCGCTGATCACTTTCACGATCTCGCCGATGTCTTCCGACGAGCGGTTGATCAGGTCCATCGCCTCGATCGAACGGGCCACCGCCTTGGCGCCCGCCTCGGCTTCGTCCTGGGTGGCCTTGGCCAGGTCGTTGGCATGGCCGGTGCTGGTGGCAATCGCATCGATCGAACGGGTCAGGCCATCGACAGTGGCATTCATTTCCTCCACCGTGGCGCCCAGTTCCTGCGAGCCGCCGGCCACCACGCCGGCACGGTTGGCAATCGCTTCCGCATCGTCGGCGAAAGCGGTGGCCGACATCACCACCTGCCCGATCACCCCGCGCAAGTCGCCCATCATCTTGCCGATGCCGGCGCCCAGTTGGTCGAGCGGCTCCTCGCCTGCCAGCGGCACCTCGGCCGTCAGGTCGCCTTTGGCCGCGCGCGCCACCGCATCGAGCAGGCGCTCGATCTTGGCCGCATCGCTGGCTGCCTTGTCCTTGATGCCCTGCTCCATCAGCACCTGCTCGGTGATGTCGCTGGCGAACTTGACGATTTTGAAAGGCGTGCCGTTCATGTCGAGGATCGGGTTGTAGGTGGCCTGGATCCAGATCGTCTTGCCGCCGTTGCCGACACGCTTGTAGCGGCCGCTGTCGAACTCGCCCCGGTTCAGTTTTTGCCAGAAGCGCTTGTAGTCGACGCTCGATGCGTAGTCGGTTTCGCAGAACATGCGGTGGTGTTCGCCCTTGATGTCGTCCAGCGTGTAGCCCATCGCATCGAGGAAGTTGCCGTTCGCGGTCAGCACGTGGCCGCCCATGTCGAACTCGATCACGGCCTGCGCCTTGTCCATGGCGCTGACCTTGCCCTCGTACTCCGCGTTGCGCAGCTTGGCGGCCGTGACATCGGTGGCGAACTTGATGACTTTATAAGGCTTGCCATCGGCGTCGAACACCGGGTTGTAGGATGCATTGATCCAGATCTCGCGGCCGCCCTTGCCGATACGCTTGTACTCGCCGTGCTCGTAGTGGCCGCCGCGCAGGCGCTCCCAGAATTGCTTGTATGCTTCGCTGGCCGCAAACGTGCTGTCGCAAAACATCGAATGGTGGCGGCCCTGCACTTCATCGAGCGTATAGCCGACCGCGCTCAGGAAGTTGTCATTCGCGTGCAGGATGGTGCCGTCGAGCTGGAATTCGATGACGGCCTGGACGCGGTTGAGGGCGGCGTTGATGGCCTGCAGTTCGACTTCCTGTAGCTGGCTTTCCTGGATGACTGGGCTGTTCATTTGGGTGAGCTCCTGTAGGGTGAGATGTTGCCACTGAGAATTTTCAGTATAGACAGCGTCCCTGCGAGGAATCTCACCCTTTGTCACCACCCCCTGCCTGCGCTTTAAGCAGTTAAATAAAGCAGGCCGGATCGTTGTCGGCCCACAACGGCGCTTACGGTTTCGAGGGGGCAGGCAGGCGGGCATCCAGGCCCAGCATGCTCCATTTCGGCTCGGCGTAATATTGGCGCACCAGGCGCCCATATTCGCCGCGTGTAACCAACAAGGCAATCGCTTCGCGCAGCCGCTCCTGGTCGGCGAACGGCAGGGAATGCCGGTTCAGGTAAATGCCCACCTGGGCCGGCTGCATGCCGCTGACGGCGGTGATGGCAATCTTGTCGGCCAGGCCAGCACGCTGCGCTGCCTCGGCGAATACGGAAGGGCCGGCCAGCACGGCATCGAAGCGGCCGGCCGCCAGCATGCGCGCGGCGGTGTCGGGATCGGGCACCAGCGACAGGCGCGGCAGGCTGCCCGCCTCCTCCACCAGGCGCATATATTCGGGACCATAGTTGTTGCCGCGGACTGCGCCAAAACTCAGTTCGCGCTTGCGGATCTCGTCCAGCCCCAGCTCGGGCGGCAGCTTGCCCGCCAATGCGATCAGCATGGCGCGCGAGTTGTACATGTGGACGAAAATGCCGGACTTGTCGCGTTCTTCGGTGCGCGTGGAGCCGGGCAACAGGTCGATGTCGCCTGTTTCCAGCATCCTCAGTGCGCGCACCCGCGGCACGTTGATGAAGTCGAACTGGCAGCCGGTACGCGCGGCGGCCAGTTTGAGGATGTCGGGCACCAGGCCGCTGACGCTGCCGTCCGGGCTGACCATCATATTGCGCCCCATGGGGCTGATGGCCACCTTGACCGGACGGCTGCAGGCAGCCTGGGCCGAAGCTGCGCATGCCAGCCAGTTCAGGACCAGCAGGCAGCGCAGTATCTTCATTCCTCGTGGAAGGCTTCTTCCCGTTTCTTGCGCAAGGAGGGCGACAGCACCACCGCCAGCGCCAGCACGGCCAGCGCCAGCAGGGTGGCACTGATCGGGCGGTTGAGGAACACCATCGGATCGCCATGCGAGAGCGTCATGGCGCGCCGCAGGTACTCCTCCAGCATTGGCCCGATGATGAAGCCGAGCAGCATCGGCGCCGGCTCGGCATCGAGCTTGGCGCAGATGTAGCCGAACACCCCGAACAGCGCCATCAGCCAGACATCGAACTGGGAGTTGTTCAGGCTGAACACGCCGATCGCGCAGAACATCAGGATGGCCGGGAACAGGCGATGGTAAGGCACGGTGATCATCTTCACCCACAAGCCGATCATCGGCAGGTTCAGCACCACCAGGAACAGGTTGCCGAACCACATCGACACGATCAGGCCCCAGAACAGGTCTGGCTTTTCCGTCATCACCGCCGGACCAGGCGTAATGCCCTGGATGATCATGGCGCCGATCATCAGCGCCATCACCGGGTTGGACGGGATGCCCAAGGTCAGCATCGGGATGAAGGAGGTCTGGGCGCCGGCGTTGTTGGCCGATTCCGGCGCCGCCACGCCCTCGATGGCGCCCTTGCCGAATTCCTTGGCATTGGGCGACACCTTCTTCTCGATCGAGTAGGAGGCAAAGGAAGCCAGCATGGCGCCGCCGCCCGGCAGGATGCCCAGCGCCGAACCGAGGAAGGTGCCGCGCAGGACCGGCGCCAGGATGCGCTTGAAGTCCTCCTTGTTCAGCATCAGCCCCGACACTTTCTTCATCAGGATGTGGCGCTCCTCGTCATGCTCGAGGTTGCGCACGATCTCGCCGATGCCGAACATGCCCATCGCCACGATCACGAAGGAAATGCCTTCCGCCAGTTCCGGTACGTCATAGGTATAGCGCTGTTGCCCGGAGTTGACGTCGGTTCCGATCATGCCCAGCAGCAGGCCCATCACCACCATGCCGATCGCATTCAGCAAGGAGCCGCTCGCCAGCACCACGGCAGCCACCAGGCCCAGCACCATCAGCGAGAAGTAGTCGGCCGGGCCGAACTTCAGCGCCAGGTCGGCCAGCGGCGGCGCAAAGCACGCCACCACCACGGTAGCCACGGTACCGGCGAAGAAGGAGCCGATGGCAGCCGTCGCCAGCGCCTTGCCGGCATGGCCCTTGCGCGCCATCTGGTAGCCGTCGATGGCTGTCACCACTGAAGATGACTCGCCCGGCAGGTTGACCAGGATGGCCGTGGTGGAACCGCCATACTGGGCGCCGTAATAAATACCGGCCAGCATGATCAGCGCCGCCACCGGCGGCAAGCCGAAGGTGGCCGGCAGCAGCATGGCAATGGTGGCGATCGGACCGAGGCCCGGCAGCACACCGACCGCAGTGCCGATAAAGACCCCCATCAGGCAGTACATCAGGTTGGTCAGGGTGAAGGCTGTTTCAAGGCCCAGACCGAGGTTGCTTAAGATTTCCATGCCAGTCCCCTAGAAACCGAGCCAGGGGCCGAGCGCAGGTATCGGCAATCCCAACAATTTAATGAACAGCACATAGGCGAACAGCGCCAGGCCAACGCCCAGCAGCACCACTTCCTTCCAGCGGAACTTGGGGCTGGCATATGCGCTGACCAGCACCAGCACGAAGGCGGCCGGCGCCAGGCCGGCGCCGCGCATCAGGACGCCGAACAGCACGACGGCCACCGTGACCAGGGCCAGCGGCTTGAGGTGCAGCTTCTCCATCGGTTCGCCGTGGCGGAAGAAGGAGCGCAGCACGCCGGCCGCGCCGATCACGGCGAGCAAGCCCCCCAGCACGACCGGGAAGAAGGCTGGCCCCATGCGCAAGGAGGTGCCCATGGGAAGGTCGCCGCGCATGAACACGGCGCCCAGCCCGATGGCGATAAAGATCACTCCGATCCAGAAATCCTTCGGGTGACGGATTGCGGAAGACATCGCTACTCCTTAGTCGGCGTAAACACCAGCTTTGCTGATGATCGGGCCCCAACGGTCGATATCGGCCTTCAGGTGGGCACGCAGGGCTTCCGGCGTGGCGCGCTTGGTGTCCACCGGCTCGGTGCCGAGGTCGGCAAAGCGCTGCTTGACGGCAGGGTCTTTCAGCGCCACCTGCAGCGCGCCGACCAGGGAATCGATTACTGGCTTCGGCGTGCCTTTTGGTGCGTACATGCCGTGCCACACCGCCACTTCAAAGCCCGGCAGGCCGGCTTCGTTCAGGGTCGGTACGTCCGGCATCGACGCCACGCGGGTCTTGGTAGTCACGCCATAGACCTTGATCTTGCCGCTCTTGATCTGGCTGGTGGTGTTGGTGGTCTGGTCGCACATGAAGTCAACCTGGCCGCCCAGCAGGTCGTTCATGGCCGGGCCGGTGCCCTTGTATGGCACGGTGGTCAGGTCGGTCTGGATGGCGGACATGAACAGCATGCCGCACAGGTGGGAAGCCGAACCCAGGCCGGCATTGGCGTAGGTCACCTTGGTCTTGTTGGCTTTAATATAAGCCAGCATTTCCTTGAAGTCCTTGGCCGGGAAATCCTTGCGGGCCACCAGGGTCATCGGAACGTCGGTCACCAGGCCGATCGGCTCGAAGCTGTCGATGGCGTTGTAGCTCAGTTTGCGGTACAGGGACGGCGCGGTGGAATGGCCGATGTGGTGCAGGAAGATGGTGTAGCCATCCGGAGCTGCCTTGGCGGCACGCGCCGCGCCAATGGTGCCGCCAGCGCCGCCGACGTTCTCCACGATGATCTGCTGCTTCAGCTTGGTGCCCATGGACTGCGCCAGCAGGCGCGCCACGGTGTCGGTCGGTCCGCCGGCGGCGAACGGCACGATCATGGTAATTGGCTTGGTTGGGTAGGTCTCTGCCTGCGCGAGGCCGGCGCCGAACAGGGGCAGGCATGCCAGTGCGGTGATGAGGGCGCGTCGTTTCATGTGGTTCTCCAGTTGCTGATTAATTGTTGGATTTGCGCTACTAGTAATGTTGTACCAGCAATTATTCGGAGACACAAGTAAGCGCTGCTACTTTGATTGACTTCGTCCACCAAGGCGCACATGATGGGCTGACCATGACCCGCAAGTTGCACCTTGTTGCATCGATACTGGCGCTGCCCCTGGCAGCGTCGGCGGGCTCGCTTCAGCTTTTCACGGAGTACACACCGCCGGACATCATGCGCGAAGGTGAAAAGATTGTCGGCATTTCACCGGACAAGGTGAAAGAAATCATGGCGCGCGCCGGCATCAGCTACACCATCGAGATCATGGCCTGGCGCCGCGCCTACGAAATGGCGCTGCGCACGCCCGGCTCCTGCGTGTTTTCAACCTCCCGCACGCCGGAGCGGGAAGCGCTGTTCAAATGGGTAGGTCCGCTACGCGAGGTGGACTGGACATTCTACGGCCTGGCCAATCCGCCCTTTCGGCTCGCCACGCTGGACGACGCAAAGGGCTTGCGCATCGGCGGCTACAACGGCGACGTGCGCGCCCAGTTCCTGATGGATCGCGGTTTCAAAGTGGATATCGCGCCTGACAACTTCTCCAACCCGCGCAAGCTGCTTGGCGGCCGCATTGACCTGTGGGCGACCAGCCACCAGCTGGCCAACGGCGTGCTGGCGCAGGAAGGCTTGCTCGGAAAAATTGTGCCCCTGCTCACCTTCCACACCTCGCGCGCCTACCTGGCCTGCAACAAGGCAGTGCCGGACGCGCAAATTGCCGCGATGTCGGCGGCCATGGCTGAAATGGTGAAAGACGGTACTTCGACCGCGATCGACCGCAAGTATGCCAACTGGCGGCCGGCACCGTCACTTGGCCGGTGACTGATATACGTCCGGCCACTCGACGCCCTTGATGAAGGTCTTGACTGCGTTGACGGCGGCGCGCCTCGCACTGCGTTTCAACTTCGGCGTTATGGTTGAGCCACAAAAGTACCCGCCGTTTCCGACGAAGCAAAAGCTGATGTCCCGCGTTCCCTCTTCCGGAGAGCCTCGATAACCATCGATCAGCAATATATTGACGTTGGTATTGCCAACCCGAACAGATTCCTCCCATGCTCCCGGTGGGGGCCGCTCAATGCCGGTCAGCGAGCCTGATGGCAGACAGGTCAAATGAAGCTCCAGTGACACCTTTTTCGACAGCGGCAGTTTACAAGAGTTCTCCGTACATTGATCCGAGCGCACTGGAAGCGTGACCACGCACGGCGAACTACTATCGCTGCGATCGGGTATGGTCACCGTCATTTTCGACGTATCCGATAGTGCGGGCTTAGCCGGCCAAACGCACACGCACAACAGTAGGGAAATATAGAAAGCCTTCATTTACCTAGATCTGGCCGCAATGGGTCCTGCAATTCGATTCCCTCAATGAATGACTTGATTGCGGCAGTTGGATCAGCCTCGTCGCCGTCTTTAAAGCGAAGCATCTTCGCCCCTCCGCAAAAATTGGTCTTCATTCCATAAAGGCAAAAGTCAAGATATCGCATCCGGGTTTCTGGTTCGCCCTCGACATCCTCAATCAGTGAGATATGGCCCGAGGAGTTGCGAGCGTGCAGGGATAGTACTTTGGCATTGTCAGCCGGACGGTCAAATCCAGTCGGCGACCGCTTGGGTAAACAACTAAAATCCAGCTCGATCGTTTCTAATGTGCTTCCTTTTTTTATGGGCACGGAACAGCCTTTGGCGCTACAAACATAGGCAGTTACCGGGAGTTTGACGATGCACGGCGGACTCTGTTTGTCAAAATTTGGCACGGCTACTGCTGATTGCGCGAGTGAAATCACGGGATTAGGCTGCGCTCCAGCACACGCACTAACACTCAGCGACATCCATAAAAACCATCTCCTCATTCGTCAAGACCTCCTGTACTCCTTACCTTCTGGCAAGGCAAAGCTGAGTTACTGAAACTCTATGGCTTCGATGAATGCTTTGATTTTTTTGGTAGGGTCCGCTTTGGCGCCATCCTTCAAACGCAGGATTTTGGCAACGCCGCAAAAATTGGCTGTTTTTCCGTAAAGGCAAAAGCTCAGCTCCCGCATCAGCTCTTCCGGAGCGCCGTCGATCTCGTCGATCAGGCCCAGATTGCCCTGGACGCTTCGGGCGCGCAGCGACAGCACCTTCATGTCTTCCACTGGTTTGTCAAATTCAGTGGGCGACGACTTGGATATGCAGCTGAATGTCAGCTCGATTGATTTCAGTGTGCTTTTGGGCGGTGGCGGCATGCTGCAACCATTGGCGCTGCAGGCAAACTTCGCCTGGGGCAGCTTGACGGCGCAGGCAGCTTCTCCTGGTCGCACGTTTGGCACCGTCACTTCCTGCATCGCGGAGGATTCAGGTACAGGCGCCGCTCCGGCGCAACCACTCAGCAATAACAAGCCCAACAAATACGATCTGCACATCATTCAATTTCTCCTGTACTCATAACCTTCTGGGAAGACTAAAGCGGCTGCCCCTGCAGCATTCGGGAAGCGTACTTCCGACAACACAGCCAACGAATAAGCATAGGCAACACAGCGCGCATCATAGCCATTCAGTGCCGCCGCATACAGGTCGTTGATGCGGCTTGGCAGGTTGACCGCTGCCGACGCACGCCAGAAGCTGGGGCTACGGTAATACACGCGGGTCGCCCCGCCTGCGGTGATGGCGCGCCGCTCCAGCACGTGGTCCGCATCGGCATACGATGCCATTCGTAACTTGGCCCAGTAAAAGCCCGCACTATCGGACGGCGCGTATCCTGAATCTGTCGAACCGGCCATGGCGACCCCGCGTACTTCTTCGCGCCAACCAAGAATTTGCGGCGTCAATTGTGGGAAATGCGCGTCGGCCAGGGTCGCGTTGCTGCGCTGTGCTGCCGGCAGGTTCATTTGGACGGTGAGCGCAGCGCGCAGGGCTTGACTCAACGCTGCCGGCACCTGCCTGCCGCGGAAGCTCCAATAGTCGAGATAGTTGCTGGAGTGGGTCAGTTGCAGGAAGCCACGGCCATACCAGGGGGCATACCAGTATCCCGAACCGCCGCCTTCCGACAGGCGCCCCAGCCATTGGGTTTCCTGGATCCCGTTGCCCAGGAATGAAGCCAGCCGCAGCGGCGAATTGATGCCAAATTTGCGGGCGGTCCGGTTCAGCCCCACCCGCTGGGTGACTGCCGCCGAGGTAGCGCCGGTCAGGTTGGTAAGGACCTCCTCCCACAAATACGCCCCCTGGTGGCGCCGCATGGCATGACGCGGCACCAGTTGCCGGAATTCGCGCGCGCTGAGCCATTGGCATTTGCGGAAATGCGTGATGAACTGCTGCGGGTGGAAATGCCAATGCGCCGCAACCAGTGGCGCGGGCAATTGGCCTGCCGGCACCGTCAAGGCTGAAATATGGCTGCGCAGGCTCGCCCAGGATTCCGCGTCCAGGCCATACTCCGCGTCCGACTGCAACCAGCCCCAGCGCGCATCGATGCTGTCGCGATTCCATTCGCTGGGGAATTTGCAGATACATTTTGCCAGCGCGTCGCGAACAGCCTGGATATTCATGCGCGTGACCAGTTCTTCGCGCGTCAATTGGCCGTCGGCGCTGCTGGCATCCTCGATCAGGGCCCGCAGCATGGCCGATTCCGCGCGGCTGTCGTCGTCGGTGTCATCGTCAATAAGGCGCCAGCCCTTCCAGTCAGGAAAATCGGCATCGCTGAATTTCCTGATCCCGGGCGCCGCCAGGTTGATCCAGCCGGTTTGCTGGTTGCCCTGCACCCGGCGCCAGTGAGGACAATTCGCGGGCGTCAGCGTTTCGGCAGAGCCATCCAGCAACCGGCCAAAGCGCAGCATCTCGTAAATGGCGCTTGGCGAAGGACGTCCGCCCACATAGTGTTCGCTGATGTCTGTTGCCCGCGTATACATATCGTAGTCGGCATCCGCGTCTTCCAGGGGCGCGCCAATACGCGTTCCGTCCGGCTGGTAGGTCGTCATCCATGCGCTGCCGCGCTGTGCCGCCGCACCATCGCCGCTGGCATAACGCATGCCGATGATCAGGTCCGTCGTCGTCGTTTCGATGGCCGCGCCTGCAGGTGTAAGGGTATGGCCTGCCGGCTGGTTGCCACCGTACAAAGCCGCTCCGGCGGGTACGTGGAAATACACCTCGCCGTACACGGCATCGGCGCGGCCATCGGCAGTCCGCGGCAGCGCACCGGTACGGCGCCCGACCAGTTTATTGAGGTTGGCGTCGTCGCACACGATCTCCATATGAATGTGATCGGCGGCGTTATAGATGCGACCTGCCAGGCCGATTTCATCCTTGCGGAAGATGCGCCGCTGCGCGGCAGTGGCACTGCCGCCGGCAACCGTCAGGGCATTGCCGCGCAATTCGGACAAATGCGCAAACACCGAATAGAAAGTGATTTCCTCGGCATTCGCCCCGGCGCCAATCTCGGTCACGTGCCGTACGATCACCATGCCGTCGTCGGTCCACGCCGGCGTCTCGCCATAAGGGTTGTAATTCAGCGGGTGCGTTGCTTCGGTGACTGGCCTGGTCGGCCTGCGGGCATAAACGATCTCGCCGTCGGCAATCGCGCACACCGGCAAGGCGGTACCTGCCTGGGCTGGCGCGTGCAGGTGGACGCCGCCGTGCCAGCCCAGGTTCAGGCTGACGGGGAAACTCCCTTCGGGAACGCTGCTTGCCGGACAGTTGACGGTCGACGCCGGCATCGCGGCAGCCACATAGGTGGCATCGTCCGCATTATTGGCGCGCGTGGGCAGGAATGGTGGACTGATAATCATCTGGAACCAGGCTGTTTAAGACGAAAAGGCGTACTTCTTCTTGATCTTCATTTCCGAGCGGGGCAAGGAAGGCATCGCGTAATTGCTGCGGGCCGGTCCGGTAAAGGTCTTCTTGCCGGCGTTGACCGTAATCTTGCCTGGGCACTGGATGGTGATATTGCCGCCGTCGATAGTGATATTGGCGCCGCCTGCGGTGGACAAGCTGAGTTTCTTGGCCGACGCAAAATCGACGTGCGCGTTCGAGCTCTTCACGTCGACCATGCCGAGCGCCTGCACGCCCAGCGTGCCGGCCTGGGCCTGGACATCGATCGGGTCGCGCGCCGCAATAAGCTGCACGCCGACATCCTGCTCGCCAGGCTTGACCGCGCCGCCCAGGACGCCCAGCGCCTGCCCGCTGTGTACGCGAAGCTGGCCGCCGGTCGCAAACTGGCTATCCTGTCCGCTGGCGACAACAGCCACCTCGCCTGCCGCCACCTGCATATCCCTGGCTGCCGTCATTGCCAGGCCATCCTTGGCCGAAATTGCCACCAGCGGATTGCTCACATGCGGCAATTGGCCGGCGCCCTGGGCAGTCTTGCGCTTGCCGGCATCGTTGAACGCACCATCGAGATGGCGGTCGCCGACCATGCCGGAGACGGACGTCAGCAGGCCCTGCAGCGGCGCTTCCCTGGCATCCAGCAGGCTGGCTTTGGGCTTGCGGGCGCCCAGGTGCGCCGCCATGCCGACAGTCTGGTGCTTGACCGCCGCATCGCTGAAAGTTTCCGCCAGCTTGACGGCCTGCTTGAGCATCGCGATGCCGGCGGTGTTGTCGCCCGCCGGTTCGCGCTGGCTAGCGCTGTGCTGGATCCGGTAGCTGGTCACCAAAAGGCCCGCCCCGGCCCGCACTGCACCATAGGCATCGCTGCGCAATTCCGCGCCCTGGCCGCGCAGGCTGCCACGGAAATTGTCGGCGCCGTGCACCAGGTGCCCCAGGTTCAGTTCAGTCGCGGCCAGGGTGGTGCGCATCTGGATGCGGCCCTGGTTGTCGGTGTCGTCGAACAGCAGCTGGTTATGGCCCTCGCCGCCGAATTCCTTGCTGCGCACGCCCCACTGGGCTGCCGCATTGCGATGGCCGGGACTGCCGCCCGCCGCGCCATGCCATGCAGGACTATGGCCGCCCGCCAGGTTGCCCTGGCCGGAGACGGCATGGTCATGCGCCTGGCCGAATGCGTCTGCCGCCGCCTCGCGCGTTGCGCCGCCCGGCGTGTGCGGGACGCCGCCTTCGCCCTGGCCGTTGTACAGGGCGCCGACAATCAGTGGACGGTCGATATCGTTTTCCAGGAACTGCACCAGCACTTCCTGGCCGATACGCGGCAGGAATTGGCTGCCCATGCCGCCGCCGGCCAGGCGCTGGGCGACGCGCACCCAGCACGTGGCATCGGCTTCGTCCTGCCAATGGAAGCGGATGCGTACGCGCCCCAGGCTGTCGCAGTAAATTTCGTCCGCGCCGTTCGGGCGGTCATTGCCGTCGGCGCCCACCACAATGGCGCTCTGGGAGCCCATTGCCGTCGGCTTGGCATGCTGACGCCCTTCGCCGCCGGCATGCAGGGGCCGCCATGGCAAAGCCGCGTCCAGCGCTGTGAAACCATTGGCGTAACCGCTGCTGGCCGCCTGCGCCAGCGTGGCGCTGAAGTCCTCCGCCAGGCCGGCCAGCGGCGCGCCCAGGTCTTCCAGCAGTTCCGGGATCGGGCCAAACAGTTCGGCCAGCCCCTGCTTGACGGCCACCGGCAGGTTATTGATGCCTACGCTGACGACGCGCAGCACCACAAAATGCTCGCCGCCGGCCGTCGTGTCCAGTGGGCCTTGCGTGAGGGTGAAGCGGGAACCGGCGCGCAATGTGCGCACCGTGGAGCGGGCCTGCCACAGCTGGCTCTGCGCCTCGAGCGCCTGCATATGCAGCGTGGCATAGCGCTCGGCCTCGCCGCCGTCGGCGTAAAAGTACTGGCCGGGATAATCGAAGCTCTCGGGTAACTGGGCATGCTTGCCGAAATTGTGCAGCCGGGTTGGCACGGTCTTGCTGACCGCTTTCTTGGCTTTGTAGTCGTAGCTGGCGACAGCCACTGCGCCGCTGATCAAGCTGCGCGCGGTGCGCAGCGACTGGATGCTGTCCTGTTGCTCGCCGGCGCGGGCAGCGTGGTAGCGCAGGCCGCCGCCTGCGGCACTGCTGGCGTCTTCCGGCATGGCTTCCTTGAGCGCACTGTCCGAGAACAGCACCATGGTTTGCTCTTCTTCGCCATCTTCGAAGCGCCAACCGATGCCTTCTTCCGTCAACAGGCGGCGCACGAAATCGTAATCGGATTCGCGGTACTGGCAGCAGTAGCTGCGGGGCGGGATAGCCTGCATGGCGGAGTGCGCGTCATCGCTCCACTGCCATTTGGCGTGCGGGGAATAGCCGGAGAAGACGGCATCGACGATGTCGGCCACGCTCTTGTCCTGCCATACCCGGCTGTTGCGGCGCTGGGTCGCCAGCCAGAGCCAAGGGGTAAGGCGCAGCCGGTAGCGCGCCAGGCCGCCTTCGCTGCCCAGCATGGCGGCGCCGCTGATGTAGCCGTGGAAGCTGGTGCGGCTGCCGTCGGCCAGGCTGGCCTGGACGGCGGCGCGCTGGCCGAGCAGCGATTGCAGCGAAATCCCGGCACTGGTGGAAAGCACGATCACTTCCCGCGCGCCGGCCTCCTGCAAGGCATCGTCTGCCAGGAAGGCTTCTACCAGCAAGCCGCCGGAACCGTACTCCCCTTCCGTTTCCAGCTTGAGTTCATACAAACGGCTGGCACTGGAGAACTGTGCCAGCCCGGCGTAAACCTGGGTGAGGAGATCGTTCCGCATCGAATGTCTGCGCAGCAATAATTATCAAAACGCAAACGATACCAGCATTGCAGAAATTTGCTCGCACTGTTGAGCTAGCGGAGCGCGGCCCCCTCAGGGCCGAAGCGTAAAGCGGCGGAAGCGGTGCCGCCGGTGCTCTTCGTTGTCGAGTGAAAGCGAAGACTTGATCATATCGCTGCGGCTGATCACGCCAACCAGCTGGCGGCTGGCGGCATCGGCCACCACCGGCAGCCGCTCCAGGCCATGCACTGCCAGCCGCACCGCCACCGTGCGGCAAGTCTCGCCGCGCAGGGCCACGATGGGCGCGTTCACGCCATACAGGTCGCGTACGTGAACCGCGTGGCTGGCCTGCTCCAGCGTCGCACGATCCAGCATGCCCAGCACCGCTCCTTTGCTGGTGACCGGGTATGCGCGATGGCGCTGCGTCGCTCCGAAGTGGGAAACCAGCACGTCGGCAACCAGCGCGTCGGCATCGATCGCCATTGGCGTCGCCGTCATCACCTCCTCCACGCTGTGCCGCTCCAGCGGATCGATGCCGTATTCCCGATAGATATGGTGCCCGCGGCGGGCGATTTTCTCGGTCAGGATCGAACGGTGCATGGTGATGACGGTGAAGCCGTACGCCACTACTGAGGCGGCCAGCACCGGCAGCAGCGCATTCGCATCGTGCGTCAATTCATAGGCAAACACGGTAGCCATGATGGGGGCCCGCATCATGCCGCCCAGCGTGGCAGCCATGAAGACCAGCGGCCAGACCGCAGGCGAGCCACCCGGCAGATAGGGCGCCAGCACGGTGCCCAGGCCGGCGCCCAGCATCAGCAAGGGCGCCAGCACGCCGCCGGAGGTACCCGAACCCAGCGCGATCAGCCACATGATCGCCTTGGCCACCAGCAGGGTCGCCACCACGCCTGCAGCCAGGTGGTTTTGCAGCAGGTCGCCGATCACGTCATAGCCGACGCCCAGCGCGCGCGGCTGGAAATAGCCGCCAATGCCGATGGCGACGGCGCCCAGCGCCGGCCACCACATCCAGTGAACCGGCAGCTTGTGAAAGCCATCTTCCACGCGGTACAGGGCGGTCGACAGCAGCCACGCCATGCCGCCGCACAGCACCCCGGCGATAGCGCAGGACAGCAGGGCCACCGGCGGCAGCACCGGGCTTTGCTGCGGGAACAGCGGCCCCGCTTCCATCAGCAGCGGCCGCAGGAAGCCGGCCACGGCACAGGCAATGGCAACCGGCAGCAGGCTGCGCGGGCGCAGCTCGAACAGCAGCAGTTCGACCGCCAGCAGCACCGCCGCGATCGGCGTGCCGAAAACTGCCGTCATGCCGGCCACGGCGCCCGCCACCAGCAGGGTCTTGCGCTCGGCATCGCTCAAATGGAAATGCTGGGCAAACAGCGAACCGACCGCGCCGCCGGTCATGATGATCGGCCCCTCGGCGCCGAACGGCCCGCCGCTGCCGATGGCAATCGCCGAGGCCAGCGGCTTGAGCACCGCCACCTTGGGCGACATCGCGCTGCGCTTGAACAGGATCGCTTCGATCGCCTCCGGAATGCCGTGGCCGCGGATCTGCTCCGAGCCGTAGCGCGCGATCAGCCCGATCACCAGCGCACCAATCACCGGCACCACGATGACCCAGGCGCCCAGCGCGTGGGCGGCCGGCGATTGCGGTGCGGTGGACAGCGACTGGAAGAAGAACAAGTTGGTGAACAGCGAGATCGCCTTCAGCAACAGCCAGGCGGTGCCTGTGCTCAGCATGCCGATAAAGGCAGCCATTGCGCCGATCTGGAGCAGGCGCGCATCGCCGCTGAAGTCGCGGCGCGGGTCGTACGGTTTCATGGTTTTTGAGGCAGGTTGGGAACAGTGAAAACGCCATGCAGCGATTGCAGTTCGGCGCGGTGGATGGCAGCCAGGCGCACCAGCACTTCTTCGCCGGCAGGCAGCAGGTGGACTTCGACCCGGCGCCGGTCCTGCGCATTGGGGCGGCGCTGTACCAGTCCGGCCGCCTCGCAGCGGCCCAGCAAAGCGACTACGCCATGCTGCTGCGCTTGCAGCCGTTCGGCCAGCTCGCCGACAGTAGCCCAGTCGCGGCCGGGAAAGCCTTTGATATGCAGCAGCAGCAGGTACTGCAGCGGCGTGATGCCCTCGGCATGGGCAGCGTTTTCGGAAAAGCGCTCAAAGCGCCGCATCTGGTAGCGGAATTCGGACAGGGCCATGAAGTCGGCCTTGGCCAGCGTATCTGGTGGTGATGGCATTTTATATCATAATATGATGCAATTAGCCGATCATCATACCACCATCAGTAAGCCGACCACTTTTCTGCGATTTGCTTCAACTCGCCATGCTCGTTGAGGCGGCTGAGCGCCTGCGCGATCTTGTCCTCGGTTTCCTTGCCAAGGTGCCGCCCCAGCACCATGTAAAACACCTGCGTGTCGAATACGGCAGGCAGGATCCGCACCTTGCGCGCATGTCCCGCCTTCCTGATCTCCGAGATCAGGCCGGGAATGCGGTAATAGTAGAAACGGCCCCTGCCCGCCAGCAGCTTGTCGATATTCTGCGCGGTCGAATTGGCCGTGTTGTCAATCCTCAGGCCGCCTGCCTTCCTGAGCGCGGCAATCGCCCCGCTGCCGGCATTGACGAGGACTATGCCGCCTTCGTCCAGTGCACGCACCTCGTCAAAATTCTTCACGTTCACCGGGTCATCGGCACGGACCAGCATATGGTAGTTGACGGAAAACAGAGGCGTGTCCGGGATGTCGTAAGCCGCAATGCGCTCCTCGCTTCGCACCAGGCCGCAAGCGGCGTCCAGCTTGTGTCCGACCAGCATCGCTTCGATGCGCTTGAGCGGCATCCATTGCTGGTCGCCGACGAATTTGAGCCCGGGCTCCACCTTCTCGATCGCCCGAAAGATATCGATGCAGCTGCCGGCAACCGCGGCCCCCTGCGCGACAAACTTGGGTTCTGAGTCGCTTTGCGCTGCAACGCGAATGGCAGCCGGCTCCCCCGCCCATCCCAGGGAGCCAAGCAATATGCATGGAGCCGCGAAGATCAGGGCACGAAAGTCCATGGCAAGCGTCCTACCTCGCTGGTGGCACGATTTGAGGGTGCTGCGGCTCCTGCGTGAAGTGCGGCGACATGATCTGGACACCTTCACGATTGAAAACGTCGACCACCTTCTGGTGCAGGAGGCTAAGCAACTCGGCTCGGTTGGCGGGCGAACTCAATGCCGAACAGGCCACGAGCTTGTACTCGATATAGAAATCGGACAAGGCGCTCTGGATCACGTACGGCCGCGGTTCTGCGGCGACACCCTCGGTTGTCATCGCCGCCTCTTCCAGCATTGAGTGCACCTGGCGCCAGGGCGTGTCGTACCCGATCGTGACGGTGGTATCCAGCACGTAGGCGCCCGGCACGGCGCGCGAGTAATTCTTGATCGTATTCGACAGCACCCAGGCATTCGGCATTGCCACGTCCACGCCCATGCCGGTGCGCAGCCGGGTGTCGAATATTCCCGGTTCCACCACGGTGCCCTGCACATCGCCGATGCTGACGTAGTCGCCCCTGCGCAGGGCACGCGTGTACATCAGGATCAGCCCTGCGGCGCCCTGCCCGACAATGCTGGAGGCGCCGATCGACAGCATCAGCCCGGCCAGCACCGTCACGCCCTGGAAGGCCGCCGTGTGCGAACCGGGCAGGTAGGGATAAGCCATGGCCAGCGCAAACAGCCAGATCACCGCGGTACCCAGGCGGCGCGTCGGAACCGCCGTATCGCGGTCAAGCCAGCCGAAATGCAGCTCGCCGCTTTCGATGCGCTTGAAAACGGAGGCCAGGGTGGCGCTGGCCAGGCGGGCCAGCAGCACGATCACCGCAACCAGCAGCAGGCCGGGAATCGCTTCGGCCACGTTGCCGGCGATATCAGTTGCGGTATCAAGCAGGAATTGCTGCAAGCGCTCGCCCCAGTTGCGCGCAAATGGAATTCTCGCCAGGACAAAGGCCAGCCAGACGTAAGCAGCCAGCAAGCCCAGGAACCACACCATGACGTCCATGGTAAGGCGCATGAAATGGACCAGGTGTTCCGCATCCAGCACGCGCACATTGCGCACACGCACCTGTGCCAGGCGCCGGCCAAGAATCGCTTCCAGCCGCCGCCGGGCCTGGCGGCGCAAGGCCGCAAGCATCCACAGGAAAAAGGCCAGCGCGCCGGTCGCCAGCACGCACAGGGCAAGCGCTTGCGCAAGGTATGCGGGGCTGCGCTGTTCGCGGCGCTCCTCCAGCGCCTTGCTCAATTGCTTGGCGCTTTCATGGGCCAGCAGGTCCGTGGTGTCGCCTGCCAGGGCATTGACGTCGCCGGGTGACACCAGGAACAGCAGCGAACCGTCGAGCAGGACTTGCGTGCCCTCGGCGATCGACCTGATGCTGGCTTGTTGCGGCCCGCCCAATGCGAGCGCGCGCTCGAGGCGTTTATCCGCAGCCTCGGCGCGATCGTGTGGGGAATAGCCGCTCAGCATGGAGCGGAACACAAAGACAGTCCGGTTGCCAACCACAAGCCGCGCGGCAGGCGTCTCCGCTTTGGCTGGAGGCGTTGCGGCTTGCTGGGCGTAGCTTAGTTGGCCAAGCGTGAGCAGGAACAGGCAGAAAAGCGTGCGTAGCAGCATGGTTTCCCTGATGTCATTTTGCGTTCCATCATGGCATACATTCCTGCCCAGCTCAATTCGGTCACGATCCCACGTTCTTCAACTCGTCCGGCATCAGGTAGGTATAGCTCTTTGGATCGAACATGACCTTCCAGGTTTTCGCCTCCACCTGGCTGCCTCCTTCCATGCCGGCCTTGCGCGTGATGTACAGCGGCGTGAAGGTCGAATCGCTCACCGGGTCGGTGCGATAGGACCACTGCAGCTGGGTGCAGCGTGGCGGGACGATGGCGTATTCCTCGTCCGCCTCCTCGCTCGACGGTTCCGGCGTACCTTCGCCTTCGGCGGGAGCGGCCTTCTTCTCACCCTGGGTTTTTTCCCAGTCGGCGTAGGCGCTTTCGGTTTCCTTGCAGTTGCCGGCGCCCAGTACCTGGAATGCCGCAGTGAATTCGGTCAGCACGACGATCTGTTCGTTATGCGGCGCCAGGACCACGTTGTTCGTCGTGGTGAAGTGTTCGCCTACGCCGGATTCATTGGAAATGGTTTTCACCACCCATCCCCAGACATCTGCGCTCAAGGCTTCGAAGTGCACGCGTTCCGGGGTGACCGGATCGACACCGCTTGGGCGGCGCGGATCGCTGTATTCGTAGAGCTGTCCCTCGCGGTAGCGCAATTGGAACACGCCAAAGAACGAATCGTCGCCATCGGTGGCACGGCCACTGGTGACCAGGTAGAGCTCATCGCCTTCCTTGCCGTCGACCTTCTTCTGCTGCACGACAGTGACGAGGTAAGTTGCGTGGCTCGCTTCGTCGACATATAGCCAGCCTTGCTGGGACTCCGAATACTTGCCGTAGTTGCGCGTCATGACGCCGTCGATGGCTTCGTTCGCGTCGAAGGTGCGAGCGGCTGGCTGTCCCTTCGCGCTGAGCGCGAAGTAGGCAATCATCAGCGTGAGCAGCAGGCCGATGGCGGCAAAGATGTAGATGGCAATGCGGCCCAGCTTTTTGGCGCGCTTTGGTTGTTCTGGCGTAGTGGCTTCTTCCATGTTGTACACTGGCAATATTAATAGACGCGCAATTATACAAAAGTTAATGGAGCTTGATTTCAGCCGTGCGCACCCGAACTGAACTTGCCGCTTGTTACCTCTGCCTTGCCTCCGTATTGGCGGTCGCCAGCTATTTCGGACCGCCCAAGCGGCCCGACTATCCACTACCGGCCAGAGTAACCGTCGAAACAATTGCTGAACGGGATGGCTATGCCGTGGCGGTTTCCGCCGCTGATGACGGTTCGATTTATCTGATTTTTAACGGCGAAGGCGAAGTATTTCGCCACAACGGCAAGGATTCAGAACTTGAGATTGTCGCTTCGCTTCTTGTTCCAGGCTTCGTTGGCACAGACAAGTCAGGCAACATCCACGCTAGCTATGGTGCGGACGGCGACGGATGCATCCTGGACCACGTGGTAGGTTTGCTCAAGCAGTCCAAAGCAACTGAGGAAATGCGCATCAACTCTGCCATCACCGGACTCGCAGTCGATGGCGACGGTAGTATTTACGTAACAGCCGGCCTCGTTGGCGAAGTATGGAAGGTGGACTCCACTGGGCGCAAGATTTTGTTGCTTAGCTCGGAGCAATCCTTTGACAATAACCACATTCCCATCCTCGAGGGGGTGGCCGTGAATAAAAACGGTCAGGTGCTTATCGTCGACAACAGCGGTGCTGTTTTCATGCTCGAGCAAGGAAGGCTCCGGCACCTTGCAGGAATGCCGCGCGAATGCGGAATGGGCGATGGCATCGGCGCGAACGCGCGCTTCTGCGGACCGACCGCGGCAACTGCCGACCATAACGGTGACTTTCTCGTGGTAGACCAAGGCTGCGCCGTTCGCAAAGTCCCCCCTTCTGGCGAAGTCACCACGCTCATAGGAACGCCAGACGGCCCCGTGGCGGGACTTGTCCGGCTGCCAGCGGAACAATGCTCGACATGGATTCGGTCCATTGCAGTCGATCGGAATGACGACATCCTGCTAGCGGCAGGCTCGGCGCTGCGTGTCCGCATTCATCGAACTCAATAATGGGACCACAAACCTGCACCGACACCTGGCACCGACTCTTGTATGGGGCTTTCGGTTCGGTCACAAAAAAGCCCGGCGCAAGGCCGGGCTTTCGTGGGGAGGCGGGGAATTAATCCCAGCTCAGCGCGCCGCCGGTCTGGTACTCGGTGACGCGGGTTTCGAAGAAGTTGCGCTCTTTCTTCAGGTCGATCATTTCCGACATCCATGGGAATGGATTCTCGTCCTGTTCGAACAGGGTTTCCAGGCCGATCTGGGTGGCGCGGCGGTTGGCGATGAAGCGCAGGTAGCCTTTGAACATGGCTGCGTTCAGGCCCAGCACGCCACGTGGCATGGTGTCTTCGGCGTAGCGGTATTCCAGTTCGACAGCTTGCAGGAACAGGCCTTTGATCTCTTCCTTGAAGGCCGGGGTCCACAGTTGTGGGTTTTCCAGCTTGATGGTGTTGATCAGGTCGATACCGAAGTTGCAGTGCATCGATTCGTCGCGCAGGATGTACTGGTACTGCTCGGCGGCGCCCATCATCTTGTTCTGGCGGCCCAGCGCCAGGATCTGGGTGAAGCCGACGTAGAAGAACAGGCCTTCCATCAGGCAGGCGAACACGATCAGGGACTTCAGCAGCTGCTGGTCGGTTTCCAGGGTGCCGGTCTTGAAGGCCGGGTCGGTCAGCACGTTGATGAACGGGATCAGGAACTGGTCCTTGTCGCGGATCGACGCTACTTCGTTGTAGGCGTTGAAGATCTCTTGCTCGTCCAGGCCCAGGGACTCGACGATGTACTGGTAGGCGTGGGTGTGGATCGCTTCTTCGAACGCCTGGCGCAGCAGGTACTGGCGGCACTCAGGGGCGGTGATGTGGCGGTAGGTGCCCAGCACGATGTTGTTGGCGGCCAGGGAGTCGGCGGTGACGAAGAAGCCCAGGTTGCGCTTGACCAGGCGGCGCTCGTCTTCGGACAGGCCGTTCGGGTTCTTCCACAGCTCGATGTCGCGCTGCATGTTCACTTCCTGCGGCATCCAGTGGTTGGCGCAGCCGGCCAGGTATTTGTCCCAGGCCCATTTGTACTTGAATGGGACCAGCTGGTTGACGTCGGTCTGGCCGTTGATGACGCGCTTGTCGTCGGCGTTCACGCGCAGGGCGACTTGCTCTGCAGTGGCTTCGGCGGTGGCGCCCGGTGGTGGGGTTTGGCGCGGTGCTGCCGCGGCTTCATCATCCCAGGATAGCATTTGTTTTTTCCTCTTAGATTGACTCTTTACCCCGGTAAACCTGGGTCAGACCCAAGGGTCTGACCCGCCCGCTCAACGGCCAGCACTACTTTTGTGGCTGCGAACTGAGCTCAGGCGGGTCTGACCCTTGGGTCAGACCCAGATTTGCCGGGTTTGGCTCTATTGTATTACTGGCAGGCTTCGCATTCCTCGAAACCTGGGTCACCAGGACGCAGGTAGCAGGCGGCGCCTTCGGTTACCTCGGCAGTCACTGCTGCTGGAGCATCCGGCACGTTCGCGGACACGGCGTTCAGGGCGCCGGTGCGGGTGGTGGATTTCTCCATGTGCGAGGCAGCGATGGTGCGCAGGTAGTAGGTGGTCTTCAAGCCGCGCAGCCATGCCAGCTTGTAGGTTTCGTCCAGTTTCTTGCCGGAAGCACCTGCCATGTAGATGTTCAGCGACTGTGCCTGGTCGATCCACTTCTGGCGGCGCGATGCTGCTTCCACCAGCCAGGTTGGCGACACTTCGAACGCGGTGGCGTAGATGTCGCGCAGGTCTTGCGGTGCGCGGTCGATCTTGCTCAGCGAGCCGTCGAAGTATTTCAGGTCGGCGATCATCACTTCGTCCCACAGGTCGCGTGCCTTCAGGTCGCGCACCAGGTAGGCGTTGATCTCGGTGAATTCGCCGGACAGGTTGGACTTCACGTACAGGTTCTGGAAGGTCGGTTCGATGCAAGCCGACACGCCGATGATGTTCGAAATGGTTGCGGTCGGGGCGATCGCCACGCAGTTCGAGTTGCGCATGCCGAACTTGGCGATGCGCTCACGCACCGGGGTCCAGTCCATCGAGGAGGACAGGTCCTGCTCCAGGTAGCCGCCGCGCTGTTCCGCCAGCAGGCGCACGGAGTCTTGCGGCAGGATGCCACGCGACCACAGGGAGCCTTCGTACGATTCGTAACGGCCGCGCTCTTCCGCCAGCTCGGTCGAAGCCAGGTAGGCGTAGTAGCACACGGCTTCCATCGAGGTGTCGGCGAAGTTCACCGCTTCCATCGAGGCGTATGGCACGCGCATCATGTGCAGGCAGTCCTGGAAGCCCATCACGCCCAGGCCGACCGGACGGTGGCGCATATTGGCGTTGCGTGCTTTCTCGACGGCGTAGTAGTTGATGTCGATCACGTTGTCCAGCATGCGCATTGCGGTGCGGATGGTCTTCTGCAGCTTGACGTGGTCGATCTTGCCTTCCTTCATGTGGGCCGGCATGTTCACGGAACCCAGGTTGCAGACGGCGATTTCGTCTTCATTGGTGTTCAGGGTGATCTCGGTGCACAGGTTCGAGGAGTGCACCACGCCCACGTGCTGCTGCGGCGAACGGATGTTGCAAGGATCCTTGAAGGTGATCCATGGGTGGCCGGTTTCGAACAGCATCGACAGCATCTTGCGCCACAGGTCCAGCGCTTCGATCTTCTTGAACAGGCGCAGCTCGCCGTTGGCTGCCTTGGCTTCGTAGCCCAGGTAAGCTTCTTCGAATTCCTTGCCGAACTTGTCGTGCAGGTCAGGCACGTCGGATGGCGAGAACAGGGTCCAGGTGCCCTTTTCCATCACGCGCTTCATGAACATGTCCGGAATCCAGTTCGCGGTGTTCATGTCGTGGGTGCGGCGGCGGTCGTCGCCGGTGTTCTTGCGCAGCTCCAGGAACTCTTCGATGTCGAGGTGCCAGGTTTCCAGGTAGGTGCAGACGGCGCCTTTGCGCTTGCCGCCCTGGTTCACTGCCACGGCGGTGTCGTTCACCACCTTCAGGAACGGCACCACGCCTTGCGACTTGCCGTTGGTGCCCTTGATGTGGGCGCCCAGGGCGCGCACCGGGGTCCAGTCGTTGCCCAGGCCACCGGCGAACTTGGCCAGCAGTGCGTTTTCCTTGATGGCGTCGTAGATGCCTTCCAGGTCGTCGGACACGGTGGTCAGGTAGCAGGAGGACAGCTGCGAACGCTGGGTGCCGGAGTTGAACAGGGTCGGGGTCGACGACATGAAGTCGAAGGTCGACAGCAGGTTGTAGAACTCGATGGCGCGTGCTTCGCGGTCGGTTTCGTTCAGGGCCAGGCCCATGGCGACGCGCATGTAGAAGGCCTGCGGCATTTCGATGCGCACATCGCGCACGTGCAGGAAGTAGCGGTCGTATAGGGTTTGCAGGCCGATGTAGCCGAACTGCAGGTCGCGGTCGGCCACCAGGGCCTTGGCCAGTTTGGCCAAATCGAACTTGCCCAGTTCTTCGTTCAGCAGTTCAGCGGCGATGCCTTTGGCGATGTACTGCGGGAAGTACTCGATGTAGGCGGCAGCGGCGCCGGCTTGCGGCACTTCCTTGCCGAACACTTCCTTGCGGATGGTGTGCAGCAGGATGCGGGCGGTCACCTGGGAGTAGGCAGGATCCTTTTCCATCAGCGCGCGGGCAGCCAGGATGGCGGACTTGTGCAGTTCTTCGACCGGCACGCCGTCGTACAGGTTCTTCACGGTTTCGGCCAGGATGGCGTCGGCATCGACGTGCTTCTCCAGGCCCTTGCAGGCGGCGCCGATCAGGTCGCGCACTTCCTGCATCACCAGCGGACGGGCGACGCCGTTCTCGGTGACGTTGATCTGCGGTTCGGCGGTGGCGGTGGCGCCGGCGGCCTCTTTCTTCAGGCGGCGCTCTTCCATGTGCTTGGCGCGGTACAGCACGTAGGAGCGTGCCACGTCGTGTTCGCCGGAGCGCATCAGGGCCAGTTCAACCTGGTCTTGCACGTCTTCGATATGGAAGGTGCCGCCGGCTGGCTGGCGGCGCATCAGGGCGCCCACCACGTTCTTGGTCAGTTCTTCCACCAGTTCGCGGATGCGGGCGGAAGCCGCACCCTGGCCGCCGTTTACTGCCAGGAAGGCCTTGGTCATTGCCACGGCGATCTTGGATGGCTCGAAAGCGACCACGGCGCCGTTGCGGCGGATGATGCGGTAGTCGGCCATTTGGCTAGCGGAAACAGCGACGCCGCCAGCGGTTTCGCCAGCGGAAACAGGCACTTGAGGCGCCTGAGTGGTGGAAATATCTTGAGTAGATTGCATTTATGCTCCGCGTATTCAGTATTTGTTTATGGCCACTATATCTAGTGCACCATCGAATTCTGTCCACTAATTGTAGTGACGTGATTCGGATCGTACAAGGTGAAATTTTTTCGTTTAGACCACGTTTTCTTATTGACTTTTGATATATCCCATCGCTACAGGCGATCGGCGGTGAGCAAGCACTAACACTGCTTTTTTCGTGCTGATTTAATAAGCAATGTTGCGGCGCAGCACAGCCTTGTGCGTTGGCGAAAACGCTACATGATTGGACGGGATTTTCGCGGCGGACCGGGATTATAGACCAATCGGGCGGCGGGTGCCCCGCCGCCACGAACCACTAGCCTGGATCCTGGATGTTGAGCTTTTGCATCTGGTAGCGCAACTGGCGGAAGCTGATGCCCAGCAATTGGGCTGCCTGGGTGCGGTTGTAATTGGTCTGGGCCAGGGCGCGGGTGATGATGTCGCGCTCGACCGCTTCCAGGTAGGCCGGCAGGTTGCTGGGCAGGACGTCGAACACGGGCAACGGCGGCATGGCCGGCTCGCTGCCCGGCGCCGCGTCCACTGCCGGGGCCTCGGCTGCAATGCCAGGCGCCGCCGGCGCGCTGGCGGCCGGCATTGCAGCCGGGCCTGCGGCCGGGCCGGCAGGAGCGGCCGGCGCGGCTGCCGGCATGGGCGCGGGGGCCGGCAGCGAACCGCCTTTCAGCGCCAGGTCTTCCGCAGAGATCACGCCATCGTTGGAAAACGCCAGCGCGCGTTCGAGGATATTTTCCAGTTCCCGCACATTGCCCGGGAATGAGTAGCCCTTCAGCACGTCCAGCACGCCCGGCGCCAGCACCACCTTGTGCTCGAAGCTGCCCAGGCGAGCCAGGATGGCATCGACCAGTTCATCCAGGTCATCGAGGCGCTCGCGCAAGGGCGCCAGGCGCAGTTCGATCACGTTCAGGCGGTAGAACAAATCCTGCCGGAACTGGCCAGCTTCCACCAGCTTTTCCAGGTTCTTGTGGGTGGCGGAGATGATCCGCACGTCGACCGGCTCCTCGGCCGTGGCGCCGATCTTGCGCACGCGGCGCTCCTGGATCGCGCGCAGCAGCTTGACCTGCATCGCCAGCGGCAGGTCGGCCACCTCGTCCAGCATCAGGGTGCCGCCGTTGGCAGCCTGGAAGAAGCCGTCGCGCTCGTCGGCCGCGCCGGTGAAGGCGCCCTTGCGGTAGCCGAAGAATTCGGCCTCCATCAGCGCTTCCGGAATGGCGCCGCAGTTGACGGCGATGAACGGCTTGTCCGCGCGCGAACTCTGGGCGTGGATTTCGCGCGCCGCCAGCTCCTTGCCGCTGCCCGACTCGCCATTGATGGCAATCGGCGCCATGGAGCGCGCCAGCCGGGCAATCTGGGCGCGCAGGGCCTGGATGGCGGCCGAACTGCCGCGCAGCCGGCTTGGCGGCAGGCCGCGCGCCGGCGCCGCGGCCGGTGCGCTGTCGCTCACTTTCAGTGCCGACTGCACCAGGATCCGCAACTGCTCGAGCTGCACCGGCTTGCTGACATAATCGAACGCGCCCGCCTTCAGCGCCACCACGGCATTTTCTGCGCTGCCAAAGGCAGTCACCACCGCAATCGGGATGTTCTTGCCGCTGGCCGTCACTTCGCGCACCAGTTCCAGCCCCAGGCCGTCCGGCAAGCGCATGTCGGTCAGCACCAGTTGATAATCTTTTTCGGCAAACAGCTGGCGCGCATGCTGAAGGGTTTCGGTGCTGTCCACGTCCAGCCCCATCTTCAGCAGGGTAATTTCCAGCAATTCGCGCAGGTCGGCTTCATCGTCAACGACCAGGACACGTGGAGAAGTCATGTGTTTTTCGCAAATGTAATTACAAAGCGGCCGCTCGACTTGCGTGCGCCGCCCTCTGTCATGCTGGCTTCGAAGCGGTGCTCGTAATCCAGCATGGCTTCGTTATTCAAGCACAATTCACGTGCCAGATACAGGCCCAGGCCCGTGCCCTTGCTTGATGTTGTATAAAACGGTTCGAACAGGTGCGCCCGCACTTGCGGCGAGATGCCGGGGCCATCGTCCTGCACATGCAGCTCCAGCGGCCGGCCCGCCACCTGGACGATGAAGACGCGGATGCTGGCCGGCGTGCCGCTGGCATAGCGCACCGCGTTGTTGAGCAGGTTGATCAGCACTTCGCGCAAGTGCAGCGGGTCGAAGCGCACCACCACCTGGCGCATGCCGCCCAGGCAGACGATCTTGCGGTCCAGCTTATGGGTTTCATCGAACTCCGCCTTCAATTCGTTCAGGAAGGCTTCCAGTTCCATCGGGTCGTGGTGGCTTTGCGCCTTGCGCGACAACTGCAGGATGTCTTCCACCATGCGGTTCACGCGCGCCACATTGTCGCTGATGATCTTCAGCAGGCGCTTGTGCACCGGCGCCTGCAGATCCTCTTCCAGCAGAGAATTGGCGTGCCCGATCGCCGACAGCGGGTTGCGTACTTCATGCGCGATGCTGGCTGTCAGGCGGCCCATCGAGGCCAGTTTGAGCTGCTGCGCCTTTTCCTCGATGCTGGTGACGTCTTCCAGGAAGATGACGTTGCGCTCCACGTCCAGGCCATTGGTTTCGGCGGCGGCGAAGCGCAGCTTCAGGTGCAGGGCCACGTCGCGCCGTGAATTCCAGGCCGCCGCCAGGTCTTCCTGCTGCGGATCCTCGAACGGCTTGATGGTGATGAAGGCGCTGGACTGCTGCGGATCGCTGCGCCAGGCTTCATAGGCGACCGCGATGGGCTGCAGGGCGGCGCCGTCGAGCACCTGCGCGGCGGCGCCCAGCATCTGCTGCGCGGCCGGGTTGCTCATATGGATGGTGCCATCCGGCCCCACCACCAGGATGCCGTCGGCCGAATGCGCGATCACCAGGCGGTTGACGGCCTGCTGCACGCCGATTTCAATGCCGCGCTGGGCCACCAGTTCTTCCTGGCCGATCAGGCGCGCCGCCATGCGGTTCACGATCAGCACCACGGCAAACCAGGCTACGCCATACAGGCCGGCCTGCAATACCAGCGACTCCCCGCCCAGGAAGAAAATGTAAGTGCTGTGGGCCAGCATGAACAGCGTTGCCAGCGAAGCGCTGAACAGCGACAGCACCAGCGGCGCCAGGATGGCGCACCCGGCCAGCGGGAACAGGTACAGGATGGCCAGGCCGGAACGCATGCCGCCGGCCGCCAGGTACAGCAGCGAGATGCAGCTCAGGTCGCAGGCGACCTGCGACATCAGCTGCAGCATGAAGTGGCGGCGCCAGCGGATAGCCAGTACCTGCATCGCCACTGCCGCTAGCAAGTAGCCGGCGCACACTTTCGGCGACAGTTCAGCGGCCGACAACTGGCCGGCGCTGAAGTACAGCAGCAGGACCAGGGCGATCACAATCCGGGTTGCACCCAGCGCTTTCAGCGAGCGCCAGAAGGTATCGCGCGAGGCGGCCGACAGGGTGTGGAGGCGGGCAAACACGTTGCAGCTTAATGCGGGGCGTGCGCCGCGCAGCAATAGTCACGGCCGTTGGCCGGCACGTTTTCGGAAGCCGGGAAATGCACGCCGCAATGGGCGCATAGCAGCATTTTCTCGGCCTGTGGCGGCTCGGCAGTGCGCGGCTGCTGCGGCGCAGGCGCGTGGCCGTCTTGCGACGGGCCATTCATCTTGCGCAGCTTGCTGCGGATGGCGGCGATAACCAGGAAGACCAGCGCCAGCCAGAACAGGAGTCGTGTCATGCCAAACCTCGATGTAGAACCACTTCCAGTACAAAACGGCTGCCGACATAGGCCAGCAGCAGGGTCGCAAAGCCCGCCAGCGTGAAGCTGAGGGCCGTCTTGCCGCGCCAGCCGCGGAAGTGACGCCCGGCCAGCAAGGCGGCGAACAGGACCCAGGACAGCAGGGTAAACACCGATTTATGGTCCCACTTCAGCGCCCGGCCAAACAATTCTTCGCTGAAGACAATGCCCGACAGGACGGTCAGGCTCAGCAGCACGAAGCCGAAGCCGATCAGGCGGAACAGCAGCTTTTCCATCGTCAGCAGGGCCGGCAACTGGTCCAGCGCCGTGGCGAAAAAGCCGGGGCGGTCGCTGCGCGTATGCAGGCGCGACTCCTGCAGCGCCATCAGCACGGCATGGAAAGCGGCGATGGTCAGGGTGCTGTAGGCCAGGGTGGCGATGGCAATATGCCAACCCAGCATGGTGGAGCGGCCGGCAGTCGGCACCAGCGAGCCGGGGAAGCCGGCCTGCAGGGCCACCGCCAGGGCAGCCACCGGCATCACGATGCGGCGCAGGCCGTCCAGCGGGTAGTTCTGGTTTTCCAGCCAGTAGGCGCCCACCGAAATCCACAGCGCGGACGACAGCATGGTGGCAAAGCCGATACGCAGCGAGCCGGGCACCATCACATCGACCCACAACGCCGCCCCGTGCAGCAGCCAGGCGCCGGCCGTCAGTGCGGCAATGGGCACGGATTTACGCGACGGGAGGAAACCACAGATCAGGTAAAGCAGCGTTGCTGCGAGCAGGAAGTAAGTTTGCATCCGGTAAGTTTAACAGGGGTCTGGCTCCGACACGAGACAGGCGCAGCCTGTTTCGTGTTGTGTGCCTGACCCCACGGTGTTAATCAACGGCCGCGGCTCTTAGTTCGTCATGATGATGGCGTTGTTGTTCTTCCATCACCAACTGTCCCAGCTCGCGCTTCAGGGCATTGAATTCCGGCGCCGACGGATCGCGCAGGCGCGGCAGGTCGACCAGGATGTCGCGCTTGACCGTGCCGGGGCGGTAAGTCATGACCACGATGCGGTCGGCCAGGTAGATCGCTTCCTCAATGCTGTGGGTGACGAAAATGATGGTCTTTTTCTGCTGGTCCCAAATGCGCAGCAACTCGTCCTGCAGGTCGCGCCGGGTCAGCGCATCGAGCGCGCCGAATGGTTCATCCATCAGCATGATCGGCGAATCGAGCGCCAGCACGCGCGCGATCGCCACCCGCTGCCGCATGCCGCCCGACAGGTCCTTCGGGAAGCGGTGGCGGAAGTCCTGCAGCGACAAGGTCTTGAGCAGCCGGTCCACCGTGGCGGCAATTTCCGCTTTCGGCATGCCCTTGACCTCCAGCCCGAAGGCCACGTTGTCGGCCACCGTCATCCACGGGAACAGCGCGTATTCCTGGAACACCATGCCGCGCTCGGGGCCCGGATCGGCCACCGGCTTGCCGTCGGCGACGATGCTGCCGCTGCTGGGCGGCGAAAAACCGGCGATGGCGTTCAGCAGGGTCGACTTGCCGCAGCCCGATGGTCCCAGCAGGCAGACGAACTGGCCGCGCGGGATCTCCAGGTTGATGTCCTGCAGCGCCACCACCGAGGCGCCGAATACCTTGCTGACGGCTTTGACTTCGATATGTGCAGCGCTCATTCAGCTCTCCAGGCCGCGGTGCCAGCGCAGCAGGTGGTTGTTCAGGCGGTCCATGGCGACGTCGATGGCCAGGCCCAGCAGGCCGATGGTGATCATGCCGGCGATGATCTTGTCCGACCAGAAGTACTCGCGCGCCTCGCTGATGCGGAAGCCGAGGCCGTTGTTCACCGCCACCATTTCCGCCACGATCACCACGATGAAGGCGGTGCCGATGCCGATGCGCACCCCGGCCAGGATGGACGGCACGGCCGCCGGCAGGATCACGCGCAGGAACATGGTCGGCCCCGATGCACCGAGGTTGCGCGCCGCGCGCAGGTAGATGCCGTCGACCTGCCGCACGCCGGCGATGGTGTTGATCAGCACCGGGAAGAAGGCGCCCAGCGAAATCAGGAAAATGGCCGGCGGGTTGCCCAGCCCGAACCACAGCATCGACAGCGGGATGTAGGCGATCGGCGGCACCGGGCGGATGATCTGCACCAGCACATTGAACAGGCGGTAGGCATGGGCGCTGGCGCCCATGGCCAGCCCCAGGGGCAGCGCCAGGCCGGCGCCGATGGCAAAACCAAGCAGCACGCGATACATGCTGCCGATCGCATCGTGGATCAATTCACCGGAGAAGGCCCACACCAGCCAGTTGCCGTTGCCGTCATACGGCTGCAGCGGCAGCAGGTATTCCACCCACTTGCGCGCCACCGCTTCCGGCGAAGGCAACGCCTGCGGATTGACCCAGCCGTGATACGTCACGAAATGCCAGACCAGCACCAGCGCCGCCGGCACCACCAGGCCGACGCCGACATCCCGCCATGCGACCTTCATTTGACGCCCAGCGATTTCTTGGCTTGCTCCAGCAGGTCGGTCTTGACCCAGTCCTTGGCCACCGGCGGCTTGGCCATCTTGCCGACGCCGGTCTTGACCATGGTGTCGGTGGTGACCTGGATATGCTCCGGCGTCACGTCATACGAGTACGGCGAATTGCCGATCGCATCCTGGAAATCGTCGCTGGTGATCTGGCCTTTGAACACGGTCTCGCGCACGTATTTTTCGGCGGTGGCCGGCTGGTCGATGAAGGTCTTGGTCGCCTCCACGAAGCAGCGCATGAACTTCTCGGCTACCGGGCGGCGCTCCTTGTAGAACTTCTCGGTCATCACCATGGTCCGGATCGGCTCGCCGATCGGGGTATCGTAGGGCTTGAGGATTTCGCTGCCGTAGCCTTTGTTGATGGCTTGCGAGGATTGCGGCTCCGACTGCATCATGGCATCGATATGCTTGCCGAGCAGGGCCTGGTTCAGGTCGGCATAGGCCAGCAGCACGGTCTGCACGTCCTTGCCCGGCTGCTCGGACACGGTCAGGCCGGCCTGCTGCAGCTCCGCCAGCAGCAGCACTTCCTGGATGCCGCCGCGCGTCACGCCGACCTTCTTGCCTTTCAGGTCCTTGACCGACTTGAGATTCAGGTCGCTGCGGCCCACCAGGCGTGCGCCGCCCTTGGCGAAACCGGCCACCACGTAGATCGGCGCCCCGCCGGCGCGGCCGGAGATGGCTGCCTCGGAAGCCGTCGCGCCCACATCCAGCTCGCCGGCCAGGACGGCCGACATCACGTCCAGGCCCTTGGCAAATACCCGTTCTTCGACCTTGATGCCGCACTTCGGTGCGATCTCCTTGATATACGACACGGCGCCGTAATGGGCGAACTTCAGGTTCCCCAGCCGCACCACTTCCTGCGCCTGCGCGCTGCCAGCAGTTACCCAACCGGCCAGCGCCACGAGGGCCGCGGCCTTGCCGATACTTTTCAGTTTCATCCAGGTCTCCTTAGTGAATAGTTGGCCTGAGCGGCCGCGCGCCCATCATACATTGAAGGCTGGGACGCTTAAAGTGCGCTGCGTTCGCGCTGTTGCGCCAGGCGCTCCGCGCAGGGCGGATGGATGGCCAGGTAGGCGCGCTCTGCGCCGGCCGTGCCGGTCGCGCCGCTCAATGCCTCCTGCACTTCGGTCAGCAGGCGCAGCGACAGGCCGTTATGTTCCAGCAGGTCGGCGGCATAGTTGTCGGCTTCGATTTCAGCCTGCTGCGGCCACTCGAGGTGCGGCGCGCGCGCCGCCATGCTGGACACCAGCCAGCTGGTATCGCCCAGCACAACGCCGGCCGCGGCCGGCAGCATGGCTTCCTGCACCAGGCGGCGCAGCATGTGGCGCTGCTGCTGGTGGCCCAGCTCATGCGCCAGTACCGCCAGCACCGCGCCGTCGTCGGGCAGCGCCAGCACCAGGCTGTCGGTCAGGATGATGTCGCCCGACGGCAGCGTGAAGGCAGCCGCCCCCAGCCCGCTGCTGCGGAACAGCAGGCGGTGGCGCGGCGTGCCTTCGTGCGGCGCCTGCAGGCTGGCGAAGGCGCCGCTGATGCGGGCCTGGTGCGTTTCCGACAGCTCGCTGGGCTTCAGCGCTTGCGCCTCGAGGGCGCGCAGCATGCCCTGCCCCAGCTGGACTTCCAGCGCCGGCGGGAAAGCCTCGGCCAGGCGATCGACGGCCGCCGGGCGTGCCCATTGCCAGCCGGCGTACAGCGCTACGCAGCCCGCCGCCACCAGGGCGGCCAGGCGCCAATGACGCAGTGCGCGCCGCCGGCCGGGCGCGAATAAATTGATCAGGTTTGGAACGGCCAGCGCTTGCACAAGTTCATCCATAAAATTAATTTATGAACAAGATGCACGGTGGTCGCATGTCTTGTCAAGAAGAAACTTTGTTTATTTCACAAATTTGTGCAAGATAGTGACAATTTGTGAGAGACACGTGGTCACTGCCCGGCGCTGCCGCCGCAGCCGGCTCCTAAGGTAAAATGGCGGGATTTTCCGCTTCCCGCGCCATTCTCCATTAATTAGTAGGCCACCAATGCTAGACAACCTGACTACGCGCCTTGCCAAAGTCGTCAAGACGATGCGCGGCGAGGCCCGCCTGACCGAATCCAACACCGCCGAGATGCTGCGCGAAGTGCGCATGGCGCTGCTGGAGGCCGACGTCGCCCTGCCGGCCGTGCGCGAATTCATCGCCAAGGTCAAGGAAAAAGCCCTCGGCGAAGAAGTGATTTCCTCGCTGACCCCGGGCCAGGCCCTGGTCGGCGTGGTGCAGCGCGAACTGGGCGCCCTGATGGGCGCCGACCTGGGCGTGGAAGCTTCACAGCTGTCCTTCGCCCAGCAGCCGCCGGCCATCATCCTGATGGCGGGTTTGCAGGGCGTGGGTAAAACCACCACCGTCGGCAAACTGGCCAAGTACCTGAAAGAGCAGAAGAAAAAGAAAGTGCTGACGGTGTCGGCCGACGTCTATCGTCCCGCCGCAATCGCCCAGCTGCAATCGGTGACCGGCCAGGTCGGCGCCGACTTCTTCCCTTCCACCGCGCAGGACAAGCCGGTCGACATCGCGCTGGCCGCGCTGGACTGGGCCAGGAAGCACCACCATGAGGTGCTGATCATCGACACCGCCGGCCGCCTCGGCATCGACGAAGAGATGATGAAAGAGATCGCCGCCCTGCACGGCGCGGTCAAGCCGATCGAAACCCTGTTCGTGGTCGACGCCATGCTGGGCCAGGACGCCATCAACACCGCCAAGGCCTTCAACGACGCGCTGCCGCTGACCGGCGTGGTGCTGACCAAGCTCGATGGCGATTCGCGCGGCGGCGCGGCGCTGTCGGTGCGCCACATTACCGGCAAGCCGATCAAGTTTGCCGGCGTGTCGGAAAAGCTGGACGGCCTGGAAGCGTTCGACCCGCAGCGCATGGCCAACCGCATCCTGGGCATGGGCGACATCCTGGCCCTGGTCGAGGAAGCACAGAAGAACGTCGACGCCAAGGCGGCGGCCGAACTGGCGGCCAAGGTCAAGTCGGGCGGCAAGTTCGACATGAACGACTTCAAGGCCCAGCTGGCGCAGATGAAGAAAATGGGCGGCATGTCCGGCCTGCTCGACAAGCTGCCGGCCCAGTTCCAGCAAGCGGCAGCCGGCGCCAACATGGACCAGGCCGAAAAGCAGGTGCGCCGCATGGTCGGCATCATCGACTCGATGACGCCGCAGGAACGCGCCAAGCCGGAACTGATCAAGGCGGCCCGCAAGCGCCGCATCGCGGCCGGCGCCGGCGTCCAGGTGCAGGAAGTCAACCGCATGCTGACCCAGTTCGAACAGATGCAGACCATGATGAAAAAACTGTCCGGCGGCGGCATGATGAAGATGATGCGCTCCATGAAAGGCATGATGCCGGGCATGCGCTAAGCCCCTTCCAGCCGCAAAAAGCCGCCTTCGGGCGGCTTTTTTTGTGTTTAAGCCTTGTTTCCCCTAAAAAACCCACAAAAACACTTGCACAAGCTGCAAACCCCCGCCAATATTAGCCGTGCGATAGTATTGCGCAATTATCCATTTGTTTGTTAAGGAGGCTCGAATATGGCAACAGCCAAGAAAGCAGCACCAGCAGCAAAGAAAGCCGCCGCCAAGCCAGCAGCTAAGAAAGCTGCTCCAGCGAAGGCAGCCGCCAAGCCAGCAGCAAAGAAAGCCGCAGCACCAGCAGCACGCAAACCAAACGCAGCCTTCATGAAGGCGATGACACCATCGAGCGCACTGTCCGCCGTAGTCGGTTCCGCACCGCTGCCGCGTACCGAAGTGACCAAGAAAGTCTGGGACTACATCAAGAAACTGAACCTGCAGGACGCCGCAAACCGCCGCATGATCAATGCGGACGACAAGCTGAAAGCTGTCTTCGGCGGCAAAGCCCAGGTTTCCATGTTTGAAATGACCAAGCTGATTTCCGACCACCTGAAATAAGCTGCTTCCGGCTGTTGCAGCCATTCGAGGAGCCCCGACGCCACGCGCTCGGGGCTTTTTTATTTTTCCTGTCGCCCGCCAGCCGCCATGCAAGCACTCCACCGCCTTGCCATCCCCCTCGCCAGCCTGACGGCCCTGGGCCTGCTGGCCTCCGACCTGTACCTGCCGGCCATCCCGGTCATGGCGGCGGAGCTCGGCGCATCCATTCCTTCCGCGCAGGCGACCATGGCGCTGTTCATGGCGGCGCTGGCGCTGTCGCAACTGGGCTGGGGCTGGGCCGCCGACCACTTCGGCGACCGCCGCACCATCATGGCCGGCACCGCCCTGCTTGGCGGCGGCAGCCTGGTTTGCGCCCTGGCGCCGGGGATCGACTGGATGCTGGCGGGCCGCCTGCTGCAAGGACTGGGCGCAGGCGCGGCCACCGTAGCCGTCCCCGCGCTGATACGGCGGCGCTTCAACCAGGCCGATGCGGTGAAAGCATTGGCCCTGGTCGCCATCGCCGAATCCACCATCCCCGCATTGGGCCCGGTAGCCGGCGCTGCGATCGTGCTGTACGCGGACTGGCGCACCACTTTCTGGCTGATCGCCGCCATGTCGCTCCTGCTGCTGCCGCTGGTGGCTCGCATCGTCGGCCGCACGCCGCATGCCGCGCCCGCGCCAGCGCCGATCCAGCGCGGCTATGGCCCGCTCCTGCGCAACCGCCTCTACCTGCGCTATGCCCTCAGCTACGCCGTCATGTTCGGCGCCCTGCTGATGTACGTGGCCAGCGCGCCGGTGCTGGTCACCCATGCCCTCGGGCTGGGCATTGAAGCTTTCGCCATCCTGCAGATTTGCGGCGTGCTGGCCTTCATGGCGGGAGCCTCGGCCGCGGTGCGGATGGTGAAGCGGCTTGGCCAGCAATGGCTGGTGCGCAGCGGGACGCTGCTGCAATTCCTGGCCGGTGCCGGCTTGATGGGGATGGCCCTGGCGGGCCTGGCCGGCACGCGCGGCCTGGTGGTGCTGGCCGTGCTGGCGGCCTTGTTTTGCGGTGGGCTTGGCCTGCGCGGCCCCGCCACCATGGGCGGTGCGCTGCATGCGGCCGGAGACGATGCCGGCAAAGGCGCGGGACTGTTGATGTTCCTGGCCTTTGCCTGCGTTGCAGGCGCCACGCAACTGGTGGCGCCCTTCCTGCATTACGGCTTGCTGCCGCTGGGCGGGCTGCTGTTCGCGATGGTCAGTGCCAGCGCGCTGCTGCTGCCCAGGTAAGCCTTACTTCGCTTGCTTGCGGCGGCGGACGCCGGCCAGCGCCAGCAGGCCCAGGCCGAACACCGCAACCGAGGCCGGCTCCGGAACGAACTGCGCGCTGCCGCCGGTGGCTGCTGCGATGTAGTCCAGGTAGCTATGCAGGACCATGCCGCCGAAGTAGGTGCCGAAGCTGCCTGCCGTCAGGCCGTTCGCGTTGCCGAAGGTGTTGGTTGCGATCAGCATCAGCTCGCCGTACATTTCGATGAAGGAAGGGCCGCCCGAGTCGCCGCCGCCGATGCCGGCTTCGCGGTCGTTAGGCAGGGCTGGCGAGCAGGCTACGTCCCATTCGCAGAAGGTGTCGTGGCCATTGCCGTCGAAGTCGGCGTACCAGATTTCATTGCGGCCGGTGCGGTTATGTTCGTCGTCAGCGGTGAACGCATCGACGTAGTTTTCGCCGCTGCGCTTGACGCGGAAGGCCGGGCTGACCGTGTAGCCGTTGATGCCGTCGCCGGAAGTGCCGTAGCCGGCCATGACGATGCGGGTGCCTGCCTGCAGTCCGCCGGAGGCGATTTTATAGATCTTGGCTTCTTTAGGCGCGTCCTGGCCCAGGGTCACCACCGCCACGTCGTCGTTGGTGCAGAAGCCGCTCACGCCTGCCGGGCAGTGGCCGAAGCCAGCATAGTCAGCGTGCATCGACACGCTGGAAGCTGCAATCACGCTGCGGCCTGGGCCGGAAGTGGTCGCGTTGAAGACCGCCAGCACGTTATTGCCAGGCTTTTTCAGGTCGATCAGGGCGCCATTGCCGTTGGTGTCGACGCAGTGGCCGGCGGTCACTACCTGGCGCTTGCTCACCAGGGTGCCGGAGCAGATGTACTGCAGGCCGTCGTACTGGATAGCCAGGCTGACGACGCCGGAGAAGCGCGACGACGCGACGTTCGGGTCAATGCGGGCATCGGGCGAATCCGGCGCGGCGCCGGAGGTGATCATCGGCGTCGCAGGGCCGGTCAGGTTGACGGCCGGGTTTGCGGATGCGGAGCCGATGGCGCCGATTGCCAGAACAATGCCCAACAGCTTCTTGATTGCGGTATTACCCAAAATTACATTCTCCCATGATGGTTATGTTTAACTACTACAACATTTCCAAGCAGGAATCATGCCAAAAAGAAAATTTTCTTTTCTTTCAGTTACTTACCCTATTTACAATTGTCTAAAATTGAACATATGTAAAGATTGTCGACATATTAATACAATTTTGGATAGTTCACGAATATTGCTTACTTGCCGATGGCGATGCGTTTGATGAACTGGAAGCGCTCGTCATCGCCGGGACCGGCAACGCGGCCGGCATTGCGCTCGGTAGCGATCGTCGCGATGACCGGCTTGCCTTTGAGCTTGGGATTGAGCGTCGAGTATTCGCCTTCCCCAGCTTCGACGAACCAGTCGCCGCACTGGCCGGCGCAGTAGGCCTGGATCTTCTTGCCCTGGTCGGACAAGATGGTCACGGACATATCGTCGCCGCCGCCGCCGTCGACCAGCTTGCCTTTGACGAGCTGGCTGGGGGCTGCTGCTGCCGCGCTGCCGGCAATGGCCAGGCTGGCCAGGATGAACAGGAAGTTCTTGGAATGCATGCGTGCTCCGTTGCGAGTGGGTCAAGGCGCAGAGTGTAAGTGCCAGCCCCCTCGCACAGATGCACGGAATGTCACAACGGCATTAAAGCTTCCACTTGTTCCAGGCCGCCAGCACCGCGTTCGGGTACTCGGGCCGGCCACGGCTGCCGTTGTAGCGGCCGAGGGCGAGATACAGGTTGCCCTGCTCCATGTCGATATACATGCGCAGGATGGAGCAGCCGTAGCGCAGGTTGGTCTGCATATTGAACAGCTTGGAGCGGTCGCGGTCGCCGATCACGTTGGTCCAGAACGGCATCACCTGCATATAGCCGCGCGCGCCGACAATCGACACCGCGTACTTGCGGTAGGCCGATTCGACCTGGATCAGCCCCAGCACCAGGCCCGGGTCCAGGCCGGCGCGGCGCGCCTCGTACCAGGCCGTTTCGAGGAACTCGCGGCGCGTGAACTCGTCCGGCAGCTTGCGCTTCAGGCGGTCCGACATGGCGGCATACCATTGGTCATACTGCGCGCGGTCGGTGGGCGTGAGCAATACCGGCTTGGGCGGCCGGGCATCCATGATGGCGTTGGACAGCGCCACCCGCACGCCGTCGGCCAGTGCTTCCTCTTTCTGGTTGCCGGCAAAGCCGAACGGCGCGCACAGCACGCCGGAGGCGAAGGCCAGTGTATGCCACCAGCGCAAGGGACGCGCCCACCAGCGGCGGCGTTCACGTCCCTGCTTTGGCAAGTACCTTGCCATGGCGATCACTTCTGGATCTTGCCCTTGATGAAGGCCAGGGCCTCGGCCACCGGAACGGCAGTCGCTTCAGTATCGCGGCGGCCCTGGTATTCCAGGTTGCCTTCCTTCAGGCCACGTTCGCCGATCACCACGCGGTGCGGCACGCCGATCAGTTCCCAGTCGGCGAACATGGCGCCCGGACGCTGGCCGCGGTCATCCAGGATGACGTCGATGCCCGCTTCCACGGCCGCGTTGTACAGCTTCTCGGTTTCAGCCTTGACCAGCTCGGAGCGGTCCATGCCCATCGGGCACAGCACCAGTTCGAACGGCGCCAGGGAAGTCGGCCAGATGATGCCCTTGTCGTCGAAGTTCTGCTCGATGGCGGCGCCCAGGATGCGGGTGATGCCGATGCCATAGCAGCCCATCTGCAGCGGGGCCGGCTTCTGGTTCTCGTCCAGGAAGGTGGCCTGCATCGATTCGGAGTAAGCGGTACCGAGCTGGAACACGTGGCCCACTTCGATGCCGCGCTCGATCGCCAGCACGCCCTTGCCGTCCGGCGAAGCATCGCCTTCCACCACGTTGCGCAGGTCGGCCACGATGGCAGGTTCGGCCACGTCGCGGCCCCAGTTGGCGCCGGTGAAGTGGTAATCCTCTTCATTGGCGCCGGTCACGAAGTCCGCCATCAGCGCCACGGTGCGGTCGGCCACCACGGTGACAGGGCCCTTGGTGCCGACCGGGCCCAGGTAGCCCGGCTTGCAGCCGTAGACTTCCAGGATTTCGGCTTCGGTCGAGAAACGGTTCTGCGCCAGGCCCGGTACCTTGCTGGCCTTGATCTCGTTCAGCTCATGGTCGCCGCGCAGCAGCAGCATGAAGTGCTGCTTGGAGCCGTCTTCCTTGTCGGCGGTCAGGGCGATGGTCTTGACGGTCTGCTTCAGGTCGATGCCCAGCAGCTTGGCCACGTCTTCGCACTTGGCGGCCTTCGGGGTCGAAGTCTTGGCCAGCGCGGCGCCGGCAGCAGCGCGGGTGCCGGTGGCAACCGCTTCCGCCGCTTCCATATTGGCCGCGTAGTCGGAGGTCGGGCAGTACACCAGCGCGTCTTCGCCGGTGGAGGCGATCACGTGGAATTCATGCGAACCGGTGCCGCCGATGGCGCCGTTGTCGGCCGCCACCGCGCGGAACTTCAGGCCGAAGCGGGTGAAGATGCGGGTGTAGGCGTCGAACATGATCTTGTACGACTTCTGCATGCCTTCCAGGTCACGGTCGAAGGAATACGCATCCTTCATGGTGAACTCGCGGCCGCGCATCAGGCCAAAGCGCGGGCGGCGTTCATCGCGGAACTTGGTCTGGATGTGGTAAAAATTCAACGGAATCTGGCGGTAGGATTTAATCTCGCTACGCACCACATCGGTAATCACTTCTTCGGAAGTCGGCTGGATCGCGAAGTCGCGGCCGTGGCGGTCTTTTACGCGCAGCAGTTCGGGACCCATCTTGTCCCAGCGGCCGGTTTCCTGCCACAGTTCGGCGGGCTGCACCAGGGGCATCAGCAGCTCAATAGCGCCGGCATTATTCATTTCTTCGCGAACGATTGCTTCGACTTTACGGATCACTTTCAGGCCCATTGGCATATAGGTATAAATGCCGGAACCGAGGCGTTTGATCATGCCCGCGCGCATCATCAACTGGTGGCTGACGATTTCCGCGTCAGATGGAGCTTCCTTGAGGGTTGAAATAAAAAAACGAGATGCACGCATATCGGTGAATTCTTTTTAAAAAGAGAGAGTTATAATCAACCTAATTTTAAAGGATTAGCTGGCCCGATGCGTCCAAACTTTATACAAAGAGCGCTATTGCAGTTGGATTTGTAGTCAAAAATATAAGAGGACGCCTCGGCCACAGAAAGTTTGAGGTGCAATATGCTCGATCGTGAAGGGTTTCGCCCCAACGTCGGCATCATCCTGCTCAACTCGCACAACGAGGTGTGGTGGGGAAAGCGGGTGCGCGAGCACTCGTGGCAGTTCCCGCAGGGCGGGATCAAGTATGGTGAAACGCCGGAGCAAGCGATGTATCGCGAGCTCGAAGAGGAAATCGGACTGCGTCCGGAGCACGTCAAGATTATTGGCCGCACGCGCGACTGGTTGCGTTACGAGGTGCCCGATCACTTCATCAAGCGGGAAATCCGCGGCCATTACCGTGGCCAGAAGCAGATCTGGTTCCTGTTGCGCATGTGCGCGCGCGACAACGACGTGAACCTGCGCCTGACCGACCATCCGGAATTCGACGCCTGGCGCTGGCACGATTACTGGGTTCCGCTGGACGTGGTGATCGAATTCAAGCGCGAAGTCTACCAGCGCGCCTTGCAGGAGCTATCGCGCTTCCTGACCTGGCCGGCGCATGGCGACCGCCGCCACTCCTCGCGCTACCTGCGCCAGCCGCATGGCCAGCGTGGACAGCGCAGCAGCGACAAGCCGCAGCAGCCGGTGGTGACGCCGCCGCCAACGGAACTGGTGACAAAGGAATAACAGAAGGGGCAGCCTGCGAGGGCTGCCCCTTTTGTCTATATAATGCCGGGCTATGTTTACACCGTCTTCCCACGACGTCCGCCGCTTCTTCTGCGACGTCTACCGCAAAGCCAACGCCAACGAAATCATGGACCCGATCGAACTGATCGCCCGTGACTGGATCATGGCGCACCCCGAGTACCACGACCAGTTAAAAGATGTGGAAGCCGCCATCGCGCGCGACTATTCGGTGGAAGGCAGCGAGGCCAATCCCTTCCTGCACCTGTCGATGCACCTGTCGATCACCGAGCAGCTCTCGATCGACCAGCCGCGCGGCATTCGCGAAGCCTTCATCGGCCTGGCGCGCAAGCTCGGCACCGAGCATGCGGCGCACCATGAAATCATGGAATGCCTGGGCGAGATGATCTGGAATTCCCAGCGCCGCGGCGTGCCGCCGGACGGCGCCGCCTACGTGGAAGCGGTCAAGCGCCGGATTTAGGCCTCGTCCACGCGGACGATCGGCATATGCCAGATCAGGGCAAACACCAGCGGGCTGGCGACTGCCGCGAAGATTACCGAACGCATCAGATGGTCGGAGCCCACCACCAGGGCCGGTACTACATTGATCAGCCACGGCAGCGTTGCTGCCAGCAGGGCTTGCGATTTGCGTCCCAGGCGGGCGATCAGGCACAGCATCAGCACTGCCACACCTGCCAGCAATGCAGTAAGCAAGTACACCATCTCTCGGCACCTCCGCGATTTCTTGATACGGTCATCATAGACCACTAGTTCTTCGCGGAAACTATCCAATAATCGCATTGCAGCAAATATTTATGCCGGGTTCCGGAACACGCAATAGCCGCCGGCCAGGCGCGCATCCGGCGGCGCCGCCAGGTGGCCGTCGGATAGCAGGTAGATGCAGGAACCCGCGCAAGCTTCCAGGTGCGCCAGCATTTCGGGCAGCGTCGCATCGGCTGCAAAATCTTCCCATGCCGCCCCGGCGCCAGGACCGCCACGCGGGGTAACAATGGCGTGGCTGGAACCGAAAGCGGACGCCAGCCGCAGCGCAAGGCCTGCCAGTGCGGCGCGGCTGCCGACACGTTGCAGCACACAGGGCCAGCCGAAGGCGTCATCGCTCAGCTCAAGCGCCACCATATGCAGGCTGGCCTGGCGTACGCTAGCCGAGGGCGCCCCAACCCGGCCCAGCGCCTTGTCGACGCGCCGCAACAGGCCGCGCTGCGGCAGTTCATGGCTGACGTAAATTGTCGAAGTTTCCATGTTCATTTCCTCCAAGCATCTAGCTTAACTTCAGCATAGACCATGGATGCCACATAGAAACTATCCAATCATTGCAGCCGCAGCCCTGCTTTGACCAATGGCAAATCCGTGTAGCGCTTGCCGGTCGCCGCAAACAAGGCATTGGCCAGCGCCGGCGCCAGCGGGCCAACCGCTTCTTCGCCGACGCCGCCCGGCGCTTCGTTACTGTCGATGAGCACGACTTTCATCTCCGGCGTTTCGGCCAGCGACAACAGCTTGTAGTCGGCGAAGTTCGATTGCTCCACCGCGCCATCCTTGACGCTGATTTCGCCGTAGAAGGCTGCGCTCAGGGCGAAGATGATGCCGCCCTCCATCTGCCCCCGGACATTGCGCGGATTGACCGCGATGCCGCAGTCGAGCACCGTGGTGACGCGGTGCAGCTTGACGCGCGATTGCGCATCCACCGACAGCTCGACCACCTGGCCGATATAAGTGCCGTTGGCCCAGGTGAAGGCCATGCCGCGGTGGTGGCCTTTAGGCAAATCGCCACGCCAGCCGGAACTTGTTTCCAGTTGGTCGAGCAGCGCGCGTTCGCGGCTGCCTGCCTTCATCAGGCTGCGCCGGTAATCGAGCGGATCCTGGCCGGCACGCAGGGCCAGTTCGTCCACGAACGACTCGGTGGCGAAAATGTTTTGCGATGCGGCGACCGAGCGCCAGTAGCCAAGCGGCACGCCGGCATCAACGGTATTGGTACGGTGGACGAAGCCGGGCAAGCCATAATAACGGGTGAACAGCACGCCGACTGCGCTGCGGTCGAAGGGCTTGGCGTACTGCTTGTCCGCGCCGAAGCGCGAATAGTTGAACAGGGTATCGCTCGCACTGTCCATGCGCACGACGGCCACCGCGCCGGCGTTGTCGAAGCCGGCGCGCAGGCGCAGGACGGCGGCCGGGCGATGGTAGCCGTGGCGCATATCCTCTTCGCGGCTCCACAGCAGCTTGACCGGCACGCCGGCCTCTTTCGCAATCAATGCCGCCTGCACGGCGAAATCGGCCTCGATGCGGCGGCCGAAACCGCCGCCGCTCAAAGTAGTGTGGATCGTGACGGCATCCGGCGCGATGCCGAGCGCTTGCGAAACATAAGTGCGGGCCGTGTCCTGGGCCTGTGTCGGCAACCACAGCTCGGCCTTGCCGTCCTTGACGCTGGCAGTGCCGTTCATCGGCTCCATGGTGGCGTGCGCCAGCAGCGGCACCGTGTAGGTGCGTTCTAGCCAGGTGGTGGCCTGGGCCAGGCCTGCGTCGTGTGCAGCGCTGATGTCTTCGGCCTTGCCGTTGCGCGGCACGACCAGTTCGCCCTCTTTTTGCACGGCTTCCCGCAGCAGGTCGCGGTAAGGTCCACTGGAATGCTTGCTGGCGGCAGCAAGGTCCCATTCCGGCTTGAGCCCATTGAGCGCTTGCTGCGCGCGCCAGTAGCTATCGGCCACGACTGCCACGGCATCGGCCAGCCGCACCACTTTTTTCACTCCGCGCCTGGCCAGCGCCGGCTGCGGATCGACTGCCGCCAGCTTGCCGCCGAATTGCGGGCATTGCAGGATGGCGGCGTAAAGCATGCCGGGCACTTTCACGTCAATGCCGTACACCGCGCTGCCGTCGGTCTTGGCAGGCAGGTCGAGGCGGGCCACGTCCTTGCCCATATGGCGCCAGCGTTCCTTCGGCATCAATGGCGGATCGGCCGGCACCGGCTGCGCCGCAGCCTGTTGCACCAGCTTAGCGTAAGGCAGCTTGCGGCCGGTGGGCTTGTGCATGACGGCGCCGAGTTGGGTGTCGCATTCGGCCACAGGAACTTTCCACTCTGCCGCCGCGGCGCTCACCAGCATGGCGCGCGCCTGGGCGCCTGCCTTGCGCAGTTGGGGGAACTGGCGCGCCACGCCGCCGCTGCCGTAGGTCGCGTATTCACCCCAGCCGGCGTTGATGAACTGTTTCTCGACCGGCGCCATTTCGATACGCACCGTTTTCCAGTCCAGGTCCATTTCATCGGCCAGGAGTTGGGCGATCGCGGTGCCGGTGCCCTGCCCTATTTCGCTGGTATTGGAGAGGATGGTGACGCTGCCATCCGGTGCAATGCGCACCCAGCCTGGCGGCGGCGGAACCGGCGCCGGTGCGTCGGCGGCCGTAGCCACGCCGGCCCGGCCCACTGCCAGCAGCAAACCGCCGGCGGCCAGCGTCTTCAGGAAATCGCGGCGATTGCTCATGCCACCTCCTCCACCTTCATGCCGGCCGCACGCCTGATCGCGCGCCGCACGCGTGGATACGTGCCGCAGCGGCACAGGTTGGTCATGGCTTCCTCGATCTGGGCATCGGTCGGCTTGGGGTGCGATTTGAGCAGCGCCGCTGCCGCCATCAGCATGCCCGACTGGCAGTAGCCGCACTGCGGTACCTGCTCGGCGATCCAGGCCTGCTGCAAGGCGTGCGAACGGTCCGGCGACAGCGCCTCGATAGTCCGCACCTTGCCCTTGCCTACCGCGCTGACAGGCATCACGCAGCTGCGCACCACTTGGCCGTCAATGTGCACCGTGCAGGCGCCGCAAGCCCCCGCGCCGCAACCGTACTTGGTACCGGTCAGGCCCAGCGTGTCGCGCAAGACCCACAGCAGGGGCGTGTCGCCCTCGACGTCGGCCGTGCGCGCGACGCCATTGATATTCAGTTTGTAAGCCATCGTCTCCCCCATAAGGTGGAGGAAGCTTAACAGCGCACCAGGTGGGTGGATTGGCGGTGTGACGAAATCCGGCAACCGTGTGTTGAAAATAATGAAAAAGCCCAGCCGATTAAAGCCGGGCTTCCCCTCGAAGCGCTTTCGATCGCTATTTCACGGGGACTGGAGGAATCATGCCCGGATCAAATCGCTTGGAAGATTCTCCAACTGGCGATATTGACCCGATTTTTAACAGTGCAACGCGAACCCGCCCCCTTCAAGGCAGGAACGCGCGCTTCAGCCAACGCAACATCTTCGTCGTGCTGATCGAAAACTACCGGCATCGCATCCGAGGCGGCTCGCCCGCCGAAAAAAGTTCCGTGCCCGAGCTCAAGCTTGGCATGCAGATTCCCAAGATATAAAACCTCCCCTCGCTTGACCTCAAATTGCATCGGTGCGATGCGAGAAGAGATCTGCATGCCGGCACTGGAAACCTGCCAGCCATCTATCGAGTGCGTGCCCGGTTCCAACTCAAGAACGTAAAGGTGCCCTCGCCTCCCAGCAAATTCGCTCTGGACGGGAATGCTCAGGTTGTCCTGAACGGACTTCATCACGACACGGCCCGGGTAACGGCTCCCGTCGAGATAGAAAATCGCGTTTGCCCCATTCTTCGCGCCAATGTCGTGCGACACCGAGATGATCGCCACTGCCTTCTGCTCCAGGTCAGAAGTGCGTGAAGCAGGACTCACGGGATTGCCGGTGCATCCCGTCAACAGGGCTAGAAAAAGAACTCCGAAGCAGGCGCCGGAAAGTCGAATCATGATGCTTCTGTCTGAAAGTAGATCGGAAGCACACAATACATCAAATCTGCCACCTTTTCGATGACCCCGGTCGTGCCGCCTGCGCGCATAAAAAAAGCCCGCACATGGCGGGCTTCTCTTCAGGCAGCGCTGGATCAGCGCTTCAGGACCAGCGAACCTGGCAGCGAGTGCAGGTAGGCGGCGATGTCCTGGATGTCCTTGTTGGTCAGTGGCTTGACCTGGCCGGTCATGATCGCGTTGGAGCGGCCGTTCGGCGCGTCGCCGCGCTTGTAGGCGGTCAGGGCGTGCTGCAGGTAGTCCTTGTGCTGGCCAGCCAGCTTAGGATAGCTCGGGTCGATCGGGGAATTGTAGTCCTTGCCGTGGCAGGCTGCGCAGCTGTACTTTTCAGTCAGGGCCTTGCCATTTTCGATGTTGCCGCCAGCCAGGGCGCTGAACGAGACTGCGGAGCAGAACAGAGCGGTAATCAGTTTTTTCATGGTTCAGGGCCTTATTTCTGCTGGGAGTAGAACGCGGCGATATCGGCGATGTCCTGGTCGGACAGGCTGACAGCGATACCCTTCATGGTCGGGTGCTTGCGCTCACCCTTCTGGTAGCCCTTGAGCGCGTTTTCAATGTACTTCGCAGATTGGCCGCCGATCATCGGCACCTGGAAAACTTCGGGGAAAGTCGCTTTGTAGCCTGGGATTGCATGGCAACCGATGCACATCTCGATCTTGCCTTTTGCGTTCTTGGCGTCGCCGACGATGTCCGCGGCTACGGCTGCCTGCGCAACTGCGGTCAGCGCGAGGAGTGCGAAGATTTTTTTCATAGGTGTGGGCTTTAATCAGTTGAAATCGGACACTGCATTGCGCAACAAAACCGCTCCTTTGCGCCCTCAACCTGCGATTTTACCTTAGAAGTTGGCCAATCGTCCATAAGATGGATCTAGCAATGAGCACTTCTTTCACATGAGTTTCGGGAATGTGTTGTATGCCTTCCGCTTTTTTGTAGTGCGAAAGCAGATACTTTTTGTTTCCACATGGCAATTAATGGTAAATTGGCCAGCCAAATTTAACTAGCTTGTGCTGACAGCACTTTTACCATGTCTTTTTACCTGTCCGAACGACGCCGGCCCCTGCTGGCGACCATGGCTCTCGCCTTGCTGCTGGCTGCTTGCGGCGGCGGCGGCGCCGACAAATCCGGCGATTCCGGCACCACGCCGCCGCCCGGCCAAACCCTGCCGGACGCGAAAGCCGCGCTGGATGCCGCCCTGCCAAGCGGCGACGTAAGCAAGCTGAACGACAACAATGCCGAACTGCTGAAAGCCATCAAGGCGGAGTTCTCGCTGCGCGAAACCGAGCAATCCGACCTGCTGGCCCAGGTCTGGGGTTCCGAATCGATCGCTTACGCGCCTGGCGCCAACAGCCAGTTCCTGGTCCCGCAAACCACACGAGAATCGGCGCGTACTTATCCGCTGGTAGTCGGCAAGGATGGTGAAAGCCTGGCGATGGCGGGCAAGGTGCAGGGCACCCGCGTCTCCGCCTTCGGCGCCAACGTCATCGGCGGCGACTTCCCGGGCATGGTGGCGCCGGCGCGCCGCCTGCTGTCCTGGCTGCTGCTCGGCCAACAGAAAGATATCAGCGCTGCGCGCGAAATCAGCCTGCTGCGCTATTCCAGCGGCGAGCAGACCGCCCTCAAGGCCTGGTTCAAGACCCAGTTCCCGAACTGGACCGTCACTACCTGTGCCGACGACAGCCAACTGGCCAGCTGCACCCAGAACAGCCAGTTGCTGCTGGTCGGCAGCGCCGGCACGAGCCTGAATGATGGCAACGCCGCCATCCTGGCCTTCCTGAACAAGGCGCTGGCAGCCGGCAAGCCCCTGTTATACCAGCACACCGGAAGCTGGGGCGACGGCGGCCTGCCGCAAATAGCCGGCCTGCTGGGCCAGGCGCCGCTGCCCTATGCCGGCAACTACTTCAGCAACGACAGCGCCAACTGGCCCAACAAGGATGCCATGATTGCTGCGCAGCCAGGCGCGCTGAAGCCGATGCAATCGATCAGCCGCGTGGTCGACCACCTGGCGGCCGCCGACTACAGCTTCAACCTGGCCTCGTGCGAAGACGGCCGCCGCTGCGCCGCGATCCCGGCGCTGGGCGTCGAGTTCTTCGAAGGTGCCGAACAACTGCAGTCGTGGATTGCCAGCGTCGAGACTTCCGGCAAGCGTCCCTTCGACGCGGATGCACCAAAGCTGTTGAAGTACCTGGTGCTGCTGGGCGACTACTTCCGCAGCCACACCACCTACCCAATGAGCAAGGCCACCACGCAGGTCAACGTGTTCCTGAAGGCCCTGTTCGCCGACCATGCGCTGGTCAACAGCCGCGACATCCAGCCAGCCATGAACCTGCAAGGCAGCAGCTTCCCTTCGCTGTCCGGCAGCACGAGCGAAACCACGGCCGGCCGCAGTTTCACCACGCGCAAGGTCGCAGTTACTACCAGCGCCACAACTTATGCGCTGCCCGGCAAGACTTTCAGCGTAAGCCGCAACGACAGCAGCGCAGCCAAAGTCACGGTGTTCGTCAACCAGCTGCGCAGCGGCGCAGCCCATATCTTCGGCGAGCAGTACGACCGCCCGCAATTCCTGTGGGGGAACGAGATTCCGCTTGAACCAGGCCAAACGCTCAAGTTGAGCAGCCCGACCGGCGGCATCATCTACGTTCGCATGCAGGAAACCGACACTCCCTTGAATGTCAGCCTGCAGTTCAGCGGCGTCGGCCAGCAAGCGGCGTACACCGGCCCGGAAAGTGCCGCCACCTTCGCCAGCGCGGTACGCAGCACCACGATTGGCTGGTCAGAAATCCTGACCCCGGCACTGGAGATCCACTCCACGACGGAAAAGATGCGCAAGACCGTGACCGGCTACGGCGACAATGTCGACAAGCTGCTGAGCGACATCGACACTTACCTGTACAAGGATACCTACAACCTGGCTGCATTCAATGGCCGCGACCTGGCGCTGCCGGCCGGCGTGACCAGCTTCTGCCAGGGCAAAGGCTGGGACTGCACCAGCTGGGATATCCATGGCCTGGGCGGCGTGCAGCATTTCAACGCCGACCAGGCGAATTGCGGCTACCTGTGCTCGGGTTATCCGATCGACAGCTATGCCGTCTTCTCGCCGCTGGGATGGGGTGAATCGCACGAAATCGGCCACAACCTGCAGCGCGGCCGCCTCAAGATGTATGGCAGCCAATCCACGGAAGTGTCGAACAATATCTTCCCGATCCATAAATGGCTGCTGTACAACCGTAATAATCCGACTGCCGAGCAATACGGCCGTGACATCCAGCAGAAAGAAACGTTCGACCTGCTGCAAGCTGCCCAGAAACAGGCAGCCCCGGCGGACCACGTAAAGACCAATATGTGGTTCAGCGACAAACTGTCCTCGGGCCGCCTGCAGTTCTATTGGCAGCTGGTGATGGATAACAGCAGCATCCTGGGCGACAACGGCTGGGACCTGTATCGCCTGCTCTACCTGCACGACCGCCTGCTCTCCAAGGCGCTGGGCAGTGACGCCACCTGGAGCAGCGAGCGCGCCAAGCTGGGCTTTACGGACGCAGGCTATACCAGCCGCAGCACCGTGCAGTCCATCACGGCCGAAGACAGCATGCTGGTCGCAGTCTCGTTCATCACCGGCCGTGACCAGCGCAGCTTCTTCGACATGTGGGGCATCACGTACAGCGCCACCGCCTCCGCCCAGGTCGCCGCCTACGGCTTCCCGGCCACCGCCAAGCGCTACTGGGTGGTACCGTGCGAGAAAAATGGCCTGAAGGCCCCGCTGCTTGCGCCAGTAGCCGTGGACGGCGTCAGCGCCTGGCCGGTGGCAGGGAGCTGCCCACTGTAAGCGGCTCTGGCATATACTTCCGGTGATACCCTCACCGGAAGTTTTTACTATGCACGCACCGCAACGATTTGAAGGCTCCGACAACTACGTCGCCACCAATGACCTGAAACTGGCCGTCAACGCCGCCCTGACCCTGCAGCGTCCCTTGCTGATCAAGGGCGAGCCGGGCACCGGCAAGACCATGCTGGCGGAAGAAGTCGCCGCCGCCCTCGACATGCCGCTGATGCAGTGGCATATCAAATCCACCACCAAGGCCCAGCAAGGCCTGTACGAATACGACGCCGTGTCCCGCCTGCGCGATTCCCAGCTCGGCGACGAACGCGTGCGCGACATCCACAACTACATCGTCAAGGGCGTGCTGTGGCAAGCCTTTACCGCGCCGGAACCGGTGGTGCTGCTGATCGACGAGATCGACAAGGCCGACATCGAATTCCCGAACGACCTGCTGCGCGAACTGGACCGCATGGAGTTCTACGTCTACGAGACGCGCGAAATGGTCACCGCCAAGCACCGCCCGCTGGTGATCATCACCTCCAACAACGAGAAAGAGCTGCCGGACGCATTCCTGCGCCGCTGCTTCTTCCACTACATCAAGTTCCCGGACAAGGACACGATGGAAGCCATCGTCAAGGTACACTACCCGCACCTGAAACAGGAATTGCTGGCTACTGCCCTGCAAACCTTCTACGAAGTGCGCGACGTGCCGGGCCTGAAGAAAAAGCCTTCCACCAGCGAATTCCTCGACTGGCTCAAACTCCTGATGGCCGAAGACATCCCGCCGGAAATCCTGCGCGGCAAGGACCAGAAGGCGGCTGTCCCGCCGCTGCACGGCGCCCTGCTGAAGAACGAACAGGACGTGCACCTGTTCGAACGCCTGGTATTCATGTCGAGGACCAACCGCTGATGGACGCACCAAGCCCGGTCACGCTGGAAGCCAATGGCCTGCGCCTGGAGCCGCTCGGCCCGCAGCACGCCGATGCCCTGCGCGAAGCTGCGCAGGACGGCGAGCTGTGGAAGCTGCGCATCACCTCCGTACCCGAACCCCACAACGTGGAAGCCTACATCGCCACCGCGATCGACATGCGCCCTTCCCGCCTGGCCTTCGCCGTGGTTGACGCAGCCAGCGGGCAGGTGCTTGGCACCACCAGCTACCATGACATCGTGCCGTCCATCGACCGCGCGGAAATTGGCTACACCTGGTACCGCCGCAGCGTGCAGCGCACGCACGTCAATACCACCTGCAAGCTGATGCTGCTGACGCACGCCTTCGAAACGCTGGGCTGCGCCGTGGTCGGCTTCCGCACCGACAACTTCAACCACGCCTCGCAAGCGGCTATCGAGCGCCTGGGAGCAAAGAAAGACGGCGTGATCCGCCACCACGCCGTGCGCCGCGATGGCACCGTGCGCGACACGGTCATGTACAGCATCGTGCGCGGCGAATGGCCGGAAGTGAAAGCGCAGTTGCGCTACTTGCTGGCGCGGAGGGAGGCAGCATGCTGATCGACTTCTTCTTTACGCTGAAAGACGCCAAGATCCCGGTCACGATCAAGGAATTCCTCACCCTGCTGGAAGCGATGCAAAAGCAGGTGCTGCAACCCTCGCTGGACGACTTCTACTACATGAGCCGCCTGTGCCTGGTGAAGGACGAGGCCAACTACGACAAGTTCGACCGCGCCTTCGGCCAGTACTTCAAGGGCATCAACGCCGTCTTCGACACCACCAAGGAGATTCCGCTCGACTGGCTGCTGCAGCGCATGAAGCGCGAACTGACGCCCGAGCAGATCGCCGCGCTGGAAAAATTCGGCTACGACAAGCTGATGGACCGCCTCAACGAACTGCTGAAAGAGCAGAAAGAGCGCCATGAAGGCGGCAACAAGTGGATCGGCAGCGGCGGCACCTCTCCCTTTGGCAACGGCGGCACCAATCCCGAAGGCATCCGCATCGGCGGCAAGGGCGGCAACCGCACCGCGGTCAAGGTGTGGGAGCAGCGCACCTACAAGGACTACGACGGCGAGCGCGAACTAGGCACGCGCAACATCAAGGTCGCCCTGCGCCGCCTGCGCAAGTTCGCGCGCGAAGGCGTAGCGGAAGAACTGGCGCTGGACCAGACCATCCGCGCCACCGCCAACAATGCCGGCTACCTCGACATCAAGATGCAGCCCGAACGCAAGAACAACGTCAAGGTGCTGATGCTGATGGACGTTGGCGGAACGATGGACGACCACATCGAACGCGCGGAAGAACTGTTCTCGGCCGCCAAGACCGAGTTCAAGAACATGGAGTTCTACTACTTCCACAACTGCGTGTACGACTACCTGTGGCGCAGCAACCGCCGCCGCAACGCCGAACGCTTCGCCACCTGGGACGTGCTGCGCAAATACCCGCCCGACACGAAACTGATCTTCGTCGGCGACGCCACCATGAGTCCCTACGAAGTGCTGCAGCCCGGCGGCTCGGTCGAATACAACAACGAAGAAGCCGGCGCCGAATGGCTCGGACGATTCACGTCGCACTTCCCGAAATTCGTCTGGCTCAACCCCGAGCCGGAAGGCCTGTGGCAATACCGCCAATCGATATCGGTGATCCGCCAGATCATGCAGAACCGCATGTTCCCCATCACCATCGAAGGCCTCGAACGCGCCATGCGCATGTTGTCTAAGTAAGCTGGAGTCTGTAACCGACGGCGGTTTCGGTCAGCAGGTATTGCGGCTGGGCGGGGTCGTCTTCCAGCTTATGGCGCAGGTGGCCCATGTAGATGCGCAGGTAATGGCTGTTGTCCGATTGTGCGGGGCCCCAGACGGCGCGCAACAGCTGAGGCGCGGTCATGACGCGGCCGGCGTTGGCGACCAGAACGGACAATAGGCGGTATTCGGTTGGCGTCAGGTGTACGTGTTCGCCGCGCCTGGTGACACGGCGGTTCGGCAAGTCAACCACTACTTCGCCAAATTGAACCTGGCCAGCACTGTCGGCCTGCGGCTGCCGCTGGCGGCGCAGCGTGGCGCGCACGCGGGCCAGCAGTTCACCGGTGCCGAACGGCTTGCTCAGGTAATCGTCGGCACCGGCATCAAGCGCCTTGATCTTGTCGGCTTCGTTGACGCGCGCCGACAGTACGATGACCGGCACGTTCGACCATTTGCGCAAGTCGGCGATGAAGTCGTTGCCATCGCCATCCGGCAGGCCGAGGTCGAGGATCACCAGGTCCGGACGGCGCGTGCCGGCGTCAATCAGGCCGCGCTGCATGCTGGCCGATTCGTGCACGTGCCAGCCCTCCTCCTCCAGCGCGGCGCGCACGAAGCGGCGGATTTGCGGTTCGTCTTCCACCAGCAAGGCGGTAGGAACTATCTCGGATTGTTGGGTGCTCATTCTTCCTCGATTTCAGGCAACACGGGCGGCGTGCCGACTGGCAGCGTGAAGACGAAGGCGGCACCGCCAAGCGGAGACTTGTCCGCCCCAATGGTGCCGCCATGCGCTTCGACGATGGCGCGGCAAATGGCCAGCCCCAGGCCTACTCCCGATTTCGCCGATTCCTTTTCGCCACGTACAAATTTTTCAAAGAGCGCATCTTCGCGGCCGCGCGGCAAACCCGGGCCGTTATCGTACACCATGACGCGCACGAACTCGCCGCGCTGCACGGCGTAAATCACAATGGCCGAGCCGGCAGGCGTGTACTTGGCCGCATTCTCCAGCAGGTTGCACAGGACGCGTTCGATCAGCACCGCGTCAAAGCGCAGCAGGGGCAAGCCAAGTGAAAGCTGGGTGCTGACCTTGTGCTCCATCAGCTGCAGGCGGCTTGAACGCAAGGCGCTGCCCACTACTTCTTCCAGCGGTTGCCATTGCAGGTTGAATTTCAGTCCGCCGCTTTCGATGCGCGCCATGTCCAGCAAGTTGGCGACCAGGGCGCTCATGCGCAGCGCTTCGGCATGCAGGGAACTGGCGAGGGAAAGTTGCGGCGCCGACAGCGCCGGGCGCGACCCGGCCAGGGACTCAGACAGGCCTACCAGTGAAGTCAGCGGCGTGCGCAGGTCGTGCGATAAGGCGGCCAGCAGCGAATTGCGCAGCCGTTCCGACTCCATATTGACCAGCGCCTCTTGCGCCACTTCAACGTAGTGCACGCGTTCCAAAGCAATCGCTGCCAGCGCAGCGAAGGTATCGAGGTGCTGCCGCTGCTCGGGAATCAGGATCCAGCGCCGCTGTGCCGGCTCGATGGCCAGCACGCCGCGCGTACGCATCGGCGCCACCAGCGGCATGTAGAACAAAGGGCTGGCCGGCAGCGTGCCGGTGCCCAGTCCTGCGCTTTCGGCATGGTCGAACGCCCACTGCGCCACGCCTTCGTCCAGCGCGGACACCGGCGCGGCGCCTGGCGGAAGATGCAGCCGCCCGTCCGCATCCGGCACCATAAGCGTCGCCCTGGCATTGAACGTCGACTGCAGGAAGCGTGCCGTTGTTTCGAACACTTGCTCCGTCTGCAAGGCCCCGGACAACTCGCGTGCGAATTCGTACAGGGCGCGGGCGCGCTCTTCACGATAGGAGGCCACGCGCGCCTGGAAGCGCAGGCCTGCGGTCAGGTGACCCGTGATCAAGCCTACCGCCAGCATGACGGCAAAAGTGATGGTGTATTGCAGGTCGGAGATCGCAAAACTGAACCTCGGCGCGACAAAGAAGAAGTCGAAGCAGGCCACGCTGACGCAAGTCGCCAGCACGGACGGTCCGCGCCCGTAACGTACCGCCACCAGCAGCACTACCAGCAGGAACAGCATGGCGATATTGGCCAGGTCGAAAAAAGGCAGCAACGGTGTCGCCAGCAAGGCCATGCCGACGCTGGCGGCGGCGGCTACCGCATAGCCAGCAGCACGCCGCTTGAAGCGCAGCGCATCCTCGTCGGCATCGTCTGGCGCGGTGGTAGTAGCAATCGTCGCCTGTCCAGCTTCGCGGCCGCTGCCGGATACTTCGATCAGGTCGATGTCAGGCGCATAAGCCGCCAGGCATCGAATATGCGAACGGCGCCATGGCCAGGTGCGGTGCGCCCTGCCTATCGCAATCTTGGACAGGTTGTGGCTGCGCGCATACTCTGCAGCCGTGGCAGCAATATCGCTGCCGGAAAGCACGGCAGTCGTAGCGCCCAGGTCCTGCGCCAGCTTGAGCATCTTCAGGATGCGCTCGCGTTCCCCGGCGGCCAGGCGCTGCAGTGCCGGCGTTTCGACATAGATGGCGTGCCATTGCGTACCCAATTGTCCAGCCAGGCGCGCTGCACTGCGCACCACCTGCTCGCAGCCGGGGCGCGGTCCGACCAGGGCCAGCACCGAAGCGCCGGTTTTCCAGATGGTGTCGATCGACTGCTCGACGCGGTAGGCGCGCACGTCGTCTTCGATGCGGTCGGCGGTGCGGCGCAGCGCCAGCTCACGCAGCGCGATCAGGTTCCCTTTGCGGAAGAAGTTCTGCGCGGCGCGCTCGGCCTGCTGCGCCTGATAGACTTTGCCGCCTTTCAGGCGCGCCAGCAATTCGTCGGCCGGAATGTCGACCAGCACCACTTCGTCGGCGGCGTCGAAGACGGTATCCGGCACCGTTTCGTTGACCTGTATGCCGGTGATGCCGCCAACCACGTCATTCAGGCTTTCCAGGTGCTGCACATTGACGGTGCTGTACACGTCCATGCCCGCTTCCAGAAGCTCTTCCACGTCTTGCCAGCGCTTGGGGTGGCGCGAACCGGGCGCGTTGGCATGCGCCAGTTCATCGATCAGTATCAGCGGCGGATGCTGGGCCAGCGCACCGTCGATATCGAATTCATTGATGGTCTTGCCGCGATAGGCGATGGTGCGCAGCGGAAGCAGCGGCAGGCCATCCACCAGGGCGGCCGTCTCGCTGCGGCCATGGGTCTCGACGATGCCGACCAGCAGCTGCTGCCCTGCCGCCTGCAGCTTGCGTGCAGCCGACAGCATTGCATAGGTCTTGCCGACGCCGGCCGACGCGCCGAAGTAGATGCGCAGCTTGCCGCGCGCCGCCTTGCGCTCCTGCGCCTGGAGCTGCGTCAGCAGCGCGTCGGGATCTGGCCGGTCGTCGTCGAGTGGGATCATATCAGCGAGTATGCGGCGTTTTCTTGTCCAGCGCCAGATTCAGCGCCAGGACGTTCACGCGCGGTTCGCCGAAAACTCCCATGACTGTGCCCGATGCATGCTCGGCGATCAAGGCCTGCACCTTCTCCGGCGCGATGCGGCGCTCGGCCGCCACGCGGCGGGCCTGGTATTCGGCTGCGGCCAGGCTGATTTCCGGATCGAGTCCGCTGCCCGAGGCGGTGACCAGGTCCACCGGGATCGGCGCGGTGTTGCCCGGATCGGCCGCCTTGAGCGCCTCGACGCGAACGCGCACGGCATCGGCGAAGGCCAGGTTCAGGGGGCCCTGGTTGGACCCGCCGGAGCCGGAGGCGTTGTACGGCATCGGGCCGGTGGCCGATGGCCGGCCCCAGAAGTACTTCGGCGACGTGAATTGCTGGCCGATCAGCGCGGAGCCGACCGGCTTGCCGTCCACCTCCAGGATGGAGCCGGATGCCTGGCTCGGGAATAGGGCTGCGCCGACACCTGTAACGGCCAGCGGGTAGGCGATGCCGGCGGCCAGGGTCAGGGCGCCGAACAGCACCAGCGCAGGTCGAATGGTCGAAATCATCTTGTTCTCCAGCTTAAACGAGGTTGAACGCTGCCAGCAGCATGTCGATCAATTTGATGCCGATGAACGGCAGGAACAGGCCGCCCAGTCCGTACACCAGCAGGTTGCGACGCAGCAGCGCAGTGGCGCCGATGGCGCGATAGCGTACGCCCTTCAACGCCAGGGGAATCAGGAACACGATGATCAGGGCATTGAAGATCACCGCGGACATGATGGCTGAATTCGGGCTGGCCAGGTGCATTACGTCGAGCGCTTTCAGTTGCGGGTAGGTGCCGACGAAGGCTGCCGGGATGATCGCAAAATACTTGGCGATATCGTTCGAGATCGAGAAGGTGGTCAGGGATCCGCGCGTCATCAGCATCTGCTTGCCGATCCCCACGATTTCAAGCAGCTTGGTCGGGTTGGAATCCAGGTCGACCATGTTGCCCGCTTCCTTCGCGGCCTGGGTGCCGGAGCTCATGGCCACGGCCACGTCGGCCTGGGCTAACGCTGGCGCATCATTAGTGCCGTCGCCGGTCATGGCCACCAGGCGGCCGTCGGCCTGGTAGCTGCGGATAAGTTTCAACTTATCCTCAGGCGTCGCCTCGGCCAGAAAGTCGTCCACGCCCGCTTCGGCCGCAATGGCGGCGGCGGTCAGCTTGTTGTCGCCGGTGATCATCACGGTCTTGATGCCCATGCGGCGCAGCTCCGCGAAGCGCTCTTTGATGCCGCCCTTGACGATGTCCTTCAGCTCCACCACGCCGACTACGCGGCCATTGTCGGCCACCACCAGCGGCGTGCTGCCGCGGCGCGACACGTCTTCCACGGTGCGCGCCACTTCGGCAGGCCACTGCTGGCCGGCTGCTTCCACGTACTTGCGCACCGCGTCGGCGGAACCTTTGCGCACTTCGCGGCCATCCATGTCGACACCGCTCATGCGGGTGTTGGCGGAGAACGGGATGAAGATGGCATGCATCGGCGACAGTTCACGTTCGCGAATATTGAATTGATGCTTGGCCAGGACCACAATGCTGCGGCCTTCCGGCGTTTCGTCGGCGAGTGAGGCCAGTTGTGCCACATCGGCCAGTTCACGTTCCGTTACGCCGGGTGCGCCAAAGAAGGCCGACGCCTGGCGATTGCCGAGGGTGATGGTGCCGGTCTTGTCCAGCAACAGCACATCGACGTCTCCCGCCGCTTCCACTGCGCGGCCGGAGGTGGCGATCACGTTGGCCTGCATCATGCGGCTCATGCCCGCCACGCCGATAGCCGACAGCAGACCGCCGATCGTAGTCGGGATCAGGCACACCAGCAGCGCGATCAGCACCGTGATGGTGATCGGCGAGCCCGCCTGCGCCGCCTCCACAGAAAACAGCGAGAACGGCAGAAGGGTTGCGGTCACGATCAGGAACACGATGGTCAGCGCCACCAGCAGGATGGTCAACGCGATTTCGTTCGGGGTTTTCTTGCGCTTGGCGCCTTCCACCATTGCGATCATGCGGTCGAGGAAGGTCTCGCCAGGGTTGGCGGTCACCTGCACCACCAGCCAGTCCGACAGTACGCGGGTTCCGCCGGTCACGGAAGAAAAGTCGCCGCCCGATTCACGGATGACCGGCGCCGACTCGCCCGTAATCGCGCTTTCGTCCACCGAGGCCACGCCTTCCACGACGGTGCCATCGATCGGTATCACGTCGCCGGCTTCCACCAGCACATGGTTCCCCTTGCGCAGGTCGGTCGCCGGGCATGGCAGCCAAGCGGTGCCGTGTTTTGGCGTCGACAGGCGCTTGGACGTCACGCTCTGCTTCAGGCTGCGCAGCGACGCCGCTTGTGCCTTGCTGCGCCCTTCGGCCAGCGCTTCGGCAAAGTTTGCGAACAGTACGGTGAACCACAGCCACACCGCGGCCGCGAGGATGAAGCCGGAACTGGCCTCCCCCACCCCGTTCAGCGACTGGATATAGAGCAGCGTGGTAATGATGCTGCCGACGTACACGACAAACATCACGGGACTGCGCAGTTGGACAGCAGGGCTCAGCTTGCGGAATGCATCGGCGACGGCAGGCATCACTAGCTTCGATTCGAACAGCTTGAGGCGCTTGCCTGGTTGGGCGACTGGAATCGCCTGGGATTGCGGCATGATGTGCACTCCTTACTTATACAGTTGCAGGTGCTCGATCACCGGGCCAAGCGCCAGCGAAGGAACGTAATTCAACACGCCTACCAGCAGCACCACGGCTACCAGCAGGAACACGAACATCGGGCCATGGGTCGGCATGGTGCCGGAGTTGGCCTGCAGGCGCTGTTTGGAGGCCAGCGAACCTGCGATGGCCAGCACCGGCACGATCATGGCGAAGCGGCCAAACCACATGGCAATGGCCAGCATGACGTTGTAGAACGGCGTATTGGCGGACAGGCCGGCGAAGGCGCTGCCGTTGTTGTTGGCGGCAGAACTGAAGGCATACAGGATCTCCGAAAAGCCATGCGCGCCCGGATTGGCTACGCCGGCTTTACCCACATCCAGCATGACGGCGATGGCGGTTCCCACCAGCACCAGGGTCGGCGTCACCAGGATGGCCAGCGATGTCATTTTCATTTCGTACGCCTGGATCTTCTTGCCCAGGTATTCCGGCGTGCGGCCGATCATCAATCCGGCGATGAACACTGCCATGATGGCGAAAACCAGCATGCCGTACAGGCCCGAGCCGACGCCGCCGAACACCACCTCGCCGAGCTGCATCAGCAGCATCGGCCCGGCGCCGCCCAAAGGCGTAAAGGAGTCGTGCATGCCGTTCACGGCGCCGCAGGATGCGGCCGTGGTCACGGTTGCGAACAGGCCGGTGGCCGCAATGCCGAAACGCGTTTCCTTGCCCTCCATATTGCCGCCCGCTTGCAGCGCGGTGGCCGACTGGTCGATGCCCATCGCCTGTAGCGCCGGCTGTGCGGTTTGCTCCGCAGCGGTGATGCCGATGGCAGCGACCACGAACATGACGGTCATGGCACCCAGCACGGCCCAACCCTGGCGGCGGTCGCCCACCATGCGCCCAAACGCGAAGCACAGCGCCGCGGGAATCAGGAAGATGGCCAGCATCTGCGCAAAGTTGGACAGCGCCGTCGGATTCTCATACGGATGTGCCGAGTTGGCGTTGAAGAAGCCGCCGCCATTGGTGCCCAGCATCTTGATCGCTTCCTGCGAAGCGACCGGGCCCATGGCGATGGTCTGCGTGGCCGCACTCAGGGTCTGCGCAGGCGCCTCCGGCGTGGCACCCGGGACGGTATAGGTCACCGGCTCGACCAGGTTCACCTCCTTGTAGGCGGAAAAGTTCTGGATCGAACCCTGGCCGACCAGGAATACCGCAAACACAAAGGACAACGGCAGCAGCACGTAAAGCATGATGCGGGTCAGGTCAACCCAGAAATTGCCGATCGATTTGGCCGAGCGGGCGGCGAAACCGCGGATCAGGGCGAAGGCAACGGCAATGCCGGTGGCGGCCGAGAAGAAGTTCTGGCCTGCCAGCGCCAGCATCTGGCTCAAATAGCTCATGGTCTGCTCGCCCGCATAGCCTTGCCAGTTGGTGTTGGCGACAAAGCTGACGGCGGTATTGAAGGAGGAGTCGGGACTGACGCCGGGCAGACCCTGTGGGTTCAGCGGCAGCCATGCCTGCAAGCGCTGCACAGCGTAGACGAACAGCGTGCCCGCCAGGTTGAACACCAGCAGCGCGATGGCATAGGTTTTCCAGCCCATGCCGCGCTGCGCCTCGCCGGCTGGAATCCCGGCGGCGCGGTACAGCAGTCTTTCAACCGCTGCAAGCCAGCCCATGCCGGGAACCTTGCGTCCGTCGGCCACGCGCGCCAGCAAGCCGCCCAGTGGCCAGGCCACGGCGACCAGCACCAGCAGGAAAACTGCCAGCAGCAGGAATGATTGCGTGGTCATGTTACAAGTCCTCCGCTTTCAGCAGTGCTACCAGCAGGTAGACCAGCAGGCCAGCCGTGGCGACGGAGCCTATTAAATAAAAGATGTTCATTGCTGGCCTCCCAGCTTGTCGCAGCCGGCCGCCAGGGCGACGACCAGTGCGAAAAAGACGGCGATTGCGCCGATAAAAACGATGTCCATGACGTTCCCCGAAAGGTCTTGTTTGTACGGGAACCAGCTTATCGAGCCACGCCTAAAATCGGTGTAAAGACTCGGCAAGCGGGTGTAAACAAGGTGTAAAAATCAGAAGGTCCTGCTGACGGTCAGCTGCATGGCGTTCTTGCCAAGGAACTTGCCGTTGGCCGGCGAGGCGTAAGCAGACTTGCTGGCGTTGGTGCCGATGGCAGCCAGCTGCACGCTGACGAAGCCGAAGTCCCTGCTCACCCCCAGCTTCCAGTCGCTGTAGTCGGCGGCGCCGTTGTTCTTCACGCGCTGGCGGCCGGCATGCAGGTTGATGGTGTAGCCGGCGCCCGCGTCGAGGTTGGCGCCCAGGTCCAGGTAGCCGGAATTCTTGCTGTCGACGAAGCCGAACAGGCTGGTCACAGAGTGCGAATATTTCAGCGTCACGGGACCGTAGCCGAGCTGGCCGTAAATTTCCGTCGTGTCGGGATTGTCGAGTCCCGGTATGCGGCCCTTGTAAACATAGGTCAGTACGCCGGCGTCGTAACTGATGTCGGCCGCCAGTTGGCCGCGCTTGCCGCCATAGATATCCAGCTCGACGCGGCCGGCCCCGCCGGCGTCACGCGTCCAGTTGATGGTCGAGGCCCAGGCGCCGACATAAAAGCCGGAAGCTGCGCTGGCGAAATCGGCCCCGCCCTGTGCAGCCGGCAGCAGGCGCGATTGCGAAATCCCGCGATAGCGGTAGTCACTGGCCAGCGCAGCGTTGAAGCTCAGGTCATCGGCAAAGGCAGGCGCCGCCAGCAGCGCGGCGGCAAGGAAAAGCACATTTTTCATCGATCCACTTTCGTCAAAAAGAAGGTGACGAAAGCGTATCGGCGGGCGCGTAAAAACGGTCTAAATAGAAGGCAGCGGCCAATCAACGCCGCGTAAAAATCTCACAGGCGCATAAATTTGCGCAGCACGGCCTGCGCCTGGTGCTCGGCAAGCGGCTTGTCCAGCATGCCGGCAGCGCCGGCGGCTCGGCCTCGGGTCACGTCGTAGTCGTGGGCCGACTGCACCAGGAAGACCACTTCAGGCTGCGTTTCGAGGCTGCGCAACTGCGCGCACAGCAGGTAGTGGTCGAGGATCGGCGCGGCGAAGTCGATCAGCACCACCGCTATCGGATGCTGGTGGCAAAGGGCCAGCGCTGCCACGCCGTCCACCGCCCAAAGCACCGGGGTGCCAAACTGTTTCAGCGATTGGCCAAGCTGCTCGCAAAAATTGGCGTTGGCATCCACGCACAGTACCGCCCCTTCACGGCGCGGCTTGCGCATCTTTTCATAGACAGTGGGGTCGGTCAGGTCCAGGTCGAGCCGTTCGCGGCGCCTCCGCTCGGGCACCAGCGAGTGGACGGAAGGCGAGAGGCCGGCCAGTACGTCGGCGCGGCGTTCCACCAGGCGGGCCAGTTCGGCATGCATGGCGCTCCATTGCACCGGCAGTGGCAGGTTCGGATAGGGAAGAAGCACGCCGGTCGCCCCCAGCACCAGCGCCGGCCGGATGTCGCCTGCGGCCAACGATGCAATGGCGGCCAGCGCCTTCAATTCGGCGCCATTGGCCAGGTAAATATCGGGGTCCTGCAGGCTGTCTTCAGACAGGCAGAAATAGGCCGGGCCGTCGGCTGGCGCCCTGGCCAGGCCCTGCGCGAGCACGCGCTCGGCTTCCCGGGGGAAGCCGACCAGCCTGACTGCGAACGGGCGCCGATCTGTGGTCATAAAACCCATTTTACCGCTGCGATTCCCTTGCGCCACCGGCCGTAGCGGATAGAATGCGCAAGCATGCGATCCGTCAAACCGGAAAATACTGTATATAATCACAGCACTTTGCATTACCAATAACACGTATGGCCACTAAAAAACCAGTTTCCGACTACAGCGAATCATCTATCCGCGTCCTCAAAGGACTGGAACCCGTCAAGCAGCGCCCGGGCATGTATACCCGCACCGAGAACCCGCTGCACATCATCCAGGAGGTGATCGACAATGCCTCCGATGAAGCATTGGGCGGCCATTGCAAAAACATTATCGTGACGCAGAATGCCGACGGCTCGATCACCGTCGAAGACGACGGCCGTGGCATTCCGGTCGGCCTGCATCCTGAAGAAAACGTGCCGACGGTGGAAATCGTCTTCACCCGCCTGCACGCGGGCGGCAAGTTCGATAAGGGTTCGGGCGGCGCCTATGCCTTCTCCGGCGGCCTGCACGGCGTCGGCGTGTCCGTCACCAACGCCCTGTCCAAGCGCCTGGAAATCGCGGTGTGGCGTAAAGACGACGCCGGCAACGGCTTCCACCAGATCGCCTTCGAACACGGCGACCTGGTCGAACCATTGAGCTCCCAGCCCGCGCCGAAGGACGGCAAGAAGTCCGGTACCCGGGTTACTGCCTGGCCGGATGCGAAGTATTTCGATTCGCCGCTGATCTCCCAGGTCGAGCTGCAACGCCTGCTGCGCTCCAAGGCCGTGCTGCTGCCTGGCGTATCGGTCACGCTGAAAAATGCCAAGACCGGCGACGAACAGACCTGGATGTACAAGGATGGCCTGCGCGGCTACCTGAACGAACAACTGGCGCAAACCACCTCCGGCGGCGAAACCCTGATCCCGCTGTTCGAGGGCGAGCAGTTCGCTACCCCGGATGCGGAAGGCTTTGCCGAAGGCGAAGGCGCGTCGTGGGTGGTGGCATGGACAGAGGAAGGCGCCGTGGTGCGCGAATCCTACGTCAACCTGATCCCGACCCCGAACGGCGGCACCCACGAATCGGGCCTGCGCGAAGGCCTGTTCGGGGCGATGAAGAATTTCGTCGAGCTGCACTCGCTGCTGCCGAAGGGCGTGAAGCTGCTGCCGGAAGACGTGTTTGCACGTGCTTCCTTCGTGCTGTCGGCCAAGGTGCTGGACCCGCAATTCCAGGGCCAGATCAAGGAACGCCTGAATTCGCGCGATGCCGTGCGCCTGGTGGCCACCTTCTCCAAGCCTGCGCTGGAACTGTGGCTGAACCAGCACATCGACTTCGGCAAGAAGCTGGCGGAGCTGGTCATCAAGCAAGCGCAATCGCGCCTGCGTTCGGCGCAGAAAGTCGAGAAGAAGAAGTCTTCCGGCGTGGCCGTGTTGCCGGGCAAGCTGACCGATTGCGAATCGGACGATACGGCGCGCACTGAAATCTTCCTGGTCGAGGGCGACTCGGCGGGCGGTTCTGCCAAGATGGGCCGCGACAAGGAATTCCAGGCCATCCTGCCGCTGCGCGGCAAGGTGCTGAACTCCTGGGAGACCGACCGCGACCGCCTGTATGCCAACAACGAGATCCACGACATCGCAGTAGCGATCGGCGTCGATCCGCACAACTACGGCGATTCGCCTGACCTGTCCGGCCTGCGCTACGGCAAGATCTGCATCCTCTCCGATGCGGACGTCGACGGCTCCCACATCCAGGTGCTGCTGCTTACCCTGTTCTTCCGCCACTTCCCTGCCCTGATCGACAAGGGCCACATCTGCGTGGCGCGTCCGCCGCTGTACCGCGTCGACGCACCGGCACGCGGCAAGAAGCCGATCCAGAAGCTGTACGCGCTGGACGACGGCGAGCTGGTGGCGATCGAAGACAAGCTGCGCAAGGATGGCCTGAAAGAAGGTTCCTGGACCATCTCCCGCTTCAAGGGCCTGGGCGAGATGAACGCCGAGCAGCTGTGGGAAACCACCATGAATCCGGATACCCGCCGCCTGCTGCCAGTGTCGCTGGGCGATTTCGACCACAGCTACTCGTCCTCGCGCTTCAATATGCTGATGGGCAAAGGCGAGGCCGCCGCCCGCCGCGCGTGGATCGAAGAACACGGCAACGAAGTGGAAGCGGACATCTAAATGATCATCGGTATCGACCTTGGCACCACCAACAGCCTGGTCGCCATCTGGCGCGACGGCAAGCCGCAAATCATTCCGAACGCCCTGGGCGACAACCTGACGCCGTCGTGCATCGGGCTGGATAAAGACGGCACCATTTTGGTGGGCAAAGCCGCGCGCGAGCGCCTGCAGACGCACCCGCACATGACGGCGTCGCTCTTCAAGCGCTACATGGGCAGCGACAAGCGTATTCGCCTCGGCGACAAGGAATTCCGTCCGGAAGAACTGTCGTCCATGCTGCTGCGCGCGCTCAAGGAAGATGCCGAAGCCTTCCTCGGCCACAAGGTCGAAGAGGCAATCATTACTGTACCGGCCTACTTCAGCGACGGCCAGCGCAAGGCAACGCGTGCGGCTGGCCAACTGGCCGGCCTGAAGGTGGAACGCTTGCTGAACGAGCCAACCGCCGCAGCGCTGGCCTACGGCATCCAGGACAAGGAACAGGAATCGAAGTTCCTGGTATTCGATCTTGGAGGCGGCACCTTCGACGTCTCGATTCTCGAGATGTTCGAGGGCGTGATGGAAGTTCGCGCATCCACCGGCGACAACTTCCTCGGCGGCGAAGACTTCGTGGAATTGCTGTCCAGCGCATTCATGGCGCGCAGCGGCCTGCTCAATGCGCTCGCCGGCGCCCCCATGAAGGCAAGCACCACGCGCCGTTTGCGTAACGAGGCGGAGCGCGTCAAGTGTGCGCTTTCCTCGCAGGACAGTGCGACGATGGAGCTGCAGCATGGGGATTCCACGTTCAGGCTCGACGTCGATGAGGCCAGCTTGCAGTCGATTTGCGAACCGCTGCTGGCCAGGTTGCGTTCCCCGGTGGAGGGCGCCCTGCGCGACGCTTCGATCCGGCCCGGAGACCTCGACACCATTGTCCTGGCAGGTGGCGCAACGCGCATGCCGATCGTGCGCAAGATGGTCTCGCGCATGTTCGGCCGTTTCCCTGCCACACAGCTCGATCCGGACGAAGTCGTCGCCCTTGGCGCAGCGGTGCAGGCAGGCCTGAAGATGCGCGATGCTGCGTTGAACGAAATCGTCATGACTGATGTGGCTCCCTACTCCATGGGGATTGCCATCGCGCGCAAGGTTTCCGAGGGCCACCATACGGGTGGCCACTACCTGCCCATTATTGAACGCAATACTCCGGTCCCGGCTTCGCGCGTGGAGAACCTCGCCACCATCTCCGACTTCCAGTCGGAGGTGGAGCTAATGGTCTACCAGGGCGAGGCGCGCATGGTGTCGAGCAATATCTTCCTTGGCAAGTTGAGCATTCCAGTCGAACGCAAACGTGCTGGCGAGGTAACGCTGGACGTGCGCTTTACTTACGATATTAGCGGGATATTGGAGGCGGAAGCGACCATCAACGGCACACAAGAGCGGCACCGCCTTGTGATCGCCAATAATGCCGGCGTCATGACGCAAGAGGAAATCGAGCGGAAATTCTCCGAGTTGAGCGAACTGAAAATCCATCCCCGCGACCAAAGCGAAAACCGCTTGCTGGTCGCCCAGGCCGACAGGTTATATGAGCAGTCGCGCGGCGAAGTGCGCCAATTCATCGCCCACAATACTTCGCTCTTCCAGAAAGCTTTGGAAACGCAGGATCCCGCGCACATCAATCATGCACGCACGGCCTTCAGGCAACTGCTCGAACGCATTGCGGTGGAACAGCAATTCCTATGACAGCCCGGCCACGCTATCCCTGGGACGTGTTGTGCATTGCCCCGACGGACGACCAGCGGTCGATCAAGCGCGCCTACGCAGTGCAGCTGAAAGCTTCGCGCCCCGAGGACGATGCGGAAGGGTTCCAGCAGCTTCGCCACGCCTATGAGGCCGCCTTGCAGCTGGCGGCATCCGGCTCCCCGGCCCGTACGCATCACCCCGTGGCAATGCCTGTGCCTGTGCCTGCGCCAGTTTACAGGCCAATGCCTGTCCCGGTTCCTGATCCGGAGGCAGCGCCCGGGCCGGAAGCCAAAACTCCTGCGGTGCCGCCAGCATTGATGCTGTTCCCACAGGTAGTCGCTGAATTTGCCGCCCCCTTGCCTCCCACGCGTGACTATGCCGCCGAGGCGCGTTCGCTCTTATCATCTTACCTGGGCAATGCAAACCACCAGCCAAAAACCAGGCTGGCAAAGCTGATGGACAGCGAAGAATTGCTCGACCTTACCTTGCGCGAGCATTTTGAGATCGCGGCAGCCGCCTATGCGGCCAGCGATGAGTGCGACGCAGACCTGCGCCACACGCTGGTCGACTATTTCAATTGGCATGACGGCTGCCAGCATCTTCTCCGCCATGGTCATACTGAGGTCCTGCAAGCGTTGTCACGCCAGCATGCAGACAATCGATATGAGCGGATGCTGGGACTCTCGGGACAAAACCCTGTCATGCGCGCACTGCTCGAAAAAGTGCCGCCGCCCTATTCCTTGCATTCGATGGATGCCGCCTTCATGCGTGAAATGCGCGGCCAGTTGGCATACATCCGCAACCATTGCCCGCAATTAGTAGGCTTCTATCTGGAACCGGACGTAGTTGAATGGTGGGAGCACACTGCAGCAAACAAAAAGTACTACCTTCGCACGTTCGGACTTTCCTTCCTTGCCGGCGCGGTGGTTTTCCTCGCCCTCATGTTCACGGCCATTGAGAAGCTCAGCATCGTGCCGTCAAATGGCGAGCTGCCGCTGGCGTTCCTGATTACCGAACTGCTGTTTATCGGCGTTCCGGCCTTCCTGATCATCAGGCCGCCGACATCGTTCACGGTCGCCAAGGCGCGCTTTGACGAACTGTTAACTCCCTGCCTGCACCGGCTAAGCTATCAGCCTCGCTGGAAATTTGGCTGGATGGGGATATTCGCAATCACCGCGCCGACCTTGGTCATTGCCGAGCTGCCAGCGTTACTGCGCGTCGTACAAACAGTCGTGCTGGTGGTTTGCGCCATTGTTGCCTGGCTGTCGATTGCGTCAGGGATACAGGGCAAGATCAGGGCATTCCTGACAATCGCTGTCCTGTCCCTGGTCATTGCGGGAACAATGTACGCCGACGCCTTCCGCCACGCCGGATTTACCGCGTGCTATGCCGTTGGATTCTGCATCATCCTGCAACTGCTGCGTGGCAGCGGCCAATGGTCCGCAATGTTCGGCGTGAAAAAATCGCACCTGACCGGTATGCGCGGAGCCTGGATTGCGGTCGCAGCCATGCTGGCGGGCCTGGCAGCCGCACCGGCTGTTCCACGCCTGGTCCTCAGCGCAGCGGTCCTTCTCTGGACGCTGTGTGGCGTGCCTCTTACTCGCCTTGTACTGTCGGCACCTGCCACAGTGTGGATGGCAAGTGCCACCCTGTGCGGAATCATCGTCGCGAACAGCTGGATTCCCGACCTCGACATTCAACTCAACATACTGCTTTTGATGTTAATCGCCACGTTCTCGATGGTCAGTGGAAGCCTGTTCCGCACCGTCGTGGATGGCGAAGTTCATCTCTGATCCAAAAGACTGCAACACACTCTTAACCGATATATGTCTACTCAAGCAAACCTCTTTGACGATCCAAGCCCGGAACAGCCGCCAAGCGGTGGCAGCGGCGGTGATGACGGCGGCGAATCCCTGACCCTGTCGACCTTCGCCGAACGCGCCTACCTTGATTACGCGATTTCCGTGGTCAAGGGCCGCGCCCTGCCGGACGTATGCGACGGCCAGAAGCCGGTACAGCGCCGCATCCTGTACTCGATGAATGAACTGGGCCTGGGCCCGACCGCCAAGCCGCGCAAGTCCGCCACCGTGGTGGGTGACGTGCTGGGTAAATTGCACCCGCACGGCGACCAGTCGGTGTACGACGCGCTGGTGCGCATGGCGCAGGACTTCTCGCTGCGCTATCCGCTGATCGACGGCCAGGGCAACTTCGGTTCGCGCGACGGCGACGGCGCCGCGGCAATGCGATACACCGAAGCCCGCCTGACTCCGATCTCGCGCCTGCTGCTGGACGAAATCGACCAGGGCACCGTGGACTTCATCCCGAACTATGACGGCTCGTACGAAGAACCGGCCCTGCTGCCGGCGCGGCTGCCGATGGTGCTGCTGAACGGCGCCTCCGGCATCGCTGTGGGCCTGGCGACCGAGATCCCTTCGCACAACCTGACCGAGGTAGCCAAAGCTGCCGTGGCCATGATCCGCAATCCGAAGATCAGCCACGCGGAACTGATGGAACTGATCCCGGGCCCGGACTTCCCGGGCGGCGGCCAGTTGATCACTCCGCGCGCGCAACTGGACGACATGTACGCGTCCGGCCGCGGCTCGATGAAGGTGCGCGCGCGCTGGAAGATCGAAGAGCTGGCGCGCGGCCAGTGGCAGGCAGTCGTGTACGAACTTCCGCCTGGCACTTCGGCGCAGAAGGTGCTGGAAGAAATCGAAGAACTGACCAATCCGAAGGTCAAGCTGGGCAAGAAGGCCCTGTCGCCGGAACAGGTGGCGCTGAAAGGCCTGATCCTGGGCCAGCTGGACAAGGTGCGCGACGAAGCAGGCCGCGAGGCTGCTGTGCGCCTGGTGTTCGAACCGAAGTCGAAGAACCAGAACCAGACAGAGTTCATGCACATGCTGCTGGCGCATACCTCGCTGGAGACTTCGGCCTCGATGAACCTTGTGATGATCGGCGGCGATGGCCGTCCGCGCCAGAAGGGCATCAGCGAAATCCTGGGCGAGTGGATCGAGTTCCGCTTCGCCACCGTGACCCGCCGTACCCAGTTCCGCCTGAACAAGGTCGATGAGCGCATCCATATCCTGGAAGGCCGCCAGATCGTCCTGCTGAATATCGATGAGGTGATCGCCATCATCCGCAATTCGGATGAGCCGAAGGCGGCACTGATCGAACGCTTCAAGCTGTCGGACCGCCAGGCGGAAGACATCCTGGAAATCCGCCTGCGCCAACTGGCGCGCCTGGAAGCGATCAAGATCGAACAGGAACTGTCCGAACTGCGCAAGGAGCGCGAAGGCCTGCAGGATGTGCTGGATAACCCATCCACCCTGCGCCGCCTGGTGATCAAGGAAATCGACGGCGACGCCAAGGCTTACGGCGACGCACGCCGCACCCTGATCGAGGAAGCTCAGAAGGCTGTCGTGGAACAGAAAGTAGCCGACGAACCGGTCACCGTGATCATCTCCGAAAAAGGCTGGGTGCGTGCGCGAACCGGCATCGGCCACGATCCGGCGCAGTTCACCTTCAAGGCGGGCGATTCGCTGTACGGCGCGTTCGAGTGCCGTACCGTGGATACCCTGCTGGGCTTCGGCGACAACGGCAAGGTGTACTCCGTGCCGGTGGCAGCCCTGCCTAACGCACGCGGCGACGGCGTGCCGATTACCACGCTGGTCGACCTGTCGGGCGGTGCGCGGCTGCTGCATTACTTCGCGGGCAATGGCGACAAGCAGCTGCTGCTGGCGTCCGATGCGGGCTATGGCTTCATCGCCAAGGCCGGCGACATGGTGTCGCGCCTGAAGGGCGGCAAATCGTTCATTACGCTGGATGAAGGCGACAAGCCTCTGCCGCCGACCGTGGTGGTTGATGGCGCTAGCGCAGTGGCGGTTATTTCCGAGAAATCGAACCTGCTGGTGTTCGGCATGGACGAGATGAAGGTGCTGTCCAACGGCGGCCGCGGCGTGATCCTGATGGACCTGGCCGACAAGGAGAAGCTGGTTGCTGCCTGCGCGATTACCGACAAGGGCGTGACCGTGCAGGGTATCGGCAATGCACAAAAGGCCAAGGAAGACCGCATGGGACCGACGGCGCTGGCGCCGCACTTCGGCAAGCGTGCTCGCAAGGGCAAGCCGATGCCGGTGCGTATCAAGCCGACTGGTTTGGCGCCAAACACCTGAAACCGGCAACCCGGTGTCTGACCCGCAGGGTCAGACACCGTAACGCGGCGGCCGCAGGCCAAGTGTCAGACCCTGTGGGTCTGACATTGGTTTACCGGTTTAGCGCGGAGCGTAGAGGTCAATGGTCTCCTGCACCGCATCGCTGCACACCGCACAAAACTCCTCGCTGCGGTCAAACATCAGGCACTGCTGCTGCGAACGATAGTAGCCCGTCGCTTCGTAGTTCGCGCCCTCGAAAGCACCAACCGCCTTGCGATTCGGCGCCTTCGAGAAAAGCGCATTGGTCCAGGCCAGGTCTTCCTTGAACAACTTGCTCATCTCCGATTCCGGACGATTGTCCTTGCGCAGTTGCGCGCGGATCTTCTGGTATTCGCGCGAATGCGCTTCATACTCCGCTTTCGGCCAGGCCGTCGGCAGCGCAGTTCCCGGGGTGACAAACTTTTTCCACTTCACATTGGCCGGGTCCAGCAAGGCCGTCACGTTTGGCTCCCACGGCTCCATGCGTACGCCGCCGGTCGCGTAAGCCACCGGCGAGGTGTAGTACTCGTCCGCCAAGCCCGCAAAGTGATGGCCGAATTCGTGCACGAACAGGTAGTTCGCCCAGTCGTTATCCGCTGCCGCAGTGCTGAACTGGCCGTAAATGCCGCCACCGCCGTAGGTGTCGTTGTTCACCAGGATCTCGATGAACTCATACGGCGCATGCTGTGCAATCTCGCGCAGGGCACGGTTGTCGATGGTCAGCACATAACGCTCGCTGCCGAAGATGTCGTAGCGCGTTCCCAATTTCGACGCGTGGTGGGTGTTGGTCGATGGACGCGACACACCGCTCTCCTGTGTTGGCACTGCCATCGCCCATACGTTGAAGTCCTTGGCGCGTTCCTTGAACGGCGATACCGTGAACAGGTAATCGGACAGCTTGCGGGCGCGGGCTTCGAACTTGGCCATGTCGGCCTTGGTATAGCCGTCGCCCAGGATCAGCAAGTCCACTTTCCTGTCGCTCGGGCCATTGACCCGGATCGGAATCGGCTTGGCCGGCGCGACGTCCTGCTTGCGCACCACATCCATCGCATCGGTATCGACATCCACGCTCCACGCCACCGAGAACTCATTGCGCTCGTCGCGCTTCAGGATGCGCACCTTGACCGGGCGGTCTGGCTTGGGAAAGCGCACCGATTCATGAAAGCCGCGCGTCACCCTGGACGCTTCCTCGGTAGACTTCCATTCAACGAAGATGGTGGAGAAAGTGCGGGTGTACAGCACCTTGCCGGTCTTGGCATCGGCCACTTCGACCTTGTTCACGCCGCGGTTGGTGGTGTCGATTGTCTTGGACATATCGCCCGGCCATGGCAAGGGCTCAATCACAACTTGTTCGATCGCATAACTTTCGTTTAGCGCGTTACCCGTGTGCATATAGTCGAGGCGCACGGTGGCAGGTTGTGCCGCCAGCGCGAGGCCGGCGACGGTGCTGAGCGCCGCTCCCGCCAGCAGTCGATTCAGGTACGACATGAACTCTCCAGTGTGGTTTTGGTGGCGGACATTGTAACTTTGCTTTGCGGAATACAGTAGACCTGACAAAAAGCCGGGCATAAGATGGCCCCATGCCCATCGAACCAGAACAGCTAAGGACATGGCTGGCAGCGGCAGGCCGCCAGGACACCGCTGCGTTTCGCGCGCTGTACGATGCATCCGCGCCGAAACTGTTTGGCTTTGCCTTGCGTATATTACGTAAGCGGGAACTGGCCGAAGAGGCGCTGCAGGAAGCTTTCGTGTCGATCTGGCATGCAGCGCCGCATTACGAGGCCGGCCTGGCCGCGCCGCTGACCTGGATGGCGGCCATAGTCCGCAACAAGGCGCTGGATATCCTGCGCCGAACGGACGATACGGTGGAGCTGGATCATGAAGCATTCCGCGACGAATACGCAAGCACGCCGGCCGAGGCCAGTGAAATGAGCAGCGATGCACGCGCGCTGGCTGGCTGCATGGCGCGGCTGGAAGGCTTGCATCGGCTGGCGATAGGCCTGGCCTTCTTCCATGACTTGTCGCATACCGAAGTGGCGCAGCGCATGTCGCTGCCGGTCGGCACTATCAAGACCTGGATCCGGCGCGGCATGGAAAAACTCAGGAATTGCCTGTCGCAAGGAGATGCGCCATGAATATCCGTGGCAATGACGCCTTGCGCGACAGGCTCGCCGCCGAATATGTGCTGGGCACCTTGCGCGGCGGCGCGCGGCGGCGCTTCGAGGGCTGGATGTACAGCGATGCCGCCCTGCGCATGCTGGTCAAGGAGTGGGAGCGCCGCCTGCTGCCGATGCATGAATTCGTCCGCGCCCAGGCCCCTTCTCCACAACTCTGGCGCAATATCGAAATGCGCCTGCACCTGAAACCGGAGCGCAGCAGCTGGCATTTCTGGCGCGGGTTCGGACTGGGAACGGCAGCCGCCGCCGTCGCTGCCGCATTGCTCGTGGCGGTGAGCCTGCAGCAATTGCGCGGGCCAACTTACGACCTTGTCGCGACGCTGACGGACCCGCAAGCGCAGCCTGCGCTGCTGGTGAAAGCGGATACCGGCAAGCGCCTGCTGCAGGTGCATATTGTTGGCGGCGCGCCGGTTCCGCCCGACCGCTCCTTGCAGTTGTGGGCGATTCCGAAAAAAGGTTCGCCGCGCTCGCTGGGCGTGCTGGGGACCGAAGGGCGCGGCACGTTCTCGCTGGCGCCGGGTGCAGTGGGCGACGACGTTGTGGTGCTGGCGATTTCCCTGGAGCCGCGCGGCGGCTCGCCTGATCCGAATGGGCCGACCGGGCCGGTGCTGTACAAGGGCCCATGGGTGCGGGCAATGTAGTCAGACCGTGGCTCGCTCGACGAGCCACACCATCGCCAGCACGGCGATTGCCGCGGATCCCCCCTTCACCATAAGCTGCCTGTAGGTCCATGTGCGGCGCATGGCGTAGGCCAGCGGGACAAAGGCTGCGACGATGGCAAGCTGCCCAAGTTCAACGCCGATATTGAAGGCGGCCAGCGAAAGCACCGTTGCGTTTAGCGGCAGGTCCAGGTCTCCCAGCACACCAGCAAAACCGAAACCGTGCAACAGGCCGAAGGCAAAGGCGGCAAGCCAGCGTTTGCCGTGCACCAGCGGCCAGATATTGTTCAGGGCTGCGATGGCGACGGAAGCAGCGATGGCCGATTCAATCAGGCGGCCTGGCAACGCGACCACTTGCAAGGCCGCGAGCGAGAGTGTAATCGAATGGGCGAGCGTGAATGCGGTGACGACACGCAACACGTCTGCGCTTGCGGGCCGCCAGCCCTGCCGCAGCACGGCCGGCAGCAGCAGTGAAAGCAGGAACAGGACGTGGTCGTATCCAGTCCAGATATGCCAGGTTCCGTGGCGCAGGTAGCTGGAGGCCTGGCTCCATGCGCTGCCTTCATCGCCACCCGCCGCAAAGCGCGTGCGATCGCCTCCCAGCACTGCCGACTGCGTGCGGCCATCAAGCGTGACATTGAGCATGCCTCGATGCAGCGCGTCGATGTCGGCAAACAGCTTGTAGTCGATTGCGAAAGGGACGCCGCGTTTGCAGTCTCCACGCAGCATCAGGACGGTGTAGGCGCCGTCGGTATGACGGTCAACTTGCTGGCCGGTTACATGCAGGTTGCAGCCCTGCGTCAGGCCAAGGCGCGGCAATGCGTAGGCCGTGATGTCGACGTGGCGGGACCGGACTTCGTCCCATGTGAGCTTGCCGTCGCCGTCGGCGTCGAGGCCGATGGCGAAGTCGAGGTCGCGCAAGGCGATGTCCCAGCGTCCGTCAACTGCGACCTGCTGGCGCGCCACCGATGCAAGGTTCAGGGTCAGGTAGCTGTCGCTCGGCTTGTGCGCCATGGCCGCGCCGGCGGACAACAGCAGGGGCAGGAAGATCAGCGCGGCCAGCCTGCGCGCTGCCAACCGGCTGGGGATCATAGGGAGCCTCCTTCCAACTGGCGTGCCAGCGTGGCGATCTTGCTGTCTTCAAGGCCGCGCTGCCGACGCCACGCCAGTGCCGGCCTTGCGGCAGCGGGATCGTGCGCCGCGAGCGCCGCTTCCAGCAGGACGCGCAAGTCTGCGGGCTCCTTCTGGACTTGCCAGTTAGCCAGCGCAAGATCCAGTGCGGCGCGCGCGTCATGGCGCAACTGCAGTTCGAAGCGCGCCTGTTCGCGCTGGTGAATTGCGTCGCCGCGGCGGGCGGCCGCAGCGAAACGTGCTTGCAGCTCGGCGATGGCCATTGCCTTGGCCGGTGCGGCCTGCACCGCAATTGCATGCCGCAATAGCAATCCATCGATGCGGAGGTGATCTTGCAGCAGCATTTGCACCTCCGCGTGGCGCCCCTGGTCCAGCAGAAGGTCGGCGTAAGCTCCCAGCAGGTAGCTATCGTCCGGCGCCAGGGTGAGCGCCTGGAGGAAGCGCTTTTCAGCAAGCGAGGCATCCCCACGCCGAACCGCCAGTTCGCCGAGAAGCGTCAACGCCCAGAGCTGCAAGCCCGCCTGCGATGCTCCCTGGGCGGTTCGCGCGACATCCGCGCGCTTGATCGCCAGCGCCAGCAGGCGTTCACTGGCTCCGAGCCGGCCGTTGGCAGCGCGGGCATTGGCGAGGCAGGTCATGCTGGCCAGTTGATTGGCCAGCGACGAGAGCCGTCCGCAGCTGCGAACCGCCGCATCGAATTCGCCCCGCACTACCTGCACAGTCGCCAGCGTCAGCCACGCCTGTGCATTGCCCGGGTCTTTGCGCGTCACGGCGCCCAGGTCGCGTATCGCTTCCTCAAAGCGGTGGCTGGACTGCAGCAGCATCGCGCGCATCAACAGCACCGGCACTGGCGGCGCGGCGGTGCTCCACCATGGAGCCAGCGCAGCTTGCGCATAACCGAAGTAACGGGGATCGCTCGATGCGCGGCCAAGCTCAATGTAGCGCCGAGCGGCTTCGGCGGCAAGCACGGGATCGCGCGTTGCGGCCGCCAACTGCGCGCGCTCCCTGCGCATAACTGCGTCGGCTGCATTTCCCCGGCGAGGGAGCGTCTCCAGCACCTCGGCCCCGGACTGCGGCACGAATGGTGCGGCCAGGCAGCCTCTTGGCAGTACCATTGCCGTGACAGTGAACGCCAGCGCGGCACGAATAGTGCAAGCGAACAGCTTCATGGCGCGTCCTCACTCCACAGCTACCGGTTCGCCGCCATCTGGAAACGCCGACATCGTGCCATCGACCTCGACGGGTTCAGTCGCCTCAGGCGCGCTGCGAACAAGCACCACCAGCGCCGAGGTAAAGGTGTCGCCGGGTGGCGGCGGGACGGGCGACTGATCGGCGCCCAACATCGCCGACGTGGCATCACTACCGCCACCGCCGCAGCCGGCCAGCAGCGCAGCCGCAAACGCAAGACATAAACGTTTCATGGCCTGGCCCTCCTATTGCTGCGGCGAGCCGGCAATCGGCGTTTTCAGGTATGGGAAGCCAGCGCTGAAGTAGCTGTCATCCAGGAAAGCGCCATCGGTGAAGCGAAGCGCTCCTGCCGGTGCATCGCCCGGAGCGCAGCCGATATTCAGCGTGCACAGCTTGCCCATCACCACCCGCAGGGCGATATCCACCACGTCATCGCCCGGCCGGCGCCCGTTGGGGAAACCAGCGTTGTCGCCGTCGATCACGCCCAGCCGCTTCTGCGCGCCCTTCGCTACCGGCGCGATCGAAGTGTTCAGCCGCAGCATCTCCGAGGCCTTCACGTTCGAAGGCTGGTTCAGCCCCGGCACCCCGGTGAGGAATACCGTCACCAGGTCATTGCGCGGGAAATTGGTGGGCGCCTTGGCGCCCGCGCTGCCGAACAACACCTCCACCAGGGCCGGCAAGGTCGGATTGGTCACGTAGTCTGCGAACTGGCCATCCTGCTTCGGCTTGCTGTGGTTGAAGCGGTCCTTGTCCTTCAAGCCGATTACCACTTCGTTCACCAGCGGCATGCCGAGCCGCGACACCTGCGTCCAGGCCCCGCCTTCCTTCGAGCCGCCATTCGGATTGATCAAGCGCCCCTGGCGCAGGCTGGCCGTGGTCCATCCGCCGATCACCGGCTCCGTGCCGGACGTGAGGCAGGACGCCGCCACCTCGAGCTCAATGGAAGTCACGTTCTTGTCGTCCAGGTCATCGCGCGCGTTCTTTTCCGCATTGGCGAGGAACTCTACCGCAGGCGCCTTGATGTTGATCAGGTCAAAGGTCTCGCCCAGGTTCACGACAAACGGATCCTTGCGCTGGCCGACGAACATGCGCGCCGGCACCGCGCAGCCGGGAATATTCACCGTGAACACATGCTTGCCCGCATACCCCGCGTAATCGGGAATCGACTTGTTGCCGATATTGTCGATAGGCTTGTCGAACACTGTAGCGCCGCTGCCGGCCATGCGCACCGGCTGCCGCGCGCCGCGCCGGTCGCCGCGCACCACGTCTACTGTATAGGTTTCGCGTACATTCAGCCCGGCCGCATTCACGTCGTTAATCGGCCCGCCATTGATCACCAGCGGAATGGGAACGCTCTTGCCGCCCACCGTGAACGCAGCATTCTTGAAGGTGTTGGTGAAGCGGAACTGGAAAGTCAGGTCTTCCCGCGCATCGCCATTGTTATCGATGTGGATCTCGTACAGCGCATCCGGATCCATCATGAAGAAATTCGGTCCGCCGTACGCATCCTGCAGCGGAACGTAGTTGGCGATCAGGGTGACGAATTGTTCGCGCCCCGGCTCGTAGCTGCGGAACATGTAAAAGTCGGTCCCATCGACCTTGGGTTCGCGCGTGATGAATGGTGCTTCGCGGTGGCTTGATGCCTGCGCTGCCGGCGCCAGCGCCGACAGCAGGGCTAGCTGGACAGCAGCCTGCTTGATGAGTGCCATGGTTTCCTCCCGTGTGGTTGGTTGCCATGGCATATACGCGGCGCAAGCGCCGCCGGATTCAGGAAATTGTCATTTATATTTATAGAGCGGCCGCGTGATTTCGATAGGCCTGATATCAAGGCGGATATTCAGCACCGAATACGCTTCCGCCACGCTGGAAACATAGCCCACCGTATCCGCTGTCTTGGTGAAGCGGAATTCGAAGCCAACTTCGGTCCCGCTGGCGCGTGGGTTGCCGCTGGCAATGCCGATCGCCTCTTCCTGGTTGCTGTCGATCAGCCGCTCCATCAAGTCGATCACGGCGCTATTGCCCAGCACGTCATTGCTGAACACCGCACCGCGGCCCAGCGTGCGCGTCGGATCGATGCGTCCCCCGGCCTTGTCGTTGGACGGCATGAACATATGGGTGCCGATATTGAATTTGTCGCCGCGGTCGAGGTAGCTGATCACGGCATTGCGCACGCCGAAGTGCGGCGCATCCTTGTCCCACTCCGCGCGCGACAGGTCGATCAGCAGTGCGCCCTTGTAGCCGATGATCTCGACCTCGCGTTGCGCGTTCACCACCATGGCGCTGTCTTCATCGATGCCAAGGCCGATCAGGTAGCCCTTGGCCAGCATGGCGGGAATCATGCGCGCAAAGCGGCCGCGCACCAGCAGGTGCTGGTCCACGAACACATCGTCGCCGATGAAGCCCAGCCCCGGTCCCAGCTCACGGCCATCGGCAATGCCGGTCTGCAGCATCGACAACACGGCTTTGGGATTGGAGAACATCGTACTGCTCATGATGGCGGCACCGGCCGAGGAACCGGCAATCACGCCGCCACGGCGGTACACGTCCCACACCGCTTCCAGCACGGCGGTCTGGGTGCCGTCCTCGCGCAGCAGCGCCTTGGTGATGCGGCCCTGGTCGCCGCCGGCAAAGTAGATGCCGTCCGATTCGCGGATGCGCTTGGCCAGCGCGGCGTCATCCGCGTTTTTCTTGTAGTCGCTGCCCGCCAGGCGTACCGCAACCGGCACAAGGAAGGCATCGGCGCCCCATTTGCGCAGGTAGCCGATGATGGTCTGGGCCGAACGTTCCGGATTGCCGGCAGCGGAAGGAAACACCGCGATGCGCGATCCCTTACCGCCAGCCAGCTTCACGACCCGCTGCCACACGTCGGCGTTGTCGCCGCGCAGGCCGCCGCCGATGATGACCAGCGAGCCCTGATGCGCAGCCACGGGAGAAGGCGCGATTGCCGCCGATCCGCCGCTGACGGTGGCACTGGCACCGGCCACGATGCGTACGGGGGCGGCAGTATCGGGAAGCGGTATCGGCGCCGATGGCGGCGCAGACGGAGGCCGTGCCGGCGCGTCAGGCGGTGGCGTGGTGCTGGTACGCCCAGTAGTAGCGGGAACGGGGTTCTTGGGCGGCGCTTCGCGGGCGTGGATCGGAAGGCCGCATGCGGCTAGCAAGGCCAGGCCCAATCGGGCCAGGCCGGCGGGGGAGTACAGCTTCACGATGGCCTCCTGTTCTGCTTGCTCACTGGCATCGCTGCTAGACATCTGGGTAACACCTTTCCGACAGTGTAGCCGGACGCAACGGCGGAGTAAAACCTTATCGCGCGTCCGTGCACACTTAATATTATTACGGCTTCAGGTAGCGCTCCGGAAGCGGGGTCTTTTCACCCTCCGGCTGCCACAGGAGTTGCGAAATCCACCAGCGCTTGCCGTCATTTACCAGCTGGATCGAATTGATGCCGCGCACAAAAGGCTTGTCCGCCGGCGCATGGCGCGCCTCATAGGTACTGAAAACCTGGGCAATCTGTCCATATTCCTCGCCTTTGCGCGCGAGTTCGGATTCGTAGAAGCCTTCCTTCGCGAACACCGGGGTGGTGCGGGCGATGTAGTCTTCCAGCGACAGCACGCGGGTATTGATCACGCCTTCCTTGTTCATGCTGTGCACCACCATGCGGCCATCGGCGCGGAACAGGTTGCGCAGGCGGTCCCAGTCGCGCGCCTTGCCGGCCGGGCCGGAAATGGTGTCGTACAGGGCGGCCACAATGCTGTCCACCGAAGCCACGTCCGACGCACGCGCTCCATCGGCGAAGGCGCTACCGCTGGCCAGCACCAACAGTAGCAAACTTGCTAACTTCTTCATTGACTCTCCTACTAATTTATAATCGTTTGAATTTCTCGTGCAAATCTCACCGCAAAGCCACTATGACAGATCAATTCTCCAAGAAGGCGGAAGCCTGGTCCGCTCGCTTCTCCGAACCTGTTTCCGACCTCGTGAAACGTTACACCGCCTCGGTGTTTTTTGACAAGCGCATGGCCAAGGCCGACATCCAGGGTTCCCTGGCCCACGCCGACATGCTGGCCGCGCAAGGCATCATCCCGGCGGCCGACCTGGCCGCGATCCAGAAGGGCCTGGCCCAGGTCAGCGCCGAAATCGACGGCGGCCAGTTCGAATGGCAGCTGGACCTGGAAGACGTGCACCTGAATATCGAAAAACGCCTGACCGAGCTGGTTGGCGACGCCGGCAAGCGCTTGCACACCGGCCGCTCCCGCAACGACCAGGTGGCCACCGACATCCGCCTGTACGTGCGCTCTGCGATTGACGACATCACCGGTCTGCTGCAGCAGCTGCGCGGCGCCCTGGTCGACCTGGCCGAGAAGAATGCGGACGTGATCCTGCCCGGCTTCACCCATATGCAGGTGGCGCAGCCGATCACCTTCGGCCACCACATGCTGGCCTATGTCGAAATGTTCGGCCGCGACGTCGAGCGCATGCAGGATTGCCGCAAGCGCGTGAACCGCCTGCCGCTGGGCGCGGCCGCGCTGGCCGGCACCACCTTCCCGATCGACCGCCTGCGCGTGGCCCAGACCCTGGGCTTCGACGACGTTTGCCACAACTCGCTGGATGCCGTGTCGGACCGCGACTTCGCCATCGAATTCACCGCCGCCGCCTCGCTGGTCATGATGCACGTGTCGCGCATGTCGGAAGAACTGATTATCTGGATGAGCCCACGCGTCGGCTTCATCGACATCGCAGACCGCTTCTGCACCGGCTCCTCGATCATGCCGCAGAAGAAAAACCCGGACGTGCCGGAACTGGCGCGCGGCAAGACCGGCCGCGTGTACGGCCACCTGATGGGCCTGCTGACCCTGATGAAGGGCCAGCCGCTGGCCTACAACAAGGACAACCAGGAAGACAAGGAACCGCTGTTCGACACCGTCGATACCGTGGTCGACACCCTGCGCATCTTCGCCGACATGGCCGGCGGCATCACCGTCAAGCCGGACGCGATGCGTTCGGCCGCGCTGCAGGGCTATGCCACCGCGACCGATCTGGCCGACTACCTGGTCAAGAAAGGCCTGCCTTTCCGCGACGCGCACGAGGCTGTGGCGCATGCGGTGCGTGCTTGCGATGACTTGAAGATCGACCTGGCACAGATGTCGCTGGATCAGCTGCGTGCCTTCTCGCCGCTGGTGGGCGAGGATGTGTTTGCGGTGCTGACGCTGGAAGGCTCGGTAGCGGCGCGTGACCACATTGGTGGTACGGCGCCGAACCAGGTGCGTGCGGCGATTGCGCGCGTGCGCGGGCAGCTCGCGTAAAAACCGGTAGGGCGGTGTCGGTCCCGCAGGGTCAGACACCCGGCATGCGGCGGCCGCGTATCAGTGCCTGACCCTGCGGGTCAGGCAGTGGTTTACCGGTTTCCGGCGCGCAGATAATCCGCTAATATCCTTGCAATAACTATTCCAACTCTGGAGACAAGTAATGCAAGGATTCCTCCGCCTTTCCGGCTGGCTGGATCGCATCGGATATCGATGTGGCCAGCTAGCCAACCTGATGATTTTGGCATCCTGTTTCATCAGCGCTTCCAACGCCATGATCCGTTATGGCTTCGACTGGAGCTCCAACGCCCTGCTCGAAATGCAGTGGTACCTGTTTGGCGCGGCCGTCATGCTGGGCGCCAGCTACACCTTCCAGCGCAATGAACATGTGCGCGTCGACCTGGTCTACGGCCACGTCTCCGAACGCAAGCAATTGTGGATCGACGTCTTCGGCATCATCTTCTTCCTGTTCCCGGCCTGCATCCTGTTTGCCTGGCTGTCGTGGGAATCGCTGTTCCTGCCTTCCTGGGCCATCATGGAACAATCGAGCAACGCCGGCGGCCTGCCGCGCTGGCCGATCAAATTCGTCGTCCCAGCCGGCTTTGCCCTGCTGACCCTGCAAGGCCTGTCTGAACTGATCAAGCGCATCGCCCACCTCGCCGGCCAAGCGAACCTGGACAGCAAATACGAAAGGCCAGTGCAATGATTCCGTTGGAGATGATGCCGCCGCTGATGTTCGGCGGCCTGGTCGTATTCATGCTGGTCGGCTTCCCGGTGGCGTTCTCGCTGCTGGCAGTCGGCCTGTTCTTCGGCTTTATCGCGATTGCGGAAGGCTTCTTCGGCGTGCCTTTCCTGCAGGCGGTGCCGCAAAGGATTTTCGGCAGCGTGCTGGCCAATGACCTGCTGCTGGCGATTCCCTTCTTTACCTTCATGGGCGCCGTGCTGGAAAAATGCCGCCTGGCGGAAGACATGCTCGACTCCATGGGCCGCCTGTTCGGCGGCGTGCGCGGAGGCCTGGGCTACTCGGTGATCATTGTCGGCTTCATCCTCGGCGCGATCACCGGCACCGTGGCGGCGCAGGTGATCGCCATGGCAATGATTTCGCTGCCGGTGATGATGCGCTACGGCTACCACATGCGCTACGCCACCGGCGTGCTGGCCGCTTCCGGCACCATCACCCAGCTGGTACCGCCGTCGCTTGTGCTGGTGGTGCTGGCCGACCAGCTCAAGACCCAGACCGCTGCCGCCGACGTGGGCAGCATGTACCTGGGCGCCTGGGGGCCTTCGCTGGTGCAGATCGGCCTGTTCGCGCTGTACACCTTCGTCCTGTCGCGCATCAAACCGGAATGGCTGCCGCCGGCGCCGCAGGACGAACTTGGCCCGCGCGGCTGGGCGCTGTGGAAGCAGTGCCTGCAAGGCATCGTGCCGGCCGCCGTGCTGATCTTCATGGTGCTCGGCACCATGATGCTGGGCGTGGCCACGCCAACCGAATCGGGCGCCATGGGTGCGCTGGGCGCGGTGATCCTGGCGGCACTGCGCCATCCTGAATTCAACCGTCGCGACAAGATCTTCTTCCGCATCGGCATGGTGGCCCTGGTGGCAGCGGCATTGCTGGGCGCTTTTGTCGAAGGCGCCAAGCCTGTAGTGCAAGGCGCGCTGGGCGTGCTGTACGTGTGCGTGGCCTGGATCGTGATCCGCGCCAGCCAGATCAAGTCGCTGCGCGACCTCATCGTCCTGAGCTACCAGTCCACCATGCGCCTGACTGCGATGGTGGTGTTCATCCTGATCGGCTCCACCTGCTTCTCCGTGGTGTTCCAGGGCGTAGACGGCGGACTGTGGGTAGAACACCTGTTCAACGGCATTCCGGGCGGCTGGATCGGCTTCCTGCTGGTGGTGAACCTGTTCGTGTTCTTCCTGGCCTTCTTCCTCGATTTCTTCGAGATCGCCTTCATCGTGGTGCCGATGCTGGCGCCGGTGGCGCAGAAGGTGCTGGCGCCGCAACTGGAACCATTGATGGGCAGCCCGGAAGCGGCAGCGTCTGCCTCCCTGGTGTGGTTCGGCGTGATGCTGTGCGTGAACATGCAGACCTCCTTCATGCACCCGCCATTCGGTTTCGCGCTGTTCTACCTGCGCGGCGTGGCGCCGAAGGAAGTGAAGTCTTCCGATATCTACTGGGGCGCGCTGCCCTGGGTCGGCCTGCAGATGCTGATGGTGCTGCTGGTGGCAGCACTGCCGCAAACCGTCACCGCCTTCCTCGACCGGGGCACCGGCGGCAAGGTGGAATCGGGTGACCTGCACATCGAGCAGCCTGCAATGCCCGATTCGCTGCCGGCGCAAAAGCAGGACGATGAACAGCAGCCCGAGCTGAACTTCTCGCAGCCAGAGGAAGAAAAGAAAAAGTAGATCTGATTGCCTTATTGCAAACTTGCCAAAAAGTAATTATTCTGTGGTGCCGGCCCGTTTCCCGGGCCCTAACCACAGGATAACCATGTACAAGAAACTGCTGTTCCCCTTGGCCGCCAGCGCAATGCTGGGCGGCTGCGCCAACAACGCTCCGCTGGTCGCTCCGGACCAGCTGGCAACCCCTGCCAACATCACCTGCATCCAGCTGCCTGAAGCCATGACGGCTGTCGACGAAGCCGGCATCCTGAAAATTGTGACCGAAACCCGCCTTGAACGCGGCCCCTACGTTTCGGAAAAAGAAGATGCGGACGGCACCTATTACCGCGCTCCCCAGGGCGGCATCTCCATATTCCAGCCCGGGAATCCCGGTGCCAAGCGCGGCTACAACGATGGCGGCTTCTATATCCCCAAAGATCCGCAGAAGATGCCCTACATTTACATGTACACCTCCATGGATGGCGTACCACACGAAGCGCCGGCCGCAGGTGTTGGCTGCGCCAATGTCGGCTACGTCAAGGACCCGGTCACCAACAAACTCAGTGTCGGCCTGATGGCAGTGGCCGGGGGCGCAGGTGCGATGGCTGGCCGTGCGGCTGTCAAACATAGCAGCCTCAGCTACGGACAAGCCGCCGCGGGCGGCGCCATCGCCGGAGCACTGGTGGCTTACCTGGTCAATCAGGAAATGGGCAAGATCGCCCCGGTCACGCTGGCCAAGGACAAGGCCGTGCTGGGCAAGCTGCGCGAAATGTCGCTGCAGGCCGTTCCGGTAGCGCCGCAGCAGGAAGCCGCGGCGTCCGCGGCCGGCGCCGCACCGCAGTAAAGCGGCACGGCAGGCGGCCCCTCAGTCGAGCGGGCCGCAGGCAGCCTTGGTGTACTGGGCTTCCAGCTTGTCGATGTCGTCCTGGGTCTTGGCCATGGCGTCGAGCTGGGAATTGCGGCGGTTTTCGTTGCGCTGGCCGTACAGTTCTTCGCGGCGGGAACGCAGCGAGTCGCAACTGCTCTTGGCCACGCGCGCGTTGGCCGCAGCCTCCTTCGCCGCTTCCTCCTCCGCCTTGGCCTGTTTCGCGCGCGCTTCACGGTTGCGAACCGCCAGGTCGTCTGCACGCTCACGGTCTTCCTGGGCGCGCGCCTGGGCCGCTTTCACCTGGGCTGCAGTCGGCGGCGGCGGGTAGTCGAGACTGGCGCCGCCTTTGGAACATGGCATGGACTGGTAAGTCACCTTGCCGTCCACCGTACACTTGAACAGGCCCTGCGCGCCGGCCTGCGATGCGGCGGCCATGCCAAGGACTGCGAACAACAGCGCTTTCTTCATTGCGCTTACTCCCAATGGGTCTGGGTCAAAAATTTGAGCCGGTTGTTGTCTGGATCGAGAACGGACATGACGCGCAGGTCCGCTCCCAGGTCATTGTTCGGCGCTTGCTCGACGTTCACGCCGTACTCCAGGAAGTCGTCATACAAGGCGTCGACGTCCGGAACATAAAAGTGTACCAGTCCGCCGGGTTGGCAGTCGCCCGAATGTTCCGATAGGAAAATTTCCATGCCGTCGAGCATCATCGAGGCAAAAGTCGGCAAGCCCGGTTCAAAGTGGTGCGTCCACTCCTCGCGGAAACCGAGCGACTCATAGAAAGGCTTGCTGGCGGCGTAGCTCGCCACCCGCAATGCCGGCACTACCCGCTGCGTGTCTTTCAAGCCCATGCGAACTCCCCTGTAAGTTCTCCTTACAGGGAAGTGTACATCAGTGCTTGTGCGCGATCATGTTGGAGAGGACGCTGAAGGCGGCGCCCGTGTGTTCCTTCTCCAGCAGCAGGGTAAGTTCGGTGTGGGTCGAGATCAGGTTGATCAGGTTCACCTTGTCCCACGCCAGCTTCTTCAGGATGGCGTGGTAGATGCCCGGCGTGCGCCAGGAATCGGCGGTCAGCTGCAACGTGACGGCGTTCAGGTTCTCCAGCCGCGCCAGCAGCCGTTCGCCGGCGAAGATCTGCTCGACCAGGCCGATGAAGGGGCGGCTGCAAATCACCACCACTTCCTCGCTGCCGCGGGTCACGGTCAGGTACAGGCCGTGGCCGGTGCCCGAACGCTCCAGCAGCTGGCGGTGGCATTCATCGATGCGGTCCGAACGGCGGAAAGTGAATTCGACGAGGTCGGTGCGTGCGGTCAGCTGGCCGGACTGCTGGGCCAGCACCAGTTCCTGGGCGTCTTTGTCCGGCAGGCGTCCGGCCACACGGCGCAAGGCCATGACCACGGCCGCCTGGCCGACAGGTTTCCACAGGTCGTTCTGGAGCTGCGGCTGCAGCTGGCGCGCCAGTTCCGACAGGTTGATCAGGCCACGACGCAGTCCTTCGCTCAGGAAGGGCGACTCCGTGACGATCCTTTCGACTTTGGTAGATATAGACAACATGAGTGATGCGCCCTCACTAAGTGGTACGTCAAACAAATGACGGGCTAGTGTAAAACGCAAAATTCAACTAGTGCAACATGAGTGTGACAATTTGATACATATTTCTGTTGCGTCCAACACGAAACTAGAAAAACCCCTCTATTTCGTTGTAACTTCCCTACAAATCACGCCAATCGTGCGCCATTTGGTCGCGAGCCGAGCTAGTTCGACAACCAGCAATATGTAATCAAATGTCTCAAACTGAACAAAAACTGTAGAACCGACTTATTTCGCAACTTTTTTGACTTGCATAAAGAACAGGCATAACTTCCCGCTCTCCCAACAAACCCAACGCTCAAGGAGAGCTGATGAAACTTCGCAAAAGCCTGCTGGCTGCAGCTGTAGCCGCTTCCTTCGCCCCTGCATTCGCAGGCGTCCTGCCGGAAACCATGATGGCCGCACCGGCCCAGCCGATGAGCCTGGAAGCCAAGGCCAACCTGGCTGCCCGCCTCGATGCGCGCCGCGCCGCCGCCGGCCTGGATAGCGAACATGGCTACAAGATGCGCGAGCAGCATCCGGGTGCCAACGGCCAGCGCATCCTGCGCGCCGACCACACCTTCCAGGGCCTGCGCGTGTACGGTTCCGAGTCCGTCGTCGTCACCGATGACAACGGCGACATCGTCAGCGAATCCGCCTCTGACCGCCGCAACGGCCTGGACGCACATCGTTCCGCCAAGGCTTCCGGCAAGGGCGCTCCCGACACCACCGCAGCCTTCAGCGCTGATGAAGCAATCCGTATCGCCGTTTCGCGCACCGCCGGCAAGACCCACCGCGTCAAGCCTGAAGCCGAACTGCTGATCTGGCCAGTGGTCAAGACCCAGCGCACCGCAGCTGCGGCCAACAAGGCCGAAAGCGCCCTGAACGCCATGGACGTGGAAGACGTTGTCGACCATTACGAACTGGCCTACCTGGTCAAGACCCGCATGAACAAGGACGGCCGTCCGGTGTTCCGCGACACCGTGATCAACGCCACCACCGGCGCCGTGATCAAGCAGTGGGATGCGCTGCAGACCGTGGTCGGCGTCGGCCACAGCCAGTACAACGGCGACGTGCCGATCAACACTACCCTGTCCGGCTCCACCTACAAGATGCTGGACTCCACCCGCGGCGTGGGCGGCACCTTCGGCGGCATGGCCATCACCAACGCCAACCACTCGCCGGAATCGAACCCGCAGGCCGGCTCGATCTACACCAACAGCACCAACACCTGGGGCGACGGCCAGCAGTACATCAGCGGTGGCAGCACCACCAACGCCAACGGCCAGACCGCCGCAGTGAACGCGCTGTGGGGCCTGATGAACACCTACGACACGCTGAAGAACGTGGTGGGCTGGTCTTCGCTGGACGGCAACAACACCGCCACCTACATCGCCGTCCACGTCGACAACAACTACGACAACGCCTTCTTCGACCCAAGCTGCAAGTGCATGTACATCGGCGACGGTTCCAGCTTCTACAGCCTGGGTTCGATCGACGTGATCGGCCATGAAATGGGCCACGGCGTAACCGATGCCACGTCCAACCTGACCTACTCCGGCGAGTCCGGCGGCCTGAACGAATCGAACTCCGACATCACCGGCGAAATGGTGGAAGCCTATGCCCGCAACGGCGGTACCGGCACCACCATCCCGACCGGCAACGATTGGATGATGGGCAAGGAGATCAGCAAGTCCGGCCAGCCGCTGCGCTGGATGTGGAAGCCTTCCAAGGATGGCTCGTCGAAGGACGCCTGGAGCAGCACCCTGGGCAACCTGAACGTGCACTACTCCTCGGGCCCGAACAACCGCATGTTCTACTTCCTGTCCCAGGGTTCGAACTCCTCGTCCTCGAGCGAGATGTACAGCCAGTACCTCACCAAGCAGCCGCTGGCCATGACCGGTATCGGCAATGACAAGGCGTTCCGCATCTGGTTCAAGGCCAACACCACCAAGTTCACCGCGTCGACCAACTATGCCGACGCGCGCAACAAGGTGATCCAGGCTGCGGAAGAACTGTACGGCGTGGGCAGCAAGGAATCGATCGCTGTAAAACGCGCTTACGCTGCGATCAACGTCGGCACCGACGTCGACGAAGCAGGCGGCACCGGCGTGTCGATCACCACCCAGCCGAACAACATCACCGTGGCTGCAGGCGGTACCGCCAGCTTCACCGTGGGCGCAACCGGCGGCACATCGCCTTACAGCTACAAGTGGTACCGCAACGGCACCCAGATTTCTGGCGCCACTTCGGCTACCTACTCGTTCACCGCGCAGGCGGCCGACAACGGCGCCGTGTTCAACGCCGTGGTCACCGATTCCTCGTCGCCAGTGAAGACCGCAACGTCGAACAACGCGACCCTGACCGTGGGCACCACCCAGCAATCCGAGCTGGTAGTGAACGGCGGCTTCGAGTCCGGCACGACGCCATGGGCCGGCAGCACCGGCGTGATCGGCAACTACAGCGGCCAGACTGCATACGAAGGCACCCGCTTCGCATGGCTGGGCGGTAACGGCACCACCGCAACCGAAACCCTGTACCAGACCGTGAGCATCCCATCGACTGCAACGTCGGCGAACTTCTCGTTCGCGCTGCATATCGACACCGCGGAATCGGGCAGCACCGCCTACGACAAGCTGGTCGTGACCGTGAAGAACTCTTCCGGCACCACCCTGGGCACCCTGGCAACCTACAGCAACGCGAACGCTGCCAGCGGCTACCAGGTGCGCAGCTTCAACCTGCTGCCTTACAAGGGCCAGAGCGTGCGCCTGCACTTCAACATGACCGAAGATTCGTCGCTGCAGACCTCCTTCGTCGTGGATAAGGTCAGCCTGCAAGTCCAGTAAGATCGGCTAGCACGCAGTAAGGCGGGGGCGTCCGGCAAGGTCGCCCCCGTTGTTTTTGGTGACTATAGAACTGTAATCTATTGTCTAAAAATATACAAAAACTGTAAAAATGACTCATTTCGCAAGTTTTTTGACTTGCACAAAAAACAGGCATAACGTCGTCTCTCCCACCAACCCAAGTTCCCCAAGGAGAGTCGATGAAACTTCGCAAAAGCCTGTTGGCCGCAGCCGTTGCCGCCTCGTTCGCCCCTGCATTTGCAGGCGTCCTGCCAGACACCCTGATGGCCTCTCCAGCTCAGCCGATGAGCGTTGAAGCAAAGGCGAACTTGGTGTCGCGCCTGGATTCCCTGCGCGCCGCAGCCGGCCTCGATAGCGAGCATGGATACAAGCTGCGCGAACAGCACCCCGGCGTCAACGGCCAGCGCATCGTGCGCGCCGACCACACCTTCCAGGGCCTGCGCGTGTTCGGTTCCGAGTCCGTCGTCGTCACCGATGAAAACGGCAATATCGTCAGCGAATCGGCGTCCGACCGCCGCGAAGGCCTGGACGCTTCGCGCGCCGCCAGGGCCAACGGCAAAGGCGCCCCGGATACCCACGCGGCTTTCAGTGCCGACGAAGCGATCCGCATTGCCGTATCGCGCACGCCAGGCAGCCAGCACCGCATCAAGCCGGAAGCCGAACTGCTGATCTGGCCAGTGGTCAAGACCCAGCGCACTGCAGCTGCCGCCAGCAAAGCCGAAAGCGCACTGAACGCAACGGATGTGGAAGAAGTGGTCGACCACTACGAGCTGGCCTACCTGGTCAAGACCCGCATGAACAAGGATGGCCGTCCGGTGTTCCGCGACACCGTGATCAGCGCCACGAACGGCGCCGTGATCAAGCAGTGGAACGCGCTGCAGACCGTGGTCGGCGTCGGCCACAGCCAGTACAATGGCGACGTGCCGATCAACACCACCCTGTCCGGCTCCACCTACAAGATGCTGGATGCATCGCGCGGCACCGGCGGTACCTATGGCGGCATGGCCATTACCAACGCCAACCACTCGTCGGCCAACAACCCAAGCCCAGGCTCGATCTATACCAACAGCACCAACACCTGGGGCGACGGCCAGCAGTACATCAGCGGCGGCAGCACCACCAACGCCAACGGCCAGACCGCCGCAGTGAACGCGCTGTGGGGCCTGATGAACACCTACGACACGCTGAAGAACGTGATGGGCTGGTCTTCGCTGGACGGCAACAACACCGCCACCTACATCGCCGTCCACGTCGACAACAACTACGACAACGCCTTCTTCGATCCAAGCTGCAAGTGCATGTACATCGGCGACGGTTCCAGCTTCTACAGCCTGGGTTCGATCGACGTGATCGGCCATGAAATGGGCCACGGCGTGACCGCTGCAACTTCCAACCTGACCTACCGCGGCGAGTCCGGCGGCCTGAACGAATCTTCGTCCGACATCAACGGCGAAGCAGTCGAAGCTTACGCACGCAACGGCGGCACCGGCAGCGTCGTCAATGCCGGCAACGACTGGATGATGGGCAAGGAAATCTCGAAGACCGGTACCCCGCTGCGCTGGCTGTACAAGCCAAGCAAGGACGGCAAGAGCCCGAACGCATGGAGCACTTCCCTGAAGCGCCTCGATCCGCACTACAGCAGCGGTCCTAACAACCGCATGTTCTACTTCCTGGCCATGGGTTCGAGCTCGGTGTCCACCAGCGACTACTACTCGCAATACCTGACCCAGGCTCCGAAGAACATGACCGGTATTGGCATCGACAAGGCCTACCGCATCTGGTTCAAGGCCAACACCACCAAGCTGACCTCCGGCTCGACCTACGCTGACGCACGTGCGGCCGTGGTGGCGGCAGCACAGGAACTGTATGGCGTGGGCAGCGTGGAAGCCAAGGCTGCAATGCGCGCTTACGCTGCGATCAACGTGGGTACCGACGTGGCTGAATAAGCCGTCGGGAACTGAACGAGAACCGCCAGGGTGACCTGGCGGTTTTTTTTCGTCTCAGGCGTGCCGCAGTACCACTGTCGCAATCACCGCTACGAACATCGTGAAGAAATAGCGCGGCCATCCTGCGCTGTAGTTCCGCCATGCCAGCACCGCCAACACGACTGCAGCGACGAATGGAATCGGCGTGCGGAAGTTCAGGCACAGGGTGATGGCAAAGTAAATCTGGATGAGGATGGCCACCCATGGACGTCCGGTGAACATCCCGCGGCCTTCTCGAGCGGCCGGCTGCGGCGCGGCAGCCGGCCGTGCCGAAGGCCGTGAAGGCGGGCTTGTGGTTGCGGCAGGCTTTTGCTTTGCAGCGGCTTTTGCCTGCGTCAACTGTTCCTGCGTTTTCTCCAGTACGGGCGCAGCAGGTATTGCAGCCTGCCAGAAGCCTGCCCACGGTTCCTTGCCCTGTGCGGACAAGGCGCGGAAGCCGCTGCTGCGGCGCACGGCAGGTGCACTTGCGGCAGGAGCCTGTGAGATCCATTTCGCGCGCGCTGCCCGCACCTGTTGCAGCAATGGCGCGCCTTTTGCAGCATCGACCATCTTGATGAACTGCGCGTAACCTTCGAGCGCATCGATCACGTTTTCATTGCCGTTCCACTGCTTGCCGGCCGGGCCATCCTTTTCGACCTGGAAAAGGGTCGCGCGGAAGCGGCGCAAGGTATCGCGGTCGAGCGACAGCTTCTTGTTGACCACAATGCCGGTCACGCTCTGGCAATGCGCATCGCTCATGACATGCTGCTTGTCCGGGTGCGGCGTGAAGCCTTCGTCGGCAATGATCTGCTTGACGCGCCACAGCAGCTTGCCGGCCAGCTTGCGCGCAGCGGCATCGCCGGAGAATGTCAGGTCGTCGGCATAGCGGGTATAGGTGAAGCCAAGCTTGGCGGCGCAGCTTTGCACGCGCGCGTCAAGACGGCGGCACAGGATGTTGGTCAGGGCTGGGCTGCTCGGCGCACCCTGGGGCAGGGCCCGCTCGCCGGTCGCGACGAAGAACTTTTCGCCGTCCACGCTGACTTCTTCAACCGGCTTTTCCGTGCAAATCAGGCCGAGGGTTGTCGCCAGTTGTTCGCTGTAGCCAAGCTCCCTGAACACGCCTTTGATGCGCGGCAGGCTGATGGAAGGGAAGAAGTTCTTCAGGTCCAGGTTGATGACCACGGACTTTCCTACGTGGGGCTGGGCGTTGCTGACAATCGAGCGGCCGGGAATGAAGCCATGCGCGGCAGGATGCAGCGGCACCTTGGCCAGGATGTTGTCCAGTACCCAGTATTGCAGGCGCTTCACGCGCGGCATCGGGGCCGAGATGATGCGTTCGCCGCCGGTCTTCTTCGGCATCGCGAAGCGGCGGTAGTGGCTGATGCGCGAGACGCGGCGCTCGAAACTCAGGAAGCGCAGCTCAGGCAGGGTAACGCCCATGGCGCTTGCCAGCTCGCTCGCGTTGTTCATTGCCGGCAGCGACCAGCGCGCCAGCTTCTCGGCGTTGCTCTCGGCGTGGTTCAGACCGGCGGAAACGCCTTCGCCCAGGTACAGCAGCTCCGTCGACTGCCGCTGGTGCCAGGCGGTCGCGCGCTCAAAACGCTCGCGTGCGCGTTTCTGGCGGGTTTCTTCACGTCGTTGCCGCGCTTTGGCCAGGCGCTCCTTGCGCATCGCCTTGAGAGCCTGTTCCGGGTCCTGGATGGAACGCAGTTCCTGCCCGAGGCGATGCAGGGCGCTACTGAGTTCCGCTTCGCGCTTGACCACTTCTTCCAGTTCGGTGGGCTGGCCGGTATTGGCAGGCCAGAAGCCAAGGCGCTGCATTTCGCCCAGCACGACTTCCTGGCGCGAGCTGTTGCGCAGGCGCTCCATCAATTCGGCGCGCGTAGTGACTGGTTTGGATTCGGTGGCGCTCATTGCACGGCCTCCTGGCGAGGCGAGCGCGAAAGATGCAAGCACGGCGGGATTGTCATCGAAGAGCCTTTAGGACTGGGGCGCTCCACTCGATGCCATACGACACCGGTGCGGCGAATGGACTGCAGGGCAGTCACACCGTCTTGCTGCACCGGTGTCAGTATGGCACTGTGAAGAGCGTGCCAGTGGCGCATGGGAAGAGCTGAATACGTGAACGGCGATCCACCGTTCGGGTTGCAAGAGCCATCCCGCCGTGTTTGCTGGAACGAGTATATCAGTTCATTTGCTTTTTTCATATCAATCGTCATCCTCAAGCCGCCTGCTTGCGCGACATGCGCAATGCGAGCATGTGCGCGCAAGGACCTTTGTGCATGCGGTTGAACGTGAAGAAGTTGCACTGGCAGGCGCCATCGACGATGCGTTCGTCGGCATCCAGCCGCAGCATGACCTGGTACTGGCGGTCGCCTTGCTTGGCCTGCGCGCTCAGGCGAATGCTGCCGTCCGCAACGGCTTCCACTGCATGGCCGCTCATTGCGTGGAGGGCGACCAGCTTCTGGGCTTCTTCTTCCTCGGGGCTGGCGAAACGCAGCGAATCGAGCGGCAGCGGGTCGCGCGCCAGTTCGCGCAGGCGGTAGACTTCATTCACCAGGTCGTAGACCACGCGGCCGGCCTGGGTATACAGCGTCAGCGCGCGTTCCACCATCATGCGGTCCAGGCCCGTGTCGCGTGCCAGCTGGGCGCTGGTGGCAAACCAGCGCTTGCCCAGTGCTACGAAGACTTTTTCCTTGCTGTCGTTGTCGATCTCGCCGCGCGGCGCCAGAAGGTCGAACTGGCCGGCCTGCGCCCAATCGTTGGCGGTCCAGCCGGACAGGCCAAGCGTGAACTGCATGTCGGGCATATTGGCGATCCAGAAGCTGGGCAGGCCGCTGCCCATCAGGTGCACCGTGAAGCTCTGGGCGACGGGAATCAGGCGCTCCAGCAGCATCAGGCGGCGGCGGCCCCAGATGCGGACTTCTTCCGCCACGCTGCCCTGGTAAATGGAGCGGCGGCACACGACCTCCTCATTCCACGGTTCGAATACCGCGCGCACCGGCTGGCCGGGCGCCAGCACGAAGCGGATCGAGCGCGGGCCGACGCGCTCTTTCTTGCGCCGCATCTGCAGGCAGAAGTTGTGCACGTCCATCGGATGCAGGTCGAGCCGCCGTGCCACCATGTTCATGGCGCTGCTCACCTGCAGGAAGCCGCGCACCCAGGTGTCGGGCACGTCGATCTTTTCTTCGATGAATTCGGGATCGTCCGCGGTCTTGACCTGGAAGCCGCTCGGATCGATCGACAGCCTGGTGCTCTTGTAGTCGCGGATCTTCTGGAATTCGCCGTACAGGCTTTCCGAATAGTCGATATTGGTGGTGCCGCAGGCGAAATCGCCAATGTGGTCGAACACATTATGGCTGCAACTGAGCGAGGCGTAGCTCGACTCGTCGCGGCTGAAGCACTCGAAGAATACGCGGTCCGGATGCACGGTGATCACCGGGTCCAGCGCAATCCACAATTCCCGGTTGGTCTGGTACAGGTAGTTGTAGTACTTCGACTGCGCTTCGTAGAAGGGCTTCATCAGCTTCGACTTGCGGGCCTGAAGTGCCCGCATTTCCGACTGCAGCGGCTGCAACTGCTCTTTCAGCTCGCTGCTGCGCGCCTGGAATTGCGCCAGCATCATGCCTTCGTTCTGGGCCACCCATTCTTTGTAGGCTGTCTTGTCCTTTGGCTGGTAGCGCTGGTCGGCCACCACCACATCATGCAGTGCGGAGATGGCTTCGCGGAACGGAATGTGCTTGTTGATATTGGCGACGAAGTGCGTCGGGGCACGCAGGGTGTCCGGCACGAAGCGCATGTCGGTGGACGCGGCGCTGTTGCTGACGTAAGTCTCGCCGTAATAGCGGTACTGGAATCTCATGTCTTGCTTCCCCGGCCGGCGATGGCCGCCGGCGTATGGATCGTGATGGCTGCGGGCAGGTCCGGATAGCGCTGCTGGATGGCGCGCAGGCCTTCGATGTATTGCGCCTTGTCGGCGATCGCCACCGTGACCACCTGGCGCGCGAACAGCCTGGCGACAAAGCCGGCGATGTCTTCCGACAGTTCGGCCTGGGCCCGCAGGAAGGCTTGCACCCGGCCTTTGACGACGCGGCCGCGATTGACTTGCGACAGCACGCTGAGGAAGTACGGCTCCATGCGCTGCAGCTTGTGCAGGTCGCCGGCACAGGCGCTTTCCAGCCAGGAGCTGACGAAGAGCTGCATATTGGCGGATGGGTGCTGGCTCAGTTTATCCAGCAGGTCGGTCACGTCGCCGACGTCGAAGTGCCTGGTGATCATGGCGCGGCCGAAGCGCTGCGCGGCCGGATCCTGGTGGTCGCACAGGTTCACCAGCAGCAGCGGCGTCCAGTCCTCGCGCGAACAGGCGTCGGTAAAGAAGGCTGCGGCAAATTCGCGGCTGTCGTCGAAGCGGCTGTCGAAAATGCGCAGGGCGGCTTCCATCTGGCCGCGCACGCGCTGCGGGTCGGAACGGTAGGCGTCGTAGGCCCATTGCCGCACGCTGGCGGTAGGGTTGCGGCCGAACGATGCCCAGGCCGCGACGTCAAACTGTTCGTGCCGGAAGCCTGGCAGCAGGCGTGCGCCGAGCTGCAGGGCACCCTTGCTGCGCGCGGCCAGCAGGCGTACCAGCAACGCGGTGTCGGCCAGTTCCTGCTCGTCTTTCAATGGCCCGGTAACCCAGGCCACCAGGTCGGCGTGCATGCCGTCGCCGGTCTCGCTGCGGAACAGGGCGTCGAGGAGCCCGGCCAGCAATGCATGGCGGAAGCCGGCATCGGCAGCGCTCAGGCGCTGGATGACCGGATCGACGCCGCGCCTGACGCTCGCTTCCGCGCTGGTGGCGAAGGCGATGATCAGTTCCGATTGCGCGGCCAGCACCTGGTCCGGCAGCATGCCGAACAGGCGTACCGCTGCGCCACGCACCTCGGCGTCTTCGTCCTTCAGCAGCATGGCCAGCTTGGAGCCGGGCAGCATGCCGGTTGGTGCAGGATGCAGCGTCAGCCACTGGCAGGCCAGCAGGCGCACGGCGGCCAGCGGATGGCCAAGCAATTGCAACAGGCGTTCGTAAGGCGCGCCGGCAGCGGCATCGCGCAACGGGTTTTCGATCAGCCAGAGCAGGTCGGCGCCGATTGGCGGCACTGCGTTGCGCGCATCGTCGATGTCGGCGCAGTTGTCCAGCCAGTCGAGCAGTTGCATGACGATGGCCGGCGCCTGGCCTGGCAACGTTGCGGCTACCTGGCACAGCATGCGGCCCTGGCGGCGTACGGCCTCCAGCGGCGCGCAGGCGATGGTGGCAACCAGCAGCGGATCGGCCGCATAGCGCAGCGGATCGCGCACGATGCAGTCCAGCGCATACTGGGTGGCTTCCGGCAGGGTGCACTGGATCAGCAACAGCAGCCAGTCCGTCGGCGGGATGCCGGGCTCAAAGCGCTGGCGAGCCACCTGGAAGGCAAAGCGCGCTGTCGCTAGGTAAGGACTGCGCAGCAGCTCGCGGATGACGTCAAGTTCCAGCGCAGCGCAGAAGGCCTTGTTGTCGGCCAGCGCACGCGCCGCGAATTCGTGCACGCCCGCGCAGCGGCTTTGCTGCATCAGGGAGAGCAAAGCCTGCGGTTGCGCATCCCACAGTTCGGGGAACGCTTCCTGGCGCCGGCCATCGGGCTGGATCGGGTGCGGCTGGTACCAGCTGGTGCCGTGGCGGTTGCTCAGCCAATGCCCGCGCGCGCGCAGCATGCGGTTGAACACCATCCAGTGGCTGTAGCTGTCGTAGAAGCGCCCGCCGCGCGAGTTCGGCTGGCCGGCGTCGCTGTCGTCCATGGCCGCCAGCACGCCAAGCGCCATCTGGACGTAGGCTGGGTCGGCGCCTTCCCCAAGGCGGCGCAGCGTGCGCCAGCCGCGCCGGCGCAGGTAGTCGCGCGTGCGCAGGCCGTAAGCCACCTTGCTGTCCGGCCGCGAGGCTTCCTCGGCATACTTTGTGTAGGCGCGCCGTACATAGATCCACTGGCTGCTGCTGGTATGCGCGTCCGTGTCAAAGCGCTGCTGGACCAGGCCCCACAGCTCGGCATCACCGGCCATTTCGGCAGCCTTGTAGATGTGGCGCACGGCGCGGAACGTTCCGGCGCGCAGGCGCATCCGCTTCAGGTGGGTGCGCAGGATGCGGCGGGCCATCGGCTGGCTGAGGGCTACCTGGTGCAGCTGTTCCAGCCAGTCCGATTTCGACAGGCCTTGCCATTCGTCGTCGCCGGCGGCAATCGCCAGCAGCTTTTCTTCGTCCTGCTGGTCCCAGGCGCTGCGCAGGGCGGCCGGCCAATCGGCCAGCAGGCGGGCCGCGTGCGCCTGCAGTGCTGCGCTATCGGCCAGCATCAGCCAGGCTTGCAAGGCTATGCGGCGCACGGCATCCGTGCGTCCGCGTGCACTCAACTCCTGCATGGCGACGGCGGCGCCCGCATCGCCGCAGCGGCCGATGGCCCAGGCCAGGCAGTAATCCTGCATGGCGTCGCCGCGCGCGATCAGGTCGACCATGGTGGGCACGGCGCCACGCAGGCGGCGCTCGCCAATGCGCCAGATGACGCGGTTGCGGTGGTGCTGGTCGAGCTTTTTCCAGTTCGCGGCCTGCAGTTGCTGCAGCAGCGTAATGGCGGCGGCATCAGGTGGATTCTGGGCGGAGGCTGGCGCTGGCGCCGCGCTTTGCGGCATGGCCGGCTCGGGGGCGGACGCCGGATCGCTGAAGCCTTGCGCGGCGCGTTCGATCAGCGCCAGTTCGAACAGGGTTTCGGCGGCCTGCCAGTCGACCGGCTGCGGCGTGCGCGTGCTCTCACGCCATTCTTCGCCGGTGCGTCCCTGGCGCAGGTTGACCAGGTAGCGGCCTGGGGATCCGGCCACTGCGCCCGCCACCTCGCATAGCTCGATCTCGCAATGGATGGTGGCGTCTTTTTGCCTGCGAACCAGGCTGCTTTTCCGAATCAGCTTCACTGTAGGTCGGGCCTTGACTTGAAATGCGGTTACTCAACAGGACGATGGTAGCCAATCCTGAAAGTGTTTGCAAATAAAGCAATGCCTAGACCCGTTTTAGCAGCGCTTCCATCAGGGGGGCGCAGGCGGCAGCCAGCCGGTCCAGGCTAGCTTCGCGCAAGGCGTTGGTATCGACCGTGTGCTGCGTCGCCAGGCCGGCCCAGTGCAGCAGGGCACGGCCGGCCTGCGGATGGTCGAACAGGCCATGCAGGTAGGTGCCGAGCACCTGGCCGTCGGTGGAAAGGGCACCCTCCGGCCGGCCGTCGATATAGAAGGCAGGTTGCGCCAGGGCGGAACCGTGCGAGACGCCCATGTGGATCTCGTAGCCGCTGACCGGTGCATCGTCAAAGGCACAGTGGCCGGTGACTTGCGCCAGGCGCTTGTCGAGGGTGAGTTCCGTCTGCATGTCCAGCAGGCCAAGTCCTGATTCGCTGCCGGCCCGGCCTTCCACGCCGTGCGGATCGTCCACCTGGGTGCCCAGCATCTGGAAGCCGCCGCAAATACCGATCACCTTGCCGCCGTAGCGCAGGTGGCGCGCGATTGCCTGCGGCCAGCCGCCTTCCTTCAGCGCGGCCAGGTCGTCGCGCGTGTTCTTGCTGCCGGGGAGGATGAGCAGGTCGGCGGGCGGGATCGCTTCGCCCTTGCGCACAAAGCGCAGGTCGACGCCGGGATGCGCCCGCAGCGCATCGAAGTCGGTATGGTTGCTCATGCGCGGCAGGCTCGGTACCACCACGCGGAAGGCGCCGCGTTCGGCCTGTACCGCCTGCACCGCGTCCTCGGCGTCGAGGTAGAGGCCATGCAGGTAGGGCAGCACGGCCAGCACAGGCTTGCCGGTCTGTTGTTCCAGCCATTCCAGTCCCGGCTCCAGCAGCTTGATGTCGCCGCGGAAGCGGTTGATAACGAAACCGATGATGCGATTGCGCTCGCTTTCGGACAGGCAGGACAAGGTGCCGACAATATGGGCGAACACGCCGCCGCGGTCGATGTCGGCGCACAGGATGACGGGGCAGTCCACCGCTTCCGCAAAGCCCATATTGGCGATGTCGCGGTCGCGCAAGTTGATTTCAGCCGGGCTGCCGGCGCCTTCCACCACCACCGTTTCGTACTGGGCCAGCAGGCGCTGGTGGGATTCCAGCACGGCCGCCATGGCGACGGTCTTGTACTGGTGGTAGTCGCGCGCATTCATGTCGCCGCGCACCTTGCCGTGGATGATGACCTGGGCGCCGATGTCGCTGCTAGGCTTGAGCAGCACGGGGTTCATGTCGGTATGGGCCGGAACGCCGGCGGCAATCGCCTGCAGCGCCTGGGCGCGTCCGATTTCGCCGCCATCGATGGTGACGGCGCTATTAAGCGCCATGTTCTGCGGTTTGAACGGCGCGACCCGCACGCCGCGCTGCACCAGCAGGCGGCACAGGGCGGCGACGATGGTGCTCTTGCCGGCGTCGGAGGTGGTGCCCTGGACCATCAGGGTGCGGTAGGGGAAGCTCATTTTGCTGGGCGGTGCTTGCGGGCTTCTTCCAGCTTCTCGCACAGAACGGCGGTGCCGGCGATCATGCGCGGGCCGGCACGATTGAGCAGGTTGCCGTCGATCGTGAACAGGTTGTCCTGCCGTGTCGCCTTGAATGTCTTGTAAGGGCGCCACAGGTTGACGCCGCCGTAGTCTTTCTCCGCCGTGGCGAACACTGCTTCGGGATCGGCTTCCAGCACGGCTTCCACGCTGACGACCGGTGCGGTCACCTTCTGGTCCGCGAAGATGTTCTGGCCGCCGCATACTTTCAGGGCGTCGCTGACGATGTGTTCACCGTTCAGGGTGTACAGCGGCTTGTCCCACACCTGGTAGAAGGTACGCACCGGCGGACGCGAGGCGTATTGCGCACGCAGGCTCGCCAGCTTCTGGCGCAGCTCCTTGGCGGCGCCATTGGCGGCGGGTTCGGTGCCGAGCAGCTTGCCCATCTTTTCCATGTTGTCGGCGATCTGGTCCAGCTTCTTCGGCTCGCTGTGGAAGATCGGGATGCCGAGCTGGCGCAACTGGTCGATCTGGCGTTCGGAGGTGCCGTGGCGCCAGACCACCAGCAGGTCCGGCTTCATCGCCAGTAGGCGCTCCATGTCCACCTGGCGGTTGTCGCCGACACGGGGAACCTGCTTGGCCGCTTCCGGATAATCGCTATAGCTGACCGCGCCCACGATCTTTTCGGCGCCGCCGGCTGCGAACAGCAGTTCCGTCACGTGCGGCGCCAGTGCAACGACGCGTTGCGCGGGCTTTTGCAGGGTGACAGGCTTGCCATCGTCGTCGGTGACAGTGATGGCGGCGTGCGCCTGGGCCTGCGCTGCGCACAGGGCGGAAATCAGCATGTATCTTTTCATCGCTTGCTCCATTCGTTCAATGCCAGTTCGAGGCGTTGCCAGCCTGCTTCGTCTGGCGGCAGGCCGAGGCGGATGCCGCGTGCCGCTTCACGGAAAAGGCGCACCCAGATGCCGCGCTGCGCCATGTGGTGGTGGAATTCTTCGGCGCGCGGCTCTGGCCACCACTGGAACAGTGCTGTGCCATGGCTGGTGATGCCGTGGCCGGACAGCAGCTCGCGCAGGCGGCAGCCCGCGGCCTGTAGCCGTTCCTGCGCGGCTCGCTGCCAGGCGCTGTCTTCCAGTGCAGCGCGTGCGACTTGCTGCGCCGGGCCGCTGACGGCCCAGGGGCCAAGCATGTCCGCCAGCGGGATGAGGATCTCCTCGCTGGCCGCGACGAAGCCAAGCCGCAAGCCGGCCAGGCCGAAGAACTTGCCGACGGAGCGTAGCACGACCAGGCCCGGCGCCAGTGTGGCGTCGGCGACGCTATGGACGCCATCGGTGTCCGCGAAGGCTTCATCGACGACCAGCCAACCGCCGCGCGCTGCCAGCGTTTCGGCCCATTGGAGCAACGTTGCGCGCGGCACCGATACGCCTGTGGGATTGTTCGGGTTGCAGACCACCAGCACGTCAGCCGTGGCGATGGCGGCGCCAAGCTCGCTATAGGGAACGGCGCGAGCCTGGTGGCTATGCTGCGACCAGTGGTGCAGGTGCTCGGCGTAGCTTGGACTGGCGACGACGACACGCGAAGGTGGACGCAGGCGGGGCAGGGCCTGGATTGCGGCCTGCGTTCCTGCGACTGCCAGCATCTGCGGCGCAAGGTAATAGCGTTGCGCTGCTTGGAGCAGGGCAGGATCATGTTCCGGCAGGCGGTGCCAGGCGTCCGCAGGCAAGGCTGGCGCTGGATAACCGTTGGGATTGAGGCCGGTTGACAGGTCCAGCCAGTCGCTGCGGCCATAGCGCTGCGCTGCTTCGCGCAGCTTGCCGCCGTGTTCAAGCATGATGTGCTCCATAGGCGATGGCCAGCATGATGGCCGTCCACAGCCCGGTTGTATTGCGCACCAGGTGCCAGGCGCGCGGGATGTCGGCGGCAGACGCCGGGTTGCCTTCGCCAAGCGGCGGGCGTTGCTCGATTTCACCGCCGTAGCTGGCGGCGCCGCCCAGTTGCAGGCCGAGTGCTCCCGCTCCGGTGGACATCACCGGGCCGGCATTCGGGCTGCTCCAGGCCGGGGCTTGCCGGCGCCAGCAAGCCAGTGCGCGGCGGGTGCTTCCTGGTCCGGGGGCCAGCAGCGCGTAGCTGAATGCTGTCAGGCGGGCCGGCAGGTAGTTGAGGGCATCGTCGATGCGGGCGGCGCTGCGGCCAAACAGGTTGAAACGTTCGGTGCGGTAGCCCCACATGGCGTCCAGCGTGTTCGCGAGTCGGAACAACACGGCGCCGGGCCCGCCTGCGATGGCGAACCAGAACAGCGTGCCGAAAACGGCGTCGTTGCCGTTCTCCAGCATGGACTCGGTGGCAGCCTTGGCCAGGTCGGATTCGGTGGCGTGGGCGGTGTCGCGGCTGACGATGCGGGCGGTCAGGGCGCGGGCGGCTGTCAGGTCAGCGGCTCGCAGTGCACGCCAGATCGGGAGCATGTGGTCGCGCAGGCTGCGCAGGCCGAGGCAGAAGTAGAGGAGGATTGCGTGCAGGGCCGCTTGTGCCGCAGGAGGCAGCGGTTGCGCGCAGGCCCAGGCGGCCAGCATCGAGAGTGGCAGCACGGCCAGTGCCCAGGCGAGCGCACCGTGAGCGAGCCGCGCGGCAGGCGCGGCGGCGGAGCGATTCAGGCGCTTCTCGACCGCATTGGCGAAGCGGCCAAAACCGACCAGCGGGTGGAAGCGCGAAACTTCGCCCAGCATGGCGTCGAGCAGCAGGCCCCCGAGCAGGGCGGCGGCGAATGTGGTCCAGTCCATGCCAGCCAGCAGCATCAGGCGCCTTTCAGCATCAGCGGCAAGCCCGCCGCGACAAAGGCAACCCGGTCGCAAACGGCGGCAACCGACTGGTTCAGGCGGCCGGCCTCGTCTGCATAGCTGCGCGAGACAGCACCCCAGGGCACGATGCCCATGCCGACTTCATTCGACACCAGCACGACGTCGCCGCGCTCGACGGACAGTTCGTCCAGCAGGGCCGCTCGTTGCTCATGAAAACGCGCTGGCAGCTCAATCATGCCGACATCCGGGTAATGCGTGCCCTCACTGAACATCAGGTTGGACAGCCACAGGGTCAGGCAATCGACCAGCACCAGGCGCTGCGGCGAACGCCATTCAGCCAGAGCCGAGGCAAGGGCAATTGGTTCTTCGACGGTGTGCCAGTGCTGCGGGCGCTGCGCACGGTGGAGGGCGATGCGGGCAGTCATTTCCGGGTCGCCCGCGGCGGCGGTGGCGATATAGACCACCTCCTTGCCGGAAGCTGCGGCAAGCCGTTCGGCATGGGCGCTCTTGCCGGAACGTGCGCCGCCGAAGACCAGCGTGCGCGTCATGCCGCGCTCCGCGAGAACATGGCCGCCACCGCGGCGGGATTGGATGGGAAGTAGCCGTGGAAGTAGGAAGCTTGCAGCGAGCCTTTGCGGTAGACGGCTTCGCCACTGGCGCCGCTTGGATGCTTTTGCGTCGTTGCGAAGGCCGGTTCGGTCGTTTCCAGGCGCGAGTAATGGAAGGTGTGCCCGCGCAGCGCGCCTTGTGCCGTCTGCATCGCTTGCGCGCCCAGTCCTGCAAGGCGGGTTTGCATGACGACTTTTCCGGGCAACAGGCCGGCCATGGGCCAGTCTTTGCCTTCCTTGTCCTGCAGCGAGTCGGCGAGCGCCATCATGCCGCCGCATTCGGCCACGATCGGCAGCCCATCGGCGTGCGCCGCGCGCAGCGAGGCCTGCCAGCGCTGGCGCGCAGAGAGTTCGGGCGCGTGCAGCTCGGGATAGCCGCCGGGCAGATAGACTGCCGTGGCTCCACCCGGCACCGGCTCGTCGGCTAGCGGCGAGAAGTAATCGAGTTGCGCGCCCAGCGCTTCCAGCGTTGTCAGGTTGGCAGGATAGAGGAACATGAAAGCGGCATCGCGGGCAATGGCGATGCGGGACCCTTCAAGCGGCCGCCCGGCTGGTGCCGCGCTGGGGGCTGCCGAGGCGTCCCCAGCGATGTGCGCAGCCGGTAGGGCATCCCATGCCGCCAGGTCGAGCGTCAACTGGTCCGACAGCGTGTCGAGCAGTTCATCAAGGTTCGCGACTTCGTCCGGCAGGACAAGGCCAAGATGGCGTTCAGGCAGCGATGCGGCTTGCTTGGGCAGGGTCCCGAGCAAAGGAATGTCGCGCAGCGAGGCCGCCACCATGGCTGCATGTCCCGGGCTGGCAATGCGATTGGCCACCGCGCCAGCCATGGCAACAGGTCCGTAGTCGCGCAAGCCGTGCACCAGCGCCCCGGCAGTCTGCGCCATGGCGCCGGCATTGATCACGGCCAGCACCGGCAGGCCGAATTCGCGCGACAGGTCGGCGGCGGACGGCGTACCGTCGTACAGGCCCATTACTCCCTCGACCAGGATGGCATCCGCCTGGGCTGCCGCTTCGGCCAGCAAGGCCCGGCAGCGCTCAGCGCCCACCATCCACAGGTCGAGTGACTCGACCGGCGCACCGCAGGCGCGCGCCAGCACCATCGGGTCGATGAAGTCCGGCCCGCACTTGAAGACCCGCACGCTTCGCCCGGCGCGTACCAGCTTGCGCGCCAGTGCCGCTGTGACGGTGGTCTTGCCCTGGCCGGAAGCGGCAGCGGCAATCAGGACGGCGCGCGCTACCATTCTGTGCCCGGCTGCGCTGCGATGCCAGCCTTGAAAGCATGCTTGACGACGGTCATTTCAGTGACGGTGTCGGCGACGTCGATCAGTTCCTGCGGTGCGGCGCGTCCGGTAACCACGGCGTGCTGCATCTCCGGCCGGTCGAGCAGGTCGGCAATCACTTCGTGCACGTCCAGGTAGCGGTACTTCAGGGCGATGTTCAATTCATCCAGCACCACCATACCGTAGGACGGGTCGCGCAGGAAGGCGCGCGCCTGCTCCCAGGCTTGCTGCGCCTTTTCGATATCGCGTTCGCGGTTCTGGGTTTCCCAGGTATAGCCTTCGCCCATGGCGTGGAAGCTGCACTCTTCCGGGAAGCGGCGCAGGAACTGTTCCTCGCCGGTCGACATCGCACCCTTGATGAACTGCACCACGCCTACCTTCATGCCATGGCCCATCGCTCGCATCGCCATGCCCAAGCCGCTCGAGCTCTTGCCCTTGCCATTGCCGGTATTGACGATCAGGACGCCGATATTCTTGTCGGCTGCCGCAATCCTGGCGTCGATAATGGCCTTCTTGCGCTCCATGCGGTCGCGGTGGCGTTCGTTGATGTCGCTCATGGGGGACTCCCGGGAATGAAGATGGTGCGTTCGCCGTGGCGGACGATTTCGATTGGATGGTCAAGGTATTCGCCGAGGACAGCAGGCTGCATCACTTCCGCGACCGGTCCGGCCAGCCAGCGGCCGTCGCCCATCAGCAGCAGGGCGTGGGAAGAGACGCTGTGCGCCAGCGTCAGGTCGTGGCCCACCATCACCACGGTCTTGCGTTGTTCGCGGCACAGTTTGGACAGCAGCGACATCACGCTGACCTGGTGCGCCAGGTCCAGCGCATTGGCCGGCTCGTCGAGCAGCAGCAGCGGCGTATCCTGCGCCAGCATGGCGGCGATGGCCACGCGCTGGCGCTCGCCGCCGGACAGCGTGCACACGTCGCGCGCCGCCAGGTGGTCAACTTCCATTGCTGCCAGGGCGGCAATGGCAGCCTGGTGGTCGTCGCTGTTTTCCCAGTACCGGTTGTCGTGATAGGGATGGCGCGCGGAGAGCACGGTTTCGATCACGGAGTAGGAGAACGCGTCGTTGCGGGCCTGCGCCAGGAAGGCGCGCTTGAGCGCCAGTTCCTGCAGCGGCCATTCGCCCAATGCGCGGCGGTCGATGCTGACATAGCCGGCTTCCGGCTGGCGCAGGCCGGCCAGGGTGCGCAGCAAGGTGCTCTTGCCGGCGCCGTTGCGGCCGATCACGCTCCAGCATTCGCCGTCGCCGACCTGCCAGTCCAGCTTGTCGACCAGGGTGCGCTTGCCCATGGCAAGGCGCAGTTGATGGGTGCCGATCATCTTATTTCCTCAGCCGGTGCAGTTGGTACAGGAAGACCGGCGTGCCGACCAGTGCAGTCACGACGCCCGCAGGCAACTGCTGCGGGGCGATGATGGTGCGCGCCACGGTGTCGGCCAGCACCAGGTAGGCGCCGCCGATCAGCGTGGCGCTTGGCACCAGCAAGCGGTGGTCGGGCCCGAAGGCAAAACGGCAGGCGTGCGGCACGATCAGGCCGACGAAGCCGATGCTGCCGGCGGTTGTCACGGCGCTGGCGGTCAGCAGGCCGGAGCAGAAGAACAGGCCTTTGCGCAGGGCGCCGACGCGGATACCCAGCGTCGCCGCCGCTTCCGCATGCAAGGCCATCACGTTCAGCGAACGCGCTGCGCGCAAGGCGAATGCAAGGCCGCCGGCCAGCACGATCCATGGCAGCCAGCGGATCGGGGAGCCGGACAGGTCGCCGATCAGCCAGAACACCATGGTGCGCAAGCGGCTTTCCGGCGCGATCGACAGCATCAGCGTCACCAGCGCGAAGCATCCTGCCGACAGGATCACGCCGGTCAACAGCAGCAGGGCAGTGCCGCCTTCCGCCGCGGTGCCGCCGCGCAGGTCGCGCCGCGCCAGGAAGTAGAGCATCATCGACACCGCCACCGCGCCGGCGAAAGAGGCGGCATCCACCATCCATGCCGCACACATGAACAGCAGCGCTGCCAGCGCACCGACCGACGCGCCGGACGAGATGCCCAGCACGTAAGGATCGGCCAGGGGATTGCGCAGCAAGGCCTGCATCATCACGCCGGCTAGCGATAGCGAAGCGCCGGTGACGAAAGCCGTGGCGGCACGCTCGGCGCGCAGGCCAAGCAGGTGGCCCGGCAATGAAGTTGGCTGCCCGCTGATGAATTCCCGAAGAGCCCCCGGCAAGTCGGCCAGCGGAATGCTGACCGAACCGATCATGCCGGCGGCCACCACGCTGGCCAGCGATAACAGCACCAGCAGGATGATGACGGTGACGGCGCGCAAGCGCAGGTTGGCGGAAAGAGGATGCATAGCGGGCAGCTTATCTCATTTATTTGTAGCTGTAGTGCAGGCCGGCATACACGGTGGAACCGGCGGTGGCGTAATTGCGCGCCAGTTCATAGTGTTTGTCGGCCACGTTGTTCCAGCGCAGGGTGGCAGTCCAGGAACGATCGAATTCCCATGCCGCGTACAGGTTCAGCAAGCCATAGCCGCCGAGGCGGTTGCGGTTGGCCGTATCGTCGAAGCGGTAGCCGGAAAGCTGCCATTCGGCGCCGGTACTCAGGCTGCCCGCAGTATATTCCAGCGCTACGTTGCCGTGGCGCTTGGCGCGGCGTACCAGCAGCTTGCCGCTGATGTCGTCTCGCGGGTTCTGCAGGTCGGCGCTGGCGGACAGCGTGAAATGGCTGCCCAGCTGCTGGCGTGCCGACAGGGTGATGCCTTCCAGCGTGGCCTGGTTGACGTTGTAGGCGCAGCCAAAGCGGAAGCCGGGCAGCGGACAAGGGGCGATGTTCACCAGCAGGTCGGTCAGCTTGTTGCGGTAGGCCGTGGCGCCCAGGGACGTGCCGCCCTGCTCGAAGTGGATGCCGATCTCGCGGTTGCGGCCTTCTTCCGGACGATTGGCCGGCAGGCCGTAGCCAGGGTAGTACAGTTCATTGAAAGTCGGTGCGCGGAAGCTGGTGCCATAGCTGGCGTTGACGCGCAGGCCCGGCGTGATGCGGTAGCCGTAGCCCAGCGAGCCGGTGCTCTTCGAACCATACTGCGAGCTGTCGTCGTTGCGGGCGGCGGCGGCCAGCAGGTGGTCGCCGCGCTTCATGTTGTAGCTGGCGGCCCAGGAAGTGGTACTGCGCTCACGTACCAGGGCGGCGGTGTTGGATTCGATTTCTTCCTTGCGGTGTTCGGCCAGCAGTTGCAGGCTGTCGGTGCCCAGCGCGATATCGTTCTGCCAACTGAACTGGGTCTGTTTGGTATCGATCTGGCTGGCGGTGGCGGCAAAGCTGCCGGACTTGTCGCGCGATTGCGCGGCTTGCGTCGTCATCTGCCAGGCATCGCTCAGGCGGTTGCGCGAGTAGAGTGCGGCTGTGTCGAGCTTCTGCGTGCTCCAGGCGCGCACCTTGGTGCCGCTGTCGTAATCCGCTTCCTGGTCGCTATGCAGGAATTGCATGCCCAGTTCGTGGCCTTGCGCGACCTGCCAGGCCAGCTGGCCGTTGGCGTGCTTGCGGTCATAGCCGTCGTCGTCCTGGTTGTAGCTGGTGCTGGTGGGCAGGGTGGCGGAGAAACCGTCGGCACGCTCCTTCCCCGCGCTGAGCGCATAGTTGAACGCTCCGGCGCTGCCGGAAATGCCTGCGGTGCCAGATCGCGTGCCGTAAGTGCCGGCCAGTACGCCGGCATCCAGTGCCAGGCCGCCCTGGCCCTTCCTGGTGAAGATCTGCACCACGCCGCCGATGGCATCGGCGCCGTACAGCGTGCTCAACGGGCCGTATACAACTTCGATATGGTCGATGGCGGACAGGGGAATCGCATTCCAGGCGGCCGCGCCGCTGCTGGCCGAGCCGATGCGCACGCCGTCGATCAGCACGATCACCTGGTTGCCGTTGGAACCGCGCAGGAACACGCCGGAATTGGTTCCCGGTCCGCCGTTGCGGGTGACTTCGATGCCGCGCTGGCGCTGCAGCAGTTCGGTGATGGAGCCGGCGCCGCTGCGCGCGATCTCTTCTGGGCCGATGCTCAGCGTGTCGCTGATGACATCGCGTGCAGGCTGCGGAGTGCGGGTCGCGGTGACAAGGACGGAGTTCAGGACGGGAGCCTGGGTTTGCGCCTGGACGGCAGGTGCGGCAACAGCCAGAGCCAGCGACGCGAGGGCCGCTTGCCGGGTGACGGGAAAGGTCATGACAACTTTCGTAACGAGCCGCCGGCCCACGTCCCCGTAAGCCGGCATGAACAGGAACGTGCGCAGGGCGCGTTCCCACCTGGTCTGGCCGGTATCCGGGCTGGCAAGTCTGGCGGCCTGGCCTTCCCATGCTTTCGCACAGTGGCTGGGAGGTCGCTGCCGCACATTGAAGGCGGCACTTGTTTACCGTTGCGGGGGCAGCACACGTTGGCTGTCAGGGACAGCGCCGTGTTTCCCGTTTAACTGCAGTCGAGAATTCGATTGCGGGCACCAAAACCCCGCCATTATACGGACTTGGCGGGCAAGGACAAGCGAAGGATCCCGCAATACTTGATGTGGTTTGCCTTGGCGGCCGCCTGTTGCAGGGGCTCGCCGGCGGCGATGGCAGCCATCAGGCGCATGGTGCCGGCGTGGCAGACGACGACGGCGTCATGCCGCAACTCGTCGAGGAAGGATTGCACGCGGCCGGCCACTTCGCGCACGGTTTCGCCGCCGCCGGGGCGGCAATCGAGCAGGTCGGCGGCCCAGGCGTCCACTTCTTCATGCGCAATGCCGGACCAAGGGCGAAGCTCCCACGCGCCGAAGTTCATCTCCGCCAGCCGTGCATCGGGCGTGAACTCGCCCAGCAGGGAAGCAAGCGCAGTGCAGCGCCGGAGGGGGCTTGAGTAAAGCCGGAAGCCGGCGGCCAGGGCAGGCGCCAGTTCTGCTGCCAGCAGGGCATGGCCTTCTGACAAGGCTGCCGCGGCGGCCGGGATGTCGCTGCTGCCATAGCACACGCCCTGTGCGACGTCAGGCTGCGGATGGCGAATGAGGATCAGTTCCACACGCAGGCCAGCACGCCTAGGTAGAACACAGCTTCCGTCAACTGCTGGACGGCGCCGAGGCAATCGCCGGTATAGCCGCCCAGGCGCTGCTGGAATTTACGCGCCAGCCAGAGCGTGGCCAGCAGCATGCCGCCGAGGCCTGCGGCCAGCGCGGTGGGTGTCAGCCAGCCGGCGTAGCACACCGCAGCGGTGGGCAGGGCGGCAGTCAACGCGGCTATGGCGAACTCGCCGCCGCGCATTTCCTGCGCCAGCGGCTTGGCCTTGCCTTCGGCACGGGCGTATTCCATGCGCCAGATCAGCGAACAAGCCATGAGGCGGGACAGTGGATGCGCCGCCAGCACTGCGCCCAGCACTGCCATCTTCGGCATGCCGGCCAGCGTTGCCACCTTGGTGGCCAGCATCAGGCCGATGCCGATAGCGCCATAGGCGCCGATGCGCGAATCCTTCATGATCTCAAGCACGCGCTCGCGCGTGTGGCCGCCGCCTAGGCCGTCGCAGCTATCGGCAAAACCGTCTTCGTGGAAGGCGCCGGTGGCATAGATGCCGGCGGCAGTGGACAGCAAGACCGCTACAGCCGGGGGCAGGAACAGCGCCGCCGCCGCATAGACGCCGCCCGCAATCGCAGCGACCACCAGTCCCACGGCAGGGAAATAGCGCGAGGCATGGTGCAGCCAGGCCGGCTCGAAGCCTACCCAGCGCGGGATAGGCAGGCGCGTAAAGAACTGCAGTGCGATGAAGAACAGGCGCAACTGCTGCATGGGTGCTTACTCGGACTTCTCGCTGACCTGGGCCGACTCGAAAGTCGCCATCTGGTTCAGGAAGTTGACGGCAGCCTGCAGCAGTGGCACGGCCAAGGCGGCACCGGTGCCTTCGCCCAGGCGCAGGCCCAGGTTCAGCAGGGGACGGCCGCCGAGGAAGTCCAGCATGCGCTTGTGGCCATTTTCATCGGAACAGTGCGAGAACACGCAGTAATCCAGCACCGCCGGCTGTACGCGGGACGCCACCAGCAGGGCGCTGGTGACGATAAAGCCGTCGATCAGCAGCACCATGCGGCGCTCGGCAGCCTTCAGCATGGCGCCAACCATCATGGCGATCTCCAGGCCGCCGAAGGTGGCCAGCGCCTGCAGCCCGCCCTGGGCATCGGAATGCAGCGCCATGGCCGCCTCGATCACGCGCTGCTTGTGCAGCACGCCTTCCGGAGCCAGGCCGGTGCCGGCGCCCACGCAGTCCGCTACCGGAATGCCGGTCAGGCGGTGCATCAGGGCCGCAGCGGCAGTGGTATTGCCGATGCCCATCTCGCCGAAGCCCAGCACATTGCCCGGCAGCTCGGCCACCAGGTCCATGCCGCACTCGATGGCTTCCATGCACTGCTGCACCGACATGGCCGGCTGCTGTGCAAAATTGGCCGTGCCGGGGGCGATCTTGCGGTTGACCAGCCCTTCGCGCGGCCCGAAATCATGCTTGACGCCCGCATCCACCACCTTCAGCGAGCAGCCGTTCTGGCGCGCGAACACATTGATGGCAGCGCCGCCGGCCAGGAAGTTTTCCACCATCTGCCAGGTCACGTCCTGCGGGAAGGCCGAAATGCCCTCCGCCACCACGCCATGGTCGCCCGCGAACACCAGGATGGCAGGCTCGCGCACCTGCGGGCTGGTGGTTTGCTGGATCATGCCGGCCTTGTGCGCCAATCCCTCCAGCGCCCCCAGGCTGCCCAGCGGCTTGGTCTTGTTGTTGATGGCGCGATCCAGTTGGGCCGCGAGGGCTTCGTCTTTGAGTGGGGTGATGTGTGGGATAGTCATCGCGGAATTATAATGCCCGTATGCGGATACTTATCATTGAAGACAATAAGGATATTGTCGCCAACCTGTACGGCTTCCTTGAGCCTAAAGGGTACGTACTGGATACGGCAGCCAATGGTTACGGTGGGCTGGCGCTGGCCACCGAGCATGAATATGACGCCGTGGTGCTCGACGTGATGCTGCCCGGCCTGAACGGCATGGAGCTGTGCCGCAAGCTGCGCGGGGAGTTGGGCAAGGCCACCCCGGTACTGATGCTGACCGCGCGCGACACGCTGGAAGACAAGGTTGCCGGCTTCGAGAGCGGGGCCGACGACTACCTGGTCAAGCCATTTTCCCTGGTGGAGCTGGAAATCCGCTTGCGCGCCCTGGTGCGGCGTGCGCGCGGCGTGCAGGCCGCAACGCCGGTACTGCAGTTCGGCGACCTGACGTTCGATACGGTCAATTACGAAGTACGCCGTGCCGGCCGCCCACTGGTGCTGACCCGCACCGGCTATACCATCCTGAAAAGCCTGATGAAGGAAGCGCCGCGCATCGTGACGCGCGATGCGCTGGAACATGACGTATGGGGCGACGAACGCCCGGACAGCGATGCGCTGCGCACCCACATCCACGCGCTGCGCCAGGCACTGGACAAACCTTATCCATTTGCCATGCTGCGCACCATCCCGGGCATCGGCTACAAGCTGGTGAACTCCGATGAAGAAAACTGATTCTCTGCGCCGCCGCATCATTGGCGCCTACATGACTTTTGCGATCGCCGTATCCGCGGTATTTGCGGTGATTGCCGCGCTGGCGGTGGAAGGCATCGAAGAAAAGCTGGTCGACGAACGCCTCGAGGAAGTGGCGCTGTGGGCCGCGCCGCGTCATACCGGCGGCATGCCGGTCCAGATGCCGGCCGGCTTGTCATTTCATCACGGCGCCGACATCCCGCGTTCGCTGCGCGGACTGCCCCATGGCGTCCGTGAAATCACGGTCGACGGAACCGACTTGCACGTCCTTGCCGGAAATGACGGACATGGCGAGTTCGTGGTGGTGGATCACGATAGCGAATATGAAAAGATCGAGATCGTCGTGTATTCGATGTTCGCTGCGGGCTTCCTTACTTTTGTCGCCTGTTCCCTGGTGCTGGCGCGCTTCCTTGCCAACCGCATTGTTACGCCGATCACCGTGCTGTCGCGGGCGGTCGAAGAGCGCCGGGATGACTTGCCCTGCCTCGAGCGCGACGATGAACTGGGCGTGCTGGCGCGGGCCTTTGCCGGCCGCACCGGCGAGCTTAAGCAATTCCTCGACCGCGAACGCTTCTTCACCGGGGACGTCAGCCACGAATTGCGTACGCCGCTAACCGTGATCAGCGGCGCGGCGGAAGTGCTGATTTCGCGCACCGAGGGCGAGCCCGGGCTGCAAGCGCCGGCCGAGCGGATTTACCGCGCCGCGCGCGAAGCCAGCGATGTCGCCAGCGTGCTGCTGCGGCTGGCACGCTCGCCGCAAGGGCTGGAAGCGCCGCCGCAGTCGGTTGCCGAACTGGCGCAATACGAGGCAGCTCGCTGCCAACCGTTAGTAGCGGGCAAACCGGTGGTCCTTCGCTACCTGGACGGCGCGGATTTCACGGTACACGGCTCGCGCGAACTGCTGCAGGCCGCCATCAGCAACCTTCTGCGCAATGCCTGTGCCTACACCGAGCAGGGTGAGGTCGTGCTGCGCCTGGAGCAGCGCTCGATCGTGGTGGAAGACACCGGCCCCGGTTTGCCGCCGGCAGCCATGGCACGCCTGCTTGGCGAGCCGGTGCCGGATAACGATGGCGCTTCGTCGGGCACTGGGCTTGGCCTTGGACTGGTGCAGCGGATTTGCGCCCATATTGGCGCTGAGTTGCATGTTCGGCAACGCGAAGGCGGCGGCACACGTTTCGACATCAGCTTTCCAGCCGATTTAACGCAATCTTAACGCGGCCTTTACATGGCCTTTACCTAGCGCAAGCTATCGTGCGAGGATGAAATTGCCTCGCATCCATTCCGCCTGTCTCCCGCTTGCCGCTGCGTCCTTCCTGGTCCTGATCTATAACATCAGTTTCTGGAAGGGTTTTGTCTCGGCTACCGGCGGCTTCCGGCTGGCCAACCTGCTGGTCTATCTTGGCGTCGCCCTGCTGTTGGTGCTGATTTTCAGCGGGGTGCTGGCGCTGGTGAACTACCGGCGGCTGTTCAAGCCAGTCGTGATAGTGCTGTTGCTGCTGTCGTCGCTGACAGCCTACTTCATGTCCCAGTACGGCATCGTGGTCGACGCCTCCATGGTGCAGAACGTGGTGGAGACGGACGTGCGCGAGGCGGGAGAACTGTTCAGCTGGAAGCTGGTGCAGTCGGTGCTGCTGTTTGGCGTCATTCCATCCTGGCTGATCTGGCGCTTGCCAGTTCGCTACGGCCCCCTGCGCCGCGAAGTGCTGGTGAACACTGGGCTGGTCGCGGGCTCCCTGCTGCTGTCTGCCGGCCTGTTGCTGGTACTGTTCAAGACCCTGGCGCCGGCGATCCGCGAGCACCGGGAGTTGCGCTTCATGCTCACGCCAACCAATGTGTTCCAGGCCACGAACAGCTACTTCAAACGTAAATTTGCGACTGCGACGGTAATCGCGCCTCTTGGCACCGATGCCGCGAGGGGCAGCCTGTGGGCTGCCGTCGGCAACAGCCAGCGCACCGTGACCGTCATAGTGGTCGGCGAAACTGCGCGGGCCATGAATTTTTCGCTGAACGGCTATGCGCGCGAGACCAATCCTCGCCTGGCGCAAGTGAAGGAACTGGTCAATTTCAATAACGTGAGCTCCTGCGGCACTGCTACTGCAGTTTCAGTCCCATGCGTGTTCTCCGACCTGACGCGTGAAGGTTATTCGGAAGATAAGGCGCGCAGCAAGGAGGGATTGTTGGATGTGCTGCAGCACGCCGGGCTGGAGGTGATCTGGCGCGATAACAATTCCGGCTGCAAGGGCGTATGTGCCCGCGTGCGTTTCGAAGACATGTCCAAGCCGGTCGCCGGCAACCCGCTTTGCAACTCGGAAGAGTGCTTTGACGAGCACCTGCTGGAGGGCTTGCCGGACCTGATCCGCAATGCCAGGAAGGACCTGGTGATCGTGCTGCACCAGAAGGGCAGCCATGGCCCGGCCTACTGGAAGCGCTATCCGGATGAATTCAGGAAGTTTGGCCCGGTATGCCAGACCAATGAACTGGAGCAGTGTTCGCCCGAGCAGATCACGGCGGCCTACGACAACACCATTCTCTACACCGACTATTTCCTTGATAAGACCATCAAGGTACTGAAAGAGGCCGGGGTGCCGGCATCGATGCTGTACTTCTCCGATCATGGCGAGTCTTTGGGAGAGAAGAATATGTACCTGCACGGCGCGCCATACATCTTCTCGCCGGAAGAGCAGCGCAAGGTGCCGATGATGCTGTGGATGTCAGACAGCTTCAGCCAGCGCTTCCGCGTAGACCGCAGCTGCCTTGCAGCACGCAGCAGCCAGCAGTTCTCGCACGATAACGTATTCCATTCCACGCTTGGCATGCTGAATGTGAATACGGCAGTTTACAACCCGAAGTTAGATATGTTCCATGCGTGTATTGACGATACTTAAGAATTCCTGGGGGCTGCTGGCACTGGCGGTGTCGGCAGCCTTGATCCTGTGGCTTGGGCAGTACACGGATGTTGACTTGCGCTTGGCTGACATGGTGTATGACCGTGCGCGTGGCATGTTCCCTTTGCAGCACGCCTGGTTCACAGAACAATTCAATCATGTGATCCTCAAGGCCGTGCTGTCCTGCCTGGCAGGCGCCGCTGTGGTGCTGGCATTGTGGGATGTCTGGCGGCCGCACCTGCATTGGGCGCCCGCTCGTCGCCTGGGTATGAGGGTGCTTGCGATGTCGGCGATCAGTGTGCCGGTGGTGATTAGCCTGCTGAAGCGTGCCAGTACTTCGCATTGCCCATGGGACCTGGATCGTTATGGTGGTACTGCCCCATATATACGCTTGCTTGAGCTGATGCCGGCCGGCATCGACGCAGGCCACTGCCTGCCCGGCGGCCATGCCTCCAGCGCCCTGTGGCTGATCGCACTGTCGGCGTTCTGGTGGCCGGAGCAGCCGCGCAAAGCGCTGGGAGTCGGCGGTTTGGCAATGGCATTCGCATTAGGGGTGGGTTTTGTGCAGCAACTTCGCGGCGCACATTTCCTGACGCACACCTTGTGGTCGGCCTGGATCGCTTGCGCCATCGTGACGGCAAACTATTCACTTGCAAAACGTCAGGCGTTTGGTTATAGTTCTGTCCCTCGCAACGCAGCGCTGACAAATCAGTAAAGCGAAACGAGAAAAAGAAGGGGTTGACGAGTTGCACGCTGTACCGCATAATCTCGCTTCTCTGCTGCTGACAAACACAACGATTTGTCGCTAAACGCAGCGATCTTTAAAAATCAACAGTCGATAAGTGTGGGCGTTTGACGATATGCCCAGGCCTTCGGGCCTGATGCTCAAAATATACGTTATAACGCTCGCACAAAATTAAACGTAATCTCGAAAGAGATTCGTCAGTATTTTGAGTGAGTGACCTCGGCAGCAATGCCGAAAAACAGAGATTGAACTGAAGAGTTTGATCCTGGCTCAGATTGAACGCTGGCGGCATGCTTTACACATGCAAGTCGAACGGCAGCGCGGGCTTCGGCCTGGCGGCGAGTGGCGAACGGGTGAGTAATATATCGGAACGTA
>CBHREK010000030.1:0-58897 GCA_966077345.1 uncultured Duganella sp.
CGTTGAGCAAAATGTCGAGCTTGACCAGATCCGATTCCCGATAGCCGAGCACCTCATAATCCAGCGAGGCATAACCCTGCGTTCGAGACTTCAATTTGTCGTAAAAATCCAGGATGACTTCATTGAGCGGCATTTCATAGCTGATCATCACGCGTGTCGGATCGAGGAAGTGAATGCTGCGTTGCGTCCCGCGGCGCTCCTGACACAATTGGAGAATGGCTCCCATATAGCGCTCGGGCGTAATGACAGTCGCGAGAATGAACGGCTCTTCGAATCGCTCAATGCTGCCGGGCGGAGGCAGCTCCGCCGGATTATCGATCTCCAGCACTTCGCCCTTGGTGGTGGTGACGCGATATACGACGGTCGGTGCGGTCGTAATCAAGGTTAGACCGTATTCACGCTCCAGGCGCTCCTGGATAATTTCCATATGCAACAGGCCGAGGAAGCCGCAGCGGAAGCCGAAGCCCAGCGCCTGCGACACTTCAGGCTCGAACTGCAGCGCGGCGTCGTTCAGCTTCAGCTTTTCCAGCGAGTCGCGCAGCGCGTCGTACTGGTTGGCCTCCACCGGGAACAGGCCGGCGAACACCTGCGGCTGGACTTCCTTGAAGCCTGGCAGCGGAGCCGGGGCGCCGTTTTGCGCATGGGTGATGGTGTCGCCCACGCGGGCGGCTTTCAGTTCCTTGATGCCGGCGATGACGAAGCCCACCTGGCCTGCGGTCAGCTGCGGCAGCGAAACGGAACGCGGCGAGAAGATACCGATGTCTTCCACCAGTTGCACCGAATCGGTCGCCATCAGGCGGATTTTTTCTTTTGGACGCAGGGTGCCGTTCACCACGCGCACCAGCATCACCACGCCCACGTAGGCGTCGTACCAGGAGTCGATGATCAGGGCCTGCAGCGGCGCTTCAGGGTCGCCCTTTGGCGGCGGCACCTTGGCGATGATCGATTCCAGCACGTCTTCCACGCCCAGGCCGGTCTTGGCCGAGCACTGCACGGCGTCGCCGGCCTCGATGCCGATCACGTCTTCGATCTCGGCGATGGCGGTTGGCGGGTCGGCGTTCGGCAGGTCGATCTTGTTCAGCACCGGAACCACTTCCACGCCCAGGTCGAGCGCGGTGTAGCAGTTGGCCACGGTCTGCGCTTCCACGCCCTGCGACGCGTCCACCACCAGCAGCGCGCCTTCGCAGGCGGACAGGGAGCGGCTCACTTCATAGGAGAAGTCGACGTGGCCCGGTGTGTCGATCAGGTTCAGGTTGTAGACCTCGCCGTTGCGCGCCTTGTACTTCAGGGCTGCGGTCTGGGCTTTGATGGTGATGCCGCGTTCACGTTCCAGGTCCATGGAGTCCAGGACCTGCGCTTCCATCTCGCGGTCGGACAGGCCGCCGCACAGCTGGATGATGCGATCCGCCAGCGTGGACTTGCCGTGGTCAATGTGGGCGATGATGGAAAAATTGCGAATGTTGTTCATTAAAAATCGAAACGAGCTATAACAAAAAGGCGCTTGAGCGCCTTTTTATGGAAATCAATGCAAGGGTAACCCCCGGCATTTTACCGGATTTCAGAGGGGAAAGCCGGATTTCTGGAGAAACCTTGCGAGAACTGCAATTAATTCGACAACAAGGCCCGTACTTTAGCCTCGTCCAGGAAGTAATGGCACAGCTCCGGCTCGTTGAGATCAGCGAACAGCACCGGCACCAGCTCATCGAAGCGCGCCACCAGGGCCTCGTCGGAGTCGACGTCGATGACCTCGACGGTGAACGGCTTTTCAGGGGTTTGCAGGGCATTCAGGGCGGCCAGCATGTCTTCGCACAGGTGGCAATAGGAGCGGGAGTACAGGGTAAAGTGCATTCAGGGCTTGCGTGGGCTAGTCTGCGCCCCCTCGGGCGCGGGCTGCCATTGTAGCGCGCCGGGAGGAATGGTGATGATGATTGGCGCAGGCTGAACTGCCGTCGCAGCAATAGGTTCCAGCTTGGCGAATCGCCCTTGCGGCGGCGACGCGTAATTAAGCACGAAAGTCATTACCACGATAGTCGAGGTCGTAAAGCCAAACATCAATCCGATGCACCACTTGATGATTGTCGCGCCCATGCGCTCTACATCTTCTTTCGTCGCCATCTTGTCCAGTCGCTCCTCCAGGCGGGCCATGCGCTCCCGATGTTCCATTACTTCAACCTCCAGCCTTGTCACACGAACTTCGGTGCGACCATCTTCTGCCGGTGGATGCGGCTTGTCAAACTCATGCGGCATGGCTTCCTCCGTGCGAAAACGGGACCAGCCAAATGTAACGCCGCCGCGAGCTTGCCGCCTTGAGGGGCGACAAACGCGCGGCGGCGTCGGAGGGTATTGCGCTTACTTGGAAGCTGGCGCCGGGCGCAGCGAGAAGTGCTGCGCCTGGTTGCCGCGACGGACCAGCACGGCGGCGGCCCGCTTCGGATCGAGCTTGGCCACGGCAGCGTTGAACTGCCTGGCGTCCACGATGTCCTGGTTATTCAGCATCAGCAGGATATCGCCCTGGCGCAGGCCTGCAGCCTCGGCCGGGCCGTCCGTGTCTTCCACGATCACGCCGCCGGTCACGCCCAATTCGCGCTTTTGCGCAGCGGTCAGGTCGCTGACCACAAAGCCCAGCGCATTGACCGCCGTGGCAGGCGCCTCATCCTTCTTCTCGCCTTTCTTGCCGCTCGAACGGCCTGCCACCTTGTTGTCCGGATCAGCCTCGCCCACGGTCACATGCACATCGGCCGGGGCACCTTTGCGCCATACCGTCAGGGTTGCCTTGGTGCCCGGCGTGGTACCCAGCACCATGCGGGTCAGGTCGGCAAAGCGGTCGATGTCCTTGCCGTTGTACTTGATGACCACGTCGCCCACGCGCAGGCCGCCCTTGTCGGCCGGGCTGCCCGGCTCAACCTGGGTCACTTCGGCGCCCTTGTTGTTCTTCAAGCCCAGCGATTCGGCCACATCCTTGTTCAGCTCGCCGATCTGCACGCCCAGGCGGCCGCGCGTTACCTTGCCCGACTTTTTCAGCTGGTCGGCCACGCGCATCGCCTCGTCGATCGGGATCGCGAAGGAAATGCCGTTATAGCCCCCGGACAGGGTCGCGATCTGCGAATTGATGCCGATTACTTCGCCGCGCAGGTTGATCAGCGGGCCGCCCGAGTTGCCTGGGTTGACGGCCACGTCGCTCTGGATCAGCGGCAGCAGGTCGCCGGTATCGCGTGCCTTGGCCGAGATAATGCCGGAGGTCACGGTGTTTTCCAGGTTGAACGGCGAACCGATCGCAATCACCCACTCGCCCACGCGCGCCTTGTTCGGGTCGCCGATGGTCAGGTAAGGCAGCTTGCCGCCGCTGTCGATCTTCAGCACGGCCACGTCGGCGCGGGCATCGGCGCCCAGCACCTTGGCCTTGAACTCGCGCTTGTCGGTCAGGGTCACGTACACTTCGTCGGCGCCGTCCACCACGTGGGCATTGGTCAGTACATAGCCGTCGGCCGACACCACAAAGCCCGAGCCGATGCCGCGCTGGATTTCCTGGCCAGGAGTCGGCAGGTTGCGGCGGCGCGGCGATTGGCCGCGCGGCATCTGGCCGCCGAAGAAGCGGCGCAGGAATTCCTGCATTTCATCGGCCTGGCCGGCCGCGTCGACGTCTTTCTGGGTAATGCGTTCCGTCGTACGGATATTCACGACTGCCGGACCGACTCGCTCAACGAGGTCGGCAAAATCCGGCAAACCGGCCACGGCGGGAGCCGCCGCATGGGCGGGCGCGAAACCGGCAACGGCTGGCAGGCCGAGGGAGGCTGCGCTCAGTACCAGCGCAGAAATCATGGTTTTTTTCATGGTTGCGTTTTTGTGAAGTCAATGAAGAACAAGCAATATAAATCAGCTTCGCGTTAAACGGGAGCCGGATATTGTGACGATATGTTGCGGGCGCCCCCGCGACGTTTCAAGAGGCCGCTTCCACCATTTCCGAGCCCGGCCCCGCCTCGCCCGGCGCGCCGGGCGGCTCCGTGCCCGCCGCTTTACCCCCTCCCCCGGCGGCGCGCTCAGCCGCATCGAGCGCCGCAGCCAGCCGCTCCTCGAAGTCCGCGCTAGGCTCGACTTCGGCCACGCTGTGCCGCAACGCCTCCCCGATCACGGCATTGACCTGGGCACCGACAGGCAGCTCGTCTTCATCCGGCAGTAAGATCATTGCCCCTCCTCACCAACGCTTATCAACAGGCAAATCCAGCAAGGGCCGCAGGCGCCGCGCAATGGCTTCGCGCGCCCGGAAAATCCGGCTGCGCACGGTTCCCAGCGGACACTCCATGATTTGCGCAATTTCCTCATAACTCAAGCCCTCAATTTCCCGCAGCACGATGGCAGTGCGCAGTTCCAGCGGCAAGGCCTCCAATGCGGCATCAATCGCCAGCATCACCTGCTTACTGAGCAGCATCGACTCCGGCGTGCCGATTTCCGGCACCGGCGCAGGAAGCTGGGACGGCGCGATGCCCTGCGGCGCACTGCGCTGGCGGCGCCGCAGGATGGCATTGCGCGCCCCGTTCAGGGCAATCCGGTACAGCCAGGTATAAAACGCCGCTTCGCCCCGAAAGCGCGGCAAGGCCCGGTACGCCCTGAGGAAAGTCTCCTGCACCACGTCCTCCGCCTCGGCCTGGTCGCGCAGCAGGCGCAGCACCAGCCGCAGCAAGCGCCGCTGGTAGCGTGCCACCAACTGGTCGAACGCCGCCCGCTCCCCTGCCCGGGCCCGTTCCACCAGTTCACGATCTGGATCCACCTTCATCAGATCAGCCCCGCGACGATTGGTTCACATTTTTTGAAGCTGCGCCCGCACTGCGGCCTGCAGCGGGCGCCACGCGCCGCGCGCGACCGAATCGGGCAGCAAGGCCAGCCACATGCGCCGGCCGCCTTCCAGCTCCATATGCAGCAGCAAGGCGCCCGGCCATACGGTGCAGCCGTCCAGCAAGCGTGCCCGGCACTGTTTCCGGTATACCGTCAGCCGGATTTCTCCGACACCGGAAATATCAATGCGGCTGCAATTGGCATCGCGCCGCAGGCTGGCCAGGGCCGCGGCCGCCAGCAAGGGCTGGCCGCTCCAGGCCCCGACAGCCAGCACGGACGCAACAATCCCTGCCCGCAAAACACGCAGGCATGGCGACGGACGAACAGCGACAGATGCCGCGATCGACATAGGAATAAATGAATTGGGGGGTACAGCAGGAGCGCTCGCCCCGGTCCTAAGACCAGGGCGAGGCTTGGAAGTTCCGTTTAGACTTTACCGAACAGCAGGCTGCCGTTGGTACCGCCGAAGCCGAAGGAGTTCTTCAGCGCATAGTTGATCGTGGCATTACGCGCGGTATTGGCGCAGAAGTCCAGATCGCAAGCCGGATCCTGGTTGAACAGGTTGATGGTCGGTGGGATCACCTGATTGTGGATTGCCAGTACGGTGAACACGGACTCCAGGCCGCCAGCGCCGCCCAGCAGGTGGCCGGTGGCCGACTTGGTGGAGCTGACAACCAGCTTCTTGGCGTGGTCGCCGAAGGTGCGCTTGACACCCTGGACTTCAGCCACGTCGCCCAGCGGGGTCGAGGTACCGTGTGCATTCACATAGTTCACCTGGTCAGGGTTGATGCCAGCGTTCTTCAGCGCGTTCTGCGCCGACTTGCTGCCACCAGCGCCGTCTTCCAGAGGCGAGGTCATGTGATATGCATCGGCGCTCATGCCAAAGCCCAGCAATTCTGCATAGATCTTGGCGCCGCGCGCTTTCGCGTGTTCGTACTCTTCCAGAACCATGACGCCCGCACCTTCGCCCAGCACGAAGCCGTCGCGGTCCTTGTCCCATGGACGGGACGCGGTAGCTGGGTCATCGTTGCGCGCGGACAGTGCGCGGGCCGAAGCGAAACCGCCCAGGCCCAGTGGCGACACGGTGGATTCCGCGCCGCCGGCGATCATGACATCCGCATCGCCGTATTCAATCAGGCGAGCAGCCGCGCCGATCGAATGCAGGCCGGTGGTGCAAGCCGTCACGATGGACAGGTTTGGACCGCGCATGCCGTATTTGATCGACAGGTTGCCGGAAATCATATTGATGATCGAGGCCGGTACGAAGAACGGGGAGATACGGCGCGGACCGCGCTTGTCGTAATCTTCCTTCTGCGCTTCAATCATCGGCAGGCCGCCGATGCCGGATCCAATGATCACGCCGATGCGATCGGCATTTTCTTCAGTCACGGTGATGCCGGAATCCTGGATTGCCTGGATGCCTGCGGCCATGCCGAAGTGGATGAATTTATCCATGTGACGCGCTTCTTTGGCGTCGAGGTAGTCCTCGACGTTGAAGCCCTTCACTTCACCCGCGAAACGGGTGGAGAAGGCCGACGCGTCAAAACTAGTAATGTTTGCGATCCCGGACTTGCTCTCGGTGATTGCTTTCCACGCGTCGGCAACGCTGTTGCCGACGGGGGAAATAACACCGAGGCCGGTGACCACTACACGACGGTTTTTAGAACTCAAGCGAGTCTCCCGGAGTGGATCGGAGAGTCAGGGCTTTGATTAGGCCTTGACGTGTGCAGTTGCGTAGTCGATCGCTTGCTGCACGGTGGTGATCTTTTCAGCTTGTTCGTCTGGGATTTCCATTTCGAACTCGTCTTCCAGTGCCATTACCAGCTCAACGGTGTCGAGGGAATCGGCGCCCAGGTCGTCCACGAAGGAGGATTCGTTCTTGATGTCTGCTTCAGCGACGCCCAGTTGTTCAGCGACGATTTTCTTAACGCGTTGTTCGATATCCGACATGTTATGGCTCCAATATGTTGTTACGGAAAGCGCGCATTTTAGCAGGTTTGCGCGCCTATAAACTAATTTCGACGTTTGATTTGATCTACGTTGAAATCACTATTAAATGATGCGATCGTGCGGCATTATGCCGCAAAACCGTATCAATTCATATACATACCACCGTTCACGTGGAGGGTGGTACCGGTAATATATGCGGCCGCTGGCGAGGCCAGGAAAGCGACGGCTGCCGCGATATCTTCCGGCTTGCCCAGGCGGCCCAGGGGAATCTGGGTCAGCAGGGCCGTATGCTGGTCTTCGCCCAGCGCCTTGGTCATATCGGTATCGATAAAACCAGGGGCGACGCTGTTGACGGTAATGTTGCGGCTGCCGATTTCACGGGCCAGGGCGCGGGTCATGCCCTCGACGCCAGCCTTGGCGGCAGCGTAGTTCATCTGGCCTGGGTTGCCGGCCGACGCCACCACGGAGGTGATGTTAATGATACGCCCAGTCTTCGCTTTCATCATGCCGCGCAGGACGGCACGGGACAGGCGGCCAACCGAAGTCAGGTTGGTCGAGATCACGTTATCCCATTCCTCGTCCTTCATGCGCATGGCCAGCTGGTCTTGCGTGATGCCCGCGTTGTTGACCAGGATGCCGACGGCGCCGTAGGTTTTCGAGATATCGTCGATGATGGCAGCGCACTGCTCGGCGTTGGTGACGTTCAGCACCATGCCCTTGCCTGCTTCGGCGCCGATTTCGGCCAGGTATGCCGAGATCGCTTCTGCGCCGGCTTCGGTGGTGGCGGTGCCGATCACCTTGGCGCCCTGGCGGGCCAGTTCCTGTGCGATTGCCTTGCCGATGCCGCGCGAGGCGCCGGTCACCAGTGCTACTTGATTAGCGAGAGTCATTGTCATCCTTTTCTTATTTCAGGGTTTCCAGCATGCGCTCGAGCGTCGCCTGGTCGTAGATGGCTTCGCCAACCAGGACCGGATCGATACGCTTGGCCAGGCCCATCAGGACCTTGCCCGGGCCGCATTCAACCACATTCGTGATGCCTTCAGCAGCAACTTTCTGCATGGTTTCCACCCAGCGTACCGGGGAAGCAGCCTGGCGCACCAGGGCATCCTTGATCGAGGCCGGATCGTTCAGCACGGCCACGTCCACGTTGTTGATCAACGGGATTTGCGGCGCGCTGAAATGGATCGAAGCCATGTACTCGCGCAGGCGGTCCGACGCCGGCTTCAGCAGCGAGCTGTGGAACGGCGCGGAAACCGGCAGGCGCATGGCGCGCTTGGCGCCTTTCGCCTTGGCGATTTCGCAAGCCTTGTCGACCGCGGCGGTATGACCGGCGACCACGACTTGCGCTGGCGCATTGTAGTTAACTGCTTCCACGATTTCGCCCGGCACGGCAGCAGCCGCTTCGGCGCAAGCTGCACGCACGTCTTCATCGGACAGGCCCAGCATCACAGCCATGGTACCCTGCCCCACTGGCACTGCCTCCTGCATCGCCTGCGCGCGGAAGCGCACCAGCGGCACGGCATCCTTGAAGGAAATCACGCCTGCAGCAACCAGGGCCGAATACTCGCCCAACGAGTGGCCGGCAACCACGGTTGGCACCGGACCGCCGGCGGCGATCCAGGCGCGGTAGGCTGCCACGGCCGCGGTCAGCATGACCGGCTGGGTATTGGTGGTCAGGTCGAGTTCTTCTTTCGGGCCTTCAGCGATCAGCTTGGCCAGGTCGAACTGCAATGCGTCGGAAGCTTCGGCAAGGGTCTGCGCAACCACGGGGTTGCCGGCAAAGCCCTCCATCATGCCCACGGCCTGGGAACCCTGGCCTGGGAATACGAACGCGAATTTATTCATCTTTCAACCTTTAGACTTCTTATTCTAAAAAGGACTGCATTTTATTACATACGGGCGAGGACGGCACCCCAGGTGAAGCCACCACCGACGCCTTCCATCATCACCACATCGCCCTTCTTCACGCGGCCATCGCGCACTGCGACGTCCAGCGCCAGCGGAATCGAAGCTGCGGAAGTATTGCCATGCTGGTCCACGGTCACCACCATCTTTTCCGGCTCCATGCCCAGCTTCCTGGCAGTACCGTTCATGATGCGAATATTGGCCTGGTGCGGGATCAGCCAGTCGATCTGGTCGGAAGTCATGCCTGCCGCATCCAGCGCCTCGTAAGCAACTTTCTCCAGCACCGACACAGCCAGCTTGAACACCGCCTGGCCATCCATGTACAGGAAGGCGCTGCCGTCAATTGCACCGTTGGACAGGCTGCCCGGCACGCGCAGCACATCGGAATGGCGGCCGTCAGCATGCAGCTTGCACGCGAGGATGCCAGGCTCTTGCGACGCGCTCATAACAATCGCACCAGCGCCATCGCCAAACAGCACGCAGGTAGTGCGGTCTTCGAAATTCAGGATACGGGAGAACACTTCCGCACCGATCACCAGCACGTTCTTGTGCATGCCGGACTTGATGAAGCTGTCAGCCGTCGCCACCGCATAGACGAAGCCGCTGCAAACAGCCTGCACGTCCACTGCTGCGCAAGTATTGGAAATGCCCAGCTTCTTCTGCACGATGCAGGCCGTGCTCGGGAAGCTGCCGTAAAAGTCGGGGGTGGAACTGGCGACGATGATCAGGTCGATATCGTCCGGCTGCATGCCGGCCATTTCCAGCGCGCGCTTGGCAGCGATCACGCCCAGGTCGGACGAAGCCTGCTCAGGTTCCGCGTAATGGCGAGCGGAAATGCCGCTGCGCGACACAATCCACTCGTCCGAAGTCTCGATGCCCTTGGCAGCCAGTTGGGCTGCCAGTTCATGGTTGGTGACGCGTTTCTCAGGCAGGTAGCTGCCCGTGCCTACGATCTTGCTGTACAGGGTCATGCGTGTCTCTCGTTTGTGGTGTCGTCTCTTCCTGCGGCATCAGTTCGGCGATCATGGCCGACAGATGCTCTTGCAAATCATGATGCGCCGCCTCGTAAGCGCGGCGGATTGCCCATTCAAAGGCTTCCACGCCTGCCCCGCCATGGCTCTTGAATACCAGGCCGCGCAGGCCCAGCAGGCCGGCGCCGTTAAAGCGGGCAGGATTCAGGCGTTGGGTGATCATGCGCAGCGCACTGCGCGCGATCAGCGCACCCAACATGGTGATCGGGTTACGCTTGAATTCTTCGGTCAACACCACCTTGAACAAGCTGGCCAGGCCTTCGACGGCCTTCAGCGTCACATTGCCGACGAAGCCGTCGCAGACGACGATGTCGGTGGTGCCTTTGAAAATATCGTTCCCTTCCACGTTGCCGTAGAAGTTCAGGGCGCCGCGCTCGTGGTCGGCGCGCAGCAAGGCTGCAGTGGCCTTCACCACCTCATTGCCTTTGATGTCTTCCGTGCCTACGTTCAGCAAACCAATGGTCGGGCGCTCGATGCCCTCCATGGCCTGCACCAGCACATAACCCATAATAGCGAATTGGTGCAGGTGGTGCGGTTCGCAATCCACGTTGGCGCCCAGGTCCAGCATATAGGTTGGCTTGCCCAGCTTGTTGGGCATGATGGTGCAGATGGCAGGACGGTCGACGCCGGCCATGGTTTTCAGTACGTAGCGGGAAACGGCCATCAGGGCGCCGGTATTGCCGGCAGAAACGCAGCCAGCCACGGCGCCGCTCTTGACCTGTTCAATGGCCACGCGCATCGACGAATCCTTCTTGCGGCGCAAAGCGACCTCGAGCGGGTCATCCATGGTGACCTGTTCGGAAGCATGAAGGATGGTCAGGCGCGGTTCGGCCTCGGCGTGGTGCTTTTTCAGTTCAGCGCGAAGGACATCTTCCAGGCCAACAAGGACCAGTTCAGCGTTCGGTTCGTGCTTGAGGAAAGAGAGTGCTGCGGGGATCGTGACTGAGGGGCCGTGATCGCCACCCATGCAGTCGATAGAGATTTTGATTGTCATTGTATAACTCAAAGAAAAAGCGGCGCGACGTCAGAGAACCTGCGTAGCACCGCTTTGTCTTGTGGCCAAAGGCAAAAACGTCGATTACTCGTCGTTCTTGGTCTTCAGCACTTTGCGACCACGATAGAAGCCGTTAGGCGAAATGTGGTGACGCAGGTGGGTTTCACCGGTGGTTGGCTCAACGGCCAGGTTCGGTGCTACCAGAAAATCGTGCGAACGGTGCATGCCGCGCTTCGACGGGGATTTCTTGTTCTGTTGAACAGCCATGATGACTCCTAATACTAAAGTTCTAAGATTTTAACACATCCGATGCGCAAAAACATGCGAATCGAGCTTTTACATCCATGCCAAACTCGATTACTGCACGCGTTTTGACACGTTCTTTGCTACTACAAACTGTTTAATTCGTGGCCTTCAAGCCCTTGAGGCTTGCGAAAGGCGAAGGCTTCTCATTCTTTGCAGAGTCGACCAGCGAGGTATCAGGACACACCTCGTGCTTCGGCGACTGCGGCAAGGCCAGCAGGGCCTCGTCCTCAACCAGGTCCATGAGATTCATGGAGCGCGCACCGACGATCACGTCAATGCTTTCATCATCAATGATTTCCTCGATTTCGTCCGCATCCGCGTCGTCTTTGCCGAGCATCAGGAGCGTCGACGAATCGATTTCGTATTCAAACGGGGTCAGGCAGCGCTGGCACACCAGTTGCACTTTGCCGGCAACGGTCAGGCGCATCTGCGGGAAACCCTGTTTGCTGGAACCGCCCTCCACCTTCCAGGTCAACTCACCGGAAGTGTTAGCGCATTCCTTGCTAAGCCGGGTCATTTCAGCGACGGGAGTTACCCCTTCCTTGCTGCTGTTGGTCCGACAAAAATCAAAGGCGTCGATCTCAAAAGCATTCATTGGCTAAAATTTCCCTCGAAAACCTGCGATAATAACAGGATTTTCCACGCCGCGTCAAAGACTTGCGAGACTTTTCGCTCTTTTTCTACGGCGCAGAGAGCATATAACATTTCCCTGATGAAAACAACCAACATCATCCTTGCTTCCAGCTCGGCTTACCGCCGGGAGCTGCTGTCGCGGCTGCATTTGCCGTTTACGGTCGATGTACCCGATATCGACGAAAGCCCGCAACCGGGCGAAACACCCTCTGCTACTGCCTTGCGCCTGGCCCGCGAGAAGGCTGCCGCTGTGGCCGCCCGCCATCCAGGCGCACTCGTGATCGGCTCCGACCAGGTCGCCACGCTGGACGATGAACAAATCGGCAAACCTGGCAATCATGCCAATGCCCTGGCCCAATTGCAGAAAATGCGCGGGCGCGAGGTGGTATTTCATACCGCGCTGTGCCTGTGGGACGGGCGCAACAATACGCACCAGCTTGAAGACATCCAGACCGTGGTCAAGTTCCGCGATTTGGCGGATGAGGAGCTGGATGCTTACCTGCGCATCGAGCAGCCCTATGATTGTGCCGGAAGCGCGAAAAACGAGGCGCTGGGGATTGCGATCCTGGAGCGGATTGATTCCAGCGATCCGACGGCACTTACGGGCTTGCCGCTGATTGCCTTGACTGGCATGCTGCGCGCCGCGGGCGTTAGCTTCTTTCAAACCCGGTAAACCTGGGTCTGACCCAAGGGGCAGACCCATTCCGCTCACCAGATAACTAAGAAAATACCGGTCGCGTCAGATCTGACAGGGTCAGACCCTTGGGTCTGACCCAGATTCACCGGGTTTAAAAACATGAACGGCACCCTATACTTAATCCCCAACACCCTCGGCCCAACCGACTCCCTGGACCAGGTCATCCCCCAGCATGTACAGCAACTGACCTCCCAGCTCACCCACTTCGTCGCCGAAAACGCCAAAACCGCCCGCGCCTTCCTGAAGCAAGTCGGCACTGCCAAGCCCATCCAGGAAATCGCCATCAGCGAACTGAACATCAACACGCCGCAAGCCGCGCTGCAAGCCCTGCTCGAACCGCTGAAAGCCGGCCACGACGTGGGCCTGCTATCCGAAGCCGGCGTCCCGGCAGTAGCCGACCCCGGCGCCGACCTGGTCCGCCTGGCCCACGCCAACAACATCCCGGTCCGTCCGCTCGTAGGCCCCTCTTCCATCCTGATGTCCGTGATGGCCAGCGGCCTGAACGGCCAAAGCTTCGCCTTCAACGGCTACCTGCCGACCGACGCCGCGCAGCGCGCCAAACGCCTGAAAGACCTGGAAACCCGCTCCCGCCAGGAAAAGCAAACGCAGCTGTTCATCGAAACGCCCTATCGCAACGCCGCCATGCTGGAAGCGCTGGTCGGCGCATGCAACGGCACCACGCTGATCTGCGTAGCCACCGACATCAGCCTGCCAACGGAAACGATCCGCACCCGGACGGGCGCGCAATGGAAAGGCTTGCTCGACGCCGGCAAGGCGCCGGACTTCCACAAGAAACCAACAGTCTTCCTGCTACTTGCCCAATAAGCTATTGGACCGAGTGGGCATATTCATTGACCCACTCAAAGGCCTCGCGCTGTAGTGCATACAGCGCCGAGGGCGCCAGGTCCAGCTTGTGCAGGATGCCGGTCAACTCACGTCCCTCCTGCGCGCGCTCGATCAGCTCGATCAGGCGCAGCACATCGCCATAATCGCCTTCGCGATGCAAAAGCGCATCGCGCACCTCGTCCAGCACATTGACGCTATCGAGGATCTCGCCCATGCGCACCGAGAACAGCGCATCCATCAGCGACATGATGCCGACGGTAAAACCGATATCGGCAGCCACCCGTTCCGACGGCCGCACATGGCCCATCACCAGCTCCATGGTCTTGCCGCGCGTGGTTGCCATCTGCAACAGCGGCGAATCGAATTCCGAGCCTTTCACGTACAGCAGGATCTGCAGCCAGCGCTGCAGCTGCCGCCGTCCCAGCACGATCAGCGCATGTCCGACCGAGTTGATGCGGAAGCGTGCCCCCACCGCCGGCGTATTCACCAGGCGCAGCAAGTTCAGCGAAATCAGGGGGTCATGCTTGACGCTGCGCTCCACTTCGCGCTGGTCCGCATCCTGGTTCAGCAAGTCGAGCAAGTGCATGATGGAGAGCTGCGAAGGCGTGATCTTCTTCCCGCTCAGGATCACAGGCCGTGCAAAATAATAGCCCTGGAAGTACTCGAAGCCCAGGTCCATGCATTCGCGGAATTCCTCGACCGTCTCAACCTTCTCGGCTAGCAGCTTCTGGTTCGGGTTGCGCAGGTTGCGCGCAAGTGCCGGCAGGTTGCCGCGCTCGATCTGCTTGATGTCGACCTTGATCACATCCATCAGGGGTCGCAAAGCGGTCACGGCATCGCTTTCGCCCGCCACATCGTCCAGGGCAAACTTGTAGCCGGCCTGTTTCAACTCTTGCACCCGCTTCAGCACCTCCGGCGTCGGCTCCACCGACTCCAGCACTTCGAGGATGACCTTATCGTTCGGCAGGAAGTGAATGAAATCGCTCATCAACCCCGTCGTATCGACATTGACGAAGGCAAGCTGGTCGCCGACAACCTGCTCCATGCCCAGCTCGGAAGCGTGGGCAATTACGGAAGCAGTGGCATGGGTACCGTCCGTCACACGGGCTTCGTGGACTTCGGCATTTCGGTAGAGCAGCTCGTAGGCTACGAGCCGCTGGCTGCGGTTGAGGATGGGTTGCCGTGCCAAGAAGAACTGATTGGCATACGGCATTGGGATCGGCACTTCACTTTCAACCACGGCTGTCATGGGTTTCCCCATTGCTAAGACTCATGGTTACAAGCCTATACCCATTAGTGCAGTCTTGGCAACATTTTTATGTTGTGCGCTGCGGCGTCTTCCTGGCTGTGGCCGCCTCGCCACTCTCCAGCGTGAACTGCGCGCCCGCATCGCGGCCCAGGACCTGGACCAGGTAAGGCATGACCTGGCGCAGCATCGGCTCCAGCGTGTACGGCGGATTCAGCAGGAACATGCCGCTGGTGTGCAGCGCAATACCGTCTGGCGTCGGCGTGCTGATGCATAGGGTCACATTCAGCCAGCTCTTGGCCGGCAGGTGCTTCAGGCGCTCGGCAAAGTTACGCGCCTCGATGCGCTGCAGTACCGGATACCAGACCGCATAGGTGCCGGTCGGGAAGCGCTTCAGCGCATCGTTCAGCATGTCCGTGACCTTCTTGTAGTCCTGCTTGTCCTCGTACGGAGGATCGCACAGCACGATGCCGCGGCGAGATGGCGGCGGCAGCAGCGCCTTCACGCCCAGGAAGCCATCGGCCTTATTGACGATCACGCGCTTGCCGCGCGCAGTCGGACGGCGGCCGTTGGCGGCCTGGTGCTGCTCCAGCTTCTGGAAATTGTCGGCGAGGATCTTGGCGTCCGATGGATGCAGCTCGAACAGGCGGATACGGTCTTCTTCACGCGCCACGATCTCGGCACAATACGGCGAACCGGGATAGAAGCGCAGCTTGCCGCTAGGGTTCAGGTCCTTGATCAGCTGGACGTAGTCAGCCAGTGGCTCCGGCAGGTCATCGCGATCCCACAGCGGGCCGATGCCCGTTTCGAATTCGGCGGTCTTGGCGGCCTGTGCACTATCCAGCGAATAGACGCCGGCGCCGGCATGGGTGTCGATATAGGTATACGGGACGTCCTTCTGGTTCAGGTATTCGAGGACCTGGACCAGGACAAAGTGTTTGAGGACGTCGGCGTGATTGCCGGCATGGAACGCGTGGCGGTAACTGAACATAGAAAAGCGGGAAAATAGGATTTGCCCGCATTATCTCATGCGCATCGAGGCCTGCGATACACTGGCCAGATGATCGCCCTTCTCCCAGCGTCCAGCGCCGACATTCCCGCCTTGTGGGAACTGCGCACGCGCGCGCTGCGCAGCCAATGCGCCAGCCACTACGATCCCGTCACTTTGCACACCTGGGCCGCCGCGCCGGCGCCCGCGACCTACCCCATGCTGCTAGCGCGGGGTGGCGGCATCAAGGCCTGCATCAACGGCGAACTGGCTGGATACGCCATCATCGACCGCGAAAACAATGAAGTGGATGCGGTCTTCGTCGATCCGCGCTTTGGCGGCCAGGGCGTCGGCAAGGCCTTGCTGGGCGCCCTCGAGCGGATGGCAGCGGAACCGGCCACATTGCGCCTTCACGCCTCGCTCAATGCAGTGCCCTTCTACGAAGCAGCCGGATACCGCGCAATAAAAAACACGCAGTACCGGCACCCGTCGGGCATTTTGCTGGACTGCGTGTTCATGACCCGCAATTAAGCGACTTTCTTGGTCTCGTCGAAGAACTGCTCGTCTTCGGTCGATCCATGCAGCGCCGTGGTGGAACTCTGGCCTTGCTGGATAGCCTGGGTCACGGCGTCGAAGTAGCCGGTACCGACTTCGCGCTGGTGCTTGACTGCGGTGAAGCCCTTGGCGGCGGCGGCAAATTCGGCTTCCTGCAGCTCCACGAAGGCCGACATCTGGCGGCGCGCGTAACCGTGGGCCAGGTTGAACATGCCGTAGTTCAGCGAATGGAAGCCTGCCAGCGTGATGAACTGGAACTTGTAGCCCATCGCACCCAACTCTTTCTGGAACTTGGCGATGGTCGCGTCATCCAGGTTCTTTTTCCAGTTGAAAGAAGGCGAGCAGTTATAGGCCAGCATTTTGCCCGGGAATTTGGCGTGCACGGCTTCGGCGAAGGCCTTGGCAAAAGCCAGGTCCGGCTTACCGGTTTCGCACCACACCAGGTCAGCGTAAGGAGCATAGGCCAGCGCGCGGGAGATCGACTGTTCCAGGCCATTGCGTACTTTGTAGAAGCCTTCCACCGTGCGCTCGCCGATGCAGAAAGGCTTGTCGTTGTCATCCACATCGGACGTCAGCAAATCCGCCGCTTCAGCGTCGGTGCGGGCGATGACCAGGGTCGATGTGCCCATCACGTCTGCCGCCAGGCGGGCCGCAGTCAGCTTTTCAACAGCCTCGCGGGTAGGCACCAGCACCTTGCCGCCCATATGGCCGCACTTTTTCACCGAAGCCAACTGGTCTTCGAAGTGCACGCCTGAAGCACCGGCTTCAATCATGGCCTTCATCAGCTCGAACGCATTCAGCACGCCGCCGAAACCGGCTTCCGCATCGGCCACGATAGGCGCGAAGAAATCGATATCGTCCTTGCCTTCCGACCATTGGATCTGGTCGGCGCGCTGGAAGGTATTGTTGATGCGACGAACAACCATCGGCACCGAATTGGCCGGGTACAGCGACTGGTCCGGGTACATCTCGCCCGCCAGGTTGGCATCGCCCGCCACCTGCCAGCCCGAAAGGTAAATCGCCTTCAGGCCAGCCTTCACCTGCTGCATGGCCTGGTTGCCGGTCAGCGCGCCCAGCGCGTTGACGAAGGGCTCGTTGGTCACCAGGTCCCACAGCTTTTCCGCGCCGCGTTTGGCCAGGGTATGTTCGATCGCCAGCGAGCCGCGCAGGCGCACCACGTCTTCAGCGGTGTAAGTGCGCGTGACGCCCTTCCAGCGTGGGTTGGCGTCCCAGTCGTGCTGAAGGGCTGCGATTTGTTCGGCGCGAGTAGCCATGATTGATCTCCTACGAAAGCGTTAGAAAACGAAAACCGTTAGAGATATCTTAGGCTTGATTGTTCAGTGCAACAATGGTCTTATATAAGACATATAAGCACTATTTTTGTTCATACAATCAAAATCTTAGCGCCAATATTCCATGATACGGAATATCATTTCTCATTTCGAGAGCAACAAGGTTTATTGAATTTGCGCACTTTCCATGGCATGAAATGATGATTTCACATTATGGAAAGCGCCCGGGCTACGCCAGCTTTTCCCCAGCAACCAGCACGCCATCCGCATCCGCATAAATCCAGTCGCCGGGACGCACCGCAACGCCAGCGACCTGCACATTGACATCACGCTTACCGACGCCTTCACGCGCACTGCGCTGGGGATGCGTAGCCAGGGCCATGATGCCGACATCGCACTGCGCCAGTTCCGCACTATCGCGCACGCAGCCATCGACGATCACGCCCGCCCAGCCATTGTTCTGGGCCAGCAGGCCAAGCTGGCCGCCGACCAGCGCGCGGCGCACGCTGCCACCGCCATCGACCACCAGCACCCTGCCCTCGCCCTGGGTTTCCAGGGTCGCGCGCACCAGCGCATTATCTTCGTGCACCTTCAGCGTCGCCGCCGGGCCGGCGAATAGGGTCCGCTTGCCAAAGTGGCGGAAGACTGGCGGCAGCACTTGCAGGCTGCCGTCTTCCAGTTTTCCAGGATTGTCGTCGCACAGGTCGGTCGTAGCAAAACTCATGGCATCACTCACAGTTAGGGAAGATGCCCCGACTATATCAGGCAGCGGCGCTGGCGGTGGCGCGGGTACGGCTGCCGACTCCGGTGGCAGTGGCGATTGCCAGCAACAGGAAGAAGGCGATGCCGGCGAATACGAACTGCGGTTTGCCGGCATCCATCATCAGCCCGAACAGCAGCGGGCCGACCGACAGGCCGCTGTCCAGGCCCGAGTACACCACGCCGTACACGCGGCCGGTGGCATTCTTCGGCGCTGCGGCGCGGATCATCAAATCGCGCGATGGGCCGGCAATGCCGGAGAAAAAGCCAACCAATGCCATCAGCACCAGCGCGCCCCAAGCCGGCACTACGGCCAGGCCAAGCAACAACGCAAGTATGGCAGCCAGCGCAAACGCCGCCGCAATAGTGCGGTCATGGTTCTTGCGACCGGCGCCGAGGAAACCGCCCAGCATCATGCCAAGCGCCGATGCCAGCATGTACGCAGTGAACGCGCTGGTTGCCATTGCCAGGGACATGCCATACAGCTTGACCAGGCCGGTCGAAGCGAAACTCTGGATGCCGCCCAGCGCCAACGCAGTCAGGAAGAAGAAGCCAAAGCACATCCACACCGAAGGCAGGCGCAGGAACTCAAACGAGCCGCCCTGCTGCGTGCCTGCGGCATGCTGGACAATCGGGTCCGGCCGCAGCGCTTCGCGGTTCCACCACAGGATCGCCAGCACAATCGCGGGCAAGGCGGCTGCCGACAGCAAGGCCGTGCGCCAGTCGGTGGCGCTTGCTACGCCAGTCAGGAACAGCGGGGCAGCGGCCCAGCCAATGCTTCCGCTGATGCCATGCACCGAGAAGCCATGCGCCAGGCGGTCGCGCGAAACGCGCTGGTTGAGGATCGTGTAATCCGCCGGGTGGAAGATACTGTTGCCCATCCCTGCCATCAGCGCGCCCACCATCAGGCCGGCGTAATTCTGGGCATTTGACAGCACCAGCGCCGAGATGCCCAGCATCGCCATGCCGGAGAACAGCACGCGGCGCGCGCCAACCTTGTCGACGACGAAGCCCGCCATTGCCTGGCCAATGCCGGACACCACAAAAAACACGGTCATCAGCAGCGCCAGTTCGGAGTAGCTCAGGCCGAACGCTGTCTTCAGCCAGGGAAACAGCGCAGCCAGGATCAGGTGATAGAAATGCGAGACGCCATGCGCCAGCCCAACCAGGCCGATCACGCGCGCATCTTGTTTGAGTAGGGTTTTAGTGTTCATATCGACAAGTGTACGCAGACAAAACCCGTCTGTTTTCCGCTAATATGACATCCTTTGTCGCGAAACCGCCAATCCTATGCCCATCAAAGTTGTCACCCACACGGATAAATACGTCGAGCATCGCGACCCGACCGAGGCACGGCCTGTGACAATGATCGCGCGCGACCTGGACAGCGCACGCATCCTGAAACCGCATCAGCACGACTATGCCCAGCTGACGCTTGCTCTGGATGGCGTGATACGGGTCAGTACCGTCGACAGCAGCTGGATCGTGCCGCCGCAGCGCGCCGTCTGGATCGGCGCCAACATCGAACACGCTGTAACGGTCGTAGAAACGGCGCGCCTGCGTCCCGTGTTTGTCGCGGCAACCCGCGATCCCTTCCCTGGCGAGAACTGCCGGGTACTGGAGCTTTCGCCCCTGTTGCGGGAACTGGTCGCGGCCCTTGAACAGCAAGACCCTGCCACGCCGTCCGAGCGTTCGCGCCTGATTTCCGAGCTGATTCTCGACGAACTGCCGCGCCTGGCAACCCTGCCGATTCGCGTCCCGATGCCGACCGACAAACGCCTCAAGTCGATGTGCAATGCCTTGCTTGCCGAACCGGCCAATACGCAAACGCTCGGCGAATGGGCCCAGCGCGCGGGCGCCTCCGAACGCACGCTGGCACGCCTGTTCGAGAAGGAGCTCGGCATGAGTTTCGGCCAATGGCGCCAGCAGGCACGCCTGGCGCATGCCGCGCCGCTGATTGCCCGCGGCATGCCACTGTCGCAAGTTGCCGATCAACTCGGCTACGCCAGCCAGTCGGCCTTTACTGCCATGTTCCGCAAGACCTTCGGCTGCCCGCCGACCGAGTTCTTCAACACCCGCAACTGATTTAGATCAAACCTGCTTTTGATTGCGTCCTGGCTGCGCTTGCCAGCCGCCCTTTCCGCTGCATACACTCATTTCGGAGGCGCGGCCCGGTGGCGTTGACTTGTTTCGGCGTCGAGCATTTCGCGCAGCCTCTCGAATAATGGCGCCGTGGCGGTGTGCTTGCGGCCATACCCCAGGTTGAAGGCGTAGTCGAAATCTGGCGGATTATCGCCCTGGTTGTGCTGGAGGATGGTCTCCAGTTTGTCGAACGCTTTCACGGCCTGGGCTTCTGGCGTGGCGGCAGCTTCGTACTCGTCCCACAGGGCGACTATCTCCTCGCGCACAGGAGAGTCGAGGTCGCGCGTCAGCGTATGCAAGTCTTCGCGCTCTTGCGCCGACTTGCCAGGATGGGCGTGCTGGTGGATTGCGGGTATGTCGCCATGGATTGCCTCACCGAGGTCGTGCACGATGCACAGCTTCAGCACGCGTGCGATATCGAGGCCGGGCAGTTCGTCGGCAAATACCAGCGCCATCAGCGCCAGCCGCCAGCTATGTTCGGCGGTGCTTTCGAGCCGTCCGGTCGAGGTGAAACCGCTGCGCAGGACGCTTTTCAGCCGCTCCGCTTCGCGCAGGAATTCCAGCCGGCCCGCCAACTTTGACTCATTCATGCAGTGCTCCTGTCAGATGCACGAGTTTACGCAAATTGGAGGTTGTATGTCATCCGGTTTTAAGTTGCCAGAAAAATGGTGGCAATGGCTGCTGGTCTATCCCGGACTGGCCGTTGCCCTCATCCAGGTGGTCGTCGATTACCTCAAATCCCAGGAAGGCAAGCAACAAGTTGCACTCTGGACCAAGAACATCAGTTGCATCGAAGCCCCATTCGCCGGCGTCCTGAACGAATTCAATGTGCAGACCTCCGCCACGATCTGCAAATCCGGCGATGTCCTGGTCCGGTTTATTGCCCCCGGCGACAAGCGGGCCTATCGTTGGGTGCCGGTGGAACTCTTCGGTTTGCGCAGCGCCGGAACATTCAGCCTGTTCAGCAACGCGATGGCGCAAGCAAGCAGCAGCCTGCAGCAACAATGGGTGGTCTGCCAATGGACTCAGCCCGACGGCTGGGTCGTACGCCGTGTGAAGGAACAGGATGGCTGCTTCAACGAGTTTATTTGGGCGGCGACGGGAGAAGTCAGGCGCCGGCAGCCGGTTGACTGCCGGGCGCCCTGTCGGTCAGCTTAGGCCTTGCGGAAGGCCAGGTCGTTGCCCTCGGCATCGATACGGATCGTGTCTTTCGGGCCGAAGCGGCCTTCCAGGATCAGCTTCGACAGCGGATTCTCGATCTGCTGCTGCACTGCGCGCTTCAACGGACGCGCGCCATATACCGGGTCGTAACCTGCCTCGGCGATCTTCTGCAGGGCGGCGTCGGTCACTTCCATGCCCATGTCCATGCGCTTCAGGCGCTGCTCCAGGATCTGAAGCTGGATGCGGGCAATCGAGCCGATATGCTTGTCGTCCAGGCCGTGGAATACCACGATCTCGTCGATCCGGTTGATGAACTCCGGACGGAAGTGTCCACGCACCTCGGCCATCACCGCCAGCTTCACCACCGCCGGATCGGATTCGTCCAGCGACTGGATCTTCTGCGAACCCAGGTTGGACGTCATGATCACCACCGTGTTCTTGAAGTCCACGGTGCGGCCCTGCCCGTCCGTCATGCGGCCATCGTCCAACACCTGCAACAGCACGTTGAACACGTCCGGGTGCGCTTTCTCGATCTCGTCCAGCAGGATCACGCTGTAAGGCTTGCGGCGCACGGCTTCGGTCAGGTAGCCGCCCTCGTCGTAGCCCACATAGCCCGGCGGCGCGCCGATCAGGCGGGCCACCGAGTGCTTCTCCATGAATTCGCTCATGTCGATGCGGATCAGCGATTCTTCCGAATCGAACAGGAAGTTGGCCAGCGCCTTGGTCAGCTCGGTCTTGCCGACGCCGGTCGGGCCGAGGAACATGAAGGAGCCGTACGGACGGTTCGGGTCCGACAGGCCGGCACGCGAACGGCGGATGGCATCGGCCACTGCGTTGATCGCTTCGTCCTGTCCCACCACGCGCTCGTGCAGCTTCTCTTCGATGTGCAGCAGCTTGTCGCGTTCGCCCTGCATCATGCGCGACACGGGGATGCCGGTTGCGCGCGAGACCACCTCGGCGATTTCTTCCGCGCCGACCTGGGTGCGCAGCAGCTTAGGCTTGTCGCCTGACTGCTCGGCGGCGCCGGCGGCTTCGGCCTGCTTCAGCTGCGACTCCAGTTCCGGCAGCTTGCCGTACTGGAGTTCGGACACGCGCTGCCAGTTGGAAGCGCGGGTCGCCTCTTCCATTTGCTGCTTGATACGCTCGATTTCTTCCTTGATGTGGGTAGTGCCCTGCACATTGGCTTTTTCGGCCTTCAGCACTTCCTCGTAATCGTTGTACTCGCGCTGCAGCTTGGCGATTTCATCGTCCAGCAGTTGCAGGCGGGCGCGCGAGGCTTCGTCCTTTTCTCGCTTGACCGCTTCCTTCTCGATCTTGAGCTGGATCAGGCGGCGTTCGAGCTTGTCCATCACCTCCGGCTTGGAGTCGATCTCGATCTTGATCTTGGACGCGGCTTCGTCGATCAGGTCGATCGCCTTGTCGGGCAGGAAGCGGTCGGTGATGTAGCGGTGCGACAGCTCCGCCGCCGCGATGATCGCCGGATCGGTGATCTCCACCTTGTGGTGCAGCTCGTACTTGTCCTGCAGGCCGCGCAGGATGGCGATGGTCGCCTCCACGCTTGGCTCGTCGACCAGGATCTTCTGGAAGCGGCGCTCCAGCGCAGCATCCTTTTCGATGTATTTACGGTACTCGTCGAGCGTAGTCGCGCCGAGGCAATGCAGCTCGCCGCGCGCCAGCGCAGGCTTCAGCATATTGCCGGCGTCCATGGCGCCTTCGGCCTTGCCGGCGCCGACCATGGTGTGCAATTCGTCGATGAAGACGATAGTCTGGCCCTCGTCCTGCGCCAGCTCTTTCAGCACGGATTTCAGGCGTTCCTCGAACTCGCCGCGGTACTTGGCGCCTGCCAGCAGCGCCGCCATATCGAGCGACAGCACGCGCTTGCCGCGCAGGGAGTCAGGCACTTCGTTGTTGACGATGCGCTGGGCCAGGCCTTCCACGATGGCGGTCTTGCCGACGCCTGGTTCGCCGATCAGCACAGGATTGTTCTTGGTACGGCGCTGCAGCACCTGGATGGCGCGGCGGATTTCGTCGTCGCGGCCGATCACCGGGTCCAGCTTGCCCATGCGGGCGCGCTCGGTCAGGTCGAGGGTGTATTTTTTCAGGGCTTCGCGCTGGCCTTCCGCTTCCTGCGAGTCGACCTTGGCGCCGCCGCGCACGGCGTCGATGGCAGTCTCCAGGGCCTTGCGCTGCAGGCCATTCTCGCGCGCCAGCTTGCCGGCATCGCCCTTGTCTTCGGTGATCGCCAGCAACACCATTTCGCTGGAGACGAACTGGTCGCCGCGCTTCTGGGTTTCGCGGTCGGCCTGGTTCAGCATATTGGCGAACTCGCGGCTGACCGTGACGTCGCCGCCGGACACCTTGGGCATGCGCTCCAGCGCATGCTTCAACGCCTGTGCCAGCCCGCCGACGTTCACGCCGGCGCGCTGCAGCAGCGAGCGCGCGCCGCCGTCTTCCTGGTTCAACAGGGCCAGCAGCAGGTGCGCAGGTTCAATGTATTGATTGTCGTTGCCGACGGCCAGGCTCTGGGCATCGGCGAGTGCTTCTTGCAGTTTTGTTGTGAGTTTGTCTTGGCGCATTTCAAACGCTCCTGATGAATTGTCAAGGACAACATGAGGATGCGTTGTTACATTTCAAGACCACTTCTTTAACGCATCGTCGTCACTCGTGCGTGCATCAACCCAGCGGGCGCCTTCCGGCGTCTGTTCCTTCTTCCAGAATGGCGCCTCGGTCTTGAGGTAATCGATAATAAATTCACAAGCCGAGAAGGCCTCGCCCCGGTGCGGCGAAGTGACCACCACCAGCACGATCTGGTCCATGGGCTTGAGCGGGCCCACGCGGTGGATGACCAGCGCGCCATAGATCGGCCAGCGGGCCTTGGCCTGGTCGATGATGGCCTGGATCGACTGCTCGGTCATGCCGGGGTAATGCTCCAGCTCCATTTCAGCGACGGAGGCGCCCTCGTTCAGGTCGCGCACCGTGCCGACGAAAGTGACTATACCGCCAACCTTGGCGTTCCCGGCGCGCAGTTGTGCCACTTCATGCGACAGGTCGAAGTCCTCTGCCTGGATCCTTACTTCGCTCATTTGCCCTCCGCACCAATCTTGCGGAACAACTGCTCGATGCGGCTGGCAGTGCGTGCGTCCACCAGTGCTGGCATGGCACACAGGGCAAGGAACTGGGCGGCGTGGCTGGCCGGCTTCTGGCCGGACTTGAGGGAGGACTGCAATACTTCAACCTGCATTTTCAATCGGTCTTTCGCAAATTCGGCGCCGCTGTCGATGCCGGCCACGATTTCGAGGCGCAGCACTTCGGACAGCAGGCGTTCACGGTTGGTTTCCAGTTGGCCGGCGTAGGCGGCACGTGCAGCGGCGCCCTCCCCGGCTGCTTTCAGTGCGGCGTCGAAGCGCGTGCGCAGGGTGCGTTCCTGCTCGGCCGGCAAGGCTGCAAGGTCTTGCCAGCGCTTGCCCCAGTCGGCGCCATCGATTTCATCCTGCCCGGCCAGCGAACTTTCCAGCGTTTGCACCAGGCGCAGCTTTTCACGCAGCGCGTTGGCTTGCGCGGCGCCGGCCCGCTTGCGGATGGTATCGGCCTGCGACTGCAGCGCGCCGACGGCAGCACGGTAGCGCTGGTCGATTTTCTGCTCGCTCGCGCGCGGCACCACGCCGGAGGCATGCCAGGCAGCAGCGGCATCTTTCAGGGTCCTGCCGATGGCGGCCAGCATGGCCTTGTCGTCGCCCTCGAATGTGGCCGATTCCAGCCCGGCGCAAATCGCTTCCCGCGCATGCAAGTGGGCCTTGCGTTCGTGGTCGGCAGCGTGGGCGTGTTCCTTGCGCTTTGCGAAAATCTGGTCGCAGGCGCCACGGAATTTCTGCCACAGCGCCTGCTCTGTCTTGCGCTCCAGCGGCAAGGCGCGGGCGTGGCCCTGCCAGGATTCCTGCAGGCGGCGCAGGGTGTCGATGGTGTGGCGGTCCAGCGGATTCAGTTTGCCGACCTCCTCGATCAATTGCTCGCGGCGCGCCACTTCGATCTTGCGTTGCGAGTCGAGCGGCGCCATCAGGGCGTCCATCGCCTTGCTGAAGGCTGCATCCAGGCGTTTCTTGTCCTTGCGGTCGATGGTGCCGAGGCGGCTCCAAGCCTGGCGCAGGCGCTGCGTGGACGAGGCCAGCGTGCGCCAGTCGTGGGTATGCGGCAGGTTGCCGGAGGCGGATTCTTCGCGGTCGACCTGGGCGCCGCCGGCGGCTTCCAGTTGCTCGGTATCCCTGGCAATCAGGGCATTTGCTTCGTCGACCAGTTGTTGCGCTTTTGCCGCATTGGCGTGGCGTTCGTCGGCCAGTTGCTTGAAGTGGGCAGCGGCCGGGGCATAAGCCGCGGTACAGGCGGCGTCGAATTTTTCCCACAGCGACTTTGGCGCGGCGCCGGAGACGCCGTCGAGCGACTTCCAGCGTTCGCGCATGCTGCCGACCTTCTTGGCCAGCTCGCTCATGCCAAGGCCCTCGGCCGGCAGGCTTTCCACCGCATGCACCAGTTCCTCGCGCGATACGTTGCCGCCCCAGCGCGCCCAGTCGCCCAGGCGCTTGAGGTCCGCCCGCACATGGGCCAAGCGCTCGGCCTGGGCTGGCGACAGGCGGCCGGTCTTGCTCTCTTTCAGCGTTTTGTCATGCTCGGCGGCAATATGCAGCTGGCCCTGCGCCAGGGCGGCTTCCATGGCTTCCACCAGGTCCATGAAGTGGCGGTTGGCTTCCTGCTCGGCGGGTGAAGGCTTGTGCTTTTCCTTGGGCGGGCGCGGTGGACGCGCAGCAGCGGCTTCCTGAGCGTCGACGCGGCTCGCAGCCTCGCCCGGCGCCGGCAACGCGGTGCTGGCCAGTGCCGGCGGCGCGGCATTTTCCCCGGCACCCGCGCCGTTGCCTCCCGCCGTGCTGGCCTCGCCTTCCGCGAGCGGAGCGGCCGGCGCCGCCGGCGTGGCGCTGGCCACCGGCTGCTGCGCAGCGCGCTCGGCCGCCAGCGCGGCATCGAAATCGTTCAGGAGATGGCGCGGGAGCGAGCCCCGCTCGGGCGACGCCAGATGGGCATCGTGCTCGCTGGCGAGGCGCGCCACTTCGGCTGCACCGGGATGCTTGCGCAGCACCGCCAGCGCATCGATCATGGAGCGCTGCAGGGAAACCTGGGCTTCCAGCCGCTCGGCCAGCGCATCGCGCACATGGGTAAATTCAGCCGCTGCTGCGGGCGCTGCATCCACAACTTTCCATTGGCGGTCCAGGTCAGCCACCAGGTTGGGGGTCAGCTTTTCATCAGCCAACAAACGCTGTGCTAGGGCAATACATGCCTGGGCCTGTTTCTGCTCGGCTTGCACATGCCGGATCGCATCCAGCCGCCCTTGCACCAGCTTGGCCACGCGCCGGTCCGAGTTGCGCACCGCCTGCTGCACTTTCTCGAGCGCGTCCTGGGAAACGACATGCTCGGCAGCTGCCAGGCGCACGTCGGCAAATTCACTGTTCAGGATGAGCTCAACCGCAGCAGTCTCGTCGCCCGTGAGATTGCGGGCCAGCTCGGCTTGCGCCGAGCGGCGTTCTGCGGGAGTGCCGAGCGGCGCCTGCGACCCGCCGGAACTCGGCTGGCCGGCAACGCTGGCCTGGCTGGCCTGCTGCTTGAAAAGGAACTCAAACATAGTTGTGCTATGAATGGATCAAAACCACCATCATAGCGCAGCGCCGCCCGGCAGGGGCGGCGAATGCAGGCGCGGCGTGTTCAGGCCGTATCCGCAGCGGCGCGATGGGCCGAACGCGTGCGCCGGTGGTAGCGCAGCTTCGGCACAGGAACCACGGCCTCGTCTTCGTCGCGCAGGGAGGCACGCACCTGCTTCGCTTGCGACAAGGCTTTCCTGTCTTTTTCGGCGGAGGCCGGCACGCGGCGCGCTTCCACCACTTGAGCGTCATGGGCCAGGAATTTGTTCGCGATGTCGAACCAGGCCTCGCCACCGATGGTGGTACGGGCAATCGTGAACAGTTCCTTTTCCTCTTTCTCCAGGCGCTGCAGCAGCACCGAGCAGAATGTCTCGATCGATTCGCAAATTTCCGCCACTTGCTGTTCGCTATATTCCACCGCCGAATCGAGATCCGCCTGCAGCCGCCGGATCACCGACAGGGCAGACTGGTTCAACCGGCTCAATTCATCCAGCAACTGGTTGGCTTGTTCCGTCGCATTTTGCAGCGCGGGGATCAGGTACAGCTCGATCTTGCGCCAATGGCAGGCCTGGTACAGGCGCTCCAGGGTTTCACAAGCATATTCAAGCTGGGAGAGCGTCAGGCGCTGTTGCCGCAACAGCGTCGATTGCACGTATTTTTGAAACGACAGCAGGCTAAGGCGCACGTTAGCCTGTTCAACGGATAGCGCAACTAATGTATATGTGGCCGTTAACATTCTTGCTCCCAAATATCGCTACGCGGAAACGGAAGTACAAGTGTAAGTTAGCCCGACAGGTTCGCTTTGACGTACATCAATGTAACGTCACGCGCCCTCCACAATTTAGGAGGTTTTCAAATCCAGCGCAAGGCGAAGATCAACCATACCAGCTTCTCGCGACGCCGTCACTGTTCCGCCGGATCTGCGCATAAGTTGTTGCATTCCGATATTCTCGGACAACGCTTCGCCTGTAATTTCGCGTGTCCCGCGGCTGCGGAAATAGTCAAGCAATTTCTGGAAAAGGATATTTCCCAGGCCTTTGCCTTTCAGATCGGAACGCACGATGATGGCAAACTCCGCTTTCTGGTTATCCGGGTCGGCAACCGCCCGTACCACGCCCAGCGTTTCCGCCTGGCCATCCGCTCCGGTGCGGGTGGCGATGAAGGCCATTGCACGGTCATAGTCGATCTGGGTCAGGCGCGCCAGCTGGGTCGGCGGCAGTTCCTTCATCGCCGAGAAGAAACGCAGGCGCACATCGTCGGGGGCGAGCTGGCTGAAGAAACGTACATGCGCCGGCGCATCTTCAGGACGGATCGGGCGCAGCAACAGCGGGGCACCCTGCCACTGGATTTCCTGCTCCAGTTCCTGCGGATAGGGGCGGATCGCCATGCTGCTTTCGGCCCGCCGCGCGCCGAGCGTGGCGCGCGCGCCGTGCACCCGGAGTGCGCCGCCTGCCACGGTGACGGGATCGATTTCAAATGTGGCGATTTCGCCGATGTCGGCAACCAATTCGGCCACGTGCACCAGCGCGCCGCACAGGATTTCTCGTTCATCGACCAGGGCGCGGCCGACGCCAGTGCGCCTCAGCATGTCGCGCGCCAGCACCGTGTTCAGGGGCGGCAAGCCGACGGCGCGGTCGTCCACCACGCGCCCGGCGCTGCCCCCCAGGCCAACGCTGATGGCGGGGCCGAATACGGGGTCGACTTGCATGGCGATGCGAAGCTGCTGCACATTGCCGCCAGCCGGCTCGCTGGCCAGCGGCAGGCCATAAGCCGCCAGCACCGCGGCCAGGTCGGCATGCGCCAATTCAGCCTGGCCGGCGGCGCGCGCGGCTTCCACCAGGTTGCGCGCCGCCTGGCGCTCCGGCACCGAATGTGCCGGCACCTGGCCCGGCACCTCGATCAGCAAGGCCTGGTTGCGCGAGTACTGCACTACCTGGCTGTAGGCGCGCACGGCTTTTTCCGGCGTATCGTAGGTCGGCAGGCCGGCATCGGCAAAGATTTGCCTGGCGCCGGCGACCGAGGCGCCCCCCAGCCAACAGGAAAGCACGCTGCGGCCACTTTGGCGCAGCACCGGCGCCAAAGCCTGCGCCACGCCGGTGCTGGCCGCCGCCGAAGATGGCGCATGCACCACCAGCAGCGCGTCCGCGCCCGGGTCGGCGAGCAAGGCGCTGGCCACGGCGACATGGCGCTCGGCGCTGGCTTCGCCGCCAATGTCGATCGGGTTGGCCAGCAGCAGGCCGGCAGGCAGCTCGTTGCGCAGGCGCTTGCCGGTATCGGGCGAGAACTGGGCCAGCTTGCCGTGCACGTATTGCAGGCAGTCCGCTGCCAGCTTGCCGGTGCCGCTGCCGTTGCTCATGATGGCAAGGCGCGTACCCCGCGTTGGCCGTGCGCGCGCCACCGTTTCGACCGCATCGAACAGGTCGGCCGAGGAATACACGCGCAACATGCCGGCGCGGCGGATCACGGCGTCGTACACCTTGTCGTCGCCGCTGCGGCCCGCCTTCAGCACGACAACCGGCTTGCTGCGCGCGGCGAGGCGCGCGGCGGAAATGAACTTGCGTGCGCAAGTCACCGATTCGATGTGCATGATGATGGCGCTCGTGTCATCATCTTCCGCCAGGTAGTCCAGCATGTCGCCCAGGTCGATATCGCCGCCCTCGACCAGCGATACCACGCGCGAAAAGCCAAGGCCATGCTGCAGCGCCCAGTCCAGGACCGCCGTCATCACGGTCGCTGACTGGGAAATGAAGGCGGTCTTGCCCGGCTTGGCGCCGGCGTGGGCGGCACTGGCGTTCAGGCCCGCAAGCGGCGCTACCAGGCCGATGCCACCGGGGCCGAGGATGCGCAGCAGGTAGGGGCGCGCAGCGCGCATCACCTGCTGGCGGATGGTGTCGCTGACCGGCGTGAGGATGATGGCGCCGCGCGTGCCGCGCGCGCCCAGGTCGGCGATCAGGGCCGGCACGGTTTCCGGCGGCGTGCAGATGATGGCCAGGTCCGGCACGCGCGGCAAGGCTGAGAGGCGTGGATAGCAGGGAACGCCGCGCAGCTGCTCGTATTTCGGATTGACCGGCCAAATGGCGCCGGCGAAGCCGCTTTCCGCCATATTGTTCATCACCTGGGTGCCCATGCGGTCGGGCCGCAGCGAGGCGCCGAAGATGGCCACCGAGCCGGGCTCGAACAGGCTGTCCATATTCCTGATGCTCATGGCGGCGCTCCCTTACCAGCGTGAATAATGGTCCTCGGTCACGCCGGCCAACTGCGTGACGATGCGTTTTGGGCCTTCCGGTTCGCTGCGCACCCAGCCGCTGAAATGGCCGACCGGCTGGATGTAGCGGCTGGCGGCGACCAGCAGGTTGCGGTCCTGGCGGCGCGCGCCGTCCGGCGTGAAGTACAGCTCCAGCTGGTCGTCTTCAGTGAAGATGTGCCAGCGCTGCATGGGGTCGTGCGGGTCGAAGATGAAGTGCGCCGGCGCCAGCGGCACCACTTCGCCGTCGATCCAGAGCGCGTTTTCATGCCCGCCGAAATAGCCGGACTGCAGGTTAAAGCCCATTTCCAGGTTATGGCCGGAGGCCCAGCGCCAGGAAGTTTCCCGCGCCAGCAAGCCGTTCGAGTAATCGAAGCTGGCGACGCCGCCATCGAGCTTGTATTCGTCGCGGAAAGTGCGTATTTCGCCCATCAATGGCATGCCGGGCGACTTCTGGGTGCCGTGCAGCACCCCGCCCTGCACCGGACCGGTGGCCAGCAGCAGCGGTGCGATAGGCGGGCCGAATTCGGCGTCGATCTCCATGTACGGGCAACGCAAAGTCAGCTGGTACCTTTCGCCTTCCAGCGGTTCGATGCTGATCTGGGTGCTGCGCGTGCGGAACCAGCTGGCAGCCCCTGCGTGCTCGCCGACGCCGACCGACAGGCGTCCCGGCAGTCCGTCTTGCGAGAAATTGGCCATCATGTCGCTGTCGTTGCGGTCGAAGGCGTAGGCGAAGCAGGTGCTGGTCCAGCCCAGGTCGACGATGGCCAGGGCCGCCATCACCTGCTCCGATACCAGCGAGACATAGTGCCATTTTTTGTGGTGGAAGCGGCGCCACAGGCTGCTCCGCGCATGTTCGCCGGCCAGCAGGTGCCAGTCAAAAGATTCCGCCGCGCCGGAAAAACGGCCGAGGAGCGGCTTGCCGTCGCTGCCAACTACGCGTTGAGGTGCTGGAGCCAGTTTCATTGTTCGACTCCCTGTGCGTCCAGTTCCGCTTGCAGCGTCGCCGCGAACTCGGGCGGCTCGCTGGCCTGCACCTGCACATGCGGGCAGCCGTGCCAGTTGGCGAGGCGCTGCACCGCGCCCGCAACATCGCGCACGAAACGGTCGGTCACGCGCACCCCAGGCTCCAGCGCCAGGTTTTTCAGCTCGAAGATGCCGCCGCGGCGATGCGCCTTGGCGTCGATGCGGCCGACCAGTGCGCCGCGGCGCAAAATGGGCAGCGTGAAGTAGCCATAGCGGCGCTTTTCGGCCGGCGTGTAGCATTCCAGGCGATAGTCGAAATCGAACAGATCGACCGCGCGCCGACGGTCCCATACCACCGGGTCGAACGGCGACAGGATGGTGGTGAGCGTCGGCGACAGGCTGCCGTTTGCTGCGGCTTGCGCAAGGTCTGCCAGTTCATGGTGGATATAGACAGTGTCCTTCCAGCCATCAACGCGGGCACGCAGGAGCAGACCTTCGTCGGCCAGCTCCTCAAGGTCGGGACGCGGCGGCTTGGTGCGATAGTAATCGGCCACCCAGGCGCTGCGCGCCAGTCCCAGGGCGCGCACGGACTTCAACGCCAGCTCGCGCCGGGTTTCATCCATGCCCGGCATCTGGCTATCGTCCCAGCCTGGCAGCACGCGCTCGGCCAGGTCATAGACGCGCTGGAAATTGTGGCGGCGCGCGATCATCAATTCGCCCGCCGTAAACAGCACTTCCAGCGAGCGCTTCTCCGGTTTCCATTCCCACCAGCCGCCGCCCTTGCCGTCGGTGCGCTCGAAGTCGGCCGACCGCACCGGCCCATTGCTGCGGATATGCTGCAGCACGCGATCAACGTCGGCGCGCCGCTCCTTCATCCACTGCACAGAATATTTCCATCCCATCGCGCTGGGGTCGACCATGCGATGGCGCAGCAAGCGATAATCCTCGATCGGCACGAAGCAGGCTTCATGCGCCCAGTACTCGAACAACGCACCTTCGGCCAGGTGTTCCTCCAGCCATGGCTGGGGATAGTCGCCCAGCCGGCTCCATAACACCAGGTAAGGACTGCGCGCCACCACGTGGATGGTGTCGATCTGCAGCACGCCCATGCTGCGGATCGCTTCCAGCACGTCGGCCTTTTGCGCCTTGCGCCGGCGCGGCTGCAGCAAGCCCTGCGCAGCCAGGTGCAAGGCACGTGCCGCGGCGAGGGAAAGATTCAGTTCGGTCAAGACTAGCTTCCTATAGGGATGAACGCCTATTCTAATAGCGAATTGACAGTATTTCTTGGCATTTTGTGAATGATGGTGGCTGCAAGGCAGCATTGATCCGTTTTTTTGTGTCCACTGCCGGGGTTTGGGCGCAAAATAAGCCTGTGCCAAAGTCAACCGCCCGTCAGCTTTTCCGCCAGCTGTATCGCATGATACTGCTGCCCTCTTTCACGCTGGTTTTGCTGGTGATCATGTGGGCCGACGTTTTCTACCAGCTCAAACAGGATGCCGAAAGCGCGCACTACGACGCCGTGCAGCATAGCCACTCGCTGGCACGCACCCTGGCAGAACACTCCGGCCACCTGCTGCGCCAGGCAGACCACGCCACCCAGCTGTTCAAGCTCAAATTTGAAGAGACCAATGGCGCATTGCGCCTGCCTGAATTCAGCAAGCGCGGCGGCCTGCTCGATTCGGTCATGCCGGCCCGCCTTGAATTACCGATTGCACTGATTGACGCCAATGGCAAGCTGGTGGACAGCATGCACGGCGTCTTCCCGGCCAATTCCGCCAACCTGGGCTTCTTCAAGGCGCTGGCCACGACCGCCGGGGATGCGGCCCTGGTCACCAATCCGATGGTCGAACCGATCACGAAGAAGTGGCAAATCCAGATCGCGCGCCGGCTGGACGACAAGGCCGGCAAGTTCGCGGGAGTGATCGTATTGATGATCGATCCCGCTTATTTTGTGGAGGACTACGACCGCCTGCACGTGGATGAAGGCGGCCTGGTCATGCTGATCAGCCGCGATACCGCGCTGGCCACCGGCCGCGTCGACGAAAAGCTGTTCATTACCGACACCATCGACTACGTAGCTCCGGCCGATCCGGTCAACCTGCCGGAAGAGCTGATTCTCAAGACGCCGGTCGACAAGACTCAACGCATCTACGGCTTCCGCGACATGCCGCGCTATTCGCTGACTGCCGTGGTGGGCGACGCCAAGGAGCACGCGCTGGCCAAATACTATAGCCAGCGGCGCCTGTATTTCGGGGTTACCGCCATTGTTTCCGTCGTGGTGCTGGTATTCAGCTTCCTGCTGACGCGCCAGGCGCAGCGCCTGCGCGAAAGCACCCGTGAAGCGACCTACGCTCGCGAAAAGCTGCATGCGGCCGTCGATGCCAGCCTGGACGCCCTGTTTTTGATCAAGGCTTGCCGCGCCGGCGGCAGCGGCAGCGAAATTACGGATTTCATCCTGGTCGACGTGAACGAGCGTGGCGCGCGCGTTCTCGGTCACCCTGCGGACGAAGCGTTGGGCAAGCGCATGGGCGACATGCTGCCGCACTGGCACAGCGAAGGCCTGTTCGACAAATGCATGGGAGTGATGCGGACCGGCGAACCGCTGGAAGAAGAATTCGAATCGATTGTCTTCGGCGAGGCGCTTTGGCTGCGGCACCAGATCGTCGCCATCGAGGACGGCGTTGCCGTCACGGCCCGCAATATCACGGAACGCAAGCGCTCCGAAATGGCCGTACGCCAGAACCAGGCGGAGCTTCAGGCCGTCAACGATGCCTCGCCGCTCGGCCTGGTGCGCGCCGACCAGGACGGCAAGTGCACCTACGTCAACCGGACCTTCGAGGCCATCACCGGCATGGCACGCGAGACGGCGCTGGGGGACGGCTGGTTCAATGCCGTGCATCCGAACGACCGCGACATGCTGCGCGCGTCGCTGCGCCACCTGAACACCACGCAGCAGGCTTTCCAGGAGACCCTGCGCTGCGTGCACCCGGACGGCAAGATCGTCTGGACCTCGATCAAGGTGGCGCCGATCGTGGTCGATAATGCGATCGCCGGCTACGTCGGCACGCTGGACGACATCACCCTGGTACGCAAGTCCGTCATGGCCTTGCGCGAGAGCGAAGCGCGGCTGCGCACCATCGCCGACACCCTGCCGGCCATGATCGCCTATGTCGACTTCGAAGAGATTTATCGCTTCCACAACCTGGCGTACGAGCGCGAATTCAGCAAGACCGGCCTGCAAGTCACCGGGCGCACCGTACAGGAAACCGTCGGCGAGAAGCGCTATGCCATGCTGCAGCCCTATATTGCCCGGGTGCTGCGCGGCGAGACCCTGACCTTCGAGGAAGAAGACGACACCGGCGACTACCTGCGCACTTATGACGTGGTCTACATCCCCCAATTGGATGAAGACGGCATTACAGTGATCGGCTTCCACGTGATGCGGCAGGACGTGACAGCGCAAAAACGCGAGAAACAGCGCCTGCTCAAGCTATCGCAGGTGGATGCGCTGACCGGGCTGACCAACCGTGCCGGCTTCCTGCAACAGCTGACCGAAACCATGGCGGCGTGCCGCGAAAACCGTGGCCTGATGGCCGTGATGTACCTCGACATCGACCGTTTCAAGCCGGTCAACGATACTTATGGCCACGCCGTCGGCGATGCCCTGCTCAAGGCGTTTTCTGCGCGCTTGTCCAATACCGTGCGTGCCAGCGATACCGTGGCGCGCCTGGGCGGCGACGAATTCACCATCATCATGGACCACATCTCCAAGACCGAGGATGCAGCAGTCACCGCCTCCAAGATAGTACATGCCATGCAGCAGCCGTTCGAACTGGATGGCATCCTGGCCAATGTCTCCACCAGTATCGGCTTGACCTATTATCGCGACGAGGATGTCAGTCCGGCCGAGTTGTTGAAACGCGCCGATTTGCTGCTGTACGAAGCCAAACAGGCTGGCCGCAACACCTTCCGCAGCGGCGAGCCGTTGCCGGAGATGCGTTCGCCGAACGCAGCCTGACCGGGATCAAGACATCCGCCTGCTGTTTGCGCTATATTTGCGCTTCCCACGCCCTGCTTTACATTTCATGCGCCTGCTGCACACTTCCGATTGGCATCTTGGCCAGTCGCTGCATAATTTTGACCGTTCCTACGAGCACCAGCGCTTCCTCGACTGGCTGCTGGATACCATCGTGTCCGAACAGGCCGACGCCTTGCTGGTGGCCGGCGATATCTTCGACAACGCCAATCCCTCGGCAGCTTCGCAGCGCCAGCTCTACACCTTCCTGCAGCAGGCCCGCGCCCGCGCGCCGCAGCTCGATATTGTCGTCATTGCAGGCAACCACGACTCACCCGGCCGGCTCGAGGCTCCGGGGCCCTTGCTGGAGGTGCACGGCACGACCGTGATCGGCTACCCGCACCGCGATGCCGACGGTAATATCGCCATGGAACGCATGCTGGTGCCGCTGACCGGCAAGGACGGCACTATTGCGGCCTGGGTACTGGCAGTTCCCTTCCTGCGCCATGGCGACGTACCGCGCCTGGCGCCTGTGGAAGCGCCAGAGGGCGAAGATGCGCCGCAGCCGGATCCCTACCTGTCCGGCATCGCGGAGCTGTATCGCCAGGCGCTGGGACTGGCAAGCGCCCGCGCCGCCGAGGGGCAGGCAATTGTCGCTATGGGCCATTGCCACATGGTCAACGGCACCATGTCGGCCGAGTCGGAACGGCGCATCGTGATCGGCGGCACGGAGATGCTCCCTGCCGGCATCTTCCCGCCGCCCATCGCTTACGCGGCGCTGGGCCACCTGCACCTGGCGCAGCAAGTGGGGCCGCACGTCCACATCCGCTACTGCGGCAGTCCGATTCCGCTCTCTTTCGCAGAGACCAATTACACGCACCAGGTATTGCGCATCGACCTGCAAGGCGCCCAGGTTGGCGAGATCACCGCCCTGCCCATCCCGCGCGCCGTGCAACTGCTGCGCGTGCCCGAAAAGCCGGGCACGCTGGACGAAGTGAAAGCCGCCCTGGCCGCGCTGGAGCTTCCCGATGCTCCGCTCGAACAGCAGCCGCTGCTCGAGGTGCGCGTGAAGCTCACAGCTCCTGAGCCGGGGCTGCGCGCTGCGATTGAAGAAGCCCTGCAAGGAAAGCCTGTGCGCCTGGCGAAAATCGAAACCTCAAGCGCGGCCCGCGCCTCCTTTGAAGAAGCCGCCCTGTCGCTCGACCAGTTGGCCACCCTGCAGCCGGACGATATCTTCAAGCGCCTGTACCAGCAACGCTATGGGGCTGAAGTACCGCCCGAGCAACTGGCCGCCTTTGCCGAACTGGTGCAGCCATGAGGGTCCTGCGCATCGCCGGCAAGAACCTTGCCTCGCTGGCCGACGAATTTTCCGTCGATTTCACCTCCCAGCCGCTATCGGACGCGGGCCTGTTCGCCATCAGCGGCCCGACAGGCGCAGGCAAGAGCACCCTGCTCGACGCCTTGTGCCTGGCCCTCTACGATGACACGCCGCGCCTGCACAAGGCGGAAGGCAAGACGCCCGATGTGGGCGACCCTGTATCGTCGCAAGACCCGCGCACCTTGCTGCGGCGCGGCGCCGCCGAGGGCTGGGCCGAGGTGGATTTCGTCGGCAACGACGGGGAGTCCTACCGCGCGCGCTGGAACGTCTGGCGCGCCAGGACCAAGGCCGCCGGCGCGCTGCAGCCGACCACGATGTCGCTGCACAAGCTGCCGGGCCTGCAGCCGCTGGGCCACAAAAAAACCGAGGTCATGGCGGAGATCGTGCAGCGCATCGGCCTGAGTTTTGACCAATTCACGCGCGCCGTGCTGCTGGCGCAGAACGAGTTCTCCGCCTTCCTCAAAGCCCGGGACGATGAGCGCGGAACGCTGTTGGAAACCCTGACCGGCAGCGGCATCTACAGCGAAATTTCAAAGCGCGCCTTTGAACGCTGGCGTGCCGAAGAACTGGCTTTGAAGACGCTCACCGCCGGCCTGGCCAACCAGCAACCGCTGTCGCCTGAGCAGCGCAATGAGGTCATCGCGCAGTCCGAAGCTGCGGAAGCTGCCCTGCATGCCTCTGCCCAGCGGGTCACGGCATTGGAAGGCGACCTGCGCTGGCACCAGCAAACCGAACGCCTTGCCTTAGCGATGCAGCACGCACGCGAGCATCGCCAACAGCGACAACTCGAGTCCGAAGCGGCAGCACCGCGCCGTGCCTTATTAGTACAGCTGGATGCCGTGCAGCCTGCACGCGCCCTGGACGACGAAGTCGTTCGGCTGGCAGCCGAACGCGCCGCCACGCAGGCCTCAATTGCGCTCGCAGAGCAGGAAGCTGAACGCACTCGCCTGGCATTGGAAGTACTGACCGGTGACGCCCAGCAGGCCAGTAGCGCCCTCGCCGCAGCCGAAGAAGCGCAGCAAGCCGCCGCGCCACTACTGGACCAGGCGAAAGCGCTCGATACACGCCTGGAATCGCTGCAGTCGGCCTTCGTCCAGGCCACCAGCGTCCGCGACGCCGCTGCCCAAGCCGATTCCGCCGCGCGGGCCACCCTTGGCGCACGCGAAGCGCAGCAGCAGGCGCTCGCCAACGAGCAGCAGGCTTGCGAGCAATGGCTGGCCGCGCACGAGCACTGGTCGGCGCTGGCGCGTGACTGGGCGCGCTGGGACGTGCTTTTTGCGCAAGCCGGGCAGCAAGCCAGCCGCGCCGGCCAGCAATCGCAAACGCTGGCAACCGTTCAGCAGGCGGTGGCACGCCATCGCCAGGACGAAGCGCATGCCCGCAACAGCCTGGATGCAGCCACCGAGCGCTTGCGCCAGGCAGAGTCCCAACGCGAACAAGCCACGAAGACACTGGCCGCCATCGATGCCGACAGCATCGCCCGGCAGCGCCAGCACCTGGACCAGCGCCGCACATTGCTGGCCGATGCAAACACCGCCTGGCAGGAATTGGCGCAACTGTCCGCGCGCCAGCAGGACCTGGCGGCGCGCAGCACCGCCTTGCAGACAGCCCGCGATAGCGCGGAAACCGAAGTTGCGGCAGCCCGCCAGGCCAACCTGGCGCTTGTCGCCGCATCGACGCAAGCCGAGCGCTCATTAAAACTGGCCGAAGCCGCAACAGGCGAGAGCGTCGAAAAGCTGCGCTCAACATTGCAGGACGACGCTCCCTGCCCGGTTTGCGGTTCGCACGAACATCCTTACCGCCACGAAGACGGTCCGCTACACGCCATGCTGGCGCAATTACAGGCCGAAGTTCAGGCTTGCCGCGACAAGCTGCAACGCAATATCAAGCACGAGGCGGAACAGCAAGCGCGCCTGCAGTCAAGTGTCGAGCAATTGGCGGCGATCAGCGTCGAGCAGCATGGCATTGACAATGCACTCGCCACCGCCCAGCCGCGCTGGCAAGCTGCCCTCCGCGCCCTCGCCGAAGTCGTAGGGCAGGCCGCTGCCGACGATGATGATTCCCATTGGCTGGCAACGCATGCCGATGCACTGCAATCGGCATTGCGCTCCCTCGAAAGCCAGGAACAGTCGCACCGCCAAGCCGCACGCACCCGCGAAGTGGCGCAAACCGCCTGCGAGCAAGCAGCAGCCGAATGCAGCCGCCATCAGCAGGCGCTCTCCGCAGCCCAGGCAGCCCTGGCGCAGTCGGAAGCGCAGCACAAAGCCCTGGACGAGCAGCGCATCGATACCGCCCTGCAGATCGCCGACCTGCTCGACCAGCTTGACGCGCCGTTGGCGCGCGCCGGCTGGCAGGATGAATGGAAAGAAAGCCCGGCGCGCTTCCATGAACAGCGTTCGCGCGAAAGCAGGCAGTGGCAGGCGCAACGCCAATCTGCCGACGAACGCAGCGCGGCCATCGCCGCATTGGCGGTCGAACTTCAGGCGCTCCGCGGCGCCCAGCAGCGCAGCGCAGCGGACGCCGATAACACCCGGGCCGCCGCAGAAGCAGCCCGCGCTGCGTGCGATGCCGCGACGGTCGAACGCCAGGCCCTCTGGCAGGGCCGATCGGTACGCGAAGTGGAAGCAGAACTGCGAACGGCAGTCGGCGCCGCCCGCGCCAGCTTGCAAGCCCGCCAGGAATCCGCCCAGCAAGCTGCCCAGCAGCGCGCCCGCGCCGAAGAGTCCCACGCGCAAGCCGTGCAGCGCCTTGCAGCGCTCGACTCGGCCGCAGAAAGCGCCGCCGCGCGCCTGCAAGCCTGGCTCACGGACCACCAAGCGCTTGGTATCGAAAGCCTGGACGCCCTTCGCACCCTGCTCGCCCACTCCCAGCAAGCGATCCGCGACGAACGCACCAGTCTCCAGGCGATTGACCAGTCCCTGGCCTCTGCCAAAGCGGTACAGGTGGAACGCGAAGCGCAGCACGCAGCGCATCTGGCCAGCGCGCCGCAAGGCGAACAACGCAGCGCCGAGGATCTCGAACAGGCCCTGGCAGCGCTGCAGGAAGAACGCAAGCAGGCCAACGACCATGCCGCAGCCCTCAAACTGCAACTTGCGCAGGACGACGCCCGCCGCAAATCCGCCGAAGCCCTGTTGGCCGACATCGCCCGCCAACAGGAAAACGAACGCCGCTGGGCGCAGCTGAATGAACTGATCGGCTCTGCCGACGGCAAGAAATTCCGCAACTACGCCCAGCAGTTCACCCTGGACGTGCTGCTTGGCTACGCCAACGCCCACCTGGCGCAATTGGCGCCGCGCTACCAGCTGGAACGCATCGACAACCCCGCCCAACCTTCGCTTGGCCTGTTGGTGCGCGACCTGCACATGGGCGACGAAAAACGCTCGGTGCACTCGCTGTCCGGCGGCGAATCCTTCCTGGTATCGCTGGCCATGGCGCTCGGCCTGGCCTCGCTGTCGTCCAACCGCGTTCGGGTGGAATCGCTGTTCATCGACGAAGGCTTTGGCAGCCTGGATGCGGAAACCCTGCGCGTCGCGATGGACGCGCTGGATGGTTTGCAGTCGATGGGAAGGAAAGTGGGAGTGATCTCCCACGTGCAGGAGATGACCGAACGGATCGCCACCAGGATCGTGGTGCAGCCCGCAGCCAACGGTCGCAGCGCAGTCTCAGTCAGCTAGGCGCCAGGTGCGCTCGTCCTGCTCGGCGCGCACCATTTCCCATCCCAGCTCGCGGCGGATCTGCTGCGGGTCGGGCAAAGGACGGCGTTCTTCCTGGCGCGACTGCAGCCAGTTGCGCACGGCTTCCTTGCTAGGTTGCTTGGACTTATCCATCGTAAACCTCCATCGGCATGACGGTCACTCCTTCAACGTGAGAAGTGGCGGCCAGTTGACGGAATGCGACGGCGAATTTGTTATGATGTGTAAATGGGAATCGGCGCCATTCAATCGTCAAGCACCTATGCGCCGCAGGCCAGCGCACCTGCGCGCAGCGCTACGCGTGCCGAGTCGGCCTCCTCCGCCCAGCAGGAATTCTCTCCCGAAGACCAGGCCATAATCGACCAGCTCAAGGCACGCGACCTCCAGGTACGCCAGCATGAGCAGGCTCACCTTGCGGCAGCCGGCGGCCTTGCCACATCCGGTGCCACCTATACCTACCAGCGCGGCCCGAATGGCGTGAACTATGCCGTGGGCGGCGAAGTCAATATCGACACCTCGCCCGGCCGTACGCCGGAAGAAACCATCAGCAAGGCGCGCCAGATCCAGGCTGCAGCCCTGGCGCCAGCCGATCCCTCCGGCCCGGACCGCAGCGTGGCGGCACGCGCCGCCCAGATGGCGCAGCAAGCCCAGGCTGAGCTTTCAGCAAAGCAACAAGAAGTCCAGCGCGGCTATGGGCTTTCCGAAAAGCAAGCGACGATTGATATCTTTGCCTGATAAAATCGTCCTTTTGCCCGGAGTCTAGGCCATGTTCCTGAAAGCCCCACGCACCCTCACCTTCAAATGCGCGAAATGCAGCAAAGCAGTCAAGGTTGCATTGCAGAAAACTTCTGCATGCTCGCACATTACGCCGTACTATGGTGTCTGCACCTGCGGCGAAGTGAAGTTGCACGCCACCGGCGCCCCGGAAGCCGTCAAGTCCTACCTGGAATCGAACGGTTTGTGGACCCATCATCATTGATAAACCTCAAGAAAATCGGAAACTTGCCGTATCAGGGGTAGTGCACCTAAAAGGTTTCCTATCATGAACCCTCTAAATTCCATCGGCCCACGCCAGTACCAGAACACTTCCTTGTCCCCTGCTACCACGCAGGCGGAAAGCAAGCCTTCGCGCGCCAATGCAGTGAGGGACGTGAATGCGGATAGCGCGGTTTCCCTGTCCAGCAACGCTGTCGACCTGCAAAAGCGTGTCGACCAACTGGGCAACAGGACCGTCGACATGGCCCAGGACCTGATTGGCAGCTTTGCAAAAAGTTTGCTTGGCGACAATGCCAAGGGTGCCAAGATTTCCTTTGATTCGGTGGCACTGGAATCGAATGCCAGTTTCGCAGCCGGCGTCCTGCATGCCGAAGGCACCGATGGCGTGAGCGATGCGCTGGGCTTCAGCCTGGACGAGAACTCCCACTTCCTCGGCAAAGGCACCATCACCACCGCCGACGGCCGCAAGCTGAGCTTTGAGGTGGAAATCCAGTACGAAGCCCGGATGACCGCCGGTGCAGCTTCCAGCGTGCCAGCGCGCCGCAAGGAGCAAGCCGACCAGAACCCGGCCATGCCGCTGCCTGAAGTGGAATTCCCGGACATCGATTTCCCAGGCAGCCTGGCAGACCTGTTCCGCCTGATGGACCGCAATATCAGCGCCACCCTCAAGCAGCAGAACGAACAGGGCCAGGAAAGCGACGCCGGCAACCTGACCATGCGCCTGCTCAAGCTGGTCGATTCGGAATCGTCGCTGGACACCTACCTGCCGGCGAACGCCAGCGAAAAGGCCAAGGCTTACGGCCGCCTGCAATCGGAGCCAGGCCAGGCTGCGGAACTGGCGCATGCCGCCAACGCCGCCCGCCAAGTTGCGCGTGGCGGCGAAATCGACCCGCCGAGCGACGACATCGATCCACCGGCGACCGACATTGACCCACCTGCGACCGAGATTGACCCACCGGCAACCGATATCGATCCACCGGAAGCCGCAGCCGCCCCAATTGACCCGCCAGCGCCAGCCATCGCCCCGGCCCCTGAGGAACCTCCAGCAGCCTGACCCCGAATTTCATTAGAAAAGCCACTATGCAAGAAATCCACTGGACAGAACAAGGCGAGCCGCGCTCCGCGCGCTGGCATTCCGAATCAGGCAATCCGCCGCCCAAGCGCGTGCAGGTCGCCGACGACACCATGAACGCCGACGTCGCCTATCGCCTCGCCTGCGAAGGCACCGCCCTGTTGTGGCGCGGCGATTTCCAGAACGCGCGCCAACTGCTGCAGGCGCTGGCCCGCCGCGCCGACCATAAGAAGGCCAAAGGCGGCAAGGGCCGCAAGGTGGCCGCCGCCAAGACGCCGGCCGACGCCACTGAAGCTTTCCACCTGCACCGCCAGGCCCAGTCGCAGCGCGCCCGTACGCTGGCCATGTTGCTGATTCCTTTCGAACCCGGCTACCGCATTCCCTTGCGTCGCGCGCCTGACGTGGCGTTGGCCTGCAACGAGGCTTATGGCCGTGGCGAAGATGCCTTCGTGATTTCCCTGCGCGAGCTGCAAGGCCTGATCGGGGCCCACGAGTGGCGCAAGGCTGGCGTGCCGGTGGCTGCGCTGGGCGAACGTATCCACCCGCATTACGGCGTGTTTTCGCCTGTGCGCGGGGAGTATGTGCAGCTTGTGGCCGATGCTCCGCTGCCGAAAGGCGCTTCGGAGCTGGCTTTCGATATCGGCGCGGGTACCGGCGTGCTGTCCGCTGTGCTGGCCAAGCGCGGTGTGAAACGCGTGGTCGCCACTGATATGGACAAGCGTGCCCTCAGTTGCGCGCGAGACAACCTTTCCCGCCTGATGCTGGACGACCAGGTCGAACTGCTGGAGGCGGACCTGTTCCCGCCTGGCCAGGCGCCGCTGGTGGTCTGTAATCCGCCTTGGGTGCCAGCCCGCCCTAACTCCTCGGTGGAGCATGCCGTCTACGATCCCGACAGCCGCATGCTGCGCGGCTTCCTGTCCGGCTTGAAGGCCCACCTGGCGCCAAACGGTGAAGGCTGGCTGATCCTGTCCGACCTGGCCGAGCACCTCGGCCTGCGTTCGCGCGCAGAACTGGAAGAATGGATCGCCGCTGCCGGCCTGAAAGTGCTGGGCCGCCTCGACGCGCGCCCAGTCCATCCGAAAGCCAGCGACGCCAGCGACCCGCTCCATGCCGCCCGCTCGGCAGAAATTACTTCACTCTGGCGCCTCGGAATCGCATAAATCGACCTTGCGGAACCGAAATGTGTGGGCTATAATGCTTGCCTCAGACGCGGGGTGGAGCAGTCTGGCAGCTCGTCGGGCTCATAACCCGAAGGTCACAGGTTCAAATCCTGTCCCCGCAACCAGATTCAAAAAGCCGTTGCCTTTGCAACGGCTTTTTTCATTTCCGGGTGCGCCAATGCAGATTTCATCGTGCTTACGCTGGATCCCAGTCCTCTTCCTGGCAGCCTGCGCCAGCCCTGGCGAGCAGGCCGACATGCTCTCCCAAAAGCTCAGCGCCGATATCCTGGTCGCCGACAGCGCCACGCTGACCCTGGAAAAATGGTGTGCCGACCATGCCATGGCGGCCGAACCGAAGATCGTGGCTCGCCTGGTGCGCGGCACGGATAAACCTGCGGCCGCAGAAACCCTTGCCCGGCTGGGCGTGACGAGCGCCGACATCAAATATCGCCGCGTACAGCTTTACTGTGGCGCACACCTGTTTTCCGAAGCGGATAACTGGTACGTTCCCAGCCGCCTGACGCCGGAGATGAAGCGCCTGCTGGACGAAACCGACACCCCGTTCGGCAAAGTAGTTCGGCCATTGGCGCCTTACCGCCGCACCTTCTCCAGCACCATGCTGCATTCGCCAACCGCGCTGTTCGAGCATGCCGCGGTGCTGTACTCCGCCTCCCACCAGCCCATCGCCGAAGTTCGCGAAACCTACCAGCGCGGCACCCTCGCCTTTTTGTAATCGAACTGTCACAATTGCACGCGACAAGAACCGCAAGGAGTAACGCGTGAACGAAAAAGACATCTCGAAAGACCTGCCGGCGAGCCCGACGCGCCGCCGCATCTTCCAGGCAGCCGGCGCCGCCGGCCTTGCCGCCAGCCTGCCAGGCGTAACCGCAGCCCCCGCGTCGAAACCAGCCCAGCCAGCCAAGGCCATGTCGCTGGACGACAAGCTGCAGGCCAACGTCAAGAACGTGGTGGTGATCTACCTGGAGAACCGCAGTTTCAACAACCTGTTCGCCGATTTCCCCGGCCTTGCTTCGCCAATGTCGGCGCTGAAGCCAGCCGACTACCAGCAGCGCGACTATGATGGCAGCATCCTGCCGACCCTGCCGAAAGTCTGGGGCGGCCTGGTGCCGGTACCGCAGGATATCGCCGGCAAGCGTTACGAACTCAAAGAGGACCAGCTGACCGGCCTGCCGAACGCGCCGTTCAAGCTGGTCGACGCCGAAGGCAAGCCGCTGCCGGAATCGGTCATCACGCGCGACCTGTGGCACCTGTTCTACCAGAACCAGATGCAGATCAACGGCGGCAAGAACGACGGCTTTGTCGCCTGGGGCAATACCGGCGGGATGGTCATGGGCTATTACGGCGAGACGGAAAAGAATCTCGGCCTGTGGCAAGTGGCGCGCCAATACACGCTGTGCGACAACTTCTTCATGGCGGCTTTCGGCGGCTCCTACCTGAACCACCAGTTCCTGGTCTCCGGCCGCTGCCCGGTCTATCCGAACGCAGCCAGCAGCCCGGCAAAGCGCAAGATCGCGGTGCTGTCCGATGGCCCGACCGGCCATACGCTGGCCCTTGATCCAAAGAGCCCGAAATCCGCGCTGGAAGGCCGGCCGCACTACGCGAACGATGGCGCCATCACGCCCGACGGATTCGCGGTCAACACCATGGCCCCGCCCTACCAGCCAAGCTTCGTACGACCGGCGCCAGGTGGAGACCCACTGCACGCCAATCCGGAAGATCCAGCCTACCTGCCGCCGCAAACCTACGACACCATTGGTGACCTGCTCTCGCGCAAAGGCGTGAGCTGGACGTGGTATGGCGGCGCGTTCCAGGCAGCGCTGGACCACAAGGGCGGCGGCAGCAAACCGAACTTCCAGTACCATCACCAGCCATTCAACTATTTCAAGAGCTTCGCGCCCGGCACCGCTGAACGCGCCGCCCATATCCGCGACGGCGGCCTCGGTGACAGCCCGATCTCGAACAAGTTCCTGGCCGATGTGGTGGCAGGCAAGCTGCCGGCAGTGAGCTTCTATAAGCCGCAGGGCAACCTGAACCTGCATGCAGGCTACTCGGACATCGAATCGGGCGACCAGCATATCGTCAACGTGCTGGAGCACCTGAAGAAATCGCCGCAGTGGGAAAACATGGTGGTGGTGGTGACATTCGACGAAAACGGCGGCTGGTGGGATCACGTCGCGCCGCCGAAGGGCGACCGCTGGGGCCCCGGCTCGCGCATCCCGGCGATCATCGTGTCGCCGTTCGCCAAGAAGTCCACGGTGGACCACAGCTTCTACGACACCACCTCGATCCTGCGCTTCATCACCCGCCTGCATGGCCTGCCTTTGCTGGAGGGCCTGGCCGAGCGCAACAAGGCCTTCGCCGAGCGCGGGGCGCTGCCGCCGGGCGACCTGACGGGAGCCCTCGCCTTCCGTTGACATGGTTGTCCGTGTTACAATCCGCCGGTTCTAAAAGGAAGCCCGACTGATTCAGCCGGGCTTTTGTTTTCTGCGACGGATAATGAGAGATAAAAAAGACAACGCGACAATCGACCTGCCGGGTTTCGAGCCTGCAGAGCCGATGACGCCGGAAGCCAAGCTTCCGCCGCCGCCGCGTGTGCGCCGCTCTCCGCGCAAACAGGAACAACTCGACTTGCTGGGCGAACTCGGACCAACCGACGCCAGCGGCCTGCCAATCTGGCAGAATGATCCCAACCTGGACCTCACCGGCCTGCCCATCTGGCGGCGGGACTAAAAAATGACCTCTTTCGCTACCCTGCCACTGTCCGAAAAACTCCTTGCCAACCTGGACTCGCTGGGCTACCGCGAAATGACCGAGATCCAGGCGCAAAGCCTTCCATCCATCATGGAAGGGCGCGACCTTATTGCACAAGCCAAGACCGGCAGCGGCAAAACCGCAGCTTTCGGCATCGGCATGCTGTGCAACCTGAACACCGCCTGGTTTGCCGTGCAGGGACTGGTACTCTGCCCCACCCGCGAACTGGCCGACCAGGTAGCCAATGAACTGCGCCGCCTGGCGCGCTGCGTGCCGAACGTGAAGGTGGTGGTACTGACAGGCGGCACGCCAATGCGCCCGCAAATCGCCTCGCTGGAATTCGGCGCCCACATCGTGGTCGGCACCCCGGGCCGCGTGCGCGACCACCTGTCGCGCGAATCGCTCGACCTGTCCAATGTGCGGATGCTGGTGCTGGATGAAGCCGACCGCATGACCGACATGGGCTTCTACGACGAAATCGCCGGCATCGTGCGCGCCTGCCCGAAGCGCCGCCAGACCTTGCTGTTCTCGGCAACCTACCCGGACGACATCCGCCAGGCGACGGAAGCCTTCCTTTACGATCCGGTCGAAGTGACTGTGGAAGCGCAGCACAGCGGCGGCCAGATCGAGCAGCGCTTCTACGAAATCGGCTTCGACGACCGCGACAAGTCGGTCGGCAAACTGCTCAAGCACTACCAGCCGGCATCCGCCATCATCTTCTGCAACACCAAGGTGCATTGCAAGGAATTGCTGGATGAATTGCATGCGGAAGGCTTTTCGGCGCTCGCCTTGTACGGCGAACTGGAACAGCGCGAACGCGACGAAATCCTGGTGCTGTTCTCCAACCGAAGCTGCTCGATCCTGATCGCCACCGACGTCGCCGCGCGCGGCCTGGACATCGCCAACCTGGAAGCAGTGATCAACGCCGACGTATCGCGCGATACCGAAGTCCACATCCACCGCATCGGCCGCACCGGCCGCGGCGGCGAAAAAGGCCTGTCGCTGACGCTGTGCGCGCCGAACGAAAAGAAGTGGGTCAAGCTGATCGAGGACTACCAGGGCGCACCTGTCGAATGGCACGACATCAAGGAATTGGCGGAAGACGAGTTCGTGAATGCGGAGCCGGCGCCAATGCTGACGCTCTGCATCGCAGGCGGCAAGAAGGAAAAGCTGCGCGCCGGCGACGTGCTGGGCGCATTATGCGGCGACGGCGGCCTGACCAAGGAACAGGTAGGCAAGATCAACGTCACCGAATTCCAGACCTACGTCGCGCTGGATCGCCGTTTCGCCCACGACGCCTTCTCCCGCCTGAAGGCCACCAGCACCATGCCGGGGGGCGACTTCGGCAGCTTCAAAGGCCGCAACTTCAAGATGCGCTTTATCGAAGTTTAAGCGCGGACGGAAACGCTGGCCGGGAATTGCGGGGCGCGGCGGACCATCGTCGCCTGTTCGAAAGCGTAGGCCATGCCGATCAACGCCGCTTCGCTGAAAGCGGTGCCGACGAAGGACAGGCCAACCGGCAGGCCGCGCACATAACCCGCGGGCACGGTGACGTGTGGGTAGCCGGCGACTGCTGCCGGGGACGAGAAGCTCTTCGGATAGTGGTCGCCGTTGATAAAGTCCGTCAGCCATGCCGTGCCGTCAGTCGGGGCCACCAGCGCATCCAGTTCATGCGCTTTCAACACCAGGTCGATGCCCTCTTTTCGCGAATAACGGTGATTGTTGGCCAACGCATCCTGGTAAGCCTGGCTGTCGAGACCCGGTTTGGCTTCCGCGCGCTCCAGGTACTCCTGGCCGAAGTATGGCATTTCCAGCTTGGCGTTCTGCTTGTTGAAAGCGATCAGGTCGGCCATGTTCTTGACCTTCGCGTTCGGCGCATAGTCGCGCAAATAGGCCGCGAGATCGACCTTGAATTCATGCAGCAGTACCTCGGTTTCACTGTCGCCGTACTTCTCCGTGTTGGGCACCTGCACGTCAACCAGGATTGCACCCTGCGCCTTCAACGCTTCCAGCGCCTTCTCGATTTCAGCATCGACGCCATCGCTGCCGCCGAAGAAATTGCGGGCAACACCGAGGCGCTTGCCGCGCAAGGCATCGCGCTTCAGGGCCGATGAATAGTCGGCAGCCTTGCCGGCGCCATCCTGCGTGACCGGATCGTTCGGATCGATGCCTGCCATCGCGGCCAGCATCAAAGCGGCGTCGGACACGCTGCGCGCCATCGGGCCTGCGGTGTCCTGCGAGTGAGCAATAGGTATGATGCCGCTGCGGCTCACCAGCCCAATCGTTGGCTTGATGCCGACCAGGCCGCAAATCGATGCGGGCGATACGATGGAGCCATCGGTTTCAGTGCCGACGGCCAGCGTCGCCAGTCCGGCGGCAATCGCGGCGCCCGAACCGGAACTGGAGCCGCTGCAATTACGGTCCAGCGAATATGGATTGCGGGTCAGGCCGCCGCGCGCGCTCCATCCGCTGACGGAATGGCTCGAGCGCATATTCGCCCATTCGCTCAGATTGGTCTTGCCGATGATGACCGCGCCGGCCTCGCGCAAGCGCGCCGCCACGTGGGAATCGCGTGCCGCACGGATGCCAGCCAGCGCCAGCGAACCGGCCGTGGTGCTCATGCGGTCTGCTGTCGCGATATTGTCTTTCAAGAGTACAGGAATACCGTGCAAGGGCCCGCGCAGCTTGCGCTGATGGCGTTCGCGATCCATCTCGCGCGCAATCTTCAGCGCCTCGGGATTGATTTCGATGATGGAGTTGATGCGGGGGCCGGATTTGTCGATCGTATTGATCCGCGCCAGGTATTGCGAGGTGAGTGCGTGCGAGGTCAGCTTATTGGCTGCCATCAGGTCTTGCTGATGCTGGACTCCGGCATCGAGCACGGACGGTACCGCAGCCTGCGTACGCGGCAAACCAGCTGCCCCGCCGGCAGCCAACCCCAACTTCACGAAACCCCTTCGATCCATCTGGTACGCCCTCAGTCAAGAAAAGCACAAACCAGTAGAATACCAGCAGTTTGCAAGTAATTAATACTGCCTAAAAGCAAAAAAGCCCGCATCAGCGGGCTTTTTATTGCGTATTTGCAACAGCTTGCTGCAATTAGGCGCGAACAACCTTCTTGAACTCGTGGGTACGGGTGTCGATTTCGACGACGTCGTCCTGGGACACGAACAGTGGCACCTGGATCGAGAAGTTGCGGCCTTCGATGGCGTTTTCCAGCTTGGCTTCTTTCAGAACGTTACCGGAGGTGTTGCCTTTAACAGCTGGCTCCGAGTAAATGATCTGGCGAGCGATGGTGGTTGGCAGTTCCACGGAGATTGCCTTGCCGTCGTAGAAGACAGCTTCGCATTCCATACCGTCTTTCAGGTAGTTGACTGCTTCGCCCATGTTCTCTTCTTCGATTTCGTACTGGTTGTACTCTTCGTCCATGAATACGAACAGTGGATCAGCGAAGTACGAGTAGGTCACTGGCTTCTTGTCCAGAACGACCACGTCGAACTTGTCGTCGCCGCGGAACACGTTTTCCAGCGGGGCGCCGGTCAGCAGGTTTTTCATCTTCCACTTGTAGGTGAAGCCAGTGCGCGACGAGCCGTTGACGTCGGAACGCAGAACGATGAATGGCTTGTCTTCAACCATGATGATGTTGCCGACACGAATCTCTTTTGCGAATTTCATAGCGAATATATACCGGTTAAGGGGAGTTGCAGTAACCGTGCATTATAGCACGGGGTTGTGATGTATTACCTGAGCGATGCACAAAAATTAGTCAAATTCGTGGCCAGATCGCCGTTTGCCAGGATTTTTTGTTGCCATTCTGACGACTTTGCCGAAATTTCAGGCATTGCCGCTGCGAGGGCTTTCCACAAAGTTGGCCAGTCGCCCTGAGCCACGCCGTTCCAGCACAGCGAGAACTCATCGAACGCACTGCCTGTCGCATAACGCTGCAGGAAAGCGCGCAACTTCTTATGGTGCAGGTTTTCATCTTGCGCGTAAATGTGCCAGATGAAGGATTTGCCAGCCCATTGCGCCCGCACCCAGGAATCTTCGCCGCGCACGAAGTTCAGGTCGCAGGACCAGAGCAGCTTGTCGTAATCCTGTTGCGGCACGAACGGCAGCACGCGCACAGTCAACGCGCCTTCGCTACGCACCGCACCCGGCACCGCCGGTTGGCCGAGGAAGTTTGCTACCGCCTCACTCGCCACGCCTTCCGGCACCAGGCAAGTTACTTGTTGCTCGCCATTTCGCCACGCCCCGAACAATTCCGCGACCGGTGCGTACGGATAGCAGAACAGCGACACCTTCATCGCTGCCGCCTCGGCCCCTGTTACGCCCAGCACCGACAGGAAAGCAGATACCGCGGCGGGATCGGAGATATAGGCGCGACGCTCGGCTTCAAGGCCTTTTTCGTACAAGAGCCCGCCAGTTTTTTCGGTAAAGCCCGGGAAGAAGAAATACTTGGTCAGCGGCAGGCGCGGGTGCTTTGACGGCAGGCTATGGCAGCCTTCCACCCACTCTTCCGCGCTCAGCCCTTCGAGGTTCAGCCACACCGGGAGCTCCTGGCGCTGCGCCATCGCGGCGATATAGCCAGGCGGAATGTCGCAGGCGAAGAATTCGATCACGATGTCCGACACATCTTCCGGTGCAAATTCGCCCTCTTGAGTAGCCCAATGACGCACGGCAATGCCGTCAATATGCTGCAGCTCGGCGGCCACGTCGACTGGAGGGCAAATGCGCTGGAACGATCGCAAGTCATCAACCCACAGCCTGACGGCGATGCCGTGCTCACGCTGCAACTGGCGCGCAAGGCGCCAGCAAATGCCGATGTCGCCGAAGTTATCGACAACTTTGCAGAATAGATCGAGGGACAAGCTGGTTGACATAGGCCGGAAAATGAAAAAGCCGCACTAGGCGGCTTCATTCTAATCTGTGGCGTCCCCACGGGGATTCGAACCCCGGTACTCACCGTGAAAGGGTGATGTCCTAGGCCTCTAGACGATGGGGACCCTGGACTTGCACTACGCTTTTGAAATGACTTGGCGTCCCCACGGGGATTCGAACCCCGGTACTCACCGTGAAAGGGTGATGTCCTAGGCCTCTAGACGATGGGGACGTCGTAAAAGCGTGCGCGAATTATATCAGCGTGCAAGCCTCATTTCAAGGGCGCAACGGCGAAGTGTTCGATGCGATTGGTGTTCACATAATGTGACTCCGCCGACATCATCCCCACCAGCACGAGAATCGCCAATGGCGGCAAGGTAATCGCGAAGATCAGCGCCAGCCTCTCCCACTTCATGTGCATGAAAACCGCGACGATAAAGCCGGCTTTCAGCGTCATCAAGATCAGGATCAGCGACCAGCGCAGCAGGCCCTGCAAGTGGAAGAAGTCCACCAGGTAGGAGAAGAAGCTCAATACAAACAGCAGGATCCAGACTTTGACGTAGGTCCCGATCGGGTGCTGCTGATGCGCGGCGGTAGCTTCGGACATGACGGCCTCCTACCAGAGATAGAACAATGCAAAGATGAATACCCAGACAAGGTCGACGAAGTGCCAATACAGGCCGGTGATCTCGACGATGTCATAACCCTTTTTCTCGTAATGCCCGTTCAGCACGCGCCGCGCAATGATCGACAAATAGATCACGCCCGCCGAGACGTGCAGCCCGTGGAAGCCGGTAATCATGAAGAAGCACGATCCGAATTGCGCCGCTCCCATCGGGTTGCCCCACGGCCGTACACCTTCGTGAATCAGCTTGCTCCACTCGAAAGCCTGCATGCCCACGAACAGCAGGCCGAAGCCTGCAGTCACCAGCATCAGCGTTGCGGCCATTTTGCGGTTGCGCTGATAGCCATAGTTCACCGCCATCGCCATCGTGCCGCTACTGGTAATCAGCACGAAGGTCATGATCGCAATCAGGATCAGCGGGTAGCTGGTTCCGGCAATTGTGAGCGAGAACACTTCGCTGGGATTGGGCCACGCCGAAGTAGTGGCCATGCGCACCGACATGTAGCCGGTGAGGAAGGTGCCGAAAATGAAGGTGTCGCTAAGCAGGAAGATCCACATCATCGCCTTGCCCCACGGGACGCGGAACGCGGCGCGGTCGCCCGCCCAGTCGGAGACGAAACCTTTCATGTCGTTGGTGCCGGTATCCATACCTCACCTCACTGGAATGCCTATCGTTGTGCAGAAGGCCCTGACCAGTTCCGGCGTCACCAGGTACAGCAAGGCGAACACCGCCAGCCAGAGGACAAACAGGAAATGCCAGTACTGCGCACACAGGCCGATTGCCTCCCCTGCCCTGCGCACTGCAAACGAACCCGCCACCATTCCGCCCAGCACATGAAGCGCATGCAGGCCTGTGATCAGGTAGAAGAAACTGTTGGCGGGATTGGCCGCCACGCTGTAGTCGGCGGCAGTCATCGCCTGCCAGGCATACAGTTGGGACAGCACGAACATCGCCGACAGCACCAGTGCGCCAATCGAGGTGCTGCGCGCAGCTTCGCGCCGGCCCGCGGCGACGTGGCGCCCCGCCAGCTCCCACGCCAGGCTGCACAGCACCAATAGCCCGGTGCTGCAATACAGTTGCCACGGCACGTAGGTGATTGGCCGCCAGTCTTCATACGCGGCGCGCATCATGTAGGCCACGCCGAACAATCCGAACAAGGTGGTGACGACCACCATGAAGACCCACAATCCGATGCGGCGCGCGCCATCCGGCCAGGCCGGACCGCTATCGCGCGCACCGTGCGAACCACCCTCGCCGCCTGGCTGGCCAGGAATCCCGCCGCCTGCCCGCAATGTCGCATTGGCGCTCATTTCGGCACCTCCGCCGGGTCATGGTGCGGCGTCAAGTGTGCCTTGGGATGCGGCGGCGGGGCGTGCGGATCAGGACCGTACTCGGGCCCCGCATTCTGCGGAATGTAGTCGCCGCCAGCACCGGGGCCGTCGACGCCATACTCATACGCGCCGCGATGCACGGACGGCAGCTCAGGTCCCCAATTGCCATGTTCCGGCGGAGTTTGCGGCGTGTACCATTCAAGGCTGGCCGCCCGCCACGGATTGCCGCCTGCCACGGTTCCTTTGCGCGCGCTCCACGCCAGGTTGAACAGGAACAGCAACTGCGCCACGCCGACGATCAACGCCACGACGGAGATAAAGGCATTCAGCGTATGAGCCGACTCAGGAATGAAAGCGTAGTTCTCGTAAGCGTAGTAACGGCGCGGCATGCCAAGGATGCCGAGGTAGTGCATCGGGAAGAAGATCGCATAGGCGCCGATGAAGGTAATCCAGAAATGCGCCTGCCCCAGCGCTTCGCTGTACATACGGCCCGTCACTTTGGGGTACCAGTGATACAAGCCGCCGAACACCGCCAGCACCGGCGACACGCCCATCACCATATGGAAGTGCGCCACCACGAAGTAGGTGTTCGACAGCGGAATATCGACGCTGACGTTCCCGAGGAACAGGCCGGTCAGCCCGCCGATCAGGAAGGTGCTGATAAAGCCCAGCGCAAACAGCATCGGCACCGTCAAATGGATGTCGCCGCGCCACAAGGTCAGGGTCCAGTTATAGACCTTCAGCGCAGTCGGCACCGCGATGATCAGGGTAGTCGTGGCAAAGAAGAAGCCGAACCACGGATGCATGCCGCTGACATACATGTGGTGCGCCCACACCACGAAGCTCAAGCCGCCGATGATCACGATGGCCCACACCATCATGCGGTAGCCGAAGATGCACTTGCGGGCATGCACGCTGATCAGGTCGGAAATCACGCCGAAAGCAGGCAGCGCGACGATGTACACCTCAGGGTGGCCGAAGAACCAGAACAGGTGCTGGAACAGCAGCGGGCTGCCGCCCTTGTAGTCAAGCTGCTGTCCCATCGACACCAGGGCTGGCATGAAGAAGCTGGTGTGCAACGTCTTGTCGAACAACATCATCACGGCGCTGACGAACAGCGCCGGGAATGCCAGCAGCGCCAGGATGGTCGCCACGAAGATGCCCCACACCGACAACGGCATGCGCATCAGCGTCATGCCGCGCGTGCGCGCCTGCAGCACGGTGGTGACGTAATTCAAGCCGCCCATCGTGGCAGCGACGATAAAGATCGCCAGCGACACCAGCATCACGATGATGCCCCACTCGACGCCCGGAGTGCCCGGCAGGATCGCCTGCGGGGGATAGAGTGTCCAGCCTGCGCCGGTCGGTCCGCCCGGCACGAAAAAGCTCACGCACAGCACCACCACGGCGAGCAGGTAAAACCAGTACGACAGCATGTTCAGGAACGGGAACACCATGTCGCGCGCCCCGACCATCAGGGGAATCAGGTAGTTTCCGAAGCCGCCAAGGAACAGCGCCGTCAGCAGGTACACCACCATAATCATGCCGTGCATGGTGATGAACTGGTAATAGCTGTTCGGGTCAATGAATTTGAATTGGCCGGGGAAACCAAGCTGCAGCCGCATCAGGTCCGACAGGATCAAGCCGACGGTGCCGATGAACAGCGCCGTCAGCGTGTACTGTATCGCGATGACCTTGTGATCCTGGCTCCAGATATACTTGGTCCAGAAGCTTTGCGGGGCGTGATGGCCTTCGTCGTCGTGGCCGTGCTCTTCACCATAAGACATGCGAGGTCTCCTCAGCGTACAGTCTTGATGTAGTCGATCATCGCCGCCATTTCTTCATCGCTTAACTGGTTAGGCGGCATGATGTTCGGGAAGCCCTTGACCACTTTGGCCTTGGGGTCGTTGATGGATTGCTTCAGGTAGGCTTCATCCACCGCAACGGTGACACCACCTTCCAGCGTTTCCTGCTTGCCAAACAAGCCCTTCCAGGTCGGGCCGACGCTCGGCGCACCATCAACACTGTGGCAAGCCACGCAGCCTTTGGATTGCGCGATCAGCCTGCCCTGCTTGCCCGGCTCAGCCGGCCCGCCAACGCCGCCCACGGCGCCATGACCGCTGAAGGTCGGCTGCTTCGCCAGCCAGGCATCGTAGACCGCCTGCTCCTCGACCACCACCGCGCTGCGCATATTCGAATGCCCCACTCCGCAAAGCTGGGCGCACAGCACCTCGAAGCGGCCGGTCTGGGTTGGCGTGAGCCAGAAATGGGTCACCAGGCCCGGCACCATATTCATGCGGGTGCGGAACTGCGGCACATAGAAATCATGCAGCACATCCTGCGCCCGCAGCATCACTTTCACCGGCTGGTTGAGCGGGATGTGGATTTCGCTGCCGTCGACCAGCACATCGTCCTGTCCCGCCGGGTCTTCCGGATTGATGCCGAAAGGATTGGTGGCGTTGATGAACCGCACGTCCGTCGCGCCGAGCTTATTGTCCTTGCCCGGCAAGCGGAAATGCCAGTCCCACTGCTTGCCCATCACTTCGAACACGCTGGCATTGGCCGGCGGTGAAATCAGCTTGGCATACACGTTCAGGCCCGGCGCCAGCATCGCCACGATGCCAAGGGAGGTTGCGCCAATCAACCACCACTCCAGCTTGCGGTTATGCGACTCCGCCGCGGCGCGATGACCCTCGCGGTGGCGGAACTTGACCACGGCGTAGGCAACAAACAGATGGATGATGATGAAGAGAGCGGCGCAGATCACGAGCGTGATCATCAAAGCATCGTCCATCGCCTGCCAGTTGGAGGCTATGGGAGTCAGCCACCATGGGCTGAGCCAGTGAAAAATAATCGCGCCAAGAACAATCAGGATAAGGGAGATTGCCAACGCCATAATGATAAGCCCGGTTAGTTATGGGGAAACTACACACGGCTACGCCCCGCTCACTGGCGGGGCGACCTTGCTAAGGCTTATTCACTCGCGTTTTTCTGGCCTCTCAAGCATGCGGTAAAACACTGCACAGCAGGCGCCGAACACGACGTGGGCGCCAAAGGTTGTCCATCCGCGCAAATCGGCAAACCAGGTAAAGGCGCCTGACATGCCGTAGAAATTCAGCACATAAAGAAGTACGCCAAACGCTGCGCCGGTCAGCGCTACCAGGCCCATGCTCGAGTCGAGCTGGAACGGAGCAATGATGGCCGCCAGCATCATGGCGAAGGTAATCCCGAGGATATAGTGGACTGCCAGCGCCGCAATCACGACAGTCAGATCGTAGCCGGAAGTTTGCAGCACCTCCCAGCCCATGACCATCGCCGCTACCATCCGGGTTGTCAGCCATCGGTCACCGCCTTGCACGGTGGCCCATAACAACTCCATCAACATCAGGATACCGCCGGCTCCGAAACCGGCGATGGCTGCGGCGGTCCAGTCAGCCTGGCGCGCCACCCAGCGATGCGATTGCAACACGCGAAGTTCCATGACTTCCTCCTGTGCAGGGTCCGTAACTCATATTAGTACGCAAACCACGAAGATGCAAAGGAGTTAAGCTTGCACGCTTTTTAGGCAGTTTTGGATGGAAGTAAGAAGAAATGCTGGCGTCCCCACGGGGATTCGAACCCCGGTACTCACCGTGAAAGGGTGATGTCCTAGGCCTCTAGACGATGGGGACCTGTTGGACTATTGCTACGTTGTGCCTTGTTGGTGGAGGTAAGCGGGATCGAACCGCTGACCTCTTGCATGCCATGCAAGCGCTCTCCCAGCTGAGCTATACCCCCCTGGGCACAACATAATGCGAAAAGCTTGGCGTCCCCACGGGGATTCGAACCCCGGTACTCACCGTGAAAGGGTGATGTCCTAGGCCTCTAGACGATGGGGACCATATGGACTTTCCGTTACTACTATCAATCTCTGCCGCGTTGGTGGAGGTAAGCGGGATCGAACCGCTGACCTCTTGCATGCCATGCAAGCGCTCTCCCAGCTGAGCTATACCCCCATGCTGGCACAGATTGTTACTGCTCTTGGCGTCCCCACGGGGATTCGAACCCCGGTACTCACCGTGAAAGGGTGATGTCCTAGGCCTCTAGACGATGGGGACCCTGGACTACTTTTTACTGCATTTCCTTCGCTAAACTGGTGGAGGTAAGCGGGATCGAACCGCTGACCTCTTGCATGCCATGCAAGCGCTCTCCCAGCTGAGCTATACCCCCGTTTTCGAAGGAGACAGAAGTATAGCAGCCCTTCTTTAAATTGCAAATGCTAATTTGCAAGATTGTCGAAATTATTTACGCAAACTTGCTCAGACGGGCCGCCACAGTGTCGCGTCCGAACAATTGCAGCACTGCATCGATAGCGGGAGTCTGCAGTTGGCCGGCCACCATCAGGCGCAGCGGCATGGCCAGCTGAGGCATTTTCAGGCCATGCGCAGCCAGCACTTCCTTGATCATGGCAGCGATAGCTTCCTTGGTCCACTCGACAGTAGCGATGCGGGCGGCGAAGTCGGCCACGGCAGGCTTGACGGCATCGGTGTAATGCTGGGTCATCAAGGCGGCATCAGGGTTTGGCGCGCGGTAGAACAGCATTGCAGCGTCAGCCAGTTCGACGATGGTATTGGCACGGTCCTTCAGCAGGCCGATCACGGTGGCCAGTTCAGGCGCGCCTTCGAAGACGGCGCCGGCAGCCAGCAGCGGCTTTTTGGCCAGCTCGGCCAGGCGGGCGTTGTCGGCTTGCTTGATCCAGTGGTTGTTGACCCAGGCCAGCTTGTCGAAGTCGAACTGCGCCGACGACGCGGTCAGGCTTTCCAGGTTGAACCACTCGGTGAACTGCTCCATCGAGAACAGCTCATCGTTGCCGTGCGACCAGCCCAGGCGCGCCAGGTAGTTCAGCATGGCTTCCGGCAGGTAGCCCTTGTCGGCATAGTCGATCACGCTGACGGCGCCATGGCGCTTGGACAGCTTGGAGCCGTCGGAACCCAGGATCATCGGCAGGTGGCCGTACTCCGGCAGTTTGGCGCCGATGGCGCGCAGGATGTTGATCTGGCGCGGAGTGTTGTTCACGTGGTCGTCGCCGCGCAGAACGTGAGTGATCTGCATATCCCAATCGTCCACCGCAACGCAGAAGTTGTAGGTTGGGGTGCCGTCTGGGCGGGCGATGACCAGGTCATCGAGCTCCTTGTTGGAAATGGTGATCGGGCCCTTGACCACGTCAGTCCAACTCACCTCGCCATCCAGCGGATTCTTGAAACGCACTACAGGCTTGCGGTCAGCCGGCACCGGCGGCAGGGTCTTGCCCTCTTCCGGACGCCAGGTACCGTCGTAGCGCGGCTTTTCGCCGGCCGCAGTCGCCTTGTCACGCATGGCCTGCACTTCTTCTGGCGACGAATAGCAATGGTAAGCGGTGCCGGCGGCCAGCATTTGCGCCACGACTTCGCGGTAACGGTCCATGCGCTTCATCTGGTAGAACGGACCTTCGTCATGCTGCAGGCCGAGCCACTCCATGCCATCCAGGATCGCCTGCACCGCTTCCGGGGTCGAACGCTCCAGGTCGGTGTCTTCGATACGCAACACGAAAGTACCGCCGAAGTGGCGTGCGAAAGCCCAGGAATACAGCGCAGTGCGCGCGCCGCCAAGGTGCAGGAAACCGGTCGGGCTAGGTGCGAAACGGGTACGGACTTGAGTCATTTCGAGTGGAAAGCGAAAAATATAAAGGCGTAATTCTACCTGTAATGAAAGTCGGGGGGGGGGGGGGGGGGG
>CBHREK010000031.1:0-189396 GCA_966077345.1 uncultured Duganella sp.
GAGGAGCTGAATGTCCGATTGCCAGACCTGACCCCGACTCTTGCTTAAGAAGTTTTTAAGGTTTGCTGAGGGAGTTTTTAAGAACGCGATGATGTCTTAATGACTACCATTCTCCTCGTACCAACCTGAGGATGAATGACATGAGCAAACCACGAATCAATATGTACGCCGGCATCCACAAGGCGTTGCGCCACTTCATGGCCGATACCGAAAGCCGCCTGTCGCGCACCGATGCCGCCGATACCGAAGACCTGCAAGGCGCCCTGGGGCAAGTGCGCGAACTGCTGGCCATGATGCGCAAGCACCTGCAGCACGAACGTGACTTCGTGCACCCCGCTATGAATGCGCGCCGCCCCGGTTCCGCGCAGGTGGCGGAGGGCGACCACGACCACCACGACTGGGCCATCGACAAGCTGCTGGCATTGTGCGACCACTGTGCCACCGCTGTCGGCAGCGCGCGCTTCCAGCACCTGGATCACCTTCACCTTCAACTGTCGGTCTTCATCGGCGAAAACCTGGTGCACATGAACCTGGAAGAAACCGAGCACAATGCCGTGCTGTGGGCCTGCTACTCCGACGAGGAGCTGCACCAGATCCACGAGCGCATCGTCGCCGCCATTCCGCCGCAGGAAATGCAGGCCACCATGCGCTGGATGATTCCTGCCGTGAGCCCGGCCGAACGCGCCGGCATGTTGCTGGGCATGCGCGCCGGCATGCCGGCGCCAGTGTTCGAAGGCGTACTGGCCTTGACGCGCAGCTTGATCAGCGCACGCGATATGCAAAAGCTGGAGGCGGCACTGGAAGCCCCGCAGCCCATCGCCGCATGAGGCATGGCCCGGTCAGGCTTCGCTCAACTGCAAGGGGCGCTGGACGCACAGGCGGAAATGCCCGCGCCCCGTTTTTTCGATCCGCACCGGTGCCTCGCGCTCGCACAGGCGCCGCGCCAGCAGCACCAGGCGCGCCTCCAGGTTGTCGCTGACGTCCGGCAGCCGCACGCGCTGGTCCAGCCGCAGTTCGCGATTGCTGAAGGCAGTCTTGCCATGTGCAACAAAATCCTGCAGCAGTGACCACAGCACCGCTCCAGCCACGCCCTTGATCATATAGTCGTTGCCGAAGAAAACAGAATCGTTGTCGGCGAAGTGGCGTACCGCCAACGGCACGCCTTGCACATCGGGCGCCGCCTCCACTTCGGGCTCCGGCTCGGGCACCGGCACGTTCTGCATGATGTGCATCGCCATCGCCAGTTGGCCGCACAAGGTCACCAGCGCATCCTCATCGTCGTAGGTGAAGCGCAGGTCCAGCGGGCTTTCCACGTACAGCACGCCGATCAGCCGCTCGCAGCCCAGGATCGGCACTGCCAGCTGGCTACGCGATTCGGCCAGCCCGGGAAAGGGAATCTCGGTCTGCAGGGCATGTCCCAGCCCGGTGTCCTGCGCCTGCTGCCGGATCGCGCGGCTGTAGCTGTATTCGGCCGTCATGTGGCTGATGCGGATTGCCGTGCCTTCGCGCGCTGCGACGCCAATCACGCCCTGTCCCAGCGCAATTTCCGACCCGACGCCCGATTGCTGGTAGCCGTGGCTGGCCACCGTGTAAAGGCAAGCCGCCTGCGGATCGTGCAGCAGCAGCATGGCATGGCTGATGCCCATCTTCTCGTTCAGGCAAGCCATGGTTTCGTCAAACAGTTGCGCCAGGTCGCGGCAAGCCAGCAGGCGCTCGGAACACAGGCGCAGCGCGGCCAGCGTATTGCGCGGCGGCGGTGGCGGCGGCGCCACGGCGCGGTCCACGCAGATGATCTCCGTCACCCGGAACACATCGGAGCCAAGCAGCCTGAAAACGCCCGTCATGCCGACATGCGAAGCCAGGCCGGCCAGCTTGGCCTTCATGCTTTCGAACAGCTGGCCGGAAGTTTCGGTGCGCAGGTATTGCAGCGCCAGCGAATACTGGGCGCCTGTGTAAGGATTGACCACCGTCAGGCGCGCATTCGGGTTGGCCAGGATATTGGCGCGCGTCTTGTTGAAGAACTGGTAGGACAGTGCCACGTGGTCGCGGTCCATGTACTGCACTTGCGACAGGTAGGAGGCGTTGGGCATGCCGGCCAGGTCGGCCGTGCCCAGCACCGCCGGGATCACGCCTTCGAAACACTCGCGGATGGTGTCGAGCATGATCGCGCTCATTCGCCGGCCTCCAGCTTCTTGCCGGCGTTGGGGCCGGGTGTCTGGCTGTAGGCCTCGCTGGGACAAAAGCTCAGCGCCACCAGTTCTTCCGGTGGGCAGGACAGCAAGGTGCGCACCATTTTCTCGTGGAAGCCGATCGCGCCCACCTCCGCCACGAACGCATCGCGGTAAGCCTCGACCAGATGCACATCGTCCGCCTGCAGCGCCGTCACCCGCGCATCGCGGCTCTTCAGCTGCATGGTGCGGTGGGTGGAGGGCTGGGTAAAGGCCACGGCAATGGCGCCGCTGGCAAAAATATCGCGCTGCACCGCTTGCGACTTGGCTTCCGGCACAAAAACCGTGACGCGGCGGCCGTCGTCGCTGACGCGGCAGCCGATGGCGCGCACGAGCTGGGGCATGCCGTTGCGATCGCAACTGGCCACGCTGATCGAGACGCCCCCGCGCATGAACGCAATCTGTCCGGGATCGAGATTTGCTGCACTCATGACAACATTCTAGCGCAAGCGGCTGAGGCCTCGGCAAAGAGCGCAGGGCGCCCGCTTGACGCGCCAAGACAGCATAGCCAATAATTCAATTTGATAACTTTACAAGCGCCGTCATCCCCTCCAGCGACGCTCCCCTCCCATGATCGATAAAATTGTCTATGCTGCAAGCCATTACTTTGCCTTGCTGATTTTCCTATGTGCCTGCTGGGGGACCGGCCGGGCCCTGTTGCGGCGACTGGAGTCGAACGCTGCCCCTACTAATCCTGAAGAAGCGCCACTCTGGCATGGCATCGCCGCAGCCTTGGGCATCGGGGTCTATATTTGCGTGATCCAGTGGCTGGCAATTGCCGGGCAGTTGCGCTCTTTACCCCTGTTGGTTGCGCTAGCACTGGGCCTCGGCCTGGGCCTGCTTGAATGGCGCGCACTGCCGGCGCGCAGCGGGCCGGGTTTGGCCCAGCGCTGGCAGCTGGCGAATTGGACCGACCGCGGCGCGCTGTTGCTGCTCGCGCTGGTGGTGCTGCCGACACTCATTGCCCCGCTGTGCCCGCCACTGGCATGGGACGAAGTAGCGGGCCACCTGCCGCACGCCAAACAATGGGCATTGAACGGCAAGCTGACGGTCAACGAATGGCTGCGATTCCCATGGATTCCTTTCAATGCCAACCTGCTCTTCAGCGCAGCAATGATTTTGCAAGATGATGTGCAGCCGCATTTGCTCAGCGCACTGGCCGGCTGGCTCACAGCCTTCCTGGTTTATCAGGCAGGCAAACGCTACGCCGGAAAAGGCGTGGCCATCATCGCAGCCATTATTTTCCTGTCCTTGATCCGGCAGGAATTCGACAATGCGATGGTCGACCTCAGCACTACGCTGTTCATGTTTGCCGGCTGCCTGGTATTCCAGCTTTGGCAAGAACAGCCTCAGCGGCGTGCATTGCTGGCCGTGGCCGCCTTCCTGTTGGGTGTAGCTGTCGGCATCAAATACCAGGCGCTGCAGGTGCTGCCGGTCATGGCGATCGCCTTGCTGATCAAAACGCGCTCGCCTCGCAACTGGCTCCTTGCTACGGCTGGCCTGCTGCTGCCTTGCGCATATTGGTATGGTCGGAACTATGTGCTGACAGGCGACCCGTTTAATCCTATGGGAGGCAAGCTGTTCGGTTTCAGCGACTGGAACCTGGGCGATTACCAAATCCAGATCGAGGACGTCAAACGCAACTTTGGCTGGCCAAGCTGGGTTGTCTGGCCGGCGCTGCTGACTCCGTTGATCGCCAAGGTGCGTCGATTGCCGGGTGCACCGGCCGCAATGATCCTGGCGGCTGTCGCAATCGCTGTCTGGTTGGTGACTTCGCATTACCCACGCTACCTGATGCCGTTTTACCCTGTCCTGGCGCTGCTGGCCGCCGCCGCCTGGCACTGGCTGTTCACGACGGCATGCGCGTGGTTTGCCCGCGGACGCGAGTCCAATGTGCAAAGCAAAGCAGCAGCGGCCTGTGTCGTCCTGGCGCTGCTGGCCGTGCTTCCGGTTGCCCTCAAAAATACCTTCAAGGACGCGCAACTGGTCGCACCGACTGCCGCAGCACGCGAAGCATTATTGCAACGAGAGATCACCGGGTATCCGGTGCTGGCCTACCTGCGCGAGCATCCGATGGGCCGTACCTACCAGTTCGGCATGGAAGACGCGCTCTACTATGCGCCATTGCGGACTGGCGGCGACCATTTTGGTCCGGGGCGGTACCGGGATTTTGCCAACCTTGCCCCGGCTGACCTGGCAATTGCCCTGCGCGGTGCCGGTTACACCAGCCTGCTGATCCATACCGCGCGCTGGCCAGGGATCAATACCCGGCCAGCGTTCGCGCAATTCTTCACGCTGGTCCGCCAGGAGGGCGCGGTTTCGCTCTACCAGATTGCCAACCCGGTATCGAAGGATCAGGCGGGACCGGCCCTTGCCAATTAGAAAAAGTCCCTGCTATAATTGCGCGCCTTGGCCTGGTAGCTCAGTTGGTAGAGCAGAGGACTGAAAATCCTTGTGTCGGTGGTTCGATTCCGCCCCGGGCCACCAAGAATAAACAGTGAAAACGCCACCTTCGGGTGGCGTTTTTGTTTTCCGTGTGCAAGTTTACACCCCTATCCGCCTGGACTATAATGGCTCGTTTAGCAGAATGCATATAAGGCAACCTTATGGGGAAACACCCGGAAATTGCAGTCGTTATACCGACTTACAAGGCGCGCAATCACATTTTGGGTGTGATCGACGCAATCGGCCCCGAGGTAACGCGCATTTATGTCGTCGATGACTGCTGCCCTGACAAATCTGGCGAGCATGTCGAGGTCAATTGCAGGGATCCGCGCGTAAAAGTTGTCAAACACGCCGAAAACCAGGGCGTCGGTGGCGCCGTCATGACCGGTTACAAAGCCGCGATCGAAGATGGCATGCGCATCATGGTCAAAATCGACAGCGATGGCCAGATGGATCCTTCCCTGATCCCGGCGTTTGTCGCGCCGATTCTCAATGGCGAGGCCGACTATACCAAAGGCAATCGTTTCTTCGATCTCGAAGACGTGCGCTCGATGCCGAAAATGCGTTTATTCGGCAATGCTGTGCTGTCGCTGATGTGCAAGTTATCTTCCGGTTACTGGAATCTTTTCGATCCAACCAATGGCTACACCGCCATCCACGCCGATGTGGCGCGCCACCTGCCCTTCCACAAAATCAGCCAGCGCTATTTCTTTGAGACCGACATGCTCTTCAGGCTGAATACCTTGCGTGCAGTGGCTGTCGACGTGCCAATGGAAGCCAAGTACGGCGACGAAGTCAGCAATTTGAAGATTTCCAAGATCATCGGCGAATTCCTGGTCAAGCACGCACGAAATCTCTCCAAGCGGATTTTTTATAACTACTACCTGCGCGACATGTCGCTGGCGTCGCTCGAACTGCCAGTGGGGCTCGGGTTGCTGGGCATCGGCTTTGTGAACGGCGTCTATCATTGGGTGAAGTCGGCCCAGACCGGTATCGCCACGCCGGCCGGTACCGTCATGTTGGCGGCACTGCCAGCCCTGATGGGCTTGCAGCTGACCCTGGCATTCATCTCATACGATATTGCTTCCGTACCGCGGCGGCGCATACACCGTGACTAATCCGGGTGCGGCAGGCGGTGTGAAAGGCATGAACCAGTTCGTCGTATTCATCCTGGTTGGGGTGACCTGCGCCATCATTGACGTCGGCCTGATGAAACTGCTCGGCAGCATTGGCATCTATTACATCTATGCGGCAACGATCGGTTTCGTGGCAGGCCTGGCCGCCAACTTTGCTTTGCACACCTGCCTGACATTCAAAGCCAGCTACTCGCATGCAAAGCTGGCGCGTTTCATGGGCGTTGTACTAGTCAACTACCTCATTACAATGCTTTGCGTGTCGGGCTTCCATCATTGGTTCGACATGCCGGTACTGGGGAAGGTGATATCCTTGCCGCTTGTAGCAGTGAACGGCTTTTTATTAAGTAAACACTGGGTATATAAGTAATGGAATTCACTCCTGTTCGATGCGATGAGGCGGCATATGCCGACTACGTCCGCCTGTTTGCCGATTGTTTTCCTGGCGTAGACAAGTTCAACCGGGAATACATTGACTGGCTATACCGCTGCAATCCCGACGGGAAGGTGGTGGGGTTCGACGCGCGCGACGGCGAGCGCCTGGCAGCCCACTATGTATGCATCCCGGCACGCGCCAAGGTTGGCGATCAAGAAGTGCCGGTCCTGCTGTCGCTGAATACGGCGACCCATCCCGACTATCAGGGCAAGGGCCTGTTCACCAAACTGGCCGAGCTGACCTATGCCGCAGGTGCAGAGCAAGGCTATGACTCCGTGTATGGCGTGGCAAACGCCAACAGCACGCCAGGCTTCACGCGCAAACTGGGCTTCCAGCTGGTCGGGCCTTTGCAAGCCAGCGTCGGCATTGGCCCGCTGGGCATCGATTTCTCGCGCGCGGCACCGTCGCTGCAATTCCGGCGCATCTGGAGCGAACAAGCGCTGGCCTGGCGCTGCGCCAATCCCGCGAATCCCATCGGCATCCGCGCGAACCAGGGCCACACGACACTTTTGGCGCCGGTGCCCGGCAGCCCGGTCATGGCCGCCGCGCTGGTCGACACCGCCGCCCCCAACGCGAAGACGGCAAACACGCTGTCGCCGCTGCGCCTGTTCCTGGGCCAGGTCCCGCCTGCCTGGCAGCGCCGGTCGCTGTACATGGATATTCCCAAGCGCTTGCGCCCGTCCCCGCTGAACCTGATCTATCGCTCATTGACAGGACGCGTCAAGTCAATCGACCCGGACACCGTATTCCTCGGATTCATCGATTTCGATGCATACTGATCGCGGCGCACCGATTGCTCTTTTCCTGTTTCCGCACCAGGACGATGAGTTTGGCGTGTTTTACCAGATCGAGCAGGAACGGCGGGCCGGCCGGCGCGTCGTTTGCATTTATGTGACCGATGGCTCGACCACGGCCGATCCGCAATCCCGCAACGCCGAATCGCTTGCCGTGCTGCAGAAGCTGGGCGTTGCAGCAGACAGTATTGTATTTATCGGCCAGCAGTTAGGCATCGCCGATGGCCGCTTGCACAGCCGGGTCGAAGCACTGTCGGAATGGCTCAATGACTTCATCGCCGCCCATCCGGAAATCGTCTCCTGCTATGTGCCGGCTTGGGAAGGCGGCCATCCTGACCATGATCTGTTGCACGCGATCACATTGCTCTTGCCGGCCATGCATGGCCGCAGCGAAATGATCAGGCAGTTTTCGCTCTACCAAGGCCAGGGTTACACAGGTGCCCTGTTCCGCGTGCTGGCGCCGCTGCCAGGCAATGGGCCGGTCGAACGCCAGCCGGTTCGATGGCGGGACCGCCTGCGCTATCTCCGTCTTTGCCTGGCCTATCCGTCGCAATGGCGCAGTTGGGTAGGACTTTTCCCTTTTGTCTGCCTGTACTATCTGCGCGATGGCGCCCAGAAGCTGCAAGGTGTCGATGGCCAGCGCCTGGCAGTACAGCCCCACACAGGCCCCCTCTACTACGAGCGGCGATCCTTCCTTGACTGGCCGACGCTGCGCGCTGCAGTCGAACGGCTCCAGGCGCGCCCTGGTTCACCAGAGGTTTGAATTTCCGGCAAAAGGTGACACGCGCGCCACGCTCGGTCTAAAATGGCAAGGCTTTACGGCACGCTCCGCGCATTCGGAAAGCGCGCTATCCCTTGACGATTGCAAAGATAATCGCATTTCCTGCTGGCTGCCGATTGGCAGCCATTTTGTATTTGGCGCGTGCTTTCCACTGCATTATTTAACTGGCATGGCGATATGCCCCATGCGTTCCGACGCGATGCCATGTCGTTCTGAAATACATAAAAATAGATTCTTTGTATGATTCTTTCAACCTTACAACATGCGATCGGGTTTAGAAAATGATAATGGCGATGCGGACCAAATCTCTCAGCCGCCTGGATTTTAAAACCCTTTTGATCGCTTTCCTGCTGGTGCTTTCAGGGTTCTTCCCGTTTATCGATCGTGCCACCGATAATGCAACCCTTCTCCTGACGCTTCAATCGTCGGCACCGACCTCCGTCCAGGTTTTCTGCGATGCCGGCAGCGGTTTTAACGAGCACGACTCGGTTATCGTGCCGCCTCCGGCTGGCGAGCGCCCGCAGTTTGCGATTCCCCTGGCGAAGTCCTGTACCAAATTACGCCTGGACCTGAACGGGCCGGTTAAAGATTTCGACATACTTGCAGCAGAAATTCGAACCAGCAGCGGAGATACGCTTGACGTGTTGTCTGGTTTCGAGAAGGCGCGGACGACCAATGACGTGACGCGCGATGCGCCTGCTTCAAACCATTTTGTGGTAATCGGCGCCGACCCCTGGCTTATTGCCAACGGGACTTTTGCCGGAATAACGTCTCCGCAGCAGCACACCCTGAAGGCCGTGCTGCTGTTGTTGCTGGCGACGGGTTGCCTGTATCTTTTACTTAAGCAGCTTGTCGGGCGCAACCGCGGGTTGAATTCGCACAGCAATATCCTGCTGGTCCTTTCGCTGGCCCTGTTCGTCCGAGTGGTGTATTGGACGCTTACCCCCTTGCCAGCCAGTCCCGATTTGCTGCATACCCTCTGGCCGGACGAAGCCAGCTATTTTGTGTCAGTCAGGCATATCATTGAGCACGGCTATGTGAATTATTTGCTCTCCCTGAAGTCGTTCATGGTTGCGCCGGGAAACCCTAGCTACCTGGCAGCGCTTTACTCGATCTCCCAATCGATCAATGTGGTGCGCTTTTGCAACCTGCTGCTGTCTGTGATTTCTATCTGGTTTGTCTACCGCATTGGCTGCACGCTCTTTTCGGGAAGGATTGCTTTACTGGCTGCTATTGCATGCAGCCTGAATAACCAGCTCGTCATCTATTCCGTCACCTTATTAACTGAACCACTGTTCATTTTCCTGTTCCTTGCGTTCATTTATTTTTTCATCAATGCCTTGCAAGCGGCGCAGCATCAGTTGATCAAGGCAATTCTTGCCTCGACAATGCTCGCCGCTGCCTGCTTGACGCGCACCATTTTATTGCTGCTGCCGCTGGCGTTACTCCTGCCTTTAGCCTGGCTCGCCTGGCGCAACAAAGGAACGCAGTACTTCCCGCATTTCAACGCCGGCAATGCCAAAGTGATGATGGTTTCCCTCCTGATCCCGATCGCGCTGATTGGCGCCGTAGGGATTAAGAACCAGTTTTATTTTGGGAAGTTTGCGGTTGCGACCGGTTCCGGGGCTGCACTCTGGCTTGGCTCCCGACATGACACCGACGGCGATGAGCCGCCTTATCGCGGGCGCCAATACGACACTACTTCAGTTACGACCGCAGCATTCAGCCACTTGTCGCCAGAGGGCGATGCCCGGCTGGTCACCGCGGCAAAAGAGACGATCAGGAAAGATCCGCTTCACTATCTTTGGATCTGCTTGAAGAAACCGGAGCGTCTGCTCATCGGCAATAACCACGCGTGGTTTTTCCCACAAAGCAATGTTATTGATTGGTATAAATCATCTTCGGGTGAAATACTGCCGCTAATCAAGATTGTGGCCAATATAGCGATTGCTGCCTTTATCGCGATTTTTGGGGTCTTGGGCGCCGTGTATCAGCGTCGTTCGCCGTTCGCGGTTTTGGCACTCATCATACCGGCAGGATACTTTATCGTGATGAGCGTGCCTTTCCTGGCAATTCAGCGGTATGGCTTGCCAGTGTTCCCATTAATGGCTCTGCTGGCGTTTGCGGCATTGCCTAAAATGAGGGGGTGGCAGCTGTTTTCCGCACTCGCCGTGGTCGCCGGCGTTATCGGCGGCATCCTGCTGGGCGTCTAGGCAGACGGCAATTCCGAAGCGGCGCAGCATGCGCCACCGTGCGTGGCGCGCTGGTTGACAATTGCTGCCGGCCGCCGCTTCCGCGACCGCCTGGGGCGGCGCGGACATGCATGAAGTTCTCTCATGGGCGCGAACCGCCCATGGTTCCGCATCAGGACTTGAGCGTGATGTCGTGCATCGGGCTGCGGCTCAAGGAACGCTTGATTGCGCGCTTGAAGTTGTAGGGTACCGCTGAGCTGGCCCAACGCAGCGATGGGTGGGTATGCAAGTGCCACAAGCCGCGCAGCAGCGCATGGCGCCAGCCACCCTGGTTCATCGGCCCACGGACGATGTGCGCGGCATCAAAGTCAAACGACGGCGTGCCGGCCACCGGTGGCTTGAGTCCGCGCGCCAGCAAGGGCAGATATTCGCGGGCGTAGAACTCCGGCTGCGACTGGTCGCCGTGGAACACAGGTGCATTCACCGTCCCGGTTTCCAGTTCGCCGATGAAATCGCCGATATGGCGGTACAGTTCAGCCACCGGTTGCATGTGGTCGAACAGCATGGCGCTGGCGCGGCCCGACAAACGTTCGGGGAAGGCGCCCAGGTTCGGCGCCATGATCGGCAACCCCGACGCCAAGGCATGGCTCAGCGTATAGCTATAAGTTTCCGGGCACTGCGCCGGGAACAGGATCAAGTCCACTTCATGCTGCTCGATCAAGGCGGGCAAGTCCTCGGCCTTGTACGGGCCCGTGGTCTCGACGACATTGAGCTGCCGGTAGGCGTATCCGATGAGCTTGAACCGGAAGCTGGCGCCTTTGTCCTGCGCCATCTCAGCCAGCATTTCAAGCACGTCGGCGCCCTTTTCGCGGCCGACTGCGCCCAGTACGCCAATCACATAGTGCTGCTTCGCGACCAGCGGACGCGCCGCCTGGCGCACATCCAGCTGCGGCTCCACATGCGGCGCCACCACGGCATGTTGCAGCCGGTACATGTCCCCAAACAGGGCCTTCGTGGCATTGGTAGGGAAAATAACGCAATCGGCCTGCTCGATCAGGGGCCGCAGCCGCTCGCGCCACTCTTGCGGCGAAACGCCGGCCGGCAGCGGGTACAGCGGATTATGCAGGTCGTCGATATAGCGCCCTGGATAGCGGCCGTCGGCTGCGGTCAGCGTCGGGTTCGCGTTGAGCCAATAATAGTCATGCGCGGTCAGCACCGTGGTGGCGCGCAGGTCCCGCGCCAGGTTTTGCAGCACCGGATCCAGGTTGTAGGTATGGTGGTAATGCACGGCACTGATGCCCACCTGGCCGAGCAACTGCCGCAACTTGGCATAATCGGACGGCATGGAGAACAGCAGCTTGTCGGTCATGCGGCCGGAGCGCAGGCTGAGGCTGACAACGGCGGGACCATCCTGCGGCGCCAGGACCAGGTGCGCAGCCTGCTGGTCAAAATAGTCCGCGAGCTGCTCGATGTGCTGGCCGACGCCGCCGCCCGATCCATGCGAGACGTGCAACACCTTTGGCAAGGTCAGCTTTGCCAGCAGTTGCACATAACGCTCGACGCGCGCCGAACGTACCGGATCGCGCTGGATGAAGGCCTGGACGTCGGCGTGATAGTTGGGGTGCAGGCTGTCGATGACGCGCACCGCATTGTCGACCAGCGCCTGCTTGTCGGAGGAAAAACTGACGCCGCCTTCATGGAAGGCATACATATTCGGCGACAGGATGTTGAGCCAGCCCGCCTTGAGCCCGCGCTGGCACAAGTCGTTCTCTTCGCCATAACCACGGCCAAATTTTTCCGCATTCAGGTAACCGATCTGGTCCAGGCAAGCGCGCCGGATGAACATGCAAAAACCGACGCCGGTCGGCGCCGCGACGCATGGCAAGGTCGATTGCCGGAACACCGCGTCGATCGTGTGCACGTCCAGATTGAAAGCCTGCGCGTTCTCTTCGAGGAAGTTGGGGAAACTGCAGATGGTCGCATTGTTGGAGAACGGCGTCACGGTCCCGACGCGCGGATGCGAATACGCCTCGGCCTGCAGGCGCTGCAGCCAGTCGGCAGGAACGATCACATCGCTGTTGAGCAGCACCACGTCCTGCGCTGCGAAGTGGGCCAGGCCGCGGTTGACGGTTCCCACGAATCCCAGGTTGACAGGATTCTCCAGCACCTCGAAACGCCCAGGCCAGCTTGCCAGCAGCGATTCCAGCATGGCCTGCATGCCCTGGTCCGGGCTGCCGTCATTAATGGCCAGCAATACGGCGCCCTCCATCGCCAGCACGCCTGGCATGGCCGCCTCGATGCAGCGGCGTGTCATCTCAATGCCGCGATAGACCGGCAGGATCACCGACACGCTATGGGTAGGGGCAATCGGTTCCCGCGCCACGACGTCGCTGGCGGCCGGCATCTCGGCAGCGGCCGGCGCCGGTGCTTCCTGCGGCGCCGCGACAGCGGGCGCGCGCCCATATTCCTTCCATCCGAACATCTTATTGAACGGATCCATGGCGCCGGCAAAATCGCCCCTCAGGACGCGCCCGGCCCAGCGGTAGGGCTTGGTCAGCATCCATGAACGGGAATTGATCACGCTGATGAACGCGGCTTCGCGCTGGCGCAGCAATTCTCGCAGGTGGCCATTTTCCATGTCGCGGCTGTTGACATTGTGGCGCAGTTCCGCCAGCGGGCCGGCCTGTTCGGCGAGCAGCCGCTGCAGTTCGGTCACCGCCGCATCGCGCTCGCCGATCACCTGCAACTGTGCCTGCACCGTTGCATCGCGCTCGCCGACCACCTGCAGCAAGGCCTGCACCTGCTGGTCGCGCTGGGCAAAGTGCTCTTGCGCATACTTCAACTGCGCTTCGCGCTCCGCCATCGCTTGCTGCACCTGCTGCAACTGCATCGCCCCTTCGCCCATGCCTTGCTGGAGGCCGGCAATCGTCTTGTCGCGTTCGCCGATGATAAAGCGCAGGTGCTCGACTTCCGTCACCCTTTCCTTCACCACCTGGGCCAGGGTCTGCATCGGCAGCGGGAGTTGACGGCCCCAGTCGAGGAACAGGGACGCCGGGCGGCCAGTGACCGCCTGCTGGATATCGGCCTCGATCGCGATATAGCGGGCGTAGTCGGCATCCAGCAAGGACAGCCCCACTTCCGCCAGCACGGCATCGATGAATTGCTGGCGCGTCACGCCTTCCGTTTGCGCCGCCGGCCGGCCAAAGCGCGTCATGGCATTGATCAGGGCCAGCAAGGAGCGGAACAGCAAGTGGCCGACTTCGATCGGCAGTTCCAGCTGCCATTCCGTATCAATCAGCGCCGGGCTGCCATCGGCGCGCAGCATGATGTTTTGCGGGATGACGTCAAAGAAGCGACCAGGAACCTGCACATAAGCTGAGCCGGGCTGGCCGGCGTCCGCAAAGGCCCCGAACTGCGTCAGGATCCCCATGTAGCGGCGGATAAACGCCGCCACCTGCTGATAGGTCCAGCCGTCGTGCATGACGATGCGCATGAATTCCAGCGTCAACACCGTGCCGGACACATACTGGTCCGACTCCGGCACCGTGAACTTCATGGCCGACAAGCCGGCCTGGCCGGAAGACGTGCCCAGCCGGTGGTAGCGCACCGTCACCGGCGCCCCGGCGCCGCCGACAAAACAGGTTTCCTTGCAATACTCCGGCACCCGGTCCACGCTGTAATGGAAGGCCAGCACGTCCGGCTCGATGGTCTTGGCGCCCTCGGGCGAGGCCACCACCAGGAAAGAGTTGGCCATGTCCATGCCCAGGCCGTTGGCGATCACTTCGGGATACGCCAGCTCCATCGAGAAATTGCTCAGCGCCGGCATTTGCGGATCGCGGCGCGCACTTTGCCAGGCCAGGGCCGCCGCATCGAAGCCGGCATCGGCGAAGCCATGCTCGGTGACGATGGAAACCGGCAGCTTGTAGTCGGGATACGGGGCGAGGAACTCGGCCGGGGCAAACCCGGCGCTCACCAGCAGTTGCGCCAGCACTTCGCGGCCGAAGGTTTGCGGCAGCTTGGGGCCGTAGCGGCCCTCGATGCCGATCATCGGATGGCCAAGGTGGTCTTCCGGGGCGCCGGCGAAATACTTCAGGCCAAGCTGGTTTTCGATCGCAATGATCAGGCGGCCACCCGGCTTGAGCAGGCTGCGCACGCGCTGCAGCATGTTCAGCGGCGGCTGTTCGCCCTCGGTAAACATGTTCGCATATTCCAGCACGCCGATCAGGGTGATGACGTCGAACTGGTAGTCGCATTTGAACTGGTCGAACTTTTCGCTCAGCACCGTCACGTTCTCCAGCTCGCGCGTGCGCGCGCGCGCGATCGCGGCGCGGCGCGGGCTGCCTTCCAGCGCCAGCACCTCGGCCCCCGCTTCGCCCATGTAGCGCGTGATGGCGCCGCAGCCGGCGCCGATTTCCAGCACCTGCGCGCCGCGCAGCAGCGTGCCGAACGGGCGCATCAGGTTGGAACGCAAGCTGCCCAGGTGGTAGAGCGATGGCCAGTCGTTGCAATGCTGGCGCAGTTCCGTCGAGAGCACCGAGACATCGCTGACCAGGCGGATGGCGCGCGCGATGCGCTGCTCGACCTCGTCGCCGTCGCTGTAGGCGATGCCGCCAAAGTCCGGGTCGATCCAGATGCGGTGTTCCTCATTGAACACATAACCCGCACGCTCCAACAATGCCCTCATGCCACAACCTCTTTCGCCGTCATATTAAGTTCCAGATCTACCAGGCCGAACAACACGGTATTCGGGCCTACCTGCAAATGTATCGAATCGTAGCGGCGGTCGTGGGGAATCACTTCTTCGCCCTCCTTCGACGCGATGCCCAGCGAAACGAAATAGTCACCGGGCGCCAGCCGGCACAGGAACGCGGCATCGGCCTGCATCACCGAGCCGCTGCGCCCCATTTCATGGAATGGCGCGCATTCCAGCGTTTCCGAATTGACGCCGTACACCGTCACCCCCTCCTTGGTCTTGATCGTGATGCCGAGGATGGGCCGGTAAAACTGCGTATGGAACTTGACCGTGACCGACAGCCTGATCTGCTGGCCGGTCGCCACCACTGACGGATAGGGCACGCCGTCGGCCGCCAGGTAAAAGTCCAGGATGCTGGCGGTGCCGTCGCCCCAGCGGTACTCGTGCGGATTGTAGCCGTGGCGCGTCGCAAACAGGTCCTCGCCGCGGCTCAGGCCAGGCGCGTCGCTGTCGTCCGCGGGCGCGGCCATTGCAGCGGGCGGCGTGGCGCCGGGCAACTCCTGCTTTTCCTTGCCGAACAGGAGGTCGAGGTAGCGGTTGACCACCTGCTTCGGCTGGCCCGTCTCCAGTTGCACGCCCTGGTTGAGCAGGATGGCCCGGGAGCAGTGCGTCACGATCTGTTCGCTCGAATGGGTGACCAGCAAGATGCTGGTGCCGTTGTCCTTCAGCTGGCGCAGGCGGTCAAAGCATTTGGCCTGGAACTTGGCATCGCCCACCGACAGCGCCTCGTCGACGATCAGGATGTCCGGGTTGATCTGGGACTGCACCGCAAAGGCCAGGCGCACCGTCATGCCGCTGGAGTAAGTCTTGATCGGCTGGTCGATGAAGGAGCCGATATCGGCAAACGCGGCAATACGGTCGAAACTTTCGTCGATCTCGGCATGCGTCAGGCCCAGCACGGTCGCGTTCATGTAGACGTTTTCGCGGCCAGTGAACTCCGGATTGAAGCCGGATCCCAGCTCCAGCATTGCGGCAATGCGGCCGCGCGTTTGCACGCTGCCGCTGGTGGGCGAGAGCGTGCCGCAAATGATTTGCAAGAGCGTCGACTTGCCGGAACCATTGCGGCCGATGATGCCGACCGTTTCACCTTGCTTGACCTCAAACGAGACATCGCGCAAGGCCCAGAATTCGCGGAAATACTGGCGCGCCGGCTGGCCGCCGCGCTGCAGGCGCGGCAAGACAAACTGCTTGAGGCGGTCGCGCGGGGTATCGTAGATCTCGTAACGCTTGCTCAGGTTGCTGACGCGGATAGTGGTGTTGTCAGAGGACATCGGCAAAACCTTTCCTGGTCTTCTGGAACCAGGCAAAACCAGCCCACGCCACCACGGTGGCGGCGAGCATATAAATTCCCAGGCCCAGCCAGTCCGGCTGGTGCCCCCAGATGACCACGTCGCGCGCCTGCTCCAGGATGAAGGTCAGCGGATTGGCCATGATGATGGCGCGGAAGTCTTCCGGCACGGCAGTGATCGGATAAAACACGGGCGACAGGAACATCAGCAGCGAGGTAATGATGCCGATGGTCTGGCCGACGTCGCGCAGGAACACGCCCAGCGAAGCCAGGACCCAGGCCAGGCCGGTGGTCAGCACCACCAGCGGCAGCAAGACCAGCGGCAAGCACAGCGCGGTCCAGTTCACGTAGCCGTTAAACAGGGCGAAGGCAAGCAGCAGGACGGCCAGGCTCACCAGGCTATGGAACAGGGCCGCCGCCATGCTGACCACCGGCATGATCTCAAGCGGGAACACGACCTTCTTGACATAGTTGACGTTGGACAGGACCAGGCTCGGCGCGCGGTTGACCACTTCGCTGAACAGGTTGAGCACGATCATGCCGACAAACAGCACCAGCGCGAACAAGGTCTTGCTGTCGTTGCCGCCCAGGCCGCCCCAGCGCGATTTGAAAATTTCCGAGAAGACGATGGTGTACACCAGCAGCATCAGGATCGGATTGAAGAAGGACCAGGCCAGGCCCATGGCCGAACCCTGGTAGCGGCCGATCACGTCGCGCCGGGTCAGCTGCAGGATCAGGGCGCGGTTGCGCCACAGGCTGCCGGCCAGGGCGCGCAGGGAAATGGGTTGTGAAGCATGCGGATTGATGGCCGCGGACTCATGACTCATGCAAAACACTCCGCGGCGGACAGCAGCACGCCCTGCTGGTCTTTGGCCGACAAGGCCGGCGCCACCGACAGCGGCCAGTCGATGGCCAGCGCCGGATCGTTCCAGGCCAGGCTGCGCTCGAATTCCGGCGCCCAGTAATCGGTGGTCTTGTACAGGAACTCGGCGCTTTCGGACAGCACCACGAAGCCGTGGGCGAAGCCTTCCGGGATCCAGAACATGCGCTTGTTCTCGGCCGACAGTTCGACGCCGACATGCTGGCCGAACGTCGGCGAGCTGCGGCGCAGGTCGACCGCGACGTCATATACCGTGCCCTGCACCACGCGCACCAGCTTGCCTTGCGGCTGCTGGATCTGGTAGTGCAGGCCGCGCAGGACATGGCGCGCGGAGCGGCTGTGGTTATCCTGCACGAACTGGACGTCGCGCCCGATCAACTCGTTGAAGCGGCGCTGGTTGAAGCTCTCGTAGAAAAAGCCGCGCGCATCGCCGAACACCTTCGGCTCGATGATCTGCAAGTCGGGAATGGCGGTAGGCAGCAGGTTCATGGCCTTACCCCCTCTTTGACCAGGCGCAGCAGGTATTGCCCGTAGCCGTTCTTGGCCAGCGGCTTGGCCAGGTCGGCCAGCTGGGCGGCGCTGATGAAGCCCTTGCGATAGGCGATTTCTTCCGGACAAGCCACTTTCAAGCCCTGGCGGTGTTCGATGGTCTGGATGAAGTTGCTCGCTTCGATCAGGCTTTCATGGGTGCCGGTATCGAGCCAGGCATAGCCGCGGCCCATCATTTCGACGTCCAGTTGCTGGCGCTCGAGGTAAATCCGGTTCAGGTCCGTGATCTCGAGCTCGCCGCGCGCGGACGGCTTCAGGCCCTGCGCAATCTCGACTGCCTGGTGATCGTAGAAATACAGGCCGGTGACGGCGTAATTGCTCTTGGGGACAGCCGGCTTCTCTTCCAGGCTGGTGGCCTTGCCTGCCGCGTCGAAATCGACCACGCCGTAACGCTCGGGGTCGGTCACGTGATAGGCAAACACGGTAGCGCCGGCCGTCTTGGCATTGGCCTTTTCGAGCTGGGCCTGCAGGTCGTGTCCATAGAAAATATTATCGCCCAGCACCAGTGCACTGGGGGCGCCGGCGAGGAACTCCTTGCCGATGATAAAGGCTTGCGCCAGGCCGTCCGGGCTCGGCTGCACCGCATACTGGATGTCCAGGCCCCAGTCGGCGCCGTTGCCCAGCAATTGCTCAAAGCGCGGCGTATCTTGCGGGGTCGAGATGACCAGGATCTCGCGGATGCCGGCCAGCATCAGGGTGCTGAGCGGATAATAAATCATCGGCTTGTCATGGATCGGCAGCAACTGTTTCGAGACTGCCTTGGTGACCGGATAGAGCCGGGTGCCGGAGCCGCCGGCAAGGATGATGCCTTTGCGTTTTAACATGATTATTTTTCGAAAAATTCAGTGAGCATCCGTTCCACCCCGGTTTGCCATGGCGGCAAGACCAGGCCGAAAGCGGCCTGCAGTTTATCGGTTGCCAGGCGCGAATTGCGGGGGCGCGCTGCCGGCGTCGGGAAAGCGTCGCTGCCGACCGCCGCGATGGCCTCGGGCGCCACCTTGATTGCCAAGCCGGCCCGGCGCGCCTGCTCGATCACGAACTGGGCATAGCCGTGCCAGGACGTGGCGCCGGCGGCGGCCAGGTGGTAAATGCCGCCCAGTTCCGGGCGCTGCAGCGTAGCGCGCACGGCATGCGCCGTGACGTCGGCGATCAGCTCGGCCGAGGTGGGCGCGCCAACCTGGTCATCCACCACCGACAGCCGCTCGCGTTCGCCGGCCAGGCGCAGCATGGTCTTGGCGAAATTGCCGCCACGCGCTGCGTACACCCAGCTGGTGCGCAACACCAGGTGGCGGCAGCCACTGGCAGCGATGGCCTGCTCGCCTTCCAGCTTGGACTGGCCGTACACGTTGAGCGGCCCGGTGGCGGCCTCTTCCCGCCATGGCGCCTGGCCGGAGCCATCGAAGACATAGTCGGTCGAGTAGTGCACCAGCAAAGCCCCCAGGCGCGCCGCTTCCTGCGCCAGCAGCGCCGGCCCGCCGGCGTTGACGGCGCGGCATGCCGCCACGTCGCTCTCGGCCTGGTCGACTGCCGTGTAGGCCGCGGCGTTGACGATCACGTCGGGCGCGACAGCACGCACGGTGGCGGCCAGGCCTTCGGCGTCGCGCAGGTTGCCGCACAAGCCTGGGCTGTCGCTGCCGAGCGCGACCAGTTCGCCCAGCGGCGCCAGGCTACGCTGCAGTTCCCAGCCAACCTGGCCGTTCTTGCCCAGCAAAAGGATCTTCATGCCTGGCGCTCGGCATAGTTCTGCTCGACCCAGGCGCGGTAGGCGCCGGACTGGACGTTCGCCACCCAGCCCGGGTTGTCCAGGTACCACTGCACCGTCTTGCGGATGCCGCTGTCGAAGGTTTCCGCCGGCTTCCAGCCCAGTTCACGCTCGATCTTGCTGGCATCGATCGCATAGCGGCGGTCATGGCCGGGGCGGTCGGCCACATAGGTAATCTGGCTGCTGTAACTGGCGCCATCGGTGCGCGGGCGCAGGCCGTCAAGCAGCGCGCATACGGTCCGCACGATTTCCAGGTTGGGTTTTTCGTTCCAGCCGCCAACGTTGTACACCTGGCCCGGCTGGCCCGCTGCGAGCACGCGGCGGATGGCGCTGCAATGGTCCTTCACGTACAGCCAGTCGCGCACCTGCTGGCCATCGCCATACACCGGCAGCGCCTTGCCCGCCAGCGCGTTGACGATCATCAGCGGAATCAGTTTTTCCGGGAAGTGGTACGGGCCGTAATTGTTCGAGCAATTGGTGGTCAGCACCGGCAGGCCGTAGGTGTGGTGGTAAGAACGCACCAGGTGGTCGCTGGCCGCCTTGCTGGCCGAATAGGGGCTGTTCGGCTCATAACGGTTGGTTTCCGTGAAGGCCGGGTCTTCCTTGCCCAGCGATCCGTACACCTCGTCGGTCGACACGTGCAGGAAGCGGAAATCGGCCTTTTCGGCGCCTTCCAGGCCGCCCCAATAGGCACGCACGGCCTCCAGCAGGTGGAAGGTGCCGACGACATTGGTCTGGATGAACGCTTCCGGGCCGTGGATCGAGCGGTCGACATGGCTTTCGGCGGCAAAATTCACCACCGCGCGCGGGCGGTGCTGGGCCAGCAGGCGCGCCACCAGGGCAGTGTCCCCGATATCGCCTTGCACGAAAATGTGGCGCGCATCGCCGTCGAGCGCAGCCAGCGTCTCACGGTTGCCAGCGTAGCTCAGGATGTCCAGGTTGACCAAGGCTTCATCCGATTGCGCCAGCCAGTCCAGCACAAAATTGGCCCCGATAAAGCCTGCACCACCCGTTACTAAGATCATCGTGACTTCCTTTAAGACAAGTTATTAATCAACTTCTACCGCTCAGGCAATCGGGGATTTTACCGCATATGAGAAAGGCAACCCCCGCATTTTGACCCGTGCACAACATCTGAAACACATCTTACATTTGCGTTTGCCCGCCTATTTGGCTTTCGCCACACGGCGCATTAATACCTTCAGGTAGACAAACGAAAAGAAAAATTTGGCCGCGCTTTTCAAATGCCACCACATGAAACGCAGTTGCCGGTGGCTGTCGCGCTGGGCCATGTGAATTGCGCGCGCCTGCTTGCAGACCAGGATATGGCAGCCGGCCAGGCGGGCCCGGGCGCCAAATTCGACGTCTTCAAAGTACAGGAAATAGGCATCGTTGAAGCCCGCCAGGCGCTGGTAAGTCTCACGCGCCACCATGACGAACATGCCCGCCACCCAATCGGGCTGCAGGGTATCTGCGTCTTGCCTGAGAGTATCGGGCGCGATAGGCCGCCCCAGCAGCCGGCATAGCAGGCGCTTGAACAGGCCATAAGGCGTCGGGAAGTTGCGGGCACTGTCTTCGACCCGGCCGTCGGCATCGATGATGACCGGGGCACAGATATTCAGGCTGTCGCGCTCGGCCACCGCCAGGAGGGCGCCGAAAGGGTCTTCCCGCAATTCAATGTCGGGATTGAGGATCACGAAATAGTCGCCGGTGCTGGCAAGGAAGGCGGCATTGTGGTTGGCGCCAAAGCCTTTCGGCGTCGCATTCCGGATCAGGCGTACCGGGTAGGGCAGCGTGTCGAGCGGTACCGGCTCCGGCTCAGGCAAATTCAGTGTCAGGATGACTTCAAAATCGCATCGGCCCAGCTCCGCCAGCTGCTGCAACAGGACCGCCACGTGGGCGCGGTGACCGTGACTGACGATCGAAAGTGTTAATTTTTTACGCATGTTTCATAGTTCCCGGCCTGTGTTCCAGGCCCAGTCAAGCCGGGTTAAAGTGCGGCCAACACGGGCCGCGGCGGATGGCCCGCTGTCACATTCAATGGGCAACTGCCGGGTTTTGCTGGCGCAGCTGCAGCCACGCCGAAAACTCGGCTCCGACTTCAGCATGGTGCGAGCCCAGGTCCACCGTAGCTTGCAAGAAACCTAATTTACTGCCGCAGTCATAGCGCACCCCCGTATACCGATAGGCGCATACCTTTTCGCGGCTTAACAGGCTGGCAATGCCGTCGGTGAGCTGGATTTCGCCGCCAACCCCGCGCGGCAGATTCTCCAGCTCCTTGAAAATGCCCGGCGTCAGGATATAGCGCCCGGCAACGGCGAGCGTGCTCGGTGCCGCTTCCGGACTCGGCTTTTCTACAATGCCGGTCACATGCACGAGGTCTTGCGCGATATTCTCAGCGCTGACGATGCCATAACGCATGATTTCTTCCCTTGGCACATCCTGCACCGCGAGAATGCTGGCGCGCCATTGGTCAAACTGTTCGACCATCTGCGCCATCACGGGCGGCTCGCCTACCATCAGGTCGTCCGCCAGCAAGACCGCGAACGGTTCGTTGCCGACCAGTTCTTTTGAACACAACACTGCGTGGCCAAGCCCCAGGGCGCGGGGCTGCCGCACATAGGTGCAGACCATATCGTCCGGCGCGATACTGCGCGCAATATTGAGCAGATCGGTCTTGCCGGCCAGCTCCAGCTCGTTTTCCAGTTCGTAGGCGGTGTCGAAATGGTCTTCGACACTGCGTTTGGTGCGGCCGGTCACGAAAATCATATGGCGAATGCCAGCAGCATAGGCTTCCTCGACCGCATATTGAATCAGCGGCTTGTCCACCACCGGCAGCATTTCTTTGGCAGATGCCTTGGTAGCCGGGAGGAAGCGGGTTCCCAGCCCTGCAATTGGAAATACTGCCTTTTTAATCAGGCTCATTACTTGGGAATCTCCGTGTATTAACTGCCAATCGCATGCAAAATTGGCCGTCATTCTAACATTCGGAGACCTGCCAGCTAAATAAGGACCCTACAGCGCCTCATTCATAACCGTCCGGATTGTGTTTTTGCCAATTCCAGTGGTCGCGGCACATCAGCGCCAGGTCGCGCTGCGCCTTCCATCCCAGTGCATGCGCCGCCCGGGCCGGGTCGGCGTAGCATGCCGCCACATCGCCCGCCCGGCGCGGCGAGATACGGTAAGGGACCGCCTGCCCGCTGGCGCGCTCGAACGCCTTGACCACCTCGAGCACGCTGTAGCCAAGGCCGGTACCGAGGTTGATTTCCGTGCATTGCGGAACGCTCAGGCGCTGCAGCGCCTGCAGGTGCCCCAGCGCCAGGTCGACCACATGGATATAGTCGCGCACGCCGGTGCCGTCAGCGGTGGGGTAATCGTCGCCCCACACGTTCAGGTACTCGCGGCGCCCCACCGCAACCTGGGCCACGAAAGGCATCAGGTTGTTCGGCGTGCCTTGCGGGTCTTCCCCGATCAGTCCGCTTTCATGGGCGCCCACCGGATTGAAATAGCGCAGGATCGCGATGCGCCAGCCCGGATCGGAGCGGTACAGGTCGCGCAGCATGTCTTCAATGAATAGCTTGCTGCGGCCATAGGGATTGGTGGCCGACAAGGGATGATCTTCGGTCAGCGGCAACTGCTGCGGTTCGCCATACACCGTTGCCGAAGAGCTGAAAACCAGCGTGCGCACGCCGCAGTTCCCCATCGCGGACAGCAGCCGATGCGTGCCAATCACATTGCAGTCATAGTAGGCAAGCGGTTGCGCGACCGATTCGCCCACCGCTTTCAGGCCGGCAAAATGGACCACCGCCCTGCACTGGTATTGGCGCAAGGCGGCTTCGACGGCGCCCTGGTCGCGGATATCGCCCTCGACCAGGATGGGCTGGCGCCCGGTAATGCGCGCGACGCGCGCCAGCGACTCGGGCCGGCTGTTGCTGAAGTTATCAAATACGACAATCTCGTGGCCGGCTGCGAGGAGTTCGACGCAAGTGTGGGAACCGATATAACCCGCCCCGCCAGTTACGAAAATGGTCATCAGATTACCTCTACTCTCAATGAAAGGAAGGCAGAACCGCCCACGGCAGAAAATATTACCAAAAATCCCACATTCCGCCCACGCGCTACTGCCGGATGGCCGCGGTGGCGTGCGGCACCTGGGCCATGCCCCCGACGTGTAATCGCGCTGGGCGTAGCCTGTCAGCTGCTGCCATGCCGTCGTCCAGGAAGAAGTGGCGGTGAAATTGCTGGTGCCGCCTTGGCTGCAGCCGGCCAGCAGCGTGGCGACGGCAACGCTGCTGGCCCTGATCAGGGAGGCTTTGCGTTTCATGTGCTGGTTTTCCAGCATGGTTGAAAAGCCAACACGATAGCGGCGCATTACGACTGCGCCATGACCGGCTTGACCCGCCCTGGGATTTAAGCTGCCGCGGCCTTGCGTGCCGCTTTCGCTGCGTACATGGCCTGGTCGGCATGGCGCATGAGCTGGTCGATGACTTCCCCGTGCTCGGGATAAAGGGCGATGCCGATGCTGGCGTGCGGCTGCAGGCTGCAGCCGGCCAGCGCCAGCGGGGTGGCGATCACTTGCCGGATCTTGCCGGCCAGCGCCTCGGCCTGCGCCTGGTCGGCTACGTTTTCCAGCAGGGCGACAAACTCGTCGCCGCCGATGCGCGCCACCGTGTCGGCCTCGCGCACGCAGGAGGTGATGCGGCGCGCAATGGCATGCAGCAGCTGGTCGCCCACCACATGCCCGTGCTCGTCGTTGACCCGCTTGAAGTCGTCCAGGTCGATGAACAGCAAGGCGCCGCGCGACTGGCCGCGCCGGCAGCGCGCGATGGCAGACAGGATGCGGTCCTGGAACAGGCGCCGGTTCGGCAAGCCGGTCAGCTCGTCGTAGCGCGCCGCATGGGCCAGGTCGGCGTGCAGCGCCAGCCTTTCAATCACGGCGCCGGCCTGGCCGGCGGTAAATTCCAGCAGGTCGATGTCCCTGGCCGGCAGCGTGCCGTGGCGCCCCAGGTCCAGCCGCAATTCGCCGAACGCGATGCCGGAAGCCGACAAGGTGACGTGGTGCCAGCCCGTCGCGTCGGGCAGCGGCGCGCCTTCGGGCGAGCTGGCGTAAGCCAGCCGTTCGCCCGGCTGCAGCACGGCCACCATGCCGCGCAAGGGCAGCAAGCCTTGCAGGATCTGCTCGAAGGCGCGGAACAGCTCGGGCAGCGTTTCCGCGCCGTGGGCGGCGGTGGCCAGCGCCAGCATGCCGGCCTGGCGCTGCTCGGCCAGCTTGCGCTCGCTGATGTCGCGCGCCACGCCGATGCGCAGCCGGTCTTCCGGCGACCAGCGCGCGGTCCACATGATGTGGGCGACGCTGCCGTCCTTGCGCAGGTAGCGGTTCTCGAAACCGAGTCCGGGGCGGCCGTTCAGCACATGCCCCATTTCGGCCATAGTGCGGGCCTTGTCGTCGGGGTGGATGAAATCGAGGATGATGCGGCCGGTCATTTCTTCCGGCGCATAGCCAAAGATCGCGCGGCAGGCCGGATTGACGAACACGATGCGGCCGCCCTCGTCCACCATGAAGACGGCATCCAGTAACAGCTCAGGCAGGCGCGCTAATGCATCGGTCATGCGGTGAGGATACCGCAAAACTAGCCGCCAACGAATTTATTGGCAGGCCTGCTTCAGGTAAGCGATCAGGTCGGCGCGCTCGGCCTTGTCCTTGACGCCGGCATAGCCCATGCTGGTCCCGGGCACGGCTTGCAGCGGATCGGCCAGGAACAGGTTGAGCGTTTTCTCATCCCATACGATGGCCGAGCGCCGCATCGCATCGGAATAGGCAAAGCCCGGCACGCTGCCTGCACGCCGTCCGAACAGGCCGCAGTGGCGCGGGCCGGTGCGGTCGTAAGCCAGCGCGTGGCAGGCCAGGCAGCGCTCGTAGACCACCTTGCCGGCCACCACGCTGGCAGCCGGTGCGGCCAGCAGCGGGTTGCTGCAGGCCGCCAGCGCCAGCGCGGCAAGCATGCTTCTCATGACATGAAGGCCGACGGCACCGGCGCTTCGCCGAGGGCGTTGCGCAGCACTGCCCAATGCATCGCCTCGTCGCCCAGGATACTGGCGGCCGCCTTGGCCAGCTCGCGGTTGCCGAACAGCGGCACGGCGCCCAGGTAGGCGCTGACGGCGCCCTTCTCCAGCGCGGCGGCAAAGCGCAGCACGTCCGCCTGCGATTTCAGGTTCTCGGTCGGGAAGCTGTATTTCGCCTTGGCGCCGACTGCCTTGCCGCCAAGCTTGCCGATGGTCTTGGCCAGGATGTCGGCGTGCTCCTTGTGGTGGCCCTGGAAGGTCACGGCCAGGTCGAGCGCCGGCTTTTGCAGCAGGCCGCTGTCCGCGCCCAGCTGGTAAGCCGCAATGGCTTCGAGTTCGGCGCCCAGCGCCGTGTTGAGGATGCGCACGTCCTCGTCGGTCGATGGGCCGCCTTTGGCAGCCAGCGCATCTTTGCCCGCCAGCAGCGCTACAGCGGCGCCGGACAACAGCAGGCCGGATTGGGAGAGGAAGAAGCGGCGATTCAGGAAGGACATGATTTTCTCCTTGGTGGGTGGCTAGTTTTTCAGGCGTTCGAGAACGTTGGCAACGATGCGGTCGCAGCGCGCGCCGTCGAAGGCAAACGCGTCCTCCAGCGCGACATCGAGTTCGCGCGACAAGGCTTCACGCAGCAGGCCGCGGGCGCGGAAATAGCGCGTGCGCACGGTCGCCTCCGGGATATCGAGACAGGCGGCGGTTTCCTCCACCGTCATCTCTTCCAGGGCGCGCAGCACGAACACCGTGCGGAAGGCGTCGGGCAGGCCGTCGATCTTCTGCTCGATCAGGCGCCGCGCCTCGCTGCGCAACAGCGCCTGGTCCGGTTGTTCCTTGTGTTCGTCCATGACTGCGTCTCCGTCCAGCTGGATGATTTCAGCGCCGCGGCGGCGGGTACGGCCTATTGCTTCGTTGATGACAATGCGGGTCAGCCAGGTCGACATGCTGGATTCCCCACGGAAGCCCTGCATGCCGCGGAAGGCAAGCAGATAGGCTTCCTGCAGCACGTCTTCGGCTTCGGCGTCGTCCTTCACGATGCTGCGCGCCGTGCGGTAAAGCGCACGGTTGTGGCGGCGCATGAGCTGTTCGAATGTTGCCTGGTCGTTCATCTGCTTTCCCCGTTTTGACTGTTTTCGTGACATTGGATGCCACCAGCTGCTTGCACGTTCCCGAAAAACAAAAAAAAAAGCCACCCGAAGGTGGCTTGTATTATGCCGGGGGCGTGCTAGCGCAGCGCCAGCTGGCGGCCCGCCACACCGGCCAGCCGGAACGTGCTGACCACGCCCGCCAGTTGCGCGGCCTGGTCCTGCAGCGCGCCGGCTGCGGCGGCCGCCTGTTCGACCAGGGCGGCGTTCTGCTGGGTTGCTTCGTCCATCTGGCCGATGGCCCGGTTGACTTCATCGATGCCGCTGCTTTGCTCGGCGCTGGCGACCGAGATTTCCGCCACCACGTCGCTGACGCGGCGCACGCTGGCCAGCACCTGCTCCATGGTGCTGCCGGCTTGCTGTACCAGCCGGGTGCCGGAATTCACCTGCAGCGCCGAGTCGTCGATCAACTGCTTGATTTCCTTGGCCGCCGCCGCGCTGCGCTGGGCCAGGTTGCGCACTTCCGACGCAACGACGGCAAAGCCGCGGCCCTGCTCGCCGGCACGCGCCGCTTCCACCGCCGCATTCAGCGCCAGGATATTGGTCTGGAACGCAATGCCGTCGATCACCGCGATGATGTCGACGATCTTGCCCGAGGCCGCACTGATGTTCTCCATCGTCAGGATCACCTGCTGCACCACCTGGCCGCCGTCGCTGGCCACATTCCAGGCCGACTGCGCCAGCTGGTTGGCCTCGCGCGCATTGTCGGCGTTCTGCCGTACGGTGGAGGTCAGTTGTTCCATTGCCGACGCGGTTTCTTCCAGCGAACTGGCCTGGCTTTCGGTGCGCGCCGACAGGTCCAGGTTGCCGCTGGCAATTTGCGCCGAAGCGGTGGCGATGGCATCGGTGCCGCCGCGCACCTGGCCCACCACATGCGCCAGGCTGTCGTTCATCTCGCGCAGCGAGTGCATCAGCTTGCCCGTCTCGTCGCGCGAACTGACCTCGATGCTGGCAGTCAGGTCGCCGCCGGCCACGCGCTGCGCCACCGCCACCGCCTCGTTCAACGGCGTGGCCACGATGCGCGCGACCCACAGCGCCAGCAGCACGCCGACCACCACCAGCGCGGCCAGCATGCCGATGATCAGCTTGCGCGACATCTCGAAGCGCTCCGCCGCCGCTTGTTCGGCGCCGCTGCTGCCCTCGTCGTTATATGTCGACAGCGCTTCGAACTGCTCATTGAGCTTGCGGTAAATCTTGTTGGAAGCACCACGGAACAGCAGGCGCGCCTCTTCCTTGTTGCCGGCGCGCGACAGGGCCACCAGCTTGGCGCTCTGCGCCAGGTAGGCTTCGACGTCCTGTGCCAGGCCGGCGTAGAGACGTGATTCTTCGGCATCGGTCACCAGCGCGGCCAGCGCAGCCTGCTGCTTGCGCATGGTTTCCAGGCGGCTGGCCAGCGCTTTTTCAATGGTGCCCATCTCCTCGCCCTCCTCCACCAGGAGGTGGCTGGCCTCGGAAATGCGGTAGCGGGCCAGCGAGGTTTGCACCTGTCCCACATAGCGCACTGCCGGCAGCCAGTTGGTGGCGATATCGGTTGAAGACTTGCTGACCTTGACCAGCTCGGCGATGGAAAACAGCCCCATCACGCAGGTGAATGCGATGACCAGGCTGAACGCGCATAGCAATTTCTTCCCGATCTTCAGGTGGTAGAACCAACTCATGATTGTCTCCCTGTTATTTGGTCGTCCCTGGCTTGTTACCAAGAAGCAAATTTGAGGGTAACAAAAACGTGCTTTCAGTTTCCTTTCATCCATTGCCCTACGGCAAATCGAGGGGTATCGTGTCTGGATTGCGCAAACCTCACCGGAGCCGGACATGGCAGAACACGACATCCCCCACTTGGAAATCCCCGAAGCGGTCAAGGCTGCGCTGGGCAGCTGGGTGCAGCAAGCGGCCCAGGAAGTGGGCAGCCCGCTGCGCAGCGAGATCGAGGAACTGCGCGCGCAACTGGCCGCCGCGCACGCCACGCTGGAAGAAAACGAAGACCAGATCACGCGCCTGAACGGCGAACTGCGCAACGCGCGCAATATCGCGGCCGACGCCCTGGTCGGCAAGGCCAAGGACCAGCTGGCGATCGAGGGCAAGGACGCCCAGATCGCCGACCTGCGCGGCCAGCTCGAACGCAGCGTGGCCATCGCCGCCACGCTGTCCGACGCCAAGCTGACGGCGGAAATGGAACTGGTCGGCGCCACCACGGCGCGCGACAACTACCTGGCTGATGCGTCCGAGCTGCGCAGCCAGCTCGAAGCCTGCCGCGCCGCGCGCCGCTCTGCCTGACTTCGTTCGCCATCGACGCTTGCGAGCTTGCATTCAACTGTATAGGATGAATGCATCGACAGCATTTTGCCGGAGTGATTTGATGGCAATGTTAACAATTCGCAACCTCCCCGATGAGGTTCACCGTGCGCTGCGCGTCAGGGCCGCCGAGAACGGGCGCAGTACTGAAGCTGAGGTCAGGGAAATCCTGGCCAGCGCCGTCAGACCTGAGGCACGGATTCGCATGGGCGAGGCCCTGTCAGCGCTTGGACGCGAGATCGGCATTACAGACGCCGACATCGAAACCATAAGTCAATCACGCGAAAAGAAGCCTGCTGACCCACTGACGTTCGAATGATCATCCTCGATACCAATGTGGTCTCGGAAGCGATGAAGGCGGCGCCAGATCCAGCGGTACAAGCCTGGCTGGACGACCAGGCGGCCGAGACCCTTTACCTGTCCAGCATTACGCTGGCCGAGCTGCTGTTTGGCATACGCGCACTTCCCGGCGGCCGACGCAAGGAGTCATTGACGGCAGCACTGGACGGACTGATTGCTTTGTTCAGGGGGCGCATCCTTCCCTTCGACGTCGACGCTGCCCGGCACTATGCCGAACTTGCCGCCACCGCAAAATCCGCCGGCCGCGGATTTCCTACGCCGGACGGCTACATTGCTGCGATTGCCGCTTCGCGCAAGTTCATTGTAGCGTCCCGAGATACGGCGCCATATACGGCAGCAGGCGTCTCCGTCTTTAACCCATGGGAGCCGCCTGGCCAACCGAAATAGAGGAATCTACTCCGATATCTCGACCAGCTTGTAGCCGGGGTCGGAGGTGATCTGGGCTTCCGTGTAAGGCAGCTTGATCCACTGGCCCTTGGCATACAGCTTGGTCTGGTCGTTAAAATGCGGGCTGTCCGGATTCGACGACTGGCTGTAGGTCAGGATGCCCTCCGCCACCGGTCCGCTGCTGTCCCAGGTCACGAACTGGATATAGCTGTTGCCGTAGGCGCCGGCGTTGGTTTTCGAATCCGCGGTATAGATCCAGATGCCGGGATAGATCTGGTTCTTCACCCCGCGCCAGTTCATGAAGGTATAGCGCCCGCCCGGCACGGCCAGGCTGCCGTCCGGGCGCGAGATGGTCTGCACTTCTTCCGGCCGGGTCCTGCGTTTGGCATCGGTATCGAACTGGCTGGTGGCAACCAGGGCTTCCAGCTTCGCCATGGCGGCAGGAATGCCGGCGGCGCCGCGCGGCGTTTCCAGCGGATCGGCCGGGTTGTACGGCACGCTCCACCACGAGGCCGCATTCAATTCACCCAGCGCTGCATACAGCTCGTAGAACAGGATGGCGCCCGCGCTCCCTGGCGCATGGGTCTTGTCCCAGGCCTGCAGCACCGCGCAGGCATCCTTGGCCGCAGCCGTTGCGGTGCTGGAAGCGAGGCAGGCGGCGGTGAACTCCGGCAGCCATTTCTGCGCCTTGAAGAAGCGCGCCTGCAGGTAAATCTGCTGCAGGTTGGCCATGGTGAAGCGGTTGCCCGCCACGCCATCGGTGCTGGCCAGGCGGTCGCGCACGATGGCGTGGCCGGTGCGGGTGCGGTTGTTCTGCGGGGCGCCTTCCAGGTTCGGACCGGTGGCGATGATCTTCGGATAGCCGGTGAGGAAGGTACTGGCGGACGGCCACCAGTGGCTGTCGTTGGCATTCAGGATGTAGTCGCTGCGCTTGACCCATGGCCGCTGGGCGGCGCCGATCGCGCCCGACCAGTCGCAGGCCGACGTGGTCCCCGTCATCACCACCACGCCGGTGGTGGCCATGATGTCCTGGAATGGGGCGCCCTGCGCTGCGCCCGGAACGCACGCTGCCAGCTGCGGATTCTGCACATTGGCTGCCACCGAGAAGTTGCCGTACAAGGTGTCGCCCGCGCTATCGGCAGCCATGGTATTTACCCACGGCATGGCGACATAGGTTGCCGCCGCCGTGCGCAAGCTGTCCACGCTGGTGGACTTGCCGTTCAGGAGCACCTGGTCGATCAGCTTGTAGTTGGCCAGGTTGGCATCCTGGATCGCGAACGCCGACGAAGTGCCCCAGGCGAAGGAGCTGTCCATCAGCATCGGCCCGAATTCCGTGGTGTACAGGGTGCGCGACAGCGAGGTGAGCGCGCCGTCGGCGCCCTTGACGCTGATTGTCAGCGGCACGGCCGTCATCGCCACCGGCTTGCCATCCTTGATGTAGCGCGTCGGGTTGGCCGGGTCGAGCGCCAGGTAGCGCAGCGTGAAGCGGTTGTCGGTGGAGAAGGTGTGGGTCCACGCCACCTTGTCGTTAAAGCCGATCAGCGGCAGCGGCACCCCCAGCAGCGTTGCCCCATACACGTCATAGCCCTTGCCGGTGACCGTCAGGTGCAACTGGTTCAGGCGCAGCGCGCCCCACCATGGAAAGTGCGGATTGCCGAACACCATGCCCTTGCCGGACTGGGTCACGTCCTTGCCCAGGCCAAAGCCGTTGGAGCCGATGGTATGTTCCTGGATCGTCTGCAAGCCCCTGGCGATCGAGGAGTTGGCATAATCGGAAGCGGCCAGCAGGCGCTGCTTGCTGCGCTTGAGCAGCGCGGCCGTGGCGGTCTTTGGCGGTTGCGCCGAGCCGATCTGCCTGATGAAGGCCAGCGAGCTGCCCGCCATCGCGGCCTGGGCGAAGCGCAGGTAAGCGTCGTCCTCGGTCATCGGCTGCACCCAGGCGGCGTTGTTGCAGGCCGCCGGCAGGCTGGCGAGCGGGGTCTCTTTCAGGTAGCGGTTGTAGCCGGCCACAAAGCCGGAGGTGAGGTCTTGCGCATCCTGGCTGGACGCAGCCTTGATCTTGGCAGCCAGCGCCGGCGTAAACAGCAGCTTGTAGAAGAAATCGGAATCGATATTGCCGAACGTATCGCCCAACTGGCCCAGGTAGCCGCCGGCGCCGCCGAAATATTTCGCGCGCTCGCCGTGCAGGGTTACCAGTTCTTCCGCGTACAGGCAGATGTTCTCCTTGGCGAAAGCATAGCCGTAGCCATAGCCGGCGCCCTTGAAGGTCTCCGCTTTGACGTGCGGCACGCCGTAGGAGGTGTAGCGGATCGAGGCGACATACGTGGTGCCGGTGATTGGCGTGGTGGCGGGTGGCGCCGGCGGATCGTCGCTGCTGCTGCCGCAGGCCGCCAGCAGCGCGAAAGGAATCAACATCAGAATACGGGATAAAACATGCTGTCTCATCTTGTCTCCTAGTTTTTCGGTATTGGCAAAGTTAATTGCTTGGCAATAATAACCTGCCTTGGGCATGAAAAACCGGAATGGCCCATAATCGCGGTTCATTGTCCAACCGCGAGAGATTGAGCATGACTGGCATTACCGACTTCCCTATCAACGCCAAATGGCCCGCCCAACATCCTGAACGCCTGCAGCTGTATTCCCTGCCTACGCCAAACGGCGTCAAGGTCTCGATCATGCTGGAAGAAACCGGCCTCGCTTACGAGCCGCACCTGGTCAGCTTCGAGAGCAACGACCAGATGTCGCCGGAGTTCCTGTCGCTGAACCCGAACAACAAGATCCCGGCCATCATCGATCCGGACGGCCCGGGCGGCAAACCGCTGCCGCTGTTCGAATCGGGCGCGATCCTGCTCTACCTGGCCGAGAAAACCGGCAAGCTGATCCCGCAGGATGCGGCAGCGCGCTACGAAACCATCCAGTGGGTGATGTTCCAGATGGGCGGCATCGGCCCGATGTTCGGCCAGGTGGGCTTCTTCCACAAGTTCGCCGGCAAGGAATACGAAGACAAGCGCCCGCGCGACCGCTACATCAACGAGTCGGCCCGCCTGCTGGGCGTGCTGGACCAGCGCCTGCAAGGCCGCAAGTGGATCATGGGCGAGCAGTTCACCATCGCCGATATCGCGATCTTCCCGTGGGTGCGCAACCTGGTGGAATACTACGGCGCCGGCGAACTGGTTGGCTTCGAGAAATTCGCCAACGTGCGGCGCGTGCTGGGCGCCTTCCTCGACCGCCCGGCTGTGGCGCGCGGCCTGAATATTCCGGCCCGCGGCTAAATACCTGCAAGTGACGGGCGTACAATGGCTGGGCAGGATTCAACCAGCCCGGGAGCATCGCCATGCTACGCCTCCACCGCTTGTTTGCCGTCTTCCTGCTGCTGGCCGCCGTGCTGGCAGCTCCCGCCCACGCCGGCAAGCCTTACCAGTATTACGCGGTGGGCGATCCCACCAACGTCATCCTGCCGCAGCCGAAGAAAACCAGCCTGGTGCTGATGGGCGGCGGCCCCGACGTCGACGCCGCCTTTGCCTGGATGATCCAGAAAGGCGGCGGCGGCAACTTCGTGGTGATCCGCAGCCGCGGCACCGACGCCTACAACCCCTATATCTTCGCCATGGGCGGCGCCCAGTCGGTGGAAACGCTGGTGATCCCGAGCCGCGACGCCGCCAACGATCCTTTCGTGGCCGAACGCATCCGCAACGCGGAAGAGCTGTTCATCGCCGGCGGCGACCAGTCGGACTACATCAATTTCTGGCAGGGCACGCCGGTGCAGGCGGCAATCCAGGAACTGGCCAGCCGCAAGATCCCGATCGGCGGCACCAGCGCCGGCCTGGCCCTGATGGGGCGCTTCGGCTTTGCCGCGCTGAACGGCAGCATCACCTCGGCTGAAGCGCTGGCCGATCCTTTCGACAAGCGCATGACGCTGGAGCGCGACTTCCTGCTGCTGCCCGACCTGGGCAGCGTGATTACCGATGCGCACTTCGACACGCGCGACCGGCTGGGGCGCCTGGTGGCCTTCATCGCCCGCATCGTCAATGATGGCTGGGCCGGCATGGCGCGCGGCATCGGGGTGGATGTAGAGACGGCGCTGCTGGTGGAGGACGGCAAAGGCACGCGCGTGGGCGCGGGCTCAGTCACCTTCCTGCAATCGGTCGGCATCCCCCAGGTGTGCAAGCCGAAGCAGCCCTTGACCTACCTGAACCTGCAGGGACAGCGCATGTCGGGCGGCGGCAGCTTCGATTTGCGCAACTGGGCCGGCTATGGCGGGGCGACCGTGCCGTTTACCGTCTCGGCCGAAGCCGGGGTGCTGCTTACCAGGTAAAGTCGTCCGGGATCTTGTAGTCGGCGTAAGGATCGTCTTCCGCCGGCTGCTCGCTGGCGGCCTTCTTGACCGCGACCACGACTTCCGGCGCGCGTTCGGCGATCTTTTCGCCCACCACTTTCGGCACCAGTTCGGCCACGCCGTCCAGCACCACGATCACCAGGCGGCCGTTGACCAGGTGCTGCTGCACCTTGTCCGACACGTAGATGCGTTCGATCTTGCTGCCGATGGTGAAGTTGTAGGCCACGTCGCCATTGCCCTTCGGCTGGCGGTGCTGCTGCACCATCTGGATCACCTGGGCCATGACCGCTTTCTGGCCGGCGGCCGCATCGCGCGCCGCGTTGAGCTCGCGCGCGCGCTCGGCGGCCTTGCGCTGCTGTTCCAGCGCCGCCTCGCGCGTCTGGTCGACGGCCTTGGTGCCGCTGCGCAGTTCTTCCTTGTGCTGCCTGGATTTTTCCTGCTGCACCTTGTTGACCTTCTTCTTATCGACCAGGCCAGCCTTCATCAATTGTTCTTGTAACGAAACCATGTCTAACTCCTTTGTTGCCCGCAGTTTACCAGAGCAGGTATAGTGCCCCTATGAAGAGGCTTATCATTCTCGCAAGCGCATGCGCGGCGCAATTCCCCGCCGCCCATGCCGGCGAAGCGGATCAACTTGCGGCCATGGTCAACGCCTGGCGCGCCGCCCCCGCCGCTTGCCAGGGCAGACAGCGCCCCGCGGTAGCTGTGCTGACGCCAAGGCCGGTATTGTCGCGCATCGCGCTGCGGCCCGGCACGATCCTGCTGGCCGCGCTGGACAGCGCCGGCTACGATCCCGAAGTAGCGGACGCAGTCAGCGTGGAAGGTCCTGGCGATGCGCGCAGCGCCTTCGAAGCGCTGCGCGAGTCGTATTGCGCCACGCTGGGCAGCACGCGCTACCGCGATATCGGCGCCCATCGCGCAGGCAATGAATGGACCATCGTGCTGGCAGCGCCGGCGCCGAACCCGGTCACGCTGGTTCCCGACACTGCGGAAGCGGCGCGCGAAGTCTTCAACGCCACCAACGCGGCCCGCGCCGAAGCCCGCCAGTGCGGCGACACCTGGATCGAAGCGGCGCCGCCCCTGGCCTGGAACAAGGACCTGGCCGCGGCCGCCCTGGCCCACAGCCAGGACATGGCGCAGCAAAGCTACTTCGCCCATAAGAACAAGCAGGGCAATGAAGTGTCCCAGCGCGCCGAAGCGCAAGGCTACCGCTGGCGCCATATCGGCGAAAACATCTCGCGCGGCCAGACCAGCGCACAGGAGGCCGTGACGGGCTGGATCAACAGTCCGGGCCACTGCCACAACCTGATGAACCCGCGTTTCACCGAATTCGGCGCCGGCGTCGCCATCCGCCAGGGCAAGCGCCCGGCAGCCTACTGGACCCAGGTGTTCGGCACCCCGCGCTGAGCTTGACATCTGCCCCCTGCGTACTAGGCTTATCTGATCGGCAGCCTGCGGCATGCCGCTGCAGGTGCCGGTGTTTGGGGGATGCCATGGACACCAAGAAGTTCATCATTGAAGGCTACAAGCTCTATGCGGCGGGCGACCTGAAAGGCCTGCTTGAACGCTATAACGACGATGCGGAGATGCTCAATCCCGACTCCGACTACCTGCCCATAGGTGGCAGCTATCAAGGCAAACAACAGATAGCCGAATTCTTCATGAAGTTGAATGAAACCACACAGTGCACCTACCTCGAACCCAAGACCATGGTGCAGGAAGGCGACACCGTGGTGGTGACCGGCGATTCAAGCTGGGTTGCCCGCAGTACCGGCATCGCCTACGACAATCCCTTTGTCCATGTTTTCAAGATGAGCGGCGATAAGGTCGCCTCGATGCGCGCGTACTACGACACCAGCAAGCTGGAACATGCCCTGCATCCAGCCACCACGGGCCAGGCTGCCGGAAAACCACTGCACCACTAACCAGGAGAACGAATATGCCGACCGCCCGTGCCCTGCCCTTCGTGCTGTGCCTGGCGGCCGGCGCCCTCCCCGCCGGTTCGCAGGCGGTGCGCGAGCCGGTCTTCGATCCACTGCTGGATAGCGCGCTGTGCGCCAATCCGGCCGGCGGCCGGCCGCTGCTGCTGGCCATGCTGGCGCCCACCGAAACGGCGCCCTTCAAGCCGGTGCAGCAGGCGCGCAAGGCAGGCGACGACGCCGCGCCGCCTTTGTACAAAGACCTGGGCAAGCTTCATCTTTCCATCACCACGCGCAGCCCGCGCGCCCAGGCCTACTTCGACCAGGGCCTGCGATTGCTGTTCTCCTTCAACCACGCCGAAGCTGCGCGCGCCTTCCGCGCCGCGCAAAAGGCCGACCCGCAATGCGCCATGTGCCACTGGGGCGAGGCCCTGGTGCTGGGCCCGAACATCAACGCGCCGATGTTCCCCGAAATGATGGCGCCGGCCTTCGTGGCGGCAGAACGTGCAGCGGCGGCGGCCAACACCGCCAGCCCGGTGGAACAGGCGCTGGTGCGCGCCGTCAACAAGCGCTATGCCGCGCAGCCGCCAGCCGACCGCGCACCGCTGGACCAGGCTTATGCTGCGGCCATGGCCGACGCCGCGCGCAGCTTCCCCAACGACGACACGGTGCAGGTGCTGTTCGCCGAAGCGCTGATGGACCTGTCGCCGTGGGACTACTGGGAAGCCGGCGGCGCCAGCCCGAAAGGCCGCACGCAGGAACTGGTCGATGCGCTGGAGCGCGTGCTGGAACGCAACCCCAGCCACCCCGGCGCCATCCATTACTACATCCACGCGATGGAAGCGTCGACCCATCCGGACAAAGCCCTGCCCTACGCGCGCCAGCTGGCCAGGCAGATCCCCGGCGCCGGCCATATCGTGCACATGCCCTCGCATATCTACTACCGCGTAGGACTGTACAAGGACGCGCTGCAGGCCAATATCGATGCCATTGCCGTCGACGAAAAATACTTCCGCGGCGCCGCCAGCGACGCGGTGTACAAGGGCGCCTACTATCCGCACAACATCCACTTCGCCATAGTATCCGCCCTCATGGGCGGCGACGGCAAGGCCACGCTGCAAACGACGCAGCGGCTGGAGCAGTCGATCAGCCCCGAGCTGCTGCGCGCGATTCCGCCGATGCAGCCGGTTCGCGCCGCGCCCTACTTCGCCCATGTGCAGTTCAGCAGCCCGGAAACGCTGTTGGCCCTGCCGGCTCCGGCCGAAGAATTCGTGCTGCTGCGCGCGATGTGGCATTATGCGCGCGCCGTCGGCTCCGCGCGCAAGGGCATGTGGGACGATAGCCAGCGCGAGGTCGACAGCATTGCCGCCATCGAGCAGAAGGCGGACTTCAAGCCGCTGCTGGACTGGGGCGTGCCTGGCGCCGATATCGTGCACACCGCACGCCTGGTCGCGGCGGGCAAGCTGGCCGAAGCGAAAGGCGAACTGCCCGGCGCGATCGCGCTGTTCACGCAGGCTGTGGCAGCGCAGGACGCGCTGCCCTATACCGAGCCGCCTTACTGGTACTACCCGGTGCGCCAGTCGCTGGGCGCGGCATTGCTGAAGGCGGGCAAGCTGGATGAGGCGGAAGCGGCCTTCCGCGCTTCGTTCGCGAAGACGCCAAGCAATGGCTGGGCACTGCGCGGGCTGGTCGAAGTGTACGAAAAACGCGGCGACAAGGCGGCTGCGGCGGCAACGCGCAAGCGCTTCGGCGCCACCTGGCTGGGCCCGAAAGAGGGTCCGGAACTGGCCCGCTTGTAAGCGGAAGACGCGCCGGCATCCCCCGAAAGAGGTAGGCGGCGCGCCCCCGGATGGGCGATTTCAAGCTGGCGGTGCATGGCTATTCTTTCAAGTGCGATTTAACCACTTGAAGAAAGAAAGAAAAAACCATGCCATCCCCTATCAGCAACCGCCGCCGCAACGTCCTGCTGGGCGCTGCCACTGCCGCCGTCGCCGCCGGCGCTTCGTTCTCCGCCTCCGCCGCGCCGGCGGCCGCCAAAGGCGCTGCAGGCCACGGCTCCGCCACGTTCACCACCCGCGACGGCGTGGAAATCTATTACAAGGACTGGGGCCCACGCAACGGCCCGGTCGTCGTGTTCAGCCACGGCTGGCCGCTCAATTCCGACAGCTGGGAATCGCAGATGCTGTTCCTGTCGAGCCAGGGCTACCGCACCATCGCCCACGACCGCCGCGGCCATGGCCGTTCCAGCCAGCCGTGGGATGGCAACGACATGGACCACTACGCCGACGACCTGGCGCAGCTGCTGGACAAGCTGGACGTGAAGAACGCGGCGCTGTTCGGCTTCTCGACCGGCGGCGGCGAAGTGGCGCGCTACCTGGCCCGCCATGGCAGCAAGCGCGTGGCCAAGGCTGGTCTGATTTCCGCCGTGCCGCCGCAGATGCTGAAGACCGCGGCCAACCCGAACGGCCTGCCGATGGAAGTGTTCGACGGCATCCGCGCCGCGTCCCTGAAAGACCGTTCGCAGTTCTACCTGGACCTCGCCTCGGGCCCGTTCTACAACTTCAACCGCCCAGGCGCCAAGGTTTCGCAAGGCCTGGTCAACGCCTGGTGGATGGCAGGCATGATGGCCGGCCACAAGAACACCTACGACTGCATCAAGGCTTTCTCGGAAACCGACTTCACCGAAGACCTGAAGAAGATCGACATCCCGATGCTGGTGCTGCACGGCGACGACGACCAGATCGTGCCGATCGACGCTTCCGCCAAGGCCGCGGCGAAGATCCTGAAGAATGCTAAACTGGTGGTCTACCCTGGCGCGCCGCATGGCCTGACCGACACCCACAAGGACAAGCTGAACGCCGACTTGCTGGCCTTCATCAAGGGCTAAGTCATGGAACGCAAGCTGACTACCGCGGCCGGCGCGCCGGTTGCGGACAACCAGAACGTGGAAACGGCGGGCCCGCGCGGCCCCATGCTGCTGCAGGACGTGTGGCATCTGGAAAAGCTGGCCCACTTCCACCGCGAAGTGATCCCTGAGCGCCGCATGCACGCCAAGGGCTCGGGCGCCTTCGGCACCTTCACCGTGACCCACGATATCAGCCGCTACACCAAGGCCGCGCTGTTCGGCGCCGTCGGCAAGAAGACCGAAGTGTTCGCGCGCTTTTCCACCGTGGCCGGCGAGCGCGGCGCGGCCGACGCGGAACGCGATATCCGCGGCTTCGCCGTCAAGTTCTACACCGAGCAAGGCAACTGGGACGTGGTGGGCAACAACACCCCGGTGTTCTTCATGCGCGACCCGCTGAAGTTCCCGGACCTGAACCACGCCGTCAAGCGCGACCCGCGCACGAACCTGCGCAGCGCCGAGAACAACTGGGACTACTGGACCCTGCTGCCGGAAGCGCTGCACCAGGTGACCATCGTGATGAGCGAGCGCGGCATCCCTGCCTCGTACCGCCACATGCACGGCTTCGGCAGCCACACCTTCAGCTTCATCAACGCCGCGGGCGAACGGCACTGGGTCAAGTTCCACTTCACTACCCAGCAAGGCATCGTCAACCTGAGCGACGAGGAAGCGGCGGCCCTGATCGCCAAGGACCGCGAATCCTCGCAGCGCGACCTGTTCGACGCGATCGAACGCGGCGAATACCCGCGCTGGACGCTGAAGGTGCAGCTGATGACGGAGCAGCAGGCCGCGCAGGCATCCTTCAATCCCTTCGACCTGACCAAGGTCTGGCCGCACAAGGACTACCCGCTGCATGAAGTGGGCGTGCTGGAGTTGAACCGCAACCCGGACAACTACCACGCCGACGTCGAGCAGGCCGCGTTCACGCCGGCCAATGTGGTGCCGGGCATCGGCTTCTCGCCCGACCGCATGCTGCAATCGCGCCTGTTCGCCTATGGCGACGCCCAGCGCTACCGCCTGGGCGTCAACCACCATGCGATCCCGGTCAATACCCCGCGCTGTCCGTTCCACAGCTACCACCGCGACGGCGCCATGCGCGTCGACGGCAATCAGGGCGGCACGATCGGCTACGAGCCGAACTCGAAAGGCGAATGGCAGCAACAAGCCGCCTACGCCGAGCCGCCGCTGGCACTGGACGGCGCTGCCGCGCGCTGGGACCACCGCGCCGACGACGACTACTACAGCCAGCCGCGCGCCCTGTTCCGCCTGATGGACGAGCAGCAGCGCCAGGCCCTGTTCGACAACACCGCCCGTTCGATGGCCGGCGTGCCGCTGCCTATCCAGCAGCGCCACATTGAAAACTGCAACAAGGCCGATGAAGCCTACGGCGCCGGCGTCTCTGCCGCGCTCGACAAGTTGCGCCCACTCTGGTAACTCACTTTAAAGGAAAGAACATGACCATCACCGCCAAAGCCACCCCGGGTTCCCTGCTGCTCACGCCGCGCGACCACACCCTGATCATGATCGACCACCAGTCGCAGATGGCGTTTGCCACCCATTCGATCGACGCCGTACAGCTGCGCAACAACGCGGCCCTGGTGGCGCACGCCGCTGCCGGTTTCGACGTGTCGACCATCGTCACCACCGTGGCCGAGAAGAGCTTCTCCGGCCCGGTCTTCGACGAAATCAAGGACGCCTTCCCGGGCGCCGAAATCACCGACCGCACCTCGATGAACACCTGGGAAGACGAAAACGTGATCCGCCGCGTCAACGCCATCGGCAAGAAGCGCATCGTGCTGGCCGGCCTGTGGACCGGCGTCTGCATCGTCGGCCCGGCACTGTCGGCGCTGGACCAGGGCTTCGAGGTGTACGTGATTGCCGACGCCTGCGGCGACGTGTCGGCCGAAGCGCACGAGCGCGCCATGGACCGCATGGTGCAGGCCGGCGCCCGTCCAATGACCTCGCTGCAATACCTGCTGGAACTGCAGCGCGACTGGGCCCGTACCGATAGCTATGAGCTGACCACCGGCATCGCCAAGAAATTCGGCGGCGCCTACGGCCTGGGCATCATCTATGCCCAGACCATGTTCCACGCCAAGGAAGGCCAGTGAAGATTTATCTTCTCTCGCTGGGTGCCGGCCTGCTGGCCGGCATCCTGTACGGCGTGCTGAACGTGCGCTCGCCGGCGCCGCCCGTGGTGGCGCTGGTGGGGCTGCTCGGCATCCTGCTGGGAGAACAGGTGCCGCCGCTGGTCCGCCAGTGGCTGGCGCCGAAGGAACAGCAGGTATCATGGCTGCAAGAACACGTTAAGCCGCACTGTTTCGGCGAACTGCCTTGCGCCGCAAAGAACGAGGAGAAGCAATGACTGCTCCGGAGCTGATACTCCACAACGGCCGCTTCACGACGCTGGACAAGAGCCAGCCCGAGGCCGACGCGGTCGCCGTCACCGGCGGCCGTTTTTCCCATGTGGGCGAGGCGCGCGAGATCCTGCCGCTGGCGGCAGCGCAAACGCGCGTGATCGACCTGCAGGGCCGGCGCGTGCTGCCCGGCCTGATCGACAACCACTTGCACCTGATCCGCGGCGGCCTGAACTTCAATATGGAATTGCGCTGGGACGGCGTGCGCTCCCTGGCCGACGCCATGGCCATGCTGCGCGCCCAGGTGGCCATCACCCCGGCGCCGCAATGGGTGCGCGTGGTGGGCGGCTTCACCGAACACCAGTTCGTGGAAAAGCGCCTGCCGACCATCGATGAACTGAATGCCGTGGCGCCGGACACGCCGGTATTCATCCTGCACCTGTACGACCGCGCCCTGCTGAACGGCGCCGCGCTGCGCGCCGTGGGCTATGACCGCAACACGCCGGAGCCGCCGGGCGGCCAGATCCTGCGCGACAGCGCCGGCAACCCGAGCGGGCTGCTGCTGGCCAAGCCGAACGCCTCGATCCTGTACGCCACGCTGGCCAAGGGCCCCAAGCTGCCGCCGGAATACCAGCTCAACTCGACCCGCCATTTCATGCGCGAACTGAATCGCCTGGGCGTGACCGGCGCGCTGGATGCGGGCGGCGGCAACCAGAATTATCCCGAGGACTACCAGGTCATCCAACAGCTGGCCGACGCCGGCGAGCTGACCATCCGCCTGGCCTACAACCTGTTCACGCAAAAGCCGAAGCAGGAGAAGGACGATTTCCTGAACTGGGCCGCCAGCAGCAAGTACCAGCAGGGCGACGATTACTTCCGCCACAACGGCGCGGGCGAAATGCTGACTTTCTCGGCCGCCGACTTCGAAGACTTCCGCCAGCCGCGCCCCGACATGCCGGTCAATATGGAAGACGACCTGGAAGGCGTGATCCGCATCCTGGTGCAGAACCGCTGGCCGTGGCGCATGCACGCGACCTATGACGAAACCATTTCGCGCGCGCTGGACGTGTTCGAAAAAGTGAACCGCGACATGCCGCTCGACGGCCTGCACTGGTTCTTCGACCACGCGGAAACCATTTCGCCGCAATCGATCGACCGCATCGCGGCGCTGGGCGGCGGGGTGGCGGTGCAGCACCGCATGGCCTACCAGGGCGAGTATTTCGTCGAGCGCTACGGCGCGGCGGCGGCGGAAGCTACGCCGCCGGTGAAATACCTGTTGGAATCGGGCGTCAAGGTGTCGGCCGGCACCGACGCCACGCGCGTGGCCTCCTACAACCCGTGGGTCTCGCTGTCCTGGCTGACCACCGGCCGCACGGTGGGCGGCATGCGGCTCTACCCGCAGCGCAACCTGCTGGACCGCGAAGCGGCGCTGCGCATGTGGACCGAGAACGTAACCTGGTTCTCCAACGAGGAAGGCAAGAAGGGCCGCATCGCCGTCGGCCAGCTGGCCGACCTGATGGTGCCGGACCGCGACTTCCTGCGCTGCCCCGAAGACGAGATTGCCGACACCACTTCCCTGCTCACCGTGGTGGGCGGCAAGGTGGTGTATGGCGCCGGCCCGTTCGGCCAGTACGACCCGCCTATGCCGCCGGCCATGCCAGACTGGTCGCCGGTGCGCCAGTATGGCGGCTATGGTGCCTGGGGCGCCATGCCGGGCGCCGTGGCACGCGGCGCCGGCGCCGCCGGGCATGCCAGGACGGCGGCCATGGCAGCGGCGGCGGCCTGCGGCTGCTCCAGCCAGTGCGGCATGCACGGCCACCAGCACGCGACGGCCTGGACCCGCTCCCTGCCGATCGCGGACCTGAAGTCGTTCTGGGGCGCGCTGGGCTGCTCCTGCTGGGCGGTGTGACGTGGCGCCGCACACTCCCGGCGCAGCGCGCCTGCGCACCAGCCGCGCCAGCGCCGGCATCCGCGCCCTGCACTGGCTGGCCCTGCTCCTGCTGTGCGCAGCCTACCTGCAGGGCGGCTTGAACAAGCTGCTGGACTTCGGCAGCGCGGTCGGCGAAATGCAGCACTTCGGGCTGCAGCCGGCGGCGCCGCTGGCGCTGCTGGTGATCGGCGGCGAACTGGGGGCGGCGGCCATGGTGCTGAGCGGCCGCCTGCGCTGGCTGGGCGCAGCCTGGCTGGCCCTGTTCACGGTGGCGGCCAGCTTCATCGCCAACCGCTATTGGGAAATGACGGGCATGCAGCGCTTCATGGCCGCCAACAGCTTCTACGAACACCTGGGCCTGGCCGGCGGCTTCCTGCTGGTGGCCTGGCATGACCTGGCGCCGAAGTTGGAAAAGGGGGGCGTATGGCACGCGGCACGAGCCTGAGTTTCCTGGCCGGGTATGTCGATACCCTTGGCTTTGTCGCCTTGCACGGGCTGTTCACGGCCCATGTGACGGGCAACTTCGTGCTGCTGGGGCGGGAGGTGGTGGCGCCGGGCAATGACGTGCTGCTCAAGCTGCTTGCCTTCCCGGCCTTCATCGGCGGCGTGGTGGCGGTGCGCGCCCTGGTGCGGCGCTGCCAGGCCGGCGGCCGCGAAGCGCTGCGGCCGGCCCACCTGCTGCAGGCGGCGCTGATGCTGGCTGCAGCAGCCAGCGCGCGCTGGGACATTGCCGTGGGCCTGCTGTGCGCGGCAGCCATGGGCGCGCAGAACGGCTACGGCAAGCTGCTGCTGGCGAAACTGCCGGCCAGCACCGTCATGACCGGCAACGTCACGCAGCTGGTGATCGATTGCCTGGACCGGGCCGGCGGCGCCGAGCGTCCCGCGCTGGCGGCCCTCGGCGGCGGCGTGCTGGCCTTTGCGGCCGGCTGCGTGATGGGCGCGCTGGCTTCGCGCTGGGGCATGGGCGTCGGCTTGCTGCCGGCGGTGGCAATGCTGCTGGCGATGGCGGCGCTGTCCAAGCCCGACGCATCAAAGCCCGACGCATCAAAGCCCAATAATGCCGCGCTTTAAAGCAATGGTGACGGCGTGCGTGCGGTCGTTGGCATCGAGCTTGGCCAGGATGCTGCGCATGTGCGCCTTCACCGTTTCCTCCGAAATCGCCAGCTGGCTGGCGATGCGCTTGTTGGCGTTGCCGGCCGCCGCGCATTGCAGCACTTCGACTTCGCGCTCGCTGAGCAGGGAAGCGCCCAGGTGGCTGGCCAGCTGCTGCGCGATCTCCGGCGAAATATAGCGCTGGCCGCCGTGCACGGCGCGGATCATGCAGACCAGCTCCTTGCGCAGGCTGCTCTTGAGCAGGAAGCCGCTGGCGCCGGCTTCCAGCGCGCGCCGCACCTGGGCATCGCCGCCAAAGGTGGTCAGCATGACGACGCGTGCGGCCGGGAACTGGCTGCGGATCGCCTGCAGCGCCTCGATGCCGCACATGCCGGGCATGGCCAGGTCCATGATGGCCAGGTCGGGGCGCAATGCGGCCCAGGCGGCCAGCGCCTGGTGGCCGTCGCCCGCTTCGCCCGCGACCTGCATGTCGGGCTGGCTGGCAATGGCATCGGCCAGGCCGGCGCGCAGCATGGGATGGTCGTCCACCAGCAGCACCCGGATTGGCGCGGCGGTGTCTGGATGAGTTTGGGTGTTCAAGGAAAGCTCCGCGCAATGCTGCAACGGGGAACTATAACAACGGAAGCCGGTGCTGGCAATTTGCCGGGCGTACGGGACGCCCGGCAAACGGGGGAAATTACTTCTTCTTGGCCTTGGTCTTGGCCGATTGCGACTGCGTGGCGACCGGCTGCTGCGAAGCCGGGGTGCTGCCGCCCTGCACGCCCAGCGCGCCGCCGGTGCCCAGGCCGCCCGCTACTTCCTGCTGCTTGTAGTTGCGCACGGCGCGCACCACGTTGTTGTACGAATCCATGAAGGCTGCCACCAGGATCTTGCCTTCCGGGGTATTGGTGTAGCCGCTGGCGCCGGCCGCGGCGCCGCCGCCGAACAGGGCGCCGAAGGCGCCGAAGTCGGTGTTCTTGGCGCTGCCTTCGGCTGCCGCCAGCTGCACGCCGGAACGGTTGTCGATCATCAGCAGCATGGTCGACGCTTCATTGGTCTTCATATTGCCGGCCACCATGCCGGCCACGCTGCCGATCAGGCCCAGGCCGCCCAGCGCGCCGCCCACGCCCGAAGTGCCCTTCTGGCTGAAGGTGATGGTCGGGCTCATGGTGTAGTCGGCCGCGGCGATCTGGCCCTTGCCGTAGTTGCTGTTGGCGCGCATCTCGCCGGATTTTTCCAGCGCGCGCTCACCCATCATATGGTCCATGGCCGCGCCGCGCTCCACCACCACGAAGCAGTTCGACTGCTGGATCATCATGCGCAGCACCGGCGTGGTGGAGCCCAGCTTGTACTGACTCAGTTGCTGGAACCACGGCATGCTGCGGTCTTCCACCACCGACAGGGTGCCCAGCGGCCGGTCGCATTTTTCCAGCTGGCTGTTGGCATTGGCAGCGGTGGCGCCGCCGGCGCTGCCGGTGGCCACGGTACTGCCGCCGCCCAGGGTTGGTTGGGTGCCGGCACAACCGGCCAGCGCCAGGGCCGCCACGGCCGCGAACAGTTTGGTCTTCATACGTAGATCCCCTAGTTTTTGGATGAAACGGCCGATTTTATAAGAAAGACATATCAAAAATACTATCAAATAGTCACGCTGAGGCTGCCGTGACACAGGGCGCCATTGGGCGTACTATCAAGGTTCCTTAGAGCAAGGAAGCTGGCCCATGGCTGCCCCCGACCAGATCACCCATTGGCGTGAAAAAATCTTTGCCCGCCTGGTCCAGGTCGTGCTGGTACTGGGCTTGGCCACGGCCATCCCTAGCATCGCGCAGTCGCTGCGCGAAGGGCTGTGGGGCGTGGTGGCGGTGGACCTGGTGGCGCTGGCCTGGCTGGCCGCCTTGTGGCGGCTGCAGGAAGTGGTGTCCTACCCGGTGCGCGCCATGCAATTCCTGCTGATTACCTTTGCCGTCGGCGTGGCGCTGATGCTGCAGGTCGGGCCGGTGGCGCACACCTACCTGCTGGCGGTGCCCTGCCTGGCCGCGCTGCTGGTGGGGCTGAAGCCGGCCATCTGGCTGCTGCTGGCCGGCGCGGTGGCCATCGTGCTGACCGGCTTTGCGCCGCCGCCCGATCCGGCGGCCATGGGCCTGTCCGACGATGCCGCCTTGCGCGCCGCGATCGTGGCGCTCAATTACCTGTTCATTGCCGGCATCCTCACCATGAGCTGCGGCGTGCTGCTGCGCCACCTGGCGCGCTCGCTGGCCGAGGGCGAGCAACTGGCCTTCTACGACCCGCTGACCGGGCTGCCGAACCGGCGCCTGCTGCTGGACCGGCTGGCCGGCCTGCTGGCCAGCTCCGAGCGCCAGCACCTGTTCAGCGCCGTCATGTTCGTCGACCTCGACCGCTTCAAGACCATCAACGACGCGCGCGGCCACGCCACCGGCGACCACCTGCTGCGGCTGGCCGCGCAGCGGCTGGAAGACCTGGTGCGCAAGAGCGACACCGTGGCGCGCATCGGCGGCGATGAATTCGTGGTGCTGCTGGCGCACCTGGCGCCGGACCTGGCGGCGGCCGGCAATGCGGCGCAAGGCGTGGCGGAAAAGATCCGCACGGCGCTGGCGCAGGAATTCGAGATCGCCGGCCAGGGCTACGGCTGTTCGGCCAGCATCGGCGTCACCCTGCTGCCCAGGTACGGCCAGCAAGCCGACGACCTGCTGCGCGAAGCCGATACCGCGATGTACCGCGCCAAGGGCGCCGGCCGCAACGGCATCGCCTTCTTCGAAGCGGCCATGCAGGCCGAAGTCGAGCGGCGCCTGACGCTGGAGCGCGAACTGGGCCAGGCCATCGAGCAGGAGCGGCTGCACATGGTGTACCAGCCGCAATTCGATTGCCAGGGCCGGCTGCACGGCGCCGAACTGCTGATGCGCTGGGAACGCGACGAGGGCGGCATGGTATCGCCGGCCATCTTCATCCCGCTGGCGGAAGAAGCTGGCCTGATCGTGCCGCTTGGCTTATGGGCCTTGAAGCAGGCCTGCCTGGCGCAGCAGCGCATGTCGGTGCTGGGCCTGTCCCTGCCGCTGTCGGTCAACGTCAGCCCGCAGCAATTCCGCCAGGCCGACTTCGTGCAGCAGGTGCGCAGCATCCTGCTGGAGCACGGCGTGGAGCCGGCGCTGCTGATCCTGGAAGTGACGGAAGGCCTGCTGGTGGAGAAGATGGATGAAATCGTGGCGCGCATGAACGAGCTGGCTGCGCTGGGCGTGCGCTTTTCGATCGACGATTTCGGCACCGGCTATTCCAGCCTGGCCTACCTGAAGCGCATGCCGCTGTACGAGCTGAAGATCGACCGCAGCTTCATCATGGACATGCCGGACGACGCCAGCGACGTGGTGATCGTGCAGACCATCCTGGCCATGGCCGGCCAGATGGGCTTGCGCGTGGTGGCGGAAGGGGTGGAGACGCAGGCCCAGGCGGACTTCCTGGCGGCCCACGGTTGCCATGCCCTGCAAGGCTACCTGCTGGGCCGCCCGGCGCCGCTGCCGGCGCTGCTCGACCTGCTGACTGCGCAGGCCGCGCTCTCCACCCGGGCCCCCGTTTAGTTCAGCTTCACCGTCAGGGCCTTGCGGATCGCCACGCAGCGCTGGTCTTCCTGGTGCGCCACCAGCAGCGAACGGCGGGTGCCGGCGCTCAGGCCCGGGTTGGCGGCAGCCGTATCGGCCAGGCGCTGCACGCTTTGCGCGGTGCAGGTGGCCGGGATCATGGCGCCGGCATAATCGCGCATGAAGACCGGGCCGGCCGACTTGTCCAGCACCGGCAACTGGGCCAGGCGCGCCGCGGCACTCTGTTCGTTGAGCGCCACTTGCGAGGACGGGTACAGCGCATGCATCGCGGTGCGGATGCGCGAGAACGGCAGCTTGGTTTGCGTGTCGCCGATCCTGGCCAGCCATTCCTGCTTCACCTTCGCATCCGGACGCGCGGCCTGGGCTGCCACGGCAGCCAGTTCGCCGCTGTCGGATTTATCCTTGGCCTGTTCGGCGGCGATGCGCGCCTCGGCGCCCGGATAATCCTTGCGGTTCAGGACAGCGATCATGTCCCAGCGCAGGTCCTGGCTCAGGGTCAGGCCGGCCAGCTTGTCGCGGCCGTCCAGCATGGCGGCGATGCGCTGCAGCGATTCCTTGCTGCCGGCCGTGCCAAGGTAGGCGCCGAACCAGCGGCGCTGGAAGTCGCCCTTGCTGGCCTTGGCCTGGCTCCAGGCCATCTTTTCCAGGCGGCCCACCACGGTGCGGGTGTAGGCGCCGTCGGCCGACATGGTGCGCAGGTAGCGGATCGACTGGGCCATCTTGCCCAGCACGTCGCCCAGCAGCACGTAGTCCTTTTCCTGCGGGGCGTTGACCAGCACGGTGTCGAGGAACTCGTTGAGCGGCAGCGCGCCGTCGCGCACGTTGTCCCACATGCTATGCCACAGCATGGTGCGCAGCAGCTTGTCTTCCACCTTGCTGACGTCCTGGCGCGCGGTGGCGAAGGAGCGCGTATCAAGCTTGGCTTTGACGAAGCCCCAGTCCTGGTAATTCGGGTAGACCAGGTCCGGGCAGTCGGCGCCCTTGAGTTCCGCCACCTCGGTAGTGGCGCCCTTGTAGGTCACCGGCAGCACCTTGGCGATATTCAGCTGCTTGCCCTGCTTCTGCATCAGCGCCAGTTGCACGCGCTGCTCGCGCAGGGTCGGGTATTGCGCCACGGCCGTCTGCTGCAGGCTGAAGGCGTCGATCTTGCCGGCCTTGCAGCTGTAGTTGGCGGTGATGGTGTTCACGCCCGGCTGGTACAGCCAGTCCTGGGTCCACTGGCCCAGGTCGCGGCCGGCCGCCTCGGCCAGGCTGCCGATGAAGTCATCCAGTTTCGCGTTACTGAATTGGTACTTGACCAGGTAGTTGTGCACGCCCTTGCGGAAGGTTTCCTCGCCCAGCAGGTGGCGCAACTGCTTCAGCGTGGAAGCGCCTTTCGAGTAGGTGATGGCGTCGATATTGTCGAAAGCGTTGGCGGTGGACGGCACCGGGGTTTCGATCGGGTGGGTGGTGACGCGCTGGTCCTGCACGTAGGCGCCCGACTTGCCCTGCGAATAGAAGTACTGCCAGGCGGAGTCCTTGAATTCAGTCGCTTCGGCGGTGGCCAGGGTGCCCATGAAGGAGGCGAAGCTCTCGTTCAGCCACAGGCCGTTCCACCATTGCATGGTGACCAGGTCGCCGAACCACTGGTGCGCCATTTCGTGCATGATGACGCTGGCCAGGTCGTGCTTCTCGGCGCTGGTCATCTTGTCCTTGTGCAGGAAGGAGTGTTCGGCGAAGGTCACCGCGCCGGCGTTTTCCATTGCGCCGTACAGGAAGTCCGGCACCAGCAGCTGGTCGTATTTGCCGTACTGGTAAGGAATGCCGAAGTAGTCGTCGAACCAGGCCAGGCCTTGCCTGGTGTATTCGAACCACGGCGCCGGGTCGACCTGGTCGGCCACCGACTGGCGCGCGAACAGGCGCATCGGGTACTTGGCGCTGGTGGCGTCCTCCCACACCTTGTACGGGCCGGCGTGCATGGAGAAATTGTAAGGGCTGAGGATCCTGGACACGGGGAAGGTCCAGCGCTTGCCGTTGGCCACGTCTTCCACTTTGGATTCGCGCGTGGTGGATACCACGGTCCAGTCGGCAGGCGCGGTGACGTTGACCTGGTAGGTGGCCTTCAGGTCCGGCTGGTCGAACAGCGCGAACATCTGGTGCGCGGCGGCCGGCTCGAAGTGCGAGTAGGTGTAGACGCGGCCGTCCACCGGGTCGACCATGCGGTGCAGGCCTTCGCCATTGGTGCTGTGCTTGCGCTCGAACTCCACGGTGACGCTGTTGCGGCCTGCCTTCAGGTCGGCGGCGGCCAGCGTAATGAACCAGTTGTTGTACTGCGGCGCGGCGACCTGCTTGCCGTTGACCACCAGGCGCTTGATGGTGGCCTTGTCCAGGTCCAGCGTCAGCGGCTGCGCGTTGTCTTTGAGGTCGAAGGCGACGGTGGTGGTGTTGCTGAAGCTTTCCTGGCCGGTCAGCGTGAAGTCGAGGACATAAGCGACGTTGGACACGCGCGCCGAGCGGGCGGCGGCATCGGTCTGGCTCAGGTAAGGGTTTTCAGCGCGCGGGGTAAGGGCGCTATTGTCGGCCGCAATGCCGCTGGTGGCGACAAGTGCACTGACTGCCAGTGTAATGGCATGAGGAACTAGCGATTTCATGGTTATCCTTATACATGTCTCGCCCCGGACCGGCCCCGGTCAGGTGGCGCAGGGATGATACCATTGGGCGATGGACATCAAACTCGAGACTCCCAACCAGCCCGAAGTCGTGGCCCTGATCGACCTGCTGGATGCTTACCAGCTGTCGCTGTATCCACCGGAGAGCGTATATGCGCTCGACATGAATTCGCTGCTGCAGCCGAATGTGCTGTTTGCCGTGGCGCGCAATATCGACGGCGCGGCGGTGGGCTGCGGCGCCATCGTGGTGACGCCGGAATACGGGGAAGTGAAGCGCATGTTCGTGCATCCGTCTGCGCGCGGCCGGGGCGTGGCGCAGCGCCTGCTCGGCATGCTGGAAACGGAAGCGCTGGCGCGCGGCTGCCGCCAGTTCATGCTGGAGACCGGACCTTCGCAGCCGGAAGCGATCGGTTTGTATGAGCGCCTGGGCTACCGCGTGCGCGGGCCGTATGGCGATTACCGCGACGATCCCTTGAGCGTGTTCATGGAGAAGTCGGCATGACGGACGCCCTGCACGACCTGCGCGAGCGCACCCGCGCCTTTGCCGCTGCCCGCGACTGGGAGCAGTACCACACGCCGAAGAACCTGGCGATGGCGCTGTCGGTGGAAGTGGCCGAACTGGCCGAGCATTTCCAGTGGCTGCCCACCGGCCGCGCCGGCGAGCTGGCAGCCGGCCAGCATGAAGCGATCCGCCACGAACTGGCCGACGTGCTGCTTTACCTGGTGCAGATCGCCGACAAGCTCGATGTCGACCTGCACGCGGCGGCGCTGGAAAAAATCCAGCTCAATGCCGTCAAATACCCAACACCGAAGGCCTGACCGCGGCAACGGCTACTCGCGCAATGACTGCGCGAGCTGCCATCTTGCTTCCCCTGGAAATAAAACCCATACATGTTTCCAGGCGTTTCGCGTGGTCGAGGCAAGCTGATTCACGAGGCATGCTGGCGAGGTCGCTTGGCCATTGAAGACGATTTGGTCTCCGACCACGTCAGCATGGAACGTCCGGCGCCTGACGACCACCCTGAGTTTGGTTCCCTCCGGCAGGAACACTTGCTTCCACTGATACCCGCCCAGAAGAGCAGGCGAGTCTTCTTTCGGTGGAGCGCTTTGCTGCTCTATCCAGGCAGTGATTGCTTTGCTTGCGACCGCCGCGAGTTCTTCACTCACGGTTGAACCATCCAAGAATTTGCAAAGTTCCTGGAACACAGTGAAGGTGACCGGGACACCGATGGTGGGTTCCATTTTTTTCTCTCCTTCCTCGCATACTCGAAAAATGACGCTTAATCGTGCTCAAGGCGGCTTATTCAGGCTCATTCGCTGCTCGAAATTGCTCATCTGCTGCTCTTTTTTGCTCGTTTACTGCATTATTTTGCTCGTTTGCTGCTCGTTTTTGCTCGAAGGTACCGGGAGCAAAAACGAGCAGCAAACGAGCAATAAAGTGCAGCGAACGAGCTAAAACGTGCACTGAACGAGCAACTATGAGCAATGAATGAGCAGGGATAAGCAGCATTGAGCTGCTTTGCGAACAAATTTGACCGGCCTCGGAATTGAGAGGAGCCCCTCAGAGTCGTCCGATTGTTCGCAATGGCTTAGAACCGAGGGGTCGGCGGAAGTTCCGCCTGAGTTCAAAAAATGCCAGGCTAGCGGATCAAGCGCCTTCAATCAGGTTTGCGACGAAGGCGCTGTACTCGTCGCGCATCGGGAGTTCAAGGTCCGTCACAATCGCGCGGCGGTGCGACACGACCGGCACATTGTCCTTGGGGTTGAAACCCGCTTTCACTTGGACGCTCCAATACAGGCCCACGCCGCGCTTCTGCCAGTTAGGCAGTTCGTTGAAATTGATCCCGCGGCTAAACAGCAATTCGTTCTTGTCTGCGAGCGATTTGCCGGCAATCGTTGCGGCGGCGCTGTTCGGCTCCACGCCTTCCTTGCGCAGCATCCAGTAGCAGTGGGCGTTCAATGCGTTGCGGTGCGCATCTTCGTTACGCCAGCGGAAGTAGTCGACCACCAGGCGCTTGGTAGGCAGCTCCGAAATCCGGCAATCGAAAGCACCCAACTGTCCCAGCATCAGGCTGAATTTGGCGGACGCTTCACCGGCAAGGATGGAATTGTATTTCCGGGTCTTGCGGCCAAAGACATTGATGTCCGGGTCGAACAGCAAGGAGATTTCGTCGCTCTCGGTGTAACCGTAGATGACCTTGAAACCGCAGTTCATCAAATGCCTGGTGGTTTCGATCATCAAGTCGCGGAAGCGAATGTCAAACGGTGCTTCGAAACCGGCCAGTTCCTTGGTCAATCGCGTAAAACTGCGGCCGTCGATCCTCGCGACCATATAGATGCCGGGCAGGACGCACTGGTCGTGCGCAGTTTCATACACCCGCATCGATTCGTCGAGTTCATCAAACTTCACTAATCCATTCCTTTACAACACGTTCTCCATCAATCCAGTCGACGTAGAACAGTTCGTCAAAGCCTTCTTCGCGTGCCGGGATTTCCAGCCGCTTGTGAGTGCTGAAGATGCCGACCTGCGGTATGCATTCGGCCCCTTGTCGCTGGCCGTTCCATTGAAGGGACCGATCAAGGTCGCTCTTGAAGTAATAGCACCTGATGCGATAGCCGTGCTCCTTCAGCATCGCGACATAGCGCTCTCGCACTTCCCTGCTGGCATTCGTGTTGTCGATCACCAGCGGCATTCCAGTATCGAAGCAAAGCGCGAACATCAGCTTTTCCCTGTTCTTCGTTTTCAGCAAATCGTTACTGATGCGGACGTGGGAATTGAAGAAGTGCTCTTTATAGAAGGTCGATTTGCCGGAAGCCTGGATACCGACAAACATGATCGCTTCCATTAGAAACCCAGCGCCTTGCGGATCTGCGTATTGACGATTCCCCAGGCTTTCGACTCGGCCGAGACTTCGTCGTAGTGGCTGCCGCCCGGCAGAACCAGAACCTCCGCCTGGTCGCCCGCAGCCTTGGCGCGACGGGCATAGTTTTCTCCGGTAACGATTGGCGAAATATCGTCATGTTCACCGTGGATCAGGATCGTGTGCACGCCGGCCGGCAGCATTTCAGCCGGCGAGGTGTCGGCGAAAACGTCGGGGCGCGAAGCGCTCGGCAGGCCGGCAATCTGAGCGGTCTCGCGATCGCAGGTGCGTCGGATCAGAGCGGCTTCGTTGCGCAGGTCGGCCAGGCCGCCGAGGCTGATGACGGTGTTGATTTTCAGCGGCTGCGGCGACCAGGCAGGGCTCCACTCGGGCAGCTTGTGGCGTGAGACCGCCCACTGCGCAAGGTGGCCCCCGGCAGAATGGCCGACTGCGACGATGCGGCTCAGGTCCAGGGCACTGGATTTGGATTCGTGCTTCAGCAAGTCCACAGCGGTGGCCACGTCCTGGTACATGCCGGGATAGCCGCCGCCATCTTCGTCGTAGCGGCGGTATTCCACGTTCCAGACCGCGATGCCTTGCCGGGTCAGCGCGCCGGCCATATTGCGCATCTGCTCGATGCCGCCGAAGTGCACAGTCCAGCAGCCGCCGTGGATCAGTACGACGACCGGATGCGGGCCCGGGCCGGCGGGCTTGAACAGCTCGACGAATTGGCTTGGCGCCGCACCGTACATGATCCGCTTGTCGGGAGCGGGGCCTTTCAGCGCGAGATAGTCCTGCAAATCCATCGGCTTGGTGACCACGGCGTCCGCCGGCGCGGCGAACGCACCCACGGCAGCAGCGCCGGCGGCGGCGCATAGCGAATGGCGGAACAGTTTGTACATGTCTATCTCGGTGAAGTCCGGAACAGCCAGCAGCATAGCGTGGGGATGGCTATTCCAGCAACAATTCCTTGCCGCGCTGGCGGCGCCGCGCCATCCCGTCAGGCGGGAGGCGCGGCATGCCAGGAAAGGGGCTTACTTGCCCTTCTTGCCGGGAACCGGCTTTTTCGGCGGGGTGTGCTTGCCGGACATCGGCGGCATGGCGTCGGCCAGCGACATCTTCAGCTGCTTGCCGCCGACCCAGACTTTGCGCAGGTGCTTGAAGATATCGTCCGGCATGCCGTCCGGCATCTCGACGAAGGCATGGTCTTCGAGGATTTCGATACGGCCGATGAAGCGCGATTCCAGGCCGCTCTCATTGGCGATGGCGCCAACCAGATTGCCGGCATTGACGCCATCCCCCGAACCGACTTCCACGCGGTAGGCGCGCATCGGCATCGGAGTACCCTCACCTGCTGCGGCCTTGTCCTTCTTCTTGCGCTTGGGCGCTTCTTCGAACATCGGCTCGTCGTCATCGGCGCGTTCGGACAGTGGCGGCGCGGCGCGCTCCGGGCGCTCGGCGCGCTCAGGCTTGGCAGCGCGTGGCGCCTTGGCTGCTGGCGCCGGTGGCGGCGTTTCGCCGTCGCGGTGAATGCGCAATGCCTGGCCTGCGACGCGCAGCGCGGCAATCGCGTCGATGTCGCCCGGCAGCAGGTCGGCCGGCATGTCCAGCAGCGAGTAGTCGTCGTAGATTTCGATGCGGCCGATGAACTTGGAATCGATGCCGCCCTCGTTGGCGATGGCGCCGACGATGTTGCCCGGCTTGACGCCGTGCTGGTAGCCCACTTCCACGCGGTAGGTCGCCATGCCCTGCTCCGGCTCGCGCTCGATGCGCTCCTTCTTCGGGCGCGGCTCGCGTGGCTCACGCGGTTCACGCGGCTCGCGGCCGTCACGACCCTGGCCCTGGCCTTCCTGGCGCGGCGCGCCGTCTTCATGCCAGCCTTTTTCGCGCGACTTGTCCAGCAGCAGCGGCTTGCCGCCGCAGGCCATCATTGCCAGCGCGGCAGCCACTTCCACCGCCGGGATATTGTGCTCTGCTTCGTATTCGCGCACCAGGTTTTCGAAGAAGGACAGGCCTTCCTGCGCCAGGGTGTCGGTGATCTGGTCCTTGAACTTGCTGATGCGAACGTCGTTGACCGCCTGCAGCGTCGGCAACGTCATCGGCGTGACCGGCTGGCGCGTGGTGCGCTCGATCAGTTTCAGCAGGTTGCGTTCGCGCGGCGTGATGAACAGGATCGCTTCGCCGCTGCGGCCCGCGCGGCCGGTGCGGCCGATGCGGTGGGTGTAGCTTTCCGGGTCATACGGCACGTCGTAGTTCACAACGTGCGAGATGCGCTCGACGTCCAGGCCGCGCGCGGCCACGTCGGTGGCGACCAGGATGTCGATCTTGCCGTCCTTGAGCTGGCCGATGATGCGTTCGCGCGCCGCCTGCTGCATGTCGCCGTTGATGGCGCCGGCCGAGAAACCGCGCGCCTGCAGGCGCTCCGCCAGTTCCTCGGTGCCGATCTTGGTGCGCGAGAAGATGATCATGCCGTCGAACGGCTCCGCTTCCAGGATGCGGGTCAGCGCGTCCAGCTTGTGCATGCCGGACACCAGCCAGTAGCGCTGGCGGATATTGGTGTTGGTGGTGGTCTTGGCCGCCACCATCACTTCGGCCGGGTCGTTCAGGTAGGTGGTGGCGATGCGCTTGACCTGGGCCGGCATGGTGGCCGAGAACAGCGCGGTCTGGCGCGATTCAGGGGTTTCCTGCAGGATGCGCTCGACGTCCTCGATGAAGCCCATGCGCAGCATTTCGTCCGCTTCGTCCAGCACCAGGGTTTTCAGCTGCGACAGGTCGAGCGAGCCTTTTTCCAGGTGGTCGATGACGCGGCCAGGGGTGCCGACCACCACGTGCACGCCGCGGCGCAGCGCCTGCAACTGCGGGCCGTAGGACTGGCCGCCGTAGATCGGCAGCACGTGGAATTTCGGGATGTGGGTGGCGTAGCGCTGGAAGGCCTCCGCCACCTGGATCGCCAGTTCGCGGGTCGGCGCCAGCACCAGCGCCTGCGGCGCCGCCTGCTTGATGTCGATGCGCGACAGGATAGGCAGCGCAAAAGCGGCGGTCTTGCCGGTGCCGGTTTGCGCGGTGCCCAGCACGTCGCGGTTTTCCAGCAGGTGCGGGATGGTGGAAGCCTGGATCGGGGACGGGGTTTCGTAACCCACTTCTTTCAGCGCCTTCAAAATGGGGGCGCTGAGGTTCAAATCGGTAAACAGGGTGTCAGACATGGCGGCACTCGTGAGGTTATTGTTGTATCGCCTGATGCGACGGAAAGCGCTATTTTACCCTTTCAAACCGGTAAACCAGGGTCCGACCCAAGGGTCGGACCCGCTCAGCGGCCGCCGCGGGCCGGGTCTGACCCTTGGGTCAGACCCAGATTTACCGGTTTTCAGGTGTGCGGCCTGACATCATCCTTCAGCGCATTCAGCGCCATTTTCTCGATCAGCCCCGGCGCCAGCAGCTTGAGCCAGCGTCCCAGCTTGCCCTTGGCCGTCATCACCACCTCGCGCTTGCGCCCCGCCATGCCATCGATAATCAGCTGCGCGCATTCCGCCACCGGCATCGCCGCATCCTCGCGCAGGCTGCTCTTGCCCAGTTCCCCGCCGGCAGCGTTATAACCCCGATAACGGATCTGGGTATCGACCACGCCCGGATAAGCGGTGGTCACGCTGACGCCATGCGGCTTCATTTCCGCCCGCAGCGCCTCGAAGAAGCCCGCCATGGCGAATTTGGTGGCGCCGTAGGCCGTGCGCCCCGGCACGCCAACCAGCCCGGCCAGCGACGACACGGCCACGATCCTGCCCTGCGACGCCTTCAGGTAAGGCAGCGCGGCATGGGTGCACCAGATGGCGCCCCACAGGTTCACTTTCATCAGGTCTTCATACCAGCCCAGGTCCGTCACTTCCTCGAACAGGGCGTGGGCCGAGCGGCCGGCGTTGTTGACCAGGGCGTCGATGCGGCCAAAGCGTTCCACGGCGGCTGCCACCAGGTGGCGGCACTGGTCCTGCTGCGCCACGTCGGTGGCCACCACCAGCGTTGCCGCGCCGGCGGCGCCGCAGTCGGCTGCCACCGCCTGCAGGGCCGCCTCGTTGCGGGCGGCCAGCACCAGCGCCACGTCCTTGCCACGGGCGCGCGCCAGCCGGCGGGCCATTTCTGCTCCGATGCCGTCGGATGCGCCGGTGATGATAATGACTTCCATGTATCTCCTTTGTTTCGACGCCCAGAATGCGCTCCATTATGGGGTAAGATCGCCGCCATGAATACCAAGTACCTGATCCCGGCCAGCCTGCTGCTGGCGGCCGCTTCTGCCGCAGCGCAGCAAGCGCCCACCGTCAAGGAAGCGCCCCTGCGCGCCCACCTTTCCTTCCTCGCCGACGACCTGCTCGAGGGCCGCGGCACCGGCCAGCGCGGCGGCGACCTGGCCGTGCGCTACCTGGAAACCCAGGCCGCAGCCATCGGCCTGAAGCCGCTGGCCGACGGCTCCTACCGCCAGGCTGTGAAATTCCAGGGCACCCGCCTGCAGCCCGGCAGCTCGATCACATTCGCCGCCGGCGCCAGCACCCTCACCCCGCGCCTGGGCGAAGACGTGCTGATCGGCACCGGCAGCGGCCGCGCCGAAGTGATATTCGATGCGCCGCTGGTGTTCGTCGGCTACGGCGCCATCGCGCCGGAAGAAAACTGGAACGACTACAAGGACGCCGACGTCAAGGGCAAGATCCTGGTCATGATGGTCAACGACCCGCAGCCCACCGCCGAAGAACCGAACCGCTTTGCCGGCAAAGGCTATACCTATTACGGCCGCTGGATGTACAAGTACGAGGAAGCCGTGCGCCGCGGCGCCGCCGGCGCACTGCTGATCCACACCACGCCGTCCGCCGCCTACGGCTGGAACGTGCCTGCCACCAGCTTCTCGCTGGAGCGCTTCCACGCGCCCGGCGGCGGCAACCTGGTCGAAGGCTGGCTGTCCGAGGACTATACGCGCACCCTGTTCAAGGCCGCCGGCTTCGAGCTGGACGCCTTGCGCGCCGCCGCCGAACGGCGCGACTTCCGCCCGGTGGCCCTGAACATCAGCGCCCACAGCGAGATCCGCTCCAGCGTACGCCAGGTCGAGCAGTTCAACGTGGTCGGCATCGTGCCCGGCAGCGACCCGAAGCTGAAGGAGGAGGCGGTGGTCTACTCGGCGCACTGGGACCACCTGGGCAAGGCCGATGGCCCGGCCGACGGCACCGACCGCATCTACAACGGCGCCATCGACAACGGCTCCGGCGCCGCCGCCCTGCTGGCGATGGCCGCTGCCGCGGTGCAGAAGCCGGCCAAGCGCTCGCAGGTCTTCCTGTGGCCGGCCGCCGAGGAAGTGGGCATGCATGGCGCGCAGGCCTACGTCGCCAACCCGGCCTTCCCGCTCCAGCGCACGCTGGCCGACCTGAACCTCGATTCGATGAATTTTGCCGGCCGCACCAGGGACATCGGCATCGCCGGCGCCGAGCGCAGCACCCTGGCCGACAGTGCGGCCAAGGTGGCCAGGCAGATGGGCCTGAAACTGGCGCCGCCGATTCCCGACCTGTCGGGCGCCTACTTCCGCGCCGACCACTTCCAGTTCGCCAAGGCGGGCGTACCAGCCTTTAACGTCGGTTCCGCCGTGTTCTCGGGCGACGGCCACTTCGAGTTCGAACATGCGCACGATGCCTCGGCCGCCAGCATAGTGGCGTTCAAGGGCGACTACCACAGCGTCAAGGACGAATACCATGCCCGCTGGGACTTGTCGGGCATGGTGCAGCAAGCCCAGTTCACCCTGAACCTGGGCTATGAAGTCGCCAACGGCAAGGCCATGCCGGCCTGGAAGAAGGGCGACCCGTTCAGCTTTGTGAAGCGCTAGCCGCCGCCTCGTCCTGCTCCAGCAGGGCGAGGAAGCCTGCCGCCGGCAGCGGCCGGCCGAACAGGTAGCCCTGCATCTGGCGGCAGCCATGGCGGCGCAGGAAGTCCAGCTGCTCCTGCGTTTCCACCCCTTCCGAAATCACTTCCAGCCCCAGGTTGCCGGCCAGCGCGATGATGGTGGTGACGATGGCGGCATCGTCCGGATCGACCGTCAGGTCGCGCACGAAAGTCTGGTCGATCTTCAGCACGTCGATCTCGAAGCGCTTCAGGTGCGCCAGCGAGGAATAGCCGGTGCCGAAATCGTCGATCGCCAGCTTCACCCCAAGCTTCTTCAAGGCATGCATGACGGCCATGGCATGCGCCACGTCGTTCATCACCGCGCTCTCGGTCAGTTCCAGCTCCAGGCAGTGCGGCGCCAGGCCGGTGTCGGCCAGCACGTCCGCCACGCCCTGCACGAAGTCCGGCTCGGCCAGCTGGCGCGCCGAAACGTTGACCGCGATGCGCAACTGCTTGCGCCCCTCGCGCTGCCAGTCGCGCAGCTGGCGGCAGGCGGTGCGCAGCACCCAGTGGCCGACAGCCAGGATCTGGCCGGTTTCCTCGGCCAGCGGAATGAAGCGGTTGGGCGCCACCATGCCCATCTCCGGATGGCGCCAGCGGATCAGCGCTTCCATGCCCATGATGCGGCCGCTGCTGCTGTCGACCTGGGGCTGGTAGTGCAGCTCGAATTCGCGCCGCTCCAGCGCCGTGCGCAGCGCGCTCTCGATGCGCAGCCGCTCGCCCAGGCGCTCGTTCAGGGCCGCGGTGTAGAACTGGTACTGGTTGCCGCCCATCTCCTTGGCGCGGAACATGGCGATGTCGGCCCGCTCGGCCAGCACGCCCGGCTCCTTGCTGTCGGTCGGGAACACGGCAATGCCGGCGCTGGCGGTCAGGAACAGCTCCGTGCCATCGAGCACCAGCGGCGCCGCCAGGCTGTCCAGCACGCGCTGCAGCTGCTCGGCGCGCGGCGCCTGGCCGCCCCGTTCCGGCAACAGCAGCAGCGCAAATTCGTCGCCGCCCAGGCGCGCCACCGTGTCGACCGGCCGCACGGCCGCCTGCAGCCGCGCCGCCACGATCTGCAGCAGGCGGTCGCCGCCCTGGTGGCCGAGGCGGCTGTTGGTGAACTTGAAGCGGTCGAGGTCGATCGATACCAGCCACAGTTCATGCCCCTTGCGCCCGGAGTGCTGGATGGTTTGCGCCAGCCGGTCCTGCAGCAGCACGCGGTTGGGCAGGCCGGTCAGCGCGTCGTGCGTCGACTTGTGCTCGAGCTCCGATTCATAGGCCTTGATGGCCGTGATGTCGTGCTGGATCGAGATGAAATTGACCACCGCGCCCTGCTCGTCGCGCACCGGCGACAGCACCACGTCGTTCCAGTACAGCGTGCCGTCCTTGCGGTAGCAGCGCAGCACGGCGTGGCCGTCGCGCTGCTCGCGGATGGCGGCGCGCAGCTCGTCGATGCCAGGCTGGTCGAGATCGTCGCCAAACAGCACGCTCGGGCTGCTGCCCAGCGCTTCGTCCGCGCGGTAGCCGGTGATGCGCTCGTAGGCCGGGTTCACGTACACGATCGGGTTGTGCGCTTCGGCCGCCGTGATCATCACCGCATTGGTGCTCGACTCGATGGCGCGCTGGCGCAGCAGCAAGGCCTGGTTGGCGGCCTTCAGTTCGGCCGTGCGCGTGGCCACGCGCTGCTGGATCACCAGCTTGCGGCGCTTGAGCGAATCGATGAAGGCCGAGCCGATCACGGTGGTCAGCAGGCCCAGCACCAGCGCCGCCAGCGACGCCAGGTGCTCGCCGGCCAGGATGCGCGCAGCGGGCGTGGCCACCATCAGCCAGCGCGTGCCGGCCACGTCCAGCGTCTGCTGCAGCGGCGCCGTGCGCGCGGGGTACAGCCAGGCCGGCACGGCCAGCCCGCCCTGCGACGGCGCCGGCCGCGCGTCGTACACCAGGGCGGCCGGATCGGCGCCGGCACTGGCGTACACCTGCAAGTCCAGCACAGCGGCGTCCGGTCCGGCGCTGGCAAAAATCTTTTCGATCATCTCGCCCGGCTGCAGGGTCAAGGCCGTTTCGCCAATCACCGCGGCACCGTCGTACAAGGGCATCGCCACCACCACGCCCTGGCGCGTGCGCCCGCCGCTGCGCTGCGCCAGCCGCACCAGCGGCCCGGCCGCCGGCCGGCCGCTGGCATAGGCGCGCTGGCGCGCCGCTTCGTCATGCAGGGGGAACAGGGTATCGAGGCCCAGCGCCGCCTCGTTGCCGGCCAGCGGCTCGATGTAATCGATGACCCGGTAGCGCGGCCGCGCGGCCGCCGGCACGGCCACGCCCTCGCGCAGCTCGCGCACCGTGGCGCCGGGCTGCACCGCCTGCAGCGCCGCCTCGAAAGCGGGCCGCTCGCCGTGGCCGATGTAGCGCAGGTAGCTGATGCCCAGCACATAGGGCCGGCGCGCCAGCAGCGGCGTGACGAAACGGTGGAATTCTGCGCGGCTGGCGCCGGGGCGCGCCACGAACAGCTGGTTGACCGCATGCAGGCTGGCCAGGGCGCCGCCGATGCCTTCGCGCAGCACGAAAGCGCGCGCCTGCACCCGCTGCTCGAACGCGAGCTGGGCGCGCTGCGCCTCCAGCCGGCTGACGCCGGCAAACAGGACGCCGGTCAGGCCAAAGCCGCACAGCAGCGCCAGCACCGCCGTGCGGGTGCGGAACGGTTGCTGCGTTGCGGTGATCGGATCGTCCATCGGGCCCCCTGCCGTGCGAGCTTACCATTTTCGCACGGTCGGCCGCTTAATGCCATAGGGCAACATTTTCCGCCCGGCTCACGCGCGCCGGGCGCCCGGGCAGCGGCCTATACTGGGCCGTCCACACCACGAGGAGGCGACCATGGAGCACACCTGGATCGTCGTGGCTGACAGCAGCCACGCCCGCATCTTCCTACTGCGCGACGGCCAGCTGCCGGCCGAAGAAATCGAAGACCTGGCCAACCCGCTGGGGCGCGCCGACAACCGCCAGCTGGCCTCCGACGGCCACGGCCAGTATTTCGGCCCCGAAGGCCGCGGCCACACCGCGCCGCGGGTGGAAGAACCGGTGCAGCACGAGGTGCACCAGTTCGCGCGCGAGATCGGGCACCGGCTCGACACGGCCGCCGCCCAGAACCGCTTCCAGCACCTGGCCCTGGTGGCGGCGCCGCGCTTCCTGGGCTTGCTGCGCGACAGCCTGGACAAGCAGACCCGCAAGCTGGTCAGCGCCGAAATGGCCAAGAACGTGTCGGCCTTCGCCCGCCAGGACCTGGATGCCTGCCTGCAGGCGCTGGCCCGGCCGCGGCAAGGCGGCTGAGGCCATGGACCTCAGCACCCAGTGGAGCACGGTGCAGGGTCCGGACGGCGCCTTCGACGCCTTCCTGGCCCTGCCGCGCAGCGGCCACGGCCCCGCCCTGCTCTTGCTGCAGGAAATTTTCGGCGTCAACGCCCACATCCGCGCCGTGGCCGAGCAATATGCCGCCGACGGCTATGTGGTGCTGGCGCCCGACCTGTTCTGGCGCCAGGGCAAGCGCCTCGAGTTCGGCTATGACGAAGCGGACTGGGGCCGCGCCGCCCAGTGCATGCAGCGCGCCGACGTGGCGCAGGCCCAGGCCGATATCGGCGCCGCCGCCGCCGCGCTGCGCGCCACGCCCGGCGCCGAAGGCCGCCTGGCGGCGCTGGGCTATTGCTGGGGCGGCCGCATGGCCTACCTGGCCCTGGCCAACGGCCACGCCGAGCACGCGGTAGCGTATTACGGCGGCGGCATCCAGCATTGCCTCGCGCGCGCCGACGACATCCGGGCGCCGCTGCTGCTGCACTTTGGCGGGCGCGACACCCACATCCCGCACGCGGCGGTGCGCCAGGTTGCCGAACGCTTCGGCGCATGCGAACAGGTCGACATCCACCTGTATCCGGACGCCGAACACGGCTTCAACTGCAATCACCGCAGCAGCTACCACCAGCGCAGCGCGGCCGAGGCGCACGGCCACACCCTGCTGTTTTTAAGTGAAAACCAGTAAGTGCGTTCCCGCACAGATGGCGCGGTGGGGCAGTCCTACAGTTGGCTGCTAACCCAACCGGAGGAAATGATGGCTGATGACCTGAATTCCCGGCCCGCAACTGCGGCCCCCGCCCTGTCCCCGGCCAGCACGCTGGCTGCAACCCTGATGGCCGCAGCGCTGGCAGCCTGCGGCGGCGGCGGCGGCGGCAGTTCCCCGCCTGTCACGCAACCCGAGCCGCCAGCGCCGGAACCGCCCAAGCCCGCCTTCGCGCTGGCAGTGAAGGAAGTGGCCAGCGGCCTCAGCATGCCGCTGCTGCTGACCGCCCCGGCCGGCGACACGCGCCGCTTCATCGTCGAGCGCCCGGGCCGCATCCGCATCCTGTCCAGCGACGGCACGCTGCGCAGCACCGCCTTCCTCGACTTGACCGGCCTCATCAGCACTGACGGCGAAGGCGGCCTGCTGTCGATGGCCTTCCATCCGGGCTATGCCCAGAACGGCCGCTTCTACATCTACTACACGGACAAGTTCAGCAACATCGCCATCGACGAAGTGAAGGTATCGGCCGACGCCAACGTGGCCGACGCCAACTCGCTCAAGCGCATCATCACCATCCCGCACCCGACCTACACCAACCATTACGGCGGCATGCTGGCCTTCGGCGCCGACGGCTACCTGTATGCCGGCACCGGCGATGGCGGCGGCTCCGGCGACCCCGGCGGCAATGCGCAAAACCTCGACTCCCTGCTGGGCAAGCTGCTGCGCCTGAAGGTAGACGACGTCGTCGCACCGCTGTACAACGTGCCGTCCGACAATCCCTTTGTCGGCCAGGCCGGCAAGCGCGGCGAGATCTGGGCTTACGGCTTGCGCAACCCCTGGCGCTTCGCCTTCGACAACACCACGTCCGCGCTGTATATTGCCGATGTCGGCGAAAGCATCAAGGAAGAAGTCGACGTGGTGGCGGCCGGCCTGAAGCCCGCCAATTACGGCTGGAACATGATGGAAGGGACCAGCTGCTTCAACGCCGCCACCTGTTCCCAGCAAGGATTGACCCTGCCCGTGTTCGGATACGACCACGGTGCCAGCAATCCCAACGGCTGTGCGATCACCGGCGGTTTTGTTTATCGCGGCACGGCCTTACCGGAACTGGCCGGGCGCTACCTGTATTCGGACTACTGCAAGGGCTTCCTGAAGAGCTTCCTGTACGCCAATGGCGCCGTCAGCGAAGGCAAGGACTGGGCGGTAGGCGATATCGGCCAGGTCCCTGGCTTCGGCCAGGATGCGGCGGGCGAGCTGTACATGCTGAGCAATTCCGGCAAGGTGTACCAGATCGTCCGCAAACCGTAGCAGCCCGCTGCGCGTGGCGAAGGCGCGCTACAATGTGCGCTTTCCCACTTGCCCGCGAAAGACATGGCCAGACTGACGCTTGCGTTTCCCGAAGATCAATTCTGCTTTTCGACCCAGCTGACGGTACGCGTCACCGACATCAATGGCGCCAACCACCTTGGCAACGATTCGATGATCTCCATGATCTCGGAAGCGCGGGCGCGCTTCCTGTTCGAGTTCGGCGTGCAGGAAACCGAAGCCGACGGCACCGGCATCATCGTCACCGACCTGGCCACCACCTACCGCGCCGAAGCGCACGCGCGCGACCAGCTGCTGTTCGAGGTGGGCGTGATGGATTTCAACAAGTATGGCGGCGACGTCATCTTCCGCATCACCCGCCCGGCCGATGGCACGCTGGTGGCCATGGCCAAGCAAGGCTTCGTGTTTTACAACTACCGCCACAGCCAGGTAGTGCCGATGCCGGACGACTTCCGCGCCAAGTTCAGCCGCGTGAACTGGATCGACTGAGCTCGATTACTGAAGCAGCGCATCACTTGCTGCTGAGCTGGGTCGGCGCACCGAAGTTTTTCTTGAACCACTCGTCGACCATCGGCTTTTCATAACGCAGGGAATCGCCGCCGGCATAACGGTTCAGGCGCTCCAGGTACATCATATTGCTGAGGCGGTCGGAACCGCTGGCAACCACCTTGCCATCCTGTTCCAGCGTATAGTGCAATTCCATCATCGGCCAGTCCGCCCCGCCGCGCAGGATGCGCAAGTCATGCAGGGAGCGGCGGCGCGGTTCGACGCGGCCGGCCAGGTCGATGTCGGTAACGGTAATCGACAGTTGCTGGTTGGCAGGCAACTGTTTGGCCAGGGATGCGAAATGGGTGGTCAATTCCTTCAGCACCTGGTCGCGGTCCTGTTCCCAGAACGGCACGTCGGTAAATTTGTCCGGGTCCTGGTACTTGACGGTCACCCCGCCCGCCGAGGCGGCGCCGGCCGCCGCCAGCAGCAGAGCGGCGGCAATCCAGAAGCGAGTTTGGCGTTTCATGATGGGTTTCCTTTCCTAGATAAGCTCCAATATACTCCTCGCCCCCGCCCCTGCTGTCATTGAAACAATTCCTGACAAAAAAAACGGGCCGGATACCTCCGGCCCAGATTAAATGGGGACGTACCCCATTTTTCAGACAACTTTTTACAATCAGCTACCGATGCGGCCGCCGTCGTTCTTGGTGATGGCGATGGTGGCCGAGCGCGGGCGCTTGCCCACGCCGTAGCCGGCATTGCCCGGCCACTGGCTGGTGTATTTGGTCGGGTCGGCAATATTGGCGCTGGCCGTGCCCTCGCCCGGGTGCTGGATGTTGACGAACAGCGTCTTGCCATCCGGCGTTTCGGTGATGCCGGTCAGTTCGCAATCGACCGGGCCGACCAGGAAGCGCTTCAGCGTGTCGGCGGTCGGGGTCTTGCCGACGAAGGTGTCGACATTGGTGGCGCCGTACGCCAGCGTGACTTTCTTGCCGTCGCCCACCTGGCCCGGCAGGCCGGCCAGCATCATGCAGTTGGTGACGTCGGTATAGGCGCCGTCGTCGGTCTGGATCCAGCAGATGCCGGTGGCCCGCGAGAAGGCCAGCCCGTCCGGGCTGGAGAAGTCCTGGTCGGCAGTCAGGCTGGACAGGTTGACCAGGCTCGGGTTGGCATCGGACTGGGCGCCGAACAAGTAAACGTCCCAGGTAAAGGCGGCGGAAGCGTTGCCATCCTTTTCCTTGACGCGCAGGATGTGGCCGTTCACGTTGCCGGTCTGCTTGGACGTGCCCTTCATGTCCTCATAGGTGCGCGGATTGGGGCCGTCCGGTGCGGTGCGGGCGCTGTTATTGGTGAGGGTGAAGTAGACCTCACCATTGGCCGGGTTGACCGAGCACCATTCCGGGCGGTCCATCTTGGTCGCGCCCACGGCGTCGGCCGCCAGGCGGGCATTGACCAGCACGTCGGCCTGGTCGGCGAACTTGTAGGTCGCGTAGGCGGCGATGGCGGCGTTGCTGATGTTCAGCTCGATCCAGGAACCAGTGCCGTCAGCGGCGAACTTGGCCACGAACAGCTTGCCCGAGTCCAGGTATTTGTCGCCGGTGGCCAGCAGGTCGGCCGGGCTGGCATCGGCGTCGCTCCAGGTGGCGGTGGAGACGAATTTGTAGATGTACTCGTTGCGCGAATCGTCGCCCATGTACACGGCCAGCGGCTGGCCGGCCACGGTCTTGCCGAAGGCGGCGCTTTCGTGCGCATAGCGGCCCAGCGCAGTACGTTTGCGCAGGTTCTTGCTCTTGTTGTACGGATCGGCTTCCACGATATAGCCCATGCCGTTCATTTCGTTGCGGTAGTCGTCGCTGCCATCCAGCGAAGCGCCCAGCTTGGAATTGTTCCAGCGCGCGTACTTGTCGTCGGCGCCGCCCGATTCCCAGCCATGACGCGACGCGGCGCCCTGGCTGCGGCCATAGCGCTTGAGCGCAGCGACGCTCTTGTCATTGCCGCGCGCGGCATCGTCGGTGGCGCTGCGGGTGAAGTAACCGCTCCAGTTCTCTTCACCGGAGACGAAGGAACCCCATGGGGTGCGGCCGGTGCCGCAGTTGTTCAGGGTGCCGCGGATCTTGCTGCCGTCCGGCGAGTACTTGGTCTTCACCAGTGCATTGCCTTTCACCGGGCCGCTGAGGTCGCAGTCGGTCAGGCAGGTGACGCGGCGGTTGAACGCCGAATCCTTGACGTATTCCCACTTGCCGGCGTTCTTGCGCACTTCCACCACGGAGATGCCGTGCAGCGCGGTTTCGCGGTCGATTTCCGCAGCCGGGCGCGGCAGGGTGTTGGTGCCGCCGTTGGCGTGGATGAAGAACGATGCCAGCTTTTCATTGGTGGTGGCTTCGTGGTTGATGGCCAGCAGGCCGCGCTCGCTGCCGCTGGCAGATGGCTTGCCGGCGCTGTCCAGGCCGAAGAATTCCATGCCGTCGTGGTGGTCGCCGGCGCGGTTCTCGAAGTCGGCATCGCTGCCATCGTTCTTGAAGGCGGTGGCGGAAGCGGTCAGCGGATCGCCCAGCGCGTAAATCACGGTCGCGGTATAGCCAGCCGGCACGGTGACCAGGTCAGCCAGGCTCTTGCCCACGGCCGTGAAGCCCAGCAGCTTTTCAGCCGGCACCGGGGTCTCAGGCTTGGTGACCACCGGCGCATCGTCGCCGCCGCCGCAGGCGGTCAGCGTTGCCGAGCCCATCATCACGGAGATGGCCGACGCTACCGAGCCGCGCAGCAGGTTACGGCGGCTGATGCGCTTGTCGAGGATTTCGCTGAAGTGCTCGTTCGGGGTATCGTTGTAGCCGATATCGTCGTGATCGATTTTGTTTTCCATGACGCTTTCCAAAAGTGGGGGAGTTGAAACTGCCCGCCATTCTAGGAAGCGAAAATGACAACATTGTGACTATCCGATTGCGCGCTGCAAACGAAAGGCGCGCCCGGGTCAGCTTTCGCCGGCGCGCCACTCCATCTTCTGCAGCTGGATATGGGGATGGCTCTCCAGCGCTTCCCAATGCGGCAGGAAGCGGAAGCCCCGCCTGGTGTAAAAGGCCGCGGCGCGCCGGTTTTCCGGCGCCACGTCCAGCACCACACGCTGCTGTCCCTGCGCTTGCGCATGCGCCTTCATCGCCTCCACCAGCGCGGCCGCCGCGCCGCTGCCGCGCTGCGCCGGCTTGACCCACATGGCAATCAGGTTGAATTCCTGCGCTGTGCTGTTCACGCCGCCCACCATGCCGACCGGCGCGTCGCCATCGAAGGCCAGCAGGTAGGTGGCCGGCCCGCGTCCGGCGGCACGGTCGCGCCATTGGGCATCAGGGTTCGCTGCGGCGCTGGCGTGCGTGACACCAAAGGCCGTTGGTGCATCGAGCAGCGCGGCCAGGCGCAGCTCTTTGAGAATGGTCCAGTCTTGTTCTGTCGTGTGTCGTATCAGCATGCCAGCGAGTATAGCAATTGGTGCGTGCGCGCACGGCGGCTCGGCGCCGCTGCGGCGATGCTGGCGGAAAGGAGGTGTGCCATGCCCGAAGGCCCGTCGATCGTCATCCTCAGCGAACAGGTGCGCGCATTCGAAGGCCGCACCATTGCCACTGCCAGCGGCAACAGCAAGCTGGTTCCCTTCGACGAGCTGCCAGGCCAGCCTGTCCTCTCGCTGCGCAGCTGGGGCAAGCATTTCCTGATCGAACTGCCGCTGTACACGCTGCGCGTACACTTCCTGATGTTCGGCAGCTACCGCATCGACGAGCGCAAGGAAGGCGCTGAACCGCGCTTGTCGCTGCAATTTGAAGAAGGCGGCGAACTGAACTTCTATACCTGCTCGATCAAGCTGGTGGAAGGCGAACTGGACCAGGCGTACGACTGGCGCAGCGACGTCATGTCGGAGCACTGGAGTCCCCGCCTTGCGCTGAAAAAACTGCGGCAACAGCCCGAGCGATTCGTGTGCGATGTTTTACTCGACCAGAGTATCTTTGCTGGAGTGGGCAACATTATTAAAAACGAAGTATTGTTTCGTTTGCACATGCATCCTCTCTCTACGGTAAACAAATTGCCACAGGGAAAGTTACGGGAATTAGTGAAGCAGGCGCGCCAGTACAGCTTTGAATTCAAGACCTGGAAGCTGGCATTCGAACTGAAGAAACATTGGCAGGTACACAACCGCCGCGAATGTCCGCGCTGTCATATCCAGCTGCAGCGGGCCCATCTCGGGCTCACCCAGCGCCGCACTTTCTGGTGCGAACGCTGCCAAAAGCGTTACGGCGACGCAGTCGATGTTGTAAAGATCTAGCTCATCCAGTATTGCCTGTTGTTAATAACAATGGGTAGGACTACAATCATTTTGATGCGCCTAAAAATTGCGCATCATCCAGGACTGTGTGTCACATTTTGGAATCTGCCAATATGTCTTTCTTGTCTGCTGCTACGCCAAAACTCGCGCCGTGGCGCATCCTGCTGGTCGATGATGAGCCCGATATCCACGACATCACCAAGCTCACGCTGAGCCGCTTCCGCCTGGAAGGCCGCGGCCTGGCCTTCCTCCACGCTTACAGCGGCGCCGAAGCCAAGGAAGTGCTGGCAAAAGAAAAGGACATCGCCCTGGTCTTCCTCGACGTGGTGATGGAGCGCGAAGACTCAGGCCTGGAAGTGGCGCGCTGGATGCGCGAAGACCTGGACAACCAGTTCACCCGCATCGTGCTGCGCACCGGCCAGCCGGGCCAGGCACCGGAAGAACGCGTGATCGTCAATTACGACATCAACGACTACAAGGAAAAGACCGAGCTCGATCGCACCAAGCTGTTCACCACCACCTTTGCCGCCCTGCGCGCCTACCGCGACATCATGAAGGTGGAGGAAGCGCGCCAGCAGCAGATGCATTACCGCGAAGGCCTGGAACGCGTGATTGCCGCCTCGGCCCACATCTTCCAGGCGCGCAACCTGAAAGACTTTGCCAACGGCCTGCTGCAGCAGGTGGTGGCGCTGCTGCGCCTGGAGCAGAGCATGCTGGTACGCCTGCGCGGCGCCAGCGCCGTCAGCGGCGAAACCGATTACGAAGTGCTGGCCCAGATCGGCCAGGACGAAGACAGCCTGCTGACGCCGGAGTTGCTGGCCCAGCTCAAGGATGCCGAGCGCAACCGCATCTCGCGCATGACGGGCGACACCTTCGTCGGCTATTTCCCTAACAGCAGCGGCAAGGCTTCGCTGCTGGTGCTGAAAGGCGTGGAAGAAATTTCCGAGATCGACCAGAAGCTGCTGGAGATTTTCTGCAGCGGCGTGGCGATCGCCTTCGACAATATCCTGCTGACGCAGGAAATCACCGACACCCAGGCGGAGCTGATCATGCGCCTGGGCGACGTGGTCGAATCGCGCTCCAACGAAGCAGGCAACCACGTGCGGCGCATGGCCGAATTCTGCCACTTGCTGGCCAGCGCGTCCGGCATGCCGGAAGATGAAACCGCCGTGCTGAAACACGCGGCGCCGATGCACGACATCGGCAAGATCGCCACGCCGGATTCGGTGCTGCTCAAACCCGGCAAGCTCGATGCGGCCGAATGGGAAATCATGAAGCAGCACCCGACGGTTGGCCTGTCGATCCTGGACGGCTCGCAGCGCCCGATCCTGAAGGCGGCTGCCGTGATCGCCCACCAGCACCACGAGAAGTTCGACGGCAGCGGCTACCCGCAGGGCCTGAAGGGCCACGATATCCACGAATACGCCCGCATCGTGGCGGTGGCCGACGTGTTCGACGCCCTGATGCACAAGCGCTGCTACAAGGATGCCTGGCCGGTCGAGCAGGTGGTGGCGCATATGCGCGAAGTGGCGGGCAAGCACCTCGACCCGAAATTCGTCGAACTGCTGATCGCCAATATGGACAAGGCGCTGGCGATCAACGAACGCTTCCCTGACTAAGAAGAAACGGCACCATCGGTGCCGTTCTACTTTCCTGCTATGTCGGCAGCGAGCGCCTCAACCTCCTCCAGCGAGCGATCCGCCATGCATAGCTGCAGGCGGCGATCCAGTTTTCCCGCGACTTTACCGTAGCTGACAACTTTCCCGTCCAGAAGCAGCGCCATGTCCTCGCCAAGATGCGTCGAACTCCAGTCGTTGAGCGCCTGCGCGGCGCCGGGATTCAGCAGCAAATGCAGCGAGGGATACTCGAAACTGACGTTATCGCAGCTCCAATACGCGGATGTGCCCAGCAAGCCTGCCTCGCTCACAATCGGCTCCCGGCCGACCCATATCCGAGTCTCTCCCGACCTGCCGCGCGACCAGGTGGTTTCATGCATCCCCTCCTTGGGCAAGTAACTTGCATGCAACAGCTGCAGCTTGATCGCCGACCTGCTATTGACGGCGTGAACCGGCTCCGGCCGCCCTTCCTTCAGCGCATTTGCCAATACGCCGATACGGTCATAAACGTCAAACGGCATCTCGACCTTCCAGCATGATGAATCCTGTGCCACGGACAAGACTTTCTTCAGGTCTTGCTCGCCATTTGGCCCCGCCAGGCGGTACGAAACGGTGACGTCCTTTCCCATACCCCATTGTTGTTTTGACGAGGTGGCGCCAAGTATCTTCACGCGATAGCTCGCCCTTTGCGCCAGGCCCGCCGCCAGGTACGCCGCCACCAGTTCCCCCGTGGCTGCGCTCCGCAGGCGCTCATCGCTCCAGTCCGGGCCAAGCAGGCGTTGGCGAATCGCCACCGAACCCGGTGCATAGCGGTCGTCCAGCACTTGCCGGATTCGTTCGCCATATGCCTCCAGGGACACGGGTTCCACCAGCCCCGCCGAACGGACAGGATCCGTCACGCCCAGCGCAACGAATTGCCTGGCTGCCGCTTCCGCGCTCTTCAGGCAATCTCCAGCCTGAGCCGCAAAGGGCAGCAGGCTGGCAGCAAGGATCGCAGCCCTCACCTTACACCGCCTGCTTACGCTGGTCGCGCGGGAAGCGCAGGTGGTAATGCAGGCCCATGCCGGGCGAGCTGACCACCTTCACCGTACCGCCCAGCGGGCCGGTCACGAGGTTGTACAGGATGTGGGCGCCCAGGCCGCTGCCGCCGGAGCCGCGCTTGGTGGTGAAGAAGGGATCGAACAGTTGCTGCAGCGTGGTCGAATCCATGCCGACGCCATCGTCGCTGTAGTCGAACAGCACGTGGTCGCCATCGAGCTTGCCGGTAATGCGGATGGTGCCTTTCTGCCCTTCTTCAAAGCCGTGCACCAGCGAGTTCACCACCATATTGGTGACGATCTGCGAGACGGCGCCGGGGAAGCTTTCGCAGTGGATGTCCGGCGGGCATTCGACGTTGACGGCGATCGGCTTGCCTTTCAGCTTGGGCTGCAGCGACAGCAGCACTTCGTCCAGGTATTTGCGCAGGTTGAAGTGGCGGATATTGTCGGAAGACTGGTCCACCGCCACCTGCTTGAAGCTGCGCACCAGCGCGGCAGCGCGCTGGGTGTTGGTGGTCATGATCTTGAGCGACTGGTCGACGGTGTCGAAGAACTGGTTCAAGCCGTCTTCATCGAGCGTGCCTTCGGCCAGGTCGAGGCGGCACAGGCGCAGCTCTTCCACCAGGTGGCTGGTGGCGGTAACGCAGATGCCAAGCGGGGTGTTGATCTCGTGCGCCACGCCGGCCACCAGGCGGCCCAGCGAAGCGAGTTTTTCCTGCCGCACCAGTTCCGATTGCGCGGTCTGCAGCTGCGTCAGCGCGGTGGCCAGCGCGGTATTCTGCTCTTCCAGTTCTGCCTTGGCGCGGCGGATCGCCAGGTCGGCGCGGGTGCGCGCGATGGCGGCGGCCGTGTGGTTGGCAACGTAGGCCAGGATATCCAGTTCGGCCTGGGTGTACACCACCGATGCGTCGTAGCTTTGCACGATGATCACGCCCAGCGCCTGCTCGCCCACCATCATCGGGCAGCCCATCCAGCTGGCAATGCCCTGGTTGCCCAGCGGTTCGTTGATTTCGCCGCCGGCCATCAGGGCCGCGAAGCCCGGGCCGTCCAGCAGCATGGGCTGGCGCTTCTTCAGCACGAAGGAGCTCATGCCGATGCCGTATTCGAAGCGCTTGAGCGGCGCCTCCAGGTCCTTCTCGTCGACGAAGTAAGGGATCGAGATTTCGTCGCGCTTGGGATGGTAGAGCGCGATCAGGAAATTGCGGGCGGTGATCAGGCTGCCGACGATCTCGTGCAGGCGGGCGTACAGCACCTTGGCGTCCGATTCGGCGGAAGCGGACGCCGACAGGCTGGCAATCTCGTACAGGGCGCGCTGCAGACGTTCTGCCTTGCTGCGTTCGGCCACTTCGCGCTCCAGTTCCAGGGTGCGCTCGCGCACGGCGCGCTCCAGCCGGTCCATGCTCTGCAAGCCTTGCAAGGCGCTCGACACGTGGTTGGCGATCTGCGCGAACAGGGCCTGGTCTTCCTCACTGTAGGTATGTTCCTTGTCGTAACTCTGGATCACCATGGCGCCGAGCACCTCATGGTCCTGGTCCAGCAGCGGACAGCCCACCCAGTGCTCGGCGATGGTGCCGACCCCGAATACCTCGTTTTCTTCGCGGGCGCGATGCTCGTCGCCCGTCATCACCAGGCGCTGCTTGTTCAGGATCACCCAGGCGGTGGGCGACTGGTCGGGCGTGGCCAGTTGCACCAGCTGGTCCTTGTAAGGATGGTCATCCACCTCGTCGACAAAGTAGACGAAACGCACGGCATTGCCGGGCGCATCGCGGTCGCTCAGGGCCACATAGAAATTGGAGGCGTACATGATGCGGCCCAGGGCCGCGTGCACGGATTGCAGGAAAACCGTGATATCGGTGCAGCTATTGGACAGCTTGCCAATTTCCAGCAGGATTTCCTGGACGGCCTCCAGGCGGCGCAGACGGCTTTCCATCTCATTCCCAAGGTTAGATGCGTCTGGGAAATATAGCAGGAGGCGCCCGGGCTAGCCAGTGGAAAACAAAGCCCGCGTTGTGCGCGGGCCGTATCAGCAATGCGATGTTTGTGCCAGATCAATGCAGCGACATGGCAGGCCGTCGCGGCGGCAGGACCGGCGGGCCGATCGGCGTGATGCGCGGATCGATGGCCGGGTCCGGCGTCTGGTATTTGAAGGGATTGATGATGATTGGTGGAATCGTCGGTGGCGCGGAAGGCGGGCCTTTGGGGCCGCCGCCGAACCATGAAGTTGCGCTGCGCTGGCGCGGTTCGCTGTCGATTCCCAGGAGCAACGATTGGCTCCCGTCTCTTACTAGCCAAGCCATATTCCCCTCCATCTCAGAGATCGGATATTCAGTATAGGCAAACAGTTAATCAATTCAAGGCGCAATCCGGGACTTTTTCCATTCATCATCCAGATTCCACCGTTCGTCGCAATCCGATGGCCGGGGCGCGGCGCCGGGCCTACAGTGACACCATGTTCAACGCCAAGAGGCCCATCATGAAAAAGGTATTTGCCCTGTCCCTGGTCCTGCTGTTCTTCTGCATGCTGGCAGCCTGGATCTCCATCGACGCCAGCGACATGGTCGTCACGATCGGCGACACGGACTATGACGGGCCGCTGGGCGCCTTGTTCGGTACCGTGCTGGCCGGCGGCGTGTTCGCCGTGGTGGCGGTGGTGATGGTCTTCGTGGCAGCCATTGTCGCCGTGGTCATGGCCGGTGTCGGCGTGATCGTGATCCTGTCCCTGGCACTGGCTGCCGTGGTGACCATGGCCGCCGTGTCGCCCCTGCTGCTGCCGCTGATGATCCCGTTCTTCATCTACTGGCTGGTGAAACGCCGCCAGCGCAAGCCTGCCGAACCTGCTGCGCCGGCCCTGGAACATTCCCCTGCCTGATGCGCCTGGGCCGGGTGCTAGAATGCAATTTTGGCAACTCAAGGAATTGCATTCATGCGCCCGACCCTCCTGCTGCTGTCCCTCGCCTTCGCCGTCCCTGCTTCCGCCTTCGCCGACAAGCTCGACGACGCCATCCTGGCGGAGATGAAACGCAGCCATATCCCTGGCGTTTCCATCGCTGTCGTGAAAGACGGCAAAATCATCCGCGAACAGGGCTACGGCCTGGCCGACCTGGAAAACAACGTCAAGGTCACGCCTGCCACCGTGTTCCAGTCCGGCTCGATCGGCAAGACCTTCACCGCCGCGCTGGTGATGCTGCTGGCGCAGGACGGCAAGCTGTCGCTGGACGACCCGGTCTCGAAACACCTGGCCAACACGCCCCAGTCCTGGGAAGGCATCACCATCCGCCACCTGCTGTCGCATACCTCGGGCCTGGGCGATCCCTACGCCAAGCTGGACCTCACAAAGGATTACACGGAAGAAGAACTGATCGCGCTGGAAGCGGAGATCCCCGTGCTGTTTGCACCGGGCGAAAAATGGTCCTACTCGAACATGGGCTATCACCTGCTCGGCTTCATCTGCAACAAGGCCGGCGGCAAGTTCTATGGCGACCAGCTGCGCGAGCGCATCTTCGCTCCGCTCGACATGGGCACCCGCATCATCAGCGAAGCCGACATCGTGCCGCACCGGGCGCGCGGCTATGAACGCAAGGGCGGCAAGCTGGTGAACCAGTCCTGGGTGGCGCCGCGCCTGAACACCACGGCCGACGGCAGCCTGTACCTGACCGCGCGCGACCTGGCGAAATGGGACCTGGCGCTGTACGGCGACAAAGTGCTGCCGGCCAGCGTGCGCAATGCCAGCTGGACACCGGCCAGGCTGAACGACGGCAGCGCCACTGAGTACGGCTACGGCTGGCAACTGTTCCAGCGCAACGGCCACCGCGCCATTGCCCATGGCGGCGCATGGCAAGGCTTCCGTTCGCAGCTGTACCGCTTCGTGGACGACAGGCTGTCGGTGGTGGTGCTGGCCAATTCGGCCAGTGCGCGCCCCGGCAAGCTGGGCGACATCGTCGCCGCGCATTACCTGCCGGCGCTGGCCGTCCAGCCCAAGCCGGCAATTGCGGAAACCGAACCGGCGGTGGCCGAGCGCGTGCGCGCCATGTTCGCCAGCATCGCCGAACGCAAGCTGCCGGAAGGCCTGAGCGACAAGGTGGCCGGCAACCTGCCGCCGGAATTCCTCGCCATGGTGGCCGAGGACCTGCAGGAATGGGGCCCGCTGCGCAAGGTGGAAGCGCTGGCGCGCAGCACCGATGGCGAGGTGCGCAAATACAGCTACCGCCTGAACTACACCAGCGGCGCCTTGCTGGTCGACCTCAGCCTGGGCAAGGGCGACAAGGTCGAGCAGCTGCGCATGCGCCCCGACTGATTAGCCTTCCACGCGGTTGCGCCCGGCGCGCTTGGCGCGGTACAGGGCGTGGTCGGCGCGCACCAGGGCCGCATCGCCGCTGCGGTCGGCCGGCGCCATGCTGGCGATGCCGATGCTGACCGTGATCGCGATGCTGCTGCCGTTGCGCCCCATCGGGGTATCGGCAATGCGCTGGCGCAGGCGCTCGGCAAACGAGCGCGCCGCTTCCAGGTCGGCGCCCGGCAGCAGGAAGGCAAATTCCTCGCCGCCCACGCGGCCCAGCATGTCGATCTTGCGCTGGGAATCGCGCATCAGCTCCGCCAGGTGGCGCAGCACGGCATCGCCCCAGTCGTGGCCATGGGCGTCGTTGATGTCCTTGAAGTAGTCGATGTCCAGCATCAGCACGGCGGCGCGGCCGCCAACGTCGCGCTGCAGGCGGGCCTGCTCGTCTTCCAGGCGCGCCATGAATTCGCGCCGGTTCGGCAGCCCGGTCAGGAAGTCGGTGGTGGCCAGTTGCACCAGTTCTTCGTTCAGGCGCTTGCGCTCCGTGATGTCGATGGTGGACACGATCACGAAGTCCAGCGCGTGCTCGTGGCCCGGCATCAGCAGCAGCGTCAGCTCGTTCTGCCGCTCGACCCCGTCCAGGCGCAGGAAATTGCCCTCGCACTGGAACAGTTGCGCGCCCTGCTCCAGCGCCAGCAGCGCGCGCCCGAATTCGTGCATGGCCGACGGCGCAAAATTCTGCGCCAGGCTGAGCTGTCCTGGCTGTTTGCAGGCCGGATCGGCGCCCACCTGGGCCAGCGCGGCGGTGTTGACGTCGGTGATGCGCACCAGGCCGGCCAGGCGCTGCAGCTGGCTGGGATTGACCTGCAGCCATTGCGCCACGTCTTCCACGCCCGATTCCAGCAGCTCCTGCAAGGCCGCGCGCACGGCCGACCAGTCCTGCTGCCACAGGGCCACCGGCGCATGGTCGTACAGGCTGCGGAAGCGCGCTTCGCCCGCGCGCAACGCTTCGCCGGCGCGCGCCTGCTCCACCGCGATGCCGGCCAGGCTGGCCGCCTGGTCGATCAGGACCAGTTGCGCCACGCTGGGGCGCTGCGGCTGCCGGTGGTAGATGGCGAAGGCGCCCAGCACTTTGCCGTTGGCGCCATGCACCGGTTCCGACCAGCAGGCGCCCAGCCCGGCGCGCAAGGCCATTTCACGGTAGGGCGCCCAGAGCGGGTCGCTGGCGATGTCTTCCACGATCACGCGGCTGTTGCTGGTGACCGCCTTGCCGCAGGAACCGTTGCCAAAGCCGACCGGCAAGCCGTCGATGGCTTGCCTGAAAAAGGCCGGCAGGCTGGGGCCGGCGGACAGGATCAGGTGCTTCGCTTCTTCGTCGAGCAGCATCAGGCTGCAGATCATGCCGGGATTGACCGCTTCGATGCCGCGCATCAGGCTGTCCAGCACGTCCTGCTGCGGCGCGCCGGCGGCCAGCAGCTCCAGCACCTGGTGGCGCCCTTCTTCGCGCCGCTCGTTCATGGTGCGTTCGGTGATGTCGCGGAAAGACCAGAGCCGCGCCGGCTCGCTGCCCAGGCGCAGCGGGCGCGTGGTCACTTCCAGCACCCGGCCATCGCGCATCTGCAGCTGGCTGTGGCTGTCCTCGTCATCCGGCCCGGGGCGGGCGCTGGCCTGCAGGAAGGCGTCGGGCTGCTCCAGCTGGCTCGCCATATGGGCCAGCAGGATGGCACCGTCGTTCTCCCAATCGAGCTGCTCCGGCACATTCCACAGCTGGCGGAAGCGCCGGTTGGAGTTCAGCACGGTGCCGCTGTAGTTGTCGACCAGGATGCCGTCCACGGTGGAATCGAGGATGCAGCGCAGCACCGCCTGGCTGCCCTGCGCATGCTCCGCCATCGCCAGCAAGGTTTCCTGGCCTTCGCGCAGTTCGTCGCCCATGCGGCTGCTGTGCTCGAGCGCGATGCGCAGCCGTTGCCGGCTTTCCGCCAGCACGTAGGCCAGCAGGGCCAGCAAGGCGCTGATCAGCAGGCCGCCGATGGCGATGGTGCGCGGCTTGTCCGACAGCACGCCGTTCGCTTTGGGCAGCGCGCTGATATGCAGGGTCCAGCGCCGCCCGGCCAGGCTGATGCGCTGCAGCGCGTGATGCCGCCCCTCCGCGGCCATGGCCGTGGGCGCGCTGTCGAACATGCGCGTCATGGCGTTCGGTTCTTCGCTGTCGTAGACTTCCACGTCGAGGCCGCGCAAGGCATCGTGGCCCAGCGCCGCCATCACGTCGCCCATGCGGAACGGTGCATAGACCCAGCCTTTCAGGGCGCTGCGGCGCTGGATCAGCGTGTAGCGGCCGACCCCGTTCTGGTAGATCGGCAGCGCGATGATGAAGCCGGCCTGCACCGGATCGGCGGATTCCTGCTTGAGCAGCAGCTTGCCCGTCATGGTCGGCAGCCCGGAATCGCGCGCCTGTTCGAACGCGGCGCGGCGCACCGGCTCGGACAGGCCGTCATAACCGAAAGCCTGCAGGTTGCTGCCGGCGAAGGGTTCGAGGTAGACCACCGGCCCGTACTGGCTGCGCTGGCCGGGCGGCGTCACCGCATAGTCCGGGAAGCCCTCGGCCCGCACGGTGGCCACGTGCGCTTCCAGTTGCGGCCCCGGCACCAGGCGCATGAAGCCGATGCCCTGCATGCCGGGAAAATTCTGGCCCAGCTCCAGGCGCTCGATATAGGTGTGGAATTCCTGGCGGTCGACAAAGTCGGAACTGGCAAACAGGCCCTGCACGCCGTACAGCACCTGCACATAGGCTTGCATGCGCGCCGCGATATTGTTGACCAGTTCGCGGGTACGGTAGTCAAAGCCGGTGCGGGCGTCGCGTTCGGCATCGAGGTGGGCGCCCCACCAGACGCTGCCGGTCGCCGTCAGGCAAAGCGCCGCCACCAGCCCCGCCAGCAAGCGGGGTTGTAGCAGGCGTTGGAGCGGCGGGCTGGCTGGAGGCCTCTGCATACCAGCATCTTAGTTTGTTCAGGGCAAAATAATTGCCCTATAGAAAAAGTCAATCAGGGGCAGCTTCGCGATTGCCACTCAGTGCCGCTTGGTACAGGCGGTAGCCGCGCGCGCGCAGCTCGCAGGCCGGGCAGGTGCCGCAGCCATAGCCCCAGTCGTGCAGCGCGCCGCGCTCGCCCTTGTAGCAGGTATGGGTTTCGGCGCGGATCAGGTCCACCAGTTGCTGGCCGCCGAGGCGTTCGGCCAGTTGCCAGGTTTGCGCCTTGTCCAGCCACATCAGCGGGGTTTCCAGCTTGTTGCGGGTATCCATGCCCAGGTTCAGGGCCACTTGCAGCGCCTTCATGGTATCGTCGCGGCAGTCCGGATAGCCGGAGAAGTCGGTTTCGCACATGCCGCCCACCAGCACGCTCAGGCCGCGGCGGTAGGCCAGGGTGGCGGCCACGGTCATGAACAGCAGGTTGCGGCCGGGGACGAAGGTGTTCGGCAGGCCGTTTTCCTGCATCACGATTTCGATGTCTTCGGTCATGGCCGTCTTCGACAACTGCGAAATCAGGCCGAGGTCGACCATGTGGTCTTCGCCCAGGCGTTCCGCCCATTCCGGCTTGACGGCGCGCATCTGCTCCAGCACGCGCGGGCGCACGGTCAGCTCGATCGCATGGCGCTGGCCGTAGTCGAAGCCGATGGTTTCGACGCGCGGGTAGCGCTCCAGGGCCCAGGCCAGGCAGGTTGTCGAGTCCTGTCCGCCGCTGAACAGGACCAGTGCGGCGTCGTTTGTCAGCATCGCTTCACTTTCTTTTGGTTTTTTGAAAATCTTAGAGGTACGCCAATTTGGCTGCTGATCCGGTAACATTCGGTTTCGACTTCCAGATCACAGACCACGAATTTTGGCACAAACCGGCATAAAAGTATTGAAGGGCCTTGTACTGGGCTGCGCTGCCCTGCTGCTGCCCTTGCTGGCGGCTGCCCAGGGCTGGACCTACCAGGTCCGCATCAACGCCCCGCGCGAACTGGAGTCGCTCCTGGAAGACAACCTCGACCTGGTGCGCTACCGCACGAACGAGCGCATGGACCGCGACCAGCTGCAGCGCATGCTGCGCGCCGCGCCGGAGCAGATCAAGACCCTGGTTGCGACTGCCGGTTACTACACGCCGGCGGTCAACATCAGCCTGGACGAAAAGGGCACGCCCACCGTCACGGTCGACGTGCAGCCCGGCGATCCGGTGCTGGTCGGCGACGTCGAGATCGTGCTGGAGGGCTTCGAATCGTCCGCTGGCGCGCCGTTCGACAAGAACGCGCTCAAGGCCGGCTGGACCTTGCCAACGGGCGCGGTGTTCCGCCAGGATGAATGGGAAAAGGCCAAGCGCGACATCCTGCGCGCGGTGGTGCAGACGCGCTATCCGCGCGCGCAACTGGTTTCCAGCGAGGCGGTGGTCGATCCCGAGACCCGGCGCGCGCTGCTGCATGTGGCGCTCGACAGCGGGCCGGAGATGCGCTTCGGCGAACTGAAGATCGAAGGCTTGCGGCGCTATCCGGAATCGGCGGTGCGCAACCTGAACCCGATCAAGCCGGGCGACGTGTACAGCGAAGCGGCGCTGCAGGCCTACCAGGGCAAGCTGCAGGAGACCGGCTACTTCTCCAACGTCGACGTCAGCGCCGACCTGTCGTCCGTGCTGGGCGAACAGATCGCGGCCGCCGAGGACAAGGCGGAAGGCGCGCCGCAGCCGCGTTCCATGGCCCCGCTGCCCCTGCTGGTGCGGGTGGTGGAGAACAAGCGCAAGAACGCCAGCGTGGGTATCGGTTTCAGCACCAATACCGGTTCGCGCATGTCGGGCACCTACGATGACCTGAACGTCTTCGGCCTGAAGATGAAAAGCGCGCTGACGCTGGAAACCAAGCGCCAGCAGGCGCGCAGCGATTTCTACTTCCCGACCACGGCGGACGGCTACAACGACAGCTTCGGCGCGGCAGTGGAACGCAAGGATATCGAAGGCGAGATCACGCGCACCGCGTCGGTGGCTGCCAAGCGGGCCTGGGGCACGCCGATGTTGGAACGCAGCATCTCGATCGAATACCTGAACGAGAGCAAGACCGTGAACCGGGTGCTGTCCTCGCACAGCCAGTCGCTGCCGATCACCTACGCCGCCACCTGGCGCAAGGTCGATAACCTGGTATTCCCGACCAAGGGCTATGTGCTGAACGCCACGCTGGGCGGAGCGCTGCTGCCGGTGCTGACGGACGAAAAATTCATCCGCGCCACGGCGCGCGGCATCACCTACCGGCCCCTGAGCCCGAAATCCACCGTCATCCTGCGGGCCGAATTCGGCGCGCTCGGTTCGGCGCACCAGGAAGGCGTGCCGACCACCTACCTGTTCCGCGCCGGCGGCGACAACTCGGTGCGCGGCTATGCCTACCAGGAACTTGGCGTGCAGCAGGGCGAAGCGACGGTCGGCGGCCGCTACCTGGTCACCGGCAGCGCGGAATACCAGTACTGGTTCAAGCCGACCTGGGGCGCGGCGGTGTTCTATGACGCCGGCAATGCATCCAATTCGCTGGGCGGCTTGCGTCCCAAGTCCGGCTACGGCGTCGGCGCGCGCTACAAGAGCCCGGTCGGGCCGATCAATGTCGACGTCGCGTATGGCCATGCCACCAAAAAGGCGCGCCTGCACTTCTCGCTGGGGTTCACGTTCTGATGGATACGCCACAACATCCTCCGGCGCCCGCCACCCCGCCTCCGGCAGCGCCTCGGCGCAAGTGGCTGCGCCGCACCTTGATCGGCAGCGGCGTGACGCTGGCCGTGCTGGGCGGCGCGGTATGGCTGCTGGGACGCGAAACCACGCTGCAGCAGATCGTCGCGCAGGTAGCGCGCGCCAGCGGCGGCCAGATCGTGGTCACCGGCGTCAGCGGGTCGCTGTATGGCCGCATGCATATCGGCCGCATCGTCTACCGCGACGAATCGAGCGTCCTGACGCTCGACAACATCGACATCAACTGGTCGCCGCTGCAATACTTCAGCGAGGGCGTGGCGATCAGCGAGCTGCATGTGGCGCGCGCCGAATCGCGCAGCACCGGGCCATCCAAGCCGGCCGTGATGCCGGCATCGATCACGCCGCCGTTCCGCCTGAGCATTGCGGACGGCCGCGTCAGCACGCTGGCCCTGGTCAGCGAAGACGGCAGCCGCACCGAGCTGCGCGCCATCAAGCTGCAGCTCCAGGGCGACGGCCAGCATTGGCAACTGAAGGACGCCAGCGCCGAGACGCCCATCGGCGCCCTTGCCGCCAGCGCGGAAATTTCGACCACGCGCCCGTATCAACTGAGCGCCACCGCCGCCCTGGCACCGCTGCCGCCGGCAACTCCCGCGGCCCGGCCAGCCGGCAATCCCGTGACGCCACCCGGCGCTGCGGCGGCAACGCCGCCCGACCCCGGCATGGTCGAGCGCAGCGCCACGCGGCTGGAGCTGTACGCCAGCGGCGACCTCGCGCAACTGAAGCTGGACGTCAAAGGCAAATCGAACTACGCCAACGGCGACGGCACCCTGGTGCTGGCCCCGTTCGACGCCCTGCCCCTGCGCAGCATCCGCCTGCAGGCGCGCGACGTCGACCCGGCCCGCTTCGATCCGGCCTGGCCAAAGGCGGCCATCGACCTGGCGCTGGACGCCGCCATCAATGGCGACAAGCTGTCCGGCAAGCTGGCCGCTACCAACCGCAGCGCCCCCGGCCCGCTCGACCAGCAAAAGCTGCCCCTGCACAGCGCCGCCGCACAACTGGGCGGTACGCTGGACAATGCGAGCCTGAGCGGCCTGCTGATCGACCTGGGCGCCGCCGGCAAGTTCACCGGCAGCGGCAACCTGCGCCGCCTGCCGAAAGACGGCAGCATCGACACCGCCAGCGTGCGCCTGCACACCGACCGCCTCGACCTGCGTGGCCTGCACGGCGCCGCCATCAGCACGGCGATTGCCGGCGACATCAGCGCCGAAACCAGGGGCAAGCAGCACACCTTGCGCGCCGCGCTGGGCGAAGGCAAGCTGCGCCTGGACGCCCACGCCACGCTGCAAGACTTGCTGCTGACCGTGCACCAGGCGCGCATCAGCGCCGGCCAGGGCAGCATCGCCGCCACCGCCCAGGCCAGCCTGAAGGACGACAAGGCTTTCAAGGCCAACGCGGCGGTCAAGCGCTTTGACCCGGCCGCGCTGGGCGCCTTCCCTTCAGCCGACCTGAACGCGGAACTGCAGGCCAGCGGCAAGCTGGCGCCGGACTGGCGCGCCAACGCCGACATCGTCCTGCAGCCCAGCAAGTTGATGGGGCAGCCGCTCTCGGGCAGCGTCAAGCTGGCCGCCGACGCGCAGCATATCGCCAGCATCGACGCCCGCCTCGCTTACGCCCGCAATACCGCCAGCGCGCGCGGCGCATTCGGCGCCGCCGGCGACAAGCTGGAATGGCAGCTCGACGCCGCCCAGCTTTCCGTGCTCGACCCGCAACTGCAAGGCAGCGCGACTGCCAGCGGCACCCTGGGCGGCGGCTACCAGGCGCCGCGCACCAGCTTCAGCGCGGAGGCGCGCGGCCTGGGCTACCAGCCGCCGGCCGGCCAGCGCACGGCTGCGACCACGCCGGCGCCGGCCCGTGCCGACAGCGTGATCCGTGCCAGCGGCGAAGCGGCACTGTTCGGCGCCATGGACGTCAAGCTCGCCGGCAGCGCAATGCGCGTCAATCCGGCCAGCTTTGGCGCTGCGGTCGCAGGCAACGTCAACGCCGATTTCGACGCCACGCTGCGCGCCTCGGCGGACTGGCTGGCCAATGCCGATATCCGCCTGCAGCCGGCGTCCACCCTTGGCAACGCGGCACTGAGCGGCCATGCAAAGTTCGCCGCCGCCCCCGGCCGCGTGCAGGACAGCGACATCGACCTGCACCTCGGCCCCAACCTGTTGCAGGCCAAAGGCTCCTTCGGCAAGCCGCAAGACCGCATCGACTGGAAGCTCGATGCGCCGCAACTGGCGGTACTGGGCAGCGGCTGGTCCGGCAACCTGCGCGGCAGCGGCTACGCCAGCGGCGGCAATGTCGCCGGGCGCGGCCCCAACACCATGCCAACGCTCAGCGCCACGCTGGACGGGGCCCACCTGCGCCTGCCCGGACAGCGTGAGATCTCGTCGATTAAAGGCAGCGCCACCATCGGCACCTCTTTCGCACCGGACGATCCGCTGCAGGCCGACCTGATGGTCACCGGCCTGAACATGCCCGGCCTGCTGCTTGACCGCCTGCGCCTGCAGGCCAGCGGTACCGCCGGCAACCATACGGTGCAGGTAGCTGCCGCCAATCCCGACTTCGACGCCAGCACCAAAGTGCACGGCAGCTTCGCCCCGGATAGCTGGAGCGGCAGCATCGACGCCTTGCAGAACAAAGGCCGCTTCGCCCTCACCCTGCAGGCGCCGGCCACGCTGCGCGTGACCGGCCGCAAAGGCGAAGGCATTGCCGGCCTGGCGCAGCCGGAGCAGCTCGAGTTAAGCAGCGCCACCATCGCCATGCCCGAAGGCAGCCTGCGCATCGACACGCTGGAGAAGAACGGCCTGCGCTGGCGCAGCAAAGGCAGCGCTACCGGCGTCAATGCCAGCTACCTCGCCCAACTGTCCGACACCTGGCGCAGCAACGTCGCCAGCACCATGACCTTGGGCGGCGACTGGTCGCTGGAACTGGCAGCGCCGGCCGCCAAAGGCGCGGCGCCTGCGCTGGACGGCTACCTGCACATATTCCGCGAAAAAGGCGACGTCACGATCACCGGCGGCGAGCGCCCGATCCCGCTCGACCTGAAAGTGCTGGATGCGCGCGTCACGGTCGCCGGCGACCAGCTGCGCGCCCAGGCCGAACTGGCCGGCGACCGCGCCGGCAACGCACGCATGGAAGCCAGCGCGCAGCTGCGCGACGGCCGCATTCCATCCGACAGCCCCCTGACCTTCGGCGCCAGCGCCAGCCTGCCTTCCATTGCCTGGCTGTCGCCGCTGCTCGGCGTGCAGGGCATGGAGCTGGGCGGCTCCCTGCGCGCCTATGCCAGCGGCCACGGCACCATCGCCAATCCGCTGCTGGATGGCGAGGTAGTGGGCGAACAGCTGGTGATCAACTGGGCCGAGCAAGGCATCCGCCTGCGCAACGGCGCCCTGCAAGCGAAGGTAAGCGGCGACCAGCTGCAGCTGCAGCGCCTGCGCTTTGAAGGCGCCGACGGCAATGTGCAGGCCGACGGCTGGCTGCGGCTGGCCAGCGGCGAAATGTCGATGGACCTCAAGCTGGCCGCCGACAAGCTGGCCGTCTTCAACCGCCCGGACCGCACCCTGGTACTGAGCGGCAGCAGCACCCTGGTACGCGACGCCAAGCGCTTCGAATTCGACGGCAAGTTCAGGGCCAACCGCGCCGTCATCGAACTGCCTTCGCTCGACACGCCGACCATCAGCGAAGACGTGGTGATCCTCGGCCGCGACAAGCCGAAGCCCGCCGCCACCGCCGGGCTGCCGCTGAACATCGACCTGGAAGCCGACCTGGGCGACGACTTCACCTTGCGCGGCAAGGGCCTGGATGCACAACTGGCGGGAACGGTGCGCGTGCGCATGGCCGACCGCCGCGCGCCGCGCGTCAACGGCAGCATCCGCGTGGTGAGCGGCACGTATGCGGCCTACGGCCAGCGGCTGGCGATCGAACGCGGCGTGCTCAATTTCACCGGCGCCTATGACAATCCGGGCCTGAACATTCGCGCCGTGCGCAAGCGCCCCGAAGGCGAAGAACTGAGCGAAACCAATGTCGAAGCCGGCGTCGAAGTGCGCGGCACCGCGCTGGCGCCATCGGCCAAGCTGGTCTCCAACCCGTCCGTGCCGGACAGTGAAAAGCTGGCCTGGATGGTGCTCGGCCACGGCACCGCCGACATGGCGGGCAATGAAATGAGCCTGCTCGGCACGGCAGCCGGCGCCCTGCTGGGCGGCAGCGGCGGGCCAAGCCTGGCGAACCGGGTCGGGCTGGATGAGCTGGGAGTCAGCCAGGCCAAAGGGCTGGAAAGCACGGTCGTCACCGTCGGCAAAAAGCTGTCCTCGCGCGCCTACATCAGTTTCGAGCAAGGCGCGGGCACCGCGACCAGCCTGGTCAAGCTGCGCTACAAGGTCAATAACCGCGTGACGCTGCAAGTGCAGACCGGCACCAACAACGCGCTGGACGTGCTTTACAACTGGGCTTTCGACTGACCGGGCGGATGCAGTTCGGGATTATGGTTGGGCACCGGCTCGTCTTGAGGGACGGGATTGTGCGGACTGTGGGGGTGCACCGGCTCGGGGCGCGGCTGCGACTCATCGACTGGCACCGGCAGGTCCGGTGCGCGGTGGGCGTGGATGCGGTGTTTTTCCATGGCTGGAACTCCCGAAAGCGAGATCACGAAGGGGTATTTTACGCCTGCGGGTAAAATTCTTCTTTTTTCACGAATCCGGCGCCCCAATGCAACTGACTGTCACCACCGTAGTCCTGCTCATCCTCGTTCCGACCCTGATCTGGCGCATTTACTCGCGCCTGAAGCTGGTATTCCGCCGCCAGGAATCGGTCGCGTGGCGGCACTGGGTAGGCGCGGCTGGCTTGCCGATCCTGCTGCTGGCAGCCGCCCAGTCTATGCTGCGCAACCCGCCCGCGCTGGCGATGATGGCCGCCGCCGTGATAGCCGGCGCCTGGCTGGCGTTCTTCGGGCTCAAGAAGACGCGCTTCGAAAATACCGGCACCAAGCTGTATTTCACCCCGCCGAGCCGCACCGCGATTTTGATCTGCATGCTGTTTGCCGCCCGCGTGCTGCAGATCGGCGTCGAGTTTTACGTCAACCGCCAATCCGAACACCCGCGCGTGATCAACCAGGCCGAAGTCCTGCAACACCCGCTGACCGTGATCCCGTTCGGCCTGATGCTCGGCTACCTGGCCGCCTACTCGATCGGCCTGCTGCGCTGGAGCATGGCCCAGAAAAAAGCCGACGAGGCCTGATCAGCAACAGCCGAGCCCGTGTCAGGCCAGATCGGCCAGCGCTTGGCGCACTGTCGGGAAGCGGAAGCTGAAGCCGGTGGCTAGCAGGCGGGTCGGTGCGACGGAAGAACCCTCCAGCAACAGTGCCGACTGTTCGCCCAACAGCAGGCGCATCGGCCATCCCGGCGTTGGAATCATGCAAGGGCGATTCAGCTCTGCAGCGGCGGCTTTGGCGAATTCCAGTTGCGTCGGGTGCTCCGGTGCGGTGACGTTCCAGGCGCCGTCGGCATTGGCGCCGAGGCGCCAGACGTGGGCCATGGCGCCCAGCACGTCGGCAATATGGATCCAGGAATTGCGCTGGCGCCCGCTCCCCATGCGGCCGCCGAAACCCAGCCTGAACGGCAGCAGCATCGGCTGCAGCGCACCGCCATGGCCGAAGACCACGCCCAAGCGCGCCAGCGCCACCGGTACACCATATTCCCGCGCACGGCCGGCAGTGGCCTCCCATTCCTGGCATAGCTGCGACAGGAAGATCGCCTGGGGTGGACTGGCCTCGTTCAATACCTGGTCGCTGCCCTGCGGCTGGATGCCGTAGTACCCGACCGCGGATGCGTTAATCATCAAGCGCGGCTTGCGCTCGGCGCGTGCAATCCAGTCCACGACGCGCGCAGTGAGGCCGGCGCGGCTGGCACGCAGCACGGCCTTGCGGCGCGCGCTCCAGCGCCAGCCGAGGACGCGGGCGCCGGCCAGGTTGATGATGACGTCGATGTTTTCCGCCGGGGACAAGTCGCTCATGCTGGCCACCGCACGCACGGCGCCGCCGAATTCCCATGCCGCCTTGCGTGGTGCGCGCGACAGGACGATCACCCGGTGGCCGCTGGCCAGCAAGGCCGGCACCAGCGAGTGGCCAATAAATCCGGTAGCGCCAGTGACCAGCACCGTCTGTGCCGGTCCGTCGAAGCGCATATCCGCCGTGGCACTGGAGGAAAGGGCGCGCGCAGCAAATGCATCGCGCATGCCGGACGCAAATACGCCCACGCCGCACAAGGCGAGAAATACGCTCAGCCAGCCGTGCGGCGCATAGGCGAATCCGGTCGGTGCACTGGCGGCAGCCGGCATTCCCAGCACCAGCAGCGTAATGAAAGCGCCGCCATTAATGGCCAGCACGGTGTGCGTCACACGCTCGGTTGCAGGCAGCAGGCGGGTCTGGTCTTCCACCACGAAGTCCCACAGCGTAAGGACAATCTCGACCCCGAACAACCCAAGCAGTACCCATGCCCAGGCGCCCTGCCACACCCAGGCCGAGAGCCCGACAAACAGCACCCCATAAATGGTGGCGCGGACTGCGTGGATGGCGAGTTCACGCCTGGCCGTGGCGCGCTGTGGCAAGGCTTCCGTCAATTCGTGGTGGTAGATCGTGTCGAACGCGCCCAGGCAGCCTTGCGCGGCCATGAGCTGCAATGCGAGTAAATGGGTGTTCATGCTGCCTCCTTTTCCTCCGAGCGCCTTTCGTGGAAGACGCCGGCCTGCACAAACGTTGTGCCAAACAGGGCGTGGCGGATTTCGATGCGGATGTTGAAACGGTTGGGCGCTTCGTTGCAGTGGCGCAGGAAGGTTTTGCCCGGCGTGAGCACGCCCGGCAGCGGAATGCGCCAGCCCAGGAGGTCCCAGAAATAGCCGTCGCTGGTGAAGTGCAAATTGCCGTCGGCGACATGCAGCCTGAGTTTCATGCCGAGGCCCAGGCCCACATACTCCAGAACTTCGCCGCGCTCGCTCTCCGCCATGTAGGAAGTGAACTTGATCGGCTTGCGTCCATTCAGCATGTAGATGCGCTGCTTGTAGATGTTCTGCGAACCGGGCTTGCCGTAGACCTGGATGTCGACCGGGAAGTCGCTGTCGCTGTAGGGGATCAGCGCGCCCTGGATGAAAGGCTTGCTGACGAAACCAAGCAGCTTGCCAAAGCGCGAAGCGTGCAGCTCGGACAAGGTGCCGTAGTACAGCAGCGGCTTGCCGGGCGCCGGATTCTTGGCGAAGCGCTGCTGGATGTCGGGATGCAGCTTGTTCCATTCGCTGCCCAGGATTTTGCGGAACAGCTCTCCCTCGCCGACCAGCGGCACCGCGCCGGCGGCGTCACGCGCGGTCGCGTCGATACGGTACAGGCGCCAGGCGGCAGGCAGCAGGAGCGCCAACGTGACGATGTCCAGCCAGACGTTCGGCCAGACATCGGTGCGCAGCGACACCATGATGTCCTGCGGTCCCCACAACAGCAGGCCGGCCGCCACCCACAACCAGGCCGCGGCCTCGCGGCGCTGGTCGCCGAACCACACCAGTGCCAGCATCCACAGCCCGACGCACTGGATGGTCGGCCCGAATAGCGCCATCCACCACAGGTGCTGCACGCGTGTCGAATCCGGGCCAAGCCAGATCAGGTACCAGTCCAGGGCAGCGGCATTGGCAATCCACGGCAGCGCCAGGCCCACCAGCAAGTGTGCAACGGCGCTGGCGTACATCCAGCGCACCAGCCATTTACGCTCCATCTTTGCCTCCGAAATAGATTGCGCAACGGTCGCCATCGCAGGTGCGAGGGCCGCCATCGATCCTGAGCCAGCGCGAAAAGCGATAGCGGTTGCGGGCGAAGCTGCGATAGGCCGAGGCCAGCATCGGCCGCAGCGCCGGCACTCGCAGCGGCCATACCAGCCAGGCGCGCCCCGCCAGGGTGTAAGCCTCGAGGATGGCGGCGGTGCCAACCAGCATGGCGCCATCGGCGCGCAAGCCGTGCAGTTCCGCATTCATGGCAGCCAGGGTCGTACCCAGCGGGGCGGGATCGAAGCCCGGTGCCGCGATATCGACAAAGGCCAGCCTGCCGGGCCGGTCCCAACGCCGCAGGCGCGCCATTTCGCGCCGGCAAAACGGACAGGCGCTATCGAAATACAAAGTCAGTGCGGCCATGGTCCAACTCCTTTTGTGACACAAAAACTACAAACGTAAAATTTAACAAAGCAACGTTTAACACACGGAAACTCACGCATTTCCACCGGTTCCAGAATGAATATTTGTTGAATTGTGTTATTTTTCTTTAATTTCTGTCGTTACAGAAATTAAAGACGATATTTCAAACGATGTCAATTCCTTAAAGGTCGTGTATTCTAAAATCACATCAAAATGATTGCTGTGAGGAAACATTTCTATGACGACTTACAATAAGACCGCAAAGGGGCGAGAGGAAATTTCGGCGCGCACCTATGGGCTGCAATCCCGTATGCGTACCCTGCTGGTGATGATTGACGGCCGCCATCCAATGGAAGAGTTGCTGCCGAAAGTGACTGGACTCGGGCTGGATGCCAGCGCCGTACAAGAACTGCTGGCACAGGGTTTCATTGAAGAAGGCGAAGCTCCACCGATCACGATCATGCCTGTCCCTCCTACCGAGGAGGAACTTGCAGCGCAATATGCACAAGCGCACGCATTCTATGCACGCACCATCGAACCGACCCTGGGCCAGCGCGGCCAAGTCCTGCAGGCGAAGCTGGAAGCGGCTGCGACGCTGGAGGATTTGAAAGCGATGCGCATTACCTTCTTCGAAATGGTGAACCGCATTCGCGGCCGGCCTGTGGCGTTGGCGCTGAAGAAAGAGCTCGACACCATCCTCGGCGCCTGCTCCAAGGAAGCCGCCTAAGCTTTTGTAGGGATTTGATCCAGGTCATTCCCGGCAGCGCCGGGCTTTCCCATACTGGTATCCAGTTAAAGGGAGAACGCCATGACCATGAGTGAAAATATCGGCACGGTGGACCGTGCCTTGCGCATTGCTGTCGGCCTGGGCCTGATAGTAGCCACGCTGTTCGGCCTGATCGGCCTGTGGGGATGGATCGGCGTAGTGCCGCTCCTGACGGGCACGATCAAGTTCTGTCCCTTGTATCGTGCCCTCGGGGTTACGACTAGCAGCGATTAAGCCGCTGCCGCCTGGCGGCGCTGCAGCACGAAGATCGGCTGCGCCCACTGGGTGTCCTTCTTTTTCTTGCTCGTGATGAGCGTGAGGTCGGAAGGGTCGTAGACGTCGGTGTTGTGGGTCAGCGGCGTCGTCATCAGGTACTGCGCATCGGTGTTCTTCAGGAACTCGCCGACCAGCTGGATGTTGCGGATATCCAGGTGGGCGAACGGTTCGTCGATGAACACGAAGCCGCCGGAGCCGTCTTCCGACTTCAGCAAGCCAATCAACAGCACCAGCGACTTCATCACCTGCTGGCCGCCCGACGCTTCGCCGTCGTTCAGGCCAATCGGACCCTTGCCGTCGAACTTGAAGCGTACCTGCAGGCCCGCTTGCGACAGCAGCAGGTCGTCGTTCTCCAGCTTGACCGGCTCGACGTGCACGTCGATGTTGGCCAGCGCACCCAGTTCCTTGATGTTCGACGAATAGGTCTTGATCGTGTAGCGCAGGCGCTCGATGTAGGCGCCGCGCGCATTGGCGGTCGCTTCGATCGCGCGGTTGTTCTGATAGCGGCGTTCTTCGGTTTCCGTCTTGCGGTTCGACAGCTGCTCGTTCAGGCGCGCGTACTGGTCAATCACGGTCGCATCGAGCTCCCAGTCATCACGCGCGAGCTGGGATTGCAGGCTGGCGATACGCAGGTCGACCTGGTGCGCATTCTGGTGCTGCTGCACCAGCGCCAGACGGCGGGCGGGACGGCGCCATGCGCCCGGCAGGTGGCGCCACTGGCGGCGCAGCGCCAGCATCGCACGGGCGTGGTCCGAGCGCTGCTCCATCTGGCGCTTGAAGTTCAGGCGCATGCCGGCTTCCGCTTCGGACAGCGACATGCGGGCGCTTTGCCATGCAGTGTCGGCCTTGGTGCGGGCCACCGTGGCGTTCTTCATCAGGCCTTGCAGTTCGCCCAGGCGCGAGCCCACTTCCAGGCGCTCGGCGCGCAGCGGCACGGCGGAGCGTGCTGCTTCGTCGAATTCCTCGGTGCGGGCGGACAGTTCCTTCACCGCGTCCACGCCGGCCAGGCGGGCCTTCAGCGCGGAGGTTTCGGAGGCCAGCTTGGAAATCTGCAGCGTGTACTTGTCTTCCTCGGCTTCCAGGTTCGGCAGGTTCTTCTGGATCGCATCCATACGCGAAGTCTTGCCGGCGGAACCGAAGCGGTAGCGCGACGCTTCCACGAACAGCGAGCGGCCGCCGCGGCGTTCCTTGTGGTAGGCCTCAGGCGTGATCCATTCTTCGATATTGCCGAGCTTTGCGCCTTCTTCCACCGACTCCACGCGTGTGATGCGCGACAGCTGGTCGATCAGCCATTCCGGCGCCAGGCCGCTGAACTTCACCACCGACAGCAGGCTCTGGTTCTTCGGCTCGTGCGCCTTCACGCAATCCGGCACGATGAAGTGGCGATAGCGTTCCTTCTCCGCCAGGCGGTAGGCGGAAGACGCGTCGGACGAGCGCTCCAGCAGCACCACGGAGGCGTAGCCGCCCAGCACGCCCTCGACGGCGCCCTGCCATTTCGGATCGGTCACTTCGACGATGTCCGACAGCATGGCGTGCGGGATGCCCGCATCGTTCAGGGCGCGGCGCATGGCGCGCACATTGTCCGGTTCCGGCATGGCAGTCTTGCCCGACAGCGCGTTGATGGTAGCCTTGTCCTGCGCGATGCGGTTGGACACGGCATCGCGCTGCGAGCGCAGTTTCAGCAGCTCGGTTTCCTTGGCTTCCAGCTGGGCGGCGGCATCGGCCACGTCGGCGCCCGATTCCGCGGCCAGCTTTTGCAGGCGGGACTTCTGCTCCGCCAGCGATTCCAGCGGTTTCAGTTTGCCGTTGATGTGGTTCAGGCGCGAAGTCAGCGCGGTCTGTTCCTGCTCCAGCAGGGTTTCCTGCTGTTGCGCATCCTGCAGCGCCTTGGCCTGCTTGGCCACCTCGCCGCGCTTGTCGGCCAGCAGCTGGTCGGCCTGCGCCAGCGGCTTGCGCGCTTCGCGCAGCTGGCGGCTGACGTTGGCCGCCTTCTCGCGCGCCTCGTGGTATTCCAGCGACGGCAGCACTTCTTCCTGCAGGTTGCGGCGCTCCTTGTGCAGCGTTTCCCACTGGTGGTAGTTGGCCACGCGGAGGCGCAAGCCTTCCAGGTTGGTCTTGGAGCCTTCCAGTTCGGCCTCGAAGCGCTTCAGTTCTTCTTCGGTGTCGCGCTGGTGGCGCTTCGCTTCGTCGTAAGCATCCAGCACTTCCTTGTCGCCGAACACCTGGAACACCAGGTCCAGCAACTGGCGCGGCGCGTACTCACATAGCTTGTCGGTTTCGCCCTGCTCCAGCGCCAGCACTTTGGACATGGCTTGCGACAGGCCGGCATTGGCCAGGCGCTTGCGGTAGTTCTCCACGCCCAGCCAGTCGTTGGCTTCGGTGACTTCTTCGATGTCCACGTTACCGGGACGCATCAGGTACTGGCGCTTCCAGTCGCCGCCGTTTTTCTGCACCTGGCAGAACAGGGTCACTTCGTCTTCGGCGAAGAAACCGCTGCTGCGGAACGGACGGTTGGACAGCTGCTTGCCCTGCGGCTTGTTGTCGACCACGGCGCGCAGCCAGGCGGTCTGCTGGCCGCTGTGGCGGGCGTAATGCTTGTAGGTGCGGCCCATCGAGCAATCGAGGCCGAACAGCGTGCGCAGCGCGTCCAGCAAGGTGGTCTTGCCGGAGCCGTTCTGGCCCGCGATGGTGATGATCTTGGCATCCAGCGGAATGTTCTTGATGCGCTGCCAGTAGTCCCAGTGGACCAGCTCAAGGGATTTGATTTGGAACATCGCTTATTCTTCCGTCGGGGTTTCTTCATTGGCCGCTTGCTGCGGCTCGGCGTCGTTGGCGGCGGCCAGCACTTCGCGCGGGATGTGCACGATCTGCGCCGGGGCGCGCTTGAACACGTCGGCCAGGGCGCCGTTGATGATGCGCTCTTTCAGCAGGTCGGTATCCATCAGCAGGTCCAGCAGCGGGCCTTCGACGATGATCTCGCCGCGGCGCTCGATGAAACCGAGCTTGCCCAGGATGCCGAGGTTCATGTCCATGCGGGTCTTCTTGCCCAGCTTGTCGCCGAAGTCGGCCAGCAGCGCCTTGTACGGGATGCCGATCGAGGTGTCTTCCGCGCGCGGCACTGGCTTCTCCGTGCCGAACATGTCGTTCTGGTCGTCGTCCGCCGCCTGGTGGGTTTCCTGGCGCTCACGCTTGGGCAGGATGATCAGCGCCCACAGCACCACCAGCAAGGCCACGCCATCGCGCGCCAGGCCGAAATTATTGTTCTGCCAGGTGTCGCGCGCGCCGAAGACCTTCGGCTCGATATTGCGCTGCAGGGCCAGCGTGACGTGGTCGGCATAGACGTTGTCCAGCAGCTTCATGCCGCAGGCGGCCAGGCGCGCATCGACTTCGGCGCGGAAATGCTCGTCCGACAGCGCGCGCTTGACCATCTTGTCGTCGCGGCGCAGCGTCTGGTGCGCGACCAGGCGCGCGATCAGGATTTGGGAATCGTCACTCATCGGACTTCGGGCTTTCTTTGTCTAATTCGAGGGTCAGCGCGGCCAGGGACATGGCGGCGATCTCCAGGTCGGGCAATTGCACCATTTCGTCCTGCGGCGAGAAGCGCACCGGCAGGCGCGCCAGGTCGGCGGTGGTGCCCTGCATCGACGCCTCGGCCTCGTCGCCCAGCAGCGGCAGCATCGACGCGCGGTAGGACGCCAGGGCAAAGGATGCCGGCAGCAGCGCCTCGTGCACCTTCACTTCGCGCGGCGATTCTTCGGCCACGGACGGGAAGTTGTTCAACTGCGCGAAGTCGGACAGGCGGGCCAGCCAGTCGTCCAGTTCCTTCTGCATCGCAGGGCTGTCGTTGATCGTGGTCGGCGCATCCTGGCCGGCAGGCAGGCCGTTCAGCCCATTGTTATTGGCACGTTCTGTCATTAATTCTGTCTCGGCGACGTCGATCATCTCGGCAGGCGTGATGAACAGCGGTTTCACCGGTTGGTCGATCGCATCTTCCGCCAGCGAAGACAGGTCCTCATGGGCCAGCAGCCAGCGTTTGATGTCGGTAGTGGAAAGGCCGGACTGGCCCAGGTGCACGCGCTGGCGCTCGATCTGGTTCAGCGCGCGCGAGAACATGCCCTGCATGTTCAGCAGCTGCGACTGGGCACGGCCGATGGCTTGCGCGGCGCGGTGCGTGGCACTGTCCGCATTTTCGTCTGTAGTGATGGCACGCAGGATCTCGGAGCCCTTCTCGACCCAGTCGCAGGCCTGGTGCCACTTTGCCTGCGACTCGCGCAGGCGGAATTCGGAACCGGACGCGATGGCGTCGCGGAATTCTTCGGTCAGGTCGACCAGGCGGCCCAGCAAATGCTGCAGCTGTTCGGTGGTGACCCCGCCCACGGCCTGGGCGCCGGCCACCTGCGACAGCAGGAAGCCCATTTCGGCATCATCGTCTTCCGGCGCGGCCAGTGCCAGCAGGCTGTCGATCGAGGCCAGCACATTGCGCGCCATCGGCGTCACGCGGTAGACCGATTGCTGCGCATCCCAGGCCAGCAGGCCGTTGGAGCGCAGGCGGTTCAGCACCGTTTCCAGGCTTTCCGGCAGCAGGTAGGCCAGGCGCGTGTTGATATCGGCACGCGAAAACGCGGACGAAGTTGTGTCATTGGCAAGTTCGCGCAAGACGAGCAGGCGCACCAGCACCCCCTCGAAGCCGCCGTGGAACAGGGCAGTAAACACCTGCAGCAGCGGCTGGGCGCGCTTCAGGTGATAGACCTGCTCGATCTCATCGGCGGAAATATGGGGCTGGAAGTGGGCCTGCAGGGCATCCTGCTGCTCTTGCTCAGTCGGATTGGTGTCGGCCAGGGCCGCACTTGCCATTAAGTCAATCATTACACTCCATCACACAGCCAAAACAGAAAAAGGGGACGTACCCCTTTTTTCAAGTCCGCCAGTATAACAGGCCGGGTGTGGCTATTTTCGGTTGACTTTCTCTAGGACTTGCTCAAAAGAATCACCGTCTTCTTCCTTGAAAAGGATGCGTGCCGGGTACCAGTCCAGGTCCGGGGCCAGCCACAGGTCGACCTGCTGTTCATGGCTGCCAACCTGCTTGCGGCTGAAGTGCAGCACTTTCTGTTCGCCGAGGGTGGCGCTTTCCATGCTTTCCGTGCCGACCACGCGGAAAGTCCAGGGCTCGCCATCGCGGCGGCCGGCCACGAAGAAAGTCCATTCGCTGCCGGGACTGAATTTTTCCGGCGTGGCACGGGCCAGCATCGCCAGCTGGAAGGTCACGCTGCTGCGATCCTGCTCGCCGCCGCGGATGGCGTAACTGATCTTGCCGTCTTCGAACTCAATGCGGCGGGTGCCGCGGTCGAAGCGGGTGGTGGTCGGGTCCTTGCGGAAGCGTTTTTCGTAGAACGTGGCTGGCGCCAGGCCGTAGTCGTCCAGCGCGCCTTCGCTGCGCTGCTCGAGCACTTTGCCGAACAGGCTGGAACGCGCTTCGGTGTGCAGGGTATAGCTGCCGTCGCCCTGGCGCCAGGCGATGCTGCCGGCGCCGTTGAGCGGGATGCCGTGGTTGCTGCCCCGGATCGCGTATGACAGGTCGGCCGACGGCAGCAGGCTGGTGGCGCGCTTGACGACCGGGTAATCGGATTTGGCGGCGCTGGCCGCGGTGGCTGCGAGAGCCAGCGTCAGGGTAATCAGGGTACTGCGCATGGCGTGGTCCTTACTTGATGATGCGTGTGACGGTTTGGGTGGTGACGGCGCCGTTGCCTTCGGTATTGCGGATCTGCACCGGGTACCAATCCAGGCTTGGCGCCAGCCAGATATCGAGCCTGGCGCTATAGCTGCCGGGCTTGGGCGGGCGCGCCAGGTGCCAGGTAATCAGCTTGCCCATCCTGGTTTCCAGTTCATCTTCGCCGACCAGCACGAAGCTGTAGACCTGGGCATTGCGGTCTTCGCCGACCAGGATGTCCAGCGGCTTGCCGAACTGGTTGACGTCCGCGCGCCCGATACCGGCCAGCTGGAACAGCACGGTGGCACGGTCCTGCGCCCCCGGCGTCAACGGCACGCTGCGGTCGCTGGCCGAGAAGGTGATCTTCTGTTCCTGCTGGTTGAAGTGGGTGGCGGTGGCCGAGCGATTGCGGCGCTTCTCGCTGAATGTCGCCGGGGCGATCCCGTTCTCGTTGATCGTGCCTTCGCTGCTCACCTGCAGCAGGTTGACGCGCGCAATCAGCAGGCTGATGCCGACTTCCTGCGTCGCCTTGTAACTGGCGCCATCCGACTGCCAGCCAATGCTGGCCGAACCGCTCCAGTTGGTGCCGTCCGCGTCCTTGCGCGCGACGTCCAGCTCGAATTTGGCCGACGGCGGCAATGCCACCTTCCAGCGCTGGACATCGGCCGGCGGCTCCGCCTTCGCCGCAGCTTCGGGCTGGGACTGCGCGGATTCTACGGCAGGCGCGGCGGAAGCGGCGCCAGCTTGACCGTCTTGCGCCGCTGCTTCCGGCTCGGCCGGCGCAGGTTCCGCCGGTACCGCTTCGGCGGCCGGCACGGCTTCTTCGGGCGGCGGCGGGGCCGGTTTGCGTGGCTTCGGCTTGGGCTTCGGTGGCGGCGGTGGCGGCGCTTCGACAGGTTGCGGCGCTACGGGTTCAGGCGGCGCCAGGCGCAATTCCGCGCTGATGATGTTCTTTTCATCGTCGCGCTCCCGTTCCGCCGCGCCAATGCGACCGCTGACCCAGTTGATCGTCACGAAATGCAGTGCCACGGTGGCTGCGCAAATGGCAATGATGCGGCGGCGGTGGCGGGGAAAAGTAACGATCGTCATGGTCGCTAGTTTAACGTGCCGGCCCGCGATTCCGCTGACAGCACGCTCAATGGCATAATTTGCTGGAAATTTTGACAAGGAGTCCCGATGTCCCTTTTGCGCCAGCGCGGCCAGGCCGATTCCGGCAAGGTCGGCATGGTCGAGCTGTTCTTCGATCTTGTGTTCGTGTTTGCCGTTACCCAGCTATCCCATACCTTGCTGAAAAAGCTGGATGCGGAAGGCGCGCTGCAGGTCGGCCTGCTGTTCATGGCCACATGGTGGGTGTGGATTTATACCGTGTGGGCCACCAACTGGTTCGACCCGGAAAAGAAATCCGTACGGGCGGCCCTGTTCGCGCTGCTGGTGGCGGGGCTGCTGATGTCGGTCTCGATTCCGCGCGCCTTCACCGACATGGGCTGGCTGTTCGGCGCCTCGATCCTGGTGCAGCAAGTGGGTCGCACGCTGGCGATGCTGGCCGCCAGCCGCGGCGAGGATGCAGGGCTGCGCTGCAATTTCATGCGCATCACGCTCTGGCTGGCGGCCAGCGGCGCGCTATGGCTGGCCGGCGGCCTGGCCGCGCCGGAAACGCGCATGGCCTGGTGGCTCGCTGCACTGGCGGTCGATATGATGGGGCCGATGATGTTTTACTTCGTGCCGGGCCTGGGCCGCTCCACGCTGGCCGACTGGAATGTCGACGGCAGCCACATGGCCGAACGCTGCGCGCTGTTCGTCATCATCGCCCTCGGCGAATCGCTGCTGGTTACCGGCGCCACGTTTGCCGACCTGGCGTTCGACCCGGTGACCGTTCTGGCGTTCCTGCTGGCGGTCGTGGGCTCGATCCTGATGTGGTGGCTCTACTTCGACCATGGCCTGGAACAGGGCCATCATCGCATCGTGCATTCGGACGCGCCAGGCCGCCATGCCCGCAACAACTACACCTATGTGCACATTCCCATCGTGGCCGGCATTATCGTTGGCGCGGTGGGAGATGAACTGGTGCTGAGCCATCCCCACCATGGCAGCCCGGCGGCGCTGGCAGCCATCGTTGGCGGACCGCTGGTCTTCCTGTGCGGTACCGCGCTGTTCAAATGGCTGGCGCATACGCGCGCCCGGCCGCCGCTGTCCCATTTGCTTGGCGTCGCGTTGCTGGTGCTGCTGGGCGTCCTGTCGATCACGCTGCATCTTTCCCCGCTGCTGGCCACCGGCGCTTGCGTCGCCGTGCTGCTGTTCGTTGCTGTCTGGGAGAGCTGTGTGCTACGCTAAACCACCTACCCTCGGAGACCCGATATGAGCAATCCACAAATGCCCCACATTCCCGGCGCTGCAGTGATGACGGATACGCTGGACTTCGTAAAATCCCTGTGGGGGAGCATGGGCGTACCCGGCATCAGCATTCCCGGCATCGCTGCGCCGACGCTGTCGATGGATGACCTGGACAAGAAAATCAGCGAGCTGAAGGCGGTCGAGTCCTGGCTCAACCTGAATGCCACCATGCTGCGCTCGAGCATCCAGGCGCTGGAAGTCCAGCGCGGCACCATCGCGGCGCTGAAGTCGATGGGCCAGTCGCTGGCAGCCGCCGTGCAGCAGCCGCCGCACCACGATCCGTTTGCCAAGCCGGCAGCGGCCAAGCCGGCGACCGAGGCGGCCAAGCCGGCCGATAAGCCAGTCGATAAGCCAGCCGTCGACGCCAAGCCGGCCGCCCAGGATACCGCCAGCACCGCCGCCAACCAGATGGCCAATCCGGCCGCCTGGTGGAACCTGCTGCAGGAGCAGTTTGCCCAAGCGGTCAACACGGCAATGGCCACCGACCCGGCCGCCAAGCCGGCAGCAGCCAAGAACGGCGCCGCACACGACGCCAGCAAGCCAGCCGCCAAACCGGCAGCACGCAAGCCGGCCGCCAAGCGCGCCCCGAAAGCGCCGCCGAAGCCTTAATTCAGCTTCTGGATACGGATGGCCTCGATCAGGCCATCCTCGTCGCGCTGCACCTTCATGATGTTAATCAAGCCTTCCTCTTCCAGGGCCTTGGCCGCATCGTGCGCGGACTGGAAGGACTGCAGGGTGTCGCCTTTCGCGCTGACTGGACGAATCCAGGCAGCTGCCCCTACCTTCATCTTGTTATAGACCTCTTTGGCGATATCGCGCATGGATCACTCCTTGTCGTGGTCATCTTTCATGGCGGCCGTCAGCTCGGCTTCAATTTCTTCCGCCGACATCCGGCCGGGGATCAACTTCTGCAACTGCTCGATTAGCTGCGCAAAGCGCTGCTGGCCCGGCGCAATCCGGTCAACGTGCATCAATACATCGTTCGCTTCAGTCATCAGGGCGTCGTTATAGCCCCTGGCCTGCAGGTGGGAAATCAGGATCTGGGCGGAATTGAACAGGATCCGCATATTGTCCGGCAGGCTGCGGCGTGCTTCGCGCATCCATTCCACCGCATCGTCCAGCTTATTGGTTTTCCATAGCAGCACGCCCTTGTTCATCATCTCCGACGCTTCCTTGCGCGCAGTGTTGATCAGGGCTGCGCCTTCATCGCCCATGCGGGCCTTGTCGAAGATGCGCTGCACTTCATCGTGGATGACGGTGTTCTCGTCGTTGTTGCGCACCACGTAGCACAGCAAGTCCACCGGGGCGTCCTTCACGCCGACGGCAAACAGCAATGTGGCCATTTCGAGGCAGGTCGCGGTGTCGGGGCGCTCGCTGTCTTCCTTCAGCATGGTTTCCAGTTCGTCGCCGGACTTGCGCGCGCGGCGGTAGTCGCCGCTTTCGTGGTACACCATGCCTTCGGTGATCTTGGAGCGCAGCTCCACCATGCTGCCGGAGAAATCGCGCTGCGCTGCCGCCAGCAACAGCAAGGCTTCCTTGGCGTCGTTCTTCTGTCCCAGTACGCGCGCCAGGCCGAAATAGGCGTCGACCGTTTTCATGATCGAGTATTCGCCGATCTGCATGCACTTGCGGAAGGCGCGCTCGGCCAGCGGAATATTCCCCAGCTTGAGTGCCGTCGCGCCCAGTGCGCGCTGGCGCGGCACGGAATTGGGCGACATCCTGGCGGCGCGCTCCAGCACGTCGCAGCTTTCCTCGATGCGGCCCATGTTCTGCAGCGACTTGGCCAGCTGGTCGTAAGCGTCGAGGTAAAAACGGTTTTCCGCAATCACGCCCTGGAACATCTGGCGCGCGGCCTCGTTCTCGCCATTGGCCATGCGGATCTTGCCGACGCCGGTGCGGGCCCAGTTGAAGTCGCGCTCCTGCAGCACTTTTTCATACACCAGGCGCGCCTGCTCCGTTTCGCCAGCCTTGAGCAGCAAGGTGGCGCGCATGCGCAGCAGGTCGATCTCGTGCAGCTTGTTGCGGCCAGCCGCTTCGGCGCACAGCTTGGCGGCGCGCAGGTAATCCTTTTCCAGATAGGCCTGGTCGATGTCCTGGAATATCTGCTTCTTCTGCCAAGCGCGGTTCAGGCGCGTGAGCAGCACGCCTTCCGTGATCGGCTTGATCAGGTAGGCGTCGGGCTGGTGTTCGGCTGCGCCCATCACGGCTTCCACGCTCTTTTCCGCGGAGACCATCAGCCACACGCAGCTTGGCATCAGCAGGCCCCGGATGCGGGCCTCCTCCAGCACGTGCTGGCCGCTCTTGCCTTCGCCGAGGTTGAAGTCGCACAGGATGACGTCGTACTGGATGCGTGCCAGCAGGCCGATTGCTTCGCCGCCGCTGGATGCCTGGTCGATATGGCGCGCGCCCAGGCTGCGCAAGGCTTCGCGCAGCAACTGGCGCACGCCGACAAAGTCATCCACGATCAGGTAGCGCTTGTCGGCCCAGTTGACGCCGGGCTCCTTATCCGGCGATGCAGCGACTGGCGTGGTGACGGCTGGCGCGTTCATGGCAGGCGCAGGATGAAGCAGCCGCCGCCCAGCGTGCCGCCGTTTTCCAGCGCGATGCTGCCCTGGCGCTGGCGATGCTTGTGCGACTTGGCCACCTCGCTGGCGAAGTACAGGCCAAGGCCGCTGCTATTGGTCAGGAAATTGATGCCCTGCCCTGTCACCTGGCCCGCTTCCAGCATATTGGGCGGGAAGCCGGACCCGTTGTCCTCCACCCGTACTTCCATCAAGCCATCGTGCTCGCGGATGGCGAGGGCGATGCGGTCGCGCGTGTAGCGCACGGCGTTATTGATTGCATGCGCCAGCAGGCCGAGCACCAGGTCTTCGTCAAGGGTCCAGATCAGGCCGGGCGGGAATTCGGTATCGAGGCGGATGCCTTTCGATTGCAGCAGCACGCGCTGCTGGGCCACCAGCTGGTCGACCAGTTCGCTGACCTGCACCGGGGTCGGATCGAAGGGGTAATTGGGGCGGCCGACTTCCTTGTAGAGCGCTAGTAGCTGGATCAGGTGGTCGTTCAGGCGCTTGGACTGGTACAGCATTTGCGCCATCTGCGGGTAGGCTGGATTGTCTTGCGCCGATTCCCCTGCCTGCACAAGCAGGTTCTCCAGCGTGCCGGTCAGCACGCTGATGGAATTCTTCATGTCGTGCACCGTGGAGGCGAGGAACATGAACAGCTCTGGCGAGCCGGCGCGGTCTTCCATGGATTCTCCAGCCGTTGGATAGGAAGCCATTATAGCTTGCGGCGCTGCTTGAGCAGGAAGCGCCCGGGGTCCAGTGCGGCAGCTAGTGTTGCTTCGATGGGAAGGGGTTCATCTTCCAGTTGACAGGCCAGGATTTCAGCCGCGAGCGGAGCCCAGATCAGGCCCCGGCTGGCATAGCCGAGCAAGGTATGCAGGCCCGGATGGCGCGGCAGGTCGCGCAGGCGTTCGGTGCGGGCCTCGTTGCTGCTATCGGGCAGCGCTCCGATGAGCGGCAGGCGGTCGGGGGCCATGGTGCGGAAGCCTACGCGGCCTTGCAGCGGCGCGCCTGCGCCATGCGGGCTGCCGAGGATTTCTTCCGCGCGCAGCAGGTTTTCGTCCTGGCTGGATTGCCAGAGTTGGCGATCGGCGGACTTGTCGTAGGTGGCGCCGACACTGACGATGCCTGCCACGGCCGGCGTCATGTACGCTTCCCGGCAGACGACCAGCGGCAGGCTGGGGAACGTGCCTTGCGCCAGGTGCGTGACCTGGCCGCGCATGGTGTACAGCGGCAGTTCGCTGGCCTGGTCCAGCGCGGTGGCGCCGGCGCCGTTTGCCAGCACCACCGTCGGCGCGGCGGCGAGCACCTGGCCTTGCGCGTCCAGAACCTTCCACTCGCTGCCGGCGCGCTCGAGGCGCAGGGCTTCGGCATGGAAGACGCGGCGCAGCTTGTCGCCGCAGGCTTGCAGCATGACGCGGCAGGCCGTGGCGGGCGTGGCCCAGCCTCCCCGGGGGAAATGCCAGGCGCCGTAAGGCGTTGGCGCGCCAAGCATGGCGCTTGCCTCTTTCGCATCGAGCCAGCGCACGTATTGCTCCGGGTAGCGCCAGGTGTCGACGACTTCCTTTTGCAGTAGCGCGTGTTCGGCGTCGCGCGCGAGTTGCAGTACCCCGCATTGGTCGCCGCGGATTGCGCCCCCGGCCGCTTCGGATTCAGGGCCTGGGGCGTTCGGATCGAGTCCGCCCAGCTGCTGCCAGGCGCGCTGGGAGTACAGGTAGGCAGCGCGGGTCAGGCGCGTGGGGATATTGTCGTCTTTCGACAGCAACGGCATGAAGATGCCGGCGCGATTGCCGGATGCCTCCTGCGCCGGTGTGTCGTGGCGCTCGATCAGCGTGACCTGCCAGCCGCGCGCTGCGAGGCGCTCGCAGGCGGCGCTGCCTGCCACGCCGGCGCCAATCACGATGGCGCGCCGTTCGGGTACCGGAGCGCGGGGCGGCTGGGGCTTGCGGCTGGTGTAGGCGGCGTGCTGCCACTCGCCATCCGGTTCGCCGGCGGTCGTGAAACCGGCGGCGCGCAGGGAGCGCAGCGCTTGCTCGCCGGGCTGGCGGATGCGCAGCGTGGATGCGGGCGTTGCCAGGCGTTGCAGGGCACGGAGCTGGTCCAGCGGTTCGGCGATGATGAACTCATCGACGCGTGCCACAATTTCCGGCAACCAGGCCTCCGCCGGGCCGACGAGGAGATCGAGCGTCAGGCCGGAAGGCAGGTGCAGGCGATGCATGCCTGGTACGTCAACCGGCCATTGCGCGGCCAGGCCGGGAACCGCAGCGGCCAGCGCGGACGGGGCAGGAACGGAAGGAACGACCGCAAGGTAATGCAAGTGGCCAGCGCGATGGCGGGCGAGCGTTGCGAGGAACTGCGCGCCGCTGCCGAATGCGGTGTCGAGGACGACGTGGCGCGAATCAGCCACCGTGCTGGCACTCCTTGTGGCGGAAGCATGCGAGGTCGTGGTCATTCACCATGCCGATCCCCTGCATATACGCGTAAATAATCGTCGAGCCGACAAACTTGAAGCCGCGCTTGGCCAGATCCTTGGAGATGCGGTCGGACAGCTCGGTGCGGGCCGGCCGCTCGCCTTGCGCAGCAATGCGGTTCACTATCGGCTTGCCGTCCACATACCCCCAAAGCAGCGCGGACAGGCTGCTGCCCTCTTCCAGCAAGCGCAGGTAAGCGCGCGCATTGGTGATGGCGGCATTCACTTTGAGCCGGTTGCGCACGATGCCGGGATCGGAGAGAAGTTGTTCGACTTTCGCCTCGTCATAGGCGGCGATCTTGTGCGCATCCCAGCCATCGAACGCCGCGCGATAGTTGTCGCGCTTGTTGAGGATAGTCTCCCAGCTCAGGCCAGCCTGCGCGCCTTCGAGGTTCAACATCTCGAACAGGCGCAGTTCGTCGCGGCATGGAACGCCCCACTCCTGGTCGTGGTAGGCGATATAGCGTGGATTGTTTGGATTGGCCCAGGAACAGCGATGTGTGCTCATGGGGTGATTATAGTGCGCTCCCCAAGGCTGGTCACGATGCGCGCCTCGCCGCGCTCCACGCATTGGCCCAGCTGGTGCACCAGGCGCGCGAACAGCTCCGCCGGCTGCGCCGCCGCGGTCGCATGCACCGCCGTCCAGGCATCGCGCCCGGAATGCTTGGAAATATACAAGCCGACGTCCGCCAGCTCCACCACTTGCGACCAGGACATCAGGCGCGGGTGCGACGGCGTGAAGGGATAGCAGGCGAAGCCGATCGAGCAGGTGCGCGCCAGCGGCGTGCCGTCCGGCAGCACGAAGTCGCGCGACGACACCGCGTGGCGGATGCGCTCCGCCACCACATGCGCGCCGCTGCGGTCCGTGGCGCGCGCCAGCACCAGGAACTCCTCGCCGCCCCAGCGCACCAGGTAATCCGACTCGCGGAACACCTCGCGCAGGCGGTCCTTCATTTGCACCAGCACCGAGTCGCCCGCCGCGTGCCCGTACCGGTCGTTGACTTCCTTGAAGTGATCCAGGTCGACCATATAGAACACCAGGTCACTGTCGGTCCCCGGCTCGCCACCGTCGTAACCGCGCAGGCTGAGCGCCACGTCCGACTCCACATGCTGCAGGAAGAAGCGGCGGTTGCGCAGGCCGGTCAGCTGGTCGGTCAGGCTGACCTCCTCCAGCGCCTTGTAAGCGCGTTCCAGCTCGAGATTCTTTTCCAGCAGTTGCGCCTGGGCGGCGGCGTTGTCCAGCGCGATAGCGCCATAGGCGCACAAAGTGCGGAAGATCAGCCGTTCGCGTTCGCCATAGGCGCGCGGCAGCATCGACTGTACCGTCATTACGCCCAGCACGCGCTCGCCGACCATCAGCGGCGCAAACAACAGCGTGAGGGTGGGCAGAGTGCCGGGAATCAGGTTGGGCGTATCGGACTTGTCTTCGATCTCGATCAGGATTTCGTCGCGCTCGCGCACGCAGCGCGCCGTGTTGAAACTCGTGTCGGACAAGGCAATCCGCATCGAAGGCAATGGAAGTCCCATTTCAACGCCAAATGCGCAATGCAGGAAGTCGCCGTCCGCTTCCAGCAGGAAGATCGAGAAGTGCGTCGAGTCCAGCAAGCCATGCACGTGGCGATCCAGCGCGCGGAATACCGCCGACGCATCGAGTTGCGCGGTAATTTCCTGGCCAATGGCGGACAGGTGGCTCAGCGTGGCGCTGGTCTGGGCCAGCACTTCCGCGCGCTGTGCTTCGGCGGCGGCGAGCTGGCGATGGTGCTCGCCTTCCGTCTGGGCGCGCTGGGTCTGGTGCTGCACCTGCATCGCAATCGCGCGGTTGGTCGCCTCCTGGCTCTTGGTGCGGTCGCGCGCCGCATTGGCCTGCACTGAAAATTCATAGGCGCGCGCGAAGTCGCCGACAGCGGCATACTCGCGCGCCACCGCGTCAAGCAGTTCGCCGGGAACGATATAGCCGTCGATGGTGGCGGCAATCATCAAGGCCTCGCGCAGGTACTGCAGCACCGACAGCGCGTTGCCGGCATGGATGTCGGCCAGCACCCGCAAGGCCGCGATCTGGCTGAATGGATCGTTCAGCTCGCGCGCCAGCGCCAGCGCCGACATGGCAGCGGACTGCGCCTCCTCCATCCGTCCCAGGCCGGCCAGCGCATGCGCCTGGCCGCGCCGCGCGCAACTGTGGAAATCGCTCTGCGCCAGCGCGTGGCCGCGCTGTTCCAGTTCGCGGAAGCTGGCCAGCGCCGCTTCATGATCGCCAAGGTCCAGCGCCAGGTCGCCCTGGTATTCCAGCGCCATGACGAAGGCGCGCGAGCCGGACAAGGGCGCCAGCATCTGCAGCGCATCGCGCAGCAGGGCCTTGGCTGCCGGCCGCTGGCCGAGGTGGCGCAGCGTTTCGGCCGATTGCACCTGGGTCAGGCCAATGCACATAGGCCAGCCGGTCGGCCGCGCCAGCTCCAGCCCGCGCTGCATCCATTCCAGCGCGGCGTCGTGCGCATTCAGGCGCGTGAAGGCGTTGCCGATATTGGTGGCGAGGATCACGGCGCGGCGAACCTGGCCGGAAACCAGGGCCGCTTCGAATGCCGCGATCAGGTGGCGGATGGCGCGGCCGAACTCCGCCGCCTGGAAAGCCGCCGTGCCGAGGTAGTCGGAAATCCAGCCCGCCACCACCGGGTGGCGGCCGGCCAGGTCGATCGCAAAGCGTTTGCTCCAGCGCGCGTTGGCCGCCGGCGCATTGCGGAAGACGCTGAACAGCGCCGCCAGGCTCTCGAAAATATCGATGCGCATGGCGTCGCCGGATGCGCGGGCATCGGCGATGGCCAGCGCCAGCTCATTGTCGCAGCCGGCCGAGTCGCCGCGGTCAACGGCGATCCAGGCCAGCAGGCTGTGGGTGTCGGCGGCGCCCAGCCGGTCGTTATGGCGGGCGAATTCCAGCATGGCGCGTTCGGCGATGACGCTGGCGGCGTCGAGGTCGCCGCCCAGCCAACGGATTTCGGCTTGCACCAGTTCCCAGCGCGCGGCCAGCACACGCCTTTCCGCCGCCGGCAAAAGAAAGGCTAGCGAAGTTGCTTCGGCGACAAGTTGCGCCGAACGCACACCATCGCGCTGGCGCAGGTGCCACGCCAGCCGCGACAGCAGTTGCAGACGATGTTCGCCCTCAGCAAGCGGCAATTCCGCCTCCCACTGTGCCAGCTCCTCGTCGAGCGCGAACAAATCCACTACTTGATATCCTTGAAATAGGTGTTGCAGCAGAGAATCATACCGCACGACCGGACTTTTCGGTGTTCAAGTAGCTTAAGACCAGCTGAACAAACAACGCGGCGGCTGCCCGCCGCAGGCAATCAGCGCCGTTCCGGCTTGCTGTCGCGGGTGCTGGAATCCGGCTTGTTGCCGCCACTGGTGCCGTGGTCGTGGCTGTCGGCTTCCGTCCGCGGCGTGTTGCCCGAGCCCGTGCTGCCCTGGGTGCCGCTGCTGCCCACGGTCGAACTACCACCCTTCATGGCGGCATTCAACTGTTCGGCATTGTTCAGGTGCTGGTGGATGGTGGGCTGCAGGCGGGTGGCCAGCGATTTCAGTTCGCTGTCCTGGGCCGTCGACTCGGCCTTGCTCACCAGCTGGTGCGCTTCCTTGTGCGCCTGGACACCGGCCTGCTCCATATAGCTGCGGTCGAACTTGTCGCCGGAGAGTTTTTCCAGCTTGGCGGCCATGGCTTTGTGCTTGGCATCGAGCTCGGTCGGCAAGGTCAGGCTGCGCGCGGCGGCAACCTTGCGTACTTCTTCCAGCCCTTTGGTGTGATCATCGACCATTTGCTGGGCGAAGCTCTTGACCCGGTCGCTCTGGGTCTTTTGCAAAGCCAGCTTGGCAGTCTCGATTTCCGCCATATTGGCCATGGCAAGGTCGGTCAGCATTTTCTGGTCCGACTTGGCGAGGCCTTCCGCCCAGGCGCTTCCGACGCCAAGCAGGGCCGACAACACAGCTACACGCATGAAATTGTTCATCGCATCCTCCGTGACAGAATAGGCAGGAAAATATTTTAGGCAGGATGGAATAAGCTGGCCACACGCTACGTATACGCAATACTCATCACTCACGGAGGACAAAATGAAAGCTATCGTACTGACCCTGGCTGCCCTGCTGAGCACTGCCGCCGTCGCTGCCGAACCGCTGAAAAAAGCGGATGGCGTGTATGTCGATGCCGCCGGCATGACCGTCTACACCTTCGACAAGGACGTTGCCGGCAGCGGCAAGAGCGCTTGCGTTGACGGCTGCCTGAAGAACTGGCCCGCCGTTGCCGCCACTGGCGAGCTGGCCGCGCCGTGGTCCGCCATCACGCGCGATGACGGCAGCAAGCAGCTGGCCTACAAGGGCAAGCCGCTTTACCTGTTCGTCGGCGACAAAAAAGCCGGCGACCGCGCCGGCGACAACGTGAAGGATATCTGGCACGTCGTCAAGGATTAAGCGGATGCAGGAAATGCATGAACGCCTGCTGGCCTGCCTGCCGCGCCTGCGCCGCTACGCGCGCGCGCTGACCGGCGATAGCGCCAGCGCGGACGACCTGGTGCAGGACACCGTGGAACGCGGCTGGGCGCGCATCGCCCAGTGGCGGCCGGACGGCGACCTGCGCGCCTGGCTGTTCGGCATCATGCACAACCTGCACGTCGACCAGTTGCGGCGCTCGCCACCGCCGGCGGTGGAGCTGGATGAGGGCGATGTGCCGGCCGCGCCGCTGGCGGAATCGCTCGGCCTGCGCGACCTGGAACGCGCGTTGCAGCAATTGCCGCCGGCCCAGCGCGAAGTCCTGCTGCTGGTGGCCTTGGAAGAAATGCGCTATGAAGACGTGGCGGCCACGCTCGACATCCCGCTTGGCACCGTGATGTCGCGCCTGAGCCGCGCACGCGAGAATTTGCGGCGGCTGATGGCGGGACAGCCGCCAGCCGCCAGTCTGAAGGTAGTCAAATGAACGAAGCCGAATTGCAAGCCTGGGTCGATGGCCGCCTGCCGCCGGATCGGCAGGCAGCGGTCGATCGCTACCTGGCCGACCATCCCGCCGAAGCCGCGCGCCTGCAAGCCTACCGCGAGCAGAATGCCGCCCTGCACGCTCTGTTCGATGAAGTGCTCGACGCGCGCATTCCGGATGCGCTTCATCCGCCGCCCCCTGGCGCAACATCCGCCCCGGACTCCCCCGGCGAGGCCGCGATGGCCCGTTCGTGGGCCATCCCCGCCTGGCGCCGCATGGCTGCGATGCTGGCCGTCGCCGTTGGCGCCGGCGTGATCGGCAGCGCCGCCGGCTGGACGCTGCGCGGCGCGGGAACGGATAGCGGCACAGGGTCAATGGCCAGCGGCGCATCCCAGGCCCTGGCCGCCCTGCCACGCCAGGCCGCCATCGCGCACGCTGTCTACACGCCCGAAGTCAGGCATCCGGTGGAAGTCGGCGCCGACCAGCAGCAGCACCTGGTGGCCTGGCTGTCGAAACGCCTGGGCAAGCAGCTGCGCCCGCCGCAGCTGGCAAGCCAGGGCTATGAGCTGGTGGGAGGCCGCCTGCTGCCCGGCGACAGCGGCCCGGTCGCCCAGTTCATGTACGCCGATGCCGGCGGCCAGCGCCTGACGCTCTACGTCAGCTCCGGCCAGAAGCAAAACCGCGACACCGGATTCCGGTTCGCGCAAGAAGGAAACGTGGGAGTGTTCTACTGGATCGACGGCAGCTTCGGCTATGCGCTGTCGGCTGCCGTCGGCAAGAAAGAGCTGTCGCAGATCGCCAACGCGGTCTACGAGCAGCTCCAGCCTAATTAGGCATGCGGCGGCCGGCTTCGGTGATGCGGTTGCGCATCACTTCCGGCGCGGCAGGCCCTGGCGCGAACATATAGTCCTCGTCATTGATGGCCAGGCCGCTATTGGCATCGACCAGAACCTGGTCGGCCGGCTTGCCGGTTTCGCGGCTCACCACCAGCAAGCTGGCGCCTTCCGGCGACAGGTGCTCGTTACCCCAGGCGATGAAGGCCAGCAGCACTGGCTTGAAGTCGCGGCCCGCCTTGGTCAGGATGTATTCGTAGCGCGGCGGACGGGTGCTGTACTGGCGGCGCTCCATCAGGCCGCCCTCGACCAGACCGGCCAGGCGACGGGTCAGCATGTTCGGCGCGATCTTCAGGCTCTTCTCGAATTCATCGAAGCGGGTCAGGCCATAGAACGCATCGCGCAGAATCAAGATGCTCCACCACTCGCCTACCTTGCCGAGGCTACGCGCGATCGGGCAGGGCATTTGGCCAAAGTCGGTATGTTTCATGTTGCCTCCTAGTCAGTTGGTTTAATTTAACCAGTTGAATGCTTCAGACTCAATTGAACCGCGAAAACACCCCTAAAAGACTCACCAAAAATCACTCTTGCAAGGAACGTCGCTATCTTCTTTCCATTCGGCGTTGTTGCGGCGCACACTACTTTTGCCAGAGGAGAGAATGCCTTTGCCAGATGTGAATTGCGCAACATTTTTTTAAACATGGGCATAATAAGCAACACGGCCCCACCCTGAGCAACCATGTACCTGACCAGCGATGCACAAGTGCGCAATATCCTGATCGTGGATGATTCCGCGTTCGAACAGCGCATGCTCGTCGACTTGTTAAGCGAAATGCCGTACCGGGTGTCGGTGGCCTTTAATGGCGAGCAGGGCTATCAACTGGCGCTGTCCGGCCAGCCCGACCTGATCCTGCTGGACGTGCGCATGCCGAATATGGACGGCTACACCTGTTGCCGTTTACTCAAGGCCAACCCGGCCACGCGCGATATCCCGATTATTTTCCTGAGCGGCACCGAAGCGGTGGAAGACCGCATCATGGGCCTGCAGCTTGGCGGCGTCGACTTTGTCAGCAAGCCGTTTACGCCGGGTGAACTGGCGGCACGCATCCACGTGCACCTGAATTTGATGAAGCGCCCCGCGGTGGAGGCCGCGGAGCCCGAGCCGATCGACACCGACTCGGTCATCGTCAACGCTGCCAAGCGCCTGATCTACGATAACCTGGCTGCCCTGCCCGGCCTGGCGGAAATCGCCGCCAGCGTAGGCACCTACCGCGAAAAGCTGAACCAGCTGTTTCGCACCCACACCGGCATGACCGTGTTTGCCTATATCCGCGAAGCGCGCATCCAGCGCGGCATGCACCTGCTGCGCGATACCGACATGGACGTGCAGGACATCGCGCTGCTGCTGGGCTTTGCCAATGCCGGCAATTTTGCTACCGCCTTCCGCGAGCGGATGGGTACCACTCCCAGCAGCTATCGCGCCTCGATCATTAAAACTTGTGATTGAGCTTGACTGAGGCGAAGCGTCCGCGCGGGTCGCCTTGCGTGAAGTCGAAGAAGGCGAACGAGCTATCCCACGAAGGCTTGCGGTCGAACGCATTGGCCAGGACCAGGTTCACGCTGGTGGCCGCGCTGATCTTGTAGCCCACGTTCAGGTCCACCGTGGCGTAAGGCTTCACGCGCTCGCCCGGACGGGTAGTCTGCTCGTAGCCGTCAACATAATTCCACGCGGCGTTGGTGCTCCACTGGCCCAGTTCCCAGGTGGCGCTGGTGGTGCCGCGCCATTTTGGGATGGAGCCGAAGTAGTTGGTGCCGGCGCCGTTGGTCAGCGGCTCGCCGTTCGCCAGCGGCTGCTCGTACTTGAACACGCGGCTCAGCTGCGCGTTCAAGGTCACGTTGCCGTAAGCGGTCTTCGGCAGCTTGTAGCGCAGGTCGACGTCGATGCCGCTCACCACGCGCTCGCCCTGGTTGGCGTACTGGCGGTACAGCGTCAGGATGCGGCCCTGGCCGTCGCGCACCACTTTCTCTGGGTGGATGCTTTCGTTGGCCAGGATGATGTCGGTGCTTTCCGTGTCGATCACCCCCTTGGTGCGGATATGGTAGAAGTCCACGCCCACGCTGCTATTGGCCGATGGCGACAGCACGAAGCCCAGGTTCAGGTTCTTCGAGCGCTCGGGCGACAGTTCGGTATTGGCGACGGTGATATTGGTGACGCCGCGTGGCTGGCTCGGGGTGATCGGGTCTTTCGCGTCGATCACGGAACCGTAGCTGACCGAGGTCGAATTGGTGATCTCCGGCAGCGATGGCGCGCGGAAGCCGCGCGACACGGTACCGCGCAGCAGCAGCCACGGGGCAGCCTGGTAGCGCACGCTGGCTTTCGGCGAGAAGGCGGAGCCGAAGTCGCTGTATTTGTCGGCACGGCCGGCGAGGTTGACGGTCAGGTCTTTCAGCACCGGCACGTTGAATTCGGCGAAGGCCGCGGTGACTTCACGCTTGCCCTTGATGATATTGATCGCAGGGCGCAGTTCGGTGCCGGACAACACGGCAGTCGAGGTGTTGGAATTCATTTCTTCCTGGCGCCATTGGCCGCCGAAGGCGAAGCCCAGCGCGCCTGCCGGCAGGTCCAGCAGTTCCTTCGATGCGTTGAAGTCGGCCACGGTCAACGTGGATTCGGCAGGACGCAGGGTCGACAGGCGCAGGCGGTTGCGCACTTCTTCGCTGTTCTTCGACTGGTCGGCGAAGTTGTAGCTGCCGTCCGCCAGCACTTTTTCAAACTCATAGCGGTTGACGAAGTTCTGTACGGTTTCCTTCAGCTTGCTGCCCGAACGCGCGATCGAGGCGTCGTATTCCCAGCCGCTCCAGACACCCTTGATGCCGGTCAGGACGCGGTAGAAGTCCACCTTGTCCTGCTTCATGCGCGGGCCCAGGTCGAACAGCGTGGCAGTGAATGGCAGCGCGGTTGCACCGGGATTGTTCGGGTGGCCCACCGGCAGCACGACGCCGATGTTATCCAGTGCCTGCTTGCTGTTGTTCCAGGCGCGCAGGCCGCTGCCCACGGTCAGGGGCGCGCCAAAGGTCTGCTCCGCCCAGGAATAGCCGTACAGGCCTTCTGCGTAGGCTTCGGTGTCGTCATTCAGTTTCAGGGTGCCGCGCAGCGAGGTATGCACGCGCTCCACGCCCGGGATCAGGGTGCGGAATTCGGCCGGGTTATAGGCCAGCACCTGGCCGCTCTTGCCCGGCGTGATGTCGCCGTAGTTCTGCACCTGCAGCGGGCCCTGCACGCCGCCCAGCTGCCTGGTCGCGTCGGAAGTGCCGTAGTAATTGGTCGGCGTCCATGCCAGCGTGCCGTTGGCATGGCCGCGGAAGTCGCTGCCGCGCAGGTAGGACACGTCGGTTTGCTGCAGCTTGTCGCGCTTCAGCGCGTCCAGCGAGAACACCACGCTCCAGCCTTGTTCATCGAGGCTGCCAAAGCCGGTCTGCAGCGACGCGCTGCGTTCAAGCTGGCCGGTACCTTCGGTGGACGAACCCACTTGCGCACTGACTTCGGTGCCCTTGAATTCCTTGTACAGGATGATGTTGACCACGCCCGCCACCGCATCCGAACCGTAGACGGAAGAAGCGCCATCTTTCAGCACCTCGATGCGCTGCACTGCGGCCATCGGCAGCGAGTTCAGGTCGACGAAGACTTCCTGCAGGTCTTGCGCCGTAGCGTACGACGACACGCGCTTGCCGTTCACCAGGATCAGGGTGTTCTTCTGGCCCAGGCCGCGCAGCGACAGGCCCGCCGTGCCAGCCGAGAAGCTGCCGGTGTATTGCTCGTTGTAGCTGTTGCCGCTGTTGGCGGAAATGGTGCGCAGGATATCGGCCACGGTGGTCTTGCCGGTAGCGGCCAGCTCCTTGGCGGTCAGCACCTGCACGGCGCTGGCGCCTTCTTTCTGCGAGGTGCGGATATTCGAACCGGTAACGACGACGCGCGCCAGTTCTTCTTCTGCGTAAGCGAGTTGCGGGAATGCGGCGGCAATGGCCAGCGTAATGCTCAGTGGCTTGATCATGGTCTTCCTTTTGGGTGTGCGACGCCCTCGCCGGCCGGTATGGCAGGTCGGGCAAAACTAGGGGGATGGGTTGCTTAGCAGCGGCACATGCACTGCGCCATGCAGAGCATGTAGATGGTGTGGCGGCGGAGGACGGCTTGCGTATTCATGCGGCGACTATAACGCCGACCTTTCATTTCTGAAACTAATTAAATTTCAGACTCATATGCAATTTGAATATATAGACAGCCTTGTCTACATTTCGCCACAGGAAAAACGACGAAGTATACAACTCTGTCTAGACAGGCTATTCTAGTCAAAACCTTACAAGGAAATAAACATGGCTACCATTCCGAAACCCACTCCGGCCGAACTGGAACTGCTGCAGGCGATCTGGCCGCTGGGCCCCGCCACCGCCAAGCAGGTACACGAAGCCATGCTGGCCGAGAAGCCCGACCTGGCCTACGGCGCTGTGCTGCGCCTGATGCAGATCATGCATGGCAAAGGCTTGCTGATCCGCGACGAGAGCCAGCGTTCCCATATCTATGCCGCCGCCGTGGCGCGCGAGGCGATGCAGGGCAATATGCTGCAGGACCTGTTGCAGCGCGCCTTCGCCGGTTCGGCCAAGGCGCTGGTGCTGGCGGCACTGAAAAGCGGCATCTCGAAAAAAGAGCGCGCTGAAATCGAAGAATTGCTGAAGCAGGAGGACAAGCCGAATGAATGACGTGATCCACGCCGCCGGCTGGGCCCTGATCCACTTCCTCTGGCAAGGCACGCTGGTCGGCCTCGCTGCCGTCGCCCTGCTCTGGCTGATGCGCGGCGCACGCCCCGGCAAGCGCTATGCCGTGGCTTGCGCAGCCATGCTGGCCTGCCTGCTGTGGCCCGCCTGCGAATTTGCGAGCGCGCTGCAAACCACGCCGCGTTCGCTGCAAGCCCTGGTGCTGGCGGGCGGCGACAGCAAGTTCGGGCAAAGCGAACTGCTGGCCAGCATCGACAGCCGCTTGCCGCTGCTGGTAGCGGCCTGGCTGGCCTGCGTCGGCGCACTGGCACTGCGCAGCGCCTTCGGCCTGGCCTGGATCGCCCGCGCCCGCCGCACCGGCGGCCGCAACGAGCACTGGCAGCAACGCCTGTCGGGCCTCGCCGGGCGCCTTGGCATACGCCGCGATGTCGGCCTGCGCATCGTTGAAACGCTGGCCAGCCCTATTACGGCGGGCTGGTGGCGCCCCGTCGTGCTGGTGCCGGCGGCACTGGTGGCACGCATGCCGCCGGAATTGCTGGAAGCCCTGCTCGCCCATGAACTGGCCCATGTACGCCGCCACGACTTCCTGATCAACCTGCTGCAGAACGTGGTGGAAATCCTGCTGTTCTACCACCCTGCCGTGTGGTGGCTGTCACGCAGGATCAGCCACGAACGCGAGCTGGTGGCCGATAGCATCGCCGCCCAGTTGACCGGTGAACCGCGCCGCCTCGCACTCGCCCTGTCCGAACTGGAGAAGATGCAGTTCGCCTCCCGGCGCATGGCACTGGCAGCCGACGGCGGCGACCTGATGCAACGCATCCGCCAGTTGATGGCGCCGCAAGAGCAGCGCGGCAACTGGAAAGCAGCAGTGGCCGCAGCAGGCGTCGCGGCAGCCTGCCTGACCGGCTATGCCAATGCACGCGTTGACGCTGCCAGCGTGCCGGTCGCGCGCACGCCGGCCGTAGTCGACTTCAAATCCTGCGCCAAGCCGCTCTGGCCTGCCGAGGACCTGCAAGCCGAGCATACCGGCACCGTGACGCTGTCGTTCAACATCGACGCGGGCGGCAGAGTCGCCGGTTCGAAAGTGCTCGGCTCCAGCGGACACCCTGGCCTGGACAAGGCGGCGCAGGCCGGTATCAGCAAATGCCATTTCAAACCTGCCAAGGTACGCGGCAAGCCGGTCGCAACCTGGCAGCAGATGAAGTACGTATGGACCCTCGAATAAGGAGATAGAGCAATGAGACACCTTTGCACCGCCGCCCTGCTGGCAAGCCTCGCCGCTTGCGCCCACGCCGGCTCGAACGATACAGCGCAGCGCCCTGTCGTGGAATTCAGTTCCTGCAACAAGCCGGCCTGGCCACAAGCGGACCTGGATGCCGGGCATACCGGCACCGTCACCCTCAATTTCACGGTGGACGAAAACGGCGCCGTCAAGGATTCGGCCATCGTCAAATCGTCCGGCCACCCTGCCCTGGACGAAGCCGCCCGCAGCGGCATCGCCAAGTGCCGCTTCAAGAACGGCCCCGGCAAAGCCGACCTGAAATACACCTGGATCCAGGAGCACGGCAAATGATGTTGAGATCGACCATCGCAGCCCTGGCACTGTGCCTGATGTCGGCCGCCTGCAGCGCCCAGGCATCCGGCACGGCGTTGCCGCAGCATCCGTTCGTCAGCACCAGCGGCAAGGCGCAGCTGTGGATGCGGCCCGACATCGGCGAAGTCAAGTTCGAAGCCGGCGCCCAGGACGCCAGTTCCGAAACCGCCGCAGCGCAGCTGCAGCAGCTGAGCGCCGGAGCGATGCAGCTGCTGGCCGAACACGGCGTGCAGGAAGCCGACATCGAATCCTACGAGGTCGAAAAGAAGACCGTCCCGCTCGCCGATGGACAAGCGCCGGCCTATTCAATGGGACGCCTGTTCCATGCCCGCGTGCGCGACCTGGCGCAATGGCCGGACCTGATCGCCAGGCTGGTGGAGATGGCCCACATCACCAGCATCAGCTCCACTTTCGACCGCACCGACGGCGACGATATCAACACCCAGCTGATGGCTGCCGCCGCCGAGGACGCACGCAACAAGGGCAACTCACTGGCCAAAGCCTTCGGCCGCAAACTCGGCCCGGTGGTCGCCATTGCACGCGGCCCGCTGGCCCAGGTCGGAGCGCCGTTCATGGAACAGCAGGCTGGCCGGGAAACGCGCGGCACCGCCCCGCAAACCGGCAAATACAGCGTGCCGGATTCCATCGCCTATTCACAGACCGTGAATGCCATCTTCGTCCTGAAGTAAGCCAACATCCATGAAACTTCGATTGATCGCCTGCGCGGCGATGGTCTTCGCACGCGCCTACGCCCAGGAAACGCCGCCCATCGTGCAAGTCAAAGCCAGCGCCGACATGCAGCGGCGCGAGGATACCGCCTCCCGTATCGTTATCAGCCGCGAGGAAATCCTTCGCCACGGCGATGCATCGGCACTGGACGTGATGCGGCGCCTGCCCGGCGTCACGGTATCCGGCAATGCACCGCGCATGCGCGGCCTGGGCGCCGGCTACACGCAATTGCTGGTCAACGGCGAACGCCCCGTGCCCGGGTTTTCGCTGGACGCACTCTCGCCCGGCCTGATCGAGCGCATCGAGATCATGCGCGCCACCACCGCCGAGTTCAGCGCGCAAGCCATCGCCGGCACCATCAACATCGTGCTGCGCAAGGCACCCGGGAAGCGCTCGCGCGAATGGAAGCTGGCGACCCCCATCCCGCGCCATTTTGGCGGCGACCGCGCCGAGATTGCGCTGGGCGACAAGAGCGACGGCCTGTCTTACACCGTCAGCGCCAGCCTGCAACGGATCACCAATGAGCGGACCGAGACCGGCAGCGTCCAGCACAGCGACGCAAGCGGCACGCCGGATGCGTTGCGCAAGGACGAAGGCCATTCACTGGCCCACGGCTACATCCTTAACCTCAACGAACGCCTGGCATGGACACTGGCCGCCGGCGAAACAATCAGCTGGAACACCTTTGCCAGCGCCACGCAGTTCCGCTTCGACCGCGACACCATGTCGGCCGTGGAGTTCGGTCCCGACTATCCGTATGGACGGGAAGGCATGCGGCGCAGGGACCTCACCCGGATCCTGCGCACCGAGCTGGCGTGGTCGCGCAAACTGGAAAGCGGCGCGCGCCTCGACGCCTCCTTCAGCCTCAACGGCAATGACACGCAGCGCAAGCGCACATACACGGCCGACAGTTTGCAGGGTGCGCCGCTGCTGATGCGACGCTACGAAACCTCTCCCGATAGCAGCGGGGCAGCCAGCACCGGCAAATACGCCTGGCCCGCGCTTGGCAGCCATACCTTGAGCGCTGGCTGGGACATCAGCCGGAACATGCAGCGCGAACACGAAGTCCAGCGCGACAGCCACCCCAGCGGTCCGGCGCCAATCGACTTCGACCGCCATACCGACGCACGGCTTAGGCGCGTCGCCCTGTACCTGCAAGACGAATGGGAGCTCGGCAAGGGACTGTCGCTGTATGCAGGCGTGCGGCGCGAAAGCAGCAGTACCCGCTCGTCGGGCAGCGATTTTGCCGTTGCCGAAAGCAGCATGGCGCAAACCAGCCCCACCCTGCAGGCGCTGTGGAAGCTGCCGGGCGAACCACGGCGCCAGCTTCGCCTGGCCCTCGCTTCGAGCTACAAGGCGCCCGAGTTGCAACAGCTTGCGCCGCGCCGCTTCCTGAGCCTGGTCAACACAGAAAGCGACCCCGACCAGGGCGGCAACCCTGGCCTGCGGCCTGAAACCGCGCGCGGCGCCGACCTCGCGTTCGAAACTTACGGCAAGGATGGCGAGCTGGTTTCGCTGACGCTCGGTACACGCCGCATCGACGACGTCATCCTCGATGTGCTGCGGCTGGAAGATGGCCGCTGGGTGATTTCGCCACGCAACAGCGGCCGCGCGCAAACCCGTAGCCTGGAACTGGAATGGAAGCAGCCGCTGGAAGGCACGCCCTGGCGCTTCTCCCTCAACGCCGGCCGCCACTGGTCCGAAGTGGAGTCGGTAACTGGACCGGGCAACCGGCTGGCACGCCAGCCGCGCTGGAACGCCACGGCAGGCGCCGAATACCGCAGCGGCCCCTGGGGCGGCGGTGCAACACTGGTGGCCACCGCTGCCGGCTGGAGCCGCATCACGGAAGCGCAAGCGGCACATACTGGCGGGCAGCGCGAACTGGGCGCCTACCTCACGTATCGCCCCGGGATCGGAGGCCTGCTGCGCATCAGCGCTTACAACCTGTTGAAGCAAGCGACGCGCGAAGCCCGCAGCTACCAGGGTCCGAACGGCCGCACCACCGGCACGTTCCGCGAATATAACGCAGCCAGGGTGTCCATCGGCTACGAGCGGTCCTTCTAGGCTCCAGCCGCGCGTTGCCGGCGCCAGTGGCGCCACGCGACAAGGGCATTGATCCAGTAAGCCGCATACAGCGCGGCCGTCAAGTACAGGCCGCGGCTGGCGTACAGCGGGACCGAAATGGTATTCACCAGCAGCCATACCGGCCAGTTCTCGATGCGGCGCCCCATCAGCAGAACTTGCGCAATGATGGAGAACATCAGCACCGTCGAATCGACGAAGGGCGCGTAGGCATTGGTGTAATGCTTCAGCATCAGGCCATAGGCCGCCGTAGCGGCGATGCCCGCCAGCGCCATCTTCAGCAAGGTCACAGTGCGCGTGGTGCGGATATGCAGCGCATGGCCATGGTCGCCGCGCAGCCACTGGCGCCAGCCCATCATACAGGTGGCAATGAAGAACAGCTGCAGCGCCACGTCGGCATACAGCTGCGACCCGTAGAACAGCACCGAGAACAGCGCGCAGCCGACGATGCCGGTCCACCAGGAATGGATGTTGTTGCGTCCCGCCAGGAAGATCGAGACTGCCATGATCGCGTTGGCGGCAATTTCAAGCGGCTCTGCCATTCTTACCTTCAGGCTCTCGATAGAATGACCAGCAGGCCCCGCATGTCTTCGCCGCTCTCCTGGCGCAAGGTGCTCGGGGTAACTTCATTGATGGTGAAACCGTGGCTGCGCGCCAGCGCTTCAATGCCGGCGCGCGAGTGCGCGTAGCGGCCGGACGAGCGCAGCACAAACTCTTCAGCGCTTGGGTGTTCCTCGACCGAGAAGGCAAAGCAGCCTCCACTGCGCAGCGCCAGGCGGGCCACGGAAAATACCGGTTTCAGGTCGCCCACATACACGAAAACATCGGCGGCAACGATGACGTCAAGACTCCCTGGCCGGACGCGCAGATAGCCAACCATGTCGCCGCAATACAGGCCGTCATACAAGCCGGTATCGCGGGCGCGGTCCAGCATGTGCGGCGACAGGTCGACGCCTTCCAGCAGGCAGGCCAGCGGCCGCAGCAACGGTCCGCACAGGCCGGTGCCGCAGCCGGCGTCCAGCACATCAAGTTCGCCCGGCGGCAGGTGGCGGCGCAGAGCCTCCACCAGCAGCGATGGGGTGCGGTAGCGCAGCACGTCGACCAGGTGGCGGTCGAAATTGCCGGCGTACTGGTCGAACAGCGCCTTCACATAAGCAGCCGGCGAGGCGCCCGGCGCCTGTTCGGCGCCCATGATGGCCAGCATGTAGCCGACGGTTGCGGCATCGGCGCCAAAAGCCAGTGCTGCCTGGTAGGCCTCCACGGCCGCTGCACGGCGGCCCATCGCGCGCAGGGTGTTCGCCAGGCCGAGCTGGGCGCGCGCGTAGCGCGGACGCACGGCCAGCGCATCCTGGAAGCTCGATAGCGCTTCTTCGTAGTCCTGGGCACGCAGCAGCAAGGCGCCGCGCGAACACCATGCCTCCGCATATTCCGGCTGCAAGTGCAGCGCGCGCTCGAAGCCTTCCAGCGCATCGGCCGGCTTGCCCAGCGCCAGCAGCGAAACGGCGGCGCCATGCAGGGCTTCCGGATATTCCTGCCTCACCCTCAGCGCTGCGCCAAAACTGTCCAGGGCCGCCTCATGGCGGGCCAGCGCTTGCAGCGCCAGCGCACGGTTGCACAGTGCGTCAGCATTGCCGGGCGAGAGGCGCAGCGCGGCGTCATAGCTCTCCAGCGCGCGCTCGAGATGCCCCAGGTGGCGCAAGGCGTTGCCGCGATTACCCAGGGCGATGGCGTATTCCGGCTGCAAGGCCAGCGCGCGTTCGAAACTGGCCAGGGCCTCGTCGTAGCGGCCCAGGTCCTGCAGCGCCACGCCGCGGTTGCAGTGGGCAATCGCGCGGCGGCTGTCGATGGCCAGCGCGCCATCGATCAAGTCCAGCGCGCGCTGGGGCTCGCCCTGCTGGCGCGCCAGGGCGCCGCTCAGGTGCAGGGCATCGAAGTTCAAGGGCTGGGTGCGCAGCACCTCATCATAGAGGGCTTGCGCGCGGCCCAGTTCGCCATTCTTGTGCAGTGCGACGGCCTGTTGCAGGAGTGCATGTATTTCGTTCATGGCCTGTATTACACCAAGCCGTAACACGGGCGTCAAACGGCCGTCATATTGGGCCAGCAAAATGCGTGCACCTGGCGCTGCGGCGCCACTACCGGGGCCGGCGGTCGGGAAATATACCGGCACCACACAGACAAGCTTTCCACTTTACAGCGACGCTGCCATCTGAAACACTGTCCTCGTGGATACTTTCGGATGCCTTCGGCCATGAGGCTGTTGCTCGCTGCACTGCTGATACAACTTGCCGGCCCCGCCGGGGCCTGCACCCTGCGCCTGGCGCCGGAAGAATGGCCGCCGTACTTTTATCACAATGACAAGGAAGTGCTGGGCGGCGTCGATTTCGAATTGCTGCAGGCCATACTCAAGCATGCCGGCTGCGGCCTGCAGCTGGAGAAGGAAATGCCGCCGGCGCGCCGCAATGTCCTGTTTCAGCAAGGCAAGCTGGACTTGCTGATGGCCGCTTCCGCGACGGAAGAGCGGCGCGGCTATGCCCGTTTCAGCCTGCCCTACCGGCAAGAGACCGTGGGCCTGTTCACCGTGCCGGAAAAGCTGGACAAATTGCGCCGCATCGACAGCTTCCAGGACATCGTCACGCAGCGTGCCAGCCTGCTGGCGCCGCGCCTCGGCTATTACGGCGACGACTATGACCGCGCCCTGCCGCTCCTGAATGCGGAAGGCAGGCGCAGTACTTTCGGCACCTTCGAGCAAGGCATCAAGATGCTGGAGGCCGGACGCGGCGACCTGATCATGGGCGACGCCAATGCCTTGCGCCATATCGCGCGGCTGCAGCATGTCCGGATCGTGCAGATTCCCTACGTCCCCTACCGCGCGCCGGTACACCTGATGCTGAATGCCGCCAGCACCACCCAGGCCCAGCTCGCGCGCATCAACCAGGCGATTACCCAGCTCGAGCAAAACGGCGCTTTGGCCGCCATCCGGGCCCGCTACGGCGTCAACTGATCACTTCCTGAATTCCGCGTAGGCCGCAGGAACATTGATACCTTTGTGCACCCAGTCGTAAATGGCATAGCCTTTGAACGCGGGCAGGTCGGCGTGCGACTGGGCCTGTTCCAGCGTCATGCCCTTGGCATGGGCATCCTGCACGGCGCTCCTGAGCGCCGCCAGATAGTCCAGATGCCACTTCATTGCCTCCTTGCCCATTACGGGGCCGTGTCCCGGCACAATCCGAGCATCGGCCGGCAGGAAGTTATAAAGGCGGGTCAGCGTATCCAGCGTGTCCTGCACATGGCCATCCAATAGCCATGGCAGCGAGGGCTGGCCGGCGATCACCGGATTACCGGTAAAGGCAACTTTCGCCTGCGGGTCCCACACCACCAGGTCGCCCCCGGTCTGCCCGAAGCCGAAGTCGATGATGTCGACCACCTTGCCGCCCAGGTCCAGCTGCACACGGCTGTCCTTGGCCACCAGCACGTCGCCGGTGCGCGGCTTGATCTTGTCAATGCCGCGTCCCTTGCCGAAGGCTCCCTCCATGAACTGGACATCCTTGGCGAAATTGGCGTCCACATATGCCTTGGCCGCGGCATGCTGGATCACGGTGGCCGATTTCGGCAGGTAGTAATTACCGTAGGAGTGATCGCCGTGGTAACTGGTATTGACGGCATAGCGCAGTACGCCATGACGCTTTGCTTCGGCCATCACCTGCTTGTGCAGGCGCTCATTGATCATGGTGTCAACCACCAGGACGCCCTTGCTGCCGCTCAGGATTCCGGAGGTGGTGGCGATCGGCACACCTTCCGCAGCCTTGGCTGCGTCTGCAGGCAGCATGGCGTACACGCCCTCTGCCAACTTCTGCACCTTCAGTTGAACCTTGTTGGCGTCCCAGATCGGCTCACCTGCCTGCGCGGTTCCGGCGGCCAGCAACATGATCGCGCTAATCGTGATGACTCTCATGCTTTTCTCCTGTGAAGGTTTTCAGGCAGCCTCCATCACAGCCGCTTGCCCTGTGCCTTGGCGCCTCGCGTCGAGCATACAGAATCCGCGGGAGAAGAACAATGCATCCTTCGGCGTCCCATCATCGGCCTGCCGATGTTTCACTGTGCAGGAATTCCAGCACTCCTTCGTACAAGCCGAAACGGGCTGTTTCAAGGTGCATCACGTGCGTGCCACGCGGGATGACGACGTAGCGCGCCGCCTTGACCCTAGCCTGCAGCGCGCGATAGTCGGCGTCGCTGGGCCATGCGTCCCATTCGCCGCGCACCAGCAGCACCGGCATTTCCAGCCGCGCCGGATCGTAATAGCTGCGCCCCTGCTGCAGGTCCGCCAGGTCGGCACTGGGGCCGGCGGGGAAGCGCACTGCGCCTTCGCGGCGCGCATCCGATGCCAGCCATTGCGCGCCCCAGCGGGTAAAAATGTCGGGGTGCAGCAGCGCAGGTTCCTGCGGAGGACGCAGGCCGTCCATGGCGGCGATGCGCTGGGCTGGCGTCAACTCCTCGTAGGCATCGGCCGGCCTGGCCGGTGCGGGCAGTTGGGCGCCGTGGACTGTGCGCGGGGTAATCGCTGCAAACATCACCAGCTTTGCTACCTTGGCCGCGTGCTCCTGCGCATAACGCGCGGCCGCCGAGCCGCCCCAGGAATGCCCGACCAGCAGGACCTGCTTCTTGCCGCTCCTGCGCAGGACGGCATCAACCGCATGGCCTACATCTTGCGCCACTTCGCGCGCGCGGCCGGGCGGCGACGGCGCATCGGCGGCGTAGCGGTCCGAAAGCCCATAACCGGGAAAGTCGAGCGCGTAAACGTCGTAGCCGCGTGCCGCCATCCAGTCCATCCACGACTGGCCATCCATGCGGAAATCGAAAGATAGTCCCGAGGGAAAGGAGGAGCCGTGCACGAACAGCACGGGCAGCGCGCCATTGCCACGATCAGGCGCCGTGTGGCGTACGCGCGCCACCAGTGCCGGCTGGTGGCTAGGGATATCGATTACTTCGTAAGCTGGCATGAAAAGCCCCCATAAAAGCCTTCATGCTAGCGGCAGCACTATCGCAACAATTCGCCCGGCGACGAAGAATGGATGCGTGCCAGCCTGCTATTTCAGCACGTAGCTCGCCAGGACTGCCTGCACCTCGTAAATGCTCAGGCGCTTGTTGAATTTTTGCGTGAACGGTTCCGCGGTGCTGGAAATCCAGATCTTCAGGTCAGCGTCGAGGTCCAGCGTACCGCCGGTCTCGATGCTGAAATGCGTCACGCTCTTGTAAGGGATCGAGTGATACTCCTTTTTACTGCCCGTGACGCCCTGGATATTCACCACGACCAGGCGCTTGTCGGTGAAAACGAAATAGTCGCGTATCAGCTGGTAGGCGTGTTCCACTCGCTCATTCGGCGCCAGGACTTTGGCAAAGTCTTCGCGCAAGTCCGCGATGTCGATCTTGGATGCGTTGCCCAGCATGCCGTCAAGGATTCCCACTTCAAGCCTCCGTCTCAATGTTCAAAGTGGGAATCTACCACGTTACCGGCGGCAGCTCGCTACCGGAGTGGGCTCTACCACAAAGCTGTAATGGGCAGTGTAGTCGCCCTGGACCGGCTGCGTGCCGGAGGCGCCGGCATTCGGGCCGATGATATAGGTTTGTGCCTTTGGAATGCCGCCGTCGGCATAGGCCGCGATGTCGGTCGTGGCATTGCCATAGGCACGCACGATGTTCAGGCCGACCGTGTCGCGCAGGTAGCGCACGTAATCGGTCTTGAACTGTTGCGTATTGGGCGGGATGGGGCCATCGCCGTAGGGGTTGGAGTGGTAATGCCATTGCCCCATGTCCTGGATCTTCAGCCACTCAAGTCCATCCTTCGTCACCCAGTAAGGCCGGCCGGTGAGGAAGATCACCTGGTAGCCTTTCTGGCGGTAGGCATTCACCACCTGCGGCGCATACGAGTACGCCGTTGCAGTCTTCACGCCGACATAATCGGCATAGGCTTCGAAATCGTTGATCGTCAGGGTGCCGTCGATGTCGAACAGCACCGCGTCCCGGCTTGGATCGACCACGCTCAGGTAGCCGCTGGTGCTGCTCAGGTCCCCCTCCACCACGAAGCGCACTGCATAGTCGCCGACCGGGCGCACGCCCAGCGGCACGTTGACCTTGCCGTCGCTATCGGTGGTGAAGCTGCCGAGATACTGCCACTGCTGCATGCCGGTGCCGTACAGGTAAGCGTGCACCTTCTCGCCCTCCAGGTCCTTGTGCAGGACCGCGTCGTAATCGAATTTCCCGGTGATCGTTGCAGCCTGGCCGGTCTTGACGATGACGTCGTGCGCCATATGCCATGGCTTGTACAGGCCGGCGAGAATGGTGTTGCCGAAATTGGCAAAGCCCTTGCGCGCCGGCCCTGACAGCGCTGGCGGATTGGCCGCCGTCAAGTAGTCCGGGCAGGCTGCCATGGCAGGAAGGGCGGAACAGGCGCACGCGATTGCGACCGCGCAGCTAAGGGATTTCAGCATCTATCGCTCCTCAAAATAGTCTATCGGTGAACGGATTGTTTCGGACTGCGAACCGGCCAAACTAGCAGGACTTTGCTACAAGTAAATGACCGCACGAGCCAAAATCTTAGAGGTGCGCCTCCATCGTGCGATGGCCCTTCGTGGAGTAAGTTTTCCGGTTCGGGGCACTTATTTTCGGAGGCAGAATGAAGCTGGCGGGCGTCATCGTTTCTCTCCTGTTCGGGATGCAGGCAGCGCACGCTGCCGACCTTGGCCTGGGCATCCGTACCCAATACGACGTGGCGCTGGATACACCGCTTAATCGCGTCCAGGTATTGGGTGCGCACAACGCCTGGAACGACAGCGGCGCCACCTGGGCCAACCAGCGCTGGCCGATGAACCAACTGCTCAACTCGGGCATTCGCAACATCGACCTTGACCTGCACATGAACAATGGCGAGGTACAGCTATGCCATCAGGATTGCTCGGCGATCTACAGCGCGCTCGACAACTACCCCAACGAGCTGTGGAAAATTCGCAACTGGCTTGACGCCAATCCGAAGGCGATTGTCTTCGTCGACCTGGAAGACCGCGCCAACAACCAGGCCGGCGTAGTGGGACCGTTGCTGTCGGTGTTCGGCAGCCTGCTGTACAAGCCTTCCGACAAGCCTGCCGCCCGCTGGGAATCGCCGCGCGAGATGATCGCCCGCGGCAAGCGCGTGATCGTCAAGTCGGCCAACAACACCTACGACGGCGCCGTGGTCTGGCAAGGCCCGCTGTTCGCCACCGGCGCCGCGGGCGGCTGGAACAGCAGGCAGGTAAAGTATGTCAACACCGCCAACTGCACGGTAGACGGCGCGCCGATAGACCCGGAAAAAATCTACGCGGTTTCCGATTCCAAGCTGGGAAAGGACGTGCTGCCCGATTCCTGGGTCGACGAGACCGGCACCATCGATGCCTCCAACATTCCGGCCCTGATGCGCTGCGGCGTGGACAACGTCGATGCGGACCGCTGGGACGAAGGCATGATCGGTTCCGCGATCTGGTCCTGGGCCGATGGCGAGCCGAATGATTACAGCAACGAAGACTGCGCGCAAATGCGCGGGGACGGACGCTGGAACGATGCCGCCTGCACCGCTGCCTTGCGCTTCGCCTGCCAGAACAAGGCGCAGCCCGACGACTGGCGCGTCACGGCCGCCGCTGGCGCCTGGCAAGGCGGCAAGCAAGCCTGCATCGCAGCCTTCGGCAGCACCTTCGCGTTTTCCGTACCCGCCAACGCCTTCATGAACGAGCGCCTGCGCCTGGCGGCCGGCTCCAATCCAGTCTGGCTCAATTACTCGGACCAGGCAGAAGAAGGCAAATGGGAAAAATATGACGATGCGCCAACCCGCTGGGACACCGGCGCCTATGGCAACAACGAGGACCGCGCGCAAACCTTGCGCCTGCCGGGCGCCGGTGCGGTGCGCGTCAATATCAGCGGCTCGCTTGGCGCCGGCGACGTGCTGCGCCTCTACGACAGCAATCGCCGCCTGCTGCAGGCCTTCAGCGGCGCGCTGGCCCATTCCCTGGTCGTGGCCGACAACGCCGTCATCGCGCAACTGGTAAGCGACGGCGCCGGCACGTCCGGCGGCGCCAGCATCAGCATCGAAGCGCTTGCCACATCCTGGAGCAGCGGAGCCTACGGCAACAACGAAGACCGCTCGCAGTGGCTGACTATTCCAGGCGCGGCCGCGCTGAAGGTCTACCTCAATGGCGGCACCGATGCGAACCGGGACTTCATCCACGTATATGACCGCAATGGGGCGCTGGTGAAATCGCTGTCCGGCGCCATCGCCACCAGCTTCATGGTCAGCGGCGACAGCGCGCGCATCCGGCTGGTATCGGACGGTTCAATCACCGGCACGGGGGTGACCGCCAGCGTCAAGCCGGGCAGCGCCTACGTGTTCCGCAAGCTGGTCGATGGCCGCGGCAAGTGCATGGACATCGAGGGCAACAATATGTCCAACGGCACGCCGGTCCACCACTGGAGCTGCCAGGGCCAGGTCACGCAACTGTGGTACCAGGACCCGGACGGCCTGCTGCGCAGCAAAAACAATCCCGACAAATGCGTCGACGTCTACGCCTTCGGCACCGGCAATGGCGCCAGGCTGGTGGTCTGGGACTGCAACGACAAGGCCAACCAGCGCTTCTCCTGGTCCGGCCAGACCCTGCGTCCAGCCCATGCTCCAGGCAAGGCGGTCGACGTCAAGGACGCCTGGTGGGGCTCATTCGACGGCCAGGACTTGCACCTGTGGGATTACCAGGAAAGCTGGGGCCAGTCCTGGCACTGGGAGTGACTGGAAGATAGAGCCGGATCACGCCACCTTCCTTTTGTTGGCAAGGAAGGCGGTCGCCGCGTAGGCAGCCATCGGCCGCGAGAAATAGTAGCCTTGCAGGTAATGGCAACCCAGCATGCGCAACTGCGCGGCCTGGCTCGCATCTTCCACGCCTTCCGCCACCAGTTCGAGGCCGAGGTTGCGCGCCAGGCCAACTGCAGTGGCGCAGATTTCCTGGTCTTTGGCGGACTTGCCGATATCGCGCACAAAGCTGCGATCGAGCTTGAAAGCGTGCACCGGCAGCAGTTTCAGGTAGCCGAGTGAAGAATAGCCGGTGCCGAAATCGTCGATCGACAGGCGCACGCCCAGGCTGCGCAAGGCCTCCAGCCTTTCGATGGAGCGTTGCGGGTCCTGCATCAGCACCGATTCAGTGATTTCCAGTTCGAGGTCTGCGCCCTGCAGGCCGGCGCGCTGCAGGGCCGCCTGCACGGTATCGCCGAGGTCGGACAGCAGCAACTGCTGCGCCGACAGGTTGACTGCCACGCGGACCTCGGTGAAACCGTTTTCACGCCAGCTTGCCAATTGTCGGCACGCGGCATCGATCACCCACGAGCCGATGGCGGCAATCGCACCGGTGGCTTCGGCCAGCGGAATGAATTTATCCGGCATCACCAGTCCCTGCGAAGGATGCTGCCAGCGGATCAGCGCTTCCATGCACACGATGCGCCCGGAGGCCGCGCACACCTGCGGCTGGTAGTGCAGGATGAACTGCTCTTTTTCCAATGCCTCCTTCAACTCGTTTTCCAGCCCGATGCGTTCGCTCAGCGACTGCTGCAGCGAAGGGTGGAACACGCGCAGGTTGCCCGGCCCTGCATCGCGGGCCTGGTGCAGCGCCAGCGCCGCCGATGCCAGCAAGTCTTCCGCCGACGAGGCATGGTCGGGATACACGGCCACCCCGGCGCTGAACGTCATGTTCAATACTGTTCCCGGAATGACGAATGGCGGCTTGACTGCCGCCAGTATCGCTTCCATCTCGCCTTCGATGCCGTCCCAGGTCTTGTGGCCCGCCATGCCGATCACGAAACGCGCGCTGCCCAGGCGCGCCACCAGGCTGCCTTCGCCGCAATGCTGCCGCAGGCGCTGCGCCACTTCGACCAGCAGCTGGTTGCCGGCCTCGTAGCCGCGCGTACCGTTAATGATTGCCAGCCGGTCCAGGTCAAGCAGCAGCACCCCCATCTTCGTCAGGTTCGATTCGCTCTGGATGAACATGGCATGCAGCTTTTCCAGCGCACCCACGCGGTTCGGCAAGCGCGTCAGCGCATCGTTGGTCAACGCGTGTTCGAAGCGCAGGCTGGCGCGCTTATGGCTCTCCACTTCGCGTTCCAGCGCGGCACTGATGCGGACTTTTTCGTTCATGCGCTGGGTTGCTTCGCGCCGCACCAGCAGCAGGTAGGACGCAGCGAGGAACAGGAAGCCAAAGCCGCTCAGGTACGGCAGCTCCAGCCAGCCGGCATCGCTGGCGCCGCCAAGGGCGGTCGTGACGATAATCAGCGTCACCGAGATCCATACCAGGCGATTGGAAAAGCGCGCTCGCCGGCGCCGGACGCGGATGCAGAAGGTGGCGGCATAGGCCGCCGCGCTCAGCGACAGCAGGCGGTTGACGGCATAGGCCGGCGACGTCTCGCCGGCCAGCAGGAAGGCGCGCTCACCCCACCACAGGTCTACCGGCACTTCGGCCTTGAGTTCGGTAAAGCGGTAGCCCAAAGGCGCCGCGACGTTGTCCACTACCAGCAAGGCCGTCACACAGGCCACGCCATACGCAATGCGGAACACCCACTTGCGCTCATCGAGCGAAGCAAGCAGATACCAGATCTGCGGCACCAGCAGGAGCGAGAAGAAGTTAACCCATTTATGCGCCGCAATGGCTGCGGCGAGAGTGGGCGCCAGCTGCTGCCGGACGTTAAACAGCTGGAACAGTGCGAACGTCAGGCAAATGGCTGCGAAGGTCCAGCAAGCCCGCACATAAGAGCTGCTGCGCGCCAGCAAAGCCGCCTGGAATGCACACATTGCTAGCGCTCCCACGGAGACAAGGTAGAGCGAAGCAATGGGAGTATCCATACCGTCCTCAGTTTTCTTTTTGGCAATTCACGTTATTTTATTATAAACACTAAATTGCCTGGCGCACACTGAGTTGGTTTTATACAGGATCTGCTGCTGAGTTGTTTATGAAAAGTGTCGCGAACACGCACCAATCAGGCCGCGGCTGCCACCTGGTCCATCAGGAAGTTGGTGGCCGCGTGCGCCGGAAGCGGGCGCGCAAAATAATAGCCTTGCAGCAGGTTGCAGCCCAACTGCCGCAGTTGTTCCGCCTGCACCGCGTCCTCCACGCCTTCGGCCACGATTTCAAGGCCGAGGTTGCGTGCCAGGCCAACAGCGGTGGCGCAGATTTCCAGATCCTTCTCGCTGCTGCCGATATCGCGCACGAAACTGCGATCGAGCTTGAAGGAATGCACCGGCAACATTTTCAGGTAACCGAGCGAGGAATAACCGGTTCCGAAGTCGTCGATCGAAAGGCGTACCCCCAGGTCGCGCAACGATTCCAGTTTCTCGATGGAGCGCTGCGGGTCCTGCATCAGGACCGATTCCGTGATTTCGAGTTCAAGGTCGGCCCCCATCAGGCCGGCGCGCCGCAAAGCCGCCTGCACATTGTCGCCAAGGTCGCTTAGCAACAGCTGTTGCGCCGACAGGTTGACCGCCATCCGCACCTCGTGGAAGCCCAGCGCCCGCCAATCCTGCAACTGCTGGCAGGCGCTTTCGATTACCCACGCTCCGATCGCCGCAATCGTGCCCGTCGCCTCGGCCAGCGGAATAAATTTGTCCGGCATCACCAGGCCAAGTTCCGGATGCTGCCAGCGAATCAGGGCCTCCATGCCCAGCACTCGTTCGGTCACCGCGCAGACCTGCGGCTGGTAATGCAGGAACAGTTCGCCGTTTTCCAGTGCTTCCTTCAGTTCGTTCTCAAGGCCGATGCGTTCGCTCAGCGACTGCTGCAGCGAAGGATGGAACACGCGCAGGTTGCCCGGCCCCAGGTCACGCGCCTCGTGCAGCGCCAGGCCCGCCGACGCCAGCAGGTCTTCCGCCGAATTGGCGTGGTCCGGATAGATTGCCACGCCGGCGCTGAACGTCATGTTCAATACGGTGTCCGCTACAGAGAATGGCGCCTTGATCGCGGCCAGCACGCCTTCCACTTCGCGCTCGATCCCCGCCAGCGTCTTATGGCCCGCAATGCCAACCGCGAAGCGCGCGCTGCCAAGCCTTGCCACCAGCCTGCGCTTGCCGCAATGCTCGCGCAGGCGCTGCGCGACCTCGATCAGCACTTGGTTGCCCGTCTCGTAGCCGCGCGTGCCGTTGATGATCGCCAGCCGGTCCAGGTCAAGCAGGAGCACCGCCGTCCTGGTCAGGCTCGACTCGCTCCAGGCGAACATGGTGCGCAGCTTTTCCAGCGCGCCCTCGCGGTTCGGCAGCCGGGTCAGTTCGTCATTGGTCAGGGCGCGCTCGATGCGCCTGCTGGACAGCTTGTGGTTTTCCAGCTCGCGCTCGAGTGCAGCGCTGATGCGAGCCTTCTCGGTCAGGCGCTGGGTTGCTTCGCGCCTGACCAGCAGCAGGTAGGATGCGGCGAGGAACAGGAAACCGAAGCCGCTCAGGTACGGCAGGCGCAGCATGCCCGTGTCGGTAGCGCCGCCCAGCGCGGTCGTCACCACCACCAGCGCGGCGGAACTCCACACCAGCCGGTTGGAGAAGCGCGCTTTCTGGCGTTGCACGCGGACGCAGTAAACGACGGCAAACGCCGCCGCGCCCAGCGACAGCAAGCGGCTGACCGCATAGGCGGCCGTCGTTTCGCCGTATAGCAGGAAAGCTTGCCCGCCCCACAGCAGCTCCGTGGGGGCATCGCTCTCCAACGTGGAAAAGCGATAGCCGAAACCCATCAGGGAATTGTCCACCGCCAGCACGGCCGATATGAAGGCAATGCCGTAGGTAAGGCGGAATGCGGTCCGGCTTGGGTCCAGCGAAGCAACCAGGTAACAGAATTGCGGCGCCAGCAGCAACGAAAAGAAGTTCACCCATTTGTGCGCCGCAACGGCTTCCGCCAGTCCGGGCGCCAGCTGTTGCTGCACGTTCGCATACTGGAAACAGGCAAAGGTCAGGCAGATGACCGCAAACGCCCGGCACGCGCGCCCATATGAGCTGTTGCGCGCGACCAGGGCGGACTGGAATGCGGACATTGCCAGCGCACCTGCGGAGATCAGGTAAAGCGAAGCAATGTGCGTATTCATATGACCTTGTCAGTTACTGTTTTCAAAGGCGATTTCCTCATCGCCAGGCTGCGCCTCGCAGCCTGCGCCCATCGGTTCCCAACCACGCCGGATCACGACGTGGTTCGAGTTATAGCAAAGCTCAATGCGGCGCGCCTGCGGCGCTTCGCGTTGAACAAAATGCTCAATCGACGAGGGCATGCTGACGCGCATCGTCTGCGCGCGCAGGTCTTCGTCAGGGTGGTCCTGCACATGTACCAGCGGTACGAAATGTGCGGCGATCACCAGCGTGCGGCCAACGTTCACCGGCTCCGCTTCGTATCCGCGTTCACGCAGCCAGTGCTGGGCATCTTCGCGCCGCGCGGCAGGTGCGCCCCACGCGCTCGCAATCAGTTCAACCAGCCACTGGTTGCAGTTCTGGTAGCGCGTGCTGTAGGCATATGCGTTGGCGCTGTATTCCCCGGCCAGCAGCGCCAGTGGGGTTTGCGCATCCAGCGCAGCCGCTTGCAGCGTGTTGGCTTGCACTTCCGGCAGCAGCACCAGGGAAAGGTGCCCTTGCGAAGGATCTTCCGCCCCGAGCACGAAACCGGCCATGCCCTGGTCGAAGATGCGCGGGCGCTTTTCATCGCAAGCGTAATAAAGCTGGCGCACCGACCATGGACTGTTCGGACTGGCTTTCAGTGCCAGGCCGGCATGCGAATAGCGCAGTCCGAGTCGCGCCAGGTCCAGGCCCGCGCGCGACACCACGGCGGCCGTGGCGCCGGAACGTTCCAGCTCATCCTTCACCACGGCTGCAAAACGCAGCACGTGGTCCTGCGCCGCCGCCGTCATTTTCGCCGGACGGTCGCAGAACATCATGCCTCCCGCCTGCGCTGCGGCATTCCAGCCCAGCGCAAGGCAGGCGGCGATCAGATGGCGTGCGAGCGCAGTTCGCGTTGCCATGCGTCGTCGAGAGCCAGGAAGAAGGCCTGGCGCGTATCGGCGTAAGCGAACTCGTAGCCGTATGGACGCTCGCTGACCTGGACCAGCGCACCGGCCGGCAGTGCACGATCAGCCAGGGCGGCTTTCGGCAGGGTCAGGAAGAATTCGTTGCCCTGGCCTTGCAGCTTCAGGCGGGTGGAGCCTGGCTTGCCCGCTGCTTCGGCTACTTCGATGACACGGTACTGGCCGGCGGCCACTTTCTTGTCGTCGCCGCTGGAGCTCTTGCTGGAGCCGCCGATGGAGTCGGAAATGCTACCGGAGGAAGCGGACCCTGCGCTCGAGGCGGACGAAGCAAAACTGTCGGCTTGGGCAGGGATGGCGATAGCGGCGGCCAGCACGGTCAGGGCGGCGGCGCGGCGCAGGAAATGCATGGACATTGATCGATTCTCCGGTTCAAAAATTCGCTTGCATTATACGCGGCACCGCAGGCTGTACGGCACGACTTTGGCCCTGCTGCCATAATACTTGTTTGCTTTTTTGGCAATCCGCGGTGGAGGAATACTAGCAAGCCTTGACAGGCTCGAACTGAATGGTGGAAAAGTCGAACAGCAGCTTTTCCCCATGCATGCCGTCCGCCTTCATCCGGCCGGCATGCAGGCATCCGTTTGCGGCCCATACCACGCGCCCGCCGTCGACTTCGGCCCACTCCCAGGAGTCGCGTTCCAACAATGCACCTCGCTTGCCGGCCAGTTGGTGAGTATCGTAGTAACAACCTCGCCCCACCCCATGCTGGATCGTCGCATGCGCAATTTTGTGAAGCGTCCAGTGATCGTTGATGCGCTTCTCGAAAATGGCGCGACCCCCATCGGGCTCCGCGGCGTTGTACGCGGTCATGACCCAGCCATCGCGCTGCAAGCGCAGGTAGTAGACGCCGGGGCATTCGCCACCGTAATACGCAGCGCCGGGATAGTCCGGCGAGCACTCCATGCCAGCCTCATCGCGAAGCACTTGTGACCGTAACCGTCATTGAGCCAATAGGTGTCGTTGCCGACAAACAGGCCACCACCATTCCAGCAATCGCCTTTTGCCAGCAAGGTAAGCGCCGTCAGGAATGGAGCGCGAGAGATCGCGGTCCAGGAGCCTTTGGCTTCCGACTGCCAGCGGCCATTCATCGCGAAGTAGATCAGGTGCTTGCCGTCCGGGGAAATATCGCTGCGGCGCTCGTAGATTCGCCCTTTCAGCCATTGCCCGACACGAAACTCGTCGGTGCTGCGGTTCCAGCCAACGAAGGCGGTGCAGCGCGAAGGGCCGCGGCGGATCACTACTGCCGTATCGGCGTCCCTCGCCATTAAAACGTGCAGCCTTGGAGGAGTCATTCGTCTCATACGCGTACTCTGCACTGCCCTTCACACTCTTTCAAGGCCCGCCCAGGTGGGGATTGCCGCTTGAAGAAAATCGATCAGGGCGCGTGTGCGGGCGGGCACAAAACGCCTGGAAGGATAAAGCAAATGAACTTCATGGGGCGCCGCCTCCCATTCGGGCAGGATACGGACAAGCTGTCCGCTTTGCAGCAGTTCATCAACCAGCCAGAGCGGCGCCATGCCGAGCGCAAATCCCGACGCCAGGCATGCGCGCACCGCCAGCGAACTGTTGACGCGAAAACGCCCGCGCACCTCGATTTCCGCAGCCTGTCCTGCGCGATGGAAAACAATCCGGTCACCGCCCTGCAGCCATGCGTAGCGCACGAAATTATGCCCGGCCAGTTCCTGCAGCGTTGACGGCGCACCGAAGCGTTCCAGGTACTGCGGGGATGCGAGCAGCACGCGCCGCGAGCTGGCGACTTTTCGTGCGATCAGGTTGCCGGGCAGGTTGCCGCCAAGGCGCACCGCAAGGTCGACGCCCTCTTCAACCAGGTCGATCATGCGGTCGTTCAGGATCAACTCGAGCTGGATATCCGGATGCGACTCCAGGAATTGCTGGACCGCCGCGCTCAGATGCGCTTCCCCAATGCCGACTGGTGCGCTCACCCGCAGCAAGCCTGACGGCCGCTCCTGCGCGCCATGCACGTCCGCCAGTGCCTCTTCATACGCGTCCAGTACGCGTTTGCTCCGTTCATAGAAACGTTTTCCGGCATCCGTGACCGTCAGGCTGGTCGTGCTGCGCTCCAGCAGGCGCGCACCGACAGCGCGCTCAAGGTTCGACATTGTCTTGCTGACGGTTGGCTGGGTGATTCCGGCCTCGCGGGCTGCCGCAGACAGGCTGCCCGTTTCCACGACGCGTACAAAAAACTGCATCCCCTTCAGTTGGTCCATTGCTCGCCTCATTCCACTTTGGAATGACCTTTATTCAAATTGTCCACGTACCCAAGATATTTTGAAGAGCATACACTGCGCCGCAACTCAACTACAACCGGAGGAAAATATGCTCGCCAATCAACATGTCGTGATCTTCGGCGGCAGCAGCGGGATCGGCCTCGCCGCCGCCAGCCAGGCCAAGGGCCTGGGTGCCAGGCTTACCCTGGTCGGCCGAAGCCATGAAAAACTGAACCGGGCTGCAGGCTTGCTGGGAGGCGCCCGGGTCGCCGCGGCGGACATTACGGACCGGGCAGCCGTCGAGCAGGTATTCGCCGGCATGGAGCGCGTGGATCACCTGGTGGTCACCTCCGGTACCTTCAATGCCGGCAGGATTGCCGACACCGATCCGGATGCCTTGCTGCGTGCGCTGGACGAGCGGATCGCCGGTCCGTTGTATGCGATCAGGGCAGCCTTGCCTTTGTTTGCGGAAGGAGGCTCCATCACCTTGATGGGCGGGCAATTGTCGGACCGCCCAGGCGGCGATGGCGTTGCCGTGATTTCGGCCGCCGTTCGCGGCGTCGAGGCGCTCGCCGGCGCACTCGCACAGGAGCTGAAACCGATTCGCGTCAACGTGGTCGCGCCGGGCTTCACCGATACGCCGCTGTTCGACGTCCTGGGCGAAAACAGCAAAGCATTCCTTCAGCAGGTCGCAGAACGCCTTCCCGTCGGACGTGTGGGACGGGCGGAAGAAATCGGCGCCGCCATCCTTTTCTTGATGACCAACGCTTACGTCAACGGGGAGGTATTGCACGTTGACGGTGGTGGGCGCCTGGTATAGCGCCACCATGCCAGCATTCAGCCTGCGCGCGGATACGTGAAGGCGACGAAATGCGCCAGGTTGAGCAGGAAGTGGGCGGCAATCGGAATTTCAATGCGCCGCGTCCTCGAGTACAGCAAGGCGTAACCCAGGCCGGCCAGGCTGGCGAGCATGCCAAACTGCCAGCCGCCGCCGAGGTGCGCAGCGCCAAACAAAAGGCCGGATACCGCGACCGCCAAGGCATCGCCGAAACGTGCGAGCTGTTCCTGGATCACGCCACGGAAGAAGGCTTCCTCCGCTACGCAGACAAACAGCAGATTGACGACGGCGAACAGCGGCAGGAACGGCGAGAGCTTGAAGTCCGGGTGCACGAAGCCGATTGCCCAGCCAAGACCCAAGACGCTGCTCAATAGTGCTGCCAGGACCAAAGCCTGCGATTTGAACGCTGCGGCAAAGTCCCGCCAAGTGCTGGCCCGTCGACAAAGGAAGGCCATCAGAACTAGCCCGACCACGCCTTTGTCGAAATTCGCGTACATGGTGAATGGCGCCGAATGGGCTGAAAGGCGGACATCCTTCAACAACAGCGGATTGTCATAGCCCGGAACAAGGTGCATTGCCAGCGCCAGTGACAGCAGGAGCGCCAACAAGGTAGACAGCACGCGCAAAGCGTGCTTGTCGTGACGGTTTGCCAGCCACGTGAAAACCAATAAGGCCCCGATACTGGCCAGGGCGCTCGCGCGCAACACACCTGCAGCGAAGCCAGCTCCGACCGCAAGCAACAGCAAGAGCAGCCAGAGGTGGCCCAGGAAGGCAGGGCGCTTCTCCTGCGCGGACTCAAGGCCAGTGCTTACAATCGAAAGACCCAGCAAGCCGAAAGGCAGCCAGGCAGGTGCAAAGTTCAATTGCATGTCAGATGCGCTCCTTCGACGACAGCGGACGGATCCTCAAGCAGTGCAGGCTCCCAACTGCTGCTGTATTCCTGCTCGAGCAGCCCGCATGCCAGCACCCCTAATGAGACCCCGAGGGCAGCTTGTGCCGCGGCAGCGCCACCGTCACTGCGCTGGGATGCCTTGGCAAAGCTGCTGAAGCTGTCCCATTGCTTGCCCAGGTACGCCACAAGAACACGTGCCAGCTCGTAAGAAAGCTGGTTGCCGTCGTCTGGCCGGAAGAAGGACGCGCCCGACCAGAATTCCTGGATTTCCTTTGCTCCCCAGAATGCAAGATGGCGTTCGCGCAGTTCCTTTTGCGGCGTGCCATTGATGCCGAAACCAGTTAGGCGAATTTCGGTGTTCACTGCGAGCCCTTCGTCAAGCCAGCGGGGCAGGCAATGGTGCGCGAGGGCGCTGTGCGTCAATTCGTGGGCAATGACAGGCTCGATCTGATGCAGGTCGGCGGCAGGTACGACAAAGTGCGGGCAGCCAGCATGGATGAACATGCCGCTACTTCCTGCCACGTGCCCGCCGTCGCGCTGATAGCCGGAAGTGTAGCTGTAATACGCGTCTTCGTCGGGCATGACCACCAGGACACTTTTGTCTGCGGCAGGGAAGCTGGCCAGGTCTCCCAGCACCTTTTCAATCCGCCGGCGCGTGGTAGTGATGAATTCCGCGGTCGCGAGCACGACATTGTTTTCAAGCGGAGACAGGATGAAGGCATCGCTTGATTCGTACAAGCGGTAGCTTGGACCGAACGCATCGCGCAGGTGCATAAGCCAGGCCTTCTTGCCAAGCTGGTAGCCAAGCCCATGCGGTCCCTTGTCGGCCCATGCTTGAATGGCACCCCAGTCCAGCACCGGAAACTCGCCGCTGATGTAGGTATGCTCCTGTACATTCAACTGGCCGGCCCCGGCCAGCATCAGCTGCAGCGGCGCCTCGTCAATGATCGTACCCGGCAGAATTGGTTGCGCCGCCAGATCCACCGTTTTCCTCCTGGTGGTCGCACCTAGCGAGAAGAGCACGCCGATAAAGGGCGCCACCCACAACATTGCAATGCGCATGTTCTGCAGGAAGCGCGTCTCATCGTTCCGGCGTATCAGGCTCGAAACCACCAAGTTAATGATGATCCACGTCAGCGAGACGACGATGAACACCGTCATCAGGCGAACTTGGAGAAGTCCGGTTTGCGCTTTTCGAAGAAGGCGGTGAAGGCTTCCTTGGCTTCTGCGCCCGTCAGCATGGACCCGAACTGCGCGCTTTCCACGTCGATGTGGGCTTTCAGCGCTTCGCGGCCGGCCTTCATCAGGCGCTTGGTCTGGCGGATCGATTCGGCAGGCAGCGCGACCAGCTTGGCGGCCTGCGCCTGCGCGTGGGCCAGCACCTGGTCGGCCGGCAGCAGCTTGGAGATCAGGCCCATGTCGTAGGCTTCCTGTGCGCTGAACGGTTCGCCCAGCATCAGCTTTTCAGCCGCGCGGGCGTGGCCGCCGTTGGCCGGCAGCAGCATGCTGGAACCGAATTCAGGGCACAGTCCCAGTGCTGCGAAAGGCACGGAGAACTTGGCGTTGTCGGCGGCGTACACCAGGTCACAGTGCATCAGCATGGTAGTGCCGATGCCGATGGCGGCGCCGTTCACGGCTGCCACGACCGGCTTGGTACTGTTGAACAGGGCTTTCATGAACTGGATCACGGGACGGTCGGTGAATGCCACGCCGTCGTTGGCGGTGGTGGTCATTGCGAAGTCGACCAGGTCGTTGCCGGCAGTGAAAATCTCTGGCTTGCCGGTGATCAGGATGGCGCGCACTTCGGCGTCGCCCTCGGCAGCGTTGATGGTGTCGGCCATGGTCTGGTACATGGCGGAGGTGATCGCGTTCTTGCGGTCCACGCGGTCGAATTCGATGGTGAGGATGCCGTTGGCTTTGCTGGTCAGGATGGCCATTGTTGTTTGTCTCCTTTTAAACCGGTAAACCTGTGTCTGACCCGCAGGGTCAGACACTGTCTGCTCACCGGACTGGGGATGTGAAAAAGGGCGCCTGGTTTCCCGAAGCGCCCTGTTGCTTATCGCTTGCTTGCGCGGATTATACGCGCTCGATGATGCCTGCTGCGCCCATGCCGGCGCCGACGCACATAGTGACCATGCCGTACTTCAGCTGGTTGCGGCGCAGTGCGTGCACCACGGTCGCAGCGCGGATCGCGCCGGTTGCGCCCAGCGGGTGACCCAGGGCGATTGCGCCGCCCATCGGGTTCACTTTGCTGGTGTCCAGGTTCAGGTCGCGGATCACGGCCAGGGCCTGGGCAGCGAACGCTTCGTTCAGTTCGATCCAGTCCAACTGGTCCTGGGTGATGCCGGCGGCGGCGCAAGCGGCCGGGATGGCAACCTTAGGACCGATGCCCATGATTTCCGGTGGCACGCCGCGAACAGCGAACGAGGAGAACTTGGCCAGCGGGGTCAGGTTGTGTTCTTTCAGGATCTTTTCGGACACCACGATCAGCGCGCCGGCGCCGTCGGACATCTGCGACGAAGTCGCGGCGGTCACGGTGCCCTTGGCGGCGAACACTGGCTTCAGCTTGGCCATGCCTTCCATGGAGGCGTCGGCGCGCGCGCCTTCGTCGGTATCCACGGTACGCTTGCCAACCTTGATCTCGCCGGTGCGCAGGTCAGGGGTGCGGGTGATGATTTCGACCGGGGTGGTCTCGTCCTTGAAGAAGCCGGCTTGCTGGGCGGCGATCGCCTTGCGGTGCGATTCCAGGCCGAAGGCGTCCTGGTCTTCGCGGGAGATCTTCCACTGCTGCGCCACTTTCTCGGCGGTCAGGCCCATGCCGTAGGCCAGGCCTACGTTCTCGTCCTTGAAGGTGTCCATGTTGATCGATGGGTGGTGGCCCATCATCGGCACCATGGACATCGATTCCACGCCGCCGGCGATCATCACGTCGGCTTCGCCAACGCGGATGCGGTCAGCAGCCATGGCCAGGGCGGTGATGCCCGAAGCGCAGTAACGGTTGATGGTCACGCCGCCTACGGTGTTCGGCAGGCCTGCCAGCACCACGGAGTTACGGGCGATGTTGAAGCCCTGCTCTGCTTCCGGGAAGGAGCAGCCGACGATGGCGTCGACGATCAGTGCAGGATCCAGGTTTGGCACGGCAGCCATGGCACCCTTGATGGCGGCGACCAGCAGGTCGTCCGGGCGGGTCTTGCTGAACATGCCGCGCGGTGCTTTACCGATCGGGGTGCGGGTTGCGGCGACGATGTATGCGTCTTGCAGTTGTTTGCTCATTTTAAGCTTTCCAGTATCTGTGTTCGTTAGCGTTTGGCGGAGAGGTACCAGTCCACCTGTACTTGTGCTGCCAGCGTGCCGTGTTCGTCGAAGATGTCGACGTTGACCGGGAACGCTACTTTTCCTTCATCCTTGAGCTGGGCGCGGATCGCGGCCAGGTCGCCCGGTACCTTGCCGGAGGCGCGCGTCGCGCCCTTGGCAACTTTCTGGTACTGGATGCGCGACTCCTTGGCGACCGGGCGCATGTCCATGATCAGGTCGGCGAAGCCGCCTGCCATGGCCGCGCCGGATGCCGTTTCGGCCAGCGTAAACAACGCGCCCGCATGCGGCGTGCCGAGGTGGTTGTGCAGCTTGCCGTCGTCCGGCATCGACACTTCGGCCGTTCCCGGGCCGATGCTGTCGATGCGGATGCCGAGCAGGCGCACGAACGGCAGCGACTCCGTCATGTGCTTCTTGATTTGCTCATAGACCATGCTTGGTTTCACTCGCAACAGGATTTTGAAGGCCAGCGACAGGATGGACATAGAGCCTTAGTTGCGAACCGGCTTACCGGTCTGCAGCATGCCCATGATGCGCTCTTGCGACTTAGGATGGTTCAGCAATTCCAGGAAGGCCTTGCGTTCCATATCCAGCAGCCACTGCTCGCTCACCACGCTGCCCTGGTCGATGTCGCCACCGGACACAATCTCGGCGATCATGTCGCCCAGCTTGTAGTCGTGTGCGGAGATGAAGCCGCCGTCGCGCATGTTGACCAGTTGGCCGCGGATGGTGCCCCAGCCGTAACGGCCGGTCACCGGCACTGGGCGCTGGATCGGAGCGCGGTAGCCAGCGTCAGCCATCGCACGTGCAGTGGTCTTCGCCACATGCAGCAGTTCGTAGGCGTTGAACACGATGATGTCGTCTTCCTTCAGGTAGCCCATGGCCTTCGCTTCCAGCGCGGACTTCGAAACGTTCGCGGTTGCAGCGTTGGTGAAGCCGGTCTTCAGGAATTGCAGGATGTCGTTGCCTTTGGCTTCGCGGGCAGCGCGTACTGCCGCTTCCTTCAGGCCGCCGCCGCCAGGGATCAGGCCCACGCCCACTTCCACCAGGCCGATGTACGATTCCAGTGCAGCCACGCGCTTGGATGCGTGCAGCATCATTTCGCAGCCGCCGCCCAGGGCGATACCTGCAACAGCCGCCACCACTGGCACGTTGGAATACTTCATCGACATGAAGGTGTCTTGCAGTTCCTTGATGATCGGGTCGACTGCTTTCGCGCCGCCGGCCATGAAGGCTGGCAGGGCTTCCTGCAGGTCGGCGCCGGCCGAGAAGGCGCCGCCTTCGGCTGCGTCGGTGTTCCAGATCACCAGGCCCTTGAAGTTCTTCTCAGCTTCGGCCAGGCCGCGCTGGATGCCGCCGATCACGCCTTTGCCGATCACGTGCATCTTGGTCTTCAGCGACAGGATCAGGACGTCGTCGCCGGTGTGCCACAGGCGCACGGATTCGTCTTCGTGTACGGTCACGCCGGCAGTCTTAGGATCTGCACCGCCGCCGCCCACTACAGGAGCGCGGAATTCCTGGCGCTTGTACACAGCCAGTTCGGAACGCGGGGTGTAGGACTTGGTCGCTGGCGAGAACGAGCCTTCAGGGGTATGCACGCCCTGCTCGCCCACTTTGCCTTCGAATACCCAGGCTGGCAGCGGTGCATTGCACAGCGCCTTGCCGGCTTCGATGTCTTCCTTGACCCACTGTGCAACCTGGCCCCAACCGGCTGCTTGCCAGGTTTCGAACGGACCGACGTTCCAGCCGAAGCCCCAGCGCATGGCGAAGTCGATGTCGCGTGCGTTGTCGGCGATCGATTCCAGGTGGATCGCGATGTAGTGGAAAGCGTCGCGGAAGATCGCCCACAGGAACTGGCCTTGCGGGTTGGTCGATTCGCGCAGTGCCTTCATCTTCTTGACCGGATCCTTTTCTTTCAGGATGCGGGCGATGATGTCGTCTGCCTTCTTGCCGCCGGCGACGTATTCACCGGTTGCTGCGTCCAGGCGCATGATGTCTTTGCCGACTTTCTTGTAGAAGCCAGCGCCGGACTTCTGGCCCAGGGCGCCCTTGGCGACCAGGCCGGACAGCACGGCAGGAGTCTTGTACAGCGCTGCGAACGGATCGTTCGGCAGGTTGTCTTCCATGGTCTTGATCACGTGGCCCATGGTGTCCAGGCCAACCACGTCGGCGGTACGGAAGGTACCGGACTTGGCGCGACCCAGCTTGGCGCCGGTCAGGTCGTCGACCACGTCGACGGACAGGCCGAACTTCTCGGCTTCGTGGATGATGGCCAGGATGCCGAACACGCCAACGCGGTTAGCGATGAAGTTCGGGGTGTCCTTGGCGCGGACCACGCCCTTGCCCAGCACGGAAGTCATGAAGGTTTCCAGCTGGTCCAGGATTTCCGGCTTGGTGTCGGTGGTCGGGATCAGTTCCACCAGGTGCATGTAGCGTGGTGGGTTGAAGAAGTGCACGCCGCAGAAGCGCGCCTTCAGGTCGGCGTCGAAGCCTTCGGCCAGCTTGTTGATCGACAGGCCGGAAGTGTTGGACGCGAAGATCGCGTTTTGCGAAATGTGCGGAGCGACCTTCTTGTACAGGTCGTGCTTCCAGTCCATGCGTTCGGCGATCGCTTCGATGATCAGGTCGCAGCCGGCCAGCAGGTCCAGGTTGTCTTCGTAGTTGGCGATCTGCACCAGTTCCGCGTCGGCCTTGTCGCCGAAAGGCGCTGGGGACAGTTTTTTCAGGCCTTCGATGGCCTTGATGCCGATACCGTTCTTATTGCCTTCTTTAGCTGGCAGGTCGAACAGGACGACTGGTACTTTAGCGTTGACGCAGTGGGCAGCGATCTGCGCGCCCATCACGCCGGCGCCCAGCACCGCTACTTTTTTCACGTTGAAGTTGCTCATATTTATCCTTTAGTAGGTATATCTGTTACTTTGCTCGGGTGCTGGCTTTCTTCGCTAAAACCGGCAAACCAGTGTCAGACCCAATGGGTCTGACACTGCCCTACCGGTTTAGCGCGCGATCAGCCAGCGCCATCAACTTCAGAACAGGTCAGCGTCCAGGGCCATCAGGTTGGCGGCGCCGGAACGAGCCTGGCGGATCAGGGTTGCGGTTTCTGGGTACAGGCGGCCGAAGTAGAAGCGGATGGTTGCCAGCTTCGAGGTGTAGAACTTGTCGCCCGAAGCTTCTTTTTCCAGGGCGATCTTCGCCATCTGTGCGAAGAAGTACGAGTACACCAGGTGGCCGGCCACGCGCAGGTAAGGAACTGCAGCGGCGCCCACTTCGTCCTGGTTCTGGAAGGCCTTCATGCCGATTTCCATGGTCAGCTTGGTCAGCTTCTCGCCCAGGTCGCCCAGCGGGGTGATGAACTCGGACATCGCTTCGTCGGTGCCGTTTTCTTCCACGAAGGCGCGCACTTTCTCGCCGAACTTGCGCAGCTTGGCGCCGTTGTCCATCAGGATCTTACGACCCAGCAGGTCCAGCGACTGCACGGTGTTGGTGCCTTCGTAAATCAGGTTGATACGCGCGTCGCGCACGTATTGCTCCATGCCCCACTCGGAGATGTAGCCGTGGCCGCCGTACACCTGCATTGCGTCGGAGGTGGCGATCCATGCGTTGTCGGTGATGAAGGCCTTGATGATCGGGGTCAGCAGGGCAACTTCGTCGCCGGCTTCCTTGCGCACTTCTTCGTCAGGGTGGTGCAGTTCGCGGTCGATCTGCAGCGCCACGTAGGACGCGAAAGCACGCGCGCCTTCAGCGTAGGCTTTGCCGGTCAGCAGCATGCGGCGCACGTCAGGGTGCACGATGATCGGGTCGGCAGGACCTTCCGGGTTCTTCACGCCGGACAGCGAGCGCATTTGCAGGCGGTCTTTTGCGTACACCAGCGCGTTCTGGTAAGCCACTTCGGTCAGGCCCAGGGATTGCACGCCAACGCCCAGGCGGGCGGCGTTCATGAACACGAACATCGCGTTCAGGCCCTTGTTCGGCTGGCCGATGATCCAGCCCTTGGCGCCGTCCAGGTTCATCTGGCAGGTCGAGTTGCCGTGGATGCCCATCTTCTCTTCGATCGCGCCGCAGAAGATCGGGTTGCGCTCGCCGATCGAACCGTCGGCGTTAGGGATGAACTTAGGCACCAGGAACAGGGAGATGCCTTTCGAGCCTTCAGGTGCGTCCGGCACGCGCGCCAGCACCAGGTGCAGGATGTTTTCGGACATATCGTGTTCGCCGGCCGAGATGAAGATCTTGGCGCCGGTGATGTTCCAGGAACCGTCGGCGTTAGGGATGGCTTTCGAGCGCAGCATGCCCAGGTCGGTGCCGCAGTGCGGCTCGGTCAGGCACATGGTGCCGGTCCACTCGCCGGAAACCAGCTTAGGCAGGTAGGTGGACTTTTGCTCTGGGGTGCCGTGCGCCAGCAGGCACTCGTAGGCGCCGTGCGACAGGCCTGGGTACATGGTCCATGCCTGGTTGGCGGAGTTCAGCATCTCGTAGAACGAGTTGTTCAGGACGATAGGCAGGCCCTGGCCGCCGTACTCTGGATCGCAAGCCAGCGCAGCCCAGCCGCCTTCAACGTACTGTGCGTAGGCTTCCTTGAAGCCTTTTGGAGTGGTCACGGTCTTGGCAGCTGCATCGTGGTGGCAGCCTTCGCGGTCGCCGGAGTGGTTCAGCGGGAACAGCACCTCGGAGGTGAACTTGGCGCCTTCTTCCAGCACCTGGTTGATGATGTCCGCGTCGGTTTCGGCGTGAGGAGGCAGCTCTTTCAGCTTCTCTTCCACCTTCAGCAGCTCGTGCAGGACGAACTGCATATCACGGATTGGCGCGACGTATTGACCCATTTTTTTCTCCAGATAGCTAAAAGTTTATGTTTGCTCGGCTGCGGCGTGCAGCCTTAGGATGGTTGATAGTTTTCGATCAGTCGGTTGAAGCCTGTACCTGCCCGGTCCACGCTGCCAGGAGTGCGCATGAAACGCGCCTCGTGGTGCAGGGCCAATATCAGGCCGTACATCTCGTACACAAGCTGGGAAGCATCGGTATCGGCCCGCAGGTCGCCGTTGTCGATGGCCTGGCGCACGCAACGCAGCAAGGCTGCCTGCCACGCGCCGACCATGGCCAGCAGCTCTTCGCGGATCGGGCCAGGGCGGTCGTCATACTCGACGGCGCCGCTGATATAGATGCAGCCCGAGGCGATTTCCACGCTCACACGTTTGATCCAGTTGGCAAACATGGCGCGCAGGCGAGGCAGGCCACGGGCCTCCTTCATCGCCGGGTAAAACACTTCCTGCTCGAAGCGATGGTGATACAGCTTCAGGACTTCAATCTGCAAATCTTCTCGCGAACCAAAGTGCGCGAACACACCGGACTTGCTCATGTTCATCTTGTCGGCGAGCAAACCAATCGTGAGGCCTTCGAGGCCGTCACGGCTTGCCAGGTCGAGGGCCACATCCAGGATGGCCGCACGGGTCATTTCGCCTTTGCGCATGAATTTCGTTGGTGTATTTACAAGAATGCCACTCACTTTTGGACCCATCCAGATAGAAGGAAAAACCTTATTCTCGCTCTAACAGATCGGCCACTGGTGAAAAGTTTTGCGAACGTTCGTACTATTATCCACCATGTGGCGAAAGTCAAACGACACGACTAGAAGCGCACCTCTATTGTTGCGTTGCAACAAAATTAAAAAGGGGACGTACCCCTTTTTAATTCGCCGGAGGCGAAAAAAGCCATAGAAAAAAGGGTTACGTCCCCTTTTTCAGCTTTCCGTGGCTTTTTCCCAGGTGCGGCGGTCGCGCTTGGTTGGGCGGCCTTTGCTGTCGGCGAAGGGCTCGGGGAACAGTTTCTTGCGCTCGATCAGGGCGGCGCGGCGGGCCAGCGATTCTTCGCTCTCTTCATAGAGGAGACGGGCGATTGGCGCGCCTTCGCGCTTGCCGGAGATCCCGACCACCAGGACGTCCCATTCGTCCGCGCCGTTATCAATATGCAGGCGCTCGCCCAGCTTCGCGTTGCGTGAGGGCTTGATGCGCTCGCCGCTCGACAGCTTCACCTTGCCCTTGTCGATGGCGTCGATGGCCAGCTGGCGCGTCTTGAAAAAGCGTGCCGCCCAAAGCCACTTGTCTATCCTTACGTCGCTCATGTGTACTTTCCTACTGCAAAAATGCGCATCAGCGTGCGGTAGAAGAAGTACGCCACCTCATATCCCACCCGCCGGAAGCGCCCGACATGTTCGAAATCCTGCGGGTGGATCACCACGCCATCGGCGATGGCGTCCTCGATTTTTCCGCGCAGGGAACGCGTGAATTCCACGTCCTTGATCACCACATTGGCTTCCTGGTTGAGGAACAGGCTCAGCCCGTCCACATTGGAGGAGCCAACAGTCGCCCAGTCATCGTCGATGACCGCCACCTTGGCATGCAGCTGCGTCTTGCGGTACTCCACTACTTTGACGCCCGCTTCCAGCAGCTTGGGGTAGAAGGAATGCGCTACCGCATCCTGCAGCCAGAATTCGCCGACGCCGATCAGCAGCACCACGTCCACCCCGCGCTGTGCGGTCGCCGCCAGGGCGCGGCGGAACTTGCGGCCCGGCGCGAAGTAGGGATTGGCCAGCAGCACGCTTTTCTTCGCCCGTCCCAGCGCCTGCAAGTACGCGCGCTGGATGGTGCGGCGGTTGCGCAGGTTATCGCGCACCACGAAACCGGCCTGCATGGTGCTCTGGCGCGCGATCTTGTTCAGCTTGCGCACTTCATTGAACAGGGTCAGGCGCTTGACGATGTTCATATGCCCCAGGCGCGTCCATTGCGTTTCCGCCTCGCTATGGATGGACTCGACCAGCGGCCCGCGCACCGCCACCGCAAAATCCCAGCGGGGCGCCGCCAGCGCTTTGTTGTGGTCGTAGTCGGTGAACATATCGTCGTTGATATTGATGCCGCCGACAAAAGCCACCTGCGCGTCCACCACGCAGATCTTGCGGTGTGTGCGCGTGACGCCGCGCCGGAACCAGGGATTGAAGATACGGTGCTCGACGCCGGCCGCCGTCACTTCGGCATGCAGCCGATACGCCGGTTTGTGGCCAGTGCCGAACCAGTCGGTAATCATGCGCACCGTTACCCCACGCTCGGCGGCGGCTTTCAGCGCGGCCATCACGCGCTTGCCGGTTTCGTCCTCGGCAAAGATATAAGTCTCGAAATAGATTTCAAACTGCGCGGCCTCGATCGCCTCGACCAGTGCCGGAAAATAATCGGTGCCGCAGTGCAGGAGTTTGACTTCGTTATCGGCTAGAAAATCTACGTGACGCATGTGTCAGGAAACCAGTTTCAGGTTCGCCACGATGGGCGCGTGATCCGACAGCTTGGCCCACAGCGGGCCATGCAGGACTTCCGCGGATTCTACCTTGAAGCCCCGCACATAGATGCGGTCCAACCTGAAAAATGGCAAGGCTGCCGGGAAAGTGCGCGCCGGCCTTTGCGCGGCCTTGCGCCGCGCCAGGGTGCGCACCAGGTCGGCGACCGGATGGCCATGCTTGATCTCGTCAAATACTTCGCGCACGCCGAGCGCGGCTTGCAGCTTATCGGTCAGCGTGTTGCGCCAGTCGTTGAAATCGCCGGCAATAATGACCGGCTCTCCGTCCGGCGCCGAACTGCGTACCGCTTCGATCAGCATTTCGGCTTGGCGGACCCGGCTGCGCTCGAACAGGCCGAGGTGGATGACGTAGCAATGCACCAGCTTGCCCTCGGTTTCCACCACCGAATGCAGGATGCCGCGCGATTCGTAGGCGTGGTCGGAAATGTCGGTGTTGGTCCAGCGTGCGATCGGGTATTTGCTGAGCAGGGCGTTGCCATGGTGGCCGTGGTCGTATTGCGCATTCAGGCCGTACACGGACTGGTGCGATTCCCCCGCAAAAAATTCATGCTGGGCTTTTTTCGGCCAGTGGCGGTGGCCCGCACTTTCCTCGCCATAACGAGCCTCTATCCGGTCATGCTGGCCCTGCACTTCCTGCAGGAATATCAGGTCGGCATGGAAAGCCTCAATCGCATGGCGCAAGGCATGCACCCGTGGATGGCTACGGTACGACACGCCTTTATGGATGTTGTATGTGGCAACGCGGATCTTCATGGAAGCATTCTAACCCTAACTGCCCGGCTTGCTCCCTGTCAAAAGTGCTGGGAATTGCCTTATAGTTACTTCCATGACCCAGATTCATTATGGCCTTGCTGCCCTGCTTGTTTTCTTCGCCGCTTCGGCCGGCGCTGCCGGTAGCCGCTGCCACGGCACCGTCAACCGCGGCAGCATTGAGGGCAGCGTCCAGCTTCCGGCCGAAGGAGCCAATTTCACCGCCTACAGCACGCTGGCGGTGGCGATGGGGCGCAACCATGTCCATAGCGAGGTGTCGGCCATCATCCTGGACGCTTACGCGAAGCTCGAGGGCGCGGCACCGGGGGCGCAATACGTGTACGGGGAATCCGGCAATGAATACGGCGGACGCTTCCGCCCCCACCGCACACACCAGAACGGAACGTCGGTCGATTTCTTCGTGCCCGTGCGCGACAACAACGGCCAGCCCGCTCGCCTGCCGACTCCGGCTACCCAACGCTTCGGCTATGACATCGAATTCGACCGCGACGCGCGCCATGGCGAGTACCGCATCGACTTTGCGGCAATGGCCGAACACCTGGTCCAGCTCGACCAGGCCGCCCGTGCCCACGGACACGGCATCGCACTGGTGATCTTCGACACTGACTACTTGCCGCGCCTGTTCGCTACCCCGCACGGCGCGCAGCTCAAGCGGCTGAACTTCATGAAGGGTAGGCCTTGGGTGCGGCATGACGAACATTATCACGTCGACTTTGCCGTCCCCTGCGACCGCTAGGTCATGCGAAGCAAGAACGCAATGCGCACCAGCACTTCAAAGCTCGCGATCAGGCAATAGCCGAAGATTACTGTCCTCAGCAACAGCACGATCCAGCCGCCGCCATACACCTTGCGCATGGCCGCCAGGATGTACAGCGCCAGCACACAACCCAGAACGGGCTTGATGGCGCCCGGCATGCCGCCTGTGATGAGCATCAGTGCCAGAAAGGCTACCGTTTGAAAATGCATGGCGAACACCAGGTGCTCGCCATAGCGCCAGCCACTGCCAAGGTGCAGGAGTTTCAGCACGGCTGCCATCAACGGGATCAGGCACAGCACAACGGTCGGGCCGAAGCGCAGCCAGGCCTCCCAGAATTGCACGCCCTGAACCGGCGCGGACTGCGCCGCGAATCTGCCGTAATTGCCTGCAAATTTGTCGCTTGCCTGCGAAAACAGATCAAACAGCCAGCCATCTGCTTTATGCACCCGGCGCGCGGTGGCAGCCGTCGCGGCGACTGTTGCCTGCGCGGCGACGGGACTTGCCGGCGCGGCCGGCAATCGGTAGACCTCCCACTTCATCACCAGGAACGCCAGCAGCGATACCGTCAGCAACAAGCGCAGGGGATCGATGAACTGGCCGCGCCGGCCGCGAATGAATTCAACCGTCAGTTGGCCTGGCCTGGCAAGCAAGTAGCCGAGAGTGCGCCACAACTTGCCCTCGGCGGCGATGTAGTGGCCGATAAAGTGGTGCAGGAATTCGTGCGCGCTGGCGATATGCACTTTCGCCTTCTGGCCGCATGCGCCGCAGTAAACCGTACTGACTTCGGCATGGCAGTTATGGCAGGTTCCCGCCGTGGCCGGGCGCTGCACGTCAGCCTTGTGGCCGAAATGGAAGAACAAATTTCTCATGCGGGAGATAGTAATCACCGCATTCAACTTAGTCAATTTACAACATCATTCTCTTCGGCGGCTGGCGCCATCTGTCGCGGCAGGATCACACGGAAAGTCGTGCCCTTGCCTATTTCGCTGTCGACTTCGATACGGCCGCCGTGCTTTTGCACGATGCTGTAGGACAGCGACAGCCCCAGACCCGTGCCCTTCCCGACCGGCTTGGTGGTGAAGAAGGGTTCGAAGATGCGGCCCAGGTTTTCCGCCGCGATGCCGCTGCCGGTATCGCTCACCGACACCGTCACCATCTCATTTTCGTAACTGGTGCGCACCGTAATGCGGCCGCGGTTCTCGATGGCGTGGGCGGCATTGACCAGCAGGTTCATGAAAACCTGGTTCAGCTGCGACGGGATGCACTCGATTTCCGGCACGCCGCCATATTCCTTCACCACCTCGGCTTTGTATTTAAGCTCGTTCCAGACCACGTTCAAGGTACTGTCCAGGCCAGTCTCGATGTTTGCCACCAGCACATCGCCGCCGCCCACGTGCGAAAAATCCTTCATGTCCTGCACGATGCGCTTGATGCGGTCCAGGCCATCCATCGACTCGGATAGCAGGCTACCCAAATCCTCGCGCAGGTAGTCGGCATCGATCTCCTTGCGCAGGGCATTCAACTCGCTGCGGTCGGTCTCGGGCAGGTGCAACTCGCGCGCTTCATACGCATCGAGCAGCCGCATCAGCGATTGCATGTAGCGCTGCAGGCTACTCAGGTTGGAATTGACGAAGCCGACCGGGTTGTTGATCTCGTGCGCCACGCCGGCTGCCAGCACGCCTATCGAAGCCATCTTCTCCGATTGCAGCAGCTGGTTCTGCGCTTCGCCCAGCTTGCGGATCAGATCGGCCTGGCGCGTCTTTTCGCTTTCCAGCGTGATGTTCGCCATTTGCAGGGCCAGCGTGCGTTCGTGCACACGGCTTTCCATCTGGTCGCGCGATTCGCGCAGCGCCTGCTCGGCGTGCACGCGCTCGGTGGTGTCGAGGAAGCCGAACACGCGGCCGATGATGCGCTCGCCGAGGAATTGCGGACGCGAACGGCATTCGAACACGCGGCCGTCGTGCAGGTGCAGCTGGTCCAGCGCCTCGTGCGGATCGCTCACTTGCTGCAGCCGTTCGCGGCATAAATCCTGTTCAAGCACGTTCGCCGTCAGGAATTCAAGGATGGCGACGTCGTTGCCGTTCTTGAGGAAGGCATCCGGTATATGCCACATTTCGCTGAACTGGCGGTTCATGCTGGCGATCTTGTTGTGCCAGTCGATCACGAGGATGCCGTTGCCGGTCGCCTCCAGCGTGGTGCGCAGCTGCGACAAGGTCTGCTCGAGCACGTCCTCCACCTTGCGCTCCTGGCGCGCATCACGGGCCAGGATCAGGATCATCCAGCGGTCTTCATGGCGCAACACGCGCAGCGATTTCATCACCATGATTTGCGTACCGTCTGCGCGCTGGTATTCGCCCTCCTGCGCGTCGATATCCTGGAAATGGCCGCCGCGCACATCCTCCCAGTAGAAGACGTCCTGCAGCGAGCTTTCGATATCGGTGATCTGCATTTCCATCAGCTGCGCCGCTGTATAGCCCAGCACGTGCTCTGCCACCTGGTTGGCGACGATGATGCGCAAATCGGCGGGATCGACCAGCAGCATCATGTGCGGGCTGTGGTCGAGCATGAGCTGGCGCAGTTCGGAGATCACCCGTTCGCTCCCTGGCCCGGCTTGGTGGCATCGAAGTAATAGCTGACTCGCTTGCGCGGGCTGAGATAGGCGTAGATTTCTTTCGGCACCTGCGAGGGCTTGATGGCGCGCACGATGTTCAGGTCGCTCTCGCGGTCCATGTCGACCATGATGGCATCTTCACGCGCCACGCCCGCCTCATACACGACCAGTTCGGGCTTGTTCGGTTTCTCGGTATTGATGGTGGCGACCATGCCGGTGGCGCCGTTCGATAGCTGCACGATGGTGCCCGGCGGGTACACGCCGAGGCAGCGGATGAATACCTGCAGCAGCTTGGGATCGAACTTGCCGCGGTTCTTGGCGAACATCAGCGACAACGCTTCGTGCGGTGTCAGTCCGGGTGTACCGTTGATTGGATTGCACAGGCGATCGTAGTAATTGGCGATCGCCACAATGCGCGCCAGGACGCCGATCTCCTCGCCTTTCAAATGGCGCGGGTAGCCGCTGCCGTCGTACATTTCATGGTGGTCGCGCACAATCGCCACGGCGGCCGCAGGAAACTTGAGCTGCTGCCCCATCTCCGTTCCGACCGCGCAGTGGGTTTCGTAGAGGTTCTGCTCGGAGTGGGTCCAGGGCTCGGTCTTGGTCAGCACCTTGTCGGGGATATTGCGCACGCCAAGGTCGTGGAACATGGCGCCCACGCCCATCGCGCCGGCCACTTCGCGCGGCAGCTTGATGTCGCGCGCAATCATCATGGACAGCATGGTGACGTTGAGCGAATGCAGGTAGATTTCCTCGCCCCCGGTGCGGTCGCCCATGACGTGAATGGCGAGCTCCGGCGCGCTCAGGATGGAGTCGGCAATCTTGCCGATCATCTCGCTGGCCTTTTGCAGGTTCTCGGCCGGGCGGGCGAAGATGTTTTTCTCCATGTCCTTCATCGCGCGCGCCGTGTCGACGAACGCATGTTCGATGCGCGCGGCATTTTCACGCTGCTGGCGCATGCGTTCCATCATGGCGCGCTTGGCGGCCAGTTCGGGGGAGTCGGGCGCAGGGGCGTGCGGCTTGCCGGCAGGTTCGGCGGAAACAGCCGCTGGCGCATCGACCGGCAACGCAGCAGGCTGGACATCGCTCAGGGCCGGATCGATGCGGATCTTTCGCAGGCCGAGGCTGCGCAACTGGTGGATCTGTTCCTGCGACTTGATCTTGAAATGGCTGAAAGCAAAAGGATGCTCGAACCACTTCAGGTCGAGGTGGACGTACAGGCCAACCTGCAACTGTTCCAGAAGAATATCCTGAGTCTCCGGCATGGCATGCGCCCCCAGCGTGACAGTCGATGATCGATTATAGCCACAACCCGCGGGCTGCAATTAGCAATCAATATGCTAGTTACAGGTGCTGCGGCAGTTGCAGGATTGCTTCGGCATTGGAGGGGGAAAAACAGCGGTCGGCAGCCTCGAGGTAAGGCAGCCAGGCGTGCGCGGTATGTTCGCGCGGGCTCAGCATGACAGGCACGTTGCGCGGAACCTGCACGCTGAAGATATGTTCGAGGTTGTGCGTGACGCCGGGTTCGTAGCGGTGGCGCCAGACCGGGTAGATTTCGTAGATGTTCTGCAGGCCCCAGTCGCGCAGCACGATGTTCTTGCCGTCGGCGACGATGCCGGTTTCTTCGAACAGTTCGCGGGTGGCGGTGGTGAGCAGGGGTTCGTCGACGGCGTCTTTCGAGCCGGTGACGGATTGCCAGTAGCCGGGATTGCCGGCGCGCTCGATCAGGAGCACTTCCAGGTCGGCGGTGTGGATCACCACCAGGACGGATTCGGGGATTTTGTAGGGCTTCATAAACCGGTGAACCTGCGGGAACTGGCCCTAGGTCCAGCCCCCGTCCTTCACTGCAAGTGCGGCGGCAGTCGCGGGCCAGGTGTCTGACCCTGCGGGTCAGACACCGGGTTACCGGTTTTAGCCGGCCACTTTCGGCTCAGCCGAACGCAGGCGGATATGCAGCTCGCGCAGCTGCTTCTCGTCCACCGGCGATGGCGCCTGGGTCAGCAGGCACTGCGCGCGCTGGGTTTTCGGGAAGGCGATCACGTCGCGGATCGAATCGGACTTGGTCATCAGGGTCACGATACGATCCAGGCCGAAGGCCAGGCCGCCGTGCGGAGGCGCGCCGTACTGCAGCGCGTCCAGCAGGAAGCCGAACTTCTCGCGTGCTTCTTCAGCACCGATCTTCAGCGCGCGGAATACCTTCGACTGCACTTCTTCGCGGTGGATACGGATCGAGCCGCCGCCCAGTTCCCAGCCGTTCAGCACCATGTCATAGGCCTTGGCGATACATGCGCCTGGATTGGTTTCCAGCATGTCTTCGTGGCCGTCTTTTGGCGAAGTGAACGGGTGGTGGGTTGCCGTCCAGCGGTCTTCTTCTTCGTCGTATTCGAACATCGGGAAGTCGATCACCCACAGCGGCGCCCACACGTCGTTGAACAGGCCGTTGGCCTTGCCGAACTCGGAGTGGCCGATCTTCACGCGCAGCGCGCCGATCGCGTCGTTCACCACCTTGGCCTTGTCGGCGCCGAAGAAGATCAGGTCGCCGTCTTGTGCGCCGGTCAGTTCCAGGATCTTGTTCAGTGCTTCGTCGTGGATGTTCTTCACGATTGGCGACTGCAGGCCGTCACGGCCTTTGGCCTTCTCGTTGACCTTGATGTAAGCCAGGCCCTTGGCGCCGTAGATGGCGACGAACTGGGTGTAGGCGTCGATTTCCGAACGCGGCATGTCGGCGCCCTTCGGCACGCGCATACCGACCACGCGGCCGTTCTTCATGTTGGCGGCGCCGGAGAACACCTTGAACTCCACGTCCTTCATCACGTCGGTCAGTTCGGTGAATTCCAGCTTGACGCGCATGTCAGGCTTGTCCGAACCGTACTTGCCCATGGCTTCGGCGAAGTCCATGACAGGGAATGGGTTTGGCAGGTCCACGTCCATGGTGTTCTTGAACACGTTGCGGATCATGGTTTCGAACAGGTCGCGGATCTCTTGTTCGGTCAGGAACGAGGTTTCGCAGTCGATCTGGGTGAATTCAGGCTGGCGGTCGGCACGCAGGTCTTCGTCGCGGAAGCACTTGGTGATCTGGTAGTAGCGGTCGAAGTTGGCGACCATCAGCAGCTGCTTGAACAGCTGTGGCGATTGCGGCAGCGCGAAGAATTCGTGCGCGTTCACGCGCGATGGCACCAGGTAGTCGCGCGCGCCTTCCGGGGTCGACTTGGTCAGCACCGGGGTTTCGATATCGATGAAGCCCAGCGAGTCCAGGTATTTACGCACTTCCATCGAGACCTTGTAGCGCAGGCGCAGGTTGTTCTGCATCTGCGGGCGGCGCAGGTCCAGCACGCGGTGGGTCAGGCGGGTGGTTTCGGACAGGTTGTCGTCGTCCAGCTGGAATGGAACCGGCACGGAGGCGTTCAGCACTTCCACCTTGGTGGCGATCACTTCGATCTTGCCGGATTTCAGCTTGGCGTTCACGGTTTCCGGCGTGCGCGGCTTGACCGTGCCGGTGATGTGAAGGCAGTACTCGTTACGCACGGATTCCGCTACTTTGAACATCTCGGCAAAATCCGGATCGCAGACCACCTGCACCAGGCCTTCGCGGTCGCGCAGGTCGATGAAGATCAGGCTGCCGTGGTCGCGGCGACGGTGCACCCAGCCGCACAGGCTGACGGTTTGGCCTACGAGGGCTTCGGTTACGAGGCCGCAGTATTCAGTACGCATGGACATATTGATTCTCAGTTTCAGGTTAAGTTTTATTCAGGGACGACAACGCCCATCGAAACGATGTACTTCAGTGCGGCATCGACGCTCATATCGAGCTCGATTACATCTTTTTTCGGGAACATCAGGAAGAAGCCGGAAGTCGGGTTCGGCGTGGTTGGCACGTAGACGCTGATGTACTCATCGTCCAGGTGCTTCTGCACTTCGGTAGCCGGGGCACCGGTCAGGAAGCCGATGGTGCGCGAGCCAGCGTGCGGGTAAGGCACCAGCACGGCCTTGCGGAAGGCATTGCCGGATTCGGAAAACAGCGTATCCGAAACCTGCTTCACGCTGCCGTACAGCGAGCTGACCACGGGAATGCGATGCAGCAGCTTCTCCCATTGGCGCACCAGGAAGTTGCCGACCAGGTTATTGGTCAGCAGGCCGGTCAGGAACACGATCAGCACGGTCAGGATGGTGCCCAGGCCCGAAATTCGACGGTCCTCCGGCAGCCATTTCTCCGGGATCAGCAGCAGGGACTGGTCCATGGTGGAGATCACCAGGTTCAGCACCCATGCCGTAATCGCCAGCGGTACCAGGACCAGCAAGCCGGTTATGAAATATTTGCGCATCGCGTTCCTTGTGCGGGGGTAATCAAGCCTCGCTGGTGGACTTCGCCGGTGCAGGCGCCGGGGCGGCTGCTGCCGGGGCTTCGGTCTTGGCCGTGCTGGCAACGCCGGTCGCCGGGGCGGTGCCGCCACGGAAATCGGTTACGTACCAGCCGGTGCCTTTCAGTTGGAAGCCGGCTGCGGTCAATTGCTTCTTAAAGGTGGACTTGCCGCAGGAAGGGCAATCCGTGAGCTGCGGATCGGAGATCTTTTGCAGCACATCCTTGGCAAAGCCACATTCCTCGCAGCGGTAAGCGTAGATAGGCATCTCTTACTCCGCAAAAAACATCAAAACCCTGAATTATAAAGCTTTTTTCCGGCGCCAGGCCATCCAGCGCTCCTTGCCCTGGAATACCGGGATGGAGTCCTCGACCGGATCGTCCTGCTCGAGGTCAAAGTGAGCGCTCATTAACTGCGCCAGCTGCGCCCTGTCGGCACCGAAGGGCGGCCCCTTGGGATTATTGTCGAAGAAGAAGTAGCCGAGCAGGAGGGCTCCTGCCGGCAGCAGCTGCGCCCAGCGCTGCACTACGCGCGGCCACATGTCGCGGGGCATGGCGCACAGGAAGGCGCGCTCGTAGACCAGGTCCAGCGGCTGCGGCGGTTGGTATGCAAAGAAATCGGCTTCGACGACGTGCTCGCGCCAGGGGCCGACGACTTGTTGCGCCGCAACAACGGCGGACGGGGAGAAGTCGATGGCGGTAGCGTTCCAGCCGGCTTCGCAGAAGGCTTGCAGTTCGTAGCCGCTGCCGCAGCCGGGAATCAGCACCGAAAACCGGCCACCCGATGTCTGACCCGCAGGATCAGACACCTGTCCAGCGGCTGCCGCGTACCGGGGGGCCTGACCCTGCGGGTCAGACCCCGGGTTACCGGTTCGGAGCCAGCGCGCCAGCTGCGCCGGCACCCCACCCCGATCCCAGGGAGTGAATTCAGCCTCAAAGCGCTGGTCCCAGAACTCCGCAGTCCGCGGATCGCGGTTAGTAAAGTCGGGCATAAGCCACGTACGCCACGGCGCCCAGCACGAACGATCCGACAAAGAACGCAAAGAACGACAGCAGGCGATTGGTATGCCGCTGCTCTTCCACCAAATAGGCCAGCAACTGCCTGGTTTCCACATCGCGCTCCGCAGCCACAGTCAGCGCCTGGTGCGCCAGGCGTGGCAGTTGCGGGAAGATATGCGAATAGCGCGGGGCCTCGGCCTTCAGGCGCTCGACCAGCCCGCGCCAGCCCACCTGCTCCGCCATCCAGCGCTCCAGGTAAGGCTTGGCCGTCTTCCACAGGTCCAGGTCAGGGTCCAGCTGGCGGCCCAGGCCTTCAATATTCAGCAGCGTCTTTTGCAGCAGCACCAGCTGCGGCTGCACTTCCACGTTGAAGCGGCGCGAAGTCTGGAACAGGCGCAACAGCACCTGGCCGAACGAGATGTCCTTCAGCGGACGATCGAAGATAGGCTCGCAGCAGGCCCGCACCGCAGCTTCCAGTTCATCGACGCGGGTTTCCTTCGGCGCCCAGCCCGATTCGATATGCGCCTCCGCCACGCGCTTGTAATCGCGGCGGAAGAAAGCCAGGAAGTTCTGCGACAGGTAATCCTTGTCGTAATCGTTCAGCGTGCCCACGATGCCGAAGTCCAGCGCGATATAGCGCCCGAACGACTCCGGTTCGATCGATACCAGGATATTCCCCGGGTGCATATCGGCGTGGAAGAAGCCGTCGCGGAACACCTGCGTGAAGAAGATTTCCACGCCATCGGACGACAGCTTTTTCAAATCCACGCCGGCTTCGATCAGGCGGTCGATCTGCGACACCGGAATGCCGTGCATGCGCTCCATCACGATCACGTTGCTGGAGCAGTAGTCCCAGAACATCTCCGGCACCAGCAGCAGTTTCGACTCCGCAAAATTGCGGCGCAACTGGCTGGCGTTGGCTGCCTCGCGCATCAGGTCCAGCTCATCGTGCAGGTACTTGTCGAACTCCTGCACCACTTCCTGGATCTTCAGGCGCTTGGAATCGGCCCAGACGCGGTTGATGAAGTTGGCCGCGATGTGCATCAGCGCCACGTCTTCATCGATCAGTTTCTTCATGCCCGGGCGCAGCACCTTGACCGCGACCTGGGTGCCATCCTTCAGCGCGGCGAAGTGCACCTGCGCAATGGAGGCCGACGCCACCGGCACGCGCTCGAAGCGCGCGAACAACTCATCGGGGTGGGCGCCCAGGGACTCCTCGATCATCCTGATCGCCAGGTCGGAATCGAATGGCGGCACGCGGTCCTGCAGCTTGGACAGCTCGGCCACGATATCGAGCGGGAACAGGTCGCTGCGGGTAGACAGCACCTGGCCGAACTTCACGAAGATCGGGCCCAATTCCTCCAAGGCGCGGCGCAGGCGCACCGCACGCGGCGTCGACAGGTCGCGCCAGAAAAAGACAGTATCGAGGAATTTGCTGATGCGCGGCTTATCAAAGCCGGAAATGGCGATTTCGTCCAGTCCGTACCGGACGGAGACGCGGACAATCTTGAACAGCCTGAGGAATTTGCGAATCATTTAGCCAGTTTTTGTTCGAGTTTTTCCAGCCGCTTGCTGGCGCGTTCCACGTCGTCGCGGAAACGGGTTACGTCGGCCGCAAAGCTCTCCGCCACAACCGGGCGGATCAACAGTGGGTTCTCGTCGAGGAAGTACTCCGCGACATTCTCGGCCACTTTGCGCTGGCCGTTGCGTGCGCCCTGCACTGCCGCTTTCGCGCCCTGCACCAGGCGCACGGCAGCAATCGGGCCCACCAGTTTTTCCAGGTCGTACTCGGCTTCCCAGCGCAGCGATTGCGACAGGCGTGAAATGGCGTTGGCGAATTCAGCGTCGCCTTCGATCTGCACGTAGGAGAAAGCGCGCTCGCGGTTCTGCGCGATCAGGGGCAGGTCGCCCAGCTTCAAGCGGATCGTGACCGCTGCCGCTGCGTCGCTGCCTGCCGCTTCCACCATCCCGTCCGGCGCCACGCGCAGGCGCAGCACCGCAGGGCTGGCGTCGATCACGGCGACCTTGCCAGCGTGCAGCTTGAGCTCAGTGCGCGCCCAGGACTCCTGCGCCAGCAGGTGGTTGACGGTGGCGGCTGCCGGCATGCTCAGGCCGGGAAGCTTTGGCGGGAATGGGAACATATTCAAGTCGGTCCAAATAAAACAAAACCGCCCCGGAAAACCAGGGCGGTCTCGATCTTACCAGTTACTGCGCCTGGTCACGCAAGCTGCTGGATACCTGCCAGCATCCAGCCGGTTTTGCCGTTATGCGGTTTGCTCAGGTTCCAGACTTCCTGGAATGGTTCAGGCAGCGCATCGGCGGCGGGTTTCATCTTGCCCCAGAACTTCACGCTGGCCAGCGAATCGTTGCCGTCGTTTTCGATACCCAGCAGTTCGGCTTCGATGGCCACCACATCGGTGTACTCGGCTTGCGCGCCGCGTTCCTGGATCTGCATGCGCAGCTCGGCAAACACTTCAGGCGTGGTGAAGGTACGGATGTCTTCCACGTCTGCCTTGTCCCAAGCCGCTTGCAGGCGGATGTAGTTGGACTTGGCCGCACGCAGGAAGCCGGCGGTATCGAAGTCGGCAGGCACGCCCCAAGGGGTATGCGCCACGGGTTCCGCAGCCGCAGGCGTCGCCAGGGCTGGGCCGGCAGCAGGCATCACCGGCTCGAAAGCCGCTGGCTGCATCTGGTGTACGTTGCCGCCGTTATAGCCGCCGCTGAATGCCGGCTGGGCCGCTGGCTGCGCCTTACGGCGCAGCATGCGCACGATGAAGAAAATCACGCCGCCGATCAGGGCGATCATCAGGATCGAGCTGATGGCCGACGCCATGGCGCCGCCCAGGCCGAAGTGCGACAGCAGAGCGCCCAGGCCAAGGCCCAGCAGTGCACCGCCGAGGATGCCCTTCCACATGCTAGGTTTCGGCGCCGGCGCCGCAGCGGCGGGCGCAGGTGCGGCAGCCGGACGGGTGGCTGTCGGCGCTGCGGTTGGCGCTGCAGTCGGAGCGGTAGGCGCCGGCGCAGTGGTGGTCTGCTTCGGCATGCTGCTCACGCTCGACGACTGGCGGCCAAACGACTTGCTGCCGCCCATCGGGCGTGCGGACAATTCGCTCATCATGCTCACAGCGGACAGCGCAATCATTGCGCCGGCCAGGAATTTCTTCATTTTCATCGTTGGATGTCTCACATTTTGATGCCAGTGTGTAAAGCGGCCACACCCGCCGTCAGGTTGTAGTACTGCACGCGCTCGAGACCCGCAGCCTGCATCATGGTCTTCAGCGTTTCCTGGTCCGGATGCATGCGGATGGATTCGGCCAGGTAGCGATAGCTCTCCGAATCGTTGGCCACTTTCTGGCCCATCCACGGCAACACCGTGAAGGAATAAAAATCATAAGGTTTTTGCAAGAGCGGATCCACTTTCGAGAATTCCAGCACCAGCAATTTGCCGCCCGGCTTCAGCACGCGACGCATTTCAGAAAGAGCAACATCCTTGTGCGTCATATTGCGCAGGCCGAACGCCACGCTGACACGGTCGAAGTAGTTATCCGGGAACGGCAGCTTCTCCGCATCGCAAATCAAGGTGGGGGTAACCAGGCCCTTATTCAAGAGACGATCACGGCCAACACGCAGCATCGACTCGTTGATGTCGGTCAGCCACACCTCGCCGGTCGAACCGGCCGCCTTGGCAAACGCCTTGGCCAGGTCGCCGGTGCCGCCCGCGATGTCGAGCACCTTCATGCCCGGGCGCACGGCCGCGTTAGCAATAGTGAAAGCCTTCCAGATGCGGTGCAGGCCGCCGGACAGAAGGTCATTCATGATGTCGTACTTGGCGGCGACGGAGTGGAAGACCTTGGCGACTTCCTTGACTTTGTCGTCTTCGTTGACGGTTTTATAACCGAAATGGGTGGTATTGGTCATTTTGAGGGTGCCTTGTAATTGCCGCATTATACATTTGTGGGGTGACGCACAGATTTTGATGAAGCTTGTCAACCAGAATGCTCAACGAGTCGTTTTATGGCTCAGACGATTTGTCTTACTAGGAGATTTTCAGATGGAGCTTCAGCAAAAATTGCCCGCGGACATTTTTTTCCCGGATATCGACGAAGCCACCAAGCAGTTCATCGATGCCACCCGCGCCCAGTCGCGCGCCCTGGCATCCGCTGAGCCGCATCCAATGACCTTCAACGTCGAGGCAATCCGCCGTTTGACTCCTGAAGCCCGCGCCGCATTCCGCTACATCTGGGAACGCGAGCAGCAGCGCTACGAAGAGTTCCAGCGCCGCAAAATGATGGTCAACTAAGCATTCTTTCGATGGCGGCAACATGCCGCCATTCCTTGATGTATCCGAAAGCAGGCATTCGGGCCAAGCGTAAGCTGGCCCAATGCCCTGCAAGATTTACCTCGACACCTCCGTCCTCTGCGCCCTGGCCGACCCGCCAGCCCGCAGCGCCTACGCGCGCACCTGCCAATCGCTGACCCGGCGCTGGTTCCGCGCCCTGCCGCACACCCGCAACCTCTGCACATCCGAATTCGCCCTCCAGGCAATCATTGCTGGCCCCTCAGAATTAGCTTCTCGGCGCCTGCGAAAAGCCGAATCCCTGCTCGTCCTGCCCGACAACAAAATTTTTCTGTAAAAAGCGGAACTTTTCCTTGCTGGCGGCGGCCTAATGTCCCAAGCCATGAAGCTCGGCGCTGAAATCGCCTGCGCCTCACATTTCGACAACCATTTGTTTGTGACCTGGAACTGGCAGCACCTTGCGGCTCAGCGGCTAGCTCATCTTCACGTCATGTTGGAACAGGCAGGTTTGGATCAACTCGACTTTGCAACTCCGTTGCAATTATTGGAGGAAGATTATGAAACACTACAAATTGCCCGATGACGTAGACTTTCCCGAATTGGATCCTGCGACCAAGGCAGAACTGGACGCGGCACACGCTGAAGGCCTTCGAATTTGCCCTGGATCGCCCAACGACATACCAAGTGTGACCTCATTCTCACCCGAATTCCTGCGGACACTGCCTGCGATAAACCGCGCCATGTACAAATACGTCTGGCTCAATCACGTGCGGGAATATGAGGAGTTCATGCGCCAGCACCCGGAGCTGGACTGCGATTAACTCAGTGATGATGGCCGCAGCCGTGGGCTTTTGCGCCAGCGCCGGGAAGAACTGTGCCGGGCTCGCGGCCGGAGTCGCCGGGGAAGCCGGCCGCCTCCAGGCGCTTCAGGTAGTCGGCCCAGTGGTGCTCCATGCGGGCGCCGAGGTCGTACAGGTAATCCCAGGTGTACAGGCCGGAGTTGTGACCGTCGTCAAAGGTCGGCTTGACGGCGTAATTGCCGACCGGCTCGAGATTGGTCATGGCGACCTCCCGCTTGCCGACTTGCAGCACTTCCTGGCCCGGTCCGTGGCCTTTCACTTCCGCCGATGGTGAGTACACCCGCAGCAGTTCAAAAGGAATATTGAAGCTTGCGCCATCGTCGAAGGAAACCTCGAGGTAGCGCGATTTGCTGTGGACAGTCAGGCCGGTAGGATTGCTCATTTCAGGTTCAGGATAATCGCCGCACGCAGGGCCGGCAGCAAGGCCGCACGCGCTGCCACGGCGGCCGGATCGGCTTCGCGCTGCTTCGCGCCCCAGGTCGGGTTCGGGAAGTGCGCATCGTCAGTGTAGCGCGGGATCACGTGCCAGTGCACGTGCGGCGTCATATTGCCGAAGCTGGCCACATTGACCTTGTGCGGCGCCATGGTCGTGCGTTGCGCCTGCTCTACCGCCCACACGGCCCACATGACATGGTCACGGTCTTCCGGCGACAGGTCGGTCATCTCGCGCACATGGTCCTGCCACACCACGCGGGTATAGCCCGGATAGCCCGGCTCGTCGACCAGGACGACAGCCAGGCGCTCGTCGCGCCAGACCTGCTGGCTGGCTGCGCCGGCGGGCGCCGCGTCGAAGCCGGCCAGCAGCTTGCACAGGTCGCAGTTCGCAGTCGTCGTCATACCAGCACCCTCTCGATGCCGCCGTCATTGGCGCGCGCCACGTAATCCACCAGCCAGTTGTCGCCCAGCTTGTGCTTGGCGATTTCGATCACGATGTAATCGGCAGTGGTGCCCGAATCGTCGTTGTAGCGGGTCAGGCCCTGCATGCACGATGGGCAGGAAGTGAGGATCTTGACGTCGCCCTTGAAGCCGTCGGCGCGCAGTTTGTCCGCGCCCGACACCATCTCCTGCTCCTTGCGGAAGCGGACCTGGGTCGAAATATCCGGACGCGCATTCGCCAGCGAGCCGGACTCGCCGCAGCAGCGGTCGTTCTTCTCGATCTTCACGTTGTCGATGGTCGACACCAGCGCATTCACGGTCTTGATCGGGTCCTGCTGCTTCATCGGCGTGTGGCAAGGATCGTGGTACATGTAGCGGGTACCCTCGACACCTTCCAGCTTGACGCCCTTCTCCAGCAGGAATTCGTGGATGTCCATGATGCGGCAGCCCGGGAAAATCTTCTCGAACTCGTAGGTGGCCAGCTGGTCATAGCAGGTGCCGCAAGACACCACCACCGTCTTGATGTCCAGGTAGTTCAGCGTATTCGCCATGCGGTGGAAGAGGACGCGGTTATCCGTCATCATCTTTTCGGCCTTGTCGAAATCGCCCGCGCCGCGCTGCGGATAGCCGCAGCACAGGTAGCCCGGAGGCAGCACGGTCTGCACGCCCACTTCCCACAGCATGGCCTGCGTTGCCAGGCCCACCTGCGAGAACAGCCGCTCCGAGCCGCAGCCCGGGAAGTAGAACACCGCTTCCGTATTGGCATTGGTCCTCTTCGGATCGCGGATGATCGGGATCATCTTGTTGTCTTCGATGTCCAGCAGCGCACGCGCCGTCTTCTTCGGCAGGTTGCCCGGCATCTTCTTGTTCACGAAGTGGATCACCTGCTCGCGCACGGCCGGCTTGCCGACGGTTGGCGGCGGCGCCTTGGTCTGCTTGCGCGCCACGGCCTTGAACACTTCATGGCCCAGGCGCTGCGCCTTGTAGCCCCAGCCGATCATGGTCTGGCGGGTGGCGTTGATGGTCGCAGGATCGGTCGCGTTCAGGAAGAACATGGTCGCCTTCTTGCCCGGATTGAACGACCGTTTGTTCATCTTGCGCAGCAGGTTACGCATGTTCATCGACACGTCGCCGAAGTCGATATTCACCGGGCACGGCGTGGCGCACTTGTGGTACACGGTGCAGTGGTCGCTGACGTCCTCGAATTCTTCCCAGTGGCGGATCGAAATGCCGCGGCGGGTCTGTTCTTCGTACAGGAAAGCTTCGATCAGCGACGAGGTGGCCAGGATCTTGTCGCGCGGCGAATACAGCAGGTTGGCGCGCGGCACGTGGGTCGAGCACACCGGCTTGCACTTGCCGCAGCGCAGGCAGTCCTTCACGCTGTTGGCGATGTCGCCGATATCGCTTTGCTGCATGATCAGCGATTCGTGGCCCATCAGGCCGAAGGACGGCGTGTAGGCGTTTTCCAGCGTGGCTTCCATGCCCGGCAGGTTAAGCAGCTTGCCCTTGTTGAAGCGGCCTTCCGGGTCGACGCGTTTCTTGTACTCGCGGAATTCGCCGATCTCGTCGTCGGTCAGGAATTCCAGCTTGGTGATGCCGATGCCGTGCTCGCCCGAGATCACGCCGTTCAGCGAGCGGGCCAGCTTCATGATGCGCGCCACAGCTTTGTGCGCATCCTGCAGCATCTCGTAGTGATCCGAGTTCACCGGCAGGTTGGTGTGCACGTTGCCGTCGCCGGCGTGCATGTGCAGCGCCACGAAGACGCGGCCGTGCAGCACGCGCTTGTGGATCGCCTGGGCTTCGTCGAGGATCTGCTTGTAGGCGCCGCCGTTGAAGATCTGGCGCAATTGCGCGCGGATCTCCTGCTTCCAGCTGATGCGCACGGTGCGGTCCTGCGCTACGTCGAACAGGGTCGCTTGCGGCTGGTGCTGCAGGCGGTCGTCCAGCGCACCGGCCAGGTGTTCCAGGCCCAACGCCAGCAGTTCGCCGCGCACCTCGGCCAGCGGCTTGTCCAGGTTGGCCAGGATGAAGGTCCAGCGTGCGTGCACCTGGTCCACCAGCGCCAGCGCCTGGGTTTGGCGGTCGCCCAGCATTTCCGCGTAGCCGACCTTGTCGTCGGTGGCGTCGTCGCTCTTGCCGATCGGGAGCTTGTCCGCGCCGAGGAATTCGCGCAGTTCCTGTGCCAGCTGCAGCTTGTTCTTGATCGACAGCTCGATGTTGATGCGCTCGATGCCGTCGGTGTACTCGCCCATGCGATTCAGCGGGATCACCACGTCTTCGTTAATCTTGAAGGCGTTGGTGTGCTTCGCAATAGCCGCAGTGCGGGCGCGGTCCAGCCAGAATTTCTTGCGCGCTTCCGGGCTCACGGCCACGAAGCCTTCGCCGACGCGGGTGTTCGCCAGGCGTACCACTTCGGATGCTGCCAGCGCCACGGCGTCCTCGTCGTCGCCAACGATGTCGCCGAACAGCGCCATCTTCGGCAGCACGCCGCGCTTGGACTTGGTGGCGTAGCCGACGGCGCGCAGGTAGCGCTCGTCCAGGTGCTCCAGGCCGGCCAGGCGGATGGTCTTGAACTGTTCGCCCTGCGCCGGCAGGCCGTCCAGGTAATCCTTGATTTCCACGATCGACGGGATCGCATCGCGCGCTTGGCCGAAGAACTCCAGGCAGACCGTGCGCGTGAATTTCGGCATCTTGTGCAGGATCCAGCGCGCGGACGTGATCAGGCCATCAGTGCCCTCTTTCTGCACGCCAGGCAGGCCGGCCAGGAATTTGTCGGTGACGTCCTTGCCCAGGCCTTCCTTGCGGAACTTGCGGCCTTCGATTTCCAGGATCTCGGTCTTGAACGGCTCGCCCTTCGACTCACCTCGGCCGTTCGGGTGCGTCCATTCCAGCTTGAAGCGCGCCAGCGGCGTGTCGTGGATCTTGGACAGGTTGTGGTCCAGGCGCGTGACTTCCAGCCAGTCACCGTTCGGATCCACCATGCGCCACGAAGCCAGGTTATCCAGCGCGGTGCCCCACAGCACGGCCTTCTTGCCGCCCGCATTCATCGCGATATTGCCGCCGATGCAGGACGCGTGGGCCGAGGTCGGGTCGACCGCGAACACGAAGCCCGCCTTCTCGGCCGCTTCGCTGACCTTGTTGGTGATGACGCCGGCCTCCGAGTGGACGGTCGCGTATTCGCGGTCCAGGCCCGGCAGCACTTTCATCTCAACGGCGCCCAGCTTGAGCAGCTTTTCGGTGTTGATGACAGCCGACAGCGGCGTCAGCGGAATCGCGCCGCCGGTGTAGCCGGTGCCGCCGCCGCGCGGGATGATGGTCAGGCCAAGTTCGATACAGCCTTTCACCAGGCCGGCCATCTCATCTTCGCTGTCAGGCGTCAGCACCACGAACGGATACTCGACGCGCCAGTCGGTGGCGTCGGTCACGTGGGTGATGCGCTTCATGCCGTCGAAGCAGATATTGTGCTTTTCGGTGTACTTGCCCAGCACCTTCTGCGTACGCTTGCGCAGGTCGTACATCTGGCGGAATTCTTCGCCGAAATCGGCCACGGCCTTGCTGGCGGCGCGCAGCAACTTTTCCACGTTGCCGCTGCGTTTCTCCGATTCGGCATCGGCCGCTGCGTCGACGGTGTTGCGGCGCTTGTCCACTTCCGACAGGCGGTGATGCAGCGCGTCGATCAGGGCCTGGCGGCGCTTCGGGTTATCCAGCAGGTCGTCCTGCAGGTAAGGGTTGCGGCGCACGACCCAGATATCGCCCAGCACTTCGTACAGCATGCGCGCGGAACGGCCGGTTTGGCGGGATGCCCTCAATTCATCCAGCAACGCCCAGGACTCTTCGCCCAGCAGGCGGATCACGATTTCGCGATCAGAGAACGAGGTGTAGTTGTATGGAATTTCCCGCAGACGGGTGGGGGCGTGACCATCGGGCGATTCGGCGAGCAGTGCCTGGATTTGAGCTGGTGCGTTCATATTGCGTGGACGGGGGGCTGACGCTGGGACAGAACATTCTAACTTATTGCGGCGCACAAGATGGGAACAGCCTTAGAAGGCCGAAGGGTTCCGTTAACGTCAATCAGCAAAATATAATTTCATATATCATCAAAGATTCCATTTTTAATTTTGCGACATGACGGCCCGTCAATCTGGAATTTCGCAACACTGCTGCTATGCGGAATCTTACGATCCCGCTCGCGCGGCAGGCCAGCGCTTACTTTGCCTGCACCAGGGTTTCACTGACGTCCCATAAGCGCCTGGCCACGTCGTCATCGTTCGCCACCGGATTGGGCGAGCGCAGCGGCCATCCACCCTTGCGCGACGGCTTGTCCTTATAGGCAGCGATCTGGCTGTAGTATGCGCCGGATTGGCCTTCCACTTCAGGCGCGAGCAAGGCATGCAGGGTAGTTTGCGCACCTTCCCAAGGCTCGATCATTCCAGCCAGGCGCAGCACCGGGATCACCAGCAGGCGCTGCAGCCACATCGGCAGCGGAACCCTGAGCAGGTTGGTACGCACAAAACCGGGATTGACACTGACGGCAACCACGCCACTGCCGGCCAGCCGGCGGCTGAGCTCGCGGGCATGCAGCAAGTTGGCAAGCTTCGATTGCGCGTACGCTTCCCAGGTATCGAATGGCCGCCGCTCGTAGTTCAGGTCCTCGAAGTGGATCTCGCCCTTGCGCCCCATGGCAAATTCATGGAAATAGCTCGACAGGTTGACCACGCGCGATGGCGCGCCCGCCTTCAACGCATTCAGCAGCAGCTCGGTAAGCAGGAAATGGCCCAGGTGGTTGACGCCAAATTGCGTTTCAAAACCGTCCTTGGTGCGGCCGAATGGCGTTTTCATGACCCCCGCATTGTTGACCAGTCCCTGCAGCTTTGGATGCTCGCGGTTGACCTCGACCGCAAAGGCGCGCACCGAAGCAAGATCGTCCAGCGCCAGCCGGTACACCGCCAGTTTCGCCGACGGCAGCGCTTTCCGGATTTCCGCAGCAACCCGCTCCCCCTCCTCGACCCGGCGCACGCCCATGACGACAGTCGCGCCTTGCTTGGCCAATTGCTGGGTGGTCACCAGGCCGATGCCGGAATTGGCGCCGGTGACAACATAAGTCTTGCCGCTCAGATCTTGCCCAAGAATTTCCGAACGAACCATTAAAGGGGTAGCCATCTTGCACTCCGTGTGAGATATTCGATATAAGAAACCACTGGTCTCCAATTTATAAGACCACTGGTCTCTTGTCAAGCAGCTTTGCGATGATAAAGTTGCGCCTCTCACCAGAACGTCTGATTAATTTATGACAGCACCAGAGACATTTCAGCGCGCCCGCCGCCCCGAACAGAAAGAGGAGCGCCGCCTCCATTTGCTGGAAACCGCCAAGGCTGCCCTGCGCAACGGCATGGAAGTCAGCGAGCTTGGCTTGAATGAGCTGGCGCGGCGCGCCGAAATGACCAAATCGAATGTCTACCGGTATTTCGAGAATCGCGAAGCCTTGCTGCTGGCTTTACTGGAAGAGGAGACTGGACGCTGGCAGCAGGAATTGGATGAGCGGCTCGCCGCCGTGCAGCCGGCAACCGGACAGCAGCTTGCACAGGCCTTCGCCGGCGCCAGCGCTGCTTATCCTCTGATGTGCCGCCTGCTCAGCATTCTGCCTTCGATCATCGAGCGCAATGTTTCGCAAGATAGACTGAAGGAATTCAAGCTGCGCACCATCGCCATGACGGCAGCGGTAGCGGACCTGCTGCACGCGAGGGCACCGGCGCTGCCAGCCGCTGCTTATATCACCTTCATGCGCCTGGCCATCCCGCTCATGATCGGGCTCTGGCCACTCAGCCACCCGGCGCCGGCTTTGTGCGACGTGCTGGCCGCTCCAGAACTGGAACCGTTACGGTATGAGTACGAGAGCGAGCTGGCCGCCGCCCTGCTACTGCTGCTGCGCGGCCTGGGATCGGATTAAGGTCAACCGCCTAATGCATGCGCGATCGAGCGCCATGCACCGTCCGGCACATACAACAGCAGCGAAGTCATCGTGATGTAGCGCGCCAGCTTGCCGATCGCCATATACATGGTCGCGGGCCAGAACGGCAGCTTCAGCCAGCCGCCCAGCGTGCACAGCGGATCACCGATGCCGGGCACCCAGGACAGCAGCATGGTCTTGGCCCCGTAGTGCGCCAGCCAGCCGAACCAGCGGCTGGAACGTTCCTTGGTAAAGGCTTTCTTGGCGTAATAACCGATCCAGTAGTCGACCACGCCCCCCAAAGTATTGCCCACGGTCGCGACCGCAATGGCTGGCCAGAACATGTCGGGATTGGCTTTGCAGACGGCAAAGACAGCGGGTTCGGATCCCAGCGGCACCAGCGTGGCAGAGACAAAACTGATGATGAAGACCGAGGTCAGTCCCACTTCGGGCGCCGCCAACACACCCAGCAGCCATTGGATTGCAGATTCGATCATAGGCTTCCATTATAATGAACCGACCAGAACACCCGGCACACCAGACAGCCCGCGCCATTGCATACCCGCATGGCAGGCGTGCCACCCCTTCGGTTACCCGCCGTTGACAGTCCTTGCACCACTCACATCCTTTGCAAATTATGACTATCGACTACCTGAAGAAAATCCTGACCTCCCGCGTCTATGACGTGGCCCATGAAACCCCGCTCGAACTGGCTCCGATTCTCTCGCAACGAATTGACAACCAGATTTACTTCAAGCGCGAGGACATGCAGGACGTCTTTAGCTTCAAGGTACGCGGCGCTTACAACAAGATGGCGAATCTGAGCGACGCGCAATTGAAGCGCGGCGTCATTTGCGCCTCGGCCGGCAATCATGCGCAGGGCGTAGCCCTGTCCGCAGCCAAACTCGGTTGCCGCGCCCTCATCGTCATGCCTGCCACCACCCCGCTGCTGAAAGTCGAATCCGTGCGCCGCCGCGGCGGCGCCAGCGTGGAAGTGGTGCTGCATGGCGAGTCCTATACGGATGCCTACAACCACGCCCTGCAGCTTGAAAAAGAGCAGAAGCTGACCTTCGTGCACCCCTTCGACGATCCGGAAGTGATCGCCGGCCAGGGCACGATCGCCATGGAAATCCTGCGCCAGCATTCCGGCCCGATCCACGCGATCTTCGTGCCGATCGGCGGCGGCGGCCTGATTGCCGGTGTCGCAGCCTATGTGAAGCAACTGCGCCCGGACATCAAGGTCATCGGCGTGCAGACCATGGATTCGGATGCGATGGGCCGTTCCATCAAGGCCGGCGAACGCATCACCTTGTCCGACGTTGGCCTGTTCGCCGACGGCACCGCCGTGCGCCTGGTGGGCGAAGAAACCTTCCGCCTCGCGCAGCAGTTCGTCGACGAAGTGATCGTGGTCGATACCGATGCAATCTGCGCGGCGATCAAGGACGTGTTCACCGACACCCGTTCGATCCTGGAGCCTTCCGGCGCGCTGGCAGTTGCCGGCGCCAAGGCTTACGTCGAGCGCGCGGAGATGGGCAAATACCCGGTGCGCGGCGAAACGCTGGTCACCATCTGTAGCGGCGCCAATATGAACTTTGACCGCCTGCGCTTTGTGGCCGAACGCGCGGAACTGGGCGAGTCGCGCGAAGCGGTATTCGCCGTCACCATGCCGGAACAACGCGGTTCGTTCAAGCGTTTCTGCAGCCTGGTGGGTCCGCGCAATGTGACCGAGTTCAACTACCGCATCAGCGACGAGGACCAGGCGCACGTGTTCGTGGGCGTGCAGATCGCCGATCGCGGTGAATCGTCGGCGATTGCGCGGCGCTTTGAAGAGAACAACTTCAAGACGCTGGACCTGACGCATGACGAACTGGCCAAGTCGCACCTGCGCCACCTGGTTGGCGGCAAGAGCGTGCTGGCCAAGGATGAACTGCTGTACCGCTTTGAATTCCCGGAACGTCCGGGGGCGCTGATGCGCTTCCTCGATTCGATGGCGCCGGAGTGGAACATCTCCCTGTGCCATTACCGCTCGCAGGGCGGCGATGTGGGGCGCATCCTGATTGGCTTGCAGGTGCCGTCACAGGATATGGATAAGTTTGCGCAATTCCTGGCTACCCTGGGGTATCGCTATTGGGATGAGACGCAGAATCCGGTGTACAAGCTGTTCCTCTGAAACCGGTAAACCAGGGTCTGACCCGCAGGGTCAGACCCTGCGCCACCGCTGTTGGTGTTGGTTGTGCGCCGTTGATCTTCGACGAAATTCAAAAGCCTACAACCCAACCCGCGGCTTCGAAACCGTTGCGGGTCTGACCCTGCGGGTCAGACCCAGATTTACCGGTTTTTGGTAAACTGGCAGACCGTTTCAAGAAAAGTCCGCCATGTCCAACCTCCCAGAACATTCCCCCCTCGGCAAAACCTCCGCTTACCGCACCGACTATGCGCCGGAACTGCTGTTCCCGATCCCGCGCCAGGGCAAGCGCGATGAACTGGGCCTGAAAGGCACCCTGCCCTTCTTCGGCGTGGATATCTGGAACGGCTACGAGCTGTCCTGGCTGAACATGCGCGGCAAGCCGCAAGTGGCCGTGGCCCGCTTCACCATCCCTGCCGATTCGCCAAACTTGATCGAATCTAAATCTTTCAAGCTTTACCTCAATTCCTTCAACCAGACCAGGCTGGCCGGCCCGGACGCCCTGAAAATCCTGCTGCAGCAAGACTTGTCCGCCGCAGCTGGCGCCAGCGTGCACGTCACCCTGACCATGCAGGAAGACTTTGAAAAACTCGGAATGGGCGAACTGGAAGGCCAGTTGCTGGACCGGCTCGACATCGACGTCGACAATTACTCCCCGCAGCCGGAAACCCTGAAGGCCAACTTCGACGAGCTGCCAGTAGAGGAGACCCTCGTCTCTCATTTGCTGAAGTCGAATTGCCTGGTCACCGGCCAGCCCGACTGGGGCAGTGTGCAGATCAGCTATTACGGCCCGCAAATCGACCAGGAGAGCCTGCTCAAATACCTGATCGGCTTCCGCGAGCATAATGAATTCCACGAGCAGTGCGTCGAGCGCATCTTCACGGACATCCTGCGCCAGTGCAAGCCGCAGCACCTGACCGTGTATGCACGATATACCCGCCGAGGCGGCCTTGATATCAACCCATGGCGCACCAACTTTAGTAGTGCACAGCGGCCGTCCAATTTGCGCAACGCCCGCCAGTAAAAGCTTTTTCCACAAGGAAACATTGCGTGAAATTCGAGTTACACGGCTGAGAAAGAGGCCTATAATGCGCTCGCAAAGCACATCAATGTCGCGTCATGAATAACCTGAGCAAAATCCTTTCGCTAGAGAACGTCCAGCTCGACCTGGAAGTCTCCAGCAAAAAGCGCGCCTTCGAGCAAGCCGGTCTGATCTTTGAGAACAACTGCGGCATCGCTCGCTCCACCGTATCGGACAACCTGTTCGCGCGTGAACGCCTGGGCTCCACCGGCCTCGGCCACGGCGTGGCTGTACCGCACGGGCGCATCAAGGGTTCCAAGAGCCTGAAGGCGCCGTTGGCCGCCTTCGTCCGCCTGGCCGAGCCGATTCCTTTCGAATCGCCGGATGGCAAGCCTGTCAACCTGCTGTTCTTCCTGCTCATTCCGGACCACGTGACGCAGCAGCACCTCGAAATCCTGTCCGAGATCGCAGAAATGTTTTCGGACGACGCCTTCCGCCAGGCCCTGACGGAAGACCCGGACCCGAAATCGGTCTACAGCCGCATCGTCAACTGGCAGCCTAGCCTGCAAGCGGCGGGTTGAACATGCTGCAAACGCCGCTGACGATCCAGAGACTGTACGACGACAATCGCGAAACCCTGCAACTGGGCTGGTTCGCCGGCTTTCCCGGCGGCGAACGCCTGATCTCCGGCGACGTCGCTTCGGCGGCCGACCAGGTTGGCCACTTGAATACAATTCACCCTGGACGCATCCAGGTGTTCGGCCACCAGGAAATCAATTACTACCAGCGCCTCAAGTCGCTGACGCGCGCCCACGTGATCGGTGAACTGATCGCAGGCGGCCCGCCGGCCCTGATCATCGCGCAGGGCCTCGAGACGCCGCCGGATATCCTGGCGATCTGCGACGAAAAAAATATCCCGCTGTTTTCCACGCCGCTGCCGGCAGCGCAGGTGATCGACTTCCTGCGCGTCTACCTGTCGAAGAAGCTGGCGCAGCGCATCATCATGCACGGCGTCTTCATGGACGTGCTGGGCGTGGGCGTGCTGATTACAGGCGACTCCGGCCTCGGCAAATCCGAGCTGGGACTTGAATTGATTTCACGCTCGCACGGCCTGGTGGCCGACGATGCTGTGGAATTCGCGCGCATCGCGCCCAACATGATCGAAGGCCGCTGCCCGCCGCTGCTGCAAAACCTGCTGGAAGTGCGCGGCCTGGGCCTGCTCGATATCAAGGCGATCTTCGGCGAGACTGCCGTGCGCCGCAAAATGCGCCTGAAGCTGATCGTGCACCTGGTGCGCCGCTCCGCGCTGGAAGAAGAAGTGGAGCGCCTGCCATTCCAGTTCCCGACCGAAGACGTGCTGGGGCTTCCGATCCGCAAGGTCGTGATTCCGGTTGCTGCCGGCCGCAACATCGCGGTTCTGCTGGAAGCTGCGGTACGCAACACCATCCTGCAATTGCGCGGCATCGACACGCTGCAGGAATTCATGGAGCGCCAACGCCAGGCCATGTCCGGCGACTGATGCCAAGTTGATGGTACTATCAGTCACATGCGAATCATCCTACTCACCGGCATCTCCGGCTCCGGAAAATCCGTTGCGCTGAATGTCCTTGAAGACATCGGCTACTACTGCGTCGACAACCTGCCGCCTGCACTGCTGCCGGACCTGATCAATCGCCTCGCGATGGAAGGAACGGATGCATTGGCCGTCGCAGTCGATGCGCGCAGCGCCTCCAGCCTTGCCAGCCTGCCCGGCGAGTACCGCAAGCTGAAAGAAGATGGCCATGAGGTCAAGGTCATCTTCCTCACCGCGAATACCCACTCGCTGGTAGCCCGCTTCTCGGAAACCCGGCGCAGCCACCCGCTCTCGCACGAACTGGCGCCCGGCGAAAATCCTGCGGCCCGCCGTACCCTGATCGAATGCATCGCCGAAGAACGCGAGCGCCTGTCCGCAATCCAGCAGCTTGGCATAGTGATCGACACTTCGGAGATGAATGCCAACAAACTGCGCGCCTGGGTCAAGGACCTGGTGCACAGCGAAAACGCGCCGCTGACGCTGTTCTTCGAATCCTTCGCCTTCAAGGTCGGCGTGCCGCTTGACGCCGATTTCGTGTTCGACGTGCGCGCGATTCCCAACCCGTATTACGACCTGACCTTGCGCCCTTTGAACGGCCGCGACGCACCGGTGATCGCTTTCCTCGATGCGCAGGAAAGCGCGGAAGAGATGTTCCAGGATATCAAGGGCTTCGTCACCAAATGGCTGCCGCACTTCAAGCGCGACAACCGTTCCTACCTGACGGTGGCCGTCGGCTGCACCGGCGGCCAGCACCGTTCAGTGTATATGGCCGAACGCCTGGCGCGCCATTTCGCGCCGACTGAAACCGTAGTGCTGCGCCACCGCGAGCAGGCCTGATCACTCCAGGCGCAGCTGCCAGTAGCTGACGTCGATCCAGCGGCCGAACTTGCGGCCGACCTCCTTGAACGCGCCGACCGGCTGGAAGCCCATCTTCTCATGCAAGCCGACGCTGGCATCATTTGGCAGCGCGACGCCGCCGATCACCAGGTGCACGCCGCTCTGGCGCAGCAGGTTGAACAAATGCTGGTACAGCTTGCGCGCAAAGCCTTTGCCGCGCACTTCCTGGTGCAGGTAGATCGAGCTTTCGACCGAGAAGCGATAGGCGGAACGCTCCTTCCATTTGCTGGCGTAGGCGTAGCCCAGGATCTTGCAGTCCTGCTCAAGCACCAGCCAGGGCAGCTTGGACGAAATCACTTTCGTAATGCGGCTGGCCATCTCGTCGATGCCGACTTCTGCCTCTTCGAAAGTAATGGTGGTGGTTGATACGTAGTGGTTGTAGATTGCAGCGATGGCAGCAGCATCGGCCGGGTGGGCTGAGCGTATGGTGGTCATGAGCGCTTGGGTGAAGTTTAATGACCCAAGCGTTACTGCAAGATGTGGGCCAGCCGCCGGCCGGCCCCATGCACCAAATTAATCCAGCCAGTGCACCACTTCGATCGTGTGCTGGTCCGGATCGGTGATCATCGTCCCAAAATAGCGCTCGTTGACATCCGGACGCAGGCCCGGCTTGCGCAGGGAAGCCGCGCCTTGTGCCATGGCGTTGGCATGGAAGGCGTGCGTGGCTAGCTGCGATGGCGACTTGATGGCGATGTGCCCGCGCTGGCCTACCAGCGGTGCGTCGCCTTGCGCCGGGTAGATGGCAAAGGCCCAGTGGCCGTCTGCACCGAAAATGGCCTGCTTGTCGTCCTGGTGCTGCACGCTGTAGCCGAGCGGTTCCAGGCAGGCTGTATAGAACTCCACCGCGCGCGGCAGGTCGCGGGTGGCAATGGATACGTGGTCAATCATGATGCTCTCCTCTCAAACAACGAGCGATCATATTAGGCAGTGCGCGCGGAACGATTTCCCGATTTCACGCAAGGCGGCGGGAAAATTTCCCATGCCGTGTTAGCATTTCGCCATGAGAAGCCTCACCGCCATCGTCGTTGCGCCCCTGATCCTGCTCCAGCCTGCAGCCTACGCCGCCGGCCCGCCCCCCTTATACAAACTTGACTGGAGCCGAGCCGGCGAAGTACTGACTTACCGGTCCTGCGGCTGTGCCGACTCGTGCTGGGTGGCGGAACTCAGGAAGGGCAGGAAACTCAAGGCCCGCCTACGCTGCGACTGCGAAAAACTTTACTTCGCCAAAGAACTCGGACAGGAGCAGGAAGTCGCGGATAGCTGCGACGCGTTGAACACTGACCGCAAGATGGACCTCATCCCCCAACGCATCAAGGAGCTGGCAGAAAAATGAGCTTGCTCATATTGTTGGCGGCTGCCGCAATCGGCTCCGCGCCAACCGATCCCGATCCCGCCTGGCGCTGCACCGCAAGGCACTATGGTTCCTTCGTCTCCCCATCCGGCACCACGGCCAAGTGGCCAGTGCTGAAGGCCTTGCCGGAACATTTGCGCAACAAGAGGTCAATGCTGCTCAATACATCGGGCGCCTATGCCGGCGGCAAAGCGCATGTCATGTACGTTGATACAAAATCCGGCAACGCCTACATCGAGCAATCCGCCGGCACCGTCGATTCCGTGGTGTTCTTCGGCCCTTTGCCCAAGATCGCCTGTGCGGATCCCGCAGCAACCGACATCCTCGATCTCGCGCACTTCTTCATGGATACCTACGCAGATGACGTCACGGCTGGCGACCGCAAGGCGCTCGTCAACCGCTATTCCCGACGCGGCACCATTTTCATCGGTGGAGAGTGGAAAGAAGAGCTTACGTTCGACAAGCTGTCGAGCGAATACGCAAAAAGCTGGAAGCCGCCGGTCACGTTCCGCTGGCAAGGCCTGGCATACGAAAAACTTGGCGAGCAGTCGGTCATGGTTACTGGCGGTGTCGCACGTAGCGACCAGGCAGGCGCCGAGACCACATCCCATTCGTATGCAGTCCTGCTGGTCAAGGAAGACGGGGAGCTGCGCATCCGCATGGAAAGCGGCGCCCCGCCAGCCAGGCCGCAGCTCAGCCGACGGTAACAATTAAAGTCAATTGAACAACTGATTTTTGATCTATCATCCCGATATGGCGATCTCATTACTGCTTGCAGCAGCGCTGGGCGCTGCACCTCCTGAGCCGGAACCAATCTGGCGTTGCACGGCTGCGCACTACGCCAGCTTCGTGTCACCATCCGGCACCCGCGAAAAATGGCCGACAGTGCCGCAGCTTCCCGAGAAGTTGCGCGATACGCGACACATGACGCTGAATTCCCCCGGCATGATGCCTGGCGGCCGCGCGCACATGATGTACGTCGACAGTGCAGCCAAAGTCGTCTACATCCTGCAGACTTCGGGTCCGGCTGATTCCGAGGTCGTATTCGGCCCGTTGCCTCCGGTCGACTGTCCCAAAGAGTAATGGAGACGAATGCCTCCTTCTATTTGGCAGTCAGAGAACGTTTCCCCATCCTGGCCCGGAAGACTGATCGCAAGTACCTCAAGGACTGGGGCGAGCAGCCTTCGGAGCAAGATGCCTACGGCTGGTTCCAATTCGTCGCCAATGCATTGAACGATGAGATGAGGCGGCAGGCCTATCTCCCCGAAAGTGCGGAGGCCTTCCTGTTCATCGCGCACGTATTCGCGTCAGCCAGCGAAGAAGTCAGGCGCTGCATCGACGTTTCGTTTGTGGAGAACCTGTTCTGGCAGGTGCCGCCGGCGAAAGCCGCCGCATATTGGAAAAAGCTGCCATTGCAACTGCAGGCCCTGTACGTCGATTTCCACAGCAAGCCTCCCATTTAAGTTCCCCTGCACCATGCCCACTATCCTTACCCATCCAGCGATTCCGCTGGCAATCGGCGTCGTACTTGGCCCAAAACGCATTTCACGCCGGCTGCTGTTAGCCGGCATGGTTGCCGCGATCGTGCCGGACATGGACGTCATCGCGTTCAAGCTCGGGATCGAATACGCAAACCAGCTCGGCCATCGCGGTGCTTCGCATTCGATTGCATTTGCCCTCGCAATGGGAATGTTGGCGGCACTCGCCGCGCCTTGGCTACGCGCGAAACGCTGGGCCGCCATGGCTTTCGTGTCGGTCGCCTGCGTCTCACATCCTTTGCTCGATATGCTGACAACCGGTGGTCTTGGCGCCGCCATCTGGTGGCCGCTGTCTGACCAGCGGCATTTCTTCCCGGTCCAGTTCATCCGGGTATCCCCGCTGACCATCGACCGCTTCCTGGGCCCCGCCGGCATAACGGTGATCAAGTCCGAAATCCTGTGGGTCTGGCTGCCCTGCATTGCCTTGATGCTGGCGGCCTACGACATGCGGACGCGCCCACCCGCCTTCCATGTTACTCCAAGCGGCGTCTTCAAGCCGGTCGCCAAGGCCCGCGAGATGGGCTTTTATGGCATTGCAATTGCCCTGGCAATGGCCTGGCATTTTGCCGGCAACGGAAGGCTGATGGGAGCGATCGGAGTCTTCTCTGCCATGGCGCTCATTCGATATTTCCAATTACGCTCGATTGGGCCGGATGGCGAACCAATCGTGGCGATCAAGGATGGGAAGCTACTGTTCCGGAATCCCGGATTCAGGCGTGTGGTGGAACCAATCCCGCTTCGCGATATTGAGCAAATCAAGATCTACGGCCAGCAAGGCAATCGTCATTACCGCTTCCTGCTTTCGGGGCAGGGGGCGAAAGACCTCACCCTTTTGCAGAACAACGACGCGGAACAAGCCGTCATCACATTCCTGCGGGATGCTCTACAGGAGAAGGTAATCGTTGCCAAAGCGCCGGAAACCTTTTTCGAGAAGGTACGCGGCGAGCGGGCGTAACCCGACGCGCTATTGCATGGTCAACCAATAAAGGAAATTCAAGGGATGGCAACTGAACCTGTGACGCTCTTCGCCCAAACAAGGAACCCCGGGCTCGTCATCGAAGTACTGCGAAAAATGAATGCAAAGTTCAAAGTCGTTGGCACCGACGACGCGTGGAGCGAAATCGAAATTACGACCGGTGGATGGTTAAAGAAGAAGCGCCTGAGAATCACGCATAATCTCGACTATTACAACGGGCAAGGGTGGAAGCAGCAAATGGACGGAATGCGCGGGTATTTCTCGCGCTTCCCGGAGGCACCTGCACAGAAAAAAGTGCTGGCCCTGACCGAACAGTTCGGCTTTGCGCTGGGTACGGCCTGCGAACCCGATGCCGAATCCAATGACGAACGGTACGAGGTCCTGTCAGCAGTCGCTGAAGCACTTGATGCAGTATGGTTCACCCCCTCGTCCATGCGCGATTCAAACGGAAGGATTTTGTATGGCGCACACGCGCCAGTGCCAGACCCGCAGGCCATGTGGCCGAAATATACGCCAACGCTGGCAGACCAGGGCCCAGCTTACGGCAACGCGCTGGAACTGAAGCAACGTGTATTCAGCGAACTTGCCACGCTCGGCTTTGAACCGGCCAATTCCTTACCCCTACCCGACCTGGACGCCACTTTGCGCGATGCGCACACGCTATGCAGGCGCTTGATGGCATTGCAGGCCGTTTTTGCCTGGGCGGCCGCGCCTGTACGCCTGGCGTCAACCGCACAACTGCAAGGCTATATCGAACGAAACGACTTGCGCGCCGCGATGACGGACAGTGAACTGGCATTGATCGACCTGCCGCGCGAAGAGTCCCAAGCGCTACATGGCCAAACGGTCGGCTGGCGGCTGGAGAATATGTGGGCGCTGGCCTGGATCGCAGGATTTGCAAGGGTGCCGACATTGGAGGCCGGCCAAATCTCCGATGAAGTCATCGAGGCGATGTTGTTTGATTTCCTGCCTGCCTGGGATGGCAACATCGCCGACTTCGCGGCGCGTGCTTCAATGCGCGCGACCGGCGAAGTCATCTTCATGGAATACAAGTTCTACTGCGCTCATAACGCCGTCAGGAGCGCGCAAATGGGCCACGCGACCGTACCTGAAGGCTTCGACCCGATAGCGCACGGCGGGGCCGTTCATGAGCGCCGCCACTCCTTTACATGGGCATTGGCGCAAGACGATGACTGGGACGATACGGACCTGAGCACCTAACAGTGACGCAGGATCTTTAAAGGGTCAGCTTGGTCTCGAACTTCGAGCAATTCATCGCAAACAGGCTTTTGACGTTGATGACGTTGTGGTGGGAGGTGAAGACGCGGCGCGTGAAGGCGCTGTATTCCTCCATCGACTCCACCGTGACGATCAGGTGGAAGTCGAACTCGCCGGCCACCTCGTAGCAGGACATCACCTCGGGTTCGGAACGCATGCGGTGTTCGAACTGCTTGAGGATGTCAGTGTTCTGCTTCTCCAGTTCCACCGACACGAACACCGTCAGTGGACGACCCGCCAATGCGCGGTCGACCAGCGCCACGGCCTTCACCAGCACGCCATCGGCACGCAGCCGTTCAATGCGGCGCTGGCACGTCGCGACCGATGAATGCACGCGCTCCGCAATCTCGCGCAGCGGCGTGCTGGCATCTTCTTGCAGGATGTTGAGGATGCCCCGGTCGATCCGGTCCAGCTCCCTCATGCGAGGTGCCGCAATGGGTGCGCCCAGGCCGGCCAGCATGGTTCAAAGAAGCGCTCCACCATGGCCGGCGTGACTTCGGCCAGCGTCGCAGGATTCCACTTCGGCTGGTTGTCCTTGTCGATCACCAGCGCGCGCACGCCTTCGAAGATCTCGCCGTGTTCGAAATTGCGGCGCACCAGGTTGCGCTCCATGCGCAGGCAATCGGACACGCCCAGCGCAGCGCCGCGCTTCAGCAGTTCATGCGTCACGCTTATCATCAATGGCGAGCGCAGCTCCATTGCCTTCAGCGATTTCTGCGCGAAGGGCGTGCTGTCGCTGCGCAGCGATTCCATGATGGCCGGCACCGAGCCTGCCGAGAAATGCTTGTCGATCAGGGCGCGCTGCGCTTCCAGTTCGCTGTCGCCTGCGAAGGCGTTATGCGGGCCGGCGAAAACGGCAATCGCATCGCGCAGCGACTTGCCGGGCGTGGATTCAAGCAGCGCGGCCAGGCCGGCCAGTTCCGTCTCCGGCACGAAGTAGTCGGCCAGGTCCAGGTAGAGCGCATCGGCGGCGCCGACCGTCAGGCCGGTCAAGCCGAGCCACATGCCGAGCTGCCCCGGTGCATGCGACAGGAAATGGCTGCCGCCCACGTCCGGGAACAGGCCGATATTCACTTCCGGCATCGCCATCCTGGTGCGGCCGGTCACGATGCGCACGCCGCAGTCCGGCCCGCCCTGGGCGATGCCCATGCCGCCGCCCATGACCACGCCATCCATCAGCGCTACATAGGGCTTGGGGTAGAAATGGATTAAATGGTTTAGCGCATATTCCTCGGTGAAGAAGTCTTCCAGCAGCGCGCTGTCGCCCTGCGTATTGGCGCGGCCGACATCGTAAAAGAAGCGGATATCGCCGCCGGCGCACAGTGCACGCTCGCTGGTGCTGCGCACGACAACCGCCGCCACGGACGCATCGTCGCGCCATGCCAGCAGCGCTTGCGTCATCGCGCGCACCATGTCGAGGGACAGTGAATTGAGGGCTTTCGGGCGGTCCAGCGTGATGAAGCCGGTGCCGTTGGAGATGTAGGTTTGGACGTGTTCGCTCATGCAAATATTCTAACGCACACTGGTCGCAAAAAAGGGCGCCAATTGCGCCCTTTGGTGTGCTGCACGGCCAGTCCTTTACATGGCGGTGGGTGGTGCCTCGTACGTATCCGGGAAATGCTTGATGGCCGCATGATTGTGGTTCTGCACACGGTCTTTGTATTTCATGACCTGGCGATCCAGTTTATCAATCAGGGTGTCGATGGCGGCGTAGAGATCTTGCGACAGGCTTTCGACGTAAACAGTTTTGCCAGACATGCGCAGGTTGATTTCCGCTTTCTGGCGTTTCTCTTTCTCGGTGAGGTTATCTACAGTCAGGATGACAGCAATATCGATTACTTGATCGAAATGGCGCTTGACTCGCTCCAGCTTGTTCTGCACGTACTCGCGAATAGCCGGGGTCACTTCGACATGATGTCCACTGATGGTGAGATTCATACACACTCCTAAAGATGATGTCGCTCTCGAGTTCGTGCACGCCGAAACGCACAGAGGAACCCATGCACTACAAAGATTTGCGGAGGCTTACTGGAGGGATCTTCAACGCTTCTCGATATTTGGCAACAGTCCGTCGCGCAATCACCATGCCTTGTTCTCCCAGCATGTCCGCAATCTTACTGTCGGATAAAGGATTTTTCGGGTCTTCTGCTCCTGTCAATTGCACGATCAGCGCCCGTATCGCAGTCGATGAAGCCTCACCCCCAGCTTCGGTCGCGACGTGGCTGCCAAAGAAATATTTCAACTCAAACATGCCATGTGGGGTGAGCATATATTTTTGAGTTGTTACGCGAGAAATAGTGCTCTCGTGTAGTCCCAGTGTATCAGCAATTTCACGCAACACAAGGGGCCTCATGGCGACCGCGCCATGGCTGAAAAAATTCTTTTGTCTTTCTACTATCGCTTCCGCGACGCGCAGGATCGTGTCGAAACGCTGGCGCATATTCTTGATCAGCCACTTGGCTTCCTGCAGCTGGCCGTTCATTTGCGACTCGCTCTTGCCTTGCTTGAGCAGGTTGGCGTACAGCGCGTTGACGCGCAGGCGCGGCACCACGTCGTTGTTCAGGGTGACCACCCAGCCGCCGCGGCCCTTTTTCACGATCACGTCCGGCACCACATAGTCTGACTCGCCTGACGCAAATTCGGCGCCCGGGTGCGGATTGCACTGGCGGATCACGCACTGTGCTTCGCGCAAGTCTTCGTCGTCGCAGTCGAGGGCCTTCTTCAGCTTGGTGAACTCGCGCTGGGCGAACCAGGTCAGGTGCTTCTCGACGATGGTCAGCGCCATGCGGCGCGTGACCAGCGGCACGCCGGGCATGCGCTTGATCTGCAGCGCCAGGCATTCGGAGGCGTTGCGCGCGGCGACGCCGGGCGGGTCGAAGGTTTGCAGCAGCACCAGGCTGCAGCGCAGGTCGTCCAGTTCGATTTCCAGCTCGGGCGGCAGGCGCTCGTGGATCTCTTCCAGCGGTTCTTCCAGGTAGCCGTTGTCGTCCAGCGCGTCGATGATCAGTTCCATCAGCGCGCGGTCGCGCGGCTCCTGCACGGTGACGCGCATCTGCTCCAGCAGGTGTTCGCGCAGGGTGCAGCCGGAAGCTTCCAGCTGCGGCCGGCTGTCTTCGTCGTCGGCGGATTTGCTGCCGGAGCTGGCGCTCCAGTCGGCATCGTCGCTGCCGTTGCCGGCGCTTTCATTGTCGCCGCCTTCATAGGCGTCGCCTTCTCCGGCACCGGCGGCAGGAGCTTCGCCGCCCTCGCCTGGCGCGGCTTCCGCCGAAGGCGTGGCCGGGCCTTCGGCGCCATTGCCGTTGCCCTGGCTGATGGCACCGTCGGCCAGCAGGCGCACCGAGTGGTCGAGCGGATCGTCGAGGCGCTCCAGCATGGGATTGTCGCCAAGCAGCTGTTCCAACTCCTGGTGCAGCTCCAGCGTGGACAGCTGCAGCAGGCGGATGGATTGTTGCAGCTGCGGCGTCAGCGCCAGGTGTTGCGAGGTTCGCAGTTGCAGTGTTTGTTTCATGGCCTTCGCTTACATGCGGAAGTGTTCGCCGAGGTAGACGCGGCGTACGGATTCATTGGCAATGATGTCGTCCGGGCGGCCCGAAGCCAGCACCGAGCCCTGGTTGATGATGTAGGCGCGGTCGCAAATGCCGAGGGTCTCACGCACATTATGGTCGGTGATCAGGACGCCGATATTGCGCTCCTTCAGGAAACGCACAATACGTTGGATTTCGATCACGGCGATCGGGTCGACGCCGGCAAACGGTTCGTCCAGCAGCACGAAACGCGGGTTGGTCGCCAGGGCGCGCGCAATTTCCACGCGCCGGCGTTCGCCACCGGACAGGGACAGGGCCGGGTTCTCGCGCAGCTTTTCAATCTGCAAGTCAGCCAGCAGCGCTTCCAGGCGCTGGTCGATCTCGGCCTTGGGCAGCGGCTTGCCGTCAACCTTCTGGAGTTCCAGCACGGCACGGATATTTTCTTCCACCGTCAGCTTGCGGAACACCGAAGCCTCCTGTGGCAGGTAGGACAGGCCCAGCAAGGCGCGCTTGTGGATGGGCAGGCTCGAGACGTCGGCGCCGCCGATATCGATGGTGCCCGCATCGGAGGCCACCAGGCCCACGATCATGTAGAACGAGGTGGTCTTGCCGGCGCCGTTGGGGCCGAGCAGGCCGACCACTTCGCCGCAGTCCACTTGCAGCGACACGTCGTGCACTACCTGGCGTTTGCCATAGGTCTTCTGGAGGCCGCGCACGACCAGCGTGCTGGCGCAGGTATTTGCTTGCATGCTTACTTCTTCTCCGCTGGCGGGGTGGCAGGTGGTTCGGTACGGGTCGGCTGGATCACCATGGTGCCGCGGCCGCCACCGGGCTTGCTTTCGCCGCTGGCGGTATTGCGCACGCTGAAGAATTCCTTGCGGCTGTCGTAGGAGATGAATTCGCCCTGCACTTCATCGTTCTGCTTGCCGCCTTCCAGGCGGCGGATGGTGGCCTTGTTGAACATCTTCACCAGTTCAACCTGCTCTTCGTATTCGATGCGGTCGGCATCGCCTTCCACCCACTGGTCGCCGGCGCCGTCGCGCTTCTGGCGGAAGGTGGCTTTCTTGCCGTCGCCGAACAGGGTCACTTGCTGGTAGCCCTCGGGCGTCTGCTTGACGAAGGCGCGTTCGGCCGTCATGGTCAGCGTGCCGCGGGTCAGCTTGACGCCGCCGGTCAGCACGGTCAACTGCTTGACGTCGTCGATATCGAGCGAGCCGTAGCTGATATTGGTCGGCTTGTAGGAGTCGGCCTTCTCGGCCAGCGCCGGAGCGGCGACTCCCAGCAGCAAGGCTGCCGACAAGAGTAGTCGTTTCATAGTCATTCCTCAGTTATTGTTCTGCTGCCTTGGGCGGAATCTCCAGCGTGCCATTACCGGCCAGGTGCATCTCGCGCGTCGCATTGTTGGCACGCATGCTGTTGGCCGCAGCAGTCGTATTCCCCAGCCGCAGCTTCACTGGATGGTCGGTCTCCATCCGGTCTTCGTCCGGGAAGATCACCAGCTTGTCCGATTCCAGGTGCAGCAGTTGCGAATCGGGCGCCGCCGCGCGGTCGATGGTGACGTCGCCGTTCAGCGTGACGCGGCTGTTGGCATCGTCCACGCGCGCGGTCTTGGCCACGATCTCCATCGGCGGCTTGTCGCCGGCCAGGCTATGCACGCGCGGATTGTCGATCTCGGACGAATCGTCGATCGGGCGGTGGGTCAGCTTGTCGCCGGCAATGATGTAGCTTGGCTTGCCCTCTTTCGTCATGCGCACGAAAGAGAAGTTATGGATGATGTAGTCCGGTTCGTTCATGCGCTTGTCGGCCTGCATCTGTTCGTCCGCGCGGTTCAGCAGTTCGAGCAGGTAGAAGCTGCCAAGCGCCGCCAGCAGCACGAAGATCATGCCGAGCGACAGGCGGAAGCGGTGGGCGGTCCTCTGGTTACGCATTGCCGGCTCCCTTACACCAGGAACTGCGCCATCACGCGGTCATAGCTGCCCGTAGCATGCAGCACGAACTCGCAAGCCTCGCGCACCGCGCCGCGGCCGCCGGCCGCTTCGGTGATGTAGTGGGAGCGCTCGTGCGCTTCCTTGCGGCCGTTCGGCACGCTGACCGCGAAGCCTACGCGGCTCAGCAGCGGCAAGTCCACCACGTCGTCGCCGATGAAGGCGACCTGTTCTTCGGCCAGGCCCAGCTCGGCCAGCAAGGCCTTGAACGGGGTCAGCTTGTCGTGGCCGCCCTGGTGCACGTAGTCGATGCCCAGGTCCCTGGCGCGCGCCAGCACGATCGGCGTGCGGCGGGCGCTGATAATCGCGGTCTTGATGCCGGCCTCCTGCAGCAGCTTGATGCCCAGGCCGTCGTGCACATTGAAGGTCTTGAGCATTTCGCCGTCGGCGCCATAGCTCAGGCTGCCGTCGGTCAGCACCCCGTCCACGTCGAAGATGAACAGGCGCACCTTGGCGGCACGGGCAAGGAGGTCTTCGCGTTTGAGCGTCATCAGATCACCTTGGCGCGGGTCAGGTCGTGGATGTGCAGCGCGCCAACCAGCGTGCCGTCCGGGTCCACCACCAGCATCTGGTTGATGCGAAATTCTTCCATCACCGCCACGGCGTCAACCGCCAGCTGGTCGGGGCCGATGGTGCGCGGGTTCAGGTGCATCACGTCCTTGATGACGACCTTGGTAAAGTCCTGCACCTTCTCGATCATGCGGCGCAGGTCGCCGTCGGTGAACACGCCGACCGGCCTGTTGGCCGCATCGACGATAGCGGTCATGCCCATGCCCTTCTGGGTGATCTCCAGCAGCGCATCCGGCAGGCGGGTTTCCAGCCCCACGGCCGGGATCGCGCCATCCTTGCGCATCACGTCGCGCACATGCGTCAGCAGGCGGCGGCCGAGCGCACCGCCAGGGTGGGAACGGGCGAAGTCTTCTTCCTTGAAGCCGCGCAGGTCAAGCAGCGCCACCGCGATCGCGTCGCCCAGCGCCAGCGTGACGGTGGTGGAAGCGGTCGGGGCCAGGTTCATCGGGCAGGCTTCCTTGGCCACCGACACGTCCAGGTGCACGTCGGCCAGCTTGGCCAGGCTCGACGATGGCTTGCCGGTCATGGCGATCACGTGGCCGCCCATGCGCTTGACCACAGGCAGGATGGCCATCAGTTCGGCCGCTTCGCCGGAATAGGAAATGGCGATCACCACGTCTTCCGGCGTGACCATGCCCAGGTCGCCGTGCGCGGCTTCGGCCGGATGCACGAACAGGGCCGGGGTGCCGGTCGAGGCCAGGGTGGCTGCAATCTTTTTGCCGATATGGCCGGACTTGCCGATGCCGGAAACGACCACGCGACCTTTGCATTGCAGCAACAAGGACACGGCCTGGCCCACGGTCTCGTCGTTAGCCAGGCGCGCATTCAGCGCAGCCAGGGCTTCCGTTTCGATCTGCAGTGCCTCGCGCGCCAGTTCCAGGGCACGTGTTGCGGTCTTGGCATCAAAAGATTTCAGCATTGTTTTTTCATGGGTTACACTCATGCCCGAAGTATAGCCGAATTAGATAAGCAAAAAACTTGCCAGACAAAACAAACAACGGATGTTCACCCCCCTTGAACTGACCCTTCTCCTCCTCGGCAGCGCCGTCCTTGGCGTGGTGGCCTTCCGCATGATGCACCTGCCGCCGATGCTGGGCTACCTGGCTGTCGGCATCCTGCTTGGGCCCCACGCCATGGGGCTGGCCGAGCAAAGCCATGCGACCGAACTGCTGGGCGAATTCGGCGTGGTGTTCCTGATGTTCTCGATCGGGCTGGAGTTCTCCCTGCCCAAGCTGATGGCCATGCGCTCGATCGTGTTCGGGCTGGGCATGGCGCAGGTGGGGCTGACCATTGCCGCCACCATGCTGTTTGGCTGGCTCATCCATTTCCTGCTGCCGCCCTCGGTCCAGCTTGGCTGGCAGGCGTCGTTTGCGCTGGGCGGGGCGCTGGCCATGTCCTCCACCGCCATTGTGGTCAAATTGCTCACGGAACGGCTGGAACTGGAAAGCGAGCATGGCCGCAAGATCATCGGTATCCTGCTGTTCCAGGACCTGGCGGTGGTGCCGCTGCTGATCCTGATCCCGGCACTGGCACAGAACCCGGCCGACCTGCCCAGGACCCTGGGGCTGGCCGGACTGAAAGCGGCGGTAGTGCTGCTGTTGCTGCTGTTCGTGGGCCAGAAGGTGATGCGCAAGTGGTTCACCATCGTCGTGCTGCGCCGCTCGCAGGAACTGTTCATGCTCAACCTGCTGCTGGTCACGCTGGGCGCGGCCTGGATCACCGAGCAGGCCGGCCTGTCGATGGCGCTGGGCGCCTTTGTCGCCGGCATGCTGATCTCCGAGACCGAATACAAGCACCAGGTGGAAGAGGACATCAAGCCGTTCCGCGACGTGCTGCTTGGCCTGTTCTTCATCACTGTCGGCATGCTGCTCAATGCGCGCGTGGTGCTGGAGAACTGGTGGCTGGTGCTGGTGCTGCTGGCCGGCCCGGTGCTGCTCAAATTCGCCCTGATCGCCGGCCTGGCGCGCCTGTTCGGCGCCTCCACCTCGACTGCCATGCGCACCGGCCTGGCGCTGGCGCAGGCGGGCGAATTCGGCTTCGTGCTGCTGAACGTGGTGGGCGGCATGAAGCTGGTCGATCCCTTCGTGGTGCAGGTGGTGCTGGCCTCGATGGTGTTGTCAATGCTGCTGGCGCCCTTCCTGATCGCGCAGTCCGACAGGATCGTGCTGAAGTTCTCCGCCAACGAATGGATGATGCAGTCGCTGAACCTGACCAATATCGCGGCGCGCACGATGTCAGCGCAGAAGCACGTGATCGTGGCGGGCTTTGGCCGTTCGGGCCAGTCGCTGGCCACCCTGCTGACCGAAGAAAAAATTCCTTACCAGGCGCTGGACCTCGACCCGTTGCGCGTACAGGAGGCGCAGGCCGCCGGCGCCAACGTGTCCTACGGCGACGCCGCGCGGCGCGAATCGCTGGTGGCCGCCGGCATCAAGCGCGCGTCGGCGGTGGTGATCACCTACGCCTCGACGCCTTCCGCGCTGCGGGTTCTGCACCTGGTGCATGAACTGGCGCCGGAATTGCCGGTGATCGTGCGTTCGCATGACGACTCGGACCTGGACCGGCTGAAGGAAGCCGGCGCCGCCGAAGTAGTGCCGGAGCTGATGGAGGGCTCGCTGATGCTGGCCTCCCATGCGCTGGTGATGCTGGGCGTGCCGCTGCGGCGCGTGGTGCACCGCGTGCAGCGCGCGCGCGAAGAGCGCTACGCCTCGCTGCGCGGCTATTTCCACGGCGCCAGCGACAGCGGCGAGGAAGCGGAAATGGTGCGCCTGCATTCGGTGCCGCTGGGCGAGCAGGCTTCCTGCATCGGCAAACGCGTACAGGACCTGGGGCTGGATGACACCGGCGCCGAGATTTCCGCGATCCGCCGCGGCAAGGTGCGGCTGGAGGCCGATGCCGGCACCACGCTGGAAGCCGGCGATGTAGTAGTGTTGCGCGGCACGGCAGAGGAAGTGGCACGCGCCGAGAACGACTTGCTGGCTTGAAAACCGGTAAGTCAGTGTCTGACCCGCAGGGTCAGACACTTGGCTCGCGGCCGTCGCAGGCTTGGTGTGGTGGGACGCGGGGGGGGACACCCCGGGGGAGGGGTGGGGGAGCGGGCCATGCGAGAGACCAGAAGCGGGCACAGCGAGGGGGAGATCGGGAGGCTGCGGGAGCAGTTCGTCGGCCTGGTCGATGCCGATC
>CBHREK010000032.1:0-51458 GCA_966077345.1 uncultured Duganella sp.
AAGGCCTGGGCATATCGTCAAACGCCCACACTTATCGACTGTTGATTTTTAAAGATCGCTGCCTTATCGTTGACAAAGCGTTGTGTTTGTCAGCAGCAGAGAAGCGAGATTATGCGGTACAGCGTGCAACTCGTCAACCCCTTCTTTTTCTCGTTTCGCTCTGCTGTTTTGTCAGCACTGCGTTGCGAGGGACAGAACTATAGCAAAGGGATCGCTGTACCGCAAGGCCTGTTTTACAGACCCTCGAATTTCGGTGCGCGTTTTTCAAGGAAGGCGTACATGCCTTCACGCTGGGCTGGGGTGCCAAAGCCTGCATGGAACAAGCGGCGCTCGTAGTTCACACCTTCCGACAGCGTGGTTTCGAAAGCGCGGTTCACGCAATCCTTGATCTGCATGGCCACGGAAACCGGCATCTGGGCGATGCCCTGGGCGATCTCCAACACGGATTCGATCAGCTTATCGGCCGGAACAACGCGCGACACCAGCCCGATACGCTCAGCTTCGGCCGCGTCAATCATGCGGGTGGTCAGCAGCATGTCCATGGCTTTCGCCTTGCCAATGGTGCGCGGCAGGCGCTGGGTGCCGCCGGCGCCGGGCGTTACGCCAACCTTGATTTCTGGCTGGCCGAACTTGGCGCTGTCAGCGGCGACCAGGAAGTCGCACATCATCGCCAGCTCGCAGCCGCCGCCCAGTGCGAAGCCGGCCACGGCGCCGATCACCGGCTTGCGTACTTTCAGGATATGCTCCCAGTTGCGGCCAATATAGTTGTCGCGGTGGGTGTCCTGGTAGGTGTAATCCTTCATCGCGGCGATGTCGGCGCCGGCCGCAAATGCTTTTTCGCTGCCGGTCAGCACAATCACGTGGATCGCAGGATCTTTCTCGAACTTGGCGAATGCTTCACCCAGCTCGTTCATCATATTGTCGTTCAGGGCGTTCAGCGCCTTCGGACGGTTCAGGCGGATCAGCGCCACCTTGTCATGTACTTCAACGAGCAGGTCCTGGTATTCCATTTATTCTCCTCCAGTCGGTTAGCTATCGGGCAATTGTAGCTGTTGTGCACGAAGCGCGCGCCAATGAATCGGCGGCAGACCTACACTGGACTGGAGAATTTGTCAGGAGAACTGCCATGTTCAAATCGATTTTGCTGCCCACCGATGGCTCGCAACTTTCGGAACGGGCTACCCAGACCGCGATTGAGTTCGCAAAGATCCACGGCGCACGCATCACCGCCGTGTCCGTGGTCCAGCCCCTGCCCTTCGTGCCGTTGGCTGATGCTGCCGTGTTGCCCGATCCAGGTGTCTTCGACCGCGAAGTGCGAAGCAATCTCCAGGCTGGCCTGGATAAGGTGCTCGCTGCAGCCACCGCTGCCGGCATCGAATGCGACGCCGTGCTGGGCGAAGCGATGAACCCTTACGAGGTAATCGTCAAGGCTGCGGAAGAGCGGCATTGCGACATCATCCTGATGGCGTCCCACGGCCGCAAGGGGCTGAATAAACTATTCCTCGGCAGTGAAACCCAAAAGGTCCTTGCACATACGCATTTGCCGGTACTCGTCCTGCGCTGATCCCGGCCGCGTTGTGAATTTGGTAATATTTGTCCGATTCACAACATGACCGAGGACCAGAATGAAGCAATTCGGCTTATTGGCAGGGTTGGCACTGGCGATGTCCGGCGCCGCTGCAGAACAAGTACATGTCACTGTCCGCCTGGCTGCACCTGACGCGCTGGAAGTCAGCTATGAACTGCCCGCCACCTGCGCGAAACTGGCGTTCCTGAAGACTGGCGCCGGCGCGGCCGAAATACGCTCGCACTGGCAAGCCGCCGGTGATTGCGGCACCGCCGGAGGGGATGCACTGGCGCGTGCTGCCAAAAGCTGCAAAACGCTTGCCTTCCGCGTTCCCGCCACTACCAACAAGGTCGAGGGATATCCCGGCTCATTTCCTACCGGCGAGGGGATTTACGCGCATATGTCGAACTACGCGGTCGGCGACGCCTGCGGCGCAGCCAGCTATCGCTATGCCGGCCCCGGCACCATACTGACCGGTATGGCGCGGCACGAAGACAGCGCCCCAGCCCACGCCGACGCGCCGGCCTTGCTGTTCCCGGCACGTTTGCCGAAGGCCGGCACCAGCCTCGACTACTACGATCCTGCCCTGCCGCCCGCCACCGTGGCGCAATTGCGCGAGCGGGCCGAGCGCACTGCGGCCTGGCTGAACAATCGCATGCCGGCGGCGCAGTTCAGGCGCCCCATCATTGCCGCAACCCTGGCGCAGGAACCGGGTGGCCCGAATATTGGCGGCAACGCGGGCGACATGCTCCATCTGGCGCTGTTCAACTGGCCTGCCACGCCATCACCCGAAGAATCCCGCCTTGCCAACAAGCTGGTGGCGCACGAGATGAGCCATCGATTCCAGATCCGCGACGCCGTGGACATTTACGACGACTCGCGCCTGATCAACGAAGGCATCGGCGAATTCCTGCGCTGGCTGGTATCGGTGCACGAAGGCTGGCTGACGCCTCAGGAGGCTGCGGGCGAACTGGATGATGCGCTGGCCGCCTGCATGCTGATCGCCGACGACCGCCGCTGGCGCGCCATCTCCGCTGCGGAAATCGGCGGCACGCGCCTGGAGTACGAGTGCGGCCTGCCGGCCTTTGTCTACGCCTTGGCAGCACGCCAGGGCAAAGGCGATGCCGTTGCGCGCATCGACGACTTTTACCGCCAGTTGCGCAAGGGCGCGAAGCCAGGCCTGGCACAGGCAATCGAGTGCGGGAACCAGGCCTGCAAGCCAACGGTGCTTCCTGCCGTGCTGGATGGCGCCGGCGCCATGCGCGACGAATGGTCGCGCGTGCTCGATGAGACCGGCCTGGCCAGGCCAGTGGCGCCAACGCAGCGCCAGACCGACGCCATGATGCTGCGAGCGCTGACCAAGCTGGTGCGCGAAGACTGCAAGGGCAAGCGCAGCATGACACCGACCAGCGCCAGCGTCCTGGTGGATACCCTGCCTTCTTGCGCGACATTGCGCAAGGATATTGAAGTGGTGCAGGTCGAGGGCAGGCCGCTGTTCGGCGGCATGCAAGCCTTGCCTGCCATGACCCAGGCCTGCAGCGCGAGGCACGAGGTCCGATTGGGACTGAAGGATGGCGCTACACTGGCCATACCGTGCAGCGCCCCTTACCAGGCGGGCACGCGCATGTATGCCGCCGATATCGGCAAGATCATGCGCGCGCTGCAGGTGCCCGAGGCAACGGCAAAGCGTTAAGGATCAGCGGGCGAGCTTGGGCAGCAGCACCCAGATATTGCCGCGCTGCTTCATGCGGCCGGCAAAATCAGCCGCTTCCGAGCCGAAGCCGAAGAACAGGTCGAGGCGAATGGCGCCCTTGATGGCGCCGCCCGTATCCTGCGCCAGCATCAGCCTTTGCAGCGGCAGCTCGTCGTCGCCCGGCAGTGTGGTGTTCAGGTAGACCGGCGCGCCCAGCGGCAGCTGGCTGCGGTCGATCGCGACCGAGCGTTGCGGCGTCAGCGGCACGTTGAGCGTTCCCTTAGGGCCGACTTTCGGGTCCGGCAGCTTTTCCTCCTTGAAGAAAACATAGCTCGGGTTGGCGTTGAACAATTCCTGCTGGCGCGTCGGGTGGCCATCGATCCAGGCCTTGATGCCTTGCGCAGTGGCTTGCTCGGTGGTCAGCTCACCCTTCTGCACCAGCCATTTGCCGATCGACTGGTATGGGCGGCCATTCTGGTCGGCGTATGCGACGCGTACCGTTTCTCCGTCAGGCAGTTGCACGCGGCCGGAGCCCTGCACTTCCAGGAAGAAGGCTTCGACAGCATCGTCCACCCAGATCAGCTCATTACCAGGCAAGCCCGAACGGGAGATTTCTTCGCGCGCCGGATACGGCACGACACGCTTGCCCTTCAATCGGCCGCGCACCCGCTTGTTCGCCAGTTCCGGGTAGACCGAACCGAGGTCGATGATGACCATATCGTCCGGCACCTTGTACAAAGGCGTCTGGTAAGGACCGCCCTTCTTGCGGGAGCCGCGCAGCAGCGGCTCGTAATAGCCGGTAATCAGGCCTGAATTGCTGCCGTCGGGCGCAACCACCTGGTGCGGATCGAAGAACGATTCGAAGAACAGGCGGATCGCAGCCTGGCTATTCGCATCCACTGTCTTGGCAATGGCGCAGGGCTCTTTCCAGTCCGCGCCATTGGCCAGCTTGGAGCAGGACAGCATGAAGGCGGGCCAGGCGGCGCGCAGGTCGTCACGGTCCCATCCCGGCAGGTCGGCAAAGCGTGCGGGGATGAATTCAGCCTTGGCGGGCGGCGTCGGCGCGGCGGGTACGGTCGGCTGTGCCGGCGGCTGGGCTGGCGTGGCAGGCACGGTTGGCGTGACCGGCGCAGGCTGCGCTGGTTTTGCCGGCGGTGGCGGTGGCGTGGCGCAGCCGGCCAATACTAATGCGACGGCGGCGGCGCAAACGGGTAAACTACGGCGTGTCGAAAACATGAGGTGTTATCTATGATGTATCTGATGCTTGAAGCGCTGGTGGCGCTGTTTCTTCTGGTGTTTATCGTCTGGTGGACGCTGCCATCCAACAAAAAGAAGAAGGACGGCGACAAGTAATTAGTGCAGGGTTCGCGGCAGCGACAGCACGAATTCCGGGATTTTGGTCTCGAATTGGTGGCCGTCTTCCGCCACGCAGAAATACTCGCCGAACATCGAGCCCTGCGGGGTGCGCAGTTGCGTGCCGCTGGTGTACTCGAACACTTCGCCCGGCGCCAGCAAAGGCTGGTGGCCGACGACACCCAGGCCGCGTACTTCCTCAATATGGTTGTTCGCATCGGTGATCACCCAGTGGCGGGAAATCAGCTGGGCCGGCACGGTGCCGGTATTTTTGATGGTGATCGTGTAAGTAAACACGAAATTGGTGCGGTCCGGATTGGACTGTTCCGGCAGGTACTGGGTGCGTACCTCGACCGCAAACTCATACTGGGCCATAAGGGTTTCCTTCATAACAATTGGGCAATTCTAGTCCAAGCAATCGGACAGCGTCCGCACAGCAGCGTAAAATAACGCATCTTTTTTACCAGCCGACCAGCCATGACCACTTTCCGTATCGCTCCCAGCATCCTGTCCGCCGACTTCGCCCGACTGGGTGAAGAGGTTCGCAACGTTGTTGCCGCAGGCGCCGACATCATCCACTTCGATGTCATGGACAATCACTACGTGCCAAACCTGACCGTCGGCCCGCTGGTGTGCCAGGCGATCCGCCCGCACGTTCAAGTACCGATCGACGTGCACCTGATGGTCAAGCCGGTCGACCGCATCATCCCTGATTTCGCCAAAGCTGGCGCCAACATCATCACCTTCCATCCGGAAGCGTCCGACCATATCGACCGTTCGCTGCAACTGATCCGCGACAACGGCTGCAAGGCCGGCCTGGTGTTCAACCCTGCCACCCCACTGAGCTACCTGGACCACGTGATGGACAAGATCGACATGATCCTGATCATGTCGGTGAACCCGGGCTTCGGCGGCCAGTCCTTCATCCCGCAGGCACTGAAGAAGATCGCCGAGGCGCGCCGCCGCATCGACGAATCCGGCCGCGACATCATGCTGGAAGTCGACGGCGGCATCAAGATCGACAACATCAAGGCCGCGGCAGAAGCGGGCGCCGACACCTTCGTAGCCGGCTCCGCGATCTTCGGCCAGCCTGACTACAAGGCCGTGATCGACGCAATGCGCGTCCAACTGGCTTCGGCGTAATCGTATGACGGCGGTCCTGCGCGGCGTGAGGGCCGCCATCATTGACCTCGACGGCACCATGCTCGATACGATGCCGGACTTCGAGGTGGCGATCAACCTGATGCGCGAAGAACTGGGCCTGGCGCCGATTACCGCGGCCCAGATCGAACTGATGGTCGGCAAAGGTTCGGAAAATCTGGTGCGGCGCGTACTGGCGCTGGACTTCGACGAAGAAGGCGTGGAGCGCATGTTCGGCCAGGCGATGGAGGCTTACCAGCGCCATTACCTTGTCATCAACGGCCGCCATAGCGAGGTTTATGCCGACGTGGTATCCGGCCTGCAGGCCATGAAGGCCAACGGCCTGCGCCTGGCCTGCGTGACCAACAAGCCGGTCGCTTTCGCCAGGCCGCTGCTGGCACTGAAAGGCCTGGACGGCTATTTCGAAGTGCTGTTCGGCGGCGATTCCTTCGAAAAGAAGAAGCCTCACCCCATGCCGCTGCTGAAAGCCTGCGAACATTTCGACCTGCCACCGTCGCAGGTAGTGGCAATTGGCGACTCTTCAAACGATGCGGAAGCGGCCCGCGCGGCAGGCTGTCCGGTGCTGACTGTACCATATGGATATAACCACGGAGTGGGTATACACGAAACAGATTCCGATGGTATAGTTGACACGCTGCTTCATGCAGCTGCCTTGATTAGCACGCAAAACGACGCTATCTGACCGAAATGTTTCTCAACAAAAGACACAATGTAACCCACCGGGGCTCGATTGAGGCCTGGCTGTGGCGACGCTGGCAATCCTGACTTAGTCCCGATTGCTGTCGGCGCACGCCCATGTGTTCCGACAGGTTTTTTGTAACCTTACCGCCACCACCCTAACCTGGCGGAATGGAGAGAACATGACCGAACTCGAATTCAAATCCCTGGCCGCGGAAGGCTACAACCGTATCCCACTGATCGCGGAAGCTTTCGCCGACCTGGAAACCCCGCTCACCCTGTACCTCAAGCTGGCCCAGACCCAGAACTACGGCAAGAACACCTTCCTGCTGGAGTCGGTGGTGGGCGGCGAACGTTTCGGCCGCTACTCCTTCATCGGCCTGCCGGCCAACACCCTGCTGCGCAGCACCGGCAAGCTGACCGAGATCGTCAGGAACGGCCAGGTGATCGAGACCCACGAGGGCAATCCCCTCGAATTCATCGAGCAATACCAGGCCCGCTTCAAAGTGGCCGTGCGCCCGGGCATGCCGCGTTTCTGCGGCGGCCTGGCCGGCTACTTCGGCTACGACACGGTGCGTCACATCGAAAAGACGCTGGCACATACGCAGCCGAAAGACGACCTGGGCCTGCCCGAGATCCAGCTGATGGTGACCGAGGAACTGGCCGTCATCGACAACCTGTCCGGCAAGCTGTACCTGATTGTCTACGCCGACCCGCAGCAGCCGGAAGCCTTCTCCAAGGCCCGCCAACGCCTGAAAGACCTGCGCGCCCTGCTGCGCCGCGGCGTCGATGCGCCGGTGACCACGCCGTCGGTGCGCACCGAAACCATCCGCGACTTCGCCAAAGAGGATTACCTGAAGGCGGTCGCCAAGGCGCACGAATACATCCTGGCCGGTGACCTGATGCAGGTGCAGATCGGCCAGCGCATCCGCAAGCCATATGTGGATTCGCCGCTTACGCTGTACCGCTCCCTGCGTTCGCTGAACCCTTCGCCGTACATGTACTTCTACAATTTCGGCGACATGCAGATCGTCGGCGCCTCCCCTGAAATCCTGGTGCGCAACGAGACCCTGCCGGACGGCGAGAAGAAGGTCACGCTGCGACCGATCGCCGGCACCCGCCCGCGCGGCAATACGCCGGAACGCGACGCGGCGCTGGCCGAAGAACTGCTGAACGATCCGAAGGAAGTCGCCGAGCACGTCATGCTGATCGACCTGGCGCGCAATGACCTGGGCCGCATCTCCGAAACCGGCAGCGTGAAGCTGACCGACAAGATGGTGATCGAGAAGTACTCGCACGTTCAGCACATCGTCTCCAACGTGGAGGGCAAGCTGAAGAAAGGCATGTCCAACCTGGACGTGTTGCGCGCAACCTTCCCGGCCGGCACCCTGACCGGGGCGCCGAAAGTGCGCGCCATGGAAATCATCGACGAGCTGGAAATCTGCAAGCGCGGCATCTACGGCGGCGCCTGCGGCTACCTCTCCTTCGGCGGCGAAATGGACGTGGCGATCGCGATCCGCACCGGCGTGATCAAGGACGGCATGCTGTACGTGCAGGCGGCCGCCGGCATCGTCGCCGATTCGATTCCGGAAATGGAATGGCAGGAAACTGAAAACAAGGCGCGCGCCGTGCTGCGCGCAGCCGAGCAAGTGCAAGATGGCCTGGATGGGGAGTTCTGAAATGCTGCTGATGATCGACAACTACGACTCCTTCACCTACAACATCGTGCAGTATTTTGGTGAGCTGGGCGAAGATGTGCGCGTGCACCGCAACGACGAAATCACCATCGCCGAAATCGAAGCATTGAATCCCGACCGCATCTGCATCTCGCCGGGTCCAAAAGACCCGTCGCAGGCGGGCATCTCGCTGGAAGTGCTGAAACACTTCGCGGGCAAGAAACCTATCCTGGGCGTCTGCCTGGGACATCAGGCCATCGGCGAAGCCTTTGGCGGCAAAGTTATCCGAGCCAAGCAAGTCATGCATGGCAAAACTTCTCTTATCGCGCATACGGGTGTGGGCGTGTTCCAGGGCTTACCCAGCCCGTTCACGGTAATCCGCTACCACTCTTTGGCAATCGAGCGATCCTCGCTGCCTTCCTGCCTGGAAGTCACAGCCTGGACCGACGACGGCGAAATCATGGGCGTGCGGCACAAGGAGTACGACATCGAGGGTGTGCAGTTCCACCCTGAGTCCATCCTGTCCGAGCACGGCCACGCCTTGCTGAAGAATTTCCTCGATCGCAAATAAGAGAAGGAAGCATCATGTCAATCACGCATCAAGAAGCACTGGTTCGCTGCATCGAACACCGTGAGATTTTCCACGACGAGATGCTGCACCTGTTCCGCCAGATCATGTCCGGCGAAATGTCGCCCGTGATGGTGGCGGCGCTGACCATGGGCCTGCGCGTCAAGAAGGAAACCATCGGCGAGATCACCGCTGCGGCGCAAGTCATGCGCGAGTTCTCGACCAAGGTACCAATGGCCGATACCACCAACCTGGTGGATATCGTCGGCACCGGCGGCGATGGCGCCCACACTTTCAATATTTCTTCCGCCTCGATGTTTGTCGCCGCCGCCGCCGGTGCGCGCGTGGCCAAGCATGGCGGGCGTTCCGTGTCGTCGTCTTCCGGTAGCGCGGACCTGATCGAATCGCTGGGCGCGCACATCAACCTGAAGCCGGAACAGATCGCGCAGTCGATCGCGCAAACCGGCATCGGCTTCATGTTCGCGCCGAACCATCACGCTGCGATGAAGCACGTGGCGCCGGTACGCCGCGAACTGGGCGTGCGCTCGATCTTCAATATCCTTGGCCCGCTGACCAATCCGGCCGGCGCGCCGAATATCCTGATGGGCGTGTTCCACCCTGACCTGGTCGGTATCCAGGTGCGCGTGCTGCAACGCCTGGGCGCGCAGCATGCGGTGGTGGTGTATGGCCGCGACAATATGGATGAAGTATCCCTGGGCGCGGGCACCATGGTGGGTGAACTGGTCAACGGCGAAATCCGCGAATACGAGATCCACCCTGAAGACTTCGGCCTGTCGATGATCGCTTCGCGCAACCTCAAGGTGGCCGATGCGACGGAGTCGAAGGCGCGCGTGATGGAAGCGCTGCGCGGCGAGCCGGGTCCGGCATCGGACATCGTGGCGCTGAATGCCGGTACCGCCCTGTATGCGGCAGGCGTGGCGTCCTCGATCGAAGATGGCCTGGCGCGCGCTCGCGCAGCCGTTTCCTCCGGGGCGGCCGTCGCCAAGCTGGAACAGTTCGTCCGCGTCACCCAGGAACTCGGCCGGGAGGGTTAGGCGATGTTCGGCATCCACGACCTGACGCTGTTTGTAATCTCCGGTCTGCTGCTGAACATCATGCCGGGACCGGACTCATTGCTGATCATGGCGCGCAGCGCCACGCAGGGCTGGCGTGCGGGTTGCGCAGCGGCGCTGGGCATCGGCGCCGGCACCATGGTGCATATCGGCGCGGCGGCGCTTGGCCTGTCAGCCGTGCTGGCCACTTCCGCCACCGCTTTCACCGTCGTCAAATGGGTTGGTGCGGCGTATATCGTCTGGTGCGGCATTGGCATGCTGCGCGCGCGGCTTAAGACCAGCGAAACCGGCAAACCGGCCGGATCGGCCGTCCCGCCTGACCCATTGGGTCAGGCGCCGTCCTACCGGTTTGCGCCGGCGGCTGCCCTGCCCTACCGCAAAATCTTCGCCCAAGGCTTCCTGACCAACGTCCTGAATCCGAAAGTCGCGTTGTTCTTCCTGGCTTTCGTGCCGCAGTTCATCGACGCGGATGCGGCCAACAAGCCACTGGCCTTCCTCGTCCTTGGCTGCATTTTCAATTTCAACGGCATGCTGTGGTGTAACGGCCTTGCCATCTTTACCGCCTTCGCGAGCGCGAAGCTGAAGGTCAAACCGCTGGTAGCACTGTGGCTGAACCGCGTGACCGGAGGCCTGTTCATCGCGCTCGGCGCACGCCTGGCCCTGGCCGAACAACACTGAGAATCATCATGTCCGATATCCTGAACAAAATCCTGGCCGTCAAGGCCGACGAAGTAGCCGCTGCCAAGAAGCACCGCAGCCTGCAATCCCTGCGCGACGAAGTGGAAGGCGACAAGGACTTGCGCGCCGGCCTGCGCGGCTTTGAAGCCAGCCTGCGCAAGAAAATCGAAGGCGGCCAGGCCGGCGTCATTGCCGAAGTGAAGAAAGCCTCGCCATCGAAAGGGGTACTGCGTGCCGACTTCCGCCCGGCCGACATCGCCGAGAGCTACGCCAAAGCCGGCGCGGCCTGCCTGTCGGTGCTGACCGACGTGAACTTCTTCCAGGGCGCGAACCAATACCTGCAGCAGGCGCGCGCTGCCTGCGACATTCCCGTGCTGCGCAAGGATTTCATGGTCGACATGTACCAGATCTATGAAGCGCGCGCGATGGGCGCCGACTGCATCCTGCTGATCGTTGCGGCCCTGGACCACGGCCTGATGGCGGAAATGGAAGCCTGCGCCCACGAACTGGGCATGGACGTGCTGATCGAATCGCACGACGGCGACGAGCTGACTGCCGCGCTGAACCTGAAGAGCCGCCTGATCGGCATCAACAACCGCAACCTGCGCACCTTCGACGTGTCGCTGGACACGACGCTCAACCTGCTGTCGCGCATCCCGCAAGAACGCATGGTGATCACCGAATCCGGCATCATGACCCCGGCCGACGTGCAGCGCATGCGCGAGAACGACGTGCATGCCTTCCTGGTCGGCGAAGCCTTCATGCGCGCGCCCGACCCTGGAGCCGAGCTGCGCAAGCTGTTCAGTTAAATCCGCAGCGTTCCGATTTCATGGCGCCGGCGCGGCGCCATTCGGTAAACAGGCCCTTCGACTGCGGCTCGAACATGGTGATGGTCTGTCCATCGAGGCTGATCTTGAAGGCCTCGATGCGTTCAACCGTCATCCATGGTTTGTCGGCCAGCGGCACCTGCCATACGAAGTTGCGGTTGCGTACCGCCCATTCACCCTGCTCCTCCTTGACCTTGTCCTCTTTGCCCTTCACCGGCAGCACAAAATAACTGCCGTCATCGCGCATGAGCACTCTGCCATCCGGGCCGATCTAGCTGGACTCCCAGATGCCGACGATTGCACAAGGCTGCGGATGGCTGCCCAGCGCTGCTTCGACATGCTTCTCCGCCGCCTGTCTCCCCAGCCCGACCAGGCCAGCCACGCCTAGCGCTGCGATCCCGCCGACGATGGTCGACGGGAGGATGGCATTGTTGCCGCCGCGCAGGCGAACGATATCGTCGAAGGTCGCGCCCAACCAGCCGGTGCCGATTTCATTTTCACGCAGCGTCACTTTGCCGCGCCGGATCATCAGCAGCAGGACCAGGATGTTGGCAAGCGGGATAATCATGAAGGCCATTGCCAGGATCCGCATCACGATATTCGATCCGGTCCCCTTGGCCAGGCGATAGACGGCAGCCATCGTCAAAGCGATAACGGCGATCGCCAGGGCGGGCGCCGGCCAGCCGGCCAGGCCGCGGATGAAGTAGCTTGCAGCCAGGTAAAGCACGGTCGCATAAATCGTCAGGCGCAGGCCATCGGCCAGCATGAACAGGCCCGGGTCGGCGCCGCAATCACGCGCTGCAACCGTTTCCGGTTCCGGCTCGCGGCGCGCCAACGGCGGCATGGCCGTCCCGGCTTTTGCAGGTTCCAGCGACAGGCCAGCGGCAACCGGCGCTGGCTTGGCAACGGGCGGGCGTGCCGGCGGCGGGCTTGGCGGGGGCGCCTGTTCGACCTCGCGGCCGGACTCCAGTATGAGCGTAGCGTGGCAGCCGGCACGCTCTTTCAAAGCGTCGACATAATGCTGGGCCTGGGCGCGCAGCACGCCTTTCTTGACGATGGTCCGGCGCCCGCCCGACAGCAACGCGAGCATTTCCGTGATCGGCTTGCGCATCAAGGCCGCAAGGCGGCGGGCGGCATCGCCCAGCTCCACGCCTGGCGCCGGGCCTTCCAGCACAACCTGGTAAATTGCAGGGCGGTGCACTTCGCCGGACTGGTTATCTACCACCGTCAGGCCAAGCTGGCCGGCCAGATGGAGCACATGCGGCATGACTTCATCGCGGCGATAGGTCACGCTCAGGCGTCCCGCCTCGCCGGCGAAATGGCGATCCGACCACGGTGTATCCGGAAACAGCGCTGCCAGCGCATCGTAGAAGCGTTTCAGCAAGGGTGATGGCGGCAGGGCGCCGCTCTCTTGCCTCAGCTTGTTCATGAAGGGGAAAACGTCCAGGTCTGCTTCCGGAGTGGCAACCGACGCCAGTTGGATCTGGTAACTCATGCAAACCAATTAAACTATTAACAATGCATGTTAAATTACTATAGTGCAAAAATAAAGACTTGGAGAGGGATGAAAACGGCAATTCGCCTCGCCATCCTGGCTGGCCTGGCAGCGATCGCCTGACGGCCGGCGCCCAGCTCGCCAATGCGCTGGCCAAGGACTTGCGCAGCGTGCAGATGGACCATCACCTGAGTGTTCTGGGTGCCGACAGCACGCGCGCACAATGTGCTTAGTGATGGCAAGCTGCTGCGGACGCAGGACCGGCTGGCAGCACTGCGCTGACCAGCCGCTTCGATTTCAAGGCAGGTAGTTGACGAAGGCGTATCCGCCAGCTGCTGCGAGGACCAGCAATGCGAGCAGCAACTTGGTGGATGGCAGCATCCCTTCGCGGCCACCCAGCTCGCGCACCTCGTCGGCGTCCAGCAGGGAGTTGCTGGTGGCAAGGCCGTTCTCTTTCAGGACGCCCGCAGCGCGGAAATAGCCCCAGGCGGCCAGCAGGCTGCCCACGCCCGGAACCAATGCCAGCGGCGCGAGTACGAAGCGGAACAGGCTGGAGCCAGTCGCCTGGCCAAGCTGGAACACCGCGATCGCGCCCAGCGCGTTCATCGCCAATGCCAGCGAAATAAGGTAAGGCGACTTGAGGCGAAGGACCATGACCAGCAACAGCACTGCAATACTGATGCCCAGCGCCCGGGCAGCCATGCGCTGGGATTCTGCGGCCTTGAACATCCTGTCGTCCGGTTCGATGCCGACAAAGGCCGGCTGGTCGAAGCTGGTGGCCGGCTGCGGCTGCGCCACGCGCACCGGCGGCGCGCTTGGCGCAGCCGGTGCGCGTGGCGTCGCCTTGGCGGCGGCTTTGCGCGGCTCGGGAGAAACCGTGGCGCGGCAGCTCGCGCGGTCGCGCAGGGCTGTGACGTAAACTTCGGCTTGCGCCCTGGTCAGGCCTTTCTTGACCAGGGTGCGGCGGCGCGAATGCAGCAGCAGCACCATCTGCGGCAGCGGCTGGTTCATCAACTCCGCAAGCTGGGTCGCGGCGACTTCGATTTCCACGCCTTCCAGCGGGCCCTCCAGCACAACCTGGTAAGCCAGTGGCCGGTGCACGGCGCCGTTTTGCTCGTCCACCACGGTCACGCCAAGGTCACTGGCAATGCGCAGAACGTGAGGGATCACTTCATCGTGGCGGCGCGCGATCGCTACGCTGCCATAGCCGCCCTTGAAGTTGTCGGCCAGCGGGCCATCCGCCCACGGGCAGGCATCAACGGCCTTGTCGCCTGCACCATAACTGGTCAGGCAGGGGAACAGCTTCAGAATGGCATCGCGAAAACTCTTTAACTGCTGGGATGGCGCAATGCTGATGGTTGCGCCGGCAATCTGTTCCAGGAATGGGAGAACTTCCGCATCGTTGGCAGGAACTTCGCGCGCGACGATGTGCAGTAGATAAGTCATAAATTAAACGTAGCCAAACTCGTAATGGCTGATGTTAAATTACCGGCGGGCAAAATAATAGTCTCTGCGGCATGAAAACGACAGCCGCCAACGTGGCGACAGTCAGGCCGCTAAAGGTGTATGCGCCGCTATTTCAGTGCGGTTACGGCCATTTTCCTTGGCCCGGTACAGGGCCGCGTCGGCGCGCGACAGGAGGCTGTCCAGGGATTCGCCCGATGTTTGCTGGCCGGCAATACCGATGCTGATTGTACAAACCGGCAGGCCTGGCTGTTGGCATTCATGCAATTGAGACTGGATGCGCTGCGCCAGTTGCTGCGCGTGCGGCAGCGCGGTGTCCGGCAGCAGGACCACAAACTCCTCGCCGCCGAAGCGGGCGACGAAATCGCACTGGCGCACCGAGCGCAGCACCACCGCCGCGACATGCACCAGCACTTTATCGCCCTGTGCATGGCCATGCAGGTCGTTGATGGCCTTGAACAGGTCAAGGTCGATGGCCATCAGCGCCAGCGGCGCATCATGGCGCTGCTGGCGGGCCCGCACGCCGCTGAAGCATTGCAGGAAGCCGCGCCGGTTCAGCACGCCGGTCAGCGGATCATGGGTGGAACGCTGTTCCAGGATTTTCTGCAACTTGCGCGTAGCCAGCATGAGGAAGGCGACCGTCATCAGCAAGGTCATGAAGTTGGCCAGCGCCAGGTAGACGTTGACGAGCGGACTGCGTTGCATCAGGTCCGCCGCCTCGCCGCTGATAAACATGGCGGCCACGCCGCGCGTCAGCACATTCACCACTTGCAGCGCCAGCAGGATACCGAAGAACCAGCTGGTAAAGTGCGGCGTGCGATTGCGCCAGACCAGGCGCAACTGGTCAACGTAGAACACCGCGACCAGGAAGCTGAAGGCCGTTGCCCGGCGCGGGAAATTGGGTTCGGCCAGCAGCCACCACAGGATGGCCGCCAGCTCCAGCACCCACACGGCATGGAAAATAGCCCATCCCGGCGGCACGCCGAAAAAGCGCCGCGTCCCCACCATCGACAGGCCGATGCCCCACATCAGGCAGGTATTCGCGGCCGGCAGCGCCACTTCATCGGGCAGCGTCCCGCGCGACAGGAACAACCCGCCGGCGCCGACCATGCAAAGCAAGCCGCCCGCCCAGTGCCCGACACCGGCCACCTCGCGGCGGAAGCTCATATGCATGGAATACATGGCTACCGCCAGCACCGCGCAGGTCAGCGTGGTGGTGAACAGGATGGTGAACGGGTCCAGCGCGAACTTCACGGCATCTTCATGCGCTTGGGCGGCGCAGGCTGGTCTTCTGCTGCTCCACTGCGATGGTGATGCCCGGCACACGGTCGCCTTGCAGGACCACGTCGAAGGCCATCAGCTCGTCGCGGCGGAAAGCATGCACCTGCACCGTCTCGCCTACCTTGTAGCGCGACAGCAGGCCGTCCACATTGGACGGGTTGCCGCTGACGCGCAGGCCGTCGATCGCCACCAGCAGGTCATTGGCCGACAGGCCGGCCTTCTGCGCAGCGCCGCCGTCGTGCACGGCGCTCAGCTTGCAGTCGGCGCCTTCGCGTCCGAGATTGACGTCCAGGCTAGGCTTGGACGCCTTGCGCTCGTCCTTGTAGCCCACCCCGAATTGCGGCAGCAGCTTGGCCAACGGCACGTCGTCGGTGCCGCGGATGTATTTGTCGAAGAAAGTCTTCAGCTTGAAGCCCGCCACGCTGTCGAACAGCGCTTCCACCTCTTCCGGGGTCACGCCGCGCGGTTTGCCGTTGTAGAAGTCGCGGCCGAACTTCTGCCACAGCGCGCGCATGATGTCGTCCAGCGAGCGCTTGCCATTGGTCTTGGCGCGGATGGTCAGGTCCAGGCCCAAGCCGATCAGCGAGCCCTTTGCGTAGTAGCTGACGATGGCATTCGGCGAATTCTCGTCCTGGCGGTAGTATTTTCCCCAGGCATCGAAGCTGGAATCGGCCACGCTTTGCTTGGTGCGGCCGCTGCCGCGCAGCACGGCGCCGACAGTCTTGCCCAGCATCTTGAAGTAGCCCTCTTCCGACAGCAGGCCGGCGCGCACCAGCATCAGGTCGTCGTAGTAGCTGGTAAAGCCCTCGAACAGCCAGAGCAGCGGAGTGTAGTTCTCCACCTGGTAATCGTAGGGCGCAAACACTGCCGGCTTGATGCGCTTGACGTTCCAGGTGTGGAAGTATTCGTGGCTGCACAGGCCAAGGAACTTCATATAGCCTTCGCTCGGCTCCTTGCCTCTCTGCGCGACGGTCGGCAGGTCGGCCCGGGAGCAGAACAGCGCGGTCGAAGCGCGGTGTTCCAGGCCACCGTAGCCGTCGCCCACCACCATCGTCATGAAGACGTAGCGGTCCATCGGGGCTTTTTTGCTGCGCGGCTCGAAGAAGGCGATCTGGGTTTCGCAGATCTGTTTCAGGTCGGCGCAGACGCGGGCGATGTCGAGGTTGGGCACGCGGCCGGTGAACACCACGTCGTGCTGCACGCCCAGCGCCTTGAAGCCGGCCATCTCGAACGTGCCCATTTCTACCGGGCTGTCGATCAGTTCGTCGTAATCCTGCGCGATATAAGTGCCAAAGCCGTAGCGCTTGGCCTTCAGCTCTTTCAATGCAGTGGCAACGCGCCATTTGCCCGCCGCCTCGTGGCCTGGGCGCTGGATGTCGACCACATGCGGCTCGCCTTCCTGTCCAACGGCACGCAGGAACACGCTGGTGCCGTTGAAGAAGCCGTGGGTCTGGTCGAGGTGGGCGGCTCGCACCGACAGGTCCCAGGCATAGACTTCGTAATGCACGGTGAGCTTGCCCTTGCATGGCGCGGCCTGCCATGAGTGCTTGTCGAGCTTTGCCAGCTCCACCGGCTGGCCGCCCGCTTCGGCGCGGATTTGCACGATATTGCGCGAGAATTCGCGGATCATGTAGCTGCCCGGGATCCAGGCTGGCAGTACCAGGACCTGGCCCTCCGGGGCCGGCGCTTCAATAGTCATGCTGACCTGGAACATATGGGTTGCCGGGTCTTTGGCAGCGATGGTGTAGCTGATTTTTTTCATTGGATGTCGGACGGCGTGTCGATGTCCTGCAGGATGCCGGGATCGTCCACCGTCAGTTCGTTAACCGGGTTGTTCTTCAATATGCTGCGGGCGCCCTGGTCGCCGGCCAGCGCCAGCAAGGCCGGCAAGTGGGCGCGACCGAAGGCGACGGGATTGCCGCGGCGGCCCTGGTACAGTGGCGCCGCAATCGCAGCCGGGTTTTGCGCGCCCGCGCCCTGCCCTACCGCCTTTGCCAGAGCGGCCATCGTGGACGGCTGAACGTAAGGCATGTCGGCAAGCGCAATCAGCCAGCCATCGGCCTCGCGCGCATGCTGTACGCCGCATGCCAGGGAGGCGGCCATCCCGGCGTCGGCATTGGCGCAGGCGATGACTTCGCAGCCGGCGGCCTGGAGCTGGTTGGCCGTTGCCGCATCATTCGGCCGCACAACAGCAACCACACGCTGCAGCGCAGCCAGCATGGCGCGGGCGCTGGCGACTGCAACCGGTTCGCCGTTCGGCAAAGCCTGAAGCAGTTTGTAACGCTCGCCTGTCGGATCGAACCGGCTGCCGCGGCCGGCGGCCAGCAGGATACCGACGACTGTGCCGCCGCCCGTCGCGACGCCCGCATCCGCAGCAGCGGCGGATGCTTGGGCGGCAGCGGGGGCGGTCACGTGCAACGCCTGCCTCAGGCCTTGCCCAGGTCGAACGGCAGCTTGCGAACCCGCTTGCCGGTCAGCTTGAACACTGCGTTGGCCAGGGCCGGCGCCAGCGGCGGCAAGCCTGGCTCGCCCATGCCGGTCGGATTGTCGGTCGATGCGACGGTGAACACTTCCACCACCGGCATGTCCGTCATGCGCGCCACCGTGTAATCGCTGAAGTTCGACTGCTCGACCACGCCATCCTTCAGCGTAATCGCCGCGCCAGGCAAGGTGGTGCCCAGCCCCATCAACGCAGCACCCTGCACCTGCGCTTCGATGGTCATCGGGTTCACCGGCAGGTTGCAGTGCACGCCCGCGGTTACCTTGTGCACCTTGGGCTGGCCATTCTTCATCGACGCCACCACCACGTAAGCCACGGAGGTCTCGAACGACTCGTGCAGCGCCACGCCCCAGGCCTGGCCTTTCGGCAGTTTGTTCTTGCCATAGCCCGACTTCTCGACCGCCAGGTTGAGCGCCGCCAGTTGGCGTGCATGCTTGGGATCGATCAGCTTGCGGCGGTACTCCACCGGATCCATTTTGGCGACGTGGGCTGCCTCGTCGATCAGCGTCTCCATTACGAAGGCGGTGTGGGTCGAACCCACCGAACGCCACCACAGCACCGGCACGTTGGCCTTCACGTTATGCACGCTCAGGTTCATCGGCACCGAGTACGGATCACCCATGCCTTCGACCATAGTGGCGTCTACCCCATCCTTGACCATCATCGGCTCGAACGGCGTGCCGGTGATGATGGACTGGCCAACGATCACATGGTTCCAGCCCACGATATTGCCCTTGGCGTCAAAGCCGATATCGGCCTGGTGCACATGGGAAGGACGGTAGTAGCCGCCCTTGATATCGTCCTCGCGGCTCCAGATCAGCTTGAGCGGGCCCTTGCCCCATGCCTTGGCCACGTTCACCGCTTCCACGATGTAGTCCGAAGTCGGCACCGCGCGGCGGCCGAAACCACCGCCGGCCATCATGGTGTTCAGCGTGACCTTGTCCGGTGTCAGTCCGGCAGCCTTGGCGGCGGCTACCGCGTCCAGCGTCTGGAACTGGCTGCCCGCCCAGATAGTGCAGGAATCGGCCTTCAGGTCCACCACGCAGTTCAGCGGCTCCATCGGCGCGTGCGCCAGGTAAGGGAACTCGTAGGTTGCGCTGATCTTCTTCGGCGCCTTGGCGATGGCTGCGACATCGGCCTTCTTCACCGGCGTGCCGGCCTTCTTCGCCAGCGCCTTGTACTCGGCGAGCTGTTTCTTGCTGCTGATCTTTTCCAGGCCGTCGGTATCCCACTCGACCACCAGCGCCTCGCGGCCCTGCTTGGCCGGCCAGTAGCCGTTCGCCACCACCGCCAGGCCGCTGCCGCCACGATCGGTATCGACCTTGACAACATCGATCACGCCCGGAATGGCCTTGGCCTTGGAGGCATCGAACTTCTTCACCTTGCCGCCAAAGACCGGGGCACGCATCAGCACCGCCACCTTCGCGCCCTCCGGCTTGAAGTCCATGCCGAATTGCTGGGTGCCGGTCGACTTGGCGCGCGCGTCGAGGCGAGGCGTCGGCTTGCCGATGATGGTGAAGTCCTTCTGGTCCTTCAGCTTGACTTCCTTGGGCACAGGCTGCTTCATCGCCGCATCGGCCATCGCACCATAAGTCGCGCTCTGGCCGGACGGGCCGGTCAGCATGCCCTTTGCAGCACGCACCTGCGAAACAGGCACCTTCCACTGTTCGGCCGCTGCGGCAACCAGCATGGCCCGCGCACGGGCGCCGATTTCGCGGTGCTGCTGCCAGGAGTGCTTGACGGCGGTGGAGCCGCCCGTCATCTGGATACCGAAGTTGGGATCCTTGTACGGGTCGCCGGCCGGCGCCAGCGATGAACGCACCTGCGACCAATCGGCGTCCAGCTCCTCGGCGATCAGCATCGGCAGCGCGGTGTGCACGCCCTGGCCGAATTCGAGGCGGTTGACCTGGATGGTGACGGTATTGTCGGGTGCAATGTGGAGGAAGGCGTTGGGCGCCACCGGCGGCTTGGCCGGCGCGTCGGCAGCCAGCGCACGGGCAAAGCGCCCGCCGTTGCTGGCCACGTAGAAGCCGAGGATCAGGCCACTGCCGGCCTTCAGGAAAGTACGGCGCGACACTCCTTCTGGAGCCACAACGTCCGCTTGAGCTGCCATGAACCATTCTTTGCGCATGGCGGCCTCCCTCAAGCGATGGATTTCGCGGCGTCCTTGATGGCGGCGCGGATCCGTTGATAGGTGCCACAGCGGCAGATATTGCCCGACATGGCGTTATCGATATCGGCGTCGCTCGGCGCCTTGTTGGTGCGCAGCAGGGCCGTCGCGCTCATCACCTGCCCGCTCTGGCAATAGCCGCATTGTGGAACATCGTGCTTGACCCAGGCATCCTGCACCGCCTTGCCCACCTTGTCGGCGGACATGGCTTCGATGGTGGTGATCTTCTGCCCCACGGCCGCCGAAATCGGCGTCACGCAGGAGCGGATTGCCTGCCCTTCCAGGTGCACCGTGCAGGCGCCGCACATCGCCATGCCGCAGCCAAACTTGGTGCCCGTCATATTGAGGTTGTCGCGCAGGGCCCAGAGTATGGGCGTAGAAGGGTCGGCGTCGACTTGCACGTCGCGCCCGTTGATGTTCAATGTGACCATGCCAGCTCCCTAGTTAAGGTATCTCCGGGGTCAGCTCTGACAATCGGACCGGAGGCCCGATTGTTGGACCTGAACCCGCATTTTTACTTGATGGTGGCGAACTTCGCTTCCAGCGTACGCTGGTCAACTGCTCCTGCAATGCGGCTGCCGTCGGCGAAGAAGATCGCAGGCGTGCCATTGATGCTCATTTTCTGGCCCAGGGCCAGTACCTTGTCGTTCGGCGAGGTGCAGCCATTGGGCGCAGCAGGCGCCGCCTTGCCGTTCAACATCCAGTCGTCCCAGGCCTTGTTGCGGTCGGCCGAGCACCAGATATTCTGCGATTTGGTGAACGAATCCGGCGACAGGATGTTGTACAGGAAGGTGTACACGGTCACGTTGTCCGTACTGGCCAGCGTGGTCTGGCGGAAGCGCTTGCAATAGCCGCAGTTCGGATCTTCGAAAATCGCCATCACGCGCTTGCCGTTGCCCTTGACGGTCTTCAGCGCCAGTTCGAACGGCAGTTCGTCGAACTTGATCTTGTTCAGGTCATCGATGCGGGCCTGGGTCAGGTCGGTGCGGGTCTGCAGGTCGATGATGTGGCCTTCGACCAGGAAGCGGCCGCTCGGGTCGGTGTAGCGCACCTCGCTGCCGATGGCCACTTCATACATCCCGGCGATCGGGGACTTCTTGACGGAATCGATCTTGACGCCGTTCAGGCGCTCCGCCAGGGCTTTGCGCAGTTGCGCTTCTTCTTTTGCGTTCTGCGCGTCCGCACAGGACATCAGCATGACCGAAGCCAATGCCAATACCAGCTTACTCTTCTTCATAGGGTCTCCGCTTTACAGCTTTCCGAGGGCATGTGAAATCAGCCGGCGCTTTACGCCCGGCAATTTATCCAGCAAGTTTAGCCCGAAATTACGCACTGCGCGCACCGGTTCTAGATCGGCGCCGAACAGGCGCTCCAGGCCATCTGTTGTGGCCAGCATCAGGCTCACTTCTTCTTTGCGTGCGCGGGCATAGCGCGACAGCACGCGGTCATCGCCGATGGAGCGGTGTTCTTCCCGCTCCGCCACGGCTTTCACAAGTTCCTGAACGTCGCCGAAGCCCAGGTTCATGCCGTGCCCGGCCAACGGATGCACCACATGGGCCGCATCGCCCACCAGGGCCACGCGCGGCGCCACCATGGAATGGGGGCGCATTAGCCGCAGCGGGAAGGCCTTGACTACTTCCGGCTGCAGCGGGGTCAGTTTGCCCAGTTTTTCCCGGGCAAACGCCGCCAACCTTTCGGCCAGCGCGGTGGCGCCTTCACGGCACAGGGCATCGGCCAGCATGTCAGGCGCCGACCACACCAGCGAGACCTGGTTGCCCGGCAGCGGCAGCAAGGCCACGATGCCCTGCTCGCCGGTGAACCACTGGTGCGCCACGCCATGGTGCGGCAGCTCGCAGGCAAAGTTCGACACCACGCCGCTCTGGTTATATGGACGGTAATCGAGGCCGATATCGCACTGGCCGCGCACCCAGGACTGGGCGCCGTCGGCGCCTACCACCAGCGAAGCGCCGAGGTGGGAGCCGTCGTCCAGCGTGATCACTGCGCCCTGCTCGTCATGCTTCAATGCGACGGCCTTGCCGTGCACGAAATGCACGTTCTGGGCAAAGCGCAGCGCTGCATCCAAAGCCTGGTTCAGGTTGCGGTCTTCCACGATCCAGCACAGGGTGCCGGTGTGGGCGCCGTAAGCATCGAAGTTCAGCGCGCCTGCCTTGCTGCCGTCGCCGTTGACCAGCATGGCGTCGACCGGCGCAATGCGCGACTGGTCCATCGCTCCCCACACTTTCAGGCAATCGAGCAAGCGGTGGGCGGTGTGGTTGAGGGCGAACACGCGGACGTCCCAGCTCGCCTCATCCGGGCGAGTTGGCGCCGGTGGCGGCCCCAGCAAGGTCACACTCAATCCGGACTGGGCAAATGCCAGGGCTGCCGTCTTGGCAATGGCGCCATTGCCGACGATGCAGACCGCAGTCTGCACATGGTGATGCGTGGGCTTGTTCATCCGCGCATTATAGCTTTCCCTCAATGGAAAAAGGCTATTGCAAACCAAGGATTCCCTGCTATAATGCTGCCTCTTGGCCTGGTAGCTCAGTTGGTATAGCAGAGTACTTAAAATCCTTGTGTCGGTGGTTCGATTCCGCCCCGGGCCACCAAGAATAAAAAGTGAAAACGCCGATCCTTGTGGTCGGCGTTTTCGTTTTCAGGGCGTCACTGTCAATATTGCCATGATGCTATCCTCCAGTCTGGTGCCATACGGTGCAATGTGGTTTCACCTTACAATCAAATCTCCTCTGGCACGCAAACATGGATTGAAAATCCTTGTGCCAGTGGCTCGATTCCGCCCCGGGGCCACCAAGGACAGTGAAAACGCCTCCCCCTTGTAATGGGCGTTTTCGTTTCTTGCCGTCCCAATCGCTGGCTCGCCAGACTGTTTCCGGTCAGCGAACGCCGCTCGCTGTGGAACGTCCCACGGTTTTTTTCCAAGAGTCCTTTTTTACTTCGGCGAGAAATCCGGCGCTGCTTCGTTGATCTCGCGGATGATCCGCAGTCCTTCCTCGTCACCCTCAGCAATACTTTGCGGAATTGGGACTCCATGCAACTGAGCCCGAAAGTCCTGCCAACGCTCCTGCAGCACTTCCCAATGTTTGGCATCGTAAGTGCCTTCAAAGATGACGGATTTCACCATAATGCGCGGTATGTGCTCAGGCTTCGTCCGTTCGTCAATGGCCTTCTCCAGCATCTTGCTCCAACGGCTGCCCACACGGTCAACGCGTCCGATCTGTTGCTCGACCACACCTGGATTCCACTCCGGGTGCATCAGCACCACGACGCGGCACTCGCGGTGCAGGTTCAGGCCTTCGCGGCCAACCAGCGACTGCGCCACCAATACTTGCGGGAAACTGTCGCGGCGATTGAAGGCCTGCTGGATCATTTGCCGTGAATGCGGCCTGGTGCCGCCGTCCATCAGACGCGCAAACCCGCCTTGCGGGCGCAAGAATTCCTCCGACAAGCGTTCTGCAATCATAGGCCAGCGCTGAACAGCGCCCTCGCCTTCCAGCTCACCTTCCATCGTTTCGGGATCGTCGCGATCCATCGCACCGCGCAGTACTTCGATAAACGCGTCCGCCAGCATTTGGGACTGTGGCTCACTGGTGAGAAAGTCCGGCTGCAGGTTGAGCATCGCGCGGGACACGGCCGCCAGGTCACCCTGTTCGGCCTCGTCATGCGCGCGGTCGCGGAATGCCCTGAACAAGGCAAGCGTTGCGCGCCCCCTGCCCTCCAATGCGCCTTCCAGCCGATCTATAAGGCGCGTACGGAAGCGCTTGCGGTCTGCTTCCAGTTGCACATATTGCGCTTGCAACTGGCCGACAATGCGCTGGCGATCACTCTCCATCATCTCGCGCTGGTGGATCCAGCGGTATGCGGCGCGTACTGCAGGCCATTCGCCACGGTCCCCTTTTCCGTTTCCTTCATGGACCAGGGAATGCGGCCACGATTTGCCGCGCTCCAGGCAGCGCAGCATTTCGCAAGCATTCAGGAATTTGACCAGGGCTTCCATCGGTTTCGTAAAGCGGCCGAATACCAGGACCTTTTCACCGTCTTCGACCAGTTTCCGGATGCTTGCCGCCGTCGCCTGGATTGCCGGATGCTCGTACAGCAAATCGTCGCCATCGCTGCCAATGGCCTTGGCGATGACACCGGACCACCAATGGGCGCGCTGGCTGCGCTTGTCTTCAACGGAGGCCGGAACCTCAGTCAGTTGCGGGACCTCTTCATGATCAAGCTGCGCCTGGTCAGCGGCGCTGTCCTGGTTGAACTGGTCGATCAGACCCGCAATTCCGTGGCCATTGCCGAACGTCAGGCGCAAGCGCTTGCCACGTGGACCAGTTGCGCCGGGCTTGATCACGGATAACGCTTCGGCGGCGCACACCGCCCGCCGCCACGCAGGCGCCAGGTCTTCCAGCCTGATGCGGATATGCTGGTCGACTTCGCGATAGGTGTCCGGTGGCAGCCCCGTCGCCCTTGCGTAACGCATGATTGTCGCATCGCTGCGCTTGTCGCGGCGCAGGACATAGGGCGACAAGGCATTCTGGAATGCTTTTGACGACTGCGCAAATTCTGCACGTACTTCAGGGCTGCCGCGCCAGGCGCGGCGCAGCCGGCGCACCGCTTCCGCATATCGCGTGACTTCTTCGAACTGATCCTTCACGGCAATGCGCCGCAGAGTTTCGCACCACTGCCCTTCGTTCAATTCCACCGGGGTAGCAGTGATGGCAACCCTGCGCATTTGTGGAGCTGCCAGCACCACATTTTCAAGTAACTGCGAGAGCATGCTTAAGTCATGCCGGCTCTTGTGCGCTTCGTCGACCAGGACCAGGTCGAACATGCCGAGGCCAAGGCCAACGGCACGGGCCAGCTCGGGACGCAATTCTCCAGCATTCTGGTATTGGGAAGCATCGAGCAGCACGTTATATGCATATTTGCCGACGAGCTCCTGCAACCACTTATGCGCCGGGTGCGATGCGCGCTCCGGTACCGCCTTGACGATATCCGGTGCCGCCCGGCCGCCCCACTGGCATGCAGCGGCTCGCTGCTCCGAGTAATGATTCGGAAACCGCGCGCCTTTCTTTTGCCAGCGTGCGTATAGCTCCGGCAACAAGGCGAAGCGCTTGGTCCCGCCCTTCATCTTCCAATTGCACAGGGAGTGCGAGACCATCACAACATCTTCCAGGTACCACGGCGCAGGTACCTCGTCGCGCCAACGCTGGTTGAATGCGTCAAGGCTGCGCAGGACTTGTGGTACGTCACGCCCAAACTCGCGGAATTCAGCCTGCCATTGGAAGCCCAGGCCCGGTGGAATCAGGATTGCAACACGGCCACCGCACTGGACGACGCACTCCGCCAGCGCAGCGGCGATGCGCGTTTTGCCCATGCCAACTTCGTCGGCAATCAACACCCCGTGCGACTCGATGCGCGCGGCAATGGCCAACAGGCTGTTGCGCTGCCCGTCATTCAACCGTACGCCAGCGCGCCCCGCCAAGTCGCGCAATTCGCGGGCGACGGCCGGCCAGCCTTTGAATTCCTGCTTCATGCTGCACCTCCAAACGCTTCGAAATTTTCAACGCCCCAGGCCTGCTCCACGCGGCGCAACACCGCTTCGTACAATGCCCCCGCTTCGCAACCGGCATGCTCGGCGAAAACGGGGCGGAATGGCGGCAAATACAGCGGGCTGAATGGATTCAGCGACAGCTTGGAAAATTCCTCGATCGAAGCGTTACTACGCGCCTGTACCAGCACCTGCTCCAGGCGATGGCACCAGGCTTGCCAATCCGCCTCGTGCAGTCTGCACTGCGTCTCGGCGATTTGCTCCACCAGTTCCATCACCTTGCGCACTGCGTAATGCCCGACACCGGCCGGCGCGCCGCCAGCAGCCGTGCCGCCGCCCGGCGCCAGGCCGTCATCCTGGCCTCCCTCTGGAGGATCCTCATCGCCGTCGACGGATGGGAAGCGGCTCAGCTCCCAGCTTGCCGCATCAAGGTCGAGGTCTGCCAACTTGCCGCCAGCGACCCGTCCAAATTGGTCGATGACCGGTACCAGGGCACTGTGTGTGCCGCCTTCCCAAACCAGTTTGACCTGGCGCGGCACTGCCGCTGGCCACCAAAAGCCTTTGCCGCCTTGCGGGCCGATCAGGCCGCGTTCGCCGTCGCTCAACTGGGAGCCATCCAACGCGCCTGGGAATTCCGGACGCAGCCAGCCACCGCCCTCATCCGCCTGCCAGTACAGGTAGCTGAAAGGAAGCGCGGCAAATTCCGCTTCACGCTCCTCCATGCCCGTCCCTTCACCCAGGGCGCCGGCATCCTGGATTTCCTTATCACTCCGGACTGGCAGCAAATTGCCAAGCACGCGGGCAGGGTCGATGCCTTTGCCGCCATTCCAGTACAACTCGCCAGGAAGCAGGACAACGCCTGCTTCAAGATTGCCGCCAGTGGCGGATGCCTTGTTGGTGAATCCCGGTGCGGTCAGGTTGCCCGACCCCATATACAGCCAAGGGCTGCTGCAATTATTCGAATCGCCGCGATAGTTGGCGCTGAAAATGAACTTGGCGTGCAGCTTGCGCTTAGGCTCGGTCGGCTGGCCTGCGGGGCGGATGGTCCAGCCCCGCTCAATCATTGTCTTCGCGGTGACGGCAACGGCCTGGCATGCCAGTTCATCCACAAATACGTCGGCGTATGGTTTCCTGGTCAGCCATCCTTTATCCTGCAATGCGCCGACGATTTTGCGCAGCACGACCGGCTCCTCGGCGTTGTCGCCACCTTCGTAAAAGCCCGATCCGAGCGCAATGTAGTTGCGCGATACCCCAACACCCGCGCTATCCAGTTTATCGATAACCGCATCCAGCAGCGGCGCCTTGCGGTTATCGATGAAACGCACGGTGGAACGGGCGCTTTTGCGCCGGCTAGCAGTGGCGATCCATTGCTCAAAGCCCGCCGCCGCCAGCCGGCTCTCCGATTGCGGGACAGCCTCTCCGTCACGGCCGAGAATGCCAGCATCGTATTGTTCGCGCAGCCATGAAAGCAGATCCCACGCGGCAGCGATGTCAGCGCAATCGCGACGGATATCGTCGCTTGCCCCATCCAGCGCGGCGCTGTCCAGGTCTACACGCCAAGCCAGGTCCAGGCTTTCGCGCAGGGTCTGGCAAGTCCAGTTTCCGGTGGAAACCAGCAGCCGCAACAGCCAACGGCCCGCATCCAGCTTGTGGCGGTAACCAAGCAGTGCGACCTTCGCGTGCATCAAACGATACGGCACGGCGCGGCTGCGCGCCGCCAGGTGCATGACGCCGGGGGCCGCGACCGGCGATATTTGCGGGTTGCCGGAATCGAGCATCAGGCCCAAATATAGGCGGCCACCAGCGGCGCGCATTCCCTTCGTCTGGCCGGTGAAGCGCTCGACGGCAATATCCATGAAATCCGGATCGGCGGAGTACCCGCACAACCAGCCAAAAGCACCGGTGAAGCCATCCGGTGCCGTGAAGTGCTGCGATAGCGACGCAGGTGCATATTTTTGATCAGCCATTGCGTGCTTCCTCCTGGCGTTTCAGTTCGGCCGCCAAGGCGCCGTTCAGGTCCAGGTTCAGGAGATAGAGATTGTTGAGGCGGAAGGAGAGCCCGGCGGGAAGGATGTCCGGCACGCCCGGCTGCTCCTCGTCCTCGGCCTTCTCAACAAACTGCGCATCTTCCATGAATGCCGAACCGGGAATGACCTTGCCGTCCCGCAGGCGAAGTACGCGCTCATCGCGGCTGACCAGGTTCTTGATCAGGAGAACGTCGGAAGTATCCGCACATTCCCGGGCAAAACTGCTGGCGCCGGTTGCGTGCCGATCCTTGTATTCGTGCTTGAGGTAGGCCGCGGCGGTTTCCCTCAGGCGTGCCAGCGCCTCCCGCACGGGCACTTGCCCGAGGCTTTCCAGCGCAATTTCATGCTTCGGCTGCTGTGCGAGCATGGCTTCGACCACATCGAGGACGGCAAGGGCCGCTGCCTGCAGCTTGAAGAACAGGCGCCCGGCCTGGATCTCGTGCCAATGCGTCTCAGTCAGGTGTGCCGGGCGGTCACTCGGCTTCGACCGGCCAAGCCGCAGGTCTTCAAACCACGCCAGCAGGTTGCGGCGGCGAGACGCATCTTCGCCACCGCCTCGAACCAGCAAATCCCGCAAGTGTTCGCAAGCCGCCTTTGGCATGGGCTCCGCCGGCGACAGCAGCTGCCGGACGGCATCGGTGTTTACGTTGCGCTCACTGCCGCGTACCCATTCCTTCAACGCAGCCAGGTGCGCTGCCCCATGTGGTCGCGGCAGGTCGACAAATGCCGCGTCGAGGAAGGCATGGCCTGCGTCCGTCATGGAATAGCTGTTGAAACGCTGCCCCGACGACGTCACCAGCCCCAGTTCCAGGACCGGTTGGACGCTCTGCATCCGCATAGGTTGCGTCACGTAGAAGCTACGTCGGCTAAACTGCGCAAAGCTGAATTCGGCCGGCACAGGCGGGAGCGTCTCCCGGCCTTTCACGCGTGGCTCTTGCCGGCTATTGCCGCGGGCAATGGCATGCCAGCAGCCCAGCGCTTCCAGTGCATTGGCCACTTCGATGTTGCTGGTCCGGCTGCCCTCGCGCCTGGCCAGTTCATTCACCGCAACGCCAAGCGTTGCCAGGAAGAGCTGGCGGCCGAACCATGCCCCGCCAAGGCCCGGCACCGCCATCTCATTGAAATTGCGAACCGCAGCCCCCAGGCCAAGCGTGCGCACACGACGCTCCGAGCCGATCGTCTCCCGGCCCATAAGCCCCCACACCATGTTTCCCATTTGCCGCTCCGTTAAACGTTAGCGTCTCTGAACTCGACTTCGATCGCTTCGCCAACTGCGCGCCAGGCATGAAAGCGGGCGCGCTTTTGCTGCTGTTCCTGCACGTTACGGCCAAGCTCTGCGACGTCATTCTTCAGGTCTACGTAGGCAGCAAAGAAGCGCTGCACGAAGCCTTCGCCGTTGATCAAGTCGATGAGGCCCTGGCGCTGGCTCTCGAATTGCAAGACTATCTTTTCCCTCGCTTCCTCAAACGCTTCTTCGCGTTTCGCCTGCTCCCACGAGTCCCACGCCTCCATTGCGAGCCCAAAAGCGGCCAGCGCCCCGTTGACGCCCTTGGCAAGGTTGCTCGCCCCCCAAGGCTTGAACTTGAGAATCTTGCCCAGGTCGACGCCAATCAGCTTTGCAACATTGACCAGGCCATCGCGGGTCGCGATGATCGTGGTGTTGTTGATGGCCTTGCTCTTCACAAGATAGTCGAGACCCTGCTTGCCGAGGTTCCTGACCGCCGAGTTGAAATGACTGACCTCCGCGTCGAACGTGATCCTCATGTTGGAAACATCTTCGGTCACAGTCTTCAGCTGGCGTTCGAATTCATTCTGCAAGCGCGTGGAGACGATGATCCCGTCACTGCCAACTTCACGCTCGAAGAATTCCACGAACGTCTCCATGCTGGCGCCTTTGGCCTGCAGGATCAGGCCCGAGAAGTAGCGAACGACGAAGTCGCGCAAGGTACCACGCACGTCGGAAATCTGGCTGTTTGCAATTACAAGCTGTTTGGCCAGGCGCTGCCCTACTCCCTCAAGCTTGACGACTTCGGCTGCGATCTTTTCATCGTTCTCAATGGCGACCGGCAACTGCTTGGTGAGGACATCGCGAATGACACTGCGTTTCATCTCGTGCACGACCGCCAGCGCTCCGCCATTCGCAGCAATCTTCCGGTGGGTTGCAGCCTGCAGCGTGCCGATATGCGACAGGGCCTTGAACTGTTCCAGGTTCGAAAGCCAGTGTTCCGTGCCCATGTCGAACGGATTGGCTGCAACGCCGACAATTGACAGCTCGCGGGCTTCATCCGGCGTCAGCGCGATCAGGTCAATCAGGCGGCCGCTGACGTTGGCCTTCTTGACATCCAGGACGCGCGCGTGGTCGGCGGCGTCCTCAACGTCTGCGACATCGTCAAAGCGGCTCAGTACAAACACTGTGCGCGGCAAAAGATTCAATGTGCGGAACAGCCAGTTCAGGTCGTCCTTATGGCTTTCCTTGATCGGATTGGCGGGATCCATCACATACAGGACAAGGTGCGCCTCGCTGACGTACTTCTTGGTGATGTCCTTGTACTTCTCGATTTCATGCGTTTCGTCATTGACCTGCTCCTTGAAGCCGAACAGTCCCGGCGTATCGATCAGCACAAAGTCCGAGTTCATATCATAGATACGGACCGCGTTAGACGATTCCTGATGACTGATATTCATGGTCGACTTGTCCAGCCGTTCCATCCAGGCGGCGGCAATGGATGTCTTACCATCCGAGAAGCCGCCCACCAGGGCGACGCGCAACTTGTCGCCGGCAACCGACTGGATTGCCGATTCGAGCTTATGCTGCAACGCCGGATCGATTGTCACGCCGACGTCGATTCCCTGTTGCAGGAAGCCCTGGAGTTTCTTCAGTAGTTCCAGCGATTGGGACTGTTGCGCCTTGAAGGCGCCCATTGTGTTATCCATTACAGCGCTCCTGCGATTTTGATGGTGTTGGAGATCTTGTTCAATTGGCGCTCGGCCTGGCCGAGCAACTCAGCCACCTGCTCGACCTGCCGCGCCGGAAATTCCAGCGCATCCTTGATGGCGTCGACCTTCGGCTGCAGCTGAGGAAGCGCAGACTTCAGGGTTTCGCGCAGCGACGACCGCATTTGGCCTTCGATGCCGCTCAGGTTGGAGTCAGCGGCCTGGCGCTGCTGCGACCTCTTGTAGCGGGAATCGAAGAGACTGCGCAAGGCTTTGAATGCGCCGACGACCACGCCGGCAGCCCCTAAAGCCAAGACAACCCAGCTCGCGGGATTCCAGGCCATCAAGGCGGCGCCAACGAGCGCGCCAAGCAAGCCCGGGAAATCAATCCCATTGCCTAGCTTGATCTTCAGGTCGAAGTTGTCGCCAAGCCCGGAACTGGATATATTGCCGTAGGTATCCGACAAGTCGGCTGCAAAGTTCTCGAACCGTTCGATTACATCACGAGTCTGCGCCTGGAACTTGTCGACCTCTTTCTGCATAAGGCCCGGTAACTGCTCGACGAGCGCTTCCTGTTTGTTGCGGAGAATGCGCTGGAATGCATCCCTGAAATCGTCGTTGTCGATGTTTCCGTCAATCTTCGCGTAAATTGCTTCGCGCACTGACTCGATGAGTTCATTGATTGCGCCCTCGCCGCGGGACTCAAGACGGCCGCGCAGCGCATCTAACGACATGTCCAGCTGCGTTTGCGCCAGCTGCGCATCTTTCGCCAGTTCCTCGGCCAAGGGCTTGAACTTGTCGTTCAACGATGCGGCAACCGTGCCGGAAGCCTCGATAACCACGCCATGTGCCTTGTTGAAGTTGGCGCGAATAATTTTCGCCTTACTATCCTGCACCAGCTTATCCACCACGATGTCGTGGAATTCCGTCATGCCTGATCGCCTCAGCAACTCCTCCTCGGAGAACTTTGAAGCAAACTTCGCCTTGCCCTTCGCAATCTCGGAGTCCGGCAGGAAGCAGGAGGCGCTGGCCAGGAAGGCAGGATGAGCACTCAGGGCTATCGTTCCGCGATAGTTCTCACCGAGCACTTCAGCCATCTTTTCATCGACCACGCGCAGGCTGGCTTTCTCGTCATCGTCAAGCAATGCAGGCTTTTGCAGCTGGATCGGATTATTGATACGCTTGTTGAAGACCGACCAGACTTCAGTCTGCGCCCCCAACTGCTGCCTGATCTTCTCAAGCGTACCGGGGTTGGCGCCATCGCCCTTTTGCGGCGCCGCGGCCTTGCCAGCCACGTAAAAAACGGCATGGGCCTTTTTGACGCCGGCCCAGATGTTGTCGATGACCAGCCCTTCTTTGCCCTCTATGCCGGGCAAGTCAAGCAGGGCGAATTTCTGTCCATTGGCGCTAAATTCGTATGAGATCGCATCGCGCGTATGGTCGCTCCTGCCATCGCCAATGATCGCTCCATCGGCGTGTCGCGAGAGTTGCGCCATTGCGGCATTGGCCTCATCCATCGATCGCTTGTTGGCTTCGTGCTTTTTCTTCGCATCGCCTTGTTGCATCGCCAATCCTGCTGCCTCCGCGCGCCATGTGCTGTTACGAGTACGCAGTTCCGCTTCGAGTGCGCTGGATTGTTTCTGCTCCGGTAGCTCGATGAAAAGATCCAGCAGTTTTCGCCAGAGCGAAGCGGTCCGTTTATGTTCCTGGATGGCCTGCTGCAGGACTTGTAGCTGGGCATCGATGCGCTCGATCTCGCTGTCATAGGCTGCTTCGGCTCGCTCCAGCTCCCGACTGATCTGCTCGTACTTTGCCTTGGCCTCGGCAACTGCAGATGCAAGTGCATCAAGCCTTGCCGGCGTGATGCCGAGGCGTTCCCGCATTGCCCTGAATTCTTCCTGCTGCTTCAGTTTCCCTGGCTCGTCGAGTAACAACCTCATGGTTTCGATGATGGTCGATTTTCCGGCGTTGGTCTCGCCGTAGAAGGCGATCGTAAAGGTATCCCACTCCGCGTTGTGTTTCAGGGATCGGATGTTCTCTTTGATCTCGGCACTCAACTTGCGGAATATTTCCTCGGCCTGCTCTTTGGCGCTCGCGATTTCCTTGTCCGACGAAAGGGTCTTCAACTTGGCCAGGATTACGTCAACCTCGTTCGATACGCTTGCGTAGATATTCTCCGGCGACTGCAACTCCATAGGCTTTCCGTTCCTTTCGTTGATGGTTATGCTGTGTAGAATTGCAGGCCCGCCCAACAGGCGAGCATGAACAAGCTCAGTGCAAATAACCCCGCTGCACCGTTTGGCCGTAACACGCCGAGGTACCCAAGGGCGACGGTTGCGACGCCTTTCTTGACCAGGGCCATCCCTCGCCAGCGTTGGAGAGCCTTCAGCAGTCCAAGTACGGTTGAGAATGTGGCGCAACCTAAAAGCGAGGCCCGGAATACGATGTAGGGATCCAGCTCGCCAGCCGTGGTGCGCCGGTAGACGAAGCTGAACAAGGCCACGATCGCCGCAGCTCCGCAGGAAATTGCGGCATTGGTGTACATGGTCTTGCGGCTGCGGGTTGCCGCATCCTCAAGCTCCTGCTTGAGCTTTTCAGTCTTTTGGTTGATCAGGTCAGAGACTTCTGCCTTTATGACGGCCACGCGCTGGTCGACCATGGTGCCGAACTTGTCGGCCGAATAGTCGATTAATGCGCGCACCTCTTCCATCGTGATGGAGCGATGATTGTGGACTTCGCGCGACAGGAGGGAAACATTATGCTCGATCTTTTCGCTGGCTTCGCCGATGGAGCTTTTCAACTCCGAGCTCAGCTGTTTGATCGAGTTTTCCACCAGCGGCTGGACACGGCTGTCGAGCAGACGTTCCCCGGCAGATTCCAGCTTTGACAGGGCTTCTTTAAGATTGAGCAGATCCATTGGCTTGCATTATAGAATTAATATTTCATTTGGAAACTAACCATTTGTCACAATACAAGTAACATTGCGTTCTTGCAATTATCAATGAGGCTGCGACAAACCGTGTCGTACCAAAAGATCAACGCAGGATGAAGGCGCATCAACTGCGCGATGCTTTTACGGAAGGGCGAGAATGATTCGGGACTGATAGAGGACGGCGCGGCAGGGTGGCGGATTAGTCATTCTCGGAAAAGTTTACACATTCCCATCTTGGCAATGAATTTCGCTACTCATAGCTGCTTGTTGTTGGCATTTGCTTTGGTGAGAATTAACGCATTTTTATCAGGTATCAAAATGATACTATCTCGCGTTTTCCATTTCCTTCCAGCAAATTAAATAAATGACCAGCATGAAAAAAACTGCGTTCGCCCTCGCGGCACTGGCAATCGCTTCCTCCTCGTACGCCCAGGTCGCCGCTGCCCCTGCAAGAACGGTGCACGGCTTTGTCGGGATCGGCGCCACCGCAGGCGGCGATAAACTGGCAACCGCCGAGTACACCAACGGCGACACCGCCAGCATCAGGGCCGGCAGCGGCGTGTACTTCACCGGCGGCCTGGATTTCCGTATCAACGAGCAGTTTTCCGCACAGGCCAGCGCAAGCTTCCATGTGGACGACCAGAGCGCGCAAAACGGCAGCATGAAGTTCCAGCGCTTCCCGATTGAAGCACTGGTCTTCTACCACATCAACGAGAAATGGAAGCTAGGCACCGGCCTGCGCTACATCTCCAGCGCGAAGCTGAGCGGCAGCGGCGCGGCCGAGTTCGACGACGTGAAGTTCGACAGCAGCCTGAGCAATGTGGTCGAAGCGGAGTACATGTTCACGCCACAGTTCAGCCTCAAATTGCGTTACGTGAATGAAAAGTTCGAAGTCAAGGACCGGTACTACCAAGGCGAGGCGAAAGCCAACCATGTTGGCGTCTCGGGCAACTTCTACTTTTAAGCGCAACACGCCCTCCTGAACTGAACCCAGAAAGCTGGACACCGGCTTCCTGGGTTTTTTCATTGCGCTGGCTTCCCCAGCACCCGCTCCTTTCAGGCACTGCGCTTGGTCACCACGACCTCAAGGTATTCCCCCGGGACCACCAGCGCCGCTGTGCCAGCAGTATTAAACCGGTCCAGCAAGGCCTTTATATCCGTCTCCAACGCCTGCTCGCCATCTGCGCCGACCGCGGCAAATGCCTTGTTGACCGGTCCGTAATAATCGCGGAACACCTGCAGCCAATGCGCGGCCGAGGCATAGCGAAAGTTGAAGGTCTTGCGCGTCGCCTGGATGCGCGCAGCATCATCGCCAAACAGTTCGCGCAGGTAGTCCTCAGTGCCCCACATGGCCGGCGATTTCAGGCCTGCCGGCGGCGGCACATGCTTCCCTATCGTCTTGAACAGCTGCCCGATAAATCCCTCCGGCGTCCAGTTGGCCATGCCGATGCGGCCCCCAGGGCGAATCACTCGCATCATCTCGCTGGATGACTTGGCATGGTCCGGGGTAAACATGACGCCGAACGTGGACAGCGCCGCGTCGAAACTGGCGTCGGGGAACGGCAGCGCCTCGGCGTCAGCTTCGCGGAAGGTCACCGACAACCCTTCGGCGGCAGCACGGGCCCGCCCCTTTTCCAGTAGCGCAGGGACATAATCGGTGGACGTGACCTCGGCGAAACGGCGGGCCGCTGCCAGCGTTGCGTTGCCGTTACCGGCAGCGATATCGATCACCCGCTCATTGGCGCGGATGTCTGCCGCCTCGGCGAGCGATTCGCCGACGATTTGAAGCGTGACCCCGACGATGGCGAAATCTCCGCTCGCCCATGTCGCTTGCTGCTTTTGCTTGATGGCAGCAAAATCCGGTGTATTTGCCTCCCTCTGCTGGGATGACGTCGTTGACTGGCTTGGTTGGCTCATGGCGTTCTCCTGATGAATGAATCGGTCCAACTCCACCACGTTAGGTGACAAAGGAACAAAGCACCAGAACAAGCCATTTTGTCGGGAATTTTTACACATTAACAATCTATCAACAAATTTCACTAGTAAAACAAGTCGTGACCACTTGTAACTACAGGTAAAACCAGCAATATTGTTGTTATGGCATGAAATGTGCTAGGACTGTTGAGTCTTTTTTTTAACTCCTGGGACTCAATATGAAACCTGTTCGCCAGCTCCTGGCTGCCATTGCACTGATCGCCCCACTGTCCGCCTTCGCCTTCCCGATCGCCGTCGCCGGCACCGAGGGCAATCCTGTGTTGGCCGGCAGCACCGCCAACATCGTCGCCCGCTACGAAGGCACTTCCGCGGCTTACAGCAACGACCTTTATCTCGTCACCAATGACGGCATTGCGGGGAACGACATCTTCCTGTTTAACAACCATAGCTCCCTGGTCGGAGCCACCCTGGACCTGGGCAGCTTTGCCATGGGCAGTGAACTTGTGTTCCGCCTGCACGTCAACAACACCAACACGGACTACTTTACTGGCCAGGCTGGCCGCAATCCGGACGGCGCCGTCCACGCACGCGTCCAGGGTAACTGGCTTCCCGGCACGACATTGGTGAGCTTCGAAGACCTGTACAACGGTCCTTTTGATTTCAATGACCTGAGCTTCTCCTTCACCAATACCACTACGCCGAACGATATCCCGGAGCCAGCCAGCGTGCTGCTGCTGGGCCTTGGCCTGGCCGGCATCGCTGCGACACGCCGCGCGCCACGCAAGCCTTAAACAGGACAAACGCCGAAAACGCCGATCCTTGTGATCGGCGTTTTTGTTTCCAGGAGCAGAACTCGCTTGACGGTCATCGCTTGCCGGTCTATATTAAACCAATCGGTTAATTAATCAATTGGTGAAATTTAATGCATGACCCGCTCAGCCAAACTTTTTCCGCCCTGGCAGACCCGACACGGCGTGCCATGCTGGCGCGCCTGTCGCAGGGAGAGGCCAACGTTTCCGACCTGGCAGCGCCCTTCCTTGGCGAGATGAGCTTGCCCGCCATTACCAAACACCTGCAGGTGCTCGAAAAAGCCGGCCTGATCACCAAGACGCGCAAGGCGCAGTGGCGCTCCTGCAAGATCAATGGCGATGGACTGAAAGACGCCGCCGACTGGATGGAGCAATACCGCGTGTTCTGGGAAGAGAGCTTCGACCGCCTCGATGCCTATCTGAAAACCGTCACCGCAAAGACCCCACCTGAAGGAGATGAAAATGCCTGAATTCAGCGCCCCGAACGAAATTCGCATCATCCGCACCTATGACGCGCCCGTGCAGGCGGTCTGGGATGCCTGGACCGATCCGGCCCAGGTCGCGCAATGGTGGGGCCCGCGCGGCTTCACGCTGACCACGCACAGCAAGGACTTGCGTGCCGGTGGCACCTGGCGCTACACCATGCATGGCCCGGACGGCACCGACTGGCCGAACAAGACCACTTATCACGTGGTGGAGCCGCTGCAAAAGCTGGTCTACGACCACGGCGCCACCGACGACACGCCGCCGCTGTTCCGCGTCACGGTACTGTTTGAAGAAGTGGATGGCAAGACCCGCATGGACATGACCATGGCCCTGGAAAATGCGGAAGCAGCGGCCCAGACCCGCCAGTTCATCCGCCACGCCAACGGCGATTCGACCTGGGACCGCCTGGCCGAGTACCTGGGCAAGCGCCTGGCGGACCAGGACAAGTTCGTTATCAACCGCAGCTTTGAGGCGCCGCTGGAAGTCGTATTCGAGATGTGGACCAAGCCGGAGCACCTGGCCCGCTGGCTGCCGCCAACCGGCATGGACATGCGCTTCCTGCGCGCCGACATCCGCACCGGCGGCGAGTCGTTGTACTGCATGAGCAATGCCGCGATCACCATGTACGGGCGGGCCCGTTACGAAGAAATCCGCCGCCCAGACCTGCTGGTCTACACGCAGCAATTCTGCGACGAGAACGAGAACGTCGCGCGCCATCCGATGGCGCCGGTGTGGCCGGAAACCATGCGCACCACCGTGCAGTTCACGGCGGAAGCGCCAGGCCGTACGCGGGTCACGGTGACGTGGCAAGTGGAAGGCAAGGCGACCGCAGCAGAACTGGCTGCCTTCCTTGAACACCGCGCCAGCATGACGCAGGGCTGGAGCGGATCGTTTGACAAGCTGGAGGCGGTGCTGGGCGCCTGAGCACCCAGCATGCTTCATCACTTATGGCTTGGAGGCAGGCGCTGCGCCGGCGGCGCCGGCAGCAGCCTTGGCAAAGTCGCCGGCCTTGATCACCGATACGGCTTCCGGCTTCAGGTTGGCACGCAGCGCTTCGTTGACCTGCGCCACGGTCAGCGCGCTGACTTTGGCTTCCAGGTCCTTGTCGAAGGCCATGGTACGGTCGAAGCTCAGGTAGCCCGCCAGGCGGCCAGCCAGGCCGGCATCGCCGGTACGGCCCACTTGCTGCGATTGCAGCCAGGCCTTCTTGGCATCGGCCAGTTCGGCGTCGGTGAAGCCATCCTTCAGCGCCTTGCCCAGTTCTTCGCGCAGCGCCGCTTCCACTTTGGCGGTGTTTTGCGGCGCGCTGATCGCAAAGGCCAGCCACATGCCGGCCGGATCGCGCGATGGCACAGACAGTTGCGAACCTACGCCGTATGACAAGCCTTCCTTCTGGCGGATGCGATCGGCCAGCCGGCTGCGCAATGCACCGCCGCCGAGCATGTAGTTACCCATCAACAGCGCAGGATAGACCGCCGCGTCGTCCTTCATCGGCACCGGCTGGATCGCGAACAGGACCGAGTTGGCCTTGTCCGGGGTCTCCAGCGATACGTTCTGGCCGGCTACCGGCTTCAGTGCGCTGACGATGCGAACGTATGGCTGCTCCGCCTTCCAGTTGCCGAACAGCTTGGCCGCTTGTGCCTGCACGGCAGCGGCATCGAAGTCGCCCACCACGGCCAGGGTCGCGTTGCCGGCGCCATAGTAGGCTTTGTGGAAGGCTTTCACCTGCTCCAGCGTCGCAGCTTTTTCTTCCGCCAGTTGCTCCGGCAAAGTCATGGTGTAACGCACATGGCCCGCAGGGAAAGTATTGGTCAGGCGCTGCATTGCGTTGCTGGCCAGGGGCTGCGGCTCGGTCATCTGCTGCTCGGTGCCGGAGATCATTTCGCGCTGCTGCTCGGAGAAGTCTTTCGCGGTAAACGCAGGCTTCATCAGCGATTCGCCCAGCAAGTCCAGTACTGCTGCCAGGTTGTCGCGCGTGGTCGTCACGTTCACCGTCACGCCTTCGGCGCCGCCGTGGACGTTCACGTTAGCTTTCAGCTTATCCAGGGCGTCCTTGACTTCCTGGCGCGACAGGCGCTCCGTGCCGCTCAACAGCAGCGACGCGGTCAAATTGCCGACGGTGGCCTTGCCCGCCAGGTTCTCGGCAGTGCCCATGCGCAGTTGAATCGATGCGCTGACGGTATTGCCCTTGGTGCTCTTGGGCAGCAGCGCCAGCTTCATGCCATTGGCCAGTACCGAACGCTGGGTGCGTTTTTCGATATTGTCCGGGCTCGGGTCGAACACTTCGCCTTGCGCGATGGCTGCGCGGCCCTTGTAGTCCTTGACCAGCGCTGCCACGTCCGGGGTTTTCGGCACTTCGGTACGGTCAGCGGCATCCGTCGGGATGAAGCGGGCCAGGGTACGGTTCGCCGGCTTCAGGTATTTCAGCGCCACGGCCTGCACCGCTGCCACGTCGACTTTTTCAACCTGGTCGCGGCGCTGGTGGAACAGGCGCCAGTCGCCGGCGGCTTGCGCCGAAGTCAGGGCGATGGTGAAGCGTGCGGTATCGTTGACGGTCTGGTCGACGTCTTTGGCGATGGTGGCTTTGGCGCGCTCGACTTCAGCATCCGTGACTGGATTGGATTTGATATCTTCCAGTGCCTTCAGCATCGCCTCTTCCACCGCTGCAGTCTGGCCGTCTTTCGGCACCACGGCGGCAAACAGGCGGTAGCCTGGCTCCATCTGGTTGAAATCGAGGTCCATCACGGACGACGCCAGCTTGGTATCCACCAGGGCTTTGTGCAGGCGGCCGCTTGGCGCGTCGGCCAGGATCTTGCCCAGCACTTGCAGCGCTGCCGCATCGGCATGGCTGGCCGGGGCGACGTGGTAGCCGGTGGCCACGATCTGGGTGCCGCCGGCGCGGCGGATAGTGACCGAACGCTCGCCATCCTGGGTCGGTTCTGCGGTGTAGGTCGGCGCCAGCACGCGGGTCGGCTTCGGAATCTTGCCGAACAGCTCGTTGATCTGGGCCAGTACCTTGGCCTCGTCGAAGCGGCCTGCAACCATCAGGATCGCATTGTCCGGCTGGTAGTAGCGCTGGTAGAACGCGCGCAGGCGCTCGATGCTCACGCCTTCGATGTCGGAGCGGGCGCCGATGGTCGACTTGCCGTAGTTGTGCCAGTCAAAGGCAACCGACATGGTGCGCTCAAGCGTGACGCGGAACGGATCGCTCTCGCCCCGTTCGAACTCGTTGCGCACGACCGTCATTTCCCCTTTCTGGGTCTTGTTGTTCCACAGGTCGTCCTGGCTGATCGGCGAGTTGACCATGCGGTCCGCTTCCAGCTCCAGCATCAGCTTCAGGTTGTCGTCGTTGGCCGGGAAGGTCGAGAAGTAGTTGGTACGGTCATACCAGGTGGTACCGTTGAAGCGGCCGCCGGTCTGGTTCAGCACTTCCACCGGCGTCTTGGTGCCCTTCTTGATGCCGAAGTTGGCGGTCGGCTTGAACAGCAGGTGTTCCAGCAAGTGCGCCATGCCGGTCTCGCCATAATTCTCGTGGCGCGAACCCACCATGTAGACGATGTTGGTGGTCAGCGTCGGCTTGCTCGCATCCGGGAACAGCAGCACGCGCAGGCCGTTGGCCAGGCGGTATTCGGTGATTCCTTCGACCGAGGTGACTTTGACGGCAGCGGCTTTGGCAACGGCGGCCTTGGCAGGAGCGGCTGGAGCGGCAGCGAACGCGGGCGACAGGATTCCTGCGCTGAGCATGATGGCGGTAAGTAGCTTCACTCTGGGTAGTTCCTATATAAAAATAAAGGTTATAAATTATATAATCAGGAACTTGTCGCGATGAAATTTCTTTAACTTACCGCACCAGGACTACCACAAGTGCTTGCCGTCGATCACGGTAACTTCGGCCGTCGCTGCATCGAAGTCATCGAACAGGCGCGCGTTGACGCCGATGCGGCGGGTATGGCCATCCCAGCTTCCGTCCATCTCGTAGGCAGGCGAATCGGAATAGGTAGCGCAGCCGCATATCGGGCAGAAGCGATGCGCAACTTTCCGGGTATTCCAGTGGTAGGTGCTCTCGGCAGCGGGGGGCGACGCCAGGCGGAACTGACGGGGGCTGTAATAAGCCAGGAGGGTACCGCGCTTGGAGCAGAACGAGCAGGTACAGCGCGTGAGTTGGGGCGGGATCTCGCCATCGATTTCGAATTCGGTGGCGCCACAATGGCAACGTCCTTTGATCGTCATGACAGGCTCCTTGGCAAATAGCTGCGCATTGCGCTGGAGTTCACAAATGTAGCGCCAATCTTCGCTTCGATTGAGGTTTGACGTTTAATCGTGCGCGGCGCGGTCACCAAAAGTCCAGCGCGCAATTTATCTGATATTCTGCTGTGGTCAACATGGGCGGTCGTAATTTCTGCATGGTCTGTCAGCCGGGAGGTGAGCATGGCATCGCAAAGGAATTCGGAAACGCTGTTGCTGTGCGTGTTTTTTGTGTCGGGCGTGTCGGCCCTCATTTACCAGGTCGCCTGGCAGCGCCTGCTGTTCGGCGCCTTCGGTGTGGATATCGAATCGATTACGATCATCGTCTCCACCTTCATGCTTGGCCTCGGATGCGGCGCCCTGGCGGGCGGCCAGATATCCGACCGCATGGGCCGCTACACGATTCCCTTGTTTGCGCTGTGCGAGTTATGCATCGGGCTTTTTGGCCTGGCCAGCCCAACCCTGATTCCCGCGGTTGGCGAACGCTTCCTGCTATCCAGCATGCCAGTGATCGCCATCGTCAATTTCCTGCTGATCCTGGTGCCGGCCAGCTTCATGGGCGCCACCCTGCCCATGCTGGTGGCCCACCTGTTCCAGGGCAATGCCAATGTTGGCGTGTCGATCGGCAGCCTGTACCTGTCAAACACCATGGGCGCCGCACTCGGCGCCATCAGCACCGGCGTGCTGCTGTTCATATTCCTGACGCTGGACCAAGCCATTTACCTGGCCGCTGCCGGTAATTTCATGGTCGCCAGCCTGGTCTACCTGAATTACATGAACAGGAGAACGGCATGATCTGGGGCGCACGCAACCTGTCGTTCCTGATGGGCTTCCTGAGCCTGAGCCAGGAAATCCTGTGGGTACGCATGGCCAGTTTCATTTACCGTGGAGCGCCGCAAGCCTTTGGCGTGATCCTTGGCCTGTATTTGCTGGGGATTGCCGTCGGCGCCGGCCTGGGCAAACGCTATTGCGAACGGCCGGCCAATCTGTTCCGGACCGCCAGCACAATCCTGCTGCTCGCTGCTGCAACGGATTTCCTGTTCCCGTGGATGGCGTCGGAGGGCTTTGCGTTCGGACGGGCGCTGGGCACAGTGATCCTGGCCGGCTGCGTGTTCGCCACCGCGCTATTGAAGAGCATGATCTTTCCGATCGCCCACCATCTCGGTTCCTCTTCCAGCGCGGGCAAGGTGGGTTCCTCCGTCTCCAAAGTCTATTTCGCGAACATTGCCGGGTCGACGCTGGGACCGCTGGTAACGGGCTTCCTGATGCTGCAATACCTGACCCTGCAGCAGAGTTTTGCGCTGCTGGCCGGCGTGACCCTGGTCACCGCGGGCTATTGCCGCTACCTGGCCGGCAGCCGGCTGGGCCTGACGCTCATGGGCAGCGGCGTGCTTGCCGGTGCGCTGCTGGTGCTGCTGGTGCCCGGCGTGATGCTGGGCCGCCTGATCGACAATACCGGTAATCGCGAAGGCGCGTTCAAATCGGCCGTGGAAAACCGCTACGGCATCATTCATTTGCTGGCGGCGACAGATGGCGGCGGCGATTACGTTTTTGGCGGCAATGCCTATGATGGCCGTATCAACATCGACTTCATGCGCGACACTAACTGGATCTCCCGCGTCTACATGCTGGCCGCGCTGCAACCGCAGCCGCGGCGCGTGCTGGTGGTCGGCATGAGCGCCGGCCCATGGACCCGCGTGCTGACCGCTTTCCCGGGGGTGGAAAAAATCGACGTGATCGAAATTAACCCGGGCTATGCGGAAATCGCCAGGCGCTACGACGAAGTGCGCGACATCCTTGGCGATCCGCGCGTCAGCCTGCACTTTGATGACGGGCGGCGCTGGCTCAAGCGTCACCCGGATGAGCGTTACGACCTCGTGGTCATGAATACCACTTACCATTACCGCGCCTACATCAGCATGCTCCTAAGCAAGGAATTCCTGGGCGTGGCGCAACGCCATATGCTGCCCGGTGCCGTGATTGCCTTTAATTCCACCTATTCACCCGATGTCTACAAGACTGCCGCGTCCGTGTTTTCCAGTGTCTACCAGTATGGCAATTTCGTGATCGCCGGTGAAAATATCGCGCTGCCAGGCGAGGAAGAAGCGATGCGCCGGGTTGCCGCTTTGCGCCTGCCGCAAGGCGCGCTGGTCGATATGGCCCAGCCGGCAGTGTCGAAGCGGCTGAAGCGCAACTACGAACAATTCCAGCATTATGACGAAGCGGTGCTGGCAGCCAAGGCAGGCCGGCCTATCGAAGTGATTACCGACCAGAATATGCTAACCGAATACAAATACGGTGAATCCGTGCTGGGCTACCTGCACCTGACCCGCGCCGGCAAATAGGCCGCTACTGGCTCTTCCAGCGCGAAACCAGTTGCATCACTTCGCGGTATTCCCGCGAACCTCGCGGCACCTGGTCCAGCGCGACCGGTTGCCCCAACCAGGAAGCGGCGATTTCCCCATTGTTCTGGCTGATCGTCAGGCGTGTGCCGTCGCCGTATTTGAAGCCCAGGTAAGCTGGCGCCTGCAGGTCGCCCACCACTTGCAGGATTGCGCCACTGTGGTCCGCTGGCAAGGGCGTAATGCTCGCCCCGATATTGCTCAGCAGGGCGGCGGCCATGTCGGTTTGCCCGATCAACCGGCCAAATTCCGGGACCGGACGGTTCGCCACCAGCATGGCGTGCATTTGCATATCGGTCAGCTGCATGCCATGGCCAAGCACGCCGTCATCGAACAGAGATTCGCCGTGGTCGCCGGCAGCCACCAGCAGCGTGCGCTGATACACATCGCGCTGGCGCAGGCGCTTGACCAGTTCGCCGGTTGTCCAGTCAGAATACGCCACGGCGTTCATATAGGTTTCGCGCAACTGTTTGGAGGTATCGGCCGATATTTCGTGCCGGGCAAGCGGGTGCGCCATCAGCTTTTTGGGCATGTCCTTGTGGTAGTAAGGGAAGTGGGCGGCCTGCAGGTTCATATAGATGAATACGGGCCGGCTCCAGTCGATGCGTTCGGCAATGTGGTCGAATTCCGCCAGCAGGCGTGAATTCGACAGGGTGGCGCTGCCAGGAGCGGCCGAACTGAACACGCGTTCCCCCAGCGCAGATTGGGCGTCGAAGTAGATGTCCGCCAGCTCCCGCATCCCGGTTTCCTTGGCAATGCCGCCGAACGACTCATCCTGGCCTGACAGGACGACGATCTGGTAACCCTGCTTTTTCAGCAGGCCGAACAGCGTATCGCCCAGCGGCAGGCGCTCCCCCAGCGAGCTGCGGAAAATCGCCTTCAGCGAGGACGTGGTAAAGCCGGTATGGCTATAGTATTCACGGCCGACCACCCCCTCAGCACCCAGCGCACGCCAGTTCGGCGTTACGAACTGCCCCCCTACGGTGGCGTCGAGCACATCGGCGCGCGTGCTTTCCGCCACCACCAGCACCAGGTTGTCCTTCCTCCCGCCAAAAGCCACGTTGACCGGTGCCACAGGCCGTTTGACCGGCTCGCTGTAATGGCGCTGCATGAACAGCACCAGCCCCGATGGGCCTGCAGGGAACGCGGCCTGCACCAGGTTATTGGCCATCGCGTAGGGCGTGACTTTGGACAGGTACTGCTTGGTCGCGGGCAAAGGCCGGGCGACTGGCACCAGCGCAAGCAGCGCAATCAGGCATTGGGCCGCAAGCAGGACGCGGCGCAAGCGATAACTGCGGTCCGCGGGCAGTTCCAGGCTCAGCCAGTGCTTGCTTAATTTCATCCATGCGAATATGGCAGTCAATGCCACCAGCACCAGCACCACCACGACGATCAAGGATTCGTCCAATACATACAGCAGCGCATCGGCCAGGCTTCCGCCGCCGAGGTTGCGCATAACAGCCAGGCTCATGTAGTCGCCGAAGTAGCTGAGAATCTGGTATTTGACGACAATCAGTGCAAAACTGATGCCGCCGTATAGCAGCACAAACAAGTAATTGACCAATTGCAAGGACAGCCGCCGCCAACTGCCCAGCAATAAGGCGAGTTGACTGAACAGGCAGGCCATCAATAGTTCTGCGACCAACAGTACTGTCAGGAATATGGCGCGATCACTGGTGGCCGTTAACTGCGTCGCCTGCAAGAAGCCGCCCGTAAACAGGTTGTACTTCTTTTCCAGCAGCACCAGGTCCGTGAGTCCAAGAAAAACTGCGATTGCGCAGGCATAGAAGGCCGTTGAACGGAACCAGCCGTGACGAAGGATGCCGCGCTGGACGATGCTCCGGTAATCCAATTCGCGAGTTAGCAACATGGCCTCACCCCTTCTTTGGCATACACCTCCTAAGATTAGTAACTTTTGATCGTCGGAAAAACCCTACTGTTGCTGCGTTTAAACAATGGGGTTTGTCAAGAATGGCGTGGCATCCAGCCCGAATTTCACATCGCGAAAACCTGATCCCACATTGCAGAAAACTGCCCGGCGGCGCACCATACCGAACAGTTCATTTTGCGAAAAGCTATTTCATATCATGGCAAATAAAAATTAACTCGTTGAATATAAACATAAAAATATAGCTTATATGTCTTATATAAGACATGGTGCGACGCAAAAGAACGGCCTATCATTATTCCAAGTGCTTCGCCTTTTTTAATCCGCTTTTTTGCTAGGAATAGACCATGTCCCACTACCAAGACGACATCCAAGCCATCGCAGCCCTGAAGGAACGCAACGGCAGCGCCTGGAACGCCATCAGCCCGGAAGCGGCCGCCCGCATGCGCGCCCAGAACAAGTTCAAGACCGGCCTGGACATTGCCCGCTACACCGCCAAGATCATGCGCGCCGACATGGCCCGCTACGACGCCGACCCATCCCAGTACACCCAGTCCCTGGGCTGCTGGCACGGTTTCATCGGCCAGCAAAAAATGATCTCCATCAAGAAGCACTTCAACAGCACCGACCGCCGCTACCTCTACCTGTCGGGCTGGATGGTCGCCGCGCTGCGTTCCGAGTTCGGCCCGTTGCCTGACCAGTCGATGCACGAAAAGACCGCCGTCTCGGCCCTGATCAAGGAGCTGTACACCTTCCTGCGCCAGGCTGATGCGCGCGAACTGGGCGGCCTGTTCCGCCAGCTGGATGCCGCCACCGGCGACGCCAAAAAAGCCATCCAGGACAAGATCGACAACCACGTCACCCATGTGGTGCCAATCATCGCCGACATCGACGCCGGTTTCGGCAACGCCGAAGCGACCTACCTGCTGGCCAAGCAATTCATCGAAGCCGGCGCCTGCTGCATCCAGATCGAAAACCAGGTGTCCGACGAGAAGCAGTGCGGCCACCAGGACGGCAAAGTGACCGTTCCACACGAAGACTTCCTGGCCAAGATCCGCGCCGTGCGCTACGCCTTCCTGGAGCTGGGCGTGGACGACGGCATCATCGTCGCCCGTACCGACTCGCTGGGCGCCGGCCTGACCAAGCAGATCGCCGTCACCAAGCAGCCCGGCGACCTGGGCGACCAGTACAACGCCTTCCTCGATTGCGACGAAGTGTCCGCCGACGCACTGGGCAACGGCGACGTGATCATCAAGCGCGACGGCAAGCTGCTGCGTCCTAAGCGCCTGCCTTCCAACCTGTTCCAGTTCCGCTCCGGCACCGGCGAAGCGCGCTGCGTGCTGGACTGCATCACCTCGCTGCAGAACGGCGCCGACCTGCTGTGGATCGAAACCGAAAAGCCGCACATCGCCCAGATCGGCGGCATGGTCAAGGAAATCCGCAAGGTGATCCCGAACGCCAAGCTGGTCTACAACAACAGCCCGTCGTTCAACTGGACCCTGAACTTCCGCCAGCAAGCCTACGACCGCATGAAGGCCGAAGGCAAGGACGTGTCGGCCTACGACCGCGCCGCCCTGATGAACGTCGAGTACGACAACACGGCGCTGGCGATCGAAGCTGATGAGAAAATCCGCACCTTCCAGGCTGACGCAGCCCGCGAAGCCGGCATCTTCCACCACCTGATCACCCTGCCGACCTACCACACCGCGGCCCTGTCGACCGACAACCTGGCCAAGGAATACTTCGGCGACCAGGGCATGCTGGGCTACGTGGCCGGCGTGCAGCGCAAGGAAATCCGCCAGGGCATCGCCTGCGTCAAGCACCAGAACATGTCCGGCTCCGACATCGGCGACGACCACAAGGAATACTTCAGCGGCGAAGCAGCGCTGAAGGCGGCCGGCAAAGACAACACCATGAACCAGTTCTAAGCTTCCTCCTGAGGCTAAACGCCACCTTCGGGTGGCGTTTTTTTTTTGCCTGTTTCCGCATGGAATATGTGTAGTTTCCTGGTCAGTTTTGCGAAGAAAGCCAGTTTTCCGGTTGACCTTGGGATTGAAGCAACCTAGCATCACTTTCGATAGCCGCCACCAGCGGCTGTCTTTTTCTGTTGTCCAAGGCCACTCATTCCACACTCGATCCCAGGACTCATCATGTTCAAAAAACAGAGCAGAAATTCCCGCGCCACATTCGCCATGACCGTGCTGGCGGCGGCCCTCAGTGCCCAGTTCTCCCCTGCCAGCGCCGCGCCCGGCGACGTGCGCGTCATCGTAGGCTTCAAGGCCGGCGGCGCGGCAAGCGGCAAGGCCGCCATCGCGGCCGCGCGCGGCAAAGTGGTGCAGGACATGGCGGAAATCAACGCTACGGCAGCCGAGGTCCCCAGCAGCGAACTGGCCACCCTGCGCAAGAACGCCCAGATCGAATTCGTGGAAGAGGACAAGAAACGCTTTCCCTTCGCCACCAGCACGCCTTCCACCGGCACGCCCTACTTGCTGGGCCAGCTGGTCCCGTATGGCATTGGCATGGTCCAGGCTGACCAGTTGCCCGATACCTATGCCAGCAACCGCACGGTGTGCATCATCGACTCCGGCATCGACCTGGCGCATGAAGACCTGAACGGCAACCGCCTGACCGGCAACAGCAACCCCGGCACCGGCAACTGGTTCACCGACGAGCTGCACCACGGCACCCACGTGGCCGGCACCATTGCCGCCATCAACAATGCAGGCGTCGGCGTGGTCGGCGTCAACCCGGGGCGCCAGCTGAACATCCATATCGTCAAGGTGTTCAGCGCCGACGAATGGACCTACACGTCCACCCTGATCGGCGCCGCCAACAAGTGCGGTGCCGCGGGCGCCAACGTGATCAGCATGTCGCTTGGCGGCGGCGATCCCAGCATTGCGGAGGAACTCGCTTTCGCCGGCCTGGCCAAGCGCGGCGTCCTGTCGATTGCCGCCGCCGGCAACGACGGCAACAATACCCAGTCCTACCCCGCCGGCTACAGCAGCGTGATGTCGATCGGCGCCTTGGACGAAAACAAGCAGATCGCCGCCTTCTCCCAGTTCACGCCGAAGGTCGAGTTGTCGGCGCCCGGCGTCAGCGTCCTGTCGACGGTACCGATGAACAGCGGCCGCACTGCGACGCTGCAGGTGACCGATGTCGTCTACACACCGATACCGATGGACGGCACGCCAGCCGGCACAGCATCGGGGTTGCTGGCCAACTTCGGGCTTGGTACCGCAGTCGACGGCGCCATGGCAGGCAAGATCTGCCTGATCCAGCGCGGCTCGATCTCGTTCGCAGCCAAAGTCACCAACTGCCAGGCCAGCGGCGGCATCGGCGCGGTGGTGTACAACAATGTGGCGGGCGACCTGAACGGCACCTTGGGCGGAACAGTCACCAGCATCCCTTCGGTCGGCGTATCGGATACCGTGGGCGCTGTCCTGCTGCAGCAAGTCGGGCAGCCTGCCGTCCTGCAGGTGAACGCAAGCAGCTACGCGCTGTTCAACGGCACCTCGATGGCGACGCCGCACGTGTCGGCAGTCGCGGCGCTGGTGTGGAGCTACTTCCCGAAATGCAGCGCAAGCCAGATCCGCAGCACGCTCGACAAGTCCGCGCAGGACCTGGGCGCGCCGGGACGCGATCCGTACTACGGCTATGGCCTGGTACAAGCCAAGGCCGCATACGACCGCATCCGCACCATGGGCTGCAACAACTAAGCGGGAGCGAGTGCTTTCAGGGCGAGGGATGCCATGGCGCGGATTCCCTCGTACGAGGTGGCGGAGGCGATGAACCTGCCATTGTGGCAAAAGCCGGCGTCCGGCACGCCGGTCACCGCCGCCAGTTCCGCATCGCGCAAACCGGCCCACGCTTCCGGCAAGTCTGCCCGCGCGTCGAAACTTTCAGGGCTGACTGGGACCGTGTGCAACAGGTGGCGCTGCTCGGCGATGCTATAGCTGATCACGAACAGCACCTTCGGCATTTCCTTGCGCACCACCTGGCTCCACGGCAGCGTACCGTTTTTCAGGAACACGACCTTGCCGTCTTCCAGCACTTCGGCCTGGCGCACCTGCTCCACAGCCAGCAAGGCGCCGACCCGGTACTTGACGGCATTGACCATGACATCAGTCAACACGTCCATCGCCCGGCGGAACTGCGACAGCCGGAATTCCTCCGCCGCCGCGCCATAACCCAGCCTTTGCTCGTCCAGCCAATTGGTGTTGTAGCCGGAAATCACTGCCGACAAGCCGTAGCCGCCCGGCGCGCTTTTCGCCGCGCCCACGTCCGACAAGTCCAGGTACTGCACCACGTCCGCATCGATGCCGTAGGCGATCTCGCGCGCCTGCCCGTCCGCCAGCTGGTGGCCGGTATGGGCCAGGGCCAGTGCGCTCACGCAGCGCGCGCCATGTTCGCGCCACACCAGCCCCGCGCTGGCGTATGGCACGCCGCTCTGCCGCGCCACATCGAAGCCTTTCTGGTGGTGGTCGAAGCGGCCTGCAGCCGGGTCCCACACGCCGCCCACATCAACCGCAAAGTCGGCCGTATTGATGATGGCCTGGTCGCGCGTGCGGATGATGTCGGCGCCGGGATATAAAACATTCAATACAGCGACTGCCCACGCATCGTCTGCGTGGAACTTGCCGCTGTGTGTCGCTATAAGCATGCCAAAATCCAATCGTTGAAACTGCGGTCATCATATACCCTGAACGAATTTTGCCGGATCCGCATCGAACATCTGTTTATGCCCTGCCATGCAAAAATAGTAGGTTCGCTTGCGGTAGAGGGACGATGCGGCGCTAGCCTTGTCCACGTCCATGTCGCACACCGGGCACAGGGGCTGCTTTTCGGTTGAGACGCGGCGCTGCGCATAGGCATTGTTGGACATCGGGTCTAGCCAGCCCTGGCCCTGGTATTCCAGCGTGTTGGCCGTGTTGAGCGCCACTGTGCGGCCGAAGTAGCGCTCTACTACGCGCAGCGCCAGGTCGATGCCGGAAGACAGTCCGCCTGCGCTGGCCAGGTTGCCCTCTTCCACGAAGCGCGCGCCGCGTTTCAGCCTCACGTCAGGGAAGTCCATGGCGAACTGTTTGAAGCTGCCATGGTGGGTGGTGGCAGACTTCCCGGCAAGCAGGCCGGTGCTGGCCAGCAGGCTTGCGCCGGTACACACCGACATGGTCAGGTCGGCATTGCGGGACGCCTGGCGGATCCACTCCAGCACCGCCGGGTCGCGCGTGCTCTGTGCCGGAATCACGATCACCTTCGGCGCCGGCGCATTGGCAATCGTATAGTTCGGCAGGATGGTCATGCCGCCACTTGCCGTGATCGGCGCCGCGCTCGCGCCGACGGTATAAAGTTCGAAGGCCGGAGTGCAATTGCAACCGTCGGTCGCGGCATTGGAAAAAACTTCCCATGGGCCGGCAAAGTCGATCACGACTGCGTTGTCGGACAACAGGAAAGCAACCGGTATCTTGCCTTCTGCCGGGGGCTTCAGCGGGCCGGCCAGCGCGGCTTGCGCCCTGGCCTGGCTCAAAGCCGGCAGCGCCGCAGCCAGGCCCATCGCGGTGGAAATGCGGAACAGGTCTCGTCTTTTCATGATTTTTCTCGGTGGTTGAGCCACGCAGGTGGAGAGGCCTGTAGTCTCCCACCGCATACCCCGCGATGCGATGCAACTGGCTGCAGCCGGGCGTGCATTCGCTGCAAAGCGTCGCCTGCCGTCCTGAATTACCCTATGATTGCGCCCCTTGACGTCCTTCCCGCCCTAAAGGACGGGAATTCCTGCTTCCAGCGTCGCACGTCCGCGACGGAGAATGTTTAACGCAGCATTACGATCACGATCATGTACCACACCGCATTCGCTGCATTCCCATTCCCTTATTCCAAGGCCTGCGATACCTCTCGGCCTCGAATCGGGCAGTGCGCCGCAATTCGAGCAGGTCTGGGTGGTAAAGCGTTCGTCCACTTCCACGTACCGCGCGCCATGCCTCATGGCCTTGTACGCCAGCATCTTGCGGAAGGACGACCAGCCTGCATCAAGCACGGACTTCGCCAGGCTGGTTTGGGCG
>CBHREK010000033.1:0-139794 GCA_966077345.1 uncultured Duganella sp.
AATCGGACATTTTCGCTTGCGAAAATGTCCGATTGCCAGACCTGACCCCGACTTTCAATTAGACAGGCAGGTTGGCCAGGGCCACGTAGGCTTCCACCGGCACGGCTTCCGGCCGGTCTTGCGGGTTGATGCCGGCCGCCACCAGCTGCTCCTCGGTGAACATGCCGGCCACGCAGTTGCGGATCACCTTGCGCCGCTGCGAGAAGGCTTTCTGCACCACCGCTTCCAGCCGCGCCGGGTCGCAGGCCAGCGGCTGCTCGATCGGGATCATGCGCACGATGGCCGAATCGACTTTCGGCGGCGGGTCGAAGGCGTCCGGCGGCACGATGAACAGCATGGCCATGCGGTAGCGCCATTGCAGCATCACCGACAGCCGGCTGTAGGCCTTGGTGCCGGGTTCGGCCACCATGCGCTCCACCACTTCCTTTTGCAGCATGAAATGCTGGTCCTGCACGATCGGCGCGAATTCGGCCAGGTGGAACAGCAGCGGCGAGGAGATGTTGTACGGCAGGTTGCCCACCACGCGCAGCTTCTTCCCTTCCGGCAGCGGGATGTAGCCGAAGTCGAACTTCAGCGCGTCGCCGGCATGGATGGTCAGCTTTTCGCGCGGGTAGCGCTTTTCCAGGCGCGCCACCAGGTCGCGGTCCAGTTCCACCACGTGCATGTGCGGCAGGGACTTGAGCAGCAGGTCGGTCATGGCGGCCAGGCCGGGGCCGATTTCCACCATGGTGTCGCCGGCGGCCGGCGCGATCGAGTCGATGATGTCGCCCAGGACGCGGTCGTCCTGCAGGAAGTTCTGGCCGAAGCGTTTGCGGGCTATGTGTTTCATGGTTGTTCTTTCTGCTTATTGGCTGGACTGCGCCATCTGCAGCGCCGCCTCGAGGGCGGCCTGCATGCTGGAGCAGTCGGCGCGGCCGATGCCTTGCGCTGCCAGGTCGAGCGCGGTGCCGTGGTCGACCGAGGTGCGGATCAGCGGCAGGCCGAGCGTGATGTTGATGCCGTGGCCGAAGGTGGCGTATTTCAGCACCGGCAGGCCCTGGTCGTGGTACATGGCCAGCACGCAGTCGGCGTCCTGCAGGTACTTCGGCTGGAACAGGGTGTCGGCCGGGTACGGGCCGCGGGCGTCGATGCCGCGCGCGCGCGCCGCTTCCAGCGCCGGCGCGATGGTGTCGATTTCCTCCCGCCCCAGGTAGCCGTTTTCGCCGGCGTGCGGGTTCAGGCCCGCCACCAGGATGCGCGGCGCGGCGATGCCGAACTTGCCGCGCAGGTCGGCGTGCAGGATGTCCAGGGTCTGCGCCAGGCTCTCCTGCGTGATGGCGGCGCTGACGTCTTTCAGCGGCAGGTGGGTGGTGGCCAGCGCAACGCGCATCTGCGCCAGTTCGCCGCCGTGCGGCTGGCCGGCCAGCATCATCACCACGCGCGCGGTGCCGGTCTGCTCGGCAAAGTATTCGGTGTGGCCGGAAAACGGCACGCCGGCATCGTTGATGGTCGATTTCTGCACCGGTGCGGTGGCTACTGCTTCGAACCAGCCGGCGTTGATGCCTTCGATGGCGGCGTCCAGCGTGGAGAGCACGTAGCGGCCGTTTTCCTTGTCCAGCACGCCCGGCTGCACATGGGCGCCCAGCGGAATATCCAATGCGCACAGGCGGTCGGCGCCGAAGTGCGGCAGGCCGGCGTTGCGCGCCGCCATGGTGGTGACGGCGCTGAGGCGGATTCCGGGATCGATGGCCGAGGCGGTCATGGCCAGGAAGGCGGCGTCGCCCACCAGCACCGCGTTGACCTGGTGCCGCATGGCCCAGGCCGCGCGGATGGCGATTTCCGGCCCGATGCCGGCCGGCTCGCCGGTGGTGATGGCAATCACCGGACGAACCCCGGGGCGCACACCCGGGCGCCGTGCTTGCAGGTTGGCGCTCATGGTGTGCCCGTCCTGCTTACTTCAGCGACTCGTCGCGGAATTCGACGTAGGCGCGGTCGCGCACCTGGCGCTGCCAGTCTTCCACCGCTTCCACCAGCTTGCGCTCGCGCAGGGCGTTGCGGGCGGCGGCGCGCTGCTTCTCTTTCGAGACGTCGTCGGATTTGCGCTCGATCACTTCGATCAGGTGGTAGCCGAAGGAGGTTTCCACCGGTTCGGACACCTGGCCCACCTTCAGGCCGTTCATGGCCTGCTCGAATTCGGGCACGGTGTCGCCCGGGTACAGCCAGCCCATGTCGCCGCCCTTGTTGGCGCTGCTGTCGTTGGAGAACAGGCGCGCCAGTTCCTCGAACTTGGCGGCCTTGTTGTCCAGGCGCTCTTTCAGTTCCAGCAGCTTGCGCTTGGCGTCGGCCGCGCTCATGGTCGGCGTCACCTTCAGCAGGATGTGGCGGGCGTGGGTCTGCTGCACGGTTTCCTGCGCGGCCGAATCGGCCATGCTGCGCTTGTCGACCAGCTTCAGGATGTGGAAGCCGGCCGCGCTCTTGATGATCGGGGTGTTCTGGCCCGGCTTCAGCTTGTTGAGCGCCTCGGCGAAGATCGGCGGCAGCGCGCCGCCCGGGCGCCAACCCACGGCGCCGCCTTGCAGCGCGTCGGAAGCGTCGGAATAGGTGGCGGCCATCTTGGCAAAGTCGGCGCCGGTGCGCAGCTGGCGCAGCACTTCCTCGGCGCGCTTCTGGCGCTGGCCGATCACGTCCGGCGAAGCGTTTTCCGGGATGCGCACCATGATCTGCGAGATATTCAGCTCGAACTGCTCGGACGCCGCCGCTTTTTCGGCAGCGATGAAGTTGTCCACTTCCGCCTCGCCGATGGTGATCTTGTTGTCGACCTCATACTCGCGCAGGCGCTGCATGATGATCTCTTCGCGGATCTCTTCGCGGAAGGAAGCGAAGGTGGTGCCTTCCTTTTCCATCTGGTTGCGCAGCTGCTGCACCGTCATCTTCTGCTGCTCGGCGATGCGGCCGATGGCGCGGTCGAGCATATTGTCGTCCACCCGCACGCCCATTTCCTTGGCCAGCTGCAGCTGGGCGCGTTCCACGATCATGCGCTCGAGCACCTGCTTGCGCAGTTCCGCCGCATCGGGCAAGGCCAGCTTCTGCTGCTGCATGCGCTGCACGATGGTGGTCACGCGTTCATTCAGTTCGCGCTGGGTGATCACTTCATCGTTGACGATGACGGCGATGGCGTCGATCGGCGCGTTGGCCGACTGGCCCGGCGGCGTGAAGCCCTTCGATGGCGCCGCCTTGGCAGCGGCGGCCGGTGTGGCCGGCACCGCCGGCTTGGCAGGCTTGGCGTCTTGCGCCAGGGCCGGGACGGCAAGGGAAGCACACAGCAGGGCAGCAGCTAATTTGATCGGGTGCATATCTGAAACGCTCATGTATCAGTGTTGAGGAAATCGAAAGCTTAACGGCCTTCATTGACGCGGCGATAGCCAGGGATGCTGTTTTTCAGCACCTCCAGCGGGTTGCCGAAACCGAGCTTGGACAGGCCGTTCAACTCCAGCTGGAAGAAGAACTGGGTCGAGGTCTTCTTGGCGGTGGTGACGAAGCGCTGCGCGCCCATGCGGAATACCCAGCAATCGCAGTTGTATTCCAGCCCCACCACGCTTTCCAGCATCTTGTGCTCGCGCAGCGAGTACGACACGCGGCCCACGCCGAACCACTTGTCCGAGATCGGCCACTGGGTCGACAGGTCGGCATTCTTGAAGCTGTCGCGCACGTAGCGGTAGCCGGCGTTGATCACCTTGTAGGTGCCCGGCGTGTACTGCAGCGACATATTCGAGGTGGTGACCTTGCTGGTGCTCGGGTTGTACTGCACCAGGCTGTCGATGCCCCAGGAACCGGAGATGCGGCCGGTGGCGGCCAGCAGCATGTCGGAACGGGTGCTGTTGACCGGCGTGGAATTGTCGATCTGCACGCGCTGGTCGGCAAAGTAGAAGCGCTGGCCGAACGCCAGGCGCAGGCGCTCCGCGCCGCTGCTTTCCAGGAAGCGCGACACCACGGCCGCCGTCACCTGGTTGGCGTCGCCGATGCGGTCGGAGCCGACGAAACGGTTCTCGCTGAAGATCTGCGAGAAGTTGAAGGTGGCCGGCGCCGTGTCGAAGTTCGGGAATTCGTCCTGCTTGCGGTACGGCGTGTAGACGTAGAACAGGCGCGGCTCCAGGGTCTGGGTCAGCTTCTTGCCCGCGAACTTGGTGTCGCGCTCGAACACCAGGCCCGAATCGAGCGAGAAGGTCGGCACGGCGCGCTGCAGCGAGCGCGATGGGTCGCTGCCGAAGGCATCAAGCTGGTAGGCGCTGGCGTTCAGCATCACTTTCGGCGTCACGAAATAGGATGCGCCGATGATCGGGTAGCTCAATTGCGGCACCGCCACCAGGCGGTTGCCCTTGATCAGGTCCGGATGCCAGAAGCGGGTCAATTCGGAATCGAACTGCCAGTCGAAGCCGCCCACGTCGTAGTTCGCCGCGTGCAGGTTGATGGCCGGCAGGCGGTCGTAAGGACGCGACACGAACAGGTTAGGGTCCGCGGGATAGCCAGGATCCTGCAGCACGTGATACTTCTGGGCGCGCGCGGTCAGGCTCCAGAATTCGCCGCTGTAATCGGTGCGCAGCTCCTTGAGCAGCTGGCGCTCGGACGACGAGGCCACGGTCTTGGAAAAGTCGCTCGGGTAGTTGTTGTCCGACGCGGCGCGCATATTCCAGCCGTAGGTCCAGTCCTCGCTCAAGTGCTGCGTGTGCACCGTGTGCAGCTGCCAGCGGTCGCGGTTGGCTTCCTTGTCGTTCGGCAGGTACTCGAGCAGGGTCCTGCCCTCGTAGTAGTTGCCGGCATCGGTTTCGCCGATGTAGCGGGCCACGCCGCCCAGCTGCATGCCGCGGCGCGCAATATAGCGCGGGTACAGCGTCAGGTCGCGGTTGGGCGCGATATTGAAGTAATACGGCACAACCAGTTCGGCCCCGCCGCGCGAGGAGTAGGACGGGGTCGGCGGCAGCCAGCCGGAGCGGCGCGCGCCCGACAGCGAGAACGACATGGCGGGCGTACCCAGGATCGGCACGTCCTTGAAATAGATCAGGGTGGCGCCGGCGGTGCCGACGTCGCGGCCCTGGTCCAGGTTGAGCGAGCGCGCCTTCACGTACCAGTCCGGGTTGGGTCCCTGGCAGGTGCTGTAGGTGCCGTCGACCACCTGGGCTTCATCGTCGTTCAGGAAGTTGATGCGCTGCGCCTTGCCCTGGGCATTGTTGGTTTCCAGCTGGTAGGTCGGCTGCAGCGCATAGCCGCGCGCCGTTTCCAGGTTCAGCTTCAGTTCATCGGCGGTGTAATAGTCGCCGAAGCGCCACAGGCGCACATTGCCCTTGGCCTCGAGTTCCTGCTCCACCTGCTGGAAGCTGGCCGCATCGGCGGTCACGCGCGTCTTGTCGTGCACCACTTCCACGTCGCGCAGCAGGCGCAGGTCGCGCTCCGGGCGGCCGGACATGTCCTCGGCGCGCACGGTGGTCGGGGCATTCTTGTCTTCCACGTGCGGCGGGCGTTTGGCCGCGGGATGCGACTGTGCATGGGCGGACATCGCCGTGGTGGCGGCGGCAATGGCGGTCAAGGCGAACGCCCAGCGCTTTGGGTTGGGGGGTGCCAGGAACCGGGTCATGGGTGGGACGCGTGAAACACCATAAAGGCGATTTTTTAATGTGAATCCCTTATTATATGGGAATCTTTACCACTGACTGGATTTCGCAGGCTGCTTTAATGTCTTTATTGTCTAATTCACCATCCCCAGCCGCCGATCCACGCCTTGCCGAGCTCACCGAGTGGCTGCAAGGCACCGGCCTGGTGGACGCCGCATCGGCGCGCCCGGCCTCCGAGGACGCCAGCTTCCGCCGCTATTTCCGCGTCGACGTGCTGCCCGCGCACCGCGCCGCCCACGGCGCCACCCTGGTCGCCATGGACGCCCCGCCGCAGCGCGAAAACGTGCCCGCCTACGTGAAAGTCCAGGGTCTGCTGCAAGCTGCCGGCGTCTCGGTGCCGAAAATCGCCGCCGAAAACATCGCGCAGGGCTTCCTGCTGCTGTCCGACCTCGGCACCACCACCTACCTGCAGGCGCTGAACCACGATTCGGCCGCCACCCTGTACGCCGAAGCGCTGTCGGCCCTGGTCAGGATCCAGCAGGCAAGCCAGCCCGGCGTGCTGCCGGAATTCGACCGCGCCTTCATGCTGCGCGAACTGAATATCTTCCCCGAGTGGTATATCGGCAAGCACCTGGCCACCACCCTGAGCGAGAAGCAGCAGCAGGAACTGGACAAGGTGTTCGAGGCGATCCTGGCCAACTGCCTGGCCCAGCCCCAGGTATTCATGCACCGCGACTACCATTCGCGCAACCTGATGTGGATGGACGAGGGCAACCCCGGCATCCTCGACTTCCAGGACGCGGTATGGGGCCCGATCACCTACGATGCCGCCTCGCTGCTGCGCGACGCCTATGTGTCGTGGGACGAGGAACTGGTGCTGGACTGGCTGATCCGCTACTGGCAGCACGCGCGCAGCGCCGGCCTGCCGGTGAAAAAAGACTTCGACGAGTTCTACCAGGACTTCGAGTACATGGCCCTGCAGCGCCACCTGAAGATCCTCGGCATCTTCTGCCGCCTGAACTACCGCGACGGCAAGCCGCACTACCTCGGCGACCTGCCGACCGTGATGGAATACGTGCGCAAGACCGCCAACCGCTACCGCGAACTGAAGCCGCTCATCAAGCTGCTCGACACGCTGGAAGGCACCGCGCCGCAAGTCGGCTACACCTTCTGAGGGGGCGACGCATGAAAGCCATGATCCTCGCCGCCGGCCGCGGCGAACGCATGCGGCCCCTGACCGACACCTGCCCCAAGCCGCTCCTGAAAGTGCGCGGCCGGCCGCTTATCGTCTGGCACATCCTGAACCTGGTGCGCGCCGGGATCACGGAAATCGTCATCAACCACGCCCACCTCGGCCACATGATCGAGGAAGCGCTGGGCGACGGTTCGCAGTTCGGCGCCAAAATCCGCTATTCGCCGGAAGCGGAGGCGCTGGAAACGGCAGGCGGCATCGCCAATGCGCTGCACCTGCTGGGCGACCAGCCCTTCCTGGTGCTGTCGGGCGACATCTACTGCCCGCACTTCGATTTCTCCGAGGCGCTGGACGTGCTGAAGGACAAGGACCACCGCGGCGACCCGTATCCTGCCGACGTGCGCGATATCGCCTGGATCTGGCTGACGCCCAACCCGTGGCACAACCCGGAGGGCGACTTCGCGCTGAACCTGTACACCATTTCCGGCGAAGGTTCGCCGAAGTGGAACTTCGCCAATATCGGCGTGTACCGTCCCGAAATGTTCGCCGGCATCACGCCGGGCCAGAAGGCGGGCCTGGGCAAGCTGCTGTTCGAATACGCCGGCCAGGGCCGCATCGGCGGCGAGATCTACCAGGATGAATGGGTCAACGTCGGCACCGTGCGCCAACTGGAAGAGCTCAACGCATGAAACCCTACTCCGACCGCCGCGCGCGCCTGCTGGCCCAGATGGAAGCGGGCAGCGTGGCGGTCATCGGCACCGCGCCCGAAGCGACGCGCAATGCCGACACCGAATACCCCTACCGCCACGACAGCTCGTTCTACTACCTGACCGGCTTCAGCGAGCCGGAAGCGGTGCTGGTGCTGGTCGCGCCGCGCGGCAAAGCTGTCGCGCAATCGATCCTGTTCTGCCGCGAAAAGCACCTCGAATCCGAAATCTGGGACGGCTACCGCTACGGCCCCGACGCCGCGCGCGAAGCATTCGGCTTCGATGCCGCCCACCCGATCGGCGCGCTGGACGAGCACATGGTGCGCCACCTGTCCAACGCCAGCGCCCTGTACGCCGCGCTGGCACGCGGCGGCGAAGAGCAGCAGCGGCGCTGGTTCGACGGCGTGCGCCGGCTCGCGCGCAGCGGCACCACTGCGCCACCCGTGCTGCGCGACCTGCCGCCGCTGGTCGACGAGATGCGTCTGTTCAAGGACGAACACGAAGCCGCCATCATGCTGCGCGCCGGCGAAATCTCAGCTGGCGCCCACGCCCGCGCCATGCGCTTCGCCAGGCCCGGCGCCTTTGAATACGAGCTGGAAGCCGAACTGCTGCACGAGTTCCGCCGCCATGGGGCCCAGTTCCCGGCCTATACGCCGATCGTGGCTTCCGGCCCCAACGCCTGCGTCTTGCACTACAACGCCAACAACCGCCGCACCCAGGACGGCGACCTGGTGCTGATCGACGCCGGCTGCGAGCTCGATGGCTACGCCTCCGACATTACCCGCACCTTCCCGGTCAACGGCCGCTTCAGCCCCGCCCAGCGCGAGCTGTACGAGCTGGTGCTGGCCGCGCAGCAAGCAGCCTTCGACGCCATCAGGCCGGGCCGCAAATACCACGACGCCCACGACGCCGCCGTGCAGGTGCTGGCGCAGGGCATGCTGGACTTCGGCCTGCTGCAAGGCACGCTGGACGACGTGCTGGCCGAGAAAAAATACACGCAGTTCTACATGCACGGCACCGGCCACTGGATCGGGATGGACGTGCACGATGTCGGCTTGTACCGCGACGTCACGCGCGAAGACAAGCCATCGCGCCTGCTGCAGGCCGGCATGGCCATGACGGTGGAACCGGGCATCTATGTGCGCCCGGCCGAAGGCGTGCCTGAGAAATACTGGAACATCGGCATCCGCATCGAAGACGACGTGATCGTCACCGAAGGCGGCTTCCAGCTGTTGACGGGCGGCGCGCCCAAAACGGTGGCCGAGATTGAAGCTTTGATGAAATGATTGACTACGATATCGCCATTTGCGGCGCAGGCCCGGCCGGCATGGCGCTGGCGGCGCTGCTGGTAAAGCGCGGGGTCGATGCCGCCCGCATCGTGCTGGTGGACGCCAAGCCGCTCGAGCAAGCCATGCAGGACCCGCGCACCCTGGCCCTGTCCTACGGCAGCCGCCAGATCCTCGAACAGGTCGGCGCCTGGCCGATCCACGCCACCGCCATCCACGAAATCCACGTCTCGCGGCGCGGCCAGTTCGGCCGCAGCATGATCACGCGCGACGAGCACGGGCTGCCCGCGCTGGGCTACGTCACCCGCTACGGCGCCATCGTCGAAGCGCTGGGCAGGGTCTGCGAACGCCTCGGCATCGCCGCCCTGCGCCCGGCGCGCGTCACCGGCAGCGATGAAGCCGACGACAGCGTCACCCTGCACCTCGAATGCGAAGGCCAAAGCCCGCGCGTGCTGCGCGCCGCCGTGGTGGTGCAAGCCGAAGGCGGCCTGTTCGGCGAACAAGCCGACAAGGCCGAAACGCGCGACTACCGGCAGAGCGCCATCATCGCCCAGGTCAACACCAGCGCCCCGGTAGCGCACCGCGCCTACGAACGCTTCACCAGCGAAGGCCCGCTGGCCCTGCTGCCGCAGGACGACGGCTATTCGCTGGTCTGGTGCGCACGCCCTGCCAGCGCGCAAGCCATCCTCGCGCTGGACGATGCCGCCTTCCTTGCCAGGCTGGGCGAAACCTTCGGCGAACGCCTCGGCAAGTTCACTCACGCCACGCGCCGCCTGGCTTTCCCGCTCGGCCTGAACGCAGGCGCCACCGGCAGCGCGCGCAGCGTCGCCATCGGCAATGCAGCGCAAACCCTGCACCCGGTTGCCGGCCAGGGCCTGAACCTGGGCCTGCGCGACGCCACCGAACTGGCGCGCGCCCTGGCGCGCGGCGCCACCCCGCAGGCACTGGAGCAATACGCCGTCCAGCGCCGCCAGGACCGCAAGCTCACCGTGCGCCTGACCGACACCATGGCCCGCATCTTCGCCAACGAATCAATGCTGCAGCCCCTGCTCGGCCTGGGCCTGGCCGCCATCGACGTCGCCGCCCCGGCCCGCGCCGTCCTGGCCGAGCTGATGATGTACGGCCGCCGCTAAAGGAAAGCACATGCGCCGCCCCGCCCTCGCACTGCTTGCCGCCCTGCTGGCATCGGGCGCGCAGGCACGCGACAAGATGTCCTGGCTGATGCCCGATGTGCCGCCCGCCTCGATGCCGGTGGACGGCAAGCCCACCACCGGCATCGCCGACCAGATCGTGCTGTACATCAGCGCGCACTGGCCCGATGCCGAGCATCGCTTCATCTACGCCAATCCAAAACGGACCTGGCTGATGATCGAACGCGGCGAGCAAGCCTGCGTGGTGGCCGCCTTGCGTAATGCCGAGAGGGACAAGCTGGCCTACTTCGTCAACACCAACCTGGTGCCGCCGCTGCAGCTGGTGGCGCAGGAAAGTACCCTGCCGCGCCTGCCGCTGAACGCGCATGGCGAAGCCGACCTGCAGAAATTGCTGGCCGATCCCGTCTTGCGCGGCATCGTGGTGGAGCGCCGCAGCTACGGTGCAGCGGTGGACGACCTGCTGGCCAGGCGCCCCGCCAGCTCAAGGCTGGAAACCACCTCGGTCGGCGATTACGGCCGCAATGTGCTGAAGCTGGTGGTACGCGGCCGCGCCGACTACACGCTCGACTACGACTACGCCTTGCAATACGCCAGCAAAGCCGAACCGGAGATCGGCGCCCTGAAAACGGTACCGATCGCGCAAAACAACAAGCCGATGCTGGGCGGCATCGCCTGCCCGCGCAACGCCTGGGGCATGGCAACGGTCAAACGCATCGACCAGATCGTCGGCACGCCCGAAGGCGCCGCCGCCATGATCAAGGCACAGAACAGCTGGCACACCCCAGCCTCGCAGCAACGCTACGCCGCCCAGATCAGCGAATTCCAGCGCCAGCGCGCCAAGCCCACCCGCTAAAAACAGAAGAGCCCGTGTCACCCCATGGGGTCAGGCCCCAAGGGGTGACACGGGCTCGGCCGTGAGGCGCCAGGCTTACTCGGCAGCTTTCACCATGTCTTCCAGCACCTTCTTGGCATCGCCAAACACCATCATGGTCTTGTCCATGTAGAACAGCTCATTGTCCAGGCCTGCATAGCCGGATGCCATTGAGCGTTTGTTGACGATGATGGTCTTGGCCTTGTAGGCCTCGAGGATGGGCATGCCAGCGATCGGCGATTTCGGATCTTTCGCCGCCGGATTGACCACGTCGTTGGCGCCGAGCACCAGCACCACGTCGGCTTGCGCGAATTCGCTGTTGATGTCTTCCATCTCGAACACCTGGTCATACGGCACTTCGGCTTCCGCCAGCAGCACGTTCATATGGCCCGGCATGCGGCCCGCGACCGGGTGGATCGCGTACTTCACCGTCACGCCGTGGTGGCCCAGCTTCTCGACCAGTTCCTTCAGCGCGTGCTGGGCGCGTGCCACCGCCAGGCCATAGCCAGGGACGATGATCACGGTCTCCGCATTCTGCATCAGGAACACGGCGTCATCCGAAGAACCCGACTTCACGTTGCGCTGCGCCTGCGCGCCGCCTGCCGCCGCAGCGGAAGTGTCGCCGCCGAAGCCGCCCAGGATCACGTTGAAGAACGAGCGGTTCATCGCCTTGCACATGATGTAGGACAGGATCGCGCCCGAGGAACCCACCAGCGAGCCGGCAATGATCAGCATCGAGTTATTGAGCGAGAAGCCAATGCCCGCCGCCGCCCAGCCGGAGTAGGAGTTCAGCATCGATACCACCACCGGCATGTCGGCGCCGCCGATCGGGATAATGATCAGCACGCCCAGCACGAAGGCAATCGCCGTCATGATCAGGAACGGCGTCCATGCCGGCTCAGAACCGCCGCTGAACACGAACACCAGGCCCAGGCCGACCATCACCAGCGCCAGCACCAGGTTCAGCATGTGCTGGCCGCTGAATACGACCGGCGCGCCCTGGAACAGGCGGAACTTGTACTTGCCCGCCAGCTTGCCGAAAGCGATCACCGAACCACTGAAGGTAATCGCGCCGACAAAGGTGCCGATGAACAGCTCGATGCGGTTACCGACCGGCAGTGCCTGGCCGCGCGCCGCGATGCCGAAGGCATGCGGCTCGGCCACGGCTGCGATGGCGATGCAGACCGCGGCCATGCCGATCAGCGAGTGCATGGCCGCCACCAGCTCCGGCATCTTGGTCATTTCGACGCGCTTGGCCAGGACCGCGCCAATGCCGCCGCCGACCAGCACGCCCAGCGCCACCAGGCCAAGGCCCAGGCCGCCCGAACCGCTGCGGGCATGCACGTCCAGCCCCATCGAGCGCGCCATGGCCGCCACCGCTTCCGCAGTTTCCGCCGCCGCCGAAGCGTCGTGCTTGAGGCGCAGGATCAGCGCGATGGTGGTCACGGCAGCAATCGCCATGCCGGCCATGCCGAAGGCATTGCCCTTGCGTGCCGATGCCGGCGACGACAACCCTTTCAGCGCCTGGATGAAGCAGACCGACGCGATCAGGTACATCATCGTGACAAGGTTCATGGTGATGAAGCTCATGCCTTGGCCTCCTTCTCGGCCGAGGCAGCAGCACCAGCCGCAGGCGCTTTCTTCTCCTTCTTCTTGAACATCTCCAGCATGCGCTGGGTGACCAGGAATCCGCCGAACACATTGACCGCGGCCAGCGCCACGGCGATGGTGCCCATGATTTGCCCAACCAGGCCCTCGGTCAGCGCAGCCGCCAGCATGGCGCCCACGATGATGATGGCCGATACTGCATTGGTTACCGCCATCAGCGGCGTATGCAGCGCCGGCGTGACGTTCCAGACCACGTGGTAGCCCACGTACACGGCCAGCACGAAGATGATCAGGTTGATGATGGTGTGACTGACTTCCATTCGTCTCTCCTATTTCCGCAACTGCTCGCCGCCATGGCAGACCAGCGTTGCTTTGATGATTTCATCCTCGCGGTCGATGACCAGCTTGTCCTCTTTATCGAAGACCAGCTTGAGGAAGTCCAGCACATTGCGCGCATACAGGGCGGAGGCGTCCGCCGCCACGTGACAGGCCAGGTTTGGCTCGCCCACGATGTACACGCCATGCTTGACCACCGTCTTGCCCAGTTCGGACAAGGGGCAATTGCCGCCCTGCTCCACCGCCAGGTCGACGATGACGGAGCCGGGCTTCATGGCCTTCACGGTTTCTTCGGAGATCAGCACCGGTGCCGGGCGGCCCGGGATCAGTGCCGTGGTAATGACGATGTCAGCCTGCTTGGCGCGTTCATGCACCAGTTCCGCCTGGCGTTTCATCCATTCAGGCGGCATCGGGCGCGCATAGCCGCCAACGCCCTGCGCGATCTCGCGCTCTTCGTCGGTCAGGTAAGGCACGTCGATGAATTTTGCACCCAGCGACTCCACCTGTTCTTTCACGGGCGGACGCACGTCGGACGCTTCGATCACGGCGCCCAGGCGCTTGGCGGTCGCAATCGCTTGCAGGCCGGCCACGCCGACGCCCATGATCAGCACACGGGCAGCTTTCACGGTCCCTGCTGCGGTCATCAGCATGGGCATGAAACGCTGGTAGGTATTCGCGCCAACCATCACGGCCTTGTAGCCCGCGATATTAGCCTGGGAGGACAGCACGTCCATCGACTGCGCGCGCGTGATACGCGGCACAGCTTCCAATGCAAACGCGGACAGGCCGGAAGCCGCCATGGCCGCAATGTTTTCCCCGTCAAAAGGATTCAGCATGCCGACCAGCACGGCGCCCGGTTTCATCAGGCTGCGCTCCTCGGCATTCGGGGCGCGTACCCTCAGTACCATTTCCGCGCCAAGCGCCTCTGCCGCGGTGCCAATGGTGGCGCCGGCAGCGGCATATGCTTCGTCCGTCACCGAGGCTGGAATGCCGGCTCCCGCCTGCACGATCACCTGGTGTTTGACTGCTAGTTTCTTGACCGTCTCGGGCGTTGCCGCCACCCTGGTCTCCCCCGGCCTTGACTCGGCCGGTACGCCAATCTTCATAATGCCTCCAAATAGTGGGAAAAACTGACTAAAATCTAACATGAAATGTTCTACGGCCAACATTACCTATGCCGAATTGTTGCAATGCACAAGCATTTCACGCCGTGGTCACAACGAAGAGGCAAGATCAGGCTACAATGTCGGGTCTTCTGAGGATGGACTAACATGCCGCGCACCTGGAAACCGAATGTCACAGTCGCCGCCGTCATCGAGCGCGACGGGAAATTTCTTCTGATTGAGGAAGAAACCAGTGACGGCATTCGCCTGAACCAGCCCGCCGGCCACCTCGATCCGCTGGAGTCGCTGGAACAGGCTGTCATTCGCGAAACGCTGGAAGAAACCGCTTACGATTTCACCCCGACCGCCCTGGTAGGCATGTATATGTCGCGCTACCGCTCGGCGCGTACCGGCCAGTTGGTGACGTTCCTGCGCTTTGCCTTCTGCGGCGAGGTTGGCGCTTACTATCCGGATCGCCCACTCGATGAGGGCATCCTGCGCACGCATTGGATGACGCGCGATGAAATCGCGGCCTGCCGCGAACGCCACCGCAGCCCCCTGCTGCTGACTTGCGTGGACGAATACCTGGCGGGCAAGCGCGCTCCGCTGGAGATCCTGCACACCCACGTATCGGTATTCGAAGAAGTCTGAAGGTTTCTTCTAGTTTGGATAATTTGCAACACCCTGCCTGGGGCGCGCCGCGCCCATGGCTCAATTGGACCGCATCATGAGCAAGAAAAAAGTAGTCATCGGCATGTCCGGTGGCGTTGATTCCTCCGTTTCCGCTTGGTTACTGAAAGAACAAGGCTATGAAGTTGTCGGCCTGTTCATGAAGAATTGGGAAGACGACGACGATTCCGAATACTGTTCCTCGCGCCAGGACTGGATCGACGCGGCCAGCGTGGCCGACGTGGTGGGCGTCGACATCGAAGCCGTCAATTTCGCCGCCGAGTACAAGGACCGCGTGTTCGCGGAGTTCCTGCGCGAATACCAGGCCGGCCGCACCCCGAACCCGGACGTTTTGTGCAATGCGGAGATCAAGTTCAAGGCCTTCCTCGACCACGCCATGCACCTGGGCGCGGACCTGATCGCCACCGGCCACTATGCGCGCGTGCGCCACAACACCGCCACCGGCCGCCACGAACTGCTGAAAGCGGTCGACCACACTAAGGACCAGAGCTACTTCCTGCACCGACTGAACCAGGCGCAGTTGTCGAAGACCCTGTTCCCGCTGGGCGAAATCCCGAAGACCGAAGTGCGCAAGATCGCCGAAAAGCTGCAGCTGCCGAATGCGGCCAAGAAGGACTCCACCGGCATCTGCTTTATCGGCGAGCGTCCGTTCCGCGAATTCCTGAACCGCTACCTGTCCTACAAGGCTGGCCCGATCAAGACCCCGGACGGCAAGGTGGTCGGCGAGCACGTCGGCCTGTCCTTCTACACCCTGGGCCAGCGCAAGGGCATCGGCATCGGCGGCGTGAAGACTTACCAGAACGCCGACGGTTCGTCGGACGCGTGGTACGTGGCGCGCAAGGACGTTGAGAACAATACGCTGTGGGTAGTGCAAGGCCACGACCACCCGTGGCTGCTGTCGGAAAGCCTGCATGCCGGCCAGGCAAGCTGGGTTGCCGGCGTGGCACCGGAAGCAGGCCGCATCAGCGCCAAGACCCGCTACCGCCAGGCCGACGTGCCGTGCGACGTTGCCGCCAACGGCGACAGCGAATTCGCGCTGAAATTCATGGATGCCCAGTGGGCAGTCACCCCAGGCCAGTCGGCCGTGCTGTACGACGGCGACGTCTGCCTGGGCGGCGGCATCATCGACGGCTCAAACTTCGTCTGATCCCTCGGCCGGGCTGGCGCCTTGCGCGTCGGCCTGCGCCTTCTGCTGCCGCTTCACCGTCGCGATGATGGTGTTGCGGATGGTCTTCAATACCGTACCGCCATTGAACGGCTTCACAATATAGCCGTTGATGCCCATTGCATGGGCTTTCTGGATGGTGGCCTGGTCGAATTCCGACGACACCATGAAGATCATGGCTTTCGGCCATTCCTTGCGCATGGCCAGCATGGCCGGTTCGTCCGCCTCGATGCAGTCGCGCGAAATGCAGATGATCTGTGGATGATGCTTGATCAGCAGGACATTGCCTGCCACGCAGGTGTGCGCCTGGCCGACCACGTCGTAGCCGCCGTCGATCAGCACCGTGTTGAGCAGGCCGCGTGCAATGGCGCTGCTGTCGATAAGAACCGCTTTTAACATCAGGAGGTCTAACGGTGGTCCCAGGCCAGCATATTCCAGCTCACGCCGATCCGGACGTCCGTTTTCAGTTGTACCAATTGACGAGAAAGATACAACATCTCGCGCTCTTTTCGTAGGCTTTCGCCGACTTTGTCCTTCAAGATGCCTGCACCGGCCATGATTGCGTCCAGAGTGCCGTAAGTTCGCAACAGTTTCGCGGCGGTCTTCACGCCTACGTTGGAGACGCCGGGGATGGAGTCGGTCTCGTCGCCCATCAGCGCCAGCAGGTCGGGCAGCATGCCGGGCGTGACGCCCCACTTCTGCTCGACCCAGGCGCGGTCGTGCCATTCCGACTTGAAATGGTCCCAGATGCGGGCGCCTTCGGCGATCAGGCAGTGCAGGTCCTTGTCGGTGGTGGCCACCACCGCTTCGCCGCGGTTCTCGCTGAGCCAGCGCGTGACCACGGTACCGATTACATCGTCGGCTTCCACTTCGGGAATGGCGATCGGGCACATGCCGATCCTGGTCAGCTGCATGTAGAACTCGGGCAGCGCCTCGCGCAGTACTTCCGGCATCGGCTGGCGGCCTTCTCGGTAGCCCTTGTACAGGCTATGGCGCCAGGTGGGACCGCCGTAATCGAAGGCTGGAAGGATATGGGTGGGTTCGTGGCCGTTGACCAGGCGCTGGAAGGCGTTGAACGCATGGCGCATGGCGATCTCGGCTTTGAGGTCCGAGTCCGGCTCCGGACTTGCCTCATACACACGCCGCACAATATTCAAACCGTCAATGGCCAGCAATCTTCCTGTCATGCCGCCATTTTACCGCACAGCTACTTGCTGTTCCGTATCGCCGCGTGCATAGTCAGCACAGCTACAGATCCCTTCAAGCAGACTGATCGACAATGGCGCAACACGGCTCTGACCCTGTTCTGCGTTCCCTCAAATTGCCTCCACCTGCATCAGGATTAAGATGATGATTCAAGATTGCGAATGGAGGCTGAGATGGAGCCAACTGTTTCAATGGAAGAGATCGCACGTGACCCGATCAAATGGTTGGAGCAGGCTCGGGCGAAAGAGGAAAATTTCCTGATTTCAGATCATGGGGAATTGATCGCGCAGGTCACCCCGTTCCCAGTTCCCGATCCGACCGCAATTGATCGATTGCGTGAAATGACAATGAGTTACGGAGACGTGTTATCGCCCGTCTGGGAAGCTGAGCCAGAGACGAGCAAATGATATTGCTCGATACGCACACGCTAATCTGGTGGTATGAGAGAGATTCGCGTCTTTCGAACCACGCCGCGACGGCAATTGAACTTGGACAGGGGGACGATGCTTCCATCGTGACGGCAGATCGCGAAATGCAAGGTTATCCGAACATCGCCACAATCTGGTAAGAACGCTCCCCTTAATCAGTTTCACCAGCCGTTTCACTCGCTGAGACGCGATCGCACTTCCATCAAGGCAAACCCGAGCAGATTCATTCCCGTCCATTCGGATGGGTTCTCTGCATACGGCGAATCTGCAGCAAAGCCTGTACCCCAGACGAAATCAACGGGGCTCGCTTCCACCAGGACTTGTTCGCCAGTGGCGAGCAGGAAGTCGCGCAAGGGCGCGTTCTGCGCGAACTTTGCATAGTTGGCCTGGACCACGATATCCCAACGGTTCGCGGCCCAGACCTCTTCATCGAAGCCCTGCACTTCGCGGCCGGCGGCTTTGGCGACTGCCGGGTTGCGAGCCTGCAGGATACGATCCAGCGCAACTGCGTCACCGAACAGGCGAGCCTTTTCCGCCATCATGAAATGTTCGGCTGTCGGGTACCGTGTGCCATCGATAACGAACTCCGCTTCGAACCATTGGCTGAAGCAAGTCTTCGTGATCGAACCATTCTTTGAAGGCTGATGCCCCCAGAACAGAACCATCCTGGGTTGCCCATGATTGCGGACATGCTCGCACAGCTCGACGACATTCCTCATTTAATTTCTTCTCCAGTGAACTCCGCTTCAAAGGCGGCAACTGCTGCCCCCTTCCGGTCAAGCACCGCAAAGACCACGTGTTCGAACGCATCGCGGTACTTGGGATTGCGCAACAGATGCTGGGCGAACCAGCGCGCCATGTCCGCCGGCCGGTTGCCGAACACGCCGCAACCCCAGGCGCCAAGCACCAGTGCGGTATGGCCATGGTGCACGGCGAGCGCAAGCAGCATTTCAATGCGGGCCAGCATGGCCCCCTCAAGCTGGCCGAGGCGTTCGGGCTCATTGCGTGCGACTGCGCCGCGATTGACCGCCGGCGCGGTCACCATCGACGCCAGATATGGCTCGTCCAACAGTTCGTAATCGTCGCCGCGGAAGACCGGCACCTTGGGCGAATAAATCATGTCGTCCAGGTAGATGCAGGACTTGAGCGAGCGATTTGCCTCGTACATTTCGTTCATTTGCACGATGCATGGATAGAGGCCGGAGGACTTTGCCAGGTTCTCCTCCTGCGCCTCGGCGCCGCCAAGGAAGCCACCGCCCGGATTCTTGGCCGACGCGAAGTTCAGGCACAGCGGGTCGGCATGACCGAGCCCGATCAGGCGGCGCGCGGCCGCCAATGTCGGTTCGTTACGCACCTCGAACCTGGTCGCGAAGGATTGATGGCCACCTTGGCGGTTCACCAGTTGCCCGAGCGCCCCGGCTTTGTAATGCACGGTGCCAGCTTTGGCCTGCGCCAGTGCGTCCGCAATTTCCACGTGCTTGCCATGGGAATTTTCATAGCCACCGGCCTCCAGGAAGGACAAGGTTTCCTGGGCGATGCGGGAGCGGACTTCTCGATTGATCATTGTGATGTTCCTTTCTTTTTATTGGGTTTTTAGATCAAGCAGGAACATCATAATCGACTTAGTGCGATTTCACAACTAAGTTAGAATATTTTTTACACTAAGTGTTAGCGCAGCAGTTCGTAAGGGCCGCCGCGCTCCAGGGCACGCTGGTAGGCCGGGCGGGCGTGGATGCGCTGCAGGAAGGCTTGCAGGCGCGGGTAGTTGGCGCCAAGGCCGGCGCGCGAGGCGGCTGCTTCAAGCGGGAAGCTCATCTGGATATCGGCGGCGCTGAACTCGTTGCCGGCGAACCAGTCGCGGTTGGCGAGTTCGGACTCCAGGTAGGCCAGGTGGCGGTCGATATTGGGCTGCACGAAGCTCGACATCACCTTCTGCGCGATGGCGCGCTTGATCGGCTTGACGAAGAACGGCGCCGGCGAGGATTCAACCTTGTCGAACACGAGCTTCATCAGCAGCGGCGACATCAGCGAGCCTTCCGCGTAATGCATGAAGTAGCGCCAGCGCAGCTTGTCGGACGTGCCGGCCGGCGGCACCAGCCGGTCATTGCCATGCTTCTCCACCAGGTACTCGATGATGGCGCCCGACTCCGCGACGATATTGCCCTCATGTTCGATGACGGGCGACTTGCCCAGCGGGTGCACCCTGGTCAGCTCCGGCGGCGCCAGCATGGTCTTCGGGTCACGCTGGTAGTGCTTGATCTCATAGGCCAGCCCCAGCTCTTCCAGCAACCACAGCACGCGCTGGGAACGAGAGTTATTGAGGTGGTGAACGATGATCATGGGCGCGCTCCGCAAGGTTAAAATGGAGCCATGACTTTACCACTGACCCAGGAATCCATCGCGACACTGGTCCACGAGTTCTACGACGGCGTGCGCGCCGATCCGGAACTGGGGCCGGTGTTCAACGCTGCCATCGACGATTGGGAGCCGCACCTGGCGCGCATGGTGGAGTTCTGGAGCACTACCATGCTGGGCACCAAGAGCTTCCAGGGCAATGTCTACGGCAAGCACATGGCGCTGCCGGGCGTACAGCCGCAGCACTTCCAGCGCTGGCTTGCGCTGTTCCAGTCGACGGTGGACCGCCTGTTCGAGCCAGCCGTGGCGGAAGAATTCCGCATCGTTGCCAGCCGTATCGCGCAAAGCCTGCAATACGGCTTCTTCGGACAGGTGCATTTCAGCTGAAGGCGTCGGCGGCGCTCATCACCGAATAGCTGGCTTGCCAGCGGCGCAGCGCGGCCGGCAGCACCTGCATCGGCTGCGGCGCCGCGATGAAGTCGCCGGAAGCCTGCGTGCATCCTTCTTCCCGCACCTGCAGCCAGTCCAGCAGGTCGGACACCTCGCAGCAGCCTGCATGCCCCTCATCGCGCAGTTCGAGCCGCTGCTGCGCAATGCCTGCCTGCAGCATCAGTCCCTGGATATCGGCCGCAAGCGCGATGGCGTCAGGCGTATCCTTGCTGAACGCCAGCGGCGGCAGGCACAACACCATGTCCAGCTTGAAGCCTTCCGCCTCCCACATCCTTAACGCAGCCAGCGCATCGCACACCATGTGCAGCAGGAAGATCCGTTCCAGTCCCGAAGCCGACAACTCGCCGGCAAAATCGCAGTAGTGCAGGACGCCGCTGCCGGGGCGGCGCCAATGGACAGCCGCCAGCACGCTGCCGATGCTGCCGTCACGCGCGGCAACCTGGGGCTGGCACCAGAGTTCAAACTGGCCCAGCTCGAGTGCATTACCAATCAAATTTCACCTCCGCAGAGTAAGAGCGTTGTGGGTAAGGGTGGAAGTTCCAGTACTTGTAGTTGTTGGCGTTGTCGATGCCGAAGGCGGCGCTCCAGTGCTTGTCGATGCGGTAGCGCAGGCGCGCGTCGACCGTGAAGTATTTGCTGGCGCCCTGGTAGGCAAAGCCGTTGATGTCGGTGTTGTCCAGCGTCGAGTACTGCTTGCCGCTGTAGCGGGCAGCCAGCGTGGCGCTGAGCTTGTCGTTCATGCGGTAAGTCGCCACGGCACTGGCACGCCATTCGGGAATGCGCGGCTGCCATTTGCCCACGCTGCCCGGGAATTTCTCGTTGCGCTTGATTTTGGAATCGGTCCAGGTCAGGCTGGCCTGCATGTCCAGCCCTTCGAGCAGCACGTTCTCGTTCGACCAGGCAGTCTCCAGGCCATGAGTGCGGATCAGGTCCACGTTCTGCACATTGGTCACGTTCGGCGTCACCAGCACATTGGTCTGCGAGTACAACGCGTCGCGGTTGCGCTCGAAGAACGCCGTGATGCGCAAGGCGGAATTGCCGACCAGGCGTTCGGCGCTCAGCTCCGTGGTCCAGGAGCGCTCGGCCTTCAGGTTTGGATCGTTGTTGATCAGGGTGCCGGTGTTGTTGATGCCGCCCTGGTACAACTCGGACACGGTCGGCATGCGTATTGCACGGCCGGTGGAAGCTTTCAGCGTCCAGTCCTCGTTGGCCTGATAAGCCAGCGCCGCCTTGGGCGAAACATAGTTGTCACTGCGCTTTGCATGACGCACTACTTGGGTCGCATTGGCGGTCTCGCCATCGCGGCCCTCCCAGTGTTCGAAGCGCGCGCCGAGCACGGTCTTCCAGTCTTGCGACAGTTTCCAGGTGTCCTGCACATACAGGCTGTCGATGCTGGTACGACCCGAGAAAGCCTGGTTACGGGCGCCCGGTTCGCCATTCAGCCAGTCTGTCGTGGCGCGTTCGATGGTCGACAGCTTGTAGGCGGCGCGCTGGTAGCCAAAGTCGAAGATATGCTGGCCGCGCATGCCGCCCGGGCGATACACGCCTTTCAGCGACAGGGTATTCCAGCCGGTGCCGCCCTGGTCGACGATGCGGCCGGCACCTCCAGTCGCTGCTGCCGGGCGCGCAGTGGTCGGTGCGCGCAGGATGTCGCGGCTGTAGTCATACAGGCTGGCCGCAACCTCCCAGTCGAACACGCCCTTGGTGTTGCTCTTCACGGTCAGGCCGTGCATCAGGTGGCGCAGCTCTTCCTTGCTTGAATTGAAGTCGGAAGCCGCCAGCGTGAAGCTGCGGCCATCAATTGAAACCTGTCCACTGAACACCGGCTTGCCCGCTGCATCGCGCAGGTAAGTGTTGGGCGTGCCGTTCGAATCGTTCTGCCACCAGCCCAGGGAGTAGCTGGCGCGCACGGTCGGAGAGAAATCGTAAGCCACTTTGAACTTGGCGTGGTCCTGCACCGTGCTGTACTGGGTTGCCGTACCGAAGATGTAGATGTCGCGGTTGGTACGATCCTTGGCGGTCACTGCGCCTGTCACAGGAACACCGGTACCGCCTGCAGCCCCGCTGGCGATCATGCGGTTGGTAAAGGTCTGCGGCTGGCCATCGCTGTCGGTGCGGTTCACGCTGACGAACCAGGACCAGGCGCCGTGACGGTCGCCAAGCGACATGCTGGACTGGCGTGCAGTCGAAGTCATGTTCGTGTTGTACAGCTCAAACGGCTGGCGCACATAAGCGACGCGCGCATGGGCTTCGAACTGCTTCGGCATGCGCGTCACGTAATCCACCACGGCGCCGACCGAGTTGCCGCCATAGGCCGCCGAGAACGGGCCATACAGCACGTCGACACGTTCGATTTCTTCCGGCGCCACCATGCCCCAGCGCGGCGCGAAGGTTGCACCGTTACCGAGGTAGTTCGACAGCAGCACGCCATCCGCATACACCGCCGAGCGCGCGCTGTTGCCGGTGCCGGAGGCGCGCGTGGAAAGGACAGCGTGGTTGTAGTCGCCGATATAGCGCTTGCGCACCAGCAGGCTTGGCAGGTATTTCAAGGCGTCTTCCGCATCGCTGGCGTTGACCTGCTCTTCGATCTGCGCGCGGGTGATGCCTTCGATCGTGGTCGGGATCTGGGTCGGCAGCGAAGTTGGATGGCTGCCGGCGATAACGACAGTGCCTACCAGCTTGAGCGGCGATTCCCCTTCATGATCGGCAAATGCCGGAGCCGAAAAGACGGCCAGCAGCGCGGCGGCCAGGGGAATGAGGCGGGTGTTCATGATGCTTCCTTTCTTGTTCTTGCGAGCGAAGGCCTTGCGACCGCGCCGCCAAAAGGCGCGTGCAATGCAAAGCCGGGGAGTACTGCTGCGAAGATTCAAGCGGAAGGCGGGGCGCGCGATGGCGGCGCAAGGGACACTTGCTGAGGCAATGCGGCCGCAGCCTGCAATGCCGGTTCAATGTGCGAGGCCGCCGCCAGCGCCAAGGCAACGCCGGCAGGTGGCGGTGGTACTGCGGGAAGATCGGCCTGCACCATGCAGTAGCCGCATTTCTGGAGGACGTGGTGGGCTTTTGGCTGGGCGTGGCAATGCGCGACAGTGTTATCGCCGCAGGCCGCCGTTAGCAGGGTGGACAGCGTTGGCGCGGAAACGGCCATCAGCATCGCAAACAGCGCGATCCTGACTATCCCGGCAATCTGTCTCCTGCTCCAGCCCACGATGGCTCCCACAATGCAATTTATAAGTGGCATTGTAGGTACACCTTTGTGACGGCGATATGCCCTAGATCAAGTTTTCACTTGCCCGCGGCGCGAGGGAACTGCTATCGTAAATCTTTCAGTCCTGACAACGCGCTATGGATCATCTAGTGGCTCTCGAGTTGGTAGCTCTGTTCGTCGGCCTGTCATGCCTGCCCAATTGGCTCATCGCCCAATGGTATGCCGCTCATGGCTGCCGGCCGGCACTCAGGCGCTCCGCCGCCATCAGCGCCGTGCTGGCCCTGATCGGCATCAGCCTTGTCCTCGGTTCGGTAGCGCTGGAATTGCGCCACGCTAAACCCATGCTCATTTACGCGTTCGGCTTGCTGGGCATTGCGGGCTTGCTGGTCTCTGCCGCGCTGCACACTTTCGACGAGGATTAAGCCGGCCCTGCGCCCCGGAACGGATCGCAGGACAGATAGTTATTCAGCGCTGGACGTGCAACTTGATCACGCGATGCACCGGCCCGCCGTCGGCAGGAGAGGCTGAAGACGCGGACGAATCGCCACAACCGCCGCAAGAGCCGCAGCCGCTGCTGCAGCTCGATTCGGTATTGAAGAAGCGCGCCAGCTTTTCCTGCGGCAGGCCGCGGCGCGACAAGGCATAAACGATCTGCTGGCGCCAGGCGGCAGGCAGGTACTTCCTCGCCGCGTGCAAAGCGGCAGCTGCTACGATGATGCCAACGGTAATTTCCTGCCACATGGTTCAGCCTCCCAATGCCAGGGCGACGCGGTAAGTGATGAAGGTGGCGGTGTACGCCAGCACGAACATATAACCCGCCATCATCAGTGGATACTTCATCGAATTGGTTTCGCGGCGCACCACGGTCAGGGTGGACAGGCATTGCGGCGCAAAGACGTACCAGGCCAGCAGCGCCAGCGCGGTCGGCAAGCCCCAGCTGGCCTGGATCACCGGCGCCAGGGAGTTGGCCAGCTCGTCGCCGGTCTGCGACAGGGCATACACGGTGCCTAGCGCGCCGACAGCCACTTCACGCGCCGCCATGCCCGGCACCAGCGCAATGCAGATCTGCCAGTTGAAGCCGATCGGCGCGAAGATGAATTCCAGCGCGCGGCCCAGCATGCCGGCCACGCTGTAGTAGATCGGCGGATGGGTGGCGCCTTCCGGAGCGCCCGGGAAGCTGGACAGTGCCCACAGCAGCACCATCAAGGTCAGGATGGTCGTACCGACGCGCATCAGGAAGATCTTGGCGCGTTCGTAAAGGCCGATGGCCAGGTTGCGCATGTGCGGCCAGTGGTAGGCCGGCAGTTCCAGCATCAGCGGCTGGTTGCGCTTGGCGCGCATGGAGCGCTTCATGACCCAGGCCACGGCCATCGCCGAAATGATGCCGGCAAAGTAAAGGCAGAACAGCACCAGGCCTTGCAGGTTGAACAGGCCCCACACTTCGCGGTCCGGGATGAAGGCGGCGATTACCAGCGCATACACCGGCAGGCGCGCCGAGCAGGTCATCAGCGGCGCGATCATGATGGTCACGATGCGGTCGCGCGGGTTCTGGATGGTGCGCGCCGCCATGATGCCGGGAATGGCGCAGGCAAACGACGACAGCAGCGGAATGAAGGCGCGGCCGGAGAGGCCGACGCCGCCCATCAAGCGGTCCAGCAGGAAGGCGGCACGCGGCAGGTAGCCGCAGTCTTCCAGCACCAGGATGAAGAAGAACAGGATCAGGATCTGCGGCAGGAAGACCAGCACGGCGCCAACGCCGCCCAGCACACCGTCCACCAGCAGGGAGCGCAGCACGCCGTCGGCCATGTGCGCTTTGACCAGCACGCCAAGATGCTCGACGCCGCCGCTGATCATGTCCATCGGCACTTCGGCCCAGCTGAACACGGCCTGGAATACGCAGAACATCAGGACCGCCAGGATGATCGGTCCCATGAACGGGTGCAGCACGAAGTGGTCAATCTTTTCGGAGCGGTTGCCGCGGTCGTCGGCATCTTTCACGGCGACCGACAGGATGCGGCGCACTTCGCGCTGGGTTTCTTCCACCGACACGGCGTCGATTGCCGACAGCGGGTTGGCGACGCTTTCATAGAACGGCCACAGGCCATCCAGCGCATCGACCAGGGCTTTCTCGCCGCCGCTCTTCACTGCCACCGTTTCGACCACCGCCATGCCCAGTTCCTGCGACAGCTTGCCCGCATCGACCACGATGCCGCGTTTCTTCGCGACGTCGACCATGTTCAGGCACAGCACCATCGGCAGGCCGAGGCGCTTGATTTCGAGGACCAGGCGCAGGTTCAGGCGCAAGTTGGTGGCGTCGACCACGCACACCACGACGTCGGGCGAACGCTCGCCTTCGCGCAGGCCGGCCACCACGTCGCGCGTGATCATTTCATCGGGAGTATGCGCCGACAGGCTGTAGGCGCCCGGCAGGTCGAGCAGCCGGTACTGGTTGCCGGCACCGGAAGTGAACTGGCCTTCCTTGCGCTCGATGGTCACGCCGGCGTAGTTGGCCACCTTCTGGCGCGCGCCGGTAAGACGGTTGAACAGAGCGGTCTTGCCGCAATTCGGGTTGCCCAGCAGGGCGACCATTGGCTGCTGCGCGATGGCTTGCGCGGCCTTTTCTACTGCACCCATTGCAATTATTCCGGTTGGATCGAGATCAGCGCAGCTTCAAAGCGGCGCAAGGCAAAGGTGGCATTGCCTACTTTAATGGCGAGGGGTTCGCCGCCTGGCAGGCCACGCTTGAGCATGCGGATGCGCTCACCGGGCACAAAGCCCAGTTCCATCAGGCGGCGCGCCAGGTCGGCGCCGTCCTCGGTATCTTCAGGATTGCCCGGGGCGATATGGATCACCGTTCCGCTCTGCCCCACCGGCAGGGAATCAAGCTTGATCAGGGTAGGAGCAAGGGTCATGGTGAACTTTCCAGGGCGAAATACAACCTCGCCATTATAAATGAGAATGGTTTTCAATTTCGCTTGCATTGTAGCCCTGTTCGGGTAGAATGGGAACCGTAATGATAATGATTCTCAATAACGGAATCGCAATCTTAGCCAGAAGGTAATCTCTGAAATGATCGTTTGTGTCTGCAACAACATCTCTGATCGAGAAATCCGTCAAGCCATAGATATGGGTATCAGCTCCATGGACGAGTTGCGCGAAGCGCTCGGCGTGGCCACCTGCTGCGGCAACTGCCTCAGCTATGCGGTGGAAGTGCTGGACGAACATCTGGGCAGCGGAATACAGGAGACTGTGCTCAAGCGCCCATCACTGACCGTGTAAGGAGCGCTTCATGCAATCGATGACTTTCCCGGCTGGCGGCGATTTCGGCGCCAGCGTTGGCAGCGACAAGCTGACCAAGATCGCAGTGGTTGTCGCTTTGCATGCAGTCCTCGGTTATGGTTTTATTAACGGCACCATGCATCGCCTGGTGGACCGTATCCCTGAAGTGGTGAACGTCACGTTTGTGGCGCCGCCGCCACCTCCCCCGCCGGCCTCGCAGCCAAAGACGGTAGAAATCGCGCAGAAGGCGCCTTCGATCACCCCGCCGCCGCTGCCGATGCTGCCGATCGTGATTGAAAACACCATTACCCCGCCGCCGTCTCAAGCGCGCGTGACCGAGCCTGCGCCGGCCACCCCGGTCGTGGTGGCGCCGGTTTCCGCCGCGCCGGCAGCGCCTGCCGCTCCGGCTGGCCCGCGGGTGATCTCCGCTGTTGAATATATTCGTGCGCCGCAGCCGGTGTACCCGTCGGTGTCGCGCCGCATGGGCGAACAGGGCGTGGTGACCTTGCGCGTGCTGATCAATGAGAAGGGTTATGCCGAGCAGGCATCGATCCAGAAATCGTCCGGCTTCAACAACCTGGACGAGGCGGGCCGCGCTGCTGTCATGCGCGCGCTGTTCAAGCCTTATGTGGAAGATGGGAAGGCGCAGCCGGTGTATGTGGTTGTGCCGATTAATTTCCAGATGTCCTGAAAACCGGTAAACCGGTGTCAGACCCGCTGGGTCTGACACCTATGTGCAAACGCCGCGGACTTCGAATGAAGCCGCGGCGTTTGCGTTTCAGTGTCTGACCCTGCGGGTCAGACACTGGTTTACCGGTTTTTAAAGGTCAGCCCACATCCGCAACAGGTTGTGATAGTGCCCCGCCAAGCCGACGGTCGCCTCGTCATCGCCATGCGCAGCGCGCAGCTTCTGGATATTCTGGTCCAGCTCGAACAGCATGGTGCGCTTCCAGTCATCACGCACCATCGACTGCGTCCACAGGAACGAAGCCACGCGCTCGCCGGCAGTCACCGGATTCACGCGATGCACGCTGCTTGCGGGATAGATGATCGCATCGCCCGCCGGCAGCTTGACTTCATGCGCGCCATAGCTGTCCATCACGGTCAGCTCGCCGCCTTCATACTCCTCGGGATCGGACAGGAACACCGTGGTGGAAACGTCTGAGCGCATCACGTCCGAAGAACCAGCCATGTGGCGAATCGCGCCATCGATATGCAGGCCGTACGTCTCGCCGCCTGCATAGCTGTTGAAATACGGCGGCAAGATCTTCAGCGGCAAGGCCGCCGAATAGAACAGCGGGTTCTTCGCCAGCGCCTTGATGATGATATCCCCGAGTTCCAGCGCCAGCGGCGTCCCTTCCGCGATCTGGCGGTTGCGCTTGACTTGCGCCCCCTGCGATCCCACGCTGGCGCGGCCGTCGATCCATTCGGCGGCCGCCAGGCGCTGGCGGAAGGTTTTGACTTGCTCCGGCGTCAGCACGCCGGGGATATGCAGCATCATATTAGTAGCGGAAGTTCGCAGTCAGGATTGCGGTACGGCCTACGCCAACGCCGGCATAGTGGTTGGAACCCACTTTGTCGTAGTACAGCTTGTCCGTCAGGTTCTGGATGTTCAACTGCAGGCTGATGTTCTTGTTCACATCATAGCTCGCCATCGCGTCGTAGCGGGTGTAGCCCGGCACGAATTTGGTGTTGTTGACGTTGCTCCATACCTTCGACACTGCATTCACGCCGCCGCCAATGACTAGGCCTTGCATGATCGTGTACGAAGTCCACAGCGAAGCGCTCTGCTTAGGCGTTGCCGGGAAGGCGTTGCCGTTGAACGGGGATGCAGCATACACCGGCTTGGCGGTGGTGCCGACGTTAACAAAGCCGTTGTCTTCCACTTCGGAATCGAGCCAGGTGTAGCCGCCGAAGACCTGCCAGTTGCTGGTCAGCGCGCCGCTCACGCCCAGTTCGAAGCCCTTGACGGATTTCTTGCCGACGTTCTGGGTGGTGCCGTCCACGTTGGTTACGCGGGCATTGTTCATCTTGCTGGAGAAGACAGCGCCGCTGACGGACAGCTTGCGTGCCAGGATTTCCCACTTGGTGCCCAGTTCGAAATTCTTGCTGTCCTGCGGCTTCAGGTTCTGTACCGAGGTGGACAGCGCATCCACGCCATCGCCGCCATCGTTGCCTGGAGGAGTGGACGAGGTGCCGTACGACACGTAGATACTGCTGTTCGCTGCTGGCTTGTATACCAGGCCCGCCTGGTAGTTGGCGAAGCTGGACTTGTTTTCCGCGTCAATCGCAGCCACAACCGGGGTGGCGGCGGTGTTGGTGTTGGTGTGCAGGCCAGTGCGGAACTCGTCCCAGCGTACGCCCACGTTCAGCAGCCACTGCGGGTTGAATTCGATGGTGTCGAAGCCGTAGACCGAGCGGCTGTTGGTGTGCACCTTGGTGTCGTTCGGCGCCACGCTGCGTACCTGGCCGACGGTCCATGGGTCGTACGGGTTCGGGTTGGACAGGGTGGTGCAGTTGTACAGGGTCGCCGCGCCTGCGGTTGGGCAGGTGGTGGTCTTGGTCAGCGGGTTGTTGGTGCCCGGGGTGAAGTTATAGGTCGCGCGCTCGGTCACTTCGCGGCTCACTTCCACGCCGGCGGTGAAGCTGTGCTTGACGCCTGCAGCAACCAGGGAGCCGGTCAGGCTGGACGCATTGGCCAGCGACTCGGTTTCCGCATTGCGGCTGTTGTGGCGGCGCCATACGGTGCCATACAGCACCACGTTGCCCTTCGAATCGTCAGGCAGGGTGTACACGTACTCGTTGCCGGTCTTGCCGTAACGGGTCACGTTGCGGAAGGCCAGGCCGTTGCTGAATTCGTGCTTGATGTCGATGGTGCCGATGTCGGACTTGGTGTCGCGGAAGTCGCGGTCGACCAGGCCGTAGAAGGTCTCGCTTGGCACGTTGACCGGCTTGCCGACGCCGTTCTTGGCCACGTTCGCGCCGGTGGTGAACGGATTATCGAAAGGCACGCCGGCGTCCGGCAGCTCGCTCGACTTGTAATGGTAGTAGCTCAGGTTGACTTTGGTCGGACCGGTCAGGCCGAAGGCCACGCTCGGCGCGAAGCCCCAGCGGTCGCTGTAAATCTCATCGTGATGGCCTGCAACGTGGTTTTCATGGCCCATCAGGTTCAGGCGCACGGCGGCGTTATCGCCGATCATGCGGTTCACGTCGGCGGTCACGCGGCGATATTTCGCGGTACCCAGGCCAACGCTGGCGTTGCTGAAGGTTTCCGCCTTGGCGGTCTTGGAAACCATATTGATGCCGCCGCCGGCGGACGAGCGGCCGCCGTATGCGGAATTCGGGCCTTTTACGACTTCGATCTGCTCCAGGGCGAAGATTTCGCGCGACTGGGAGCCGCTGTCGCGGATGCCGTCGATGTATGTGTCGGTCTGCGCGTTGTAGCCGCGGATGAACAGGTTGTCGCCCACCGGCTGGCCGCCTTCCGCAGCGCCCACGGTGATGCCAGGCACGGTGCGCAGCGCATCGGTCAGCGAGGTGGCGCCAGTCTGGGAAATTACCTCGGTCGGGATCACGGTCACCGATTTCGGGGTATCCAGCAGGGGAGCGGTGAATTTGTCGGAAGCCGACTTTTTAACCTGGAAATCGCTGCCATTCTGGCCAGTAACGACGACTTCCTGCATTTTCTGCTCTGGTGCAGCGGTATTGGTATCGGCTTGTGCTACAGGCAGCGCCAGGGAAGCGGCGATGGCTGCGAGCGTAGCTGGCGAGTGCTTGCGGCTCTTAATGTAGGACATTGACAACTCTGAATTATGGGTATAAAACGCAAATGATAATTGTTTTCATTTACATTAGCAATGTCGTTAGCAATCCTATGTTGCCCCCATGACTAGGTTGGCGCCCTGCTTCGTGGCAAAATGCCATTATTCCCAACCAAATAAGAAGGAAACCCCATGAAGGGCGACAAAGACGTTATCCGTCTGCTGAATGCACAGCTGACCAACGAGCTGACGGCAATTAACCAGTACTTCCTGCATGCGCGCATGTACCGTCACTGGGGCTTCGACAAGCTGGGCAAAAAGGAATACGACGAGTCGATCGGCGAAATGAAGCATGCCGACCGCCTGATCGACCGCATCCTGATGCTGGACGGCCTGCCTAACCTGCAAGCCCTGCACAAGCTGCTGATCGGCGAGAATACCGAAGAAATGCTGGCTGCCGACCTGAAGCTGGAAAAAGGTGCGCATGTGACCATCAAGGAAGGCATTGCGCAATCCGAGAAAGTCGGCGATTACGTATCGCGCGACCTGCTGCTGGATATCCTGAAGGATACCGAGGAGCACATCGAATGGCTGGAAACCCAGATCGACCTGATCGGGAAAATCGGCATCCAGAACTACCTGCAATCGCAGATGTCGGAAGCCGAGTAATGCCCGGCCAAAGTCCGGAACTGTTGCGGCGCCTCTTGCGCGCCAAAGACAGGATGGACGCCGCCTCGCAAGAGGAATGGCCGGTAAGCCGCCTGGCGGAAGTGAGCTGCGTTTCTGCAACTCACTTCGCCCGCTCCTTCAAGGAGGCGTTCGGCCTCCCTCCCCATCGCTACCTGCTCACGCGCCGCATCGAGCGCGCCGTGACGCTGCTGCGCGAAACCGACCTGCCCATCACCGATATCGCCTACTCGACCGGCTGGAACAGCATCGGCACCTTCGGGCGCACCTTCCGCGACATCACCGGCAAGAACCCGGGCGATATCCGGGAACAGGTACGCCTCGAGGCTGAGCAAGCCGGACGGGTGCCGGCCTGCGTGCTGAGCGCCGCGCACCGGCCGGACCTCACAATGGCAGTTTCGGAGAAGCGGCGCCAGGAAAGCGTCCCTACAATGGAGTCTCACTTAAAGGAGACCACCCCATGACTCAAGGTATTCAAACCGTAGGCCTGTATGTTCGCGACCAGGACGAAGCGCTGGCTTTCTATGTCGACAAGCTCGGTTTCAAGGTCCATACCGACGTGCGCAATGGCGACTACCGCTGGCTGACCGTGCAGCATCCGGACCAGCCATCGTTCCAGCTCGGCCTTTACGTACCGGGCGCACCTGTCCATGATGCGGCAACCGCCCAGGCGCTGAATGCGCTGGTCGCCAAGGGCGCGATGCCGCCGATGGTGCTGGAAGTGGACGATTGTTTCGCGACCTACGACAAGCTGCACCAGAAAGGCGTGGAGTTCAACCAGGAACCGGTGGAGCGCTACGGCACGGTGGATGCGGGCTTCCGCGATCCGTCGGGCAATGGCTGGAAAATGATCCAGACCCGCCGCAAGGTGGCTGCCGCTTAATCCAGGCCCCAGGCCGTGCGCCAGGGCGCGTAGAACGCCGGATCCGGCGATACCGCGCCCGCAATGCCGCATACGGCGCCGGCAAAGGCGTTGGCACGTGAGAGTATCAGCGGCGTCTCCCAGCCGCGAGCGCGGCCCGCCAGGAACACAGCGGCAAATGCATCACCCGCCCCTACCGAATCGACAAAATGGGTTGGCTTGACAGCCTGGTGGTCGACCGCGCGTTCGCCATCGGCGCCGAAATACATGGCGCCGCGCTCGCCCAGCGTGACCAGCAATCCCTGGATGGAAAAGTTGTGCATCATGGCGCGCGCTTCCGCTTCAACGGCGGCGCAATCCATGTCCACCGTGTCCGGGCAGGTATGGCAGTACCAGGAGAACAATGCCTGCAATTCATCCTCATTGACCTTCACGATATCGGCCCGCTGCAGCGCGGCAAACACCACCGCTTCGTCCACCCCGTCGCGCAAGTTCAGGTCAAGGAAATGTTCAGCCTCGCTGGCGCCGTCCAGCACCGCGCCGAGCGTGGCGCGCGAAGCCGGTTCGCGCTGGGCCAGCGTGCCGAAATAAACGGTATCAGGAGAGAAAGCGCGCATCACATCCACGGCGGCAGCGGCTTCGATATGATCATAGGCCTGCTCGGCCAGGATATGGAAGCGGTGACCGCCATTGCCGTCGCGCTCCACCAGCACGCGGCCAGTCGGTTGCGGACCGTGCTGCAGTCCCTCGGCGCTCATGCCAAAGCGGACAAAGGCGTCGCGCACCTGGTCGCCGTAACTATCGTTGCCGACCCGGGTCACCATCAGGGCCGGCAGCCCCAGCGCCGCCAGGTTGCGGGCGACGTTGAACGGCGCACCGCCGACCACTTGCTGGTCGCCAAAGTCGTCCAGAAGGGCTTCGCCAAATACCAGTACTCGCTCTGACATCGCTGCCCTCCCCCTCGTTGATCGGCTCGGGCTATTTTAGCAAAACCGCCTCCTGGCGCGGAGCAGTGTCGGCCAGCGGTCGCGCGGCGCGCAGCTTGACGAACAGTACGGCCACAGCGGCACACAGCAGCAGGGCGCCAGCCAGGCGCACCACATTGGCAGGATCGCCGTGCAGCAAGCTGCGGTAATACAGTGGCAAGGTGAAAATCTGGATGATCATCGGAATCACGATGAACATATTGAAAATGCCCATGTACACGCCGGTGCGTTCGGGCGGAATGCTGCCTGCAAGCATCACATACGGATTGCCCATGATGCTGGCCCAGGCCAGACCGATGCCCAGCATCGGCCACATAAGCTGCAGCGGTTCGCGGATCAGCGGAATGCACAGCATGCCGACGCCGGCTGCCGCCAGGCAGATGCTGTGCGTAACCTTGGGCCCGAAGCGGCGCGTGAACGGCACCAGCGCAAAGGCGGCGATGAAGGCGACGAAGTTGTAAAAGGCGCCCACCTGCCCATTCAGCAGGCCCGCTTCGCGGAAGCCGGCCGACGCAGGGTCGGAAGTCTTGTAGATGGAGGACGCCAGCGCCAGCATGATGTATTGCCAGTAGCAGAACATGGCGTACCACTGGAACAGCTTGACCACGGCCAGTTGCTTCATGGTGGGCGGCATGTCGCGCAGCGCTGCGGCGATTTCCTGCAGGGTGTGGCGCCAGCCGGTCGGCTTCGCGCGCAATTCCGCTTCTTCCTGCGGCGACAGCGGCAATTCCGGCGTGGTCCAGCAACTCCACAGCACCGAAGCGATCGAGAAGACGGCCCCCAGCAGGAAGGCGCCGATCACCGTGTAGGGAATGTGATGGCTGTTCACCGCGTCGCGGCTGATGCCGAGGTAGACCAGGATTGAAGGCGTCAGGTAGGCCAATGTCTGCCCCAGTCCTGTGAAAGCGCTCTGGGTCAGGAAGCCCAGCGAGTGCTGGCGCACGGCCAGGCGGTCGCTGACGAAGGCGCGGTACGGCTCCATCGTCACGTTGTTGGCCGCATCGAGGATCCACAGCAGCCCGGCGGCCATCCACAGCACGGGGCTGAAGGGCATGGCCAGCAGGCCCAGGCTGCAAATCAGGGCGCCGATCAGGAAGTACGGCGTGCGGCGTCCCCAGCGCGAAACGGTGCGGTCGCTCAGCGCCCCGATGATGGGCTGCACCAGCAGGCCGGTGACCGGGCCGGCCAGCCACAGGTAAGGCAGGCTCGCTTCATCGGCGCCCAGGTATTTGTAGATCGGGCTCATGCTGCTTTGCTGCAGCCCGAAACTGAACTGGATGCCGAAGAAACCGATGTTCATGTTGACGATCTGCCGGAACGACAGATGCGGTTTCTGCTGAATCATCGCGTGGCTCCTTCCGCCGCTTGCCAGCGCTGGGTCCATGGTTCGTAAAATGCCAGGTCTTGCGGTACCGCGCCGGACAGGCTGCACACTGCACCGGCGAAGGCGTTGGCGCGCGCCATGGTCAATGCCAGGTCCCAGCCTTGCACATGGCCGTGCAGGAAGACGGCGGAGAAAGCATCGCCGGCGCCTACCGTATCGACCAGCTTGTACGGCTCTTCGTTGCCATGCTCGCGGATCACCCGGCCGTCTGCGCCAATATACATCGCGCCGCGCGGGCCGAGCGTGACGACCATGGCCTGCAGGCTGAATTTTTCGATCAGCAGGGAGCACGCCGGCGGCAGTTCCGGATCGTGTGCCTTTACCAGGCGCGGGCCGTTTGGCGCATACCAGGCCAGCAGGGCCGCCAGTTCGTCTTCGTTGACCTTCAGGATGTCGGCGTGGCGCAGCGATTCATAGACGCTGCGCTCGGTGTACTGGCCTTCGCGCAGGTTCAGGTCGAGGTAGCGGGTCGCCTCGCTGGCTTCCAGCAGCTCGATCAGCGCCGTGCGCGAAGTCAGGTGGCGCTGGGCCAAGGTGCCGAAATACAGCACCTGCGGCCTGGCTGGTTCGAACGCGGCGCGCGCCGAAGCGGCATCGATGTGGTCATACGCCTGGCCGGGCAAGATGTGGAAGGCGTGGCCTTGCAGGCCGCGCTCCACCACCACGCGACCGGTCGGCCAGGCGGGGTCGGTCTGCAGCCCCCATTGCGGCATGCCGTAGCGCTCGAACTCTGCGCGCACGGCGGCACCGTTGGCGTCCTGGCCGATGCGGGTGATCATCAGGGCCGGCGTGCCCAGGGCGGCCAGGTTGCGCGCCGCGTTGAAAGGCGCACCGCCGACCACCTGCTCGCTGCCAAAATCATCGACGAGGGCTTCGCCGAACATTGCCACACACATGGCTGTCTCCATCTTTGTTGTCAATTATCGCGCTCGAGCCAATGCATGGCCCATGGCGCCAAAGTGATTTCCCCGGACAACTGGCCGCGCTCGACGGCGTCGGTCCATTGGCCTTGCAGCGCGAACTGCTGCGGCTTGCCGGAGAAATTGTATAAGGCGAGGAAGCCAGGACCACGCTGCAGCGCCAGCACCGCCGGTGCCGACGGCAACAGCGAGCGCGGCTCGCCTGCCGCCATTGCCGTGATGCGCTGGCGGACGGACACCAGGCCGTGCAAGGCGGCGTAGACGCGGCCGGCTTGCGTGCTGCTGTCGTGGCGTTGTGCCAGCCGCACTTCGTCGAGCGCAGGCCGCTGCAGCCAGCGGCTGTCCATCGCACGGTCCGGCCGCTGGCGGAAGCTGTCATCGTTGGTCTGCCCCAGCTCGTCGCCCATGTACAGCACCGGCAACGCCCCGAAACTCAACGCCAGGCCATGCAGCAGCACCAGTCGCCGCATGGCCAGCGCTTCGGCCTCCGCGCCGTTTGCGCCCTCAAGTCCAACCAGGCTGGCGGCCATGCCGTTGCTGCCATGCGCAGCGTGCGGGTCGCTGCTCTGGAAGGCTTCGCCCCGCGCGTAGCTGTCCCCGGTGCCGGCAAAGAAGCGCGAGATCGCGGCCAGGCGGGCTTGCGGATCGCCCGTCTCCGCGGCTTCGGCTCGCAGCACATTCCAGCCGATGTCGTCATGGCAGCGCACGTAGCTGAGCCAGCTGGCGTGCGGCGGCAGTGGCGGCGTGCCTTCGACCACGCTGCGCACCAGCCCCGCATCCTGCTCCGCCAGCGAACCCCAGGCTGCCGCCATCAGGCTGCTGTGGTAAGCGATATGGCATTCCGGTTGCGAGGGCTGGCCGAAGTAGGCCGGCAGCTCGCGCATCGGGACGATGGCCTCTGCCTTCAGCAACACGCCCGGTGCGGCAATGGAGGCCAGCGCACGCAAGGCCTGCAGGATCAGGTGCGCTTCCGGCTGGTTCATGCAATTGGTCCCTTCCCGTTTCCACAGGAATGCAGTGGAGTCGAGGCGGAAGACTTCAATCCCGCGGTTGGCCAATCGCAGCAAGGTGGCAGCCATGGCGGCAAACACTTCCGGGTTCGACCAGTTCAGGTCCCACTGGTAGGGATAGAAGGTGGTCCATGCCCAGCCATCCAGCGCGGGAACGTGGGTGAAGTTGCCGGGCGCCGCCTGCGGGAACACCTGCCCCAACGTGCGTTCGTAGGCATCGGGCTGGGAGCGATCCGGGAACACGTGGAAGAAGCCGCGCAAACGCTCGTCGCCTTCGCGTGCGCCCTTGGCCCATGCGTGGTCGTCCGCCACGTGATTCAGGATGAAGTCGGAACACAGGCTGATGCCGGCGCTGCGCAACTCGCCTGTCAGCGCCTCCAGGTCGGCATTGCTGCCAAAGCGTGGATCAACCTCCTCGAAGCTGGCCACCGCAAAGCCGCCGTCATTCTCCCCTTCCCGCATCTTCAGGAACGGCAGCAGGTGCAGGTAGCGCACGCCCAGCTCCTGCAGGTGCGGAATGCGCCTTGCCACGGCGGGCAAGTCGCCGCCCAGCCGGTCCACGTAGCTGCAGTAGCCAAGCATCTGCTGCCCGAGGAACCAGTCCGGCTGCGCAGTGCGCGCCGTGTCAAGCGCGGCCAGCGCAGGGCTGCGCGCCCCGTGCAGTTCGCCGATGGCGGACAACAAGCTGCCATACCATTGCTCGAACCCTGGCGTGCCACCGTACAGGCCATGCAGGCAGCTGCGCAGCGCAGGGCCGTGAGCCGCATAGCGGCGTGCAGCCTCCGCACGGCGCGCCTCCGGCATAGCGTTGAGCAAATGGTGGATGGATGAAGACATCGGCATTGCGGTTTCCAAATCAGAAGGAGTAGTTCAGGCCCATCTTTACGGCGCGGCCGCCGATCGAACGCGCGGCATGGCCGTCGCCTTCAACCTCGGTGTAGCCGATCTTGTTGAACAGGTTATTCACGCTCAGGGACAGGCTCAGTTGCGAATTGAACTGGTAGCGCGCAAACAGGTTCACCGTGTGGAAGGCCGGCATATTGATCGTATTGGCATCGTCCGCCCACGAGCGGCCGGTGCCCACCACGCTGCCGCCTACCGTCAGCGGGCCGGCGTTGTAGCTGGGCGCAATCTGGTAGGTGATACGTGCCTGGCGGCGCGGCGTGTGGCCAATGGTGGACTCCTGGCCTGCGGCTGCCCCCACGATCTCGGCATCGGTCCAGGTCAGGCCGCCGTTGATGCGGAAGTCGCCCAGGCTCCATGCCGCTTCCAGCTCGGCGCCCTTGGCGTCGTAGCGGTTGGCGGTGCTGATCTGCGTCGTCGCTTCGAAGTTCGATTCGTCGGTCTTGGCGCGGAACAGTGTGAGGAAAGCGCTGGTGCTGCCGGAGCGCCATTTCACGCCGCCTTCCACCTGGCGCACGGTGTTGATGTTGATCGGCGCACTACCATCGAGCGGGGTGCCGAACAGGATGCGGTCGGCATTGAATGCCACGCCGTCGCTGACGCGGGCAAACAGCGCCAGGTCGCGATTGAGCTGGTAGTTGCCGCCCACCGAATACGAGGTGTGATGGATCTTGTAGTCGACCAGTTGCTCGTTGGCCGGCTCGTAGACCAGGCCATTGGTGGCGATATTGGCCGTGCCGTTGGCGCGCTGGCGGTCCTGGCGCACGCTGGCATCGAAGTTCAGAGGCCCCTTTTCCCAGCCCACGTTCAGGTAGGGCGAGAGCAGCTTGTATTCCATGTCGACTGCACGCATGCAGCAACCGCCAAAGGCCGGGCCGACATAGCCGGGCGTGGCCGATGCCGTCTGCAGCAGGGCAGGCTTGTCGCCGGTGAGCTGCATCAGGTATTCGTTGAAGTTCCAGGTCAGGCCCAGTTTCTGCAGCGAGGTGTACAGGCCGCCGGTGGTAGTCAGCTTGCCGCCGTTGATGGAGAAGGTCTTGGCCAGTTTCAGGTCGTTCAGCGTATTGTCGGCGTTGTCGATCGAAGTGTTGAACACCACCGCGGAGAAAGCCATGCCGTTGTAGGCCTTGCCCTTGTCCGGGCCGGTGGCGATCACGTAATTGCCGGCCACACCGTTATTGGCAGGGAAAACGCCCAGGAAGCGGCCGCTGTTGTTCGACTTGCGGAAGCTGTCGCTCAGCGTGATGCCATTGCCAAGGTCGAAGGAGGCGGCAATGCCGAAGCTGTCGCTCTTCACGCGCAGGCCGTCGTTGACGTTGCTCGATGCCTTGCCGTTTTCCTTGGTCAGCGAAATATCGCGCGTCCAGTAGGGCGAGTAGAACGTGGTGTCGCGCGGATCGATGCCGGGGATTTCGCTGATGCGGCCATTGGTGACGCGCACCGGCACTGGCAGCGCGGTCGGGGCCTTGTCGTCCAGGTGCTTGAAGGACAGCCTGATCCAGCCGTTCGACAATTCCTGCGTAATGTTGCCGCGAATCTGGCCGCCTTCCTCCGTGTTCATGCCGGTGTTGCGCTGGCCTTCGCCCGTGCGGTAATGGCCACCGATGAAGAAGCGAGTCTTTTCCGCCAGCCGGCCGCCGTAGTCAAAGTCGTAGCGTGTTTCGTCGTAACCCAGGCCGCGCTGGATGCCGATATTGCCGCCCTGCTGCTCGCCAGTCTTGCTGATGAAGTTGATGATGCCGCCCGGCGAGTTGGTGGCCAGGGTGGAGGCCGAGCCGCCGCGCACCACTTCCAGGTGGTCCAGCGAACCGTCGATCTTCACATAGCTGTCCGGCGTAATGAAATTGAAGTCGCCCGACTGCAGCACGGGCAGGCCGTCTTCCTGCATCTGTACGTAGCGCGCACCGCCTGCGGAAATCGGCACGCCGCGCACAGTGATGTTGGCATTACCCTCGCCGCCCGAAGATTCGGCACGTACGCCGGGTACGGAGCGCAGCACCTCGGCGGCACTGGTAGGCGCGGACAGGGAAATGGCTTCCGATTCCATAGTGCTGACCGAGACGCTGGAACGCATCTTGGAGCTGCGGCTGGCGGTGCCGGTAACCACCACGCGCTCGAGTTTCAGGCCATCGGCCGCAGCATCGGCTACCGGCGCGGCAACTGGCGCGGCAAGCTGGCCGTCGGCCGCTGCGGGCTGGGGGTTGGCTTCCTGGGCAAATGCAGGTTGGGCGAATGCAGCAGCGATGGCAGCAGCCATGCAGCCACGCTGGGCTGTACGTAAAACCATTGTCTCCTCCGTTGATCGGGCTTATTCATCGGCCGGTTGGCCGCGTCTGTTTATCTGCAGATGCCTCATTATTCATCAGCTTTTTGCAAATTGCAATCGATTGCAAAGATTATTTGCAGAACGCTCGTGCGCTAGTGTTGCGTCAAATGCAAACGGTTGCAATCAACGCGAGCTGGCGCGCTGGATCAGGGAAGTAGGGAGTTCCACCGAGCGGGCCGGCTGGCCTTCGGTCTGTGCCAGCAAGGCTGCCACCATGGCACGTCCCGCGTCACGCACGGGCTGGCGCACCGTGGTCAGCGGGGGATGGAAATAGGAAGACAGTTCGATATCGTCATAGCCGACGACTGCAACGTCGTGCGGCACCGAGCGCCCCTGCTCACGCAAGGCATTGATGGTCATCATGCCCAGCAAGTCGGAACAGGCAAATACCGCGTCGTACTGCACACCGCGCTGCGCCAGCTCCGCCACTGCTTCGCGCCCGCCTTCCGGCAGGAAGGACGCCGCCACGCACAATTGCGGATCGATCGCAATGCCGGCCGCCTGCAAGGCCGCGCAATAGCCGCGGTAGCGCTGCTCGACTTCCGGCAGGCGCGTATCGCCGAAGAAGGCAATGCGGCGGCGGCCCTCGGCCAGCAAATGCTCGGCAGCCAGGCGGCCGCCGCTCAGGTTATCGCCGCCGACGGTGCAATACAGCTGCTGCGGCATCTGCGCGCCCCACACCACCAGCGGCACATGGCGCGCCGCCATCTCGTTCAACTGGTCGTGGTGGCCCCACTGGCCGATCAGGATGATGCCGATCACGCGGCCGGTATCGAACGGCGTGGCGGCAGAATCCAGTTGCTCCGCATCGACGCGCGACAGCAGCATGTCGAAGCCCTGCTCCGTCAGCGCATCGGCCAGGGAGCCGATCATCGACAGGAAGAAGGGATCGGAAAGGCTCTGGTGCACCTTGGCGTCGGAAGGCACCACCACGGCCACCGAGCGGTTCTGCTTCAAGCGCAGGTTCTGTGCGCCGACGTTGATGGTGTACTTGAGCGAACGCGCCAGCTCCATGATGCGGGTGCGCGTCTCCTCGTTGACCAGCTTGCTGCCGGCCAGCGCGCGCGACACAGTGGAGGTGGACACGCCCGCCAGGCGGGCAATGTCCGCCATCTGCAGGCGTTCCTGGGACGGTGGCTTGGCTGCCATGCGGGACGGCGTTTACGCCTGCGGGACGGTGTCTTTGAAGGATTGGCGCTCGGACAGCTTGTCGTACAGGCGGCCCAGGTTCGGATGCTTGCCGCGCCAGTCGATTTCCGGGAAGCGGAAGCTCAGCCAGCCCACGCAGCAGCCCACGGCCACGTCGGCCAGCGAGTAATGGTTGCCGGCGCACCAAGGGTCGTCGCCCAGGCGTTCGGACATCGAGGCCAGGCCCAGTTCAACCTTTTGCATCTGGCGCGCGATCCACGCTTCGCTCTGCTGCTCTTTCGGACGCTGGTTGCGCTCCAGGCGCATCAGCACCGCAGCATCCAGCACGCCGTCGGCCAGCGCTTCCCAGCACTTGATGTTGGCGCGCTCGCGGCCATTCGGCGGCAGCAGCTTGGACACCGGCGACACCGAATCCAGGTACTCGACGATCACGCGCGAATCCTGCATGGCATAGCCGTCTTCCATGATCAGGCATGGCACTTTGCCGAGCGGATTCAGTTTCTGGATGGTGGTGTCCGGCGCCCAGACATTTTCCAGTTCCAGTTGATAGTCGAGTTTTTTTTCCGCCAGGACGACACGAACCTTGCGTACATAAGGGCTGGCGAGTGAACCGATTAGTTTCATAGATGCTGAAAGTGGAGAATTAGACAACAGTATAGCATCGCGCCCCGATAGCAGGCGCAGCGTAGTGGCGGGGGGACGACGACCGGCCAATGGTAAAATCCTGTTTTTTCCCGCCTCCCTTCCCAGCATTATCATGACAACTCCTTACTCCACCCTGTCGGCCCTGTCCCCGCTGGACGGCCGTTATGCTTCGAAAACCGACAAGCTGCGCCCGATCCTGTCCGAATCCGGCTTCATGCACCACCGTGTGAAGGTCGAAATCGCGTGGCTGCAAGCGCTGTCGCTGGCCGGTTTTGCCGAAATCAAGCCTTTCTCCGCCGCCGGCACCGCCCTGCTGGACAAGCTGGCTGCCGAGTTCACCGAAGCAGATGCCGCCCGCATCAAGGAAATCGAAGCCGTCACCAACCATGACGTCAAGGCTGTGGAGTACTGGCTGAAGGAAAAAGTGAAGGACGTGCCTGAACTGGTGGCCGCCTCCGAGTTCATCCACTTTGCCTGCACCTCGGAAGACATCAACAACACCTCGCACGGCATGATGCTGAAAGCGGCGCGCGACGGCGTGATGGTACCGGCCCTGAACGGCCTGGTCGCCAAGCTGAAGGACATCGCCCACGCCAACGCCGAGCTGCCGATGCTGAGCCGGACCCACGGCCAGACCGCCAGCCCGACCACCCTGGGCAAGGAATTTGCCAACGTGATCGCCCGCCTGCAGCGCGCCATCGAGCGCATCGCCAAGGTGGAAATCCTGGGCAAGATGAACGGCGCCGTAGGCAACTACAACGCCCACCTGTCGGCTTACCCGTCGTTCGACTGGCCTGCTTTCTCCAGGAATGTGATCGAGCAGCGCCTGGGCCTGGTGTTCAACCCGTACACCATCCAGATCGAACCGCACGATTACATGGCCGAGCTGTTCGACGCGTTTGCGCGCGCCAACACCATCCTGCTGGACCTGAACCGCGATATCTGGACCTATGTTTCGCTGGGTTACTTCAAGCAGAAGCTGAAGGCCGGCGAAATCGGTTCCTCCACCATGCCGCACAAGGTCAACCCGATCGACTTCGAAAACTCGGAAGGCAACCTGGGCCTGGCCAATGCCGTGCTGAAGCACCTGTCCGAAAAGCTGCCGGTATCGCGCATGCAGCGCGACCTGACCGATTCGACCGTGCTGCGCAATATCGGCGTGGGCTTCGGCTACACCCTGCTGGCTTATGACTCCTGCCTGCGCGGCCTGAACAAGCTGGAAGTGAATCCTGCCCGCCTGGAAGCGGACCTGGATGCGTCGTGGGAAGTGCTGGCGGAACCGGTGCAGACTGTGATGCGCCGTTATGGCATCGAGAATCCGTATGAGCAGTTGAAGGAACTGACTCGCGGCAAGGGCATTACCAAGGAAGCGCTGCGTGAGTTCATCAGCGGGCTGGCGATTCCGCAGGAAGCCAAGGATCACTTGCTGGCGATGACGCCGGCTAACTACACGGGTATTGCTGCTTCCTTGGCTAAGTCCATTTAAAACCGGTAAACCCGGGTCAGACCCGCAGGGTCAGACCCCGAATGACCTCACGGCCAACGGGGTTGGTTCTGGGCTCCTGACCTTCTCAAAAAGTCAAAGGCCCAGAACCAACCCCGCGGCCGTTGCGCAGACAGGGTCAGACCCTTGGGTCTGACCCAGACTTACCGGTTTTAAGGAAGCTGTAAGCAAGTTCCGTTACCCTCTGGTATATTAGTCCTAACACGTACTATTTACCAAAGGTCACAATGGAACGCTATTCCAAAACCGCTATCGCGCTGCACTGGCTGATCGCCCTGCTGATCGTAGCCGCGTTCATTCTCGGCCTGGTGATGACCGACATCCCCGGCCTGACCCCGACCAAGCTCAAATATTATTCCTGGCACAAATGGATGGGCATCACCGTGCTCGCCCTGGCCGCCGGCCGCCTGCTGTGGCGCCTGAAACAAAAGCCGCCCGCCCTGCCCGTCTCCATGACGCAAGGCCAGAAGAAAGCCGCCGAAGCCGGCCACTGGTTCCTGTACTTCCTGATGTTCGCCGTGCCGATTTCCGGCTACCTGTACACCACGGCTGCCGGCGTGCCGGTGGTCTACCTCGGCCTGTTCAAGATCCCCTCGCTGTTCGAAGCCAGCCCCGCGCTCAAGGAAATCCTGAAACCGGTACATTACTGGCTGAACATGCTGCTCGCCGCCGTCGTCATCGGCCATATCGGCGCAGCGCTGAAACACCAATTCATCGACAAGGACGGCCTGCTCAAACGCATGCTGCCATAACCTGGAGCCACACCCATGAAGAAAAGCGTATTACTGGCCGCCCTGCTGGCCGTGGCGGCTGCAGCCAGCGCCGCCGTCCTGAAAGCCGATCCTGCCAAGAGCAGCGTGTCGGCCGTGTTCAAGCAGATGAACGTGCCGATCGAATCGAAGTTCAAGAAACACAATATTGTCATCGACTACAACGCGGCCGCGCCTGACACCTCCAAGGCCACGGTGGAAATCGAGACCGCCAGCCTGGACCTGGGCGAAGCGGAGATGAACGCCGAAGTGGCCAAGAAAGACTGGTTCAATTCGGCCCAGTTCCCGAAAGCCACCTTCGTCTCCACCGCGATCAAGAGCGCCGGCCCGGGCAAGCTGAATGTCAGCGGCAAGCTGACCATCAAAGGCAAGGCCGCCGACGTAACGTTCCCGATCACCGTCAAAGCCGACGGCGGCAAGCAAGTATTCGACGGCGCGCTGCCGATCAAACGCCTGGCCTTCAACGTCGGTGAAGGCGAATGGAAAGACACCGGCATGGTCGCTGACGAAGTGACCATCAAGTTCCACGTAGTTGCTCAATAAACCCCTGGAGACACCATGAAACTGAAGTTCCTGACCGCCGCATTGCTGGCCGTATCCGCCGTTGCCGCCAACGCCGCCAACTACAACATCGACCCGACCCACACCTTCCCGAGCTTCGAAGCCGACCACATGGGCCTGTCGGTATGGCGCGGCAAGTTCGACAAGACCAGCGGCACCATCCAGATGGACCGCGCAGCGAAGACCGGCAGCATGGACATCACCATCGACGCCGCGTCGATCGACTTCGGCCTGGACAAGATGAACTCCCACGCCAAATCGGCCGACATGTTCAACGTCGAAAAATTCCCGACCGTCACCTACAAGGGCAAGCACTTCGTCTTCGAAGGCGAGCAACTGGTGGCTGTGGAAGGCGAGCTGACCATGCTGGGCGTGACCAAGCCGGTCACCCTGAAGGTCAACAAGTTCAAGTGCATCATGCACCCACGCTACAAGCGTGAAGCCTGCGGCGCCGACGCCACTGCCGAGTTCAAGCGCACCGACTTCGGCCTGAACTACGCCACCCCAGCCTTCGCCCCCGAAGTGAAGCTGGCGATCCAGGTCGAAGCCATCAAAGCCGACTAATTCTCCACACGCGCGGCCGTTACGGGAGTTCCCGCTCGTAGGCCGCGCGCACCGCATCCCTGGCATGCTCCCATGCCATTCGCGATTTGCCCTTCACCGCTTCCCAATCCATCTCCAGCTGGTCTTTCAGCTCGTCCCATGTGCCGCGATAGCGCTGGCGCGCGGTGTAGCCGAGCATGTAGGCTGGCTCATAGTCGTCGTAGTCAAAGGTAGGGTTGAAGTAGGCCTCGTTGCGGTAATGGTCCTGCCAGTAGACCCGTTCCTCGCTCGGGTTCAGCAGGGTGCCGATGCCCTGGCCTGCCATGCCGCCAGCCAGTGCGCCGATGGCGCCGCCCGCAGCCATGCCGATCGGGCCAGCCGCCGCGCCAGCCGCGATGCCTGCTGCCGCGCCGCCTCCGGCACCAACGCCGGTGGCCAAGTTGTGGTCGTCCTCATCGTCTTCCAGTTTCGGATTGACGATTTCCGCCGTGCCCTTGCCGACAAAGGCGCCTGCCACACCGCCAATCACGGCGCCGGCCACCATGCCCGGTACGCCGGCGGGTGACCCGGCAGCAGCGCCAGCCAGCGCGCCGCCCGTAGTACCGACGCCGACGCCGACCACATGCTCGCCTTCGCTTTCTTTCCAGGCGCTCTCAATATCGGCCGCGTCGACCGAATCGCGCGTATGCACGCCCATCAGGATGCCGCCGGAGCGGATGCCTTCCTCATAGTGCTTGAGGCGTTCTTCCGGAATGCCGGCGCCGATCAGGGCGCCCACCAGGCCACCCGCCACGCCGCCTGCGCCGGCACCGGCCAGCGCAGCCGCCAGTGGACCAGCCACTACAATGCCCAGGCCCGGCAGCACCAGGGTCGTGCCCATTGCCGCCACGGCAGCGAGGGCGGCGCCGATCGCACCGCCAACGCTGGCGCCAATGCCGGCGCCCTCCCCTGCTTTCGAGCCCAATTCCGTTTCCGCCTGGCCGCTGAAATAGCGCTGGCGGGTATCGTCGCTCATGACGACGTTGATGTCGTCCTTGCCGTAACCGCGGGAGGTGGCGTGCTGCCAGGCACGCTCGGCGCTGTTGCGATCACGAAACAGGCCGGTCACCATGCGGGATTGCTTGTCTGCAGTGTTCATGGGAATTCCCCCTTTTTGCATGAGTCCCGAACACGATAGGCCGCGGCGCCCTGCATATCTGTACGTTCGCGCACTGAATATCGGTTCGCGCATGTCCTACACTGGAACCATCAACAATAAGGGGGGCGGATATGAACTTCATTATCTGGATTGTGATAGGCGGCATTCTGGGCTGGCTCGCCAGCCTGGTGATGAAAACGGACGCGCAACAGGGCATGTTCCTGAACGTGGTGGTGGGTATCGTCGGCGCCCTGCTGGGCGGCTGGCTGCTGTCGCCGCTATTCGGGGCAGGCACCATCAATACGGACGATTTCAGCGTGCTGTCGCTGGCGGTGTCATTCCTCGGGGCGGTGATCCTGCTGGCGATCGTAAACCTGGTCTTCCGCGGACGCGTCAGATAGGGCGTAAAGGTTCCTCACAGGCCAGCGCTGCGGCGCTGGCTTTTTTTTCGTCGTCGAGGAACTTCCCTTACGGCCTCGTGTCCAACGCAGCATCAACATCAAGGGGGCTGCCATGGCACAGGGACCGATGGATCACGACCGCATCAGCCACGTAGAAAAGGCGCTCGACGAGCACAAAGAACTTACCCGAGAGCAATTTCGTGAGATTCTGCGGCGCATGGATGCCGAGCAGGCGAAGCGCGATCACGAGGCTGCCGAGCAGCGAGCGGCGTTGGCAGAAGAGCGAAAACGCAGCGATGCCCTTCACGCCGAAGCCCGGCGACGCCATGACGAGCTGGTCGCCCGCATGGACCGGAAGTTCGACCGGCAGACCGCCCTGATCCTGACTTCCTGGCTGTCGACCATTGCCACCCTGCTCTACCTTCACCTGCGCTAAGTGCACCTTATGCTGCAAAGCAACAGTTCCGCCCCGCCCCGAATTTTCTTTTGTTTTGACCCTTGTTTTTAGTGTTGACGCCAGGCGCCGCCGTGCCGATACTCTAGGGCGCCTGCCGACAGGCCACCACTACAACCAATCCGAGATCCATGAAAAAATCACTCCTCGCGCTCGCCGTCCTGAGCACCACCTCCGCAGCCTTCGCAGACGAAGGCATGTGGATGCCGCAGCAGCTGCCACAAGTAGCCAAGCAACTGAAGGCCGCCGGCCTGAAGCTGGACCCAGCCTCGCTGACCAAGCTGACCGAATTCCCGATGAACGCCATCGTCAGCCTGGGCGGCTGCTCCGCCTCCTTCGTGTCGCCGAAAGGCCTGGTCGTGACCAACCACCACTGCGTGTACAACAGCGTGGCGGTCAACTCCACCAAGGAACGCGACCTGCTGGCCAACGGTTTCGTGGCGCACAGCTTCGCCGAAGAACTGCCGGCCGCACCGGGCAGCCGCGTGTACGTGACCAAGGAAGTACTGAACGTCACCGACAAGATCATCACCCCGGAAGTTGCGAAGCTGCAGGGCAAGGCGCGCGTGGACGCGATCGAGAAGAACCAGAAAGCCCTGGTTGCCGAATGCGAAAAAGACGAAGGCCACCGCTGCACCGTGTCGTCGTTCTACGGCGGCCTGGAGTTCTACCAGATCAAGCAGCTGGAAATCCGCGACGTGCGCCTGGTGCACGCACCGGCAGCCGGCGTCGGCAAATTCGGCGGCGACACCGACAACTGGATGTGGCCGCGCCACACCGGCGACTACGGCTTCTACCGCGCCTACGTAAGCAAGGACGGCAAGGCCGCCGACTACTCCAAGGACAACGTGCCTTACGAGCCCAAGTCCTTCCTGAAGCTGGCCAAAGAAGGCGTGAAAGAAGGCGACTTCGTGATGGTACTGGGCTACCCAGGCCGCACCAACCGCCACCGCCTGCCGTCCGAAGTGTCGAACACCTTCGGCTTCGAATACCCGGCCTTTATCCAGAACTCGAACGAGACCCTGGCCATCATCGACCGCGAAACCAAGGGCGACCGCGATGCAGCCCTGAAGGTGGCCGGCCGCGTGGCAGGCATCAACAACTACTACAAGAACCGCAAGGGCATGTTGAACAGCTACGAAGGCAGCGATGTCCTCGAGCGCAAGACCGCCGAACATGCAGCCCTGAAGGCATGGGTGAACGCCGACGCCAAGCGCAAGGCAAGCTTCGGCGCCGACCTGGAAGCCGTGGAAAAGCTGATCGCCCAGCGCGACGCCGAGAACAAGCGCGACTTCTTCTACGACCGCTCCTCGCCAGCCCTGCTGACCCAGGCGCGCGCCATGTATCGCCTGGCCAACGAAAGCACCAAGCCTAACGCCGACCGCAAAGCGGGCTACCAGGAACGAGACATCAAGCGCATCGAGCAGTCCGTCAAAGGCGCCAACAAGACCTACGTGGCCAAGGTGGACAAGGCCATCGTGCTGAACAACCTGAAACAGTACAACGCGCAGCCGGCGGGCGAACACAACGCCGTCTTCGACGCCGTACTGGGCATCAAGGCCGGAATGAGCGAAGCCGAACTGTCGGCGGCGCTGGACAAGCTGTACGCCAGCTCCAAGCTGGAAGACGGCGAATTCCGCGCCTCGTGGCTGGGCAAGAAGCCGGAAGACTTCAAGGCCAGCGACGACGCCTTCATCAAGGCAGCCGTGGCCCTGTACGACGAAGGCATGAAGCAGGAAGCCGCCAACGAAGAACTGGCCGGCAAGATCCAGCAGTCCTACGCGAACTACATGAAGGCCAAGATCGCCTTCATGAATTCGAAAGGCCAGGCTGTGTATCCTGACGCGAACAGCACCCTGCGCGTAACCTTCGGCAAGATCGCCGGCCGCGCGGAAGGCGCTGACGGCACCACCGGCTGGTCCGCCTTCACCACCGTGGCCGGCGTGAAAGCCAAGGCCACCGGCGAAGGCGAGTTCAACGCCCCGCAAGCGCAGCTCGATGCCATCAACAAGAAGCAGTTCGGCAAATACGTCGATCCTAAGCTGAAGTCGGTGCCGGTGAACTTCCTGGCTACGCTGGACATCACCGGCGGCAACTCCGGTTCCGCCGCGCTGAACTCGAAAGCCGAGCTGGTCGGCCTGGCGTTCGACGGTACGCTGGACTCGATCATCTCGGACTGGGACTTCAACAAAGCCAAGACCCGCGACATCCAGGTCGACCTGCGCTACATGCTGTGGAACATGAAGTACATCGACAAGGCCGACAACCTGCTGAAGGAAATGAACGCCGAGTAAGCGTTACAGCCCAGCTCGTGTCAACCTTGGGGTCAGGCTCTTAAGTTGACACGGGCCCAAGCATTCTCTGGCTGAGCCCGTGGCAACCAAAGGGTCTGACCCCAAGGTTGACACGGGCTCAGCCGTTTGTGAGCTTGAGGCCGGCGATGCTGGCGATGATGGCGGCGATCAGCAACAGCCGCAGCGGTGAGGCGCTTTCGCCGTACACCAGAATTCCTACCAAAGCGGCGCCTGCCGCACCTATCCCCGTAAATACTGCGAAGGCCGTGCCCACTGGCAGTTGGCGCAGGGCCATTGTCAGCAACGCGATTGCACCGTTGGCAAATGCCAGGCCGAAGAGGCTGGGCCAGAGCCGGGTCCAGCCTTCGGCGTGCTTGAGCGTTACGGCCATGGCGATGTCCACTAGCGCCGCCGCCAGCAACAGGCCCCAGGCGGCAATCACGGCTTTGCCGCGGCCAGGCCGCGCTGCACGGCGGGTCGCGCCGCTATGCGCTCCACCCAATCGGCTACTGCCGGGAAATCCGTCAGCGTGATGCCCAGCTCATGGTGCGAGCGGATCCACGGGAAGCTGGCAATGTCCGCAATCGTGTACTCGTCGCCCGCCAGGTAAGCCTTGTCGCGCAGGCGTTCTTCGAACACGCCCAGCAAACGCAGCGTTTCGCGGCCGTAGCGTTCCAGCGCCTGCTCGTTGCGCGGGCTGCCCTTGGCAATGCCATGGCGGAAGAACCACAACTGCCCCAGCATGGGTCCGATATGCCCCACCTGCAGGAATAGCCATTGCAGCGCCACGCTGCGCTCCGCACCGGATTCCGGCAGCAGCTTGCCCGCTTTGTCGGCCAAGTGGATCAGGATCGCGCCCGATTCGAAGATCGGCATGGTGTCATCCACCAGCAGCGGAATCTTGTGGTTCGGGCTCATGACGCTGAACGGCGGCTGGTGCTGCTCACCCGCGGACAGGTCCACGTGGTGTACCTTGTGCGGCAGGCCCAACTCCTCCAGTGCGATGGTGATCTTTTGCCCGTTGGGGGTATCAGCGGTGTACAGGGTCAGCATGGTCGGCTCCATTCGTTATTTGATGGATTCCAGTGTATGCCCCGCAAAAACGCATTAGAATTCCCTAAAACAGCAGAACGGTTAAGCAAATATGCAGAAACTTGACTGGGAAGACTTGCGCTACTTCGCCGCCGTCGCGCGCGGCGGTTCCATTTCGGCTGCGGCGCGTGAGCTGAGCGTCAACCATTCCACCGTGCTGCGCCGGATCGACAGCCTTGAGCAGTCGCTCGGCGTGCGCCTGTTCGAGCGCCTGCAGTCCGGCTATGTGATGACCGGCGCCGGCGAAACCCTGCGCGGCCGCCTCGGCCCCATCGAGGAGGAAATCGGCAGCGCCCAGCGCGAAGTGGGCGGCCTGGATGAAGAACTGCGCGGCTCCATCCGGCTGACTACCACCGACACGCTGGCACATGGCCTGCTGATGCCCTACCTGCACCGCTTCCAGGAAGCCCACCCTGCGGTGCAGCTGCAACTGGTCGTCAACAACAGCTTCCTCAACCTCACCCAGCGCGAAGCCGACATGGCGCTGCGTCCATCGAACACGCCGCCGGCCAACCTGGTCGGACGCAAGGTGGGTGCCCTGGCGACGGCGCTGTATGCCTCCCACGCCTACCTGCGCCGCGCTGATCGCGAGGGCATCGCACGCGATGACTGGGCGGCGCACCGCTGGGTGGCGCCGGACGAGAGCCTGTCCCACCTGGCGGCCGCACAGTGGCTGGCCGAGCACGTGCAGCCGTCGCAAGTCGCGGTACGCACCGACAGCCTGGTGACCATGGTCGACGCGGCGCGCAACGGCATGGGCGTGGCGCCTCTGCTGTGCATGCTGGCCGACCGCGAGCGCGCGCTGGAGCAACTGGCGCCGCCGGACTCGCGCTTCCACACCCAACTCTGGGTCCTGAGCCACCGCGACTTGCGCAACGTGGCACGGATCAAGGCCCTCAGCCAATTCCTGTATGACGCCCTTCGACAGGACGCACATGTTTTTCCCGCTTGATGTACATTGTCTGTTTTACAAGGAGCCACACTCATGACCAAGAAAATCGCCCTCATCGTCGGCAGCCTGCGCAAGGATTCGCTGAACCGCAAATTCGCTAACGCGCTGGTGGAAGTGGCGCCGGCCGAGCTGCAATTCGAGTTCGTCGACATCGGCGACCTGCCGCTGTACAACCAGGACCTGGACGATGCGCACACCCCGCCCGCCGCCTGGACCGCCTTCCGCGACAAGCTGCGCAACGTGGACGGCATCGTGTTCGCCACGCCGGAATACAACCGTTCCATGCCGGGCGCGTTGAAGAACGCCATCGACGTCGGTTCGCGTCCGTGGGGCCACAGTATCTGGAACGCAAAGCCTGTCGGCGTGATCTCTGCCTCCATCGGCGCGGTTGGCGGTTTTGCGGGCAACCACAATGTACGCCAGACCATGGTGACCCTGAACGCGCCCGTGATGCCTGGCCCTGAGGTCTACATTGGCAATGGCAGTGCGCTGATCGGCGAAGACGGCAAGGTCAATAACGACAAGACCAGGGAAGTGCTGGCCGGCTGGGCCGCCGCCTACGCAAAATGGGTGGAGGCTAATGGCCGCAAGGGCTGAACCCGGGGCTAAATGGTAAAATCGCTGATCCCCCCACATGCAGAAACCTGAGATCCAGACCATGCAAGAAATGCTCACGCCTTACGAAAAAGGCAATAAAAACCAGACTACCCTCTGGACCGAGTGCATCGCCTTCTACGAAGAACTGGCACGCCGCTTCCCGAATATCCTGAAATTTGAACAGGCAGCCGTATCGGACGGCGGCATCCCCCTGCATGTGGGCGTGGTCAGCGCCGACGGCGTTTTCGACCGCGAAACGATCAAGCGCGAAGGCCGTACGGTCTTCTTCAACAACAACGGCATCCATCCCGGCGAGCCGGAAGGCATCGACTCCTGCATGGCGACCGTGCGCGACCTGTGCTTCAAGCCGGAACTGCTGGCAAGCCTGGGCAAGACCGTGCTGCTGTTCGTCCCGGTCTACAACGTGGACGGCTGCCTGAATCGCCAGAACACCTCGCGCGCCAACCAGGACGGCCCGGAAATGTTCGGCTTCCGCGGCAACAGCCGCCACCTGGACCTGAACCGCGACTTCGTCAAATGCGACACGCTGAACGCGAAGTTCTTCAACCAGCTGATTACCGCCTGGGATCCGGACGTGATGGTCGACACCCACACCTCCAACGGCGCCGATTACAGCTACACCATGACCCTGATCCACACCCAGTGCGACAAGCTGGGTGGCCAACTGGGCGACTTCCTGCGCGACACCATGCTGCCGCAGATTTACGAAGACATGGCTGCCGCCGGCTGGCCGACTTGCCCTTACGTGAATCCTGTGGTGGAAACCCCGGACGACGGCATCGCCGACTTCCTGGAAACCGCGCGCTTCTCGACCGGCTTCACCGCGCTGCATAACATCATCGGCTTCATGCCGGAGACGCATATGCTGAAGCCTTACGCCGACCGCTACGAATCGATGCGTGCCCTGGTCGATACCGTGCGCAACTTCACCGTCAAGCACGGCGAACAGATCAAGGCCCTGCGTGCCGCCACCAAGGCCGCGCAACGAAAGCAGAAGGAATGGGCCGTCACCTGGCGCATGGATGAAGAGAATCCAGGCGCCTTCCATTTCAAAGGCTACGAGGCGCAGCGCAGCCCGTCCAAACTGGGTGACTACATCCGCCTGTCCTACGACCGCAGCAAGCCATGGGCGCGCGACATCAAGTGGTTCAACCGCTTCCCTGCCGACGCCGTAATCAAGGCCCCGAAAGCCTACGTCGTGCCGCAGCAATGGCGTGAAGCGATCGAGCGCCTGCAATGGAATGGTGTGCAGATGACCCGCATCGAAGCACCGACCACGGTGCAGGCCCAGTACTACCACATCAACAGCGTGACCTCGCGCCCGACCGCCTATGAAGGCCATATGTTCCACGACGAAGTGGAAGTCGAAAAGCGGGAAGCCACGTTTGAGCTGAGCGCCGGCGACTGGTACATTTCGCTGGACCAGGACAACGCGCGCTACGCCGTCGAGACCCTGGAACCGCAAGGCCACGATTCCTTCTTCCGCTGGGGCTTCTTCAACTCCGTCCTGGAGCGCAAGGAGAACATCTCCGACTACGTGTTCGAAGACCTGGCTGCCGACATCCTGGCAGCCGAGCCGGAAACCAGGGCCAAGTTCGAGAACTGGAAAGCCGCCAACCCGGCGCTGGTGAAGGACAAGGACGCAGTGCTGCACTTCATCTTCCACAACTGCCAGCGACAGCGCGAGCCTGAATGGCGCCGCTACCCTGTCCTGTCGATTGTGTAAGACGGGGACCATGCACTACGCACTAGACCCCCGCACCTTCTTCTACAGCCACTACTTCCACCTGGGCCTGCGCTTCGGCGCCGGCCTGGTGGGCGTTATCGCGCTGGCCATGTGGCTGACCGACACGCATACCGCAATGTCGATCGGCATCGGCGCGCTGTGCACCGCGCTGATGGACATGCCAAGCCCGCTGCGCCACAAGTTCAACGAGATGATGGCATCGGTGCTGCTATGCACCGCCGTCACGCTGCTCATCAGCCTGTGCGGGCCGTATTACTGGCTGCTGATGCCGATGCTGGTGGCGGTGAGCTTCTTCGCCAGCATGATGGTCGTGTATGGCAAGAAGTCGATGCCGCTGCAACTGGCGACGCTGTTCATCATGACCATGTCGACCGAGCATGTGCTGACGCCGGCGCAGTCGTTCGCGCACGCCGGCCTGTTCATGCTCGGCGCGCTGGCCTACCTGGCCTATGCCATGGGTGTCGCCTACGTACTGCGCCATCGCATCAAGCAACAGGTGCTGGCGGAAGCGCTGTTCGAACTGGCGGCCTATATCGACATCAAGGCCGACTTCTACGACACGCGCTACAACCTCACCGAACAGTTCAACAAGCTGGTGCGCCACCAGGCCTTGCTGGCCGACCGCCAGCAGGCTTCGCGCGACCTGATCCTGCGCGCGCACAACAACCGCAAGGATGCGGTGGTGGTGCAGATCCACGTCTGCATGCTGGACCTGTACGAGCAGGTTCTCGCCACCCACACCGATTACGCGGCGCTGCGCACGCACCTGGCCGACTCGCCCGCCCTGCGCACCCTGCACGACCTGGCGTACAAGGCGGCACGCGATATCGAATCGGTGGCCTATGCTGTGACCCGCAAGCGCGCCTCCTATCCGGAAGTCGACTACACGCCCGAACTGGCAACCCTGGAGCGGCAAATCGCCGGCCTGCAGGACGAACTCGACGCCGGCAAGCCGCGCCGTGAAGCCGTCACCGTGCTGCGCGCCCAGCGCAACAAGATCACCGCCATCATCCGCATGATCGGCGAGCTGCACGTGTCGAGCCAGAAGGTGTATGAAGACACGCCGTTCTGGCGCGACATGGACATGCAGCCTTTCCTGTCGCAGCAGAAGTACGAACTGCAGCTCATGGTCTCGCACTTCCGCATGGACTCGCCGGTGTTCCGCTTTGCCTTGCGGGTCTCGATGGCGATTGCCGCCGGCCTGGCGATCGGCGCCATGCTGCCGTACAAGGCGCACAGCTACTGGATCGTGCTGACCATCGTCATCATCCTTAAGCCGAGCTTCAGCATGACCAAGCAGCGCCGTTCGGACCGCATTGTCGGCACCATCATCGGCTGCATCATCACGGCCGTGGTGCTGAAGTTCATGGACCACCCGGCGGCGATCCTGACGGTGCTGGTGCTGTCTTCCATCGCCACGCCTACCTTCATCTACCTGCGCTACCGCTATGCGGCAATCGCGGTGTCGGTGATGATCCTGCTGTGGATGTACCTGGTGGCGCCGAGCAGCAACCTGATTTCCGAACGCCTGGTCGACACATTCGTCGGCGCCGCGATTGCCACGGCATTCAGCTTCGTGCTGGCGAACTGGGAATACCAATCGCTGCCGCACCTGGTCAAGCTGGTGCTGTCGGTGAACCTGAGCTATATGGAAGCCAGCTTCGACCTGCTGCAAGGGAAGTACCGCAACGACTTCATCTACCGCATCCAGCGCAAGCGCCTGATGGAAACCCTGGCTGCGCTCAGCGCCGCACTGGTGCGCATGCTGGACGAGCCGGAAAGCAAGCAGCGCGCGGCGGAAGACATCAACCTGTTCATCGTGCAGAACTACCTGCTGGTGGCGCACGTCGCCGCCCTGCGTGCGATTCTGCGCCGCCATGTGCGCGACATCCCGAGCGATGCGGTGAATGCCATGCTGGACACCAGCCACGCCTCCGTATGCCGCACGCTGACGGTCGCGCTGTCGCGCCATACCGGCGCCACGCCTCCGGCGGCACCGCTGCGCCGCGAGCCTGCGGCCGAGCCGGAAGTCGCCTGGTCCGGCTGGCCGCTGGTGCAGCGACGCATCCGCCTGCTTCAGGCAGATGCGGATAAAATCATCGTTCATAGCGAAGCAATTGTTCGCAACGTTGCAAACGGTGATTGAGGAATGGGATGTCGCACTGCCAAAGCTGTGGCGCATGCTGCGCCAGTTTCAGGGTTTCGTTCTACTGGGGTGAAACGGTACCGGCACACCTGACGGTACCCATCACGCCCCACCGTGCCGCCATGCGCGGCACGGAATCCAGGCCTGTGCGCTGCATCGCCCTTGAGGGAGAGGTCGGAACGAGAGTCGGCTGCAGCATCTACCCCGAACGCTCCTCCACCTGCCGCGAATTTGCTGAATGCACGCCTGAATGCAACAAAGCCCGCGCCTTGCATGGGCTTCCGCCAATTTGAGGACGTCATGAAAAGCCAGCTTGAGAAGTCCAGGGAGTTCGAAGAACTGCATAAAAAGGGTTCGTGCTTTGTCATTGCAAACCCGTGGGATTGCGGGTCGGCACGACTGCTCGAGCATTTTGGGTTCAAAGCGCTCGCCTCCACGGGCGCCGGCTTTGCATTTTCCAAGGGACGCAGCGACCTGAGTGTCGACGCCCAAGGCATGATGCCGCATCTCGCTGAATTGGCCGCAGCAACTGACCTTCCAATCTCCGCGGACCTGCAGAATGGCTTCGGCGATGCGCCTGAGGCTGCGGCGCAAGCAATCATCGCTGCGGCGCAGGCCGGCGTGGTCGGCGGCTCCATCGAGGATGCCTCGGGCAATGCCGGCCAGCCGATCTACGACATCGGCTTGGCTGTCGAACGGATTCGCGCGGCGGCCCATGCCGCCCGGTCGTTCGGCTTCAAGTTCATGCTGACCGCGCGCGCGGAAAATTACCTCTACGGGCGCCCCGACCTCAAGGACACGATCCGGCGCCTGCAGGCCTACCAGGATGCAGGCGCGGACGTCCTGTTTGCACCGGGCATCCAGTCGAAAGAAGACATTCGCGCCATCGTGTCTTCGATTGACCTGCCCCTCAACGTGATCATGGGGTTCCAGGGCGTCCAGCTCACTGTTGACGAACTGCATGAGCTTGGCGTAGCGCGCGTGAGCCTGGGCGGATCGCTGGCGCGCGCCGCATACGGTGCGCTGCTGCGTGCCGCCACCGAAGTTCAGTCTGCGGGCACGTTCAACTACGCTGGAGAGGCCATCTCCGCCAGGGAAATCAATCGCATTTTTGCGGCGGGTGATTCCTGAACCTTACTTCTTGTTTACCGGGTGGCGAAGTTTGCCGTCGACGTCATGCCATCGCACCGAGGAGGTGCTGCGGTCTTCTCCGGCCTGCGCCGAAAGGGGGATCAGGGCAAACAGCAATGCCATGCAGATGATCTTCACGTTCACAGCTCCGTTGGTGCAACGTACAACTTTCTGGCCTTTACATCAAACACCACACGATGTTTGCGGAAGAAAGGCGCGCCCAGGATACCGTCGAACGGCGCGCCATCCAGTTTGACGTGATAGATCTTTGTGCCGAAGTTCAGCGTTCCACTGATGTCGCGCAGCTCGCAAGCCTGGCTGGTGTTGCATGCGACACCGCTCTTGATTGCGTTGACCTGGGCGCCGGTGTCCAGCACAAATTTCAGCTGCTTGCCGTCCACCACCAGCGTGACCAGCGGCCCCTTGCCGTCATACTGAAGATCGAGCGCACGCCACTTCGGCGCCCCGAGCTGGGAGGCCTGCTCGGCATCGAGGATGGACATGGTCCCCTGCTTGTAGTCGAACTGCAGCGGGAAGTTTGCAAAGGCCTCGAGGCCGATTGCGCCACCTGCGCGCGCCTTCGTCAACTCGGCCTCAGGCCCTTCCGGTGCACCGCCCCATTGCAAGTGGATCTGCCCCCTCACCGGCGCGAGCAGCGTTGAACCGACAACGACCCTTTCCGCGACCACGGCAGGCGTTTCATAAGACTTGCCCTGCAGGTCCTGGAACTTCCGCTTTTCGTCCAGCACCTTGACTGAGCCGGCCTGCCCGACTGCTGCCGCCGGCACGGAAATGCCAAGCTTCCCGCCCGAGTCGAACATCATGCGCGTCGAAGCGGCGCCGATGGAGACTGTGAGGAACGGGATTCCGTTGATGAATTGGAGTGGCACGACATCCGGCGCCGCGACAGCAGGCTGGCTCACCGAGGCGGCGAAAATAAGGCTTAAGGCGAAGCGCATTGACTTAAATCCTTTTCTAATTATGCGAAGCAGACGCGGTTGCGGCCCGATTCCTTTGCGCGGTAAAGCAGCGCGTCGGCTTTCTGCAGCATGGTTTCGGCGCTGCCGGCCGCGATGTCGGCGTAGACGCCCATGCTCATGGTGACCTTCAGGCCTGGATGTACTTCATGCCACGGGAAGGATTCAATCACGGTACGCAGCTTGTCGCACAGTGCGGCAGCCTGTGGTCCCGCTGTCTCGGGGAAGGCCATGACGAACTCCTCGCCGCCGTAACGAGCCACCAGGTCGGACAGTCGCATGTGCTTGCGCAGGATGCTGCCGACATGGCGCAGCACAGTGTCGCCGGTGGCGTGCGAGTAGGTGTCGTTGATTTTCTTGAAGTGGTCGATGTCGCAGATCACCAGCGCCAGCGGGCGTTTGTGGCGCACTGCCTGGTTAAACAGGGTGTTGGCCTGTTCGTCGAAGTGGCGGCGGTTATAGAGCTGCGTGAGGGCGTCGCGGATACTGAGTTCGCGCAGTTGCTCGGCCTGTTCCAGGATGGTGGCGTGCGAGGTCTTGAGTTCTTCGTGGCTTTGCGCGAGTTCAACGCTCATGGCGTTGAACGCCGTCGCCAGCGCGGCCACTTCATCCTTGCCCTGCACCGGCACCTCTTGCCGCAGCTCGCCCTTCTGCATGCGTTTGACGGCCCTGGTGAGGCCACTCAGGCTGCGCGACAAACCGCGGCTTAACAGCACGCCCAGCAGCGTTGCCAGGCCCGCTGCGGCAGCGATGCCCCACAGCAGCGAGTTGTACAAGGCATCCAGGTATTTCTGTTCCTGCGGCGTAGGCGCCAGCGTTCCTTCCGACGACATGTAGGCGACGGTCTGGTCCTTCACCACGATTGCCCGCGCTGAAGTGCGCAGCTTTTCAGGCAGCACATCGCCATAACGGAACTGGCCGCCGCCCAACAGGACACGGTAGCCGGCATCGGTCAGGATGAAACGGAACGGCGGCGGGCCGTCGCGGCGCTGCGGCGGGACGAACCTCTCACCGGGCGGGCGCTGGTCCCGGCCTTCCGGCATGGGACCGAAGCCATCGCGCGGCGGGCGCCGGACGGAAGGCAAGGTTGGATCAGGCGGCGCATCGCGGTAGTCCGGCGGCGGGAAACCGCCATCCGGCGCAGGAGTGCCGCTGGTGCGGCGCGCTGCGAGCAAAGTCGGGTCGGGCGGTGGTCCGCCGCCTTCACGCGGCACATATACCCCCTCGTGTGGCGGCGGTGCGTTTCGCGCCTGGTCGTTGATCCGGGGCGGCATCCGCTCCAGCATTTCGCTGGGCAGTTCGCCGCCCGCCTGCCGCTGGCCTTCCTGCCGCCGCACGAAGCGGTCGAAGGATTCCGTCGCGATGGCGGTCTGCCAGTCGCCGTATTCGGCCAGGTAGGCCGTCATGTAGGTATGGAAGTGTTCCGCCGCCTGCTCCCGGCGCAGCGAATCGACTTTGTAATTGACCCCGACGTAGGCGACGCTGCCCACCAGCGCCACCGAACCAAGCCCGGTCGCCAGCAGGGCCGCCATCAACTTGAACCGCAAACGCATTGCTTACTCGCCCAGGTAACGTCCAAACCACTCGATGGTGCGCTTGCGCAGGTCCTGCTGGTGCTCCGGTTCGCGGATGCTGTGTCCTTCGCCTTCATAGATCACAAGCGAGGTCGGCACGCCCATCGCTTGAAGGCCGTGCCAGAACTCCATCGACTGCGCCGGCGGGCATTCCACGTCGCGCTCGCCGACATACACCAGCGTTGGCGTGCGCGCCACCTTGATCGATTCGATCGGCGACAGCTGGCGGTAGATCGCCGGGTCGTCATAGGCGGAAGCGCCGAAGAACGGGATCATCCACTGGTCGATGCCGTTCTGGCCGTAATAGGAAATCCAGTTCGCAATGCCGGCGCCTGCGACGGCTGCCTTGAAGCGCTGCGAGTGCGTGACGCCCCACATGGTCATGAAGCCGCCGTAGGAATGGCCCATGAGGCCCATGCGGCTGGTGTCGACCGGCGCCGCCGCAGCAGCAGCGTCAACGCCGGCGAGGATATCGCGCAGGTCGCCGCCGCCGAAGTCGCGGCGGTTGGCACGGGCGAAATCCTGGCCCTGGCCGAAGCTGCCGCGCGGGTTGGGCAGGAACACAAAGTAGCCCTTTTCCACCAGTTCGCGCACCAGCGGATTGCCCTGCTCGCCCGGCGAGATGTAGCGCGGGGATGCCGCAGCGGCAGGGCCGCCGTGCACCTGCACGATCATCGGGTATTTCTTGCCCGGCACCGTGGTGCGCGGGCCGATCAGCCAGCCCTGTACGTTGAAGCCTTCGTTCTTCCAGCCGATGTTCTGTACCGCGACTTGCGGCGCCAGGTGGGCATTGTCGTCGGTAATGGCGCGCATTGCGCCGACCGGGCCGGCCACGATGGCGGGCGCGTGTTCGAAGTCCTCCTGCAGCGCGGCGGCCTTGCTGCCGTCTGCGCTGAACGACATGCGGCCGTCGCCCGCACCGGTCGATGCGGCAACGGAACGCAGGATCGTGCCATGGCCCTGCAAGTCCAGCGCCAGCACGGTCGATTTCTCACCCATCAGGGCATTGGCCAGCAAGCCTTTGCCGCGCCATGCCAGCGTGTTGAACGTGCCCTTGAAGCCCGGCGTCAGGTTGACAGCCTCGCCGCCTGTCAGCGGAACCGTGTAGACGTCGCCGCCCACCGAGCCGAAGTCGCTCATCAAGCCGCCGATGAAGGCCACGGTGCGGCCGTCCGGCGAGACGCGCGGCATGTTCAGTTGCGTAGCGGGGCTGGCCACGATGCGCAGCGCACCGCTAACGGCATCGATATGGGACAGTTTGGCCACCCACCAGTTGTTGTCGCCATTGCCTTTGGCGCTGGTGGCAACGAAGCCTTTGCTATCCGGCGTCCAGTCGTATTCGTAGATGAAGGTATCGGCCGGCGATACCAGCTTGAGCGTGCCGCCAGCGGCCGGAATGGTGGCGATGCGCTGCGCGTCTTCCTCCGCGCCGATCTCGCCGACCGGGCGCGCGCCGGCTGCAGTGGCGCCGGTTTCCTTCTTCGCGCCGACAGTCGCCAGCAGCGCCACGGTGCGGCCATCGGGCGACCAGCGCGCAGTGCTGGCTACGCCCTGCACGGCGGCCAGCGCTCGCGCCTTGCCTCCTGCGGCGACGTAAAGCCAGGCCGACCCGGCGCGCTTGTCGCTGGCGACAAAGGCCAGCGCTTTGCCGTCCGGCGACCAGGATGGCTTGTCATAACTGCATGTGGAGCAAGGATCGAATTCGGCGGCGATGGCGCCGCTCGACGCGTCGCGCACCACCACGGTGGGGTGCGGGCGCTTGCCGTTGCCGGTGTCGATGGATTCCAGCGACACGACCCGGTCGCCGGCTGGGGAGATCGCGACCGAGCGGTAGTCGCGGATGGCGGAGCCGGGAGAGCCCGCCTGGGCAACCGCCCCAGAGATTATGGCCGTAGCCAGGAATGCTGTGTGGGCGATTGCTTTGACCTGCATTGTTTATACCTTGTTAAGCCTGGAATTCCGGATACCGTAGATGAAATAGGTTAGCACCGCTACGACCATCCAGATAGTGAAAATCATCTTGGTGGCATGCGACAGGTTGATCATCAGGTAGCCGCAGGCCAGGATGCTCAGGCCCGGCACGAAGTACGGGCCGAAAGGCACGCGGAAACCGCCCTTGGTGTAGGTGCCCGCCGCGCGCTCCTGCGAACGCAGCACCGGCACGGCGATCGACACCACGATGAAGGCGGTCAGGGTGCCCATCGACACCATGTCCCACAGGAAGGTGGAATCGACCAGGCCGGCGACAATGCCGACCACCACGCTGACGATCAGGGTGTTGCTGACCGGAGAGTGGGTTTTGGAATTCACAGTCTGGAAAGCCTTTGGCACCAGGCCGTCCTTGGCAATCGCGTACAGGATGCGGGTCTGGCCGTAGATCGTCACCAGGGTCACCGAGAACACCGAGATCACGGCGCCGGCCGACAGGATCAGCGCCGGCCATGCCTTGCCGGTAACGTTCTGCAGGATCACGGACAGGCCTGCGGCCTGGCCTTCAAACATGTGCGCCGGCTGGGCGCCCATGGCGGCCATGGCGACCAGCATGTAGAACACAGTTACCAGCAGCAGCGCGGCAATGATGCCGATCGGGACATTGCGCTTCGGATTGCGCACCTCTTCGCCGGCGGTCGCGATGGTGTCCAGGCCGATGAAGGAGAAGAACACGGTGCCTGCGGCGGCGGCAATGCCGCTGGCGCCCGGCAGCCACTCGCCTGGCGTATGCTTGAGGAACGGCGTGAAGTTATTGGTATCGAAGCCGGTGAAGGCGACCGCGCAGAAGAAGATCAGGATCGCCAGCTTGATCATCACCATGATGGCATTGGCGGTGGCCGATTCCTTGGCGCCGCGCACCAGCAGGAAGCAGCACAGCGCGACCAGGATCACCGGCGGCAGGTTGAAGTGGTCCGTGTGCCACACCGTGCCGTTCGGCGTTGACACGATCATCGGCGTGCGCAGGTTTTCCGGGATCTGCCAATGGAAGGCGTTGATCAGGAAGTTGTTCAGGTAGTCCGACCAGCCAATCGCCGTGGCACTGGCCGCCAGTCCATATTCGAGCAGCAGGCAGAAGGCGACGATGAAGGCCATGAACTCGCCCAGCGTGCGGTAGGCGAAGGAATAGGCGGAACCGGCGGCCGGCACGCGGAAGGACAGCTCGGCGTAGCACAGCGCGGTCAGGCCGGCGGTCAGCGCCGCCAGCAGGAAGGACAGCACCACGGAGGGGCCGGCCTTCGGCACCGCTTCGACCATGGTGAAGAAAATGCCTGTGCCGATCGTGGCGCCTACGCCGATCATCGTCAGCGAAAACAGCCCGATGGAGCGGCTAAGGCCCTCCCCGTGCAGGCTCGTGCCGGCATCCGTATCCACCGGCGTCGGTTTGGTACGGGTCAGCTTCTGGACCAGCGATTGATTCACAGGCATATCCTTCAGGACAAAAAAACCCCACGATTATAAGACCTCGCAGTTCCCGTACCTAAAGGATTTTGATGCCGGAAAGGCAACCGTGGCGGGCGCCCCACGGAGCGTGCCAAGCTAACGCTGGCCGAGGCGCGTTTCGCCGAACAGGTTTTTCAGTTCCCGGGGCTGCGAGCGCCAGTACTGCGGCGGTGCAGCAACCTGGGCGCCCAGGGCGGCAGCGGCGTGCCATGGCCAGCGCGGGTTGAACAGCATGGCGCGCGCCAGGCCCACCATGTCGGCCTGGCCATTGGCGATGATCGCCTCGGCGTGCAGCGGTTCGGTGATCAGGCCCACGCCAATGGTTGGCATGCCCGTTTCAGCCTTGATGCGCTGCGCAAAATGGACCTGGTAGCCGGGACCGAGCGGAATCTGCTGCAATGGCGAGACGCCGCCGCTGGAGACGTGGATAAAGTCGGCGCCGCGCTGTTTCAGCTGATGCGCCAGCGCCACGCTTTGTTCGATGTCCCAGCCGCCGTCCACCCAATCCGATGCCGACACGCGCATGCCGATCGCCACTGCGCGCGGCAGGGCGGCGCGCACCGCATCGAATACCTCCAATGGGAAGCGCATGCGGTTTTCCAGCGAGCCACCGTACTGGTCGCGGCGCTGGTTGGCCAGCGGCGACAGGAACTGGTGCAGCAGGTAGCCGTGGGCGCCGTGCAGCTCGATGGCCTCGATGCCGAGGGCATGCACGCGCAGCGCAGCACTGACGAAATCGGCCTTGACCTTGGCCAGGCCGGCTTCGTTGAGCGCCAGTGGTGCCGGATCCGAGGCCCCATGCGGCAACGCGGAGGGAGCGACCGTCTGCCAACCGCCCTGCCCTGGCGCCAGCGCTTGCCCGCCTTCGAACGGCGGGGCGCTGGATGCCTTGCGCCCAGCGTGGGCAAGCTGCACCGCGAGCCTGATTGGAGAATGACGGCGGATCGCCTGCACGATGGGCGCAAGCGCCTGCTGGTGCGCATCCGACCACAGGCCCAGGTCGGCCGGCGAGATGCGCCCTTCCGGCGAGATGGCCGTCGCTTCCAGGATCAGCAAGCCCGCGCCGGACAGCGCCAGGTGGCCGTAGTGGATCATGTGCCAGTCGGCCGCAAAGCCGTCGTTGGCGGAGTACTGGCACATGGGCGCGATGGCGATGCGGTTCGCCAGTTCCAGCGGGCCTAGTGCGTATGGGGAGAACAAGTGGCTCATATCGTTACAAGTACTTACTATTGATACAGGCTTGCGCCTAGCTTGGCGCGGCCCGCATTGATAACCTTTGAAGCATGCAAAACCGCTACTGAGAAGGAGCCAGCCATGTACCGTAAAATCCCGACCGTCACTTCGCGCTTCAATCCTGCGAAGGTGTTCTCAGTGGGCGTGCTCCTGCTGGCAATCGCGACGACCTACGCCATGAAAGTCAGCTTCTAACCTTCGTAAGGCCCCAGGTAGTCGATCTTGCCGATCTTGACGCCCTGGTTCCGCAGGATGTCGTGCAGCGTCACGACATGGAAGTAGAAGTTCGGCAGCGCAAAAGTCAGCAAATAGCTCTCGCCGGTGAAGGTTGGCTTGAAGCTGCCGAAACTCAGTGCCACCTCGCGCGTTTCGCTGTTCGCGAAATGCTCCTCCCCCACGCTTTCGATGTAGGCGATCGTGTTCGCGATGCGCTGTTGCAGCTGCTCGAAAGTGGCTTCGTTGTCGGGGAATTTCGGCGCGGCGATGCCGCTCAGGCGTTCGATGGAGAGTTTGCTGGTATCGCTGGCGCGCTGCACCTGGGCGGTCAGCGGCAGCATGTCGTCGGCCAGGCGCGCCGACAATAGCGTTTCCGGGACTTTGCCGGTTTCCTCCGCGTAGGCTTGCGCCTTGCGCAGTAGGCTTGCCATCACGTTCAGGCCGCGCACGAAAACGGGCGCGGAGACTTTATACATGGACAGGGACATGCGTTACTCCTTTCCGGTGAGTGTGCGGAAAGTGTAGCGCAATCCCTCCGCAGTCGCTCACTTCACGCGCGTGACCATCATTCCGGCCCGCAGGCCGATGCGGACGTCCGGGTTGGGGAAGACCACCAGCTCTTCGTCGTGCTGCACGGTGTAGACGGTGTCGCCGTCGCGGGCAATTTCGTCGCCTTTCTTCAGCGCGGTGAAGTTCTGCGTCTCCTTGCCGAAGGCCATCTTGAAGTTGTCGCTCAGCTTGATGATGTTCTGGGCTACCTTGAAGACGTGCGGTTCGCTGGCGGCTTGCGTCGGCGCTTTGCCTCGCAGCAGGCGGTCCAGGGCCCGCCTGGCGTCTTCGAATTGCGAGAGATCGTTCTGGCCAAGGGTGCCGATGCGGCCCAGCTCAATCGTGGTGCCGGCGGCGGCGTGGTGCTCGGCGCTGTAGTAGCTGTAGGTACCGGCCGACGACGGGTTCATGATGATGGCGCCGATGGCGGCTTCGCCCAGCCAGCCGATCAGCTGCTGCTTCGCGTTGTCCGCAATCAGGTCGGGGACGATGGCGAAGGTTGGGTAGACGCTTGGGCGGATCGCCGTGTGCAGGTCGAGGTGCCAGCGTTGTTTGCCGGCGCTTTCGAAGAATTCGGTGGTGGCGGCGATCATGGCGTCGGCACGTGCGGCTTCGGCGGTGCCCGCCAGGGTGCCGCGTTCGGTGCGGAACATGCGGTTCAGGTCTGCGTCGATGAAGCGCTTGGCCTGGCGGATGGCGCCGATGTTGCCGACGCAGAGCATCAGGTCGACTTGCAGCGCTTGGGGTTCTTGCGCGAGGGCGTCGAGCAGGTAGGCAACCAGTTCGATCGGGCCGGTTTCGTCGCCGTGCACGCCGACCGAGACCAGGATGGCTGGACGGCCTTGCTGCTTGCTGCGGATGGCGAGGATGCCGTCGGCGGGTTGGGCTACTGCGAAGCCGGCTTGTTCGAAACTGCGTGCTACCGCGCTGAAGTCTGCTTCAGCGAGGGCGCGGACTGCGGGGGGTAAGGTTTGGTTATCTGCCATTCTTTGTTGCTGTTTTACTTTCTGCTCCGCTAAAACCGGTAAACCAGTGTCAGACCCACAGGGTCTGACACTTATACGCGGCGGCCGCGGGTTACCGGTTTCAGGCCGCCATGCCGACCGCGTTGACCGCTTCCGACAACGCCCACACATCCAGCATTGCCTGCTCCAGGTCCGCCGACGCCGCATAGCCGGACAAGCCCAACGTGCAGGTCACCAGCTCCACCGCCTCGACCGCATCATGCCCATTGGTGGCGCGCGCCAGCACCTGCGACAGCAATTTCTGCTGCGTGCGGCGCAAAGCCTGCTGTGCATAGCTGCGCAGGTGTTCCTGCGACTTCGACACAGCCGGCAGCTTCAGGCCACGCTCCAGCGTATCGATGCCGGCCTGCGAACGCAGCGCCATGCCAACCGCCAGGAAGCCAGGCAGGTCCATGCCCGCAGGACGCTTGACCGACAGCGCGGCGAACACGAACGCCGCCACGCCTTCCAGCGCATCGACGGCATTCCACGCCTGCACGAATTCAGCGCGCAGGCCGCCGTGGGTTGCCGCTTCCGACTGCACATCGGCGGCCATCTTGCGCACGGTAGCAGGATCGGCGAACAGCTTGGTCAGCTCGGCGATGCCGGCGCCGCGCAGTTGATCTTTCGGTACGCCCAGCACGCCTTCCATCACCGCCTTCAGCATGGCGCGTGTGCGCGCATCGACGCGCATCGCAACGTTTCGCGGCACAGCCAGCGCATCGGCATCCAGCGTATCGAAGACAGGCGCCAGGTCCAGCGCGGACCATGCCTGGCCCCACGCCAGGATCACGTCCTGCTCGCTGCAGTTGTTGGCAGCGGCCAGGTCGCGGATCATCAATGGGCCGCAACGGTTCACCACTTCATTCGCCAGCACGGTCGCCAGGATGGCGTTGGACAGCGGATGGTTCAGCGGTGGACGGGTTGCCACCAACTGCTCAGGGAAATAAGGACGCAGCACCTTCTCCGCCCAGCTTTCGTCCGTCAGCGGCATGGCCGACAGCAGGCGCTTGTAGCGGTTCTTCACGTTGGCGATGACCACCGCCAGCTCCGGCGTGGTCAGGCCTCGGCCATCGGCCTTGCGGCGCGCCAGTTCGGCCACGCTTGGCAGGTGCTCCAGTTCGCGCGACAGCGCGCCCTCTTCTTCCAGGTCCGCGATCAGGTCGGCGTAGCCGTCCTGCACATGGGCTTCCGACTGTGCCTGGAATTCGCGCACGAGCAAGCGGGTTTGCTGGGTGTTGTCGCGCAGGACCAGGCGCTCCACTTCCATAGTCATGTCGTTCAACAGCTGGTTGCGGTCTGCTTCGGTGGTCTGGCCGGCGTTGACTTCCACATCCAGCCACATCTTGCAGTTCACTTCGTGGTCGGAGCAATCCACGCCGGCCGAGTTGTCGATCGCATCGGTGAAGATGCGGCCGCCGGCCAAGGCGAATTCGATACGGCCGGCCTGGGTCGCGCCCAGGTTGCCGCCTTCCGCCACGACCTTGCAGCGCAGCTCATTGCCGCTGACGCGGATGTTGTCGTTGGCGCGGTCTTTCACCTGCGCGTGGGTTTCGCTCGAAGACTTGATGTAGGTGCCGATGCCGCCGTTGTAGAAAAGGTCCACGGGGGCAAGCAGGATGCGGTGCATCAGTTCTTCCGGCGTCAGCGAGCTTTCCTGGATGTCCAGCGCGGCGCGCACTTCAGGCGACAGTTCGATGGTACGGGCGGTACGCGGGAACACGCCACCGCCTTTCGAGATCAGGTCCTTGTTGTAGTCCTCCCACGAGGAGCGCGGCAGCGCGAACATGCGCTGGCGTTCGGCGAAGGATTTCGCGGTATCGGGGTTCGGGTCGAGGAAGATGTGGCGGTGGTCGAACGCCGCCAGCAGCTTGATCTGGTTCGACAGCAGCACGCCGTTGCCAAACACGTCGCCCGACATATCGCCCACGCCCACCACGATGAACGGGGTGGTGTTCATGTCGTGACCCATCTCGTAGAAGTGGCGCTTGACCGCTTCGAACGCGCCCTTGGCGGTAATGCCCATCTTCTTGTGGTCGTAGCCGTTGGAGCCGCCGGACGCAAACGCGTCGCCCAGCCAGAAGCCGCGCTTTACAGCGATGCTGTTGGCGATGTCGGAGAAGGTCGCGGTGCCCTTGTCGGCAGCCACCACCAGGTATGGGTCGTCGTTGTCGTAGCGGACGGTGTCCTCAGGCGGAACGATCTTGCCCAGCACGCGGTTGTCGGTCATTTCCAGCAGGCTGGCGATGAACAGGCGGTAGACTGCTTCGCCTTCCGCTGCCACCACGTCGCGCGGCGCGTCTTTCGGCATCTGCTTGCAGACGAAGCCGCCTTTGGCGCCGGCAGGAACGATCACGGCGTTCTTCACCATCTGCGCCTTCACCAGGCCCAGCACCTCGGTACGGTAGTCTTCCATGCGGTCCGACCAGCGCAAGCCGCCGCGGGCAACCGGGCCGCCGCGCAGGTGTACGCCTTCGAAGCGGCGCGAGAACACATAGATCTCGCGGAATGGACGCGGTTCCGGCACCAGGTGCAGGTTGCTGGTGTCGAACTTGAAGATGATCTTGTCGCCCTGGCCTGCGTTCTGGAAGTAGTTGGTGCGCAGGGTTGCCAGCATCAGGTCGATCATGGCTGCGAAGATCACTTCAGAGTCGGCGTGGTTGATCGAGGACAGGCGGCCCTTGATGGCCAGCAGCTTGTCCTTGGCGGCGGTGCGGGTGGCCTCAGGCAGTGCCGGATCGAAGCGCTCTTTCCATGCGTCGACCAGTTCCTTCACCAGCGCTGGATGGCGGCGCAGGATCTCCGCCATGTAGCGCACGGTGAACTGTGTACCGGCCTGGCGCCAGTAGCTCATGTAAGCGCGCACCAGCTGCACTTCGCGCAGGCGCAGGCCGCCTTCAACGACCAGGCCATTCAGGCGGCCGTCTTCGGCTTCATTGTTGAACAGGGCGTTGAACAGGTCTTCCGCCACCTGCACCACGCCAGGGCGGGACAGTTCGAGCGCGCTTTGCGCATCGACGGCCAGGCTGGTCACGTAGTGCTTCTTGCCGTCCGCGGTGCGGATGGTGTGCGCCGATTCACGCTCGATCGCCACGCCGGCGTTGTGCAGCGCCGGCAGGATCGAGGACAGGGCAGGCACACCGTCCACCGAGTACAGGCGGATGGTGGTGGCTGCGTTGCCTTCGGATGGCAATTCGACGCGCACGGCGACGCGCTCGTCCACGCCATTGCGCAGGATCTTGTCCAGGTCATGGAAGGCAACGGCCGGCGGCGTTGCAGCCACGTAGTCGACAGGCAGGGTGGAGCACAGCTTGCGCAGGCTGTTGCGCAGCGGCTCTTCGCCGACCTTGTCTGCCAACTCGGAGAACTGGTCATGCCAGCCGTCCAGCACCGTCAACAGCGGACGCTGGATATCGCTTTCCAGGTCCAGCGGATAGCGCGCTGCGTGAGCGATCAGGTAGAGGCGGGCCAGCGGACCGTCCGACACCAGGGTTTGCGAGCTGACGTGGGTGGCGCCGGAGCTTTCCTGCAGGGCGCGCGCCAGCGCGTGCGCCACGGAGGCGGAATAGCGTTCGCGCGGCAGGTAGACCAGTACGTTCAGGTGGCGGGCGTAGACGTCGCGGCGGGCGAATACCTTGGCACGCGGCTGCTTGTACAGCGACACCACGGCGCCGCAGACTTCGGCCAGCCATTCCGGTTCCGCTTCCAGCGCTTCGGTGCGCGGCAGGGACTCCAGGATCTCGATGAATTTCTCGGCGCGGAAACCGGTTTCGCGCACGCCTGCGATCTTCAGCACTTGCGCGATGCGGCCGCGCGCGAATGGCAGGCGGGCCAGTGGAGTCAGGTTGGCGGCGCGGGTGAACAGGCCGACGAAGCAATGCTCGCCCAGGATGGCGCCCTTGCCGTCGGTATGGCGCACGCCGATGAAGTCCAGCGACTGATCGCGGTGCAGCGTACCGCCCACGTCGGCCTTGACGATCGACAGCGTGTGGCCGCGCTTGGACAGGGTATCGAAGTCGCCAGGGATGTTGGCCAGGCAGGTGCCGTAGATCGGGTGCGAGGTGTCCTGCAGCACGCCGATGCGGCTAGGGATGTCGCGCTCCAGTTCGCGTGCGCCCGGCTTGACCTGATAGTAGGCATAACCGTGCACTTCGAAGCCTTCGTCGCGCGCCCACTGCAGGAACGCGGCGACTTCCTGCCCCTCTTCGCCGTGGCCGGCGGAGTCGGTAGCGACGGCGCTGAAGCGCTCCTTCATCGCAGCCAGGTCGCGTTTCACGACGGCGGCGTCGCGCGCCACCATCTCGATGCGGTCGGTCAGTTCTTTCAGCGCGCCGTCTTCCAGCTTTTCGGACAGCAGGCACAAGACCATGGATTCGAGCTTGTCGCCTTTCTGGCCGACTGCTTCCACGCTGCCGTCGGCGCTGCGGCGTACCGGCAGCACGGCGTTCAGCACGCCGTTGGAGCCGACGCGCAGCTTGCGCATGGCGATCACGATGGAGTCGACCAGGTATGGCATGTCGTCGTTGACGATCAGCAGTGCGGTGGCGTGGCCCCCGCGCGCTTCTTCGTATTGGAGCTTGGCGATCTGGCAGCCGGAACCGGTGCGCTTGGCAAGCTGGGTGAAACCTTCCACAAGGACCGGGGCCAGGCTGCCGGGGGACAGGTCGGCCAGGTCTTCATCGTCCAGGGAGCCGAGCCAGGCTTCGATCAGTTTGGCGATCGGGCCGCTGGCCTTGACCAGTTCGAGCGTTTGCTTGCGCAACTCTTGTGGCATTTGTTTCATCTGCTTCTCCAAATACGTTGTGGGTATCTTCTTTTCCAAACCGGTAAACCCGGGTACGACCCAAGGGTCGGACCCGCATACGCGGCCGCCGCGTAGCGGGTCTGACCCTTGGGTCAGACCCAGATTTACCGGTTTTACAGATCGTACAGGCCGGGTAGGCCCAGGATCTGTTCCAGCTCTTTCAATGCGGTGTGCACTTCTACAGCCAATTGCGGATCTGCCAAATCTTTCGGTTCCAGATGGTCGCGGTAGTGCTTCTCTACCCACGCGACCAGGCTATGGTACAGCGTTTCGGTCATGACCACACCCTGGTGCATGGCCGCCGCCTCTGCCTCGGTCAACGCCACGCGCAAGCGCAGGCAAGCCGGCCCACCGCCGTTGCGCATCGATTGGCGCAGGTCGAAGTGGATCAGCTCATCGACCGGACCGCCGGAAGCAACCAGCTTCTCCAGGAAGGCTGCAACAGCAGGGATCTCCTGGCACTCATGCGGCGTGACCAGGGCCATCTTGCCGTCAGGCTTGGACAGCAGCTGCGTGTTGAACAGATAGGAAGAAACCGCGTCAGCCACCGACACCTCGGCCGTCGGTACGCGGATCGCCACCAGATCGGCGCCCACGCCCTGCATGGCGGCGCGGATCGCAGCCAGCGCGCCCTGCTCGTCTGCGAAAGCCTGCTCATGGTAGAACAGCACATTGCCATTACCCACCGCGATCACGTCGTTGTGAAACACACCCTGGTCGATCACCTCAGGATTCTGCTGCACGAACACGCAGCGCGCCGGATCGAGGCCGTGCAGGCGGGCCACGGCCTTCGATGCTTCCAGCGTATGGCGGGCCGGGAACTTCTTCGGCGCCGGCGCGCTCGGGTCGAACTCCACGCGGCCATATACGAACAGTTCCACGGCCGGATTGCCATGCTGGTCGCAAAGGCGGGTATGGTTGGCCGCGCCTTCATCACCGAAGGCCGGAGTACCAGGCAGTGCGTCGTGCACGGCGAAGAAGCGCTCGTCCTTGAAGATGGCGCGCAGGGCGCGGGCCGACTGCACGTGCTCGAACGCGCGGTGCAGCTTGTTGTTCAGGTTTGCAGCGGTGAAGTGCACGCGGCCATCGCGCGTGTCGGCCGACGGGCTGACGGTGGCAGCATTGGCAGTCCACATCGGCGAAGCCGAGTAGGCGCACGCCAGCACCACCGGCGAATCGTTGTACGCCTGCGCGATCACTTCGGCGTCGGTGCCGGCGTAGCCCAGGCTGCGCAGCAGGCGGAAATTCGGACGGTCCTGCGGCGGCAGCAGCGCCTGCGCGAAACCGCGCTTGGCCAGCTCGCGCATTTTCGCCAGGCCCTGCAGGGCGGCCTGCTTCGGATTGGACGCGCTCTTGACGTTGTTGAACGAAGCGACGTTACCGAACGACAGGCCGGCGTAGTTGTGCGACGGGCCAACCAGGCCGTCGAAGTTGTATTCGCGTGCAGTAGGCATGGCCATCCTCAGAAGTTCATGCCAGGCGACAGCTTGGCAGGCATTTCAAGGGCGCCGTTCTCGATCGAAGCGACCGGGTAGGCGCAGTAGTCCGCCGCATAGTATGCGCTAGGGCGATGGTTGCCGGACTTGCCGACGCCGCCGAACGGTGCCGAGCTGGCCGCGCCGGTGGTCGGGCGGTTCCAGTTCACGATGCCGGCGCGGGCGCGGACCTGGAACTTCTGCCACAGCGATTCGTCGGTCGACAGCAGGGCCGCGGCCAGGCCGTAACCGGTGTTGTTGGCGGCGCGGATCGCGGCGTCGAAATCGTCGACGCGGATGATCTGGGCCAGTGGACCGAACCATTCTTCGTCAGGAATGCCTTGCGCGTCGGTGGTGTCCACGATGCCGGCCGAAACGAAGCCGGTGCCGGGTTCCAGCTGGCGCATTTCCAGCAGCATCTTGCCGCCCTTGGCCACCATGTCGGCCTGCGCCTGCACCAGCTTTTCGGCCACGGCGGCGGAAACCACAGGGCCCATGAACGGCGCCGGTTCGGCAGCCGGAGCGCCTACGCCCAGCTTCGACGCCACTTCCACGAAGCGCTTGACGAAGGCATCGCCCTGCTCGCCCTTCTGCACGATCACGCGGCGCGCGCAGGTGCAGCGCTGGCCGGCGGAGATGAAGGAAGACGAAATCGCCATGAATACGGCAGCATCGATGTCCGTCGGGTTCCAAACGATCAGAGGATTGTTGCCGCCCATTTCCAGCGCCAGCAGCTTGCCCGGCTGGCCGCCGAATTGCTTGTGCAGCGCCGCGCCGGTCTGGCTGGAGCCGGTGAACAGCACGCCGTCGATTTCGGTATTCTGGCCCAGCGCGATGCCGGTTTCGCGGCCGCCGTTGACCAGGTTGATCACGCCGGCAGGCACGCCAGCCTTTTCCCACAGCGCCACGGTCTTGATGGCGGTGCGCGGTGCGTACTCGCTCGGCTTGAACACCACGGTGTTACCGGCGATCAGCGCAGGCACGATGTGGCCGTTGGGCAGGTGGCCAGGGAAGTTGTAAGGGCCGAACACGCCGAACACGCCGTGCGGACGATGGCGCAGCACGGCTTCGCCGTCGGCGACCTTGTTGCGAGTCTCGCCGGTGCGGTTGCCGTAGGAAGTGATCGAGATGTCCACCTTGTTGGCCATGGTGGTCACTTCGGTGCGCGCTTCCCACAGCGGCTTGCCGACTTCTTCGGAAATGGTCTGCGCCAGGTCTTCCGCGTTTTCCTTCAGCAGGTCGCGGAATTTGGTGACGATGGCGATGCGCTCTTCCAGCGGGCGGTAGGCCCAGGCTTCGAAGGCGGCGCGCGCAGCATGCGCAGCTTCCGCCACGTCGTCGGCAGTGGATTCCTGCGACGAGTAGATATGCTTGCCGGTGGCCGGGTTGGTGGTCACGATGGTCTCGCCGTGGCCAGCTTTCCATTGGCCGTTGATGAAATTGCTCAGTTCAGACATTCTGGTTCTTCCTCACGTTGAGAGACAGGGTGCGCACGGTGTCGCCGGCATGGCAATGCAACAGCGCTTGTTCTTCGGACGACAGGTCAATGCCGCCGTCGGATGGATTGGCGTCGGTCAGGATCATGCGGAAGTCCTGCATGACGGTGTTCGACACCAGGTAGGGCTCGGTGGTGTGCAGCGCGCAGGCATGCGCGGTATCGGTATCGCGCGTGACGGATGCCAGTTCGCTGTCGCGCATGGCGCGCAGTTCGGACACGCGGGCTTGCAGCACCGGGCCGGCGTCGAAGATGTCGACATAGCCTTCGTAGTGCAGGCCTTCCTGCTCCAGCAGGCGGCGCGCAGGCGCGGTAGCCTGGTGCACCTTGCCGATCGCTTCCTGCGCATCTTTCGGCAGGTAATCGACGTACAGCGGCTGGCGCGGCATCAGCTCGGCGATGAAGGACTTCTTGCCCAGCGCGGTCAGGTCGTCCACATGGTGGAAGTCCATCTTGAAGAAGTAGCGGCCCAAGCCTTCGTAGAACGGAGAGCTGCCGTCTTCCGCCTGGTAGCCGCGCATCTCGGCGATGATCTTCTGCTCGAACAGGTGCGGGAACTGGGCGATGAACAGGAAGCGGCTCTTCGACAGCAGCTTGCCGTTATTGCCCTGGCGGTAGTCCGGGTGCAGGAACAGGGAGCACAGCTCGGAGCAGCCGGTCAGGTCGTTGGACAGGTACAGCGTGTCCATGCGGGTGAACACGTTCAGCTCGCGGCTGGAGTGCACCAGGGTGCCGATGCGGTAGTTGTAGAAAGGCTCGGTCAGGCCGACCGCGCCCTTGATGGCACACACGCCGGCCAGGCGGCCGGTATCGGTGTCTTCCATCACGAACATGTAGTCGCGTTCTTCCGGCGGGATGGTTTCGGCGAAGGACGCCACCGCCACGGCGACGCGGTCGCCCATCATCTTCATGTCCGGCTTGAGGGTGGTCATGCCGGTGCCGACCTGGCTGGCCAGGTTGAACAATCCGTCCAGGTCACTCGCTTTAATGGCGCGTACAACTAGCATAGGTTTTCTCGTTATTAAATGCGGACGCAGGTCACGGTGTCGCCTTCTTCCACTCGCAGGATGTCCTGGGCGTTCTTCGACAGGCAGACGGTATCGGTATTTTCCAGCGGTGCGCAGTTGATGGTCACCGCGCGGAAACGCTGGTCGGGGCCGGTGGACACGGCGTAAGTCGCCACGGCATCGCTGGCTTGCGTGCCTTCGGCGCTGGCCACGCGGCGCGGCAGCGAGGTGGTAAAGGTACGCAGCGCATGCTTGTGCGCCTGCAGGATCGGGCCGCCGTCGAAGATGTCGATGTACTCGTCGGCTTCAAAGCCCTCGGAGGTCAGCAGGTTGAAGGCCAGTTCGCCGCTCGGGTGGATCTGGCCCATCACGGCTTGTGCATCGCCCGGCAGCAGCGGCACGTAGACCGGGTAGTGCGGCATCAGTTCCACGATCAGGGTGCGATTGCGGGCGCCACCGATCACGCGCTCGGCGTCCAGGAAGTCCATCTTGAAGAACTTGCGACCCAGCGCATCCCAGAACGGCGAGCCGCCTTTTTCATCGGTCAGTCCGGCCAGCGGCACGAAGAAGCGGTCGCCGAAGCGGTGCGGCGCCTGCACCGCGTAAAGCAGACGGGAGCGCGACAGCAGGGCCGCTTCCGGACGCTGCGCCACGCTGGCGTCGACGTAGAAGCCCGACAGCTGCGAGTAGGCGGTCAGCTCGGAGCACAGCGTCAGCGCGTGCACGCTGTGGCTGATGTTCAGGTCGCGCGAGACTTGCTGGATAACGTCGTTGCGGAAGGAGAAGTAGGTGCCGTTCGAGCCAGCGGAGGCGTGGATGGCGGCGGTGCCGACGATTTTCCTGTCGGCCAGGGACTCCATCACGAACATGTACGACTCTTCGCTCGGGATGTCGACATGGGCGGAGAAGGAAGCGATGGAACGCTCGACTGCCTGTTCGATCTTTTCGCGCGTCTTAGGCAGGGTATGGACACCCGGCATGCTGACCGCGGCCAGTGATTCGAGGGCGGCGATGTCGGCGGTTTCTACCGGACGGACTACGTACATGGGGTGCTCCTCTTTATTCTTCTCTAAAACACTAAAACCGGTAAACCAGTGTCAGACCCGCAGGGTCCGACACCGAGCCCGCGGCGGCCGCAGACTGGGGTCTGACCCTGCGGGTCGGACCCCGCTTTACCGGTTTCAGGCGGCCTTGGTCAGCTCGGCAATCGCCAAGCGGATGATGCGGTCGGCTTCATCGATCTGCGCATCCGACACCACCAGCGCCGGGGCCAGACGCACCACGTCGGTACCAGCGATCAGGATCATCAGGCCCTGTGCTTCAGCAGCACGCTGGATATCCTTGGAACGGCCCTTGAACGGCTCGGCCACAACCAGACCCAGCAGCAGGCCGGCGCCGCGCACGGCGGAGAACACTTGAGGGAAATCGCGCACCAGGCCTTCCAGCTTGCCGATCAGCTTCTCGGAAGCCTCTTTCACGCGGGCCAGGAAAGCCGGCTGGTTGATGGTTTCCAGCACGGTCAGCGCCACGGTAGCAGCCAGCGGGTTGCCGCCGTAGGTGGTGCCGTGGGTGCCCACTGCCAGGTGCTTGGCCAGCTCGTCGGTGGTCAGCATGGCGCCGATCGGATAGCCGTTGCCCAGCGCCTTGGCCGAGGTCAGGATGTCCGGGGTCACGCCGTAGCCCTGGTAAGCGAACAGCGAACCGGTACGGCCCATGCCGCACTGCACTTCGTCGAAGATCAGCACGGCGTTGTGCTTGTCGCACAACTCGCGCAGGGTCTTCAGGTATTCAGGATTGCCCGGCATCACGCCGCCTTCGCCCTGCACCGGCTCAACGATCACGGCGCAGACGTCGTCGCCGATGGCAGCCTTGGCCGCTTCGATATCGTTGTAAGGGATGTGGTCGATCGATGGCGGCAGCGGCTCGAAACCTTCGGTGTACTTGGCCTGGCCGCCGACGGACACGGTAAACAGGGTACGGCCGTGGAAGGAGTTCAGGCAGGACACGATGCGCGGCTTCTTGTCGCCAAACTTGGCGTGGGCGACTTTACGGGCCAGCTTCAGGGCCGCTTCGTTGGCTTCGGCGCCGGAGTTGCAGAAGAAGGCGCGGTCGGCGAAGGTAGCTTCGGTCAGGGCCAGGGCCAGGCGCAGCACTGGCTCATTGGTGTAGCCATTGCCCAGGTGCCACAGGGTATTGGCTTGCTTGGTCAGGGCTTCCACCACGACCGGGTTGCAGTGGCCCAGGGAGGCGACGGCGATGCCGGAGGTGAAATCCAGGTAATGCTTGCCGTTCTGGTCCCACAGGTCCAGGCCCGCTGCTCGCACTGGCACCATCTGGGCAGGTGCGTAGGTCGGGACGATTACCTCGTCGAAAGTAGCGCGGGTTACAGGGCGGGTGGTAACAGTCGAGTCAAGCTTGGCGTTCATAGCAAATCCCCATCAATGGTAAGGTGTACTGCATTGTAAAAGCGGGGATGCTAAAACTCTTTTGAATCTGCGACAAGGATTTTCAAAATTGTCCAAAACCCGAAACCCGGTAAACCTGGGTCAGACACAGGTTTACCGGGATTAGCGGTTAAGTTTGCGCTGCCGCTCTTCACGCGGCGTATTGCCGAAAAGCGTACCGAAGGCGGTCGAAAAGTGCGATCCCGACGAGAACCCGCACATCAGCCCAACCTGCACTATGGAATGATTAGTTTCCAGAAGTAATTGCCGTGCCCGTTGCAGGCGCAGCTCCAGGTAATAGCGCGAGGGCAGCGAGCCCAAGTACTGCTTGAACAGGCGTTCCAGCTGGCGCCGCGACAAGCCCACCAGCCCGGCGATATCGTCAGTCGACAGCGGCTCCTCGATATTGGCCTCCATCAGGGTCACCGCCTCCGACAGCTTGGGCTGCAGCGCCCCGAAGCGGGCCTGCAGGGCCACCCGCTGCCGCTCTTCCGACGAGCGCACCCGGTCGATGCAGAGAGCTTCCTTGATCTCGGCCTGCACGTTGGCGCCGAACAGCGCCTCGATCAGGGTCATGGAAAAATCGAGCGAGGCCGCCCCGCCGCAGCAGGAAATCAGCCGTCCATCGATCTCGAACAAATTCGGTGTGAGTATGGCGCGCTCGGTCACATCCTCGGTTTCCGCATATAGCGCCCACGGCAGGGCGATGCGTGCACCGCCGGCCGCACCGGTCTGTGCCAGCCACAGCACGCCGGCTCCTACCCCGCCCCAATACTCCGCCTCGCGGCAACGCTCGATCACGGCGCGCAGTTCGGCATCGGCCGGGCGCGCCGCCCCTTCGTCCGCGACGAGCAGGGCCAATTGCCAGTCGCCGCCAATGCCGGCCACTTGTGACGGGGTCATGACGTCGAGCTGGAAACTGCCGTTCAGGATGCGCTGGGCCAGCCGCAAGGGCTGCACCAGGCCGGACCAGGCCAGGCTGTCCGGCTCGCCCGCATTCACCAGCAGCATGCGCAGCGGCTGCTCCCGGGTCAGGCGACTAAGTTGAGCAAATGACATCTTCTATTCAGGGACGAGCGCCGACGCCGGGCGCTCAGGGGTATTCCATTGGCTGACAATCATACCGGAGATCAACAGTACCGCGCCCAGCAGCTGCATCACGCCCATGGTCTCGCCCAGCCAGAAATAGCCGAAGATGGCCGCGCTGGCGGGTTCGAAGGCATAGATCACCGCCGCCTCGTTAGCGGTGGCATGGCTCTGGCCCCAGGTTTGCAGGGAAATAATGGCCGCCGTGGCAATCACGCCCAGGTAAACCAGGTTCCATTTATAGGCCACCAGCCCCTGCCAGATGTAGGAGTAATAGTCCGACGCATCATGCGGCACGTCGATCACCCCGCGCGGCACTTCGCGCAGCAGGATCCACAGGCCGGCGAACAGGGCCACGGTCCAGATCTGGGCCACGGTCAGGGTCATCAGGCGCTCGACCTTGCGCGAGAACTGCTCCATCACCTTGATGTAGAGGCCGAACAGGAAGGCCGCTGCCAGCGCCAGCGAATCGCCGCGGGTCCAGGTAAAGCTGCCCTCCCAGCACAAGGCAAACAGGCCGCCCACCGCCAGGACCAGGGCCAGCACGATGCGCTTGTCCGGCCACTTGCCCATGGCAATGCCCAGCAGCGGCACCACCAGCACGTTCAGGCCGCAGATGAAGGCATTGCGGTTGGAGGAGGTCAGGCTCAGGCCTTCGACCTGGGTCAGGTAGCAGAAGAACAGCAGCACCCCGGCCAGGAAACCGTAATGCAGGTCGCGCCATTTGGCGCGCAACAGGAAGGGAGACAGCAATACACCGGCAATCGCGAAGCGCGACACCACGATCCAGTTGGCCGACAGGTTGTCGGTCATATCCTTCATGGCCGGGAAAGTGGTGCCCCAGACGATGGTCACCACCAGCAGGGCGAGGATACCGCGTGCGTGCAGGGGCATGGCATTCAGTACATCTTGTTATGAGTTTGCATATAGTAACCGATGGAGGCCGAGGCTGGCGGGCGCTATAATCCGGTGTCATGGGCGAACGATATTTGAAAAGCATCCGGCTGCTGGCCGAGTGCATGCAGGGTTTTGAGAGGTGGTCCGGCGAACATGTGCGCCAGCTTGGCCTCACCCACGCACAATTCGATATCATTGCCACATTGGGCAACACCGCGGGCATGAGCTACAAGGAGCTGGGCGAACGCACCCTGATCACCAAGGGCACCCTGACCGGCGTCATCGAACGCCTGGAACAGAAGGGCCTGGTGGAACGGGAACGCAATGCCGACGACAAGCGCTCGTTCTTCGTGCGCCTGACGCCGGCGGGCGAACAGCTCTTCGCCGAGGTGTTTCCTGTTATTGTCGCTAAAGGCGTGCAGTTGTTTTCCGACTATAGCGACGCCGATTATGAAGCCCTGGAACGCACCCTGGCCGGGCTGAAGGCCACGATCAGTGCTGGTACACCACTATAAAGAACGAAAAGAATGTTAAAGACTACCCTGCTGGACGGCATCAAGCCAGCCAAGTTCGACAAGCAAATCACCGGCAACCTGCTGCTGGAAAACACCAGTGCCGAGCTGGTGCGCAAGGAAAAACTGCTGATTGGCATCCGCAATGAAGACGGTGACATCTACCGCCTGATCGGCGCCACCAAGCACAACAGCTTTACCAATGCCGTGGAAGAACTCGAAGACCTGGAACTGGTCGACGAGCTGGGAGATGTCGAAGGCACCGTGGAAGGGTGCGACGCCATCTTCGGTGAAGGCTAAGCCGGGCGCATAGCCAGTTTCAATGGGGACTGGCCCGGCTTGCGGAAAAATTCATCAAAATAACCACCCTGTCCTAGTTCCGCAGGGCAATTTCTGCTTATAATTTTTGGCATGGACAGACTGGAAGCCTTCAAAGCAATTGCAGCCCAAGCGGGCCGCGGTGAGCTCACTTTCCCCACCAATATCGACGCGTCGATCAAGCTTCAGCGCGCGCTGAACGATGACAACTGCCACATCGACCTGGCTGCCAAGCTGGTGCAGGCCGACCCGCTGCTGGCGGCGCGCACGGTGGCCATTGCCAACTCGGTGGCCTACAACCGTTCCGGCATGGAGATTTCCAGCGTGAAGACAGCGGTGCAGCGCCTTGGCGTGCGCACCCTGCAGTCGCTGGTGACCTCGGTGATCGTGCGCCAGCTCGGCACCAAGATCCGCAATCCCCTGCTCAAGGCCAAGGCCAACCAGCTGTGGGAACACACGGCCCACGTGGCGGCGCTGGCGCAGGTGATTGCACGGCGCGTGTCCCACGTCGATCCCGACACCGCCATGTTTGCCGGCATCGTGCACGAAGTGGGCGGCTTCTACATGCTGTCGCAAGCCGAAGCCTATCCGGAAGCGATGGAAGGCGATCCGGAAGAATGGACCACCCACGGCGAAGTGCCGATCGGCCGCGGCGTACTGCAAAAGCTGATGATCCCCGACAATGTGATGAAGGCCGTCGAAGCGATGTGGGAAGGCATGCGCGCCCTGCCGCCGGAGAACCTGGGCGACACGCTGCTGCTGGCCAACGACCTGTCCCCGATCGCCTCGCCGCTGCACGCCCGCCCGGGCGCGACCTCGGTCGCCGCCGCCAGCACCATCGACTTCGCAGTCGGCGACGGCACGCTGGCCACCATCATGGAAGAGTCGGCGGAAGAGGTGAAATCCCTCACCGCCGCCCTGCTTCACTGATTAAAGTCGGGGTCAGGTCCGGCAATCGGACATTTCTTGTCGATTTACATGCATGCGCGGGCGATGGCGGCAGCAAACCGGCGCAGTTCCGGCACCGCTGTCGCTTCCCAAAAGCCGGCACGAAGCCAGGGGCCGATGTAGTAAAGGCCCGGCGTCGGCCTGCCATCCGCCCCGAGCACGGCGCAGTCGGCGCCTGTCTCGACGCCAAGGCCGAGTGCATCGGCCCGCATCAAGCCATCCGCCAATAGCTGCTGCACCAGCGGCACGGCGGCGCGGCGCGGGCTGGCGCAACTGCCCGTGCAATTGATGATGAGGCCCGCGCGCAGCTCAATCCGTTCCTCGCCGCCGCGCGGCTGCACCTCCAGCACCGCCAGTTCAGCCTCGTCCCGTATGGCCAGCACCCGCCCCGCCGTCACCCGCAGCGCGCCGCGCTCCAGCGCCGCCGACAATTCCTGCTGTACCGTTGGCGGCAGCTGGTGCCGGTGCACGTCCCAATAGGGCCGCACATGGCGCAGGAAGCGCCGGCGCTCGGCCGCGGGCCAGGCTTGCCAGATATCTGCAGCCTGATGGCGCACGGCCGCCAGCGCATCGTGCCAGTCCAGGCCCGTATCTTCCAGGCGTTCCACCTGCTGCATGAACGCGCGCATGGTTGCGCGGACAGTCGGCGCCGCGTCGCGCAGCAGGGCGCGGCCTGCCAGATGCCCGGATGGCGCTTTGTAAGGCTGCGGCAGCAGCCCATGGCGCGACAGCGCATGCACGCGTTGCGCCGGTTTGCGGCGCAGCAGCTGCAGCGCGATATCAACGGCAGTGAGTCCGCTCCCCAGCAACAGCACCGGCTCCTGCTCGCCGATTGTGGACAGCAAGTCGCCGCGCCACGGGTCCGCCACGTAGCGCGCATTGCCGGCCAGGCCGCCCTGCGCCACCTCCGGCGGTGGTGCGGGGAGATGGCCAAAGGCGAGCACTACCCGGTCCGCCTCGATGCAGCGGCCGTCTTCCAGCTCGGCAGCCAATCCGCCGCCAGGCATCGCCTGCAGCTTGCATACGCTGCCGCTGATGCAATCGAGGGAGGCGTGGCGCGGTGCATTCGCCTGCGCCTGGCGCAGCGCCCATTCCAGGTAGTCGCCGTACACGCTGCGCGCGACGAACGAGCTGCCGGTCACCCGGCTGTCGCGCATCCCCGCATAGTGCACGAAGTGTTCCGGATCGTCGGGCAGCACGCTCATATTCGCCGCCACCACGTTAAGCACGTGCTGCGGGCTTTGCGTTCCGTACGCCATGCCGCGTGCCAGCCGCCCGCTGCGATTGAGAAGCAGCACCCGCACTGGCTGCCTTTCTGCAAGGCGCAGCATCTGTATCGCGCACGCTACACCTGAAAAGCCCGCACCTACGATCAATACCGTGCGCATGCTGGCCCCCTGCATCGCGTATATAGTCGCATCATGGACTCCTTCCAAGTATCGCGCCGCGAGCGCGAGGAAATGCATGGACATCGCGGCGCGGTGGTCTGGTTCACAGGCTTGTCCGGCGCCGGCAAGACAACGCTGGCGCGTGCCGTCGAAAGGCGCTTGTTCCACGCCGGCTGCCAGGCCGTGCTGCTGGACGGAGACAGCCTGCGCCAGGGCCTGTGCGCCGACCTTGGCTTTTCTCCTGAAGACCGCAGCGAAAACCTGCGCCGTGCCGGTGAAACTGCCCGCCTGTTCGCCGACACCGGCATCATCGTTCTGGCCGCGTTCATCTCCCCGCTAAGCGCCGACCGGGCTCGCGTACGCGCCATGCAGGCCGCTGGAGACTTCATCGAGGCCTGGTGCAAGTGTCCGCTGGAAGTCTGCGAGCAGCGCGACGTCAAAGGCCTGTATCGCCGCGCACGTGCCGGCGAAGTGCAGCAGTTCACCGGCGTCTCCGCTCCTTATGAAGCGCCACTGGCGCCTGAACTGTCGCTCGATACTGCCCGCGCCGGCTTGGCCGATTGCGTCGAACTGGTGCTGGCCGAGTTACGCTCGCGCGGCGTACTGCGCGCGCCGGGCAGCAGTTCGTCCAGCAGCTCGAGGCAGATGCGAGCCGCCTGGTCGCCGGCATCCAGTTCCGAGTGCCACGCCGATACCGACACGGCCACCAAGGGATAGTCGCGCAGGCAGCGGAACAGTTCCGCCATCTCTTCCACTCTCGGCCCCGCAGGCACATGGTATTTGAGCGCCGGCATGCGCTGGGCTTCGTCCAGCACGTCGGTATCGAAATGCACGTAGAGTGTTTCATGCGTCGACAGGTTGCCCAGCACCTGGTCCAGCGTGCAGCGCACGATGGCCGATCGTGCCAATGCCACATCTTCGCCCGGGTCAAGGTCGCGCGCGTCGGACAGCAACACCAACTCTTCCGGATAAGGACGCATGCCGACCGCGTCCCGCAGCGCGGTGATGCTGTCGCGCCGGTTCTGGCGCCGGTCCTGGCGGCCGACCAGCATCGCCAGCGGCATGCCGCCCAGGTACTGCGTATGGGTGGTGGCCCAGGTGTGGAAATCGCCATGCGCGTCGAGCCAGAGCATGCGCTGCGGTTCGCGGCCGGCGCGCTGCAGGCCCGCCATCACGCCCATGGTCGATACGCAGTCGCCGGAGATGCTGACCGGAAGCTCGCCCGCTGCCACCGCCGCTTCAACATGCTCTGCCAGCACGGCGTACACGCGGCCCATGCTGCGCATCTGTTCATCCTTGTCCACCAGTTCGGTGGCGGTCGATTGCGGCGACTGCAACACCGCCCAAGGGTGCGGGTCGATCATCTGCACACGCTGCAAGCCGTCGCGGCGCTTGCCCATCAGGTAAGGTACCAGCAGGCGGCGGATCATTGCCACTGCTCCGGCGCCGCGCCATAGCCCAGCGCGTGCATCATGTCGGCCACCTCCGTCCGCTGCGCCAACGGCAGCAGCTGGCTGCTGCGCTTGCGCCAGCGGCCCGGCGCGGGAGCCTCGGTGGCCATCGTCACAGGCAGCTCCGGCGGCTGCGGCATGGGCGGCAGGGCAAGCCATTCGCAGGTTCGCTCCAGTACGCCCGCCGGGTCGGCCAGGAAGGCTTCGAAGCGCACCGGCAGCGCGGCCACTCCGCTATCGATGATATGACGGTGGCAGGACAGCCACTGGTTCAGGCATACCTCCTCCAGCGGCGCATTGATATAGCTGCGCCAGTTCGGCGGCAAGTCGAATTTCCACCAGCGCTCGCCGCCCACGCATTGTTCCGAATAGCCGCCAATCGCCAGCGTCACGCCATGCTTCTGCATATCGTGGGCATGGAAGCCCACCGGCGACAGCCAGCCGTCGATCAGGCCATTGACGCATGCAGCAACGCTGCGTACCAGGTGCAGGTAGCGCACCTGCGCTTGCGGGAACAGCTCTTCATAGAAGCCGGAGCGGTACGCATCGGATGGCGTCTTGAACAGCAGAACCTTATTCGCAGCATCGTCCTCGGTGAAATGCCTTGCATGCATGGCCGGCGACACGAAGGGCGGCTCTTCGATCTTCGCCGCTTCGCTGAACGGGCGACGCTCCCCAGGTCCCTGGCCGCCGTCGTAGTAATCGCAGCGCCATGGTTCGCGCCAGAACACGGCGCCCAGCACGGCGCGCTGCAATTCCTGCTCGCTCGGTGGATTGGCCGCCCGGCTGAACAGCAATGCCTCGTCGAGTGCGCGCTCCATCTGGGCATGGGCCGGCGATTGCGCGAACAGCGCAGGGAACTGCAACAGGAGGCGCTTGCGCCAGCGTGCCTTCAGTTCCGGCAAAGGCGCGATGCCCCCTTCCGGCACGGTCAGGCTGTCAAAGATTTCGTCGGCCAGTGCGTCGGCATTGCGCAGGCGCGCGATGGCGTCGCTGCCGCATGCGGGATCGTAGCCGAAACCGTTGCCGCTCAAAGCCAGGAAAGGCTCCGCTTCGCCATCGAGGCTGGCGATGCCGGGATGGCGCGCCAGCACCGACTTGAACAGGGTGGATCCAGAACGCGAGCTGGTGAGGATGACTGCGACACGCCTCACCTGTGCACGCCAGGGCGCGTGCGGCACGGCCCGCAACTGGCGGATGGTGTCAATCAGGCCGTCCATGTTTCGCCGCAGGCTTGATCAGGAAAGCAAAGAACTGGCGCTCCTGGTCGCGTTCGGCCGCACTGCGGGCCATCAGCCGGATGCTGAAGCCAGCCTGCCTGGCCAGGCGCCGCACTTCTTCCACCGCGCCGAAGTTCGAATGTGCGAAGTAGATGCGGCCGCCAGGCTTCAGGTAGCGCGCGGCCTGTTCGAAGAATTGGGTGTTGGTGCGGAAGTCGGTGTCCCACTGCGAACGCGCCACCACGTCCGGCGCCGGCTTGTCGCGGAACGGCAGGTTGGCGGTGATGACGTCGAACTGTTCATCGCCGACTTTCTCGAACAGGTCGGAACGGCGCACCTCCATCACGCTTTCAAAACCGTGCGCCTTCAGGTTGTGGCGCGCGCTGCGGATAGCGGCAGGGTTGACGTCCAGCGCCAGCACGCGCGAGGCGCCCTGGTAGCAGGCGAAGATTGCAATCACGCCCGAACCAGTGCCCACATCGAGCACGCTCTCGTCGGGTTTGATGCGGAAGTTGCGCACCAGCGGCTGGCTGTCGAGGAAGGGCCAGAAGGTATTCGGGTAAACGTGGAATTTCTTGCCAAGGTAGGTGATGGTGCGCCCGCCATCAGGTACGGCCTTGAAGGCTTTTTGACGCATGGCTTGCCAGCGGTCGACTTGCTCTGGCGTGGGAAGTGCAGATGCTCGCATATCTGTCCCCTTGTCTGATGATGCCATGCTACTGAGTCTGCCAGGCGAGGGCAAGCGCGCACCGCGCGGTGCGCGCCAACTGTTGGATGCTTACATTGCTTTCATTACGGCAGCCACGCGGCTATAGCGCGGCCGATCGCATCCGGGTGGTCTTCCTGGATGTTGTGCGTGCCTTCGCCGAGTTCGACAAGCTTGCAGTTTGCAAACTTCGCAGCATATCGTTCGGCGACTGCGCGCGGGGTCAGCACGCCATTTGGGCTGAACAGGATCAGCTTTGGATATTGGGCCGTCGCCATGATCGCTTCATTGTGTTCGATCAACTGGTACACATCGGCCGGTTCACCGGCAATCGGCATCATGCGCGGGAAAGCCAGCATCGGCTTGCGCGATTCGGGCGTTGGGAATGGTGCGCGGTAAGCGTCCATCTCTTCCTCGGTCAGCGGGCGCAGCGATCCTTTCGGCAGCATCTGCTCGATGAAGAAATTCTGCTGCAGCACGAATTCTTCGCCGCTGCCCGGTGCGCGCATCAGCTTGAAGCGTTCGCGTGCCTGCTCAAGCGGATGGAAGTCTTCCCACGTTGGGCTCGGGCGCACGAATTCCATCAGCGCGACGCCGCGCACCTTGGCGGGATAGCGCGCGGCCAGGTGAATGGCCAATGCTCCGCCCCAGTCCTGGCCAACCAGCGTGAACTCCTCGATCTCCATCTGCTGCAGGAAGGCTTCGAGATAGGCGGCATGTTCGAGGAAGCTGTAGGCGATGTCGGGCTTGCCGGAAGCGCCGAAGCCGATCAGGTCCGGCGCCAGGCACCAGGCTTTGGCAGCCACGTGCGGCATGATGTCGCGCCAGATAAAGGAGTGCGTAGGATTGCCGTGCAAGAAGATGACAGCACGCGAGCTGCGTTCGCCGAGTTCGCGGTAAGCGATGGTGGAATTCAGTACGGGGATGGAATGCATGACGTCTCTCTCAAAAAAATGCCCACTCCGGGGAGTGGGCCAAGTCCAAAACTAGGGATGTCCTGAAAGAGACGGTTCCATCTTATGTTCCGGACTGGCCACACTCTGTGCGTCAACTCACACAAACCTTAAAAAGGCCAAGGGGTCTCGGTTTGCTGCCATGCCGGCAATTGCTGGACGCGTTCGGCCCAGGCTAGCAGATGCGGGTATTGATCTACGGGAACTTTGGCGCGGCTGACGTACATCAGTGGGGCCGCCACGGCGAAGTCTGCCAGCGTCAGCTTGTCGCCGCTCAGCCATTGGCGCGTGGCCAGGTGTTTGTTGAGCACGGCCGCATGTTCATGCACAAACCGTTCGCCTTTTGCAATCTCAACCGGATCAGGGCCTTCGCCGGTCACCAGTTTCTTCCACAGGTATTCCCAGGTCAGGATGCCGATCGCCGGTGCAAAGTGCTGGGCGCCGAAGAACATCCAGCGGTTGATATCGGCGCGCTCTTTCAGGCCGGTCGGGTACAGGTCGCTTGCGCCGTGCTTGTCGGCCAGGTACTGCATGATGGCGCAGGATTCCCACAGTTGCAGGCCGTCGTCTTCCAGTACCGGCACCTTGCCGCAGATGTTCACCTCTTCCAGGCGCTTGCGGTCGCCTTCGCTGGCAAAGTCGATGATCACTTGATCGAGCTTGATGCCAAGCTGGCTTGCAGTCAGCAATACGCGGCGGGCGTTGGAGGACAGTGGGTTGTGATAGAGGCGCATCATTAAACTCCTTGGTAGGTTGATCGAATGCGCCTATCGTAACCAAGGCCTCCTGACAGTTCCTGTCAGGAGTCATCCTTGATCGCATTTTCTTCGCGCCAGACCTTGAGCAGTTCGTGGCGCGCGGCCGGGTAGCGTTCTGAAAGTGCCTCGGCGTGCGCGATGCGGTCGATGCGGAAGTGGCGGTTCGCCTTGCGCATCTCGCACCAGGCGGCCAGGATGCGGCGTCCTTCGAAGAAGGCCAGCGCGAAAGGCCATACCGTGCGCTCGGACGAAGAACCGTTTTCGTCCTTGTAGTGGATGCGCATCTTGTGATGGCGGCGGATCGCTTCACGCGCGGGCTGCACGAATTCATCATGCTCCGGCGTGTCGCGCATCAGCGGCACCCACAGGCTGGTGTCGGCCATGTCGTCGCGCAGGTCTTTCGGGGTCGCGGTGGCGATCTTGGCCAGCGCATTGGCCGCAGCCTGCGCCAGCGCCGGGTCGCCCTGGCGGCGCACCCAGCGCGCGCCGAGCACCAGTGCTTCCAGTTCATCGGTGTCGAACATCAGCGGCGGCAGGAAGAAGCCGCTGCGCAGCAGGTAGCCAAGGCCGGCCGAGCCTTCCACCGGTGCGCCGAGTTCGGCCAGGGTTTGCATGTCGCGGTAAATCGTGCGTTCGGATACACCCAGCTTTTCCGCCAGTGCCGCCGCAGTCACCGGACGGCGGCTACCGCGCATGGCATCCATGAGCTGGAACAGGCGGCCGGTACGGCTCATTGCTGCTCCCCATTTTAAGAGGCGTGCAGCTTAACATAGTTATAATCGGAATATGACCAAGAATCCCCCAACCAAGAGCCCTTCCACCAAGAGCCGCGCGCTCGGCAAAGTCACCCTGTCCGATGTAGCCGCCCGCGCCGGCGTCGCGCCCATGACGGCGTCGCGCGCCATCAACCAGCCGGAGCTGGTATCGGCCATCCTGCGCGAACGCGTGGAGAAGGCGGTGCAGGACCTCGGCTATGTGCCGAACCGCGCCGCACGCGCGCTGGCCTCGGCGCAATCGAAGGTCATCGTGGTGCTGGTGCCGTCGCTGGCAAATACGGTGTTTACCGCCGTGCTGGCAGGCGTGCAGGACGCGCTCGATCCGTGCAACTACCAGATCCTGATCGGCAACACGCGCTATTCGGATGCGGAAGAAGAAAAGCTGCTGGCGACGTACATGCAGTCGAATCCGGACGGCATCCTGCTATGCGGCCTGACGCACAGCCCGCGCGTGCAGCAGATGCTGGCCACTTCGCGCGTGCCCGTGGTGTCGATGATGGACCTGTCCTCGGAACCGGGCGCGCTGTCGGTCGGCTTCTCGCAGGAGGACGCCGGCTACACCATCACGCGCTACCTGATCGACAAGGGCCGCAAGCGCATAGGCTACATGGCCGCCCAGCTCGACGAGCGCACCCTGAAACGCGGCGATGGCTACCGCAAGGCCATGGAGGAAGCGGGCCTGGCCGATCCGATGCTGGAGCTGATGTGCCCCGATCCATCCACCATCGCGCTGGGCGCCGAGCTGCTGGGCCGGATGCTGGCCAATATGCCGGGCCTGGATGCGATCTTCTGCTGCAACGACGACCTGGCGCATGGCGCCATCTTCCAGTGCCAGCGGCGCGGCATCAAAGTGCCGGAGCAGCTGGCGATCTGCGGCTTCAACGACTTGCCGGCTTCGGCCTGGATGAAGCCCTCCGTCACCACGGTCGGCACGCCGCGCTACCAGACCGGCTTCGAAGCGGCCAACCTGCTGCTGGCGACCATCCGCGGCAACGACGTGCCGGCGCGCCGCATCGACCTTGGCTTCACGCTGATGGCGCGCGAGAGCGCATAACGACATCTGCGCAAATAGAAAAAGCAGCCTCGCGGCTGCTTTTTTTTTAGAGCGGCGATTGTTTAAACCACAGCGCCGTCGGTTTCGTCTTTTTCCTTGATCGGCTTGATCAGGTCTTCGCGCTTCACGCCCAGCCACATGGCCACGGCAGCAGCAACGAACACGGAAGAGTAAATACCGAAGCAGATACCAATGGTCAGCGCGATCGCGAAGTAGTGCAGCGTCGGGCCGCCCAGGAACAGCATCGACAGCACCATCATCTGCGTGCAACCGTGGGTGATGATGGTACGCGAGATGGTGGAGGTGATCGCGTTGTCGATCACTTCATGCACGGTCATCTTGCGCTGCTTGCGGAAGTTCTCGCGGATCCGGTCGAAGATAACCACCGATTCGTTGACCGAGTAACCCAGCACTGCCAGGACGGCGGCCAGCACGGTCAGCGAGAATTCCCACTGGAAGAAGGCGAAGAAGCCCAGGATGATCACCACGTCGTGCAAGTTCGCGACGATCGCTGCCACTGCGAATTTCCATTCGAAGCGGATGGCCAGGTAGATCATCACGCCGACCACCACCATGATCAGGGCATTCAGGCCGTTCTGCGCCAGTTCATCGCCGACTTGCGGGCCGACGAATTCAACCTTCTGCAGCGACACGCCTTCGGAACCGTCGGCATGGATACAGGCGCTCTTCATTTCGTGGGCGCCCTTGTCGGTCACCTTGTCGACCGACTTGACGCTGCCCTGCTCGGCCTTGCACAGCTCACCGAACACTTTGGCGGCGGTATCGGCTGCGGTGGTGCCGGCCACGTTCGGCAGGCGGATCAAGGCGTCGCGCGCGGTATCGATGCTCGACACCTCAGGGTGGTAACCCAGGCCGGTCAAGGTGCCGCGCACCTTTTCCAGGTTGGCTGCCTGTGCGTACTTCACTTCCATCACGGTGCCGCCGGTGAACTCCACCGAGAAGTGCAGGCCTTTGTGGATCAGGAAGAACACTGCCGCCACGAAGGTCAGCGCCGAAATCACGTTGAAGACCAACGCATGGCGCATGAACGGGATGTCTTTACGGATGCGGAAAAATTCCATCTCTATTCCTCAGTTCTTTAGTTCGCTGGTTTCCAGACGGTGCCGATCGACAGCGACTGCAGTTTTTTCTTACGGCCGTACCACAGGTTCACCACGCCGCGCGAAACGAAGACTGCGGAGAACATCGAAGTCAGGATGCCCAGGCTGTGCACCACGGCGAAGCCGCGCACCGCACCGGAACCGAACACCAGCAGCGCGATACCAACGATCAGGGTGGTGACGTTGGAGTCCAGGATGGTGTGCCAGGCGTGCTCGAAGCCGGCCGCAATCGCCGACTGCGGATTCGCGCCGTTGCGCAGCTCTTCGCGGATACGTTCGTTGATCAGCACGTTGGCGTCGATTGCCATACCCAGCGCCAGCGCAATTGCCGCGATACCCGGCAGGGTCAGCGTGGCCTGCAGGCGGGACAGCACGGCGATCAGCAGCAGCAGGTTGACTGCCAGCGCCAGCACGCTGAAGGCGCCGAACATCATGTAGTAGACGATCATGAAGACCGCGATGGCGGCAAAGCCGTACATCGTGGAGTGGAAGCCCTTGGCGATGTTTTCAGCGCCCAGCGCAGGACCCACGGTACGCTGCTCGATCACTTCCATCGGCGCGTACAGCGCGCCTGCGCGCAGCAGCAACGCCAGCTCGGCGGAGTTTTCCGCGTTGCCCATGCCGGTGATCTGGAAGCGGCTACCCAGTTCGCTCTGGATGGTCGCCACGGACAGCACTTCGGCTTTCTTCTTCTCGAACAGCACGATGGCCATCTTCTTGCCCACGCGGTCGCGGGTCGCGTCGCGCATCTTCTTGCCGCCGTCGCCGTTCAGGTCGATGCTGACGGCAGGCTGCTGGTTCTGGTCGAAGGTGGCGGTTGCGCTGGAGATGTAGTCGCCGGTCAGCACCACGTCCTTGGTGAGCACGACAGGCACGCCTTTGCCGACGGTGAACAGTTCGGAGTTGTACGGAATCGCCGTGCTCATCTCGGTGCCAGGGGTGACCGATTCGTCGACCATGCGCACTTCCAGGGTGGCGGTACGGCCGATGATGTCCTTCGCGTGTGCGGCATCCTGCACGCCCGGCAGCTGCACCACGATACGGTCAGGGCCTTGCTGCTGGATCACCGGTTCGGACACGCCCAGTTCATTCACGCGCTTGCCCAGGGTGGCGATATTCTGCTGCACGCCGTTGTCCAGGGTAGCTTTCAGGGCAGCCGGCTTCAGGGTGACGACCAAGCGCAGTTCGTCGCCTTCGGTGGCGTCAACCACGTTCATGTCCGGTTGCTGGTCCTGGATGATGCCCTTGGCTTGCTGGCGCAGCGCATCTTCGCGGAACTTGACGATGATCGTATCGCCTGCGCGGTCAATGCCGGCATGGCGCACGTTCTTTTCGCGCAATTGGTTCTTGATGGCTGCCTGGGTGCCCTGGATACGCTTGGTCACCGCAGCCCTGGTGTCGACCTGCATCAGGAAGTGCACGCCGCCGCGCAGGTCCAGGCCCAGGTACATTGGCAGTGCGCCTACGGCGCGCATCCAGTCAGGGGTATTCGACACCAGGTTGACGGTGACGATGTAAGTCGGGTCGTTCGGGTCCGGGTTCAGGCCTTTTTCAAGCGCCAGGCGGCCCTTGAACTGCGCGTCGGTATCGGCAAAGCGGGCGCGCACATAGGTGTGCAGGCCGGCGCCGTCCAGCGCTACGCCGTCATTCTTGACGTTGGCTTGTTTCAGGAGCGTGTCCACCTGGGTTGCCAGGGCATTGGTGACCTTGACGGTGGACTTGGCGCTGGTGATCTGCAGTGCAGGTGTCTGGCCGAAGTAGTTAGGCGCCGTGTACAGGGCGCCCAGCAGCACCACCACGACGATAAGGATGTATTTCCAGATTGGATAACGATTCATAGTCTTCAGCGTTCAGGCGTGGGCGGCCAGGTCGCCACCCGCTCCGGTTATCACAGGCTCTTCAGGGTGCCCTTCGGCATCTGGGAGGAAATAGCGTGCTTCTGCACGACGACTTCGGTGCCCTGGGAGACTTCAATGGTCACGTGCTGCTCGGTGACCTTGGTCACTTTGCCCAGGATGCCGCCGATGGTCACCACTTCGTCGCCCTTGGCCAGGGCTTCCATCATGGCTTTCTGCTCTTTCGCGCGCTTTTGCTGCGGACGAATCATCAGGAAATACATCACCACAAACATCAGGATCAGTGGTGCGAAGGTGGTCAGGCTGCCCATGGCGCCTGCGTCGGCTGCGGTTTGAGCGTATGCGTTGGAAATGAACACGGTAACTCCAAGTTCTAGTTAGGTAAAACTCAATTGTTAAAAAATCGGCGGTGTATTCTAGCACCGCCCACGCTGCCCACCTATATATAGGCGGGTTGCCGTTTTTTAAATACCACGCGCGCGGTCTGCGTGGAATTGCTGCACCCAGTCCGGGAAGCGGTCAGCATCCAGCGCGTCCCGCATCTGCTGCATGATGTCCAGGTAATAATGCAGGTTATGGATGGTGTTCAGGCGCGCCCCCAGGATCTCCTGCGCACGGTGCAGGTGGTGCAGGTAGGCGCGGCTGAAGTTGCGGCAGGTATAGCAGGAGCAGGTCGGGTCCAGCGGCTCCTTGTCATCCTTATAACGTGCATTCTTGATCTTGACGTCGCCGAAGCGGGTGAAGATCCAGCCGTTGCGGGCATTCCGGGTCGGCATCACGCAGTCGAACATGTCGACGCCGTTGGCCACGCCATTCACCAGGTCTTCCGGGGTGCCGACGCCCATCAGGTAGTGCGGCTTGTTCTCCGGCAGGCGCGGGCCGACGTGCTGCAGGATGCGCATCATGTCTTCCTTCGGCTCGCCGACGGACAGGCCGCCGATGGCCAGGCCCGGGAAGTCGATTTCCTGGAGGCCTGCCAGCGATTCGTCGCGCAGGTTTTCGTACATGCCGCCCTGGACGATGCCAAACAGCGCGTTCGGGTTCTCGCCCGCCTTGAACTCATTCATCGAGCGCTGGGCCCAGCGCAGGGACATGCGCATCGACTTGGCGGCTTCTTCCAGCGTTGCCGGGCGGCCGTCGATTTCGTACGGGGTGCATTCGTCGAACTGCATCACGATGTCGGAGTTCAGCACGCGCTGGATTTGCATCGAGATTTCGGGGGACAGGAACAGCTTGTCGCCATTGATCGGCGAGTTGAAGGTCACGCCTTCCTCGGTGATCTTGCGCATTTCGCCCAGCGAGAACACCTGGAAGCCGCCGGAGTCGGTCAGGATCGGCTTGTCCCAGCCCATGAAACCGTGCAGGCCGCCGAACTTGGACATCACGTCGTTGCCGGGGCGCAGCCACAGGTGGAAGGTGTTGCCGAGGATGATCTGGGCGCCGATTTCCTTCAGCTCCAGGGGCGACATGGCCTTGACCGAGCCGTAGGTACCGACCGGCATGAAGATCGGGGTCTGCACCTCGCCGTGATTGAGCTTGACCGTGCCGCGGCGGGCGTGGGTCTTGCCGGTGGTGTCTTTTTTGATGAGTTTAAATTCCAGCATCGGTGTTCCTTATGCTCTGTTGTGCGTCGTCAGCAGCATGGCGTCGCCATAGCTGAAGAAGCGGTATTCGTTCGCGATCGCGTGCTGGTAGGCGTGGCGGATCTCTGTAAAGCCTGCGAAAGCGCTGACCAGCATCAGCAGGGTCGATTTCGGCAGGTGGAAGTTGGTGATCAGTCGCGTCACCGTCTTGAATTTGTAGCCCGGGGTGATGAACAGGTTGGTGTCGCCGCTGCCGGCTTCCAGGCTGCCGCCTTGGGAAGCAGATTCCAGCGCCCGCAGCGAGGTCGTGCCCACCGCCACCACGTCGCGGCCGGCGGCGCGCGCTTCGCGCACGGCGTCCACGGTTTCCTGCGGCATGGTGTACCACTCGGTGTGCATCTTGTGCTCGGCCAGGTTTTCGGTACGCACCGGCTGGAAGGTTCCGGCGCCAACGTGCAGGGTGACGTAGGCGAATTTCACGCCTTTGTCCTTCAGCTTTTGCAGCAGCGCTTCATCGAAGTGCAGGCCGGCAGTTGGCGCGGCGACGGCACCCGGCACCTTGTTGAAAACGGTCTGGTAGCGGGTTTCGTCCACTTCACCTGGCGCGTGTTCGATATAAGGCGGCAGCGGCAGGCGGCCGTATTGCTCGATCAGGTCGAACACGTCGGCATCGAAATGCAGGGTATAGAACTCGCCGGCGCGCTCGCCGACGGTGACATCGAAGGCATCGGCCAGGCGGATCTTCACGCCGGGGCCGGGCGACTTCGAGGCGCGCACCTGGGCCAGCACGGTGCGGGTGTCCAGCACGCGCTCAACCAGCGCTTCCACCTTGCCGCCGCTGTCCTTGACGCCGAAGAAGCGGGCCTTCAGCACGCGGGTATTGTTCATCACCAGCAGGTCCCCAGCCTGGAGTTGGTCGACGATGTCGGTGAACTGGCGGTCGTGCAGGATCTTGCCATCCACGTGAAGAAGGCGCGAAGCGCTGCGGTTCGGCAGCGGGAACTGCGCAATACGCTCTGGCGGCAGATGGAAATCGAAATCGGATAGCGAGTACATTGACGGACTACTAAAACTGTTGGGCAACCCTCTATTTTACGTCATTTGCCCAAATTTCACGCAAAATAGCTCCCCTCAGCGAGGCCTGCCCTGTTTGAGGTCCTGCCGATACCTGGCGCCGAGCGCCGGGTCAACGGCTTCTATCCCGGCAATCAGTTCCTCAATTTCACCGTCGTACGCTGGTTTGACGCTAAAGTAGACGTACATCCCCACCAGCGTTTCCTTGAAATACGTTCCGGGACACTTGGCGGCAACCCGCGCCCACTTGAGATCCATATCGTATTTCCCGATGGCGCCAAACATGTCGTATGAGGCCAGCCGGCGGGCCGCCCCGCAGTCGCCCCGGCTGGCGCGCGCTTCCAGTGAAGAAATCTTCAGGGCAGGGATACCGTAGACATGGTTGCCCTGGTCGTTCGGCAAGTCTTCACTCGCCCAGTCGAGCGCCTGCTCGCGTGCGGCTGGCGGCAAATCGGCAAACTGCGTGGTTTGAACCAGGCGCGCGAAATCCTGCTGCACCGGCAGTTCGTCAGCCGCCGCCACTTCGACCGGTCCGCCACGCAGTATCATCATCCTGTAGTACGCCATCCGGTCGGAGAACGGCAGCTGTTGCGCATCGAAACGCGGCCCAGGGCTCCCCCAGAACTGCGCGCGGAAAACCGTGCGCGCAGCCTTGTTCGCCGTCAGCGAAGGGCTGTCGGTGCCGCGCGTGATATAGAAGTCCAGCGCAGCGAGCCCGCAGAACGCGGCGCCGGCAATGAACACAGCACTGTTCAGGCATGGCAAACGCAGGTCAAGTCTCATCGTCTTTCAGTTAGAATCCAAGCCTGGTGTTTATACCATGCCCAACATGCCGGAAAAGAAGCCGCCTGCCAAAGTTAAAAAAACAGCCGCCACCGCCGAGAGCAAGCTTGCCAAGCTTGGCCTGCGCACGGACATGGACCTGGTGCTGCACCTGCCCATGCGCTATGAGGATGAAACGGAAGTCCTGACGATCCGCGAGGCCTGCATGCGCGGCGGCGAGGTCTCGCAGGTGGAAGGCGTGGTCACGTCGAACGAAATCGCCTACAAGCCGCGCCGCCAGCTGCTGGTGCATATCGCCGACGAGACGGGCGACATCCAGCTGCGCTTCATGAATTTCTACGGCAGCCAGGTCAAGCAACTGGCGGAGGGCACCCGCGTGCGGGCGCGCGGCGAGGTGCGCCATGGCTTCTTCGGCGCCGAGATCGTGCACCCGGCCTACAAGGTCGTCAACGAAGGCGCGCCGCTGCCAACGTCGCTCACGCCGGTCTATCCTTCCGGCGAAGGCTTGTCGCAACTGGTGCTGCGCCGCGCGATTGCCGATGCGATGAAGCGCGTGGACTGGACCGATACGCTGCCGCCGGAAATCCTCAAGGCCATGCGGCTGCATCCGCTCGAATCCGCCGTGCGCACCCTGCATTACCCGCCGGCGGAAATCGACGAGAACGCCCTGATCGACCGCACCCACCCGGCCTGGACCCGCGTGAAGTTCGACGAACTGCTGGCGCAACAGCTTTCCCTGAAACGGGCGCAGCGCGCGCGCCGCGCCAAGGGCGCCGCGGTGCTGGGCAAGGTCGGCTCGCTATCGTCCGCCTTTGAAGCCTCGCTGCCGTTCAAGCTGACCAAGGCCCAGCAGCGCGTGCTGAAGGAAATTCGCGCCGACATCAAGCAACCGTATCCGATGCAGCGCCTGCTGCAGGGCGACGTCGGCAGCGGCAAGACCATCGTTGCCGCGCTGTCGGCCGCACAGGCAATCGACAGCGGCTACCAGGCCGCGCTGATGGCGCCGACCGAGATCCTGGCCGACCAGCATTTCCGCAAGATCGCGGCCTGGCTGGAGCCGCTGGGCGTGAAGGTCGCGTGGCTGACCGGCAGCCTGAAAAAGAAGGAAAAGGAAGCCGCCTATGCGCTGGTGGAGTCCGGCGAAGCGCAACTGGTGATCGGCACCCACGCCATCATCCAGGACACCGTGCAGTTCGCGAAACTCGGCCTCGTCATCGTCGACGAGCAGCACCGCTTTGGCGTCGGCCAGCGCCTGACCTTGCGCAACAAGGGCAATGGCGACAACGTGCCGCACCAGTTGATGATGTCCGCCACGCCGATCCCGCGTACGCTGGCCATGACCTACTACGCCGATCTTGAAGTGTCGGTGATCGACGAGCTGCCGCCCGGCCGCACGCCGATCGTCACTGCCGTGGTGGACCAGAACCGGCGCGACGAAGTGATCTCCCGCGTGCACGCTGCGGCACTGGAAGGGCGCCAGGCTTACTGGGTCTGCCCGCTGATCGAGGAATCGGAAGCGCTGCAACTGCAGACGGCCACCGAGACATACGAAACATTGGCAGCTGCCCTGCCCGACCTGCGCGTCGGCCTGGTGCACGGCCGCCTCAAGCCGGCCGAAAAGGCGGAAGTGATGGACGCTTTCGCCGCCGGCGACATCCACGTACTGGTCGCAACGACCGTGATCGAGGTCGGTGTCGACGTGCCGAATTCCTCCCTGATGGTGATCGAGCATGCCGAACGATTCGGCCTGTCGCAGCTGCACCAGCTGCGTGGCCGCGTGGGGCGCGGTTCGGCGGCGTCGGTCTGCCTGCTGCTGTACCAAAGCCCGCTCGGCCCTGTCGCCAAGCAGCGCCTGATGACGATGCGCGAGACGACCGATGGTTTCGAGATCGCGCGCCGCGACCTCGAGATCCGCGGTCCCGGCGAATTCCTTGGATCGCGCCAGTCGGGCCAGGCCATGCTGCGCTTCGCCGACCTGGAGACGGATGCCTGGCTGGTCGACCAGGCCCGCGATGTAGCGCACGCCCTGCTGCATGAAGCGACGCCCGCCAACAAGGCTACGGTGGAAGCCCACCTGGAACGCTGGCTGGGCGGCCGCGAAGAGTTCCTGAAAGTCTGACGACGCAGCTTGCGCGGTCAGCGCTCGAAGATGCAGCCGACGTAGTCCTGCACGACAGCCTGCATGCGATCGGTGTTGCCGATCTGCCCTGGAAATCGTGCAGCCGTCCGGTTCGCGCAAAGATCGCCGCGCTTGCGGATGCGGTCGATGCATTCCGCTTCAGACAGCCCGTACTTATTACGCGCGCAGGACTTTTCTATTTTGCCGCCCACATCCCTCAGCATGCTGGCGTCCGCACCGGAAACCTGCAGCACAGCATCCGCAGCCGCCGATCCGGAGTCCGGCTTCTGTTCGGTTTCGGCCACTTCAACCTCCGCCAACCCGGCTGGTTGCTGCCGATGGTTGATCACTGTGGCCAGCCCCCATCCCAGCAGTACCACAGCCACGACTTTGGCGACGAGGCCCAGGTTCCAGCCATGCTGGCCTGCGGTTTCATGCGCCATCCGGGTGCGCGGTGCGGGCGCGGGTTTCGCTGTGGCCCCTGCCTTGGCGTAGCAAACACCGCAAGCAGGACATTGCCATTCCGGATTGGTCGCATCCTTCGGCCGCACATGGTCGCATTTGGGACAAATAGTATTTTTATCCATTACTTATTTTTCGTCAGCGCCTCATACAATTCACTTGCGCCAAAACCCTTGACCACGCGCTTGCCGTAAACAACAAAGGTTGGCACTCGATCGGTCTTCAGGAGTTCGAATCTCCGATAGCATTGCTCATCATTCCTGATGTCGCATTCGGTGAACTCGATCTTGTATTTCCTGAAGTGTTTACGGGCACTGTTTGCGGGCTCGCAACCATCGTAGGAATACATGACGATGTCGCCCTGCTTGACTGACCTGGCAACATCCTTCCAGCGCGCAGACAAGTGCCACTGTCCATACCCAGCGCCCAGCGCGACAAAGATCGCGATCCAGGTGGCCGACTTTGCAAGCCTGGAATTGCCGGATGGCGGGGTTTCAGGCCGCTTGGTTTCCTTATTCACCGATTGCCCTTCAATTCCTGCCGGTCGGTGTTGCGACCAGTGATTCCACTTCCGCCGTCAGCGAGATGATGCGCGGCACGCCATCGACCAGCGCGATCTCGGCCTTCTGCTTGCTCAGGGATTCCATGCGCTCGCCCGGCAGCAGCACGACTTCCTTGGCGACGTCACGCGCTGTGGCGCTGCGCCCGTTAGGGGACAGCGATACCTCGCGGTTGCTGACTTCATACGTCGACTGCAGCTGCACCTTCCACAGGCCTTCCAGCATGGCCTTGTATTCACTGACGCTCATGCGCGACAGGCCGCCGCCGCGACCAGGCATCGACACCATGATCATGGCGTTCGGCGAGAAGTGCCCGATCAGGCGATCGGCATCATGACGCTGGACTGAGGTTTCGATGTCCGCCATGACGCCGGTGACGTCCGCCTCCGTCAGCCGCTTGCCGCCGCAACCGATCAAGGCGGCAAGCATTGTGATAACTATTGCAATCTTTTTCATATACGCAATGATACATTATGTGACACGTGTCGCATAAACTCCTTGCCTTCGTGCGACACATGTCGCACAATGCCGTCATACGTCACAAGGAGCTCCCATGGCCATTCCATCCATTACAGAATTAACGCTGCTCAAGGCACTTTGGAAACAACATCCGCTCAGCGCCCGTGAAATCCACGAACGGGTGGAGGAGGAACTGGCCTGGTCCTACTCGTCCACTCGCAAAACCCTGGAGCGCATGCTGGAGAAAGGGATGATCAGCCTGCATTCCGTCCATGGTATGAACGTATACGCGCCAGTACTCGAAAAGGTTGAAACGCTGGCTGCATTTGCCCACGATTTCAGCCACCGCGTGATGGAAATGAACGCTCCACTGCCCGTGAATATGTTCACCGGGTCCAAACTGGTCAACCAGCACGAGTTGAAAGAACTGGAGCAACTGCTGATCGAATGGCCGGAAGATAAGGAGTAAAGCGATGTTAGCCCTGGTTTTCCTGCAGGCGAGCATTGCCAGCTTGCTGGCCGGCGCGTGCACCTGGCTCCTCCTGCGGGGCGCCGCCCGCGCCTGGCCAGCGCTTGAAGCGCGCCGCGCGCCGTGGCTGCTGGGTGTTGCCGCCGTTGCCGGCACCCTGGCGCTCGGAATACTGCCCGGCGCTGCACGCCTGAGCCTGGTTCCCGCAATCGAACTGCCTGCCGTGCTGGCGCCCGCCGCCCAGCCGAATCCCGCCGCCGGCAGCGGGAGCGACCCGGCCTCCGGCGAGGAGACGGCCTTCGACGACCATGGTGCGGCCCCGATCGCGCCCGCTCCAGCGCTGCTGTGGCTTGGATACGGCTGGCTGGCGCTCTACGGCGCCGGCCTTGCCGTAGCGGTTGGGCGCTGGATGCAGGCCAGGCGCCGTCTCGCCGCGCTGCTCGCCGTATCGCAGCGGCTGGACCGCTTCGAACTGGCAGCCCATCCCGGCTTCGCCAGCCTGCATCGCCCGTTGCCGGAAGTGCGCGAGATCGATGCGCCAATCGCCCCCATGCTGGTCGGGCTGGCCCGTCCGATCCTGCTGCTGCCGCGCCACCTGCGCGATTTCGATCCCGTCCAGCAGCGCCTGGTGATCGAACACGAACTGACCCACCTCGCCCGCCGCGACCCGCTGTGGATGCACGCCAGCCTCCTGCTGCAAGCCGTCCAATGGTTCAACCCCATGGTGGCCCGCCTCAGCCAGCGCATGGCGTGGGCGCAGGAACTGGGCTGCGATCGCGCCGTGCTGCGAGATCGCCCTGCTCCCCAGCGCCGTGCCTATGCCGCGGCACTGGTGGCGCAAATGCGCATGCAAGCCGTACCAGGCCCTGGGACTGCCCTTGCCTTCGGCGGACGCGCCGTGGATACCGTCGCCGCCCGCATCGGCATGATCCGCGACGGAGTGCCTGCCATGCCACGCGCAGTGGCAAGCGCTTTGGGCTGGGCCGCAATGCCCGCGCTGCTGGCCGCCAGCGTGTTGCTGCAGCCAGCACTTGCGTGGCGCCTTGATGCCGCGATGCCCGAAAGCGCCCTACCAGGCACTGGCGCCTCGCCGGCCGGCCTGCCCCGCTGGCAAGCCCCAATGGAAAGGCTGCGCGTCAGCGCCTTCTTCGGCATCAAGCACGCGCCAACCGGCCGGCCGCATGGCGGGATGGACTTCGCCGCACGCACCGGCACGCCCGTCGTCGCGCCGGCAGACGGCGTCGTCGTCGCCTCGACCAGCAATTACATGGGCGAAGACAAGTGGGGCGAACTGGTTGCCATTGAACACGCCAACGGCCTGCGCTCGCTATATGCCCATATGGACAAGCGCCTGGTGAAAGAAGGCGAGCGCGTCACCGCTGGCCAGCAGCTCGGCACCTCCGGCGCCAGCGGCAAGGTCACCGGCCCGCACCTGCACATGGAGGTCAGCCGCAATGGGCGGAACATCGACCCGCAATCCCTGCTCGGCAATCTTGAAGCCAACGCCGCCCGCACTGCGCTGCAACGCCTGAGAGCCAGCAGCGCCTCCTGATCTTACCCGCCCTGTCCACCTGCCGCGCGCTGCGCGGCAGTGGCGGCGCTCGCTCTGAGGAAACGTCATGAAGAAGACCATATGCATGCTGGCCGCAGCGCTGGCAGCCCAAGTCGCGCCTGCGCAGTCCGTTGTCGAGATCAAAGCGGCGCGCCTCGACCAGCGCAAGGACGACACGGCCAGCACCGTAGTGCTGACCCGCGACGACCTGGCAGCGAACGGCGACCGCACATTGGCCGACGCCCTGCGCCGCCTGCCCGGCATCACCATCAGCGACAGTGCCGGCATCCGCCTGCGCGGGCTGGGCAACGGCTATACGCAAATCCTGCTGAACGGCCAGCCCGCTCCCAACGGCTTTTCGCTGGACAGCCTGCCGCCGGAGGTGATCGAGCGCGTCGAAGTGCTGCGCAATGCGTCGGCGATCTTGGGAACGCAAGGCATCGCCGGCACCATCAACATCGTGCTGCGCAAATCCGTTCGCCAGGGCACGCAGGAAATGCAACTCGGGATGGACAGCCTGCACGGCGCATGGTCGCCGCGCCTTACCGCGCAATCAAGCGGCAAGGCCGACGGCTGGTCGCACAACGTCAGCGCCGTGCTGTCGCGCGCCAGCACGCCGGCCGACCGCACCATCACCGACAGCGCGCCCAACATGCTGCGCAGCACCCGATCGCATGAGGATAACGTTGCCGACTCGCTCAACCTCAGCCCGCGCCTGAACTGGAGTACCGCCGATGGCGACAGCCTCGCGCTGCAGACCATCGCTACCGTGAACCGCCGTGCTATCGACTACCGCTCGCAGGAAGAAGTACAACTCGGCGCTCCCGGTGACTTTGCAAAAGTGCGCAGCCGCTTCCATATCCGCAGCTATTTCCTGCGCAGCGAGCTGACATGGCAACGCACGCTGGCCAGCGGCGCGCAATGGGAGCTCAAGCTGGGCGGCACCAAGGCGCCGCGAGATACGAATTTCGATTTCACGGGCCTGCCGCTGGCCGGTCCCGGCCCCACCGTGCGCCATGTGGATGGCGACATTCGCGAGCACGGCTTCAATTACAGCGGCAAGTACTCCCACCCGCTTGGCAACGGGCACGCGCTGGTAGCAGGCTGGGACGGCTCCGCCACCCAGCGCATGCAAACCCGGATCGAACACGAATACAACGACGCAGGTGCGCTCAACTTCCTGCGCGACGACCGCTACGACGGCCGCATCGAACGCCTGGCCGCCTTTGCCCAGGATGAATGGAAGCGCGGCGCAGACTCCTGGTCTGCCGGGCTGCGCTGGGAAACCATGCGCACCGAGGCGCATGACCGCAACACTGCTTCGGTACGCCAGCGCAGCACGGTCATCAGCCCCGTTTTGCAATGGATGCGCAAGCTGCCCGGCGACAGCCAGTTGCGCCTGGGTGCAAGCCGCAGCTACAAGGCGCCCAATATGCTTGACCTGATCCCGCGCCGCTTCACCTCCGACAACAACAACAGCCCGACCAATCCCGATACCCAGGGCAATCCATCGCTACGTCCCGAACTGGCGTGGGGGCTCGACGCCGGCATCGACTACTACTTCGCAAAGGACAGCCTGCTGAGCGCCAGCATCTATGCGCGCGACATCGACAACGTCATCCTGCTCACGCTACACCGCGACGGCGAACGCTGGATCACCATGCCGGCCAACCAGGGCGGCGCGCGCGTGCATGGCTTCACGCTGGAGTTGCGCACGCCATTGACCGCGTCGTTGTCCCTGCGTGCCAACGCCACCATCAACCGCTCCCGCCTCGAGCACGTCCCCGGCCCGGACAACCGGCTTGCCGCGCAAACGCCGCTGAGCGGCGTCGCGGCCCTGAGCTACAAGCACGCCGGATTGACGCTCGATGCCGAGTTCTCTTACGAAGCCGGCGGCCTAAGCCGGGCTTCCGCCAGCATCGTGTCGATGGCGGCCTACCAGCGCAAGCTGGACTTGCGCGCCACCTGGAGGCTGTCGCCGCGCCAGGAAGTACGCCTTGCGCTGTCCGACGTGCTGCATCCGGACCGCGCCAGCACCGACCGCTATGAAGGCCTCGACTGGCGCCAGACCACCATCGGCACGCGCGGCGGCACGGCGTTGCGGCTCAACTTCAAGCAGAACTTCAACTAACAGAAGAAATCTTGTCTGTTCCCTACGAATTTGCCAGAAAGCACACTGTTATGCGAAACTCGCCCGCTATGCCAAAGATCACCAACATCCTCCTGCTGGCCATGCTGGCCGCTGCCAACATCCTGCAACCTGCTGCCGCGATGCCTGAGCCATTGGACATCCCGCCGCCACAGGAAGAGAAAGAGCCGAAAGACTCGCTCCTGCAGCAGTGGCGCCTGCCGCTGGAAGGAGGCCGCGTCAGCAGCTTCTTTGGCGCTGCGCGCGGACGCCGGGCGCATGGCGGCATCGACTTCTCCGTGCCGCACAACACGCCGGTGATGGCGACCAACGACGGCACCGTGGTCGCATCCGGCATGGGCTATCTTGGCGACCGCAAATACGGCAATGTAGTGGTGATCGAGCATGAAGGCGGCCTGCGTTCGCTGTATGCGCACCTGAACAAGCGCAACGTGAGCGTGGGCGACACCGTGGCTGCCGGCGAGTTGATCGGCCTGTCCGGCGCCACCGGCCGCGCCACCGGTCCGCACCTGCACCTGGAAGCCTACCAGGACGGCACCCGTATCGACCCGAACCGCTTCATGCTGGCCAACCTGGAAGACAACGCCCTGCCTTCGGCCATGCACGCCAAGCGCACCGGTGTCGAAGAAGTACCGCCAGCGCCGCACAAGGCCGGCAAGGGCAAGAAGGGCAAGGCCTCGCGCGTGGCCAGCGACAAGTCTTCGAACAAGAAAACGCAGGTTGCCCAGAAGACCAGCAAATCCCGCAAGCACGCCTGATTAAGGCGGCCGGGCTCTCACAGGCAGAGGTAAATGCGGTTGGCCAGGTCGAGCATGAAAGCCGGCTGCAGGTAGGCCGCAAAAGCCAGCGCCAGCACGGCGATGCCCAGTGCCCACAGGCCGATGCGGAGCAGCCGCTGTTTCATGTTCAGGCAGCCTTCAACCCCGGCTCGCTGCGCACCAGCGGGCGTTCGTCGATCGGCAAGTTGGCCAGGCCGGCGAAGATGCCGAGGCCGAGGGTGATGCCCCACACGACGTCGTAGCTGCCAAGCTTGTCGAACAGGTAGCCGCCCAGCCACACGCCGATGAAGCTGCCCACCTGGTGCGACAGGAACACCACGCCCGCCAGCATCGACATATGCTTCAAGCCGAACACGCCGGCGATGATGCCGTTGGTGAGCGGTACCGTGGCCAGCCACAGGAAGCCGATGGCCGCAGCGAACAGGTAGACCGACCACTGCGACAATGGCGCCAGCAGGAACAGGCCAATCACCACCGAGCGCGCGAAATAGATCGAGGAAAGCAGGTAGCGCTTCGGCATGCGGCCGCCCAACTGGCCGGCAGTGAACGAGCCGAAGATATTGAACAGGCCAATCAGCGCCAGCGCCATCACCGCCACGCCCGGCGTCGCAATGCCCTTGTCCTTCAGGTAGGCCGGCAGGTGGGCGCCGACAAACACCAGCTGGAAGCCGCACACGAAATAGCCGGCCACCAGCAGCATGAAGGAACGGTTGCCCATCGCTTCACGCATGGCCTCGCCCACGCTCTGGTGCGCGCCGCCTGTCGCTACTGCATGTTTCGGCTCGCGCATGAAGGCGGTCATTGGAATCATCAGCAGGAACACCACGCCGGCCAGTGCGTAGAAGGCGTGCTGCCAGCCGATGGAGGAAATCAGTTGCTGCTCGACCGGCATCATCAGGAACTGGCCGAAGGAGCTGGCGGCGCCGGAAACGCCGAACGCCCAGGAACGCTTTTCCACCGGCGCCGCGCGGCCGATAATGCCGCTCACTGCGCCGAAGGCGGTACAGGCCAGGCCCAGGCCGATGAACACGCCCGATCCGACGATGAACAGGGTCGGCTGCGTCACAGTGGCCATCCACAGCAAGCCCGCCATATAGGAAAAGGCGCCGGCGATCACCACGCGCTGCGTGCCCCAGCGGTCGGCCACCATGCCGGCGAAGGGGCCGAAGGCGCCCCACAGCAGGTTTTGCAGCGCCAGCGCCAGCGAATAGGTTTCGCGCGTCCAGCCATTGGCCTGCGAAATCGGCTGCATCCAGAAGCCGAAGCCGTGGCGCACGCCCATCGACAGCGTCAGCACGACGCCGGTGGTGAGCAGGATCGTCTTGAGATTGAGGTGGCGGTCGTTGCTGGTCATGGCGGGCATCCTGCTGGCAAAGAAAGCCAGTGTAAAGGATGCCGCCAAATCCTGCTGGCGGCCGCCAGAACGGCGGGCCTTAGCGCTTCCAGTAGCTCATGCGGCCGCTGAGGACGATATTGCCCGCGCCGGTCACCATGTCTTCACCGCCCTGCAACTGGCCGCCGCCGGTGGCGAAGATATACTGGCCGGTGCCGCCGACGATCTGGAAGGTGGCGCCGCTGAAGACATAGTTGGTGCCTTGGCCGGTCGGCACGAACTGGCCGCTGTAGTCGGCATAAATCTGGTCGCCGGACAGGGTCATGAGGATCAGGCGGCCGCGGTTGAAGTTGTAAATCGCACCGTCCGGGGTGATGCAGTCGCTGGCGACGTAGACCACGCGGCCCAGCAGGGCGCTGGTGCCGTGGCCGGCAATGGTGCCGCCGAAGTTGGAAGGGCAACGGGCGGATGGCCCAGGTATCTCCTGGATGATGCCCGTTACTTGAAGATCAGTAGTGACCCAGTGCGCCGAAGCGGCGCCGGATGCCAATGCCAGCGCCGCACCGCCAGCCAGCTTCAGGATTGCATGATGCATACCACCCTCCAACCAAAGTTAAAAATTCGATAATAACTTTATGGCAATTGGAGGGCTAATACTTTTTTGTAAAGAGTTGTCGCGTGTGGCTTCGCCGTCAATCCACGCTGTAGCGCACGCCGAGCTGGGCGCGCAGCGCATCGAGTACGCCCATCAGTTCGACGGTTTCATGCAGCGGCATTTCTGGGCTTTCCAGCAGGCCTTCGCGCAGGCAACGTCCTACTTCCATCGCTTCGTGCGCATAGCCGTTGCCGATGCGCGGGAAGTGGAATTCGCGTTCGCTGCCATCGTTCAGGACAACGGTAAAGCGCTCGGTGTGGTAAAAGCGGCCATGCAGGCGCAGGAAGCCCTTGTCTCCGCAAACGCTTAGCGTGGCCGGAGTACGGGTATTCAGGCTGCAGGTGCAGGTGGACAACGATCCTTCCTCGTGGTGCAGCACGAAACTAGCCTGCACGTCGACGCCGGCCGGCGCCAGTTCACCGTAACCTCGTGCGGCCTTGACCCTACCAAGGAAGAAGGCAGCCATCGACAACGGGTAGATGCCCAGGTCGAGCAGCGCGCCGCCACCCAAAGCAGGATTGAACAGGCGATGCTCGGGACCGGCATCGGCAACGAAACCCAGGTCAGCCTGCAGGTTGCGTACATTGCCGATCTCGCCCATGTCGATCATGCGCTTGGCTTCCAGGATGGCGGGCTGGAAGCGGGTCCACATCGCCTCCATCACGAACAGCTTGCGCTCGCGCGCCAGGTCGACGATTTCCTGCGCTTCGCGGCGGTTCAGGGTAAAGGCCTTTTCGACCAGCAGCGCCTTGCCGCCCTTCAGGCACATGATGGCATTCTCGTGGTGCATGGCGTGCGGAGTGGCGATGTAGATGACATCCACGCCGCCGTCGTCGGCCAGCGCCTGATAGTCGCCATGGGCGCGCTTTGCGCCATATTCCCTGGCGAACTCGGTAGCGCTATCCAAACTGCGCGACGCAACCGCCGCCAGTTCGACATCGGGTACATCGCGCAGCGCCGTGGCGAAGGCCTTGGCGATCTTGCCGGTGCCGAGGATGCCCCAACGAATAATCTTGTCCATTCAAAGCTCCTTTTCAAGCGGGCTTCCGCTTGGCGCGGAATACCGTGTCGTCTGCATAAAAAGTGTCGTCCTGCTGCGGCCACCAGCCGGGAATGCCCAGCACCGGCAGCGGCGTGAAGCCGCCCTTGGCCAGGCCTTCGCTCGCCAGGCGCGCCGCTTCGTCGCGATCCAGCCATGCACGGCGGCCTGCAGCGTCCAGCGCCCAGTAGCCGGCGCCGGCCAGCACCACCCGCGTGTGGGCCGTAATGGCTTTGTACGGCGCCACCAGCTTTTCCATCAGCGCGTGGCCGAACAGCCAGACTTCGGCGTCGCGGCCGAACATGGGGGCGCGCTCCACGAAGGCTTCGCGCCAGCGGTGGTTGCGCAAGGCATCCACCAGCGCCGCGCCCTCGGCATCGTCGCGCACGACCAGCAACGCCGAATTCTCGTCATAGATGGTAGCAGCATCGCGCGCGGGACCGCGTGACTTGCCCACGCCGTCCTGCGCGATCTGCGCAGCCTGCAAGGCGTTGAGCTGGCGTTTGACGAGCGGGAAGGTCAGCCACACCAGGCCGTTGAAGAAATCGTGCAGGTTGTCGCGGGTGGGCACCTGGCCGGTGGCGCCGATGAACTCTTCATAGGCGGTGCCTTCAGGAAGGGAGGCTTGCGGCACGAAGCGCAGCGGCTGGCCCGCGTGATTGAGCAGCGCCAGCGCGGCCGCCTGTTCGCAGAACGGCTGGACCACGCTGAGCAGGGAAAGGTCGATGCGGGAAGCGGCGTCCCGCACCGAGGCATACCAGGCGCGGGACCAGTCGATGTCCTGGAACACGTAGTCCCTTAGGCCATTTTCCAGTTGATCGTTTCGCCGGCGTTCAGCGGGATCAGCTTCGAATCGCCGAACGGCAGGTCGGCCGGCAGGGTCCACTGCTCGCGCTTGAGGGTAATGGTGCCCTTGTTCGGCTCCAGGCCGTAGAAGGCCGGGCCGTTGAGCGAAGCGAAGGCTTCCAGCTTGTCCAGCGCACCGGCGCGGGCGAAGGCTTCGGTGTACAACTCCATCGCGTGCAGCGCGGTGTAGCAGCCGGCGCAGCCGCAGGCCGCTTCCTTGGCGCCCTGCGCGTGCGGCGCGGAGTCGGTGCCGAGGAAGAAACGCTCGTCGCCGCTGGTCGCCGCAGTCACCAGCGCCAGGCGATGTTCTTCGCGCTTCAGTACCGGCAGGCAGTAGTAGTGCGGGCGAATGCCGCCCTTGAAGATCTCGTTGCGGTTGTACAGCAGGTGGTGGGCGGTGATGGTGGCCGCGATCGGGCCTTCCGCCTCCGCCACGTATTGCGCGGCGTCCTTGGTGGTGATGTGCTCGAACACGATGTTCAGCGCCGGCAGGTCCTTGCGCAGCGGGCGCATCACGCGTTCGATGAAGACCGCTTCACGGTCGAACAGGTCGATGTCCTGGTCGGTCACTTCGCCGTGCACCAGGAATGGCATGCCAACTTCCTGCATGGTTTCCAGCACCTTGTAGCACTTGGCCAGGTCGGTCACGCCGGCGTCGGAATTGGTGGTGGCGCCGGCCGGGTACAGCTTGACGGCATGCACGAAGCCGCTATCCGCGGCGCGGATGATTTCGTCCGGCGCGGTGTTGTCGGTCAGGTAGAGCGTCATCAGCGGCTCGAAGTCCATGCCTTGCGGCAGGGCTGCCAGGATGCGGTCGCGGTAGGCGGCGGCCTGCGCCACGGTGGTGACAGGAGGTTTCAAATTTGGCATCACGATCGCGCGGCCGAACTGGCGCGCGGTGTCCGGCAGGACGCTGGCCATGGTAGCGCCGTCACGCAGGTGAAGGTGCCAGTCGTCTGGGCGGGTAATGGTGATGCTGTGCGGGATCTCGAAGTCACTCATGGCTGCTGGCTTTCAATATGCGAATCCCGCCATTTTACCTGCTGTACCGCATGGGCCGCGAGAATGTGCGATATTGGCGCTTCCCCCGCAATCCATTGAGGAGGCAAGCGATGGCTAGCAAGAACACAGTCTGTCTTTGGTATGACGGCGACGCGCTGGAAGCCGCCACCTTCTACGCAAAAACCTTCCCCGACAGCTCAGTCGGCGCAATCAACCGCGCGCCAGGGGATTACCCCGACGGCAAGCTTGGCGATGTCCTCGTGGTCGAATTCACGGTCGCCGGCATCCCCTGCATCGGCCTGAACGGCGGCCCCCTTTTCAAGCACAGCGAAGCGTTCTCATTCCAGATCGCGACCGACGACCAGGCGGAAACCGACCGCTTATGGAACGCCATCGTCAGCAACGGCGGCCAGGAGAGCGAATGCGGCTGGTGCAAGGACCGCTGGGGCCTGTCCTGGCAGATCACGCCGCGCGTGCTGATGGAGGCGATTTCCGATCCTGACCGCGCGGCAGCCAAACGGGCTTTCGATGCGATGATGGACATGAAGAAGATCGACATCGCCAGGATCGAGAAAGCCCGGCGCGGCGCAGCTTAAGCGCCAGGCGGCGCCGGATGTTCTTCCGCATAGCGGCGCGCGGCTTCCAGCATTGCGTCCAGCTGGCTGCGGTCGAACACCTTGCCGTGGCTGACCACCATACGCACCTTGCGGGTGTTGGCGATGTCCTGCAGCGGATTGGCGTCCAGCACCAGCAGGTCGGCTGCCTTGCCTTTGGCGACGGCACCGTAGCGCTCCTGCTTGCCGAGGAAGCGCGGACCGTTGATGACCGACGCTTGCAGCGCCTGCTGCGGCGTCAGGCCGTACTTGACGAAGATTCCCAGTTCGTCGTGCAAACCCTGGCCAGGATAATCGAAGGAATTCAGGAAGCCGGCATCGGTGCCGGCGATGATGTTGACGCCTTCCTGCTGCAATAGCGGCAGCAGCGACGCCGCCTTCTCATAGGAGGCATGGCGGTAGGCGATGGCAGCCGCATCGTCCTTGGCCGCCCGTTGCACGCGCCATTCGTAAGTCTTGCGCAAGCCCTTGCCGATGTATTTCAGGTAGGGATCGTTGGCGTGGTCGTCCTGGTCCAGGTAGGCGGTAACTTGCGAGCCCACCAGGGTTGGGGTGATCGACATGCCGGCTGCCGCCATGCGGCGGAAGGTGGCGCGCGCGGTCGCCTCGTCAAAGCTTTCCAGGCTGGCCCGCATCGCCTCGCGGCCGGTGAGCTTGCCCTCCGCCACCTGGGCGGTCAGTTCCGCTTCACGCGGGGTAGCGCCGCGCAAGGCATAGGACTGGTGTTCGATGCTGCCCAGGCCTGCCTGCATGACCTGGTCCAGCGTCAGTTGCACGGGCAGGTGGCCGGAAGTCTGCATGCCGCGCGCCCTGGCCTGGCGCACCGCTTCCAGGAAAATCTCCGGCTTCATGGTGTTCTCGGTGATCTTCACGAAATCCACGCTGCGCGACTGCAGGTAGTCCAGCGCCTTGCTGACTTCCTCCGGCGTGCCGACTTCAATGGTGCCTTTCCACAGCGGCTTGTAGCCTTCCAGCTTCGGCCCGGAAACGAGGATGGTCGGCCCCACCAGCTTGCCCTGGTTGATCATGTCACGCCAGTCAAGCACCGTGTCGGACAGGTCGCCGGCGCAATCGCGCACAGTCGTGATGCCGTGCGCGAGGTAAAGGCCGAGCAGTTGCTTGTTCTCTTCGACCAGGGCGGGACCGCCGCCGAAGTGCACATGGGTGTCCCACAGGCCGGGCATCAGGTACTTGCCTGGCAGCTTGACGGTGCGCTTAGGTGAATAGTCTTTCAACTTTGCGTTGTCGACAACGGCGATGATGTCGCCTCCCTTCAGCAGCACGGCCTTGCCTTGCACCAGTTTTCCGGATGCGACATCGACAATCGTCGCCTGCGTCAGCGCCACGTCTGCCACCACACGTTCCGCAGCTTGCGCGCTACCGAACGCCCCCAGCACCAGCAAGGCGCCAACCGAAAGTTTAGTCGTCTTCATGCACCACATGGTACACACCGGGTTGCGCACACACCAGACGGGAAAACAAAGCGGTACACCTCCGCTACATGCCGAAACATTGCGAAAGGCCAAGCCCGGCAAGGCTTTCGGGTTCGCCTGTGCACCCTGTCTGTGGGAGGTGCTGAAATTGCCGATTCAAGCGTGCTGGGCAAGCCATTTTCAGCAGTTTTCAGCACCAAAATCAGGGCTTTCAGCACCTGCCACAGACAGACCGCGCACGTCACTGGATGATGGCGATACGCCGTTGCATTCTGTGAACCAACCAGGACAAGAGTGTGCACAGGATGAAATACACCAGCGCCACAAACAGGTACATCTCGACCAATCGTCCGTCGCGCTGGGCGATCTTGCTGGCCGCGCCGACGAAGTCCGGGATGGAAAGTACATAGACCAGCGACACATCCTGGAACAGGACGACCGTCTGCGTCAGCAGCACCGGCAGCATATTGCGGAAAGCCTGGGGCAGCACAATCTTCGACATGGTCTGCCAGTAGTTCATGCCCAGCGCCAGCGCCGCCTGAACTTGCCCCCTCGGAATCGCCTGGATGCCGCCGCGCATGATCTCGCAGTAGTAGGCGGCCTGGAACAGCGTGAAAGTGACCAGTGCTGAAAGGAAGGTACCGACTTTGACGGGCTCGGCGGCGCCGATCAGCCAGGCGGCGATGTAAGGCACCAGGAAGTAGAACCAGAAGATCACCAGCACCAGCGGCACGGCGCGGACCAGGTTCACATAGCCCGCCGCAGCCAGCGACAACACGCGCAACGACGACAGGCGCGCCATCGCCAGCAAAGTGCCCAGCGCCACGCCGCCCAGCATGGCCAGCACCGTCAGCTTGAGCGTGAACACCATGCCGACCTGGAACAGGTAGACCCATGAATTAGCGATCACGCCGAAGTCGAAGTTCGAAAACATCACGCGGCCCTCCGCGCTTCGCCGCCGAGCGTGCCTGGCAGCGCAAGGTGCCGTTCGAGCACGGTCATGCCGGCGACGACGATGATGTTGGCGATCACGTAGATCATCGTGGCGGCAGCAAACGCCTCGAAAAACTGGAAAGAGAATTCCTGCATCGAGCGGGCGCTGGCAGTCAGCTCCATCAAGCCGATGGTGAGCGCAACGGAGCTGTTCTTGATGATGTTGAGGAATTCGCTGGCCAGAGGCGGCAGAACGATGCGCAAGCCAAGCGGCAGCAGCACGTATTCATAGGCCTGCACGCGCGACAGTCCCAGTGCCAGCGCCGCCAGGCGTTGGCCGCCTGCCAGCGCATTGATGCCGGCTGCCACCTGCACCGCAACCCGTGCGGACGTGAAGAAGCCCAGGCACAGCACGGCTGTCACGAAAGGCGCATTGGGCAAAGACTTCAGCCAGGCGCCCGCCGCGTGCGGCAGCAGTTCGGGCAGTACGAAGAACCACAGGAACATCTGCACCAGCAGCGGGATATTGCGGAACACTTCGACCCAGCAGATGGCAAAGCGGCGCAGCCAGCGATTGGGTGCTGTGCGCAGGGTGCCGACGGCGACGCCCAGCGCCAGCGCGATCACCCAGCCGGCCAGCGAGGTCGCCAGCGTCCACGCCAGGCCGGACCACAGCGTATCCCAATAACTGTGCACACCGTCCGGGGACAGTTCCCAGAAGATGTGCCAGTTCCAGTTGTAATGCATGCTATCTGTAGGCAGCGGGATCCGGCGAATCGGTCGGTTTGGCCAGCACCGCCTTCAGCGTGGCCGGCATGGGGAAGTTCAGGTTCACGCCGCGCGGCGGGATCGGGCTCATGAACCACTTCTTGTAGATGCGCTGGATTTCGTCGGACTGGTAGACCTTGCGCAGCGCCTCGTCGACCGACTTCTTGAACGGCATATCGTTCTTGCGCATCATGATGCCATAGGGCTCCACCGACATCGCCTCCTTGCTGACGGCGAAATCAACCGGCGCCTTGGACGTTGCCACCTGCGCCGCCAGCAGGATGTCGTCATTGGCCTCCGCCTCGGCACGCCCGGTTTCCAGCATCAGGAAGGACTCAGGGTGGTCCTTGCCGATCAGGATTTTCATGCCAAGCTTGCGCTCATTATTCAGGATGGTCATCTGCTTCAGCGTGGTGGTGCCGGCGGTGGCCACCAGCACCCTGCCCTTCATGTCATCCAGCGTCTGGATGTTGGCCGACTTCTTGGCCAGCAGGCGGCTGGAAATCACGAACATGGTCGGCGCGAACGCCACCTGCTGCTGGCGCTCCGTATTATTGGTAGTGGATCCGCATTCCAGGTCGATGGTGCCGTTGGCCATCAGCGGGATGCGGTTGGCGGAGGTGACCGGGTTGTAGGCCACCTTCAGCCCCGGCATGGCGAGCTGCGTTTTCAGGTGCTCGACAACTTTCAGGCACAGGTCTACCGAATAGCCCTGGTACTGCTGCTTGTCATCGAGATAAGAGAAAGGAATGGAGCCGTCGCGCACGCCCAACACCACCTGGCCGGTACGTTTGATCTTGGCGAGGGTCCCGGTGGGCTCCTGGGCGCTGGCCGCGGCGGCCAACAAGAAAAGGGGAAGCAGGCGCAGAAAGGTCATGGTGTCCTCCGCTGGCGGGGACGACGACCCGCCCTGTCAGTGAATGATACGCGCTAAAAAGTCCCGTGCGCGCTCGGAACGGGGCGCGCCGAAGAATTCATCCTTGCTGCAGTCTTCCAGGATGCGGCCTTTGTCCATGAAGACCACGCGGTTGGCCACCTTGCGGGCGAAGCCCATTTCGTGCGTGACCACCATCATGGTCATGCCGTCCTGTGCCAGCCCAACCATAACGTCCAGCACTTCATTGATCATTTCCGGGTCGAGGGCGGAGGTGGGCTCGTCGAACAGCATGGCGATCGGGTCCATTGCCAGGGCGCGGGCGATGGCCACGCGCTGCTGCTGGCCGCCGGAAAGCTGGTTCGGGAATTTGTCCTGGTGCGCCAGCAGGCCCACGCGGTCGAGGTACTTCAGGCCCTTTTCATTGGCCTCGTCCTGCGAGCGTCCCAGCACCTTGACCTGGCCCAGGGTCAGGTTTTCGCGCACCGACAGGTGGGGAAACAGCTCGAAGTTCTGGAAAACCATGCCGATCCGGGCCCGCAAGGCCGATAAATCGGTGCCTTTGGCGCCGACCGAGGTGCCATCGACAATAATTTCACCCTTCTGGAACGGTTCCAGCCCGTTGACTGTCTTGATCAGCGTCGATTTGCCCGAGCCGGACGGTCCACAGATCACCATGACGTCGCCTTTGGCCACCTCGGTGCTGCACTCCGTGAGCACCTGGAAGTTGCCAAACCACTTACTTAAGTCTTTAATTGCGATCATCTTTTTCGGGTTTCTGTAGTTTTATTCTTGCTTGACAGTGGCCTAGAACCGCAAGGATACTTCGGGACTTGCTTAATAGCTCATCAAATAGCTATTCATTCTAACGGCAAATCCGCCCTACTTCAGGAATCTTGCTTATGGCCAACAAAAACCGCCTGACCACTTATATCCTCGTCGGCCTGGCGTTGGGTATCCTCACCGGCTACGCCATCAATGTCTCGCAACCGGCGCCACAAGCGACCAGCTTTGCGGACTACATGACCCTCATCACCACCCTGTTCCTGCGCCTGATCAAGATGATCATTGCGCCGCTGGTATTCTCGACCCTGATGGTCGGCATCGCGAAAATGGGCGACACCAGGGAGGTTGGCCGCGTCGGTATCAAGACACTGGGCTGGTTCTTCATCGCGTCCGTGCTGTCGCTGACACTGGGCCTGATCATGGTGAACCTGTTCCGTCCAGGCGATGCGCTGCTGGGCCACATCCCGGCTGACGGCGCCGCCGCTGCCGCTTCGCTGCAGACCTCCAGCCTGTCGCTGAAAGAGTTCATCACCCACCTGGTGCCATCGTCGATCATCGACGGCATGGCCAAGAACGAGATCCTGCAGATCGTGGTGTTCTCGCTGTTCTTCGGCACCGCGGCGGCGGCTGTCGGCAAGAAAGCCGAGCCGCTGATCGACGCCGTCGACGGCATCGCGCACATCATGCTGAAGGTCACCGGCTACGTGATGCAGTTCGCACCGTTCGCCGTGTTCGCGGCCGTCGCCGGCACGATCGCCAAGAGCGGCGTGGGCGTGCTGCAAACCTACGGCGTGTTCATGGCCGAGTTCTACCTGTCCATCGGCGTGCTGTGGGCAATCCTGATCTTCGCCGGCTTCCTGTTCCTGGGCAAGCGCGTGCTGAAGCTGATTTCGGAAGTCAAAGAGCCAACCCTGCTGGCCTTCTCCACTGCTTCCTCCGAAGCCGCTTTCCCGAAAACCCTGGAAGGCCTGGAGCGCTTTGGCGTGCGTAACCGTATCGCAGCGTTCGTGCTGCCAATCGGCTACTCCTTCAACCTGGATGGCTCGATGATGTACTGCACCTTCGCGACGGTCTTCATCGCGCAGGCTTACGGCATCAATATGGACCTGGGCACCCAGATCACCATGATGGCCGTGCTGATGCTGACCTCCAAAGGCATGGCCGGCGTGCCGCGCGCCTCGCTGGTGGTGATCGCCGCGACCCTGTCGCAGTTCAAGATCCCTGAAGCCGGCCTGGTCCTGCTGCTGGGCATCGACCACTTCCTCGACATGGCGCGTTCCGCCACCAACGTGATCGGCAACTCCATTGCTACTGCTGTTGTGGCGAAATGGGAAGGTGAGCTGACCACCACCGACGACCGCGAACTGTCGGACCGCCCGCTGCCCTAAGGCAAAGCGCCCCAATGAAAATGCCGCCCACCTGGGCGGCATTTTTTTTCGCTTGCGGGAACTCCTGGGCAACAGCGTGATCAAAGCAGTCACCCCACGCCAAAGGAGCCTAAAATGAACGCACCTACTCCGAAACCATCAGGTGACGATCTGGAATCCAGGGTCACTGTACTGGAGAAGAAAGTGGATTTGCAGCATCACGAGTTCGTCTCCTTGAAGCAATACATTGACAACAGCGTTGCCCAGTCGGAGTTACGTGTCCGCAACGAAATCCAGGCTGCTGAACAAAGGCTTACGATTCACATCATCAATCGAAACGACTTCACGCAAAAGCGGCAGGAGGAGCAGTTCCGGTGGCTCTTCGGTATGCTCGTCGTCATTTTCCTTAGCAATTCAGCGATGATCGTTACTTTCATCAGCCTATTAATGAAACGCTAGGCGCTGTTTTTCAAAAGCTGGTGGTAGAAACGGATCATGTCCGCATAGCCTTTCACCGACATGCGCTCATTGGTGCCGTGGAAGCGCGGCAGGTCTTCGGGCTGGGCGCGCACCGGGCCGAATTTCAATACGCTGTCGCTCATCCCATCGAAGTAGCGCGAGTCGGTGGCGCCGATCATCAGGCCGGGCGCGACGACGACATCCGGGAAGACCTGTCGGATGGTGCGGTTCACCGCCGTAAAGGCGGCGCCGTCCTGGCGTGCCACGCGCGAGGCTTCGGTATTGAAGTCGCCGTCCGGGGTAATGCGGACCTTGTCGTTGCCGATCACCTGGTGCATATGCTGCTCCACGCCAGCCAGCGTATCGCCCGGCAGCAGGCGGAAATTGACGGTGGCGCTGGCGGTGCCCGGCAAGACGTTGTCCTTCACGCCGGCGTTGACGATGGTCAGCGCGGTGGTGGTGCGGATCAGGGCATTCGTGCTCGGCGCCTTGGCCAGCATCCGTTCCAGCATCGGCTTGAACAGCCAGAAATTCGACAGCGCGACGCGGTTCATGCCGCTCATCTCCGGCGCCATCATCTCGAAGCTTTGCTGCGGCAAGCCCGCCATGCGCACCGGCATCGGGTTCGCCTCCAGCGCGACCAGGGCCTTGCTCATCATGCCGATGGCGGTATCCTGCGGCGGCATCGAGGAATGGCCCGGCGCGGTCTCCAGTTCCAGCTTGTAGCTGGCATAACCCTTTTCCGCCACGCCAACCATGGCGGCGCCTGGCTGCAGGCCGGGCACCATACCGTGCACGATCATCAGCCCTTCATCCAGCACGTAATCGAGCTTGACGCCGCGCGACTTGAGCAATTCGGCAATCTTCGCCGCACCGCGCTTGCCGCCGACTTCCTCGTCGGCGCCGTAGGCCAGGTAGACGGTGCGGCGCGGCTGGAAACCGGCGGCCAGCAGCATCTCGATGGCCTCCATCTGCGCGTAGAGATTGCCCTTGTCGTCCCACGAGCCGCGGCCCCAGATATAGCCGTCATGCACCACGCCGGCGAAGGGTTGCTGCTCCCAATTCTTTTCGGTGCCGGGCGCGATCGGCACCACGTCCTGGTGCGCCATCCACATCACCGGCGCGGCCTTGGCATCGCTGCCCTGCCAGGTGTAGAGCAGCGCCTTGCCGTTGACATTTTCGCGCTTCAGTGCGGCGTGCAGGCGGGGAAAGCTGGCTTGCAGGTGGGCGTGCAGCTTGTCGAATTCGGCGGCGTTGGCATCGGCATCCTTGTAGTCGGAAATGGTGACGAAGCGCAATGCTTCGCCCAGGCGCTGCGCCGCTGCGGCTTCGTCAATCGCCAGGGCGGGCGCTTTCTCCACCGCCAGTTGCTTGCTGCCGCTGCGCGCCGTGTTGACGCCAACCGCAACAGCCAGGACACCAATTGCCGCAAGGGCTACTGCCAAAACCTTCTTCACCGCCATCCCCGTCCTCCTGTCAGTTGACCAATTCGCCGCTGGCCGGCGAAGGCTGTTCCTGCTCGCCGCGCGCTTGCTGGCGCTCCCACATCTGGGCGTACAGGCCTTCGCGCGCCAATAGCACCGCGTGCGTGCCGCGCTCCACAATCTTACCGTGATCGAGCACCAGGATCTGCTGGGCGTCGGCGATGGTCGACAGGCGGTGGGCAATCACCATCGTCGTGCGGCTTTTCGCGATCTCCTTCAACTGCGCCTGGATCGCCTGTTCGGCCCTGGAGTCCAGCGCGGAGGTGGCCTCATCGAAGATCAGGATGGCGGGATCCTTCAACAGCGTGCGGGCAATCGCCACGCGCTGCTTCTCGCCGCCGGACAGCTTGAGGCCACGCTCGCCGACCATAGTGTCGTAGCCGTCCGGCAGGCTGGCGATGAAGTCGTGGATCGATGCCGCGCGTGCCGCGGCGATGATCTCGTCCTTGCTGGCGCCGGGCCGGCCGTAGGCGATGTTGTATTCGATGGTATCGTTGAACAGCACCGTATCCTGCGGCACGATGCCGATCGCATGACGCAACGAGTGCTGCGTGATGTCGCGCAGGTCCTGGCCGTCGATGGTGATGCTGCCGCTATTCACTTCATAGAAACGGTACAGCAGGCGCGATAGCGTCGACTTGCCCGAGCCGCTGTGGCCCACCACCGCCGTCGTGGTGCCGGCCGGGATGGTGAAGTCGACGTCGAACAGGATCTGGCGCTTCGGGTCGTAGCTGAAGTCCACATGGTTGAAGCGCACTTCGGCACCTTGCGGCTGCAGCGGCTTGGCGTGCCCGGCGTCGTCCACTTCGCGGTTCTCGTTCAGCAGCGAGAACAGGCGCTCCATATCGGCCAGGCTTTGCTTGATCTCGCGGTAGATCACGCCGAGGAAGTTGAGCGGGATGTAGAGCTGGATCATGAAGGCATTCACCAGCACCAGGTCGCCCAGCGTCATCTTGCCGTCGATCACGCCTTGTGTTGCGCGCCACAGGATCAGCGTGACGGCAATCGCAATGATGGCCGACTGGCCGGTGTTCAGCAGCGACAGCGAAGTTTGCGATTTCACCGCAGCCTTCTCGTAGCGCTGCAGGCCTTCGTCGTAGCGATTGGCCTCGTAATCCTCGTTGCCGAAGTACTTGACGGTCTCGTAGTTCAGCAGCGAGTCGATGGCCTTGGTGTTGGCCTTCGAATCGAGGTCGTTCATGGTGCGGCGGAAATGCGTGCGCCAGTTCGTCACCACGATGGTAAAAGTGATGTAGATCGCCAGCGCCGAGAAGGTGATCACCGAGAACCAGATGTCGTAATGCGTGACCAGGTAGCCCAGCACCAGCGTGATCTCGACCAGCGTCGGCAGGATGTTGAACAGCGTGTAGGAAATCAGCGAGCTGACGCCGCGCGTGCCGCGTTCGATATCGCGCGTCATGCCGCCAGTCTGGCGGTTCAGGTGGAAGCGCAGCGACAGCGAATGCAGGTGGCGGAACACCTTCAGCGCAATGGTGCGCACCGCGCGCTGCGTCACCCGCGCAAACAGGAATTCGCGCAGCTCGGTGAACATGGTGGTGGACAGGCGCAGCAGGCCATACGCCACCAGCGTGGCCAGCGGCAGCACCAGCAGGGCATGCACGTCGCCCGGCTTGATGGTCATGTCGTCGACCAGCTTCTTGAGCACGACCGGCACGCCGACGTTGGCCGCCTTGGCGCCCACCAGCGCCAGCAAGGCCGCCAGCACGCGCCATTTGTACACCCAGAGATAGGGCAGCAATGTTTTCAGAGTGGCAATGTCGCCGCGCTGCTGGCCCGGCGGAGGTGGTGGGGTATTCGAATAGCGTCGCATACGTGCGTGGGCTGGCTGGTTTAAAATCCCATCAATTGTAGTCCTTCATGAGAATTTGCGATGACCTCCCAAGAACAAACCTCCCGCGGCCTCCCTCCTGGCAAAATGCCTGAACTGCGCGTGATGCCCTCCCCGTCCGACGCCAACGTGTATGGCGACGTGTTCGGCGGCTGGATCATGGCCCAGGTCGACATTGCAGGCTCCCTGCCGGCCACCCGCCGCGCCAATGGCCGCGTCGCCACCATCGCCGTGAACTCCTTCCTGTTCAAGCACCCGGTCTTCGTCGGCGACCTGCTGACCTTCTATGCCGACATCGTCAAGGTCGGCAATACTTCGATCACCGTCAACGTGGAGGTGTATGCGGAGCGCAATCGCCTGCAGGCCAATATCGTCAAGGTGACCGAAGCCACGCTGACCTACGTCGCCACCGGCCCTGACCGCAAGCCGCGCCCGGTGCCGCCGCTGGAAACGCTGCTGTAATCCATGCACGACGGGCGCCGCCTCCTGCTCCAGGCTGCGGCCCGCGTAGCTGCGCTGGCAACGCTGGCGCCCTGCCTTCCCGCGCAAGCGCGCAGCGCCGCCAACGGCGCCTATCCTTTCTCCCTGGGTGTTGCCTCCGGCGCCCCGCTGCCCGACTCCATCATCCTGTGGACCCGGCTGCTGCCCGATCCGCTCAACGCGGCCTCGATGCCGCCCATTGCGCAGCAGGTGCGCTGGGAAGTCGCGCACGACGAAGCGTTCACCCGCATTGCTGCGAAGGGCACGGCAGTGGCAGCGCCGGCACTGGCGCACAGCGTCAACGTCGATGTGCGCGGGCTGGAGCCGGACCGCTGGTACTGGTACCGCTTCATGCTGGGCGACGCGATCAGCCCCATCGGCCGCACGCGCACCGCACCGGCGCCCGGCAGCATGCCGGCGGCATTGAAGCTGGCTGTTGCTTCCTGCCAGCATTGGGAATTCGGCCATTACGGCGCGCACCGCCACATCGCGCAAGCGGCGCCGGACCTGGTGGCCTTCCTCGGCGATTACATCTATGAATGGGGGCCTTACAGCCTGCAGCACCCGGCCACGGTCCTGCGCCGCAACGAAAGCTTCACGCTGGACGAATATCGCGCGCGCTATGCGCAGTACAAGAGCGATCCCGACCTGCAGGCCGCGCACCACGCCGCGCCGTGGCTGCTGACCTGGGACGACCACGAAGTGGCCAACGATTACAGCCCGACGCGCGACGAGCTGCTGTCGCCGCAATTCGTGCAGCGCCGTGCCGCGGCCTACCAGGCCTATTTCGAGCACCAGCCGCTGCGCGCGCAGCGCATCTACCAGCGCTACGACTGGGGACTACTGGCGCGCTTCCACATACTCGATACACGCCAGTACCGCTCAACGCACGCCTGCCAGCCGGCCGGGCGCGGCGGCTCCAGCTCGGTCTATCGCCGCTCATGCCAGGCCCTGGGCGACCTGCAGCGCACGATGCTGGGCCGCCAGCAGGAACGCTGGCTGGCGCAGGGGCTGGCGGAATCGAAGGCGCGCTGGAATATCCTGGCGCAGCAGACGCTGATGGCGCAGCTGTCGCAGGTACCGCTGGCCAGCGACAGCGATGGCCGCTTCTGGACTGACGGCTGGGACGGCTATGCCGCGGCGCGTGCGCGCCTGCTGGACGCTGTGCGCAGCGCCCGCAATCCTGTGGTGCTGTCGGGCGACGTGCACACCTTCTTCGCGGCCGATCTGCGGCGCGACCCGGCGCGCGCGACCAATGCCGCCAATCCGGTGGTTGCGACGGAATTTTGCGGCACCTCGGTCACGTCCAGCTCACGCCCGCAAGCGCGCACCCAGCAATATGTCGGCATGAACCGCGACCTGCGGTTCGGCCGTAGCGACAAGCGCGGGTTCATGCTGCTGGACGTGCGGCCGGAGCGGGCGGCGGTGCTGTTCCAGGGCCTGGACGACGTGCGCGATGCGAGCAGCGGCCTGTCCACGCTGGCGGCCTTCTCGGTTGCCGATGGCAAGCCCGGTTCGCGCCGCGAGAGCTAAACGCGAAACGGCGCGCTTTCTTCCTTGCGCCGCGCCGCCAGCCCGGCGTGCGGCATCAGCCGGCCGCCCACCGGCGCACTGATATTGCGCTGCATCGCTTCCGCAGCGCCGTCGAAGTCGCCGCAGTCGATGCGGCGCAGCACCAGCATCGCGCCGCCTGAGCCAAGGTTGTGTGTATAGCTGACCAGCGCATCGAATTGCGCCTGCGTGAGGGGATGGTGGCTGACCTGGCGCTGCACGGCGCGTTCTGCGCTGCGCACCGACAGGTCGAATGCTGCTTCGACCTGGTCGGGGGTCATGCCGGGACGGGACACTTCGTAGTAGCCGCGCAGGCCTTCGCGCTGCCGCAATGCGCGGCGGCCTTCGGTACTAAGGGTGAGTGCGAAATTGTAAAGAAGGCCCATATGGTCTCCGGAGGCTGCTCGGGTGGTGCGTTCCACTTTACAGCCGGTCCGGTGCCATATGCTGCGCCAGGTCAAATCTACCGGCTTATGCTGCTTTCTTTTCGTCGCGCAGCTGGCGGCGCAGGATCTTACCGACGTTGGTCTTCGGCAGCTCATCCCGGAACTCAATGTACTTCGGCTTCTTGTATGCGGTCAACTCGTGCTTGCAGAACTCGAGCAGCGCTTCCGCGGTCAGGTTCGGATCCTTGCGGACAACGAACAGTTTCACTGCTTCGCCGGAGTTCGCATCGGGTACACCTACGCAAGCCACCTCGAGCACGCCTGGGTGGGCAGCCACCACGCCTTCCACTTCGTTCGGGTAGACGTTGAAGCCGGACACCAGGATCATGTCTTTCTTGCGGTCGACGATGCGCACGAAGCCCTTGTCGTCCATGATGCCCACGTCGCCGGTCTTGAAGAAGCCTTCAGGCGTGATCGACTTCGCGGTTTCGTCCGGACGGTTCCAGTAGCCGGCCATCACTTGCGGGCCGCGGATCGCGATTTCGCCGGCGGAGCCGAGCGCCACTTCCTTGCCGTCGTCGTCCAGGATCGCCACTTCGGTGGAAGGAATCGGTACGCCGATGGTGCCGGTGAATTCCTTGATGTCGACGCGGTTGGCGGTAGCCACCGGCGAGGTCTCCGACAGGCCATAGCCTTCGATGATCGGGGTGCCGGTCACCTTCAGCCAGCGGTCCGCCACCGACTGCTGCACGGCCATGCCGCCGCCGTTGCAGATCTTGTAGCTGGAGAAGTCCAGCTTGGAGAAGTCGGGGTTGTTCAGCAGCGCGTTGTACAGCGTATTCACGGCCGGGAACACGGTCACCGGGTACTTGGCCAGCTCTTTCACGAAGCCGGGAATATCGCGCGGGTTCGGGATCAGGATGTTCATGCCGCCCAGCTTCCAGCCCATGAAGCAGGAAATGGTCAGCGAGTAGATGTGGTACAGCGGCAGCGCGGCAACGAACACCATCTGCTTGTCGCTAGGCGCCATCTGCAGCCAGGCTTCGTTCTGCAGCATGTTGGCCACCACGTTACTGTGCAGCAGCACGGCGCCTTTCGACACGCCGGTGGTGCCGCCGGTGTACTGCAGGAAGGCGATATCGCTCGGCTTCTGGTCGGCCGGCTTGAGAGTCAGGCGCGAACCTTCGGCCAACACCTGCTTGAAGGTGACGTGGCCAGGGATATTCCAGGCCGGCACCATCTTCTTCACATTGCGCACCACGAAGTTGACGATCATGCCTTTCAGGCCGCCCAGCAGGTCGCCCATCGACGCCACGATCACATGCTTGACCGGGGTCGACGCCACCACTTGCTGCACGGTGGTGGCAAAGTTCTCCAGCACGATCACGGCTTCCGCGCCGGAGTCGTTCAGCTGGTGCTGCAGTTCGCGCGGGGTGTACAGCGGGTTGACGTTGACCACCACGTAGCCGGCGCGGATGATACCTGCCAGCGCGACCGGGTATTGCAGCACGTTAGGCAGCATGATGGCGACGCGTGCACCCGGCTTCAGGCCCTTGGACTGCAGCCAGGCGCCGAACTGCTTCGACAGCTGGTCCACTTCGGAGTAGGTCAGGAACTTGTCCATGCAGACGTACGCGTTGCGGCTTGCGTATTTCTGGAACGACTCCTCCATCAGGTGGGTCACGGAGCGGTACTGCGAAACATCAATCTCCGCAGGAACGCCTTCAGGGTAGGACTTCAGCCAGATTTTTTCCATCATGTTGCCTTTCGTGTGCCTTGCCGCCTTATGCGGCCTTCTTGTCGTCCGCAGGCTTCTCGTCGCGCAGCATGCGGCGCAGGATCTTGCCAACGTTGGTTTTAGGGAGCTCGTTGCGGAACTCGATATATTTCGGCTTCTTGTAGCCGGTCAGGTTTTGCTTGCAGTGCTCCATCAGCGCTTCAACGGTCAGGTTCGGGTCTTTCTTCACCACGAACACTTTCACCGCCTCGCCGGAATGCTCGTCCGGCACGCCGATGCAGGCGCATTCCAGCACGCCGGGATGCGCTGCCACCACGTCTTCGATTTCATTCGGATAGACATTGAAACCGGAGACCAGGATCATGTCCTTTTTGCGGTCCACGATCTTGACGTAGCCGCGTTCGTCCATCACGCCCACGTCGCCGGACTTGAAGTAGCCGTCGGCGGTCATGACCTTGGCCGTTTCTTCCGGACGGTTCCAGTAGCCGGCCATCACCTGCGGGCCGCGGATGGCGATTTCGCCCGGCGTGCCAAGCGGCACTTCAGTGCCGGCATCGTCCAGGATCGCCACTTCGGTGGAAGGAATCGGCAAGCCGATCATGCCGGAGAATTCGGTGCTATCGAAGCGGTTGGCGGTTGCCACCGGCGCGGTCTCGGACAAGCCGTAGCCTTCCACGATGGTGACGCCGGTTGCGGCCAGCCACTTGTCGGCCACGGCCTTCTGCACCGCCATGCCGCCGCCGTTGGCGACCTTCAGGCCGGAGAAGTCCAGCTTGCTGAAGTCGGGATGGTTCAGCAGCGCGTTGTACAGCGTATTCACGGCCGGCAGCATATTGAAGCGGTACTTGGCCAGCTCCTTGATAAAGCCGCCGATATCGCGCGGGTTCGGGATCAGCACGTTCAGGCCGCCCTCGCGGATGCCCCACATGGCGCACACGGTCAGCGCGAAGATGTGGTACAGCGGCAGCGCGCAAATGATGGTGCGCTCGTCCGGCGGCAGGTCGGCCAGCTTCGGCGCCGACCACGCCTGCATCTGCAGCAGGTTGGCGATGATGTTGCGGTGGGTCAGGGTCGCGCCCTTGGACACGCCGGTGGTGCCGCCGGTGTACTGCAGGAACGCGATGTCTTCATGGCGCAGTTCGACGGGCGTCAGCTTCATGCTGCGGGCATGGCCCAGCGCATCCTTGAAGCGCACAGCGTTCGGCAGCGAGAACGGCGGCACCAGCTTCTTCACGTTGCGCACCACGAAGTTGACGATATGGCCTTTCAGGCCGCCCAGCATCTCGCCCATATTGGCGACGATGATGTGCTTGACCTGGGTGCGCGGCAGCACCTGTTCCAGCGTGGTGGCGAAATTCTCGAGGATGATGATGGCCTCCGCGCCGGAGTCGTTCAGCTGGTGTTCCAGTTCGCGCGGGGTATACAGAGGGTTGACGTTGACGACGGTGTAGCCGGCACGCAGGATGGCGGCGATGGCAATCGGGTATTGCAGCACGTTCGGCATCATCACTGCCACGCGCGCGCCCTTTTTCATGCCGCGGCTTTGCAGCCAGGCGCCCAGGCGCTTGGAGTGCTGGTCCAGGTCGGCATAGGTGATGAACTTGTCCATGCACACGAAGGCATTGCGCGACGCGTACTTCTGGAACGATTCTTCAAGCAGGTGAACCAGGGAGCGGTATTGCGTGGCGTCGATTTCCGAAGGGACGCCTGGGGGATACGACTTCAACCAGATTTTTTCCATCCTCTGCCTCTTTGTCTCAGTTTTATATGTTTTATTTGCGAAAATAGAACGGCCGTGCTTTCCCGCACTCTAGATGCTATCGTGCGGCATGACACAGGGCAAGCTATTTTCTGGGTTTGGAACGCGTACTCTAGCGGGCCTCCGTGCTGCTATGCAGCAAAGATTGAGCGTCAATTGACGGCGCCCTGTTCCCTGGCAGCGGCGGCCGTCGTGGTCTCATTAGCTTGCGCCATAGAGCGCGCCAGTTCGTGCAGCCTGTCATGCCGTTCAACGGAAGGCAGGTTGCTCATGCTCCGCACCGCAGCATAAAACTGCGGGAATGCTTTTTCTTTCACCAGCAAGGCGCGGAAACCTGGCAGCAAATCATTATAGGTTGCAACAGATGCCAAATGGGCATTATTCAACGGTTCTGCGAAGAATCGGTCATAGCCGTTGTAGCCGCCCCAGTTGGCTTTGAGGACTTTGTACGCTTCCTGCAAGGCGGCAAAGATGCGGGCCTTTTCCTCGCGCTTCTTGCGGGCGCTGGCTTTGCTGGCGTAGTTATCCGCCAGCATCTGGCGATGCTTGACCAGCAGGTCCATGAAGTCCTGGCGCCGCACGTTGTAGCGCGCATAGGCTTCGCGCATGGCGTCGTTGCCGTACAGTTCCAGCCAGTGGTTGACGCCCGCCTCTTCCACGGCGGACGCGAAGGCTTCATTGAATTTGGAATCGCCCTGCACATACACCACCTGGTGCGCCAGTTCGTGGAAGATCAGGCGCGCCAGCTCGGCGTCCGAGTGGTTGATGAAGGTCGACAGCAGCGGGTCGCTGAGCCAGCCCAGCGTGGAGTAAGCCGGCACGCCGCCGACCTGCACGTCGTTGCCTTCCTTGCGCAGCTCTTCGGCATAGGCCTCGGCATCGGCCTTGTCGTAATAGCCGCGATAGCTGACGCAGCCCGCGATCGGGAAGCACCATTGCACCGGCCGCAGCGACAGTTCGGGCGTGGCCACGACATTCCACAGCACGTACTGCCGGTTCAGCGGCGCGTAATTCTTGTAGCTGGCATTGTCCGGCAGGCCAAGCTCCTTGACCGCGAACTTGCGGATCAGCTTGGCCTTTTCAAGGCGGGCCTTGAGCTTGGGATCGGTGGACGGGTCGCCGATCCAGTCGTCGACCGGACGGGCGTCAGACCAGAGCGCGTACTGGCCCTGGGCTGCCTGGAAGTAGTACTTGAATTGCGCACAACCGGCCAGGAGGGCGGCGCACACTCCCGCCGTCGCCAGGTATCTGGCGCGCAGTTTCAGGTGTGCTAACGTGCGCATAAATCATTCTCAGGCGGCTTTCTCGACTTGGACCAGTGTATCGTAAAAAGTCGGCGCGCGACCCATGTCAGTCAGCCGTTGGCTGGTCACCTCATTAGCGTTCTTGCCATCGCCGGCCAGCTTCTTCCACCAGATCGACAGCCCTACCACAAGGCCTTTGCGAGCCTTCGGCGTCACGCGCGCCTTGCACACGAAGGAACCGCGATCGTTGAAGATGCGCACCATATCGCCGTGGTTGATGCCACGTGTTGCCGCATCGTCAGGACTGATGTCGAGCTGCGGCTCGCCCTCCGTTGCGCGCAAGCTTTGCACGTTGACAAAGGTCGAGTTCAGGAAGTTGCGCGCCGGCGGAGATATCATCGCAAGCGGGTATTTTGCCGCCAGTTCGGGGGCAGATGCTGCAGATTCATAGTTCGGGATATAGGCCGGCAGCGGGTCCAGGCCATCCTGCTTCATGCTTTCTGAGTAGAACTCACATTTTCCTGAAGGTGTGGGGAAATTGCCGCATGCAAAGGGTGCATCGGGAACTTCCAGTTTCTGCCAGCCCTTCTGCTTGAGTGACTCCCAGTCGACAGACACGAATGCCACCGATGCCAATGCGTCATCGCTGTCGCGGAAGCAGGGATCGTCGAACCCCATGCGCTCAGCCAGCAAGCGGAAGATTTCCGTGTTCGGCTTGGCTTCGCCCATCGGCGCAATGGCCGGGTTATTGGCCATCATGTACAGGTGGCCGTAGGCGCTGTGCGCGTCGGTATGTTCGAGCTGCGTGGTGGCTGGCAGCACGATGTCGGCGTAATCGGCGGTATCGGTCTGGAAATGTTCCAGCACCACCGTGAACAGGTCTTCACGCGCAAAGCCGGCCTGCACCTTGGACGAATCGGGCGCCACCGCCAGCGGGTTCGAGTTGTACACGATGACGGCCTTGACCTGCGGGCCGAACTCGGGCGAGGCCGGACGCAGCAGGTCGTCGCCGATGGTCGTCATATTGATGGTGCGCGGCTGCTTGGCCAGCAGATCCGGGCGCTGCAGCGCCGCCAGGTTTTTCTTGAAGGTGCCCGAAGACGACAATTGCACGCCGCCCGCCGCGTGGCGCCAGGCGCCCACCAGGGCAGGCAAACAGGCAATATTGCGCACCGCCATGCCGCCGCCGTGCACGCGCTGCACGCCGTAATTCATGCGGATGGCGACCGGTTCGCCGCGCTTGGCGGTTGCGCCATAGTCGCGCGCCAGGCCTTCCACTTCCTCGACGGTAATGCCGCAGGTGGCTGCCACGCGCTCCGGCGTCCATTCCGCCACGCGCTGGCGCAGCTCTTCGAAGCCGATGGTGTAGTCGGCAATGTATTCATGGTCCAACAGGTCGTCGCGCACCAGGATGTGCATCAGGCCCAGCGCCAGCGCCGCATCCGTGCCGGGCAGCAGCGCGATGTGCTGGTGGCATTTCTCCGCTGTCAGCGAGCGGTAGGGGTCGATGGCGATCAGCTTTGCGCCGTTGCGTTTGGCTTCCTGGGCCCGGGTCCAGAAGTGCAGGTTGGAGGCAATCGGGTTGCCGCCCCAGATGATGAGCAGCCTGGCATGCTGGAATTGCTCGATATCGGTGCCAATCGAGGCGCCGACCGTGTATTTGTAGCCGGTGGCGCCGGCCGTGGCGCAAATGGTGCGGTCCAGCAGCGAAGCGCCAAGCTTGTGGAAGAAGCGGGACGACATCGATTCGCCCTGCACCAGGCCCATGGTGCCCGCGTAGCTGTAGGGCAGGATGGCTTCCGGCTCGGTCGCGGCCAGCGGTTTCAGGCGCGCCGCGATCTCATCCAGCGCCTGCTCCCAGCTGATGCGCTCGAACTTGCCCTCGCCCTTCTTGCCGACGCGCCGCATCGGGTACAGCAGGCGGTCCGGCGAATAGGTACGCTCGGTATAGCGGGAAACCTTGGTGCACAGTACCCCGGCAGTAGTCGGGTGATCCGGATCGCCTTTCACTTCGGTCGCCACGCCGTCCTCGACGGTGACGAGCAGGGCGCAGGTATCGGGGCAATCGTGCGGGCAGGTGGCGCGGACTTGTGTGGATGACATCTTGATCTGGGTTAGCGACGGCTGAAAACAGTATCGTAAACGATTCCGGAAAACCGCACCGGGAGGCTAGAATGGCAAGTCCGATGGAGAACAAAAATGAAACTAATCGACCCGATTATCGCGTTTCAGTCCGAGTTGCAGCAGATCCGACGCGACCTGCATGCCCACCCGGAACTCTGCTATGAAGAAGAACGTACCGCCGATGTGGTGTGCGCCAAGCTGACCGAATGGGGCATCCCTTTCGAGCGCGGCCTGGGCAAGACCGGCGTGGTTGGCATCATCCGCAATGGCACGTCCGAACGCGCCATCGGCCTGCGCGCCGACATGGATGCCCTGCCCATGCAGGAGATCAACACCTTCCCGCACGCCTCCAGGCATCCGGGCAAGATGCACGCCTGCGGCCATGACGGCCACACCGCCATGCTGCTCGGCGCGGCCCACCACCTGGCCCGGCACCGCAACTTCGACGGCACCGTCTACCTGGTGTTCCAGCCGGCCGAAGAAGGCGGCGCCGGGGCGCGCGAAATGATCAAGGATGGCCTGTTCGAGCGCTTCCCGATGGACGCGATCTACGGCATGCACAACTGGCCCGGCGCCGCCACCGGCACCCTCAGCGTGTGCGAAGGCCCGATGATGGCTTCCTCCAACGAATTCCACGTCACCGTGCGCGGCAAGGGAGCCCACGCGGCCCAGCCGCACAAGGGCATCGACCCGATCATGATCGCGGTGCAGATTGCGCAGGCCTGGCAGACCATCGTCACGCGCAATAAGAGCCCCTTGGATACGGCCGTGCTGTCGATCACGCAGATCCACGCCGGCAGCGCGACCAATGTGATTCCCGACGATGCGAAGCTGGTCGGCACCGTGCGCACCTTCACCACCGAGGTGCTGGACATGGTGGAAAAGCGCATGCAGTCGCTGGCCGAAGGCATTGCCGCCGCCTTCGACGCGGAGGTGGAATTCACCTTCCGCCGCAACTATCCGCCGCTGGTGAACCACGCGAAGGAAACCCGCTTCGCGCTGGACGTCATGAAATCGGTGGTAGGCGAAGCGATGGTGGACGCCAATGTCGAACCGACCATGGGCGCCGAGGACTTCGCCTTCTTCCTGCAGGAGAAGCCGGGCTGCTACATCTTCATCGGCAACGGCGAAGGCGACCACCGCGACGGCGGCCACGGGCTCGGTCCCTGCGTGCTGCACAACGCCAGCTACGACTTCAACGACCGCCTGCTGCCAATCGGCGCCAGCTTCTGGGTGCACCTCGCAGAAGCCGCGTTGCCGCAGGCGCGCTAAGGCAGCTTGTCGGCCTGCGTGCCGACCCGCACGCCATCGTTCAGCCGCTCCAGCGCCAGCAGCGCGGCTGAATGGTCGGCACGCGGATAAATGTCCTTGATCGACTCGTAGCGCTCCGTCACCAGGCTGGTGACCGGCAGCGCCACGCCTGCTGCAGCAGCTGCGGCCAGGATATTGTGCTGGTCCTTCAACTGCGTCAGCACCTGGCCGCCCGGCAGGAAGTTCCGCTCCAGCATGCGCTGGCCATGCACTTCCAGCACACGGCTTTCCGCGAAACCGCCGCGTATCGCTTCACGCACCGCCACCGGATCGGCGCCGGCCGCCTGCGCCAGCAGCAAGGCCTCCGCCACGATATTGATGGTGCCGCCGACGATCAGCTGGTTGCACAGCTTGGCCACCTGCCCGCTGCCGGCCGGACCAACCAGCCGGGGCTTGCCCATCGCTTCCAGCACCGGCCGCGCCGCTTCGAAATCCGCCGCGCTGCCACCCGCCATGATGGCCAGCGCGCCGGCCTGCGCACCGCCGACGCCGCCCGACACCGGAGCGTCGATGAAGCGATGCCCGCGCGAAGCAAGCAGCGCGTGGAAAGCCTGTGCCTCGTCCTGGCGCGTCGAGCTCATGTCGATCCACAGCGTGCCGGGACGCAGCGCATCGAGCGACGCTTCGATCACGCCGCCAACTGCATCGCCGGCCGACAGCATCGATACCACCACGGCTGCATCGGCCACCGCATGCGGCAGCACGTCGTCCGGGTCCGCGCCGGCGGCGGCCAGCACCCCGGCCTTGCCCGCGGTGCGGTTCCAGGCCGTGACTTTGAAACCTGCCGCCAGCAGGCGCAGGACCATCGGCTCGCCCATCAGGCCGATGCCAAGAAAAGCAATTCGCGGAGGATGCGTCACAATAAGCTCCAGATGTGCCAATATTGCAGTGATTCTAACAATTAAGGGGTCCCCTGAAAAAATTTCAGAACGAAAGTAAAATTGCCAGCATTGCCGCAGCAAATATGAAGACTGTGGCAAGGTTTAGAGAGAAAAATATGCAAATTAAAAAACTTTTCGCTGTTGCTGCCGCTGCACTGGTAGCGCAATCCGCTTTCGCCTTCGACCTCAATTCCGGCTACGTGGAGGCCGGCTCCGCTTCCAAGATCCGCATGGTGCGCCTGGGCGCCACCCAGGACTTCAAGCCGGAATGGAGCTGGTTCAATTCCAATGGCACCCACCTCACCGGCTACTGGGACGCCAGCATCGGCTTCTGGCAGGCGCGCCAGTGGCACAACGTGCCCGGCGACAAGGAGAACCTGTTCGACGTCGGCTTCACCCCTGTCATCCGCTTCGAGAATACCAGCAAGAAGGGCTTCTACGTTGAAGGCGGCATCGGCGCGCACCTGCTGTCCAAGACCTACAACAGCAACGATGACGGCCTGTCGACCGCCTTCCAGTTCGGCGACCATATCGGTGTCGGCTATGTGTTCGACAACAAGTGGGAAGTGGCACTGAAAGCGCAGCATTACTCCAACGGCGGCATCAAGAAGCCGAACAGCGGCGTCGATGTCATCATGCTGAAAGCGGCTTACCGCTACTGATTCACTTCTTGCGGTAGCGCTGCAATCCCTTTGGCAGCAGGTTAAACACGCGCACCATTGCGTGCAGCTGCCAGGGGAAAATGCAGCGCGCATCCCTGCCTGCGATCGCGCGGGCGATGCGGCGCACGGCCTCTTCTTCGGTCTGCAGGAAAGGCTTGCGCTGTGCGCTTCCCCCGTTCAAATCCCTCAGCTTTTGCGTATCGACATAGCCCGGCACCACGGCCGTCACGGCTATCCCGTGCGGCGCCAGCGCCTTGCGGTAAGCGTCGCTGATGGCAATTGCGGCGCGCTTGCTCGCGCTGTACAGCGAACCATTCGGATATTCGTGCAGCAAGCCGGCAATCGACGCCACTACCACCATCTGGCCGCGCCCATGGCGCAGCATCGCCTGCGCCCCCGCATCGAAGGCGTGGCACAGGCCGGAGACATTGGTGCGCACCACAGGCAGGCTGCGCATGGGGTCCTGCGCCAGCGCCTGCACATCGGCATACTGGCCGGCGGTGACGACCAGCAGGTCCAGGCCTTCTTCGGCAAAATCGCCGACCGCATCGAACACCGCCTGGCGGTCGCCGACGTCGAAAGCATAGCGGCACAGACCTGCCTGCGCGGCAATCGGATGCCCATCCAGCCGCGCCGGATCGCGTCCGCATAGCGCGAGCACGGCGCCCTGTTGCGCATAATGGCCAGCCAGCGCCAGGCCGATGCCGCTGGTGCCGCCGATGATCATGACCCTCATTAACTTCCCCTGTTGAACCTTGTCGCGTGGCGCAGGCGCTGCCCCGGACTGGCATACGCTTCCATGCCGCGCTGGTAGCCGTACTGCCATTGCGCTTCCACGTCCTTCACATAGTCCGCAAGCGTGGGCGGCATCACCAGCCTGATGCGGTTGCCCAGCCAGTCGATGCGCTTCTGCATGCCGCTGCCGCGCAAGGCGCGCGAGATATCGCTGGTATCGACCCAGGCGTGGGCATGCTGTGCGTGCACATGCTTCAGCCGCGCGTTGCCGTCGATGCCGAGCACTTTGCGCAGCGCAGGAATCGCCAGCACCTGGCCAAACGGGGGCTTGGCTTCCATCGTGACGTGCTTTGCCAGGCCATGTGCGATCTCGATCGGGAACAGGTCGATCACCCCGCCCATATAGTGTTCGCCACCGTGTGGATGGCAGGAGAAATAGAGCATGTCGGTGATCGAACTGCGCACGGCGTCGGCGACGGGCATGGCGCTGTCCAGCAACAGGCCGGGCGCCACAGCGCCGCAGCTCCACTCCGGCGAACTGGCCGGCGCCTGCCATCCCTGCAGCAGGCTGCAAGCACGATCGGGGCCAAGCACAACTTCCGCGAACAGGGCGCGCTCGGCCCGCGGCTCGCCAGCCTGCTCGCGCCCGAACAGCAGTTTGGCTGCAACGATGGCGAGCGCCATGCTGCCCGCGCCTGTTGCCGGCAGGGGCAGCGTTTCCGGCAGCTCGAACATGTAATCGTCGAACACGTCCGGCACATGGCTGGCCCGCGCGTGGGACAGCCGGCGCCGCAGCGCCGCGCCCAGCACCGGCAACGGCCGCACTTGCGGCGCCGCGCGAACGCTGCACAAGAACCGGTACATCTCCTGCGACGCGAGCCATTGCTTGCGCTGCACAGCATCCGGCAAGCCATGGATGATCGCGGCCGCCAGCGAACCGCCGCAACTGGCGAGGATGATATCGGGCGCCATGCCGCTGTCTTCCGCGGCTGCATGCACGCCAAGGTAATAGCCGAAGCGGAACCCTCCGCCCGCCATCACCATGCAGCGCTCGTACTTTTGATTTTCACTCATATCGCGTGACATAATGCCATGAATGCAACTCCTGCACCTGATCATCAACGCCCTGTTGTTCGGGCTTTGCTATACGCTCACGAACCATGCTGCCGAATCGGCGCAGGTCCAGCGCACGCTGGCGCTTGCGTTCGAGCAGGCTATCCCGTTCCTGCCGTGGCTGATCATTCCCTATGCCAGTTCGGGCCCTCTGCTGGCTTGGGCCTTCTTCAAGGTCCGCAGAGGCGACGCGCTGCGCGTGTACAGCCGCCGCCTGATGTTTTCCACCGTTGCCGCCAGCCTGGTGTTTGCCGTATTCCCCGCACGCTTCCCTGTTGCCAGGGTGGTACCCGAACATGGTTTCCTCCAGCTGGCCTATGGCCTGCTTGATGCGTCGGATCGCCCGTATAACCAATTCCCATCGCTGCACGTTACCTACTGCATCCTGTTGTGGCTCGCATTGCGGCCTGCCATTGCAAGCCGCGCCTGGCGCGCAGCATTGGCTGCCTGGCTGCTGCTGGTTGGGGCGAGTACGCTGCTGACCTGGCAGCATGCCCTGGCCGATGTCGCAGGCGGCATGGTGCTTGCGGCCATCGCCTGCTACGCAGTGCGTCCCGGCGCGACTGCGCGCCAAAGCGTTTCCTTCTACTACACCGTCATGGCGGGACTGGCCCTGCTGGCTGCCAGCCTGTTCGCGCCTGCGTGGCCATGGTTCTACCTCGCGCTCAGCCTGTCGCTGGTGGCATGGGCGTATGCCCAGCGCAATGCAGGCTTCCTGCGCAAAGAGCGGGGCCGGCACCCAGCCTGGGTCCGGCTGCTGTTCTGGCCCTATCTTGCCGGCTACGCCGCCACCTGGCTGCTGGTGTGCCTGCGCCATCGCGACAGGCCGCCGTTTGCGAAAGCAAGCGACGGCTTGTGGGTCGGCCGCCGCCTGAGCGCAGGCGAAGCGCAGCAACTGCCGCCAGGCTGCAGCATCATCGACCTGAGTGCGGAACTCAGCGAAACCGAATTGCTGCGCCGCGGCCATTACCGGCACCTGCCGTTGATGGACATGCAGGCGCCCAGCCGCAAGCAGGTGCGCACTATCCTTGCCGCGATCGATACTGAACGCAGCAAGGGCCGCCCGGTCTACCTGCATTGCGCGATGGGCTATAGCCGCAGCCTTTTTATTGCACGAATCTACCTTCACTCTTACACGCCATGAGCATCTCGATCTACCAGCTGAAACCCCGCTTCCAGCAATTGCTGCGCCCATTCCTCAACCTGCTCACGCGGCTTGGCATCACGCCGAACCAGGTCACGCTGGCCGCCATGTTCCTGTCCGTGGGTTATGGCGCCGCGCTGGCCCTGGCGCCGCAATGCCTTGGCCTGTGGCTAGGCCTGCCTTTCTTCCTGCTGCTGCGCATGGCGCTGAACGCCATCGACGGCATGCTGGCCAATGCGACCGGCAACAAGACGGCCATGGGCGCCTTGCTGAACGAGTTGTGCGACCAGGTTTCGGACGCGGCCCTTTACCTGCCGGTGGCGCTGCTGGCCGGCATTTCGCCGCACTTGCTGGTATTGGTCGTCGTGTTTGCCTTGCTGGCCGAATTCGCCGGCGTGCTGGCCAGCAGCATCGGCGTGGCGCGCCGCTTCGATGGGCCGATGGGCAAAAGCGACCGTGCCTTTGCTTTTGGCCTGCTTGGCTTGCTGGTCTGGGCAGGCGTTGCGCCGGTCTGGCACAACGCCCTACTTGCCGTGGTCCTGCTGCTGTCGCTGCTGACGGTGTTTAACCGGCTGCGCCAGGCGCTGCGGCTTTCTCCGCAAGTGAAACAGTAAAGATCCCTTCCAGGCCGATTATGGTGCGCAGCTTGCGGCAACCGGCCAGCGCCACCAGGCCATCCATCTCGGCCTGGGCGCGCGGGCGCATGCGCCATGGCTCGCCGCGGTGGTTGGTCAGCGTGTAGGCGATCATGTCCAGTTGCGGGTGCCATGGCTGGCCGGTGTACAGCAAGCTGCCGCCGTCACGCAGGCTGCCAGCAACCCCGCTGAGCGAGCGCAGGATCAGCGTGTTGTCGCTGAACAGCTCGTAAAGACCCGACACCACGGCGATGTCGTAACGTCCTTCCTGGCCTTTATAGCTGTCGGCGTTGAAGGCGTCGCGGCGGCAGTATTCGATGCGGGCGCTGATCTGCAGCTTCTCGGCCAGCCTCTTCGCCTGGTCCAGGTTGTGCTGCTCATAGTCGCACAGGGTGACCTCGATCTCGCGGTCCTGGAAGCGCTTGATGGTCTCCAGCACATACCGTGCGGAGCCTGCCGCGATATCGAGGATCCGCACCGGGCCTGGTCCCTGGTGCGCAGCGATCCGCTCCGCCAGCATCTGCTGCATCTGCACCTTGCGCAGGCGGATGCCGCGCCAGCCAACAGCATCCAGGTAGCCCCGGTCCATCATGCCGCCGAAGCCAAGCTTGCCGCCCGCCTGGTTGCGATAGACATAGTCCAGCGACTCGCCCGAATCGAAACCGTGTTTCAGGCCGATCTTCATGCCATCGCTCAGCGGCCCCATGACCTTCAGCATATTGCGTTGCAGCCCATACCATGCTCGCATCAGCGCACTGCCGGTCTGGTTATTCACCAGTGCAGCGTAATGCCGGGCGCCCTGTCCCTCGCGGTCAGCGGCCGCGAAGCGCTCAGGCGCGGCCGGCTTCGTCGCGAAGCATTCATCGATAAAGGCGCGGCTGGTCTGCATTGCGACGGACGTGTCTTCTTCGTAGAAGAGGGCATGGCGGCAGCGCTGCAGCCTGACATAGCGCTTCAATGGGGACGACAGCCGCTCAAAGAACAGCTTTTGCGGCGCTTCGTGCACAACATAGTCCTGGTCTGCAGCCAGCATCAGGACCGGCGTGTCGATCGCCGCTGCGTCATGCACAATGCGCTGCGCCGTATCTGCAAGTTCGAGCAGGATCTGGGCCGAGATGCTCTTGGCGATCAGCGGATCTTCACCATACGCGCGCGCCTGTTCCGCCGAATGCGTCAGCATGGTCGGCCGGATATAGCTGGTCACGAACAGCTCGGGCTTGAAGCGGCGGGCGAAGCGCAGGCCCGGCTTGGCCAATGGGACGTACAGCTTGATTGCGAAAGCAGCGGCGGCCATGACCAGGCCGCGTACACGCGGCGCATAGTCATGCAGCCAGGCCGCCGCTACGACAGCGCCGACACTGTTTGCCACCACCAGCACATCCTCGATGGCGAAGCCGTGCTTGCTGCAGATGTGGCGTACAAAGGTATCCAGGTCATCGACCATGGTGGCGAAGCTCGGCGCCGATCCGCGTTCGCCGGGCGAATAGCCGTGTCCGCGCGCATCGTAAGCAAACGCCCAGTCGCCGTGGAAACCGAATTGCTCGACCAGCGTGCCGATACGGCCAGAATGTTCATGCCCGCGATGCAGGAACACCAGCGCGCGCGGTGCCCCGCTGCGCGGCGCCAGCGGCATCCAGCTCCGGTAGAACAGTCGCGTGCCGTCGGCCGCTTCAAATCCGGACTGGCTCTCGCTCCAGGCGAGGCCTCGTTCAATCTTCATTCTTTTTTCCTTATCGATAATTGAGCAACAGGTATAGCAATGGCGCCGTCACCACCAGGCTGTCGGCGCGATCCAGCATCCCGCCGTGGCCGGGAATCAGGTTTGAAAAATCCTTGATGCCAAGCTTGCGTTTCGCCGCAGAGAAGATCACGTCGCCGGCAAAGCCGCCTACCGACAGCAGCACTGCAATCGCCGCCAGCCAGGCCGGCTGGCCCAGGCCAAGGTAGGAGCCAAGTACAAGCGACAGCAAGACCGAAATCACTACGCCGCCCAGCAAGCCTTGCCAGGTCTTTTGCGGGCTAATCGTGGGAACGATTTTCTGCCTGCCAAACAGTTTTCCGCTGGTGAACTGGGCGATATCGTTCAGCGCGGTCACGATAAACAGGTAGAACAACCAGGACAGGTTTTCCCTTGGCCCGAAGGGCAAGTGCACAAAGGCGGGAACGAAACTGATGCCGAAGCAAGTCAGCGCGAACAGCAACCAGGGCAATGCGGACAGCTCGCGTGAGCGCCAAAGGTTGGCAGCGGCGGCGATGCTGGCCAGCGCAAAGGCGGCGGGCAAGGAAGAAGGTACGAACGAGCCAGCGCACACCGCTGCGAGCAGGCTCAGAATGGCGATGCCAAGGAAGCGCCCGGAATCCACGCCGCAATACGGCGCAAGCTCGCGTGCGGCCAGGCCGCAAATAATGAGTGCCAGCAAGGGTGCCCCCACCGGATACAGGATCAAGCCGCAGCTAACGATCGGGAAAATAAACCACCAGGCATTTACCTGGTCGCGCAACTGGCTGGTACGCGAGCCCAGCGCCAATCCCACACCCGTCGAGACTACTCCCAGCAGTACGTAGAGGGCAGCCATTGCATAACCAAGCTGCGCATTAAAAATACCATTCATGACTTGCATTTTGCCAACAAGTGGCTGATGCACAATCACACATTGTCACGACACGCAAAAAAAAACCGCCAGGTTTCCCCGGCGGTTCCTGTGCGTCGCTGCGCGGCTTATTCTGCCACGTCGGCACCCACGTTAATGGCAGCGTAGGCGCGCTGGACTGCTTTCGCTTCGGCGCTGGAGGCGCCGTATAGTTCCTGCGCTGCTGCCAGCACTTTCAAACGAGCGTCTGCGTAATTGGTGGAAGACGTGAACTTGGTCGTGTTCGCGCGGAACCAGATACGGTAGGCCTTGTCGATACCGATGCCAGTCATGGCCTTCGGCTGCTGTGTCAGGTATTGCGAGTAGGTATCGCTGCCCACGGTGGCGCTGGAACCCATCGCCAGGAAGTAGAACATGCGGTTGTTCGGGCCGCTGCTGTAGTGCACATCCAGGCGCTTGATGGTGGACTTCCAGGCGTCAGGCGACTTGCCATCCTTGCTCGGCTTGTACATCCAGCGCAGCGGCTGGCCGTTCTTGGAAATTTCCTTGCCCATCATCCAGTCGTTGCCCGATGGAACAGGCAGCGAGGCGCCAGTGCCGCCGGCGCGCGCGTAGGCTTCCACTGCTTCGCCGGCGATGTCGGACGAGGACTCGTTCAGGCCGCCGGACTCGCCGCGATAGGTCAGGTTCGACGTGGCGGCAGTAATGCCGTGGCCCATTTCGTGGCCAATCACGTCGATCGAACCCAGGTTGTTGAAGTAGCTGCCGCCATCGCCGATGAACATGCACTTGCAGCTATCGGAGTAGTAGGCGTTGTCGTAGGCGGTGTTAACGTGCACCGCAATGTAGGTCGCCGTGTTGTTGCCATCGAGCGAAGACCAGTTCAGCACGTTCTTGTGCATGTCGTAGGTATTCATCAGGCCCCACAGTGCATTCACTGCGGCGGTCTGGCCATTGGCATTGGTGGTGCTGCCGCCAGCGATGTACTGCTGGCCGTCGCCCCAGACATTGGTGGTATTGGTGTACACGGCGCCGGCGCTGGTGCCGTGGTTGGCGTTGGTAATCGCCATGGCGCCGAAAGTGCCGCCAGTGCCGCGGCTGCCGTCGATCATCTTGTACACGCCGCCGGACAGGGTGGTGTTGATCGGCACATCGCCGTTGTACTGGCTATGGCCGGTGCCAACCACGTTCTGCATGGCATTCCACTGGTCCAGGATGCGGCCATCGCGCGCGCTGACGATGGTGTCATGGTGGCCGCCCTGGCTGCGGGTTTTCACCAGGTAGGCCAGCTCGTAGCCGGCAACGACATCTTGCACGTCGACTGCGTTCAGGTCTGCCTCGGCCTTGTTCTCCGCGCCTGGCGCGCGCACGGTCTTCATCATCGGGAAGATGACCAGTTCGGCGGATGGTGGATCGATTTCGGCGCCGGCGCCTGGCAGGCTGCGGCTTGCCTTGGCGATAGCAGCCTTGCCGCTAATGGCAGGCTTTACGTCAAAACGCTTGCCCGACAGGCCCTGGCGGCGTTCGCCGACGGATTCGCTGACGATATTGCCGCCCTGGTCGGTGACCACAACGGACTCGGATTCAAAAATGCGCACACCCTTGTAGGTGTGGTTGATGCGGCTGATCGCCCTGCCCTGTTCGCCGGGATGTTGGCTGGCAATGGCGTAACCATGGTCGGCATCCAGGCCATACTTGCCCCGCTCACCATTGAGGGTCGATACCAGGCGTGCTTTCTCCTGGGCGGAGAAGGCAACAGGGCTGGCCATCATGCTGGGGGCGGCGCTGGCTTGTGCAGCAACCATGGCGATCGCGGCTGCGATCAGGCTTTTGCGAAATTCCATTATTGTCTCCAAGTGTCCCGATGAGGTAGGGTGTTAATGGGAATCTAACACTATCGGGGCCTGGAGGCTGAGTCAAAATTTCTACAAATTGAGACTAATTTTTCTTGCTTGTCTCGAATACGACTTTCGAAAGCAAAAAGGCCCGCTAGCTTATGCTTGGCGGGCCTCTTCTAATAAGAGCCTGACGATAACCTACTTTCACACTGGTTGCAGCACTATCATCGGCGCAGAGTCGTTTCACGGTCCTGTTCGGGATGGGAAGGGGTGGGACCGACTTGCTATGGTCATCAGGCATGACTTGTCAACAATC
>CBHREK010000034.1:0-37129 GCA_966077345.1 uncultured Duganella sp.
CGTCCTCCCGTGCTCCCCCTCCTTGCCCCTCTCCCCCCCCCCCCCCCCCGACCCCTCCCCCTCCGCGCCCCCCCCCCCCCGACTTTCGCCTTTCAAGCAGCGTACACGGGGCGAAAAAATCGGTTATTATTTGGGCCATTCCCGCCCTGATTCCCGCTTGACTTCCCAGTATTGAATTAGCGCAGTTCGTCGCCAGATGGGCGATAACAGCAAGGGATATTCCCGGGCGAACACTCAACTAAGGAAAAATATGAGCGACCTGATCAAACACATTACCGATGCCTCCTTCGAGTCCGACGTGCTGAAGGCCGACCGCCCTGTGCTGGTGGACTTCTGGGCCGAATGGTGCGGCCCTTGCAAGAGCATCGCCCCGATCCTGGAAGAAGTGGCCAAGGAATACGACGGCAAGCTGACCATCGCCAAGCTGGACGTGGACAGCAACCAGGCCGTGCCAGGCAAGTTCGGCATCCGTGGCATCCCGACCCTGATCCTGTTCAAAAATGGCGTGCCAGCCGCACAAAAAGTCGGCGCGATGGCAAAAGGTCAACTGACCTCTTTCATCGACAGCAATATTTGATGTAAGATAGGCGGTGCTGCGCCCGCAGCCCGCCTGATGGCAGGGAAAGCGCCCAAAAACCTTTCCCTTTAATTAAAAGAACCCACGTAGTTCCCTCCCCTACCCTTACTTTCCCGTCACGGGACACTCAAACAGCTATGCACCTTTCTGAACTTAAGGCTATGCACGTTTCAGCTTTGCTGGAAATGGCAATCAGCCTCGATATCGACAATGCGGCCCGCCTGCGCAAGCAGGAACTGATGTTCGCGATCCTGAAAAAGCGCGCCAAGGCCGGCGAACAGATTTTCGGCGACGGCGCCCTGGAAGTCCTGCCTGACGGCTTCGGCTTCCTGCGCTCGCCGGACGCCTCGTATATGGCGTCGACCGACGATATTTACATTTCCCCGTCCCAGATCCGCCGCTTCAACCTGCACACCGGCGATTCGATCGAGGGCGAGGTGCGTACCCCGAAGGATGGCGAGCGCTATTTCGCCCTGGTGAAGGTGGACAAGGTCAACGGCGAATCGCCGGAAGCGTCCAAGCACCGCATCCTGTTTGAGAACCTGACCCCGCTGCACCCGAACGTGCCGCTGCGCCTCGAGCGCGACATGACCGGCACCGAGAACATCACCGGCCGCATCATCGACCTGGTGGCGCCGATCGGCAAAGGCCAGCGCGGCCTCTTGGTGGCGTCGCCGAAGTCCGGCAAGTCCGTGATGCTGCAGCATATCGCGCACGCCATCACCACCAACCACCCGGACGTGACCCTGATCGTGCTGCTGATCGACGAACGTCCGGAAGAGGTGACCGAGATGCAGCGCTCGGTGCGCGGCGAAGTGGTGGCATCGACCTTCGACGAGCCGGCCACCCGCCACGTGCAGGTGGCCGAGATGGTGCTGGAAAAAGCCAAGCGCCTGGTCGAGATGAAAAAAGACGTGGTGATCCTGCTGGACTCGATCACCCGCCTGGCGCGCGCCTACAACACCGTGATCCCGGCGTCGGGCAAGGTGCTGACCGGCGGTGTGGATGCCAACGCGCTGCAGCGCCCGAAGCGCTTCTTCGGCGCCGCGCGTAACGTGGAAGAAGGCGGCTCGCTGACCATCGTGGCCACCGCGCTGATCGAAACCGGTTCGCGCATGGACGACGTGATTTACGAAGAATTCAAGGGTACCGGCAATATGGAGGTGCACCTGGAGCGCCGCCTGGCCGAGAAGCGCGTCTACCCGGCCATCAACCTGAACAAGTCGGGCACCCGCCGCGAAGAACTGCTGATCAAGGCCGACCAGCTGCAGAAGATCTGGATCCTGCGCAAGCTGTTGTACTCGATGGACGAGATCGAGGCGATGGAGTTCATCCTCGACAAGATGCGCGCCACCAAGAACAACGGCGAGTTCTTCGAGATGATGCGGCGCGGCGGCTAAGCCCGCCTCAAAAAGGGGACGTAACACATTATTCGCCCGGCGAATAATGTGTTACGTCCCCTTTTTTTACGCTATAATCGCGAGTTCATTTAAACCCTGGCAAGTGAGCTGCAATCGGGTCGAGAGGCAGTAAGGACCGACGAAGTGCTGTTTGGCTACCAACATTGAGAGAAAAGCATGAAAGCTGATACCCATCCAGATTACCGCGAAGTCCTGTTCCACGACGTGTCCTGCGACTTCAAGTTCATCACCCGCTCGACCATCCAGACCCGCGACACCGCGACCCACGAAGGTAAAGAGTACCCACTGGTGAAGATCGAGGTTTCCTCCGAATCGCACCCGTTCTTCACCGGCCAGCACAAGATCGTCGACACCGCCGGTCGCGTGGAAAAATTCCGCCAGAAGTTCGGCAAGGTCGGTTCCAAGACCGCAGTTGCAAACGGCTAATCCCCGTTGCAGCGAAAAAAAAGGCAGCTGCGGCTGCCTTTTTTCTTTTTACCCGTCATACTCCAGCTTTCCAAAGAATAAGCCTGACCGATGAAGCCAGTCCGTCTGCCCGCCGCCGCCACCCGCACCCTGCCCCGCTGGGCGTTTTTTGCCCTCGGCTTGCTGTACATCCTGCCGGGACTGATCGGGCGCGAGCCGTGGAAGAACGATGACGCGGCCAGCTTCGGCGTGATGTGGACCATGGCGCACGGCAGTTGGCAAGACTGGCTGTGGCCCAATATCGTCGGCCTGTCGATCACCGACGAAGGGCCGCTGGCGTTCTGGCTGGGGGCGCTGGGCATCAAGCTGTTCGGCTGGGCCGTCGGCGACGTGCTGGGCGCCCGCGTGGCCACCCTTGGCGTGTTCCTGCTGGGCGTGATGGCGGTCTGGTACGCCACCTTCAACCTGGGCCGCCGTCCGGAAGCGCAGCCGCTGCGCCTGGCCTTTGGCGGCCAGCCCGAGCCCAACGATTTCGGGCGCACCCTGGCCGATGCCGCGGTGCTGATCTACCTCGGCTGCCTGGGCCTGCTGGTGCACAGCCACGAGACCACGGCCGAGCCGCTGCAAGTGTCGCTGCTGGCGCTCACCCTGTACCGCAGCGTGCGCTACATGGAACTGCCTTCGCTGCGCAACGCCGCCCTGGCCGGCCTGGCACTGGGCCTGCTGACCCTGACGCGCGGCTGGGTGGTCCCGGCCGCCCTGGTCGCCGCCCTGTTTGCCTGCACCCGCTTCCTGGCGATGCCGGCGGCGCGCTCGCTGCGCGACCTGGGATTTGCCGTGGCGGTGGCTGCCGGCGTGACCGCACTGTGGGCGCTACCGGCCCTGCTGGCCCGCCCTTACGGCCAGGCGCCGCTGGCGGCCTGGATGGCCTGGAACGAAGCCCAGCTGAAGGTGGGCGGCTTCGAAGGCTTGCGCACCTTCTTCCGCGTCGGCGTCTGGTTCTTCTGGCCGGCCTGGCCCTTTGCCGCCTGGGCCGTGTGGGCCTGGCGCCGCCAGAGCAACCTGCTGCACATCGTGGTGCCGACCACCTTCGTCACCGTGGCCACGCTGCTGGTGCTGGTCAACCCGGCGCCCGAGCAAGGCCACCTGCTGATGCTGCTGCCGCCGCTGGCCATCATGGCCGCCTTCGGCCTGCTGACCATGAAGCGCGGCGCCATCAATGCCATCGACTGGTTCAGCGTGATGGTGCTGACCCTGTGCGCCGCCGTGCTGTGGCTTTTCTATTACGCCCAGCTGACCGGCTGGCCGGCCAAGCCGGCGCACAATGTGCTCAAGCTGCTGCCGGGCTTCACGCCGGAGGTGAGCTGGCTGTCGCTGCTGGTGGGCCTGTGCGCCACCGCCGGCTGGTTCGTGCTGGTGCACTGGCGCCTGTCGCGCCGCCCGGCCGTGCTGTGGCGCGCGGTGGTGCTGTCGTCCGGCGGCCTGATCCTGATCTGGATCCTCCTGATGACCCTGTTCCTGCCGCATGTGAACTACAGCAAGAGCTACGCCTCGGTGGCGCGGGAAGCGGCGGCCGCCCTGCCGCCCGGCACCGATTGCGTGCAGAGCAATGTCACGCCGGCCCAGCGCGCCTCCTTCGCCTTCTTCGGCACGATGCCGTTCAATGGCGTGGAGCAGCGCCCCTGCACGGTCATGCTGTTGCAAGATAGCATCAAATCCCGTGCCTACCAGCAACAGCCAGGCCCTGAGTGGCAACAGCTATGGGAAGGGCGCCGCGCCTCGGACCGCAGCGAGCGTTTCCGCCTGTTCCAGCGCCGCACGCCACACGCCAACTGATTGTCCGCCGGCCCGCCTGCCTGCTATCCTGTGGCTGAGGATAGCAAAGAGGTAGGCATGGGATCTGGGCTAGCGATTCTGGCAATATTGATGGGAACTGCCGCAGCGCTGGCAGCCCCGCCCCTGGTCATCACCGCCGAGCATTCGCCGCCGGCCAGCATGCGCGTGGGCGACCAGGTAGTCGGCCGCGAAAGCGAGAAGATCCGCGAAATGCTGGCGCGCGCCGGCTACGCCTACAGCATCGACTTACTGCCCTGGAAGCGCGCCTTCGCCATGGCGCAGCGCGATCCCTACACCTGCGTGTATTCCACCTCGCGCACGCCGGAACGGGAAAAGCAGTTCAAATGGGTCGGCCCCACCGACGAAGCGGAGTGGGTGCTGATGGGGCGCGCCGGCCGCCAATACCATGTGCACAGCCTGGACGATGCGCGCAAGCTGCGCATCGGCACCTACAACGGCGATGCGCGCGACGAATTCCTGCGCGCCCGCGGCTTTGACGTCGACGGCGCCCCGGCCGATGCTTCCAACCCGAAGAAGCTGCTGCTCGACCGCATCGACCTGTGGGCGGTGGGCGTGCGCAACAAGGACCTCAGCGCGCTGGCCCAGTTTGCCCCGCCGCAGGCGCTGGTGCCGGTGCTGACCTTCCACCATGTGAAGGTCTACCTGGCCTGCAACCCGAGCGTGCCGGACGCCATGGTCGAGCGCATGAATGCCGCCTTGGCCAGCATGCGGAAGGACGGCACCTTCACAAGATTGGAAAAGAAATACGAGCAGTGGCAAAGCAGCAAATAGCTTGCCAAATCTTACTGTTGCGCAACGAAAGTTTTTTTAGTGCGTAGCGGACGCTAACTTGGTTTACGCGCTATAGTCACCATATGCGGAAAGTTGCCGTAAGGCATTTCTGACAACGGGGCCAGCCGAGGCATCAGCCGCCGGCCATAGGCCCACCACAAAACCTTGCGTTTGACTGGCCTATGTTCAATATTTACAAGCTCCAACTCGCCCTCAAGAATCCCCTGGTACGCATCACCCTGGTGCTGCTGGTGACCGCCGCCCTCGCCTTTGCGCTGCTGCGCGGCGACGTGGCGCAGGATGCCGCGCCGGTGGTGCGCTCGCAGAATATCGGTGAAATCACGGCCCTGGTGGCCCAGCGCGACAAGCTCGACTACCTGCTGATCGCGCGCCCGCTGGCCGATTCCCCGCGCTACGTCTACAAGTTCAAGGACGACGCCACCCTGCACGTGGTGGTGGTGCCCAGCACCTCGCACCAGAGCCTGGAGCGCGAAGTCCTGCTGCGCAACAACATCCCCTACGCCATCGCCAAGGAAGACTTCCTGGCCGCCCACAAGGGCGTGCTGCTGGACGACGGCGGCCAGTGGGCCAGCGTGCAAGCTTTCCTGAAACGCCACGCCTTCGACATCTTCGTGGTGGGCCTGGTGTTGTTCGTGCTGAAGTGGGGCGTGCCGGGCATGGGCATGAACGCGTCGGTGATCACGCCCGACCAGCTCAAGGGGTCGATGGACGACCTGATCGGCATGGAAGACATCAAGCAGGAAGTGCTGCACCTGGAAGACATGATCCGCAACCGCGAAGTCTACAAGCAGCACAATATCGACAAGCCGTTCAACGTGATGCTGACCGGCCCGGCCGGCACCGGCAAGACCAAGCTGGCCGGCTACCTGGCCAAGCGCCTCGGCTACCCGCTGATCCAGGCATCCGGCTCGGCGCTGGAATCGGGCTACGTGGGCGGCGGCTCGAAAGCCCTCAATGCCCTGTACAAGAAAGCTTGCGCACGCGGCAACTGCATCATCTTCCTGGACGAGGCGCAGGCGCTGTTCATGCCGCGCGGCCGCGGCGAAAAGAAATGGGAAGACGATACCGCGAACACCCTGCTGGGCTTGCTCGACGGCGTGAAGAGCGAACAGGGCCAGGGCGTGATCTGGATCGTCGCCTCCAACTTCGACGACGCTTCGACCGCCATGGATGAGGCCATGCTGCGCCGTTTTTCCGTGAAGATCAACTTCCGCCTGCCCAACAAGGGCGAGCGCCGCGCGCTGCTGGAATCGTTCCTGAAGCGCAAGCAGGACGGGCTGGTGGACTGGAACGCGATGGACCTGGACCAGGTGGCCGAGATCACCGCCAACCTCAGCCCGGCCCTGCTGGAAACCGTGGTCGACCGCGCTTCCATGATTTCGATCCAGGAAAAGTGCGTGATCAATACCGACCTGATGTTCCGCGCCTTCGAGCGCGCCACCATCGGCCTGACCGACCGCGCCACCACGGCCGAGAAGACGCGCCAGCGCGAGCGCATCGCCCTGCACGAGCTGGGCCACTTCTTCATGCAGATCGACCCTTACCTGCGCGCCGGCATGCCGCTGGCCGAGGTCAAGGAAAAGTCGCACCTGCTGAAGATTTCCACCGAAGCGGTGTCGAAGATGAATGCGCTGGGCTATGTGCTGAGCGCCGGCGACGACATGTCGCTGCGCACCCTGGAAGAGATGGAACGCGACGTCATGCAGCTGTACGGCGGCGTGGCGGCGGAAGAGCTGTTCTACGGCGCGCGCGGCATTTCGGTGGGCAGCCAGAACGATATCGAGAAGGCCACCAAGATGCTCAACATGATGGTCAACCGCCTGTCAATGTATTCGCGCTCCAAGCTCGATTACAGCCAGCTGCGCGGCGAGACCGGCGACGAGCACACCCTGCTGCAGGTGGAAGCCAAGGCGGACGAGTTGTACAGCACCACGCTGGCCGCCATGCGCGACTACCGCGCGGTGATGGAGTCCATCAAGGACGACCTGATGGAGCGCTATGTGCTGTCGAAGGATGCCATCTTCGCCCTGCTGGAAGAGCGCCTCAATCGGGCGCCCCTGCAGCAGGCGGCGTAAGCTGCGTCAGCGCGAAGCGATCACCGTGATGTTGCGGCCGCCCGGGGCGGCAGTCAGCGACAGTTTTTCGAAGTTGCGGATGGTGACCTCCGAACCGTCGTTGTTGAAATCAATGCGCGTCCCGGCCGCGGTGACCAGGGCGCCCGGCGCGAGCGGGAACATTTCGGTCCGCGGCTCATCGCCCAGCTGGGCAAAGAACTGCTTGCGGTATTCGGTGAAGCGGATGGTCTGGCCGTTGCTCAGGTCATAGGTATAGGCGTAATCGCGGAATTCGCGATGATGCATGGCATAGCTGCTGGGCGCAGGAACGCGCACCGTCAGTTCGTCTCCCGCCAGGGCGGAAGCGCTGCACAACAAGGCGAGTGCGGCAGCACTCGCTGCCAGGGTTTTCATGGTGTCGCTCCTTCAAATAAGGCGTCGTGGCGCACCGCTTTGATGCGCCACGGCCGCTGCATTGTCTGGCTTAGCGCGCAGCTACCACGCGCACATTGGTTTCCTTCATCGCGACCGACATCGGCAGGCGTTCATAGTTCTCGATCACCACTTCTTCGCCGCGATCGCGGAATTCGACGCGGGTGCCGGCGGCCGTCACGAAGGTATTGGTGGCAATCGGGAACAGCTCGACCCGGTCTTCCAGTTTCAGGCGTGCCCAGTAATGGCCGCCCGACTGCGTGAACTTGATGGTATTGCCATTACTCAGCGCATAACGGTTCGCGAAGTCGTCGAAGCCGCCCACGCGCAGCTTGACGCTACCGTGCGGCGCCTGGATCTTCACGGTTGCATCGTCAACACCGGCAGCGAAAGCGCTGCCGCCCAACATCAGTGCTGCCACGGCACTTAGCATCATCAGCTTTTTCATCATCTTCTCCGATTGGTTTGCCTGCGGGCCCCGTCGAGGAAAAGGTGCGGGGTCAATTCAAAATTAGCAAAGGGCGTTCGGATGTGCAGATCCGGGCGACGAACCGCACGTTCCGGGGAATAGAACGCATGGCGCGCGGACGAACTGCAATATCGGCCTGGAGGACTTGCCGTCAGTGCGGCATTGCTGTCCGCGGGGCGCCCTGGCCGGTATCTGGCGGGGCGCTCGGGGCCGGGGCGGGTGGGGTGCACCTGCGCCGGCTGTCCAAACCTGGTGCCCTGCGCCGTGGCCGGTAGGCGGGGCGCTGTGGGAGCAAGCTCACGCTTGCGGCGGCCCGGTGTTGGCCGCTGTGTCTCTTCGACTTAGTCCATCCTACGCCCGGCTGTTCTTGTTGGAAAGCTGGCCGGGCGCTGATTTTTTTCAATTTGCCTGCCCCGCCCCATAGCTTAATTATTTGCTGCAGGGTTGCCGCGCGGTGGCAAATCGGTAATAATGCACGTCGCGTTAAGTGGCCCGAGTGGTGAAATTGGTAGACGCAGCGGACTCAAAATCCGCCGCCGCAAGGCGTGCCGGTTCGATTCCGGCCTCGGGCACCACCCTCTTCCTTCCCAACGCTTGCCTTCAATATACGCTGCCGCGTGCCGCGTGGCATCGGTAAGGCTACCCAGATTCCCGCTGTTCCCCACCCATTTTTTGCTGCAGCCGGCGCATGAGCTCGGAACGGCTGTGGGCGCCCAGCTTGTCCAGCAGGGCCGAGACATGGTGCTCCACCGTCCGCGGCGAGCGCACCAGCCGGCGCGCAATGTCGGCATTGCTTTGTCCATCCAGCAGCAGGTCGAGGATTTGCGCTTCGCGCCGCGTCAGGCCGTCGGGATGGCTGCGCGCGGCCTGGTAGGGCCCGCGCCGCAACTTGGGCAGGCCGCTGCCCTGGCCGGCCTGGCCGGCCACGCTGCGCGCCCGTGCGGCAGCCGGCCGCGCTCCCAGTTCTTCAAACAGCGCCAGCGCCCGCAAGGCGGCGGGGCCGGCGCCGTCGCCCGATACGCCCAGCAGCGCCAGGCCGGCTTCGAACGGCAAGCCCAGTTCGCGCCAGCGGGCGCTGGCGGCCGCGCCATCGCCGGCCAGTTCGGCCGCGATCGGGGCCGGCAGCGCCGCCGCATCCAGATCCGGCTGCGGCAAGCCGGCGCGGTGCTGCCACAGCGCGATTTCGCCGCGGTCCCACAGGTTGACGCCGGCGATGTCGTATTGCGCCAGCGCGGCCAGGCCGGCGCGGCAGGCATCCAGGTCGCCCGCGACCCAGGCCGTTTCGATGCGGCCCAGGCTCGCTTCCACGATGCGCTGCGGTTCGCCGGTGGCCAGCGCGCCCTGCCAGGCCTGGTCCAGGTGGCACCGGCCCTCGGGCTTGCCCAGCCGGGCGCAGGTACGGCCCAGCACCGTCAGCGCCGGCAGGCGCATGATCAGGGTCAGCTGCGGCAACTGCAGCACGCCGCGGGCGATCGCTTCCGCTTCGGACAGGCGGCCCTGGGCCATGCGCAACTGGGCCTGCCAGCCGACCAGGTAATGGGTCCAGGCGTCGAGGTCGTGTTCGGTGTCGAAGGCGATGCCGTCGCCGAGCACCCGCTCGGCCAGGGCAAAGCGCTTGGCGGTGACCGCGCATTCGCTCAGGTTGGTGAAGCAGCGCGCCGCATGCTCGTGGTAGCCGTGCTTGAGCGCCAGCGCCAGGCTTTCTTCCAGCATGGCCTGGCCGGCCGGATCGCCGCCAAACAGGCGCACGGTGCCGACATTGTTCAGCGCGTGGATGCGGGTTTCGACATCGCCCAGTTCGGCCGCCAGCGCCAGCGCGCGCTGGCCCCAGGCGATGGCTCCCTGCGGCCGGTCCTGCAGCATTTCGTGCTGCGAGCGCAGGCTGTAGGCCATGGCCAGTTCGCTGCTGTGCGGCAGCTGTTCCAGCGTGGCGATGGCTTCCATGCCGTAGCGCCCGGCCAGTTCGGCCTCGCCGCGGTACCAGTGCAGGCGCGACAGCCAGCGCAGGTTGAAGCCAACCTTGTCGCAGCGCCCCAGGCTGCGCCACAAATCAATCGCCTGGTGGCGCGCCGCAATCACCTCGTCATCGATGCACACCAGGCCGGCCTCGTAAGACCAATCCTCGTAGAGCTGGGCCGCTTCCGGCGCCGGGGTGGCCGCGCCGACAAAGCGCAGCGCCGCCGCCAGGTGGGCGGCGGCCTGGCGGTGCGCGCCCAGCCTGGCGGCCTCGCGCGCCGCGCGCGGCGCCAGGCGCAGCACGCGAATCGGGTCATGTGCGGCAGCCGCGTGGTGCACCAGGCGCGCCAGCTCGACCGGACGCTGCGCCGGCGCGTGGGCCACCAGCGTTTCGCAGACGCGGTCATGCAGTTCCCGCAAGCGGGCAGGCTGGATCTGGCACGCGACGGCCAGCCTGGCCAGTTCGTGGCGGAACATGAAGTGGCCGGCGGCTGTCGCCAGCAGCAAGCCGCGCGCCGCGCAGCGGTCGCAGGCCGCTGCCGCGCCCTCGCCCAGCACGCCGGCCAGCAGCCAGTCTTCGCACGGCACCGGGCTCACGCTCAACACTTCCAGCAGGCCGCGCTCGGCCTCATCGAGCCTGGCCACGCGGGTCCACACCGCGTCGCGCACCGACAGGGGCAGGCTGCCGCCGTCACCGGCGGCGGCCAGCAACTCGGTCACGAAGAAGGGATTGCCAGACGTGATGCGATACAGTTCCTCTGCATCACGTCCAGCGGCTGTAGCAAGTCGCGCCACCGCCTGCTGCGACAAGGCCGACAGCGCGATGCGCTGGGTGCTCGCAGGCGGCAAGTCGCCCACCCAGCGCCAGAAAGGATGGCCGGCCATCAGCTCGTCGCTGCGCACGCTGGCCAGCAGCAGCACGCGCAGGCCGGCCACGCGCCGCGCCAGGTATTTCAGCAAGTCGAGCGTGGCCTGGTCGGCCCAGTGCACATCTTCCACCACCAGCACCGTGGTGGCGGCGGCATTGGCCAGCCAGGCCAGCAGCCCGGGGAACAAGCGTTCGCTGCCGGCGGCGCCGTCCAGCATGCCGGCCAGGCTCTCGCCCAGCAGCGGGGCCATATCGCGCAAGGGTCCCAGCGCGCGCGGTGTGAACAAGTCTTCACAGCCGCCTTGCAGCACTTGGTAGCCGGCGCCCAGGCCGGCCACGAATGCTTTCAGCAAGGACGATTTGCCGATGCCCGCTTCGCCGATCACCAGCGCAGTCGCGCCCTGCCCCGCCGCAGCCTGCGTAGCCATTTCGCGCAAACGTTGCAAGGGAACTTCACGTTCAATCAACATGGTCGACTCTCGGTCACACCTAAACATTTAAGCAAAGGCAGGCGTGATTACAAGGCCGACATGCGGCGCGGGCCGGGACGCGCCCGGCCGGTGGCAAGGAATGGCGTGGTGGCTTACGCGTAGCCGTAGCCGCGCGCCATGGCGGCGGCAGCGATCGGCAGCAGGGCAAAGATGTGGATCTCGGTCATCAGGGTTTTGCGTACAGAGCGGATTTCCAGCTCTTCCGGAGCGAAGCCGGCATCGGCCGACTGCGCCTTGCGCCAGCGCAGGAAGGCGCGGGTCGGCTTGATCGACATCAGCCCGATCACCGCGAACAGCACCACCTTGGTCCAGAACACATGGTTATGCAAGTAAAAATCGGCGCCCTTGGCGCCGAAGAACACGCGCGCAAAGCCGATTGCCACCAGCGACAGCGACATGATGCCCAGCGCTATGTCGTACTTCGCCGCCAGCTGCACGGCCGGCGGCTGCATGCCCGGCCGCACCAGCACCAGCTGGGCGGTGATGGCCGCGGCAATGCCGAAAGCCAGCAGGTGGTGCACGATCGCGAGCAGCAGGTCGACCATGGCCGCCCTCCCGCTCAGGCGCGTTCCGACACCGCGTCGACCACGCACAGCGCCGTCATGTTGACGATGCGGCGCACGGTGGCGGACGGGGTCAGGATGTGCACCGGCGCGGCGCAGCCGAGCAGGATCGGGCCGATCGCGATGCCGTTGCCGGCCGCGGTCTTGACCAGGTTGTAGGCGATGTTGGCGGCGTCGATGTTGGGCATCACCAGCAGGTTGGCGTCCTGCTTCAGGGTGGTGGTCGGTAGCAGCTTGTGGCGGAACTTGGTGTCGAGCGCGGTGTCGCCGTGCATCTCGCCGTCCACTTCCAGTTCCGGCGCGCGCTGGCGCACCAGTTCCAGCGCGGCGCGCATCTTCTGCGCCGATTCGCTGTTGGACGAGCCGAAGTTCGAGTGCGACAGCAAGGCCGCGCGCGGCTCCAGGCCGAAGCGCTTCATCTCTTCGGCGGCCATGATGGTGATGGCGGCCAGTTCGTTGGCGTTGGGGTTCTCGTTGACGTGGGTGTCGACCATGCACAGCTGGCGCTCAGGCAGCACCAGGATGTTCATCGCCGCGTACACGCAGGCGCCCGGGCGCTTGCCCAGCACCTGGTCGATGTAGTGCAGGTGCAGCTGGGTGGTGCCGAAGGTGCCGCAGATCATGCCGTCGGCATCGCCCTTCTTGATCATCATGGCGCCGATCAGCGAGTGGCGGCGGCGCATCTCCAGCTTGGCGTATTCCTGCGTTACGCCCTTGCGCGCGGTCAGCTCGTAATAGGCTTGCCAGTATTCGCGGTAACGCTCGTCGAAGTCCGGGTTGATCACGTCGTAGTCGATGCCCTGCTTCAGGCGCAGGCCGAATTTCTGCACGCGCGCGTCCAGCACGGCCGGGCGGCCGACCAGGATCGGGCGCGCCAGTTTTTCATCGACCACCACTTGCACGGCGCGCAGGATGCGCTCTTCTTCGCCTTCGGCGTAGACGATGCGCTTCATTTCGGCCGGGGCCTTCTTGGCGACGGCGAACACCGGCTTCATGAAGGTGCCGGAACGGTAGACAAATTGCTGCAGGCTGTCGGCGTAGGCTTCCAGGTCCTTGATCGGGCGGGTGGCCACGCCGGAATCGGCCGCTGCCTTGGCCACGGCCGGCGCGATCTTGGTCAGCAGGCGCGGGTCGAACGGCATCGGGATCAGGTATTCCGGGCCGAAGGCCAGGTTGGCGATGCCGTAGGTGGTGGCAACGATATCCGACTGCTCGGCGTGCGCCAGGTCGGCAATCGCGTGCACCACGGCGATTTCCATTTCTCGGGTGATGGTGCTGGCGCCGCTGTCGAGCGCGCCGCGGAAGATGTAAGGGAAGCACAGCACGTTGTTGACCTGGTTCGGGTAGTCCGAACGGCCGGTGCAGATGATGGCGTCGCCGCGCACCGCTTTTACGTCTTCCGGCAGGATTTCCGGATTCGGGTTGGCCAGCGCCAGGATCAGCGGGTTGGGCGCCATCTGCTTGACCATGTCCTGTTTCAGCACGCCGCCGGCGGACAGGCCGAGGAAGATGTCGGCGCCCTTGATGCAGTCGGCCAGGGTGCGGTGCGGGGTGTCGCGCGCGAAGCGCTCCTTGTCCGGGTCCATCAGTTCGGTGCGGCCCTGGTAGACCACGCCGGCCAGGTCGGTGACCAGGATGTTTTCGATCGGGAAGCCGAGGTCGACGATCAGGTCGAGGCAGGCCAGCGCGGCGGCGCCGGCGCCCGAGACCACCAGCTTGACTTCCTTGATGTCCTTGCCGATGTATTTCAGGCCGTTCAGGATGGCCGCGCCGACGATGATGGCGGTGCCGTGCTGGTCGTCGTGGAAGACCGGGATCTTCATCTTCTCGCGCAGCTTGCGCTCGATGTAGAAGCACTCCGGCGCCTTGATGTCTTCCAGGTTGATGCCGCCGAAAGTCGGCTCCAGCGAGGCGATGATGTCGACCAGCTTGTCCGGATCGGATTCATTGATCTCGATGTCGAACACGTCGATGCCTGCAAACTTCTTGAACAGTACGCCCTTGCCTTCCATCACCGGCTTGGATGCCAGCGGGCCGATATTGCCCAGGCCCAGCACGGCAGTGCCGTTGGAGATCACGGCCACCAGGTTGCCGCGCGCGGTGTACTTATAGGAGTTGGCCGGGTCGATGACGATTTCTTCGCAAGGCGCCGCCACGCCCGGGGAATAGGCCAGCGCCAGGTCGCGCTGGTTGGTCAGTTGCTTGGTGGGGGAGACGCTGATTTTGCCTGGCTTGGGGCACTCATGGTACTCAAGCGCGGCTGCGCGCAGTTGTTGACGAAGTTCTTCTTTCTTGTCAGATCCCGAATCCATGCTCTACTGCCCCTTCTATCCTGTGTCCGAAAGCCTTTGATTCTAGCAGATAGAGTGGTTGCTCTAACGTAGGTATTTTTACCAATGCCGAATTTTCATCGGTTTACGTTGACTTTCAATTAAGAATCACTGAGTTGGGGCGCAATTTTTCCGCCAAACAAGTTAATAAACTGTCGCCTGGACGACAATGCTGACTTGCGGCACGAAACCATAAAATCTTGTTGCGCCAAATCGTGGTTGGTTGAAATATTCGGCGCAAACAACTTTACTTATGGCACCTTTGTTCCTAGACTGGGTTTACTGGCACTTTACGGAAGGAAAACACCATGCGTAATGCAATCTGGCATTCCTGGTCCCGACTGTCCGGCGTCCTGTTCCCTGCGACCGCTGTCGCCCTTTTCTTCACCCCGCAAGATTCCAGCTACATTGTCATTATTGCCACGGCAGCCCTGGCCTCCGGCGGCACCTGGATTTACTTGCGCGATAAGCCAAACAAGGACGAAGCGGGGGTGTCCCGCTAGAATGGCGGGATGCTTTCCGAATTCGACCTGATCAAACAATACTTCGTGCGCCCCGTGCCGGGACGCGCCGCCCTTGGCATCGGCGACGACTGCGCCTTGCTGGCCCCGTCGCCCGGGATGCAGACGGCCATTTCCTCCGACATGCTGGTCGAGGGCCGGCATTTCTTTGCCGGCGAAGATCCCCAGCGCCTGGGCCACAAAAGCCTGGCGGTCAACCTGTCCGACCTGGCAGCCATGGGCGCGCGCCCGGTGGCCTTCACGCTTGCCCTGGCGCTGCCGGCGGCCGAACGGGCCTGGCTGGAAGGCTTCTCGCGCGGCCTGTTTGCGCTGGCCGATGCGCATGGCTGTGAACTGATCGGCGGCGACACCACCAAGGGACCGCTGAATATCTGCATTACCGTGTTCGGCGAAGTGGCGCCGGGCCGTGCCTTGCGCCGCAGCGCCGCCCGGCCCGGCGACGACGTCTGGGTGTCCGGCACCCTGGGCGATGCGCGCCTGGCCCTGGCCGGCTACCAGGGTGAACTGGCGCTGCCGGCCGACATGCAGGCCGCCGCCGGCACGCGCATGCATACGCCGACGCCGCGCGTGGCGCTGGGCGCGATGCTGGCCGCGCGCAGCCTGGCGCATGCCGCCATCGATATCTCGGACGGCTTGGCAGGCGACCTCGGACACATCCTCGAAAAATCCCGCGTCGGCGCCACCCTGAATGCGGACGCCCTGCCGGCCGGCCCGGTGCTGGCGGCCCAGCCGCAAGCCTTGCGCCGCGCCTTCAGCGCAGCCGGGGGCGACGACTACGAACTTTGCTTCACTGCCCCGGCTTCAGCACGCGACGCCATCCTTGCCGCCGGCGCCGAGTGCGGCACACCCGTCACGCGCATCGGCCGCATCGAGGACGCCGCCGGCCTGCGCTGGACCGACGCCGGCGGTGCGCCGTTGGCGCTGGAGCTGTCCAGCTTCGACCATTTCACGCAATAGCGCGGCGATACTCGCCTGGCGGCTTGCCCACCAGCGCCGTGAACTCCTTGATGAAGTGGGCCTGGTCGTAATAGCCCAGGCCCAGCGCCAGCTGCGCCAGTTCCGGTGCGGCGCCAGCCTGCAGTTGCGCCACCGCTTCATGCATGCGGTAGCGCCTGATCACCCATTTCGGTCCCACGCCGACGTATTGCTGGAACAGCCGCTGCAGGGCGCGCTTGTTGAGGCCTGCCTGTTCGGCCAAGGCGTCCACCGTCAGCAGCGCCGCATCGCCCGCAATGGCCGCCACCAGCGCGGCGGCCCGGCCGGCGTCTGCGTCGGAGGGCGGCAGGCGCGCCAGCAGGAAAGCTTCCGCGGCCGCAGCCATCGCAGCGGGCGCCGTGTCCGCCGAAGCGGCGCAAGCGCGCACCTGCCGCGTCAACGCCTCGCCATCCGTACCGAACAGCTGCGCCAACCCAACACGGCGGTCAGCAATTTCAGCGACCGCGCTGCCGAAAAATGGGCGAAAGCCGCCCGGCCTGAACTTGATACCGAATGCAAAACCCTGCCCCGCCAGCTGCTTGGTATAGCGCGCTGTATGCACGCCGTACACGCCATCGGTGTCATTCTCGATCACCAGGTGCACATTGGGATGGGGCAGCGTTTCCTGCTGCTGTGGTGGGTGGCCCTGCATGTCCCAGCCGACATACCAGTAATGCTCGACCAGGGCAGCCAGCGCGGCGCTTGGCGCCACGCGCTCATGGCAGAATGAGCCCGCCTTAAAGCGCGGCACCAGGATGCCGCGCGGCTCAGTATCGATTTGTCGCGTTTTTCCAATCATCAGGCGATGGAGGCTACCATAATGGCGGTCATGAAAACACTGATCCCCCTACTATTCGCATGCGCCGCCACGGCGGCCAGTGCAGGAGACAAACCCATGCAAATCGAAGGCACGTTCGACGTCAAACTCACGCCGCAGCCAGCGGTGGAAGGCCAGCCCTGGGGCCGGCAAACCATCACCAAGACATTCCACGGTCCGCTCGATGGCACCAGCAAGGGCGAGATGCTGGCCGTGATGACTGCCGTCAAAGGCTCGGCCGGCTATGTCGCACTGGAACAGGTCAACGCCACGCTGGAAGGCCGCACAGGCAGCTTTTTCCTGCAGCATTCCGGCCTGATGAACAAAGGCACGCCGACGCTGAACGTCAGCGTCGTGCCCGACTCCGCCACCGGCGAATTGTCCGGCCTGCAAGGCACGATGACCATCGACGTCACCGGCGGCCAGCACCGCTACACCTTCAGCTACCAGCTGCCGCCACGTTAAGCCCGGCAGATGTCATGAAGTGGTAACAAGCACCGACTATTATCCTGCCTGTCTCCACATTCATACCACTCTCCCGTGAATGTTTTCCGCCGCCCCCATGAGGGCGGCATTTTTTTATCCGGTGAGCGCGGTGTGGTCTTCGCCCGGCTCGCCGGCGCGGCGGCCGCTGCCGTGCATCAGCCAGTAATGGTGGAAAGCCAGGCGGATGTTGTCGCGCAGCTGGGTGTCGTCCCACGGCTTGGTGTAGAAGCGGTAGATCGCGCCGCGGTTGATCGAGTCGAGCACCGCTTCCAGGCCGGTATAGCCGGACAGGATGATGCGGATGGTGTCGGGGTACATCTCCTTGACCTTGGCCAGGAATTCGGTGCCGCTCAGGATCGGCATGCGCTGGTCGCACACGATCACCTGCACCGGGTACAGCGCGAGCAGGTCGAAGCCTTCGGCTGGCGTCACTGCCGTCAGGATGCGGTAGCCGTCGCGGCGGAACAGGCGGTGCAGCGAAGACAGCACGTTGACATCGTCATCCACCAGCAGCAGGGTTTGCGGCGGTTCGGCCGCCACGTTCGGGTCGGGCGGCAGGCTCTTGCCCGATTCGGCCAGCGCGCCCATTTCCGGCGCTGCCAGGGGGCGGCTGAAGAAGTAGCCCTGGATCTCATCGCAGCGGTTGCGGCGCAGGTATTCGAGCTGCGGGCGCGTCTCCACCCCTTCCGCAATCACGCGCAGCTTGAGGCTGTGCGCCATGCTGATGATGGCCAGTGCGATCGCAGCGTCGTTGGGATTGGTCGTGATGTCGCGCACGAAGGCGATGTCGATCTTCAGCTTGTCGATCGGGAAGCGCTGCAGGTAGGCCAGCGAGGAATAGCCGGTGCCGAAGTCGTCGATGGCCACCTTGATGCCAAGCTCCTTCAGCGCCGTCAGTACCTGGATGGTGCGTTCGGCATTCGACATCAAGGCCGTTTCCGTCAGTTCCAGTTCCAGCAGTTCCGGCGGCACCTTGTGGCGTTCCAGCGCCTGCTTGACGTCGTTCTCCAGGTCGCCCTCGACAAACTGGCGGCTGGCCACGTTGACCGCTACATGCACGCCGCCCACCGGCGTGCGCAGCCAGGCCGCGATCTGGCGGCAGGCCGCGTCGATGATCCAGCTGCCGACGCGTACGATCAGGCCCGTGTCTTCCAGCACGCTGACGAATTCGGCAGGATAGACCAGCCCGTAGCCGGGCCGGTTCCAGCGCAGCAGCGCTTCCGCTCCGCTGATGCGGCCCGTGGTCAGGTTGACCTTGGGCTGGTAATGCAGCTCCAGCTCATTGTTGTCCAGCGCGCGGCGCAGCGCCATTTCCAGGTCGAGGCGCGCCAGCACCTGCACGTTCATGCCGGCGGTGAAGAAGCGGTAGCCGTCGCCGCCGGCATCCTTGGCGCGCTCCATGGCGGTGTTGGCGTACTTGACCAGGGTTTCGGGATCGTTGGCATCGTCCGGGTACATGGCGATGCCGATCGAGGCGGTCAGCGTGGCCTGGTGCTCGTCCAGCTCGAACGGCGTGCGCAGGGCTTCGCGCACTTCGTTCGCCACCAGCACGGCATCCTGCTGGTCGCGCGTCATGGTCAGGATCAGGGCAAACTCGTCGCCGCCCAGGCGGCCGACGGTATCGCGCAGGCGCACGCATTGCACCAGGCGGTTGCTGAATTCGTGCAATAGCTGGTCGCCCATGGCCGCGCCCATCGAGTCGTTGACCTTGCGGAAGCGGTCCAGCCCGATGAACAGCACCACGATGCGCCATTCCTTGTCCTGCGCCAGCTCGATCGATTCGCCCAGGGTCTGGAAGAACAGGGTGCGGTTGGGCAGGCCGGTCAGGCGGTCGTAGTGCGCCATGTGGCGCAGGCGCTCTTCCGCCAGGCGGCGTTCGGTGATGTCGCGCGCGACGCAGATCAGGGTGCGGTGCGCGGATTCGCCTTCGCTTTGCAGCAGCCAGTAGACTTCCACCGGCACTGCGGCGCCGTCGCTGCGCAGCAATTCGATTTCCATCAGCTCCGGCGCACGGTGCGGCGCCTGCAGCGCCTGCCCGGCGCGTTCGGCCTGCGCCGACAGCGCTTCCCGCCCGCCCAGGCCAAGCCGCGCTGGCTCCAGCGCCAGCAGTTGCGCGCGCGGATGGCCCAGCATGCGGCAGGCGCCCTCGTTGACGTCCACCAGCGACAAGGTGTTGGTGTCGATCAGGAAGATGGCGTCGGCGGTGGCGTCCATCGCGCTGCGGAAGCGCTGCAGGTCGGCGGTGCGGGCGCGCACGGTCTGCTCCAGCACCTCGTTGTAGTCGCGCGCCTGCTGGTGCAGCAGTCGCACTTCCAGCATATTGTTGATGCGCGTGAGAACCTCGACCGGGTCGAAGGGCTTGCTGACGAAGTCGCGCGCGCCGGCATCGAGCGCCGGCAGCTTCTGGTCCGGCTGCGCCGTCACCACCAGCACCGGCAGGTATTCGGGCTCCAGAGGCTTGAGCGCCTCCATCACGTCGAAGCCGCTCATGCCGGGCATGTGCAGGTCGAGGATGATCAGGTCGTAGCGGTGCTCTTCATGCCAGGGCGCCACCACGCGCGGATCGGTGGTGGAGCTGACGTTCACATAGCCGCTGGTCTGCAGCAGGTATTCCAGCAGCTGCACATTGACCGGCTGGTCGTCCACTATCAGGACTTTGGCGTTCAGGATATCGTCGCGGCTGATCACTTGGACGTACTCCCTTCTTCCTCCCTGCGAGCCAGGAAGGCCATGGTGCTGTTGATCGCTTCCGTGAATTCGTCGATGTTGATCGGCTTGATCAGGTAGCGGAAGAAACCGGCCGCCAGGCCTTTTTCAACGTCGCGCGGCATGGCATTGGCGGTCAGGGCGATGACGGGGATGTGTGCGGTGCGCGGGTCGGTCGCCAGCAGCTTGACGGCGTCGATGCCGTTCAGGCCCGGCAGGTTGATGTCCATCAGGATGATGTCCGGCTGGTGCGCGCGCGCCAGTTCGATGCCAAGGTGGCCGTCCGGCGCGGAAATGAGTTTCAGGTCGGGCCGGAAACTGATGATTTCTTCCACCAGCTTCAGGTTGGCCGGGTTGTCTTCCACGTACAGCACGGTGGCCGGCTCGCCTTCGGCGTGGCGGTGGTGCTGGGCCGGCCGCTCGGCATTCTGGTCGATGCGCGAAGGCGTCGGCTCGGTCGATTCCAGTTCGATCCAGAACATGCTGCCCACGCCCTGGCTGCTGGTGACGCCGATGGTGCCGCCCATCAGCTCAACCAGGCGCTTGGTGACCACCAGGCCGATGCCGGTGCCCTCTTCCGCCCCGCTCTCCTGGCCCAGGCGGTTGAAGGGCTGGAACAGTTGCTTGACCTGTTCCGGCTTGAGTCCCATGCCGGTGTCCTGCACCGACACCCGCACCAGGTTTGGTCCGCTCGGGCTGCAATCGACCACCACCGCGCCGCCATCGCGGTTGTACTTGATCGCGTTGGACAGCAGGTTAAGCAGGATCTGCTTGAGGCGCGTGCGGTCGGCCGTGACGTTGGCCACGCAACCGTCCGGGAACAGCAGGCGGATGCCGCGCGCGCTGGCCAGCGGCGCCACCATGCCTTCGCACTCCTGCAGGATTTCGTTGAGCGCCACCGGTTCCAGCGACAGCGCCACGGCGCCCGACTCGATCTTGGCCAGGTCGAGGATTTCGTTTATCAGCGTCAGCAGGTGGCGGCCGGACTTCAGGATATGGTTGGCGAATTCGCGTTTCTGCACCAGCGTCGATGGCAGCTTTTCCGAGGTGAGGATTTGCGCGAAGCCGAGGATGGCGTTCAGCGGCGTGCGCAGTTCGTGGCTCATGGACGACAGGAAGGCGGACTTGGCCTGGTTGGCGCTCTTGGCCTCCTGCATTGCCATCGCCAGCTCGCTGTTGGCCTGCTCGAGCTGCAAGGTGCGTTCGTGCACGCGCTGTTCCAGCTCCTCGTTCAGGCGCATGACTTCCTGCTGCGCCTTGCTGCGCTGTTCCGCCTCGCGCGCGATTTCGCTGTTGGAGGTTTCCAGCTCGCGCGTGCGGCTTTCGATCTCGCTCAGCATCTTGTTGAAGGAGTCGGCCAGTTCGGCCACCTCGTCGTTGCTGGTGCCCGGCGCACGGCGCGAATAGTCGCCGGTTGCCATCACTTCGCGCGCCACGTCGGCAATGGCCAGCACCGGCTGGGTCACCACCTTGTTCAAGGGCCGCATCAGCAGGTAGGCAATGCCCATCGCCAGGAAGGTGGCGACTATGGCAATCATCACATAGTCGCCGAAGCGGCCCAGGAGTTCATAGTCCGATTGCAGGTAGACGGTGCCCAGCAGTTCGCCGTTGTCGCGGATGCGGCGGAACAGCATCATCTTGCCGTCCTCGAAGGCGACGCCTTCGGCCTGCGGTGCGGCAGGCACGCTGATATCGATTCCCGGCGCCACATAGGTGGCGAACAGCTGGCCGCGCGCGTTGTAAATCGCACCGGCGTTGACTTTCGGCCGCAGGCGCAGCAGCGCCAGGTTTTCCTTGGCCAGGCGCGGATCGTCGAAAGTCAGCGCGGGTGCGCTCATATGCCCCAGCAGCTCGGCCTGGGTGGTCATATCCGAACTCAGGGACTGGTGGTAGGCGCGCAAGTCATAGGCGATGATGGTGCCGAGCGATACCAGCAGCGCCACCAGCGTGACCAGCATCACCACGCCAAGCAGCTTTTGCGGCAGCGAGCGGCGGCGCGTCATCATCCCGCCACCTGCTGCACGCGAAGGGCGGCCGACAGCATGCGCGCACTGATCTTCAGGCGCGCCACGGCCGCGTGTTTCAAGGAAACCTCAAAGCGCAGCCTCTCGTCGGCAATGACGAAGTTGATCATGCTGCCCATGCCGAAGGTCTCGTCGCCATCGGTCACGGTCAGCACCGGCTGGCCGCGGCTGGCGGCCAGCAGCTCCTGCGCCAGACCCTTGTCCTGCGCCGGGATGAACAGGATGTGGATGCCGGCCAGGCTGTCGCCGCGCTTGATGCGCCTGACCTGCAGCGGCCGGCCATTGGCGGTATGGCCCGCCACGGTCTGTTCCAGTTGCTCGGCCAGCGGGTCGGCCCCGGCAACGCCAATCACGACCGGTGCATCGGGGCGCGTGAAACTGCCTTCGGGCCATTCCACGAAGCCGGCAAATTTGTACAGGTAAGCTGCCTTGACCTGGCGCTCCAGGCTGGAGGCCGATTGGGCATGGGCGAACAGGGGCAGCAGCGCAGCCAGCAGCAGCGCCACCCAGAAAACGGGACGTCTTCCTTGGAGAGTCCTCACCACCGTGCCTCGCGAACAGGGGATTTGGGGCATTCTATCGCTGAGTACCGGGCAGCGGCGCAATTATTGGTTTATCGCACCACAAAAGCCTTTCCCGGCTTGCAAGTTAGTCGTGACGCCACATTATTGCGGTGCAGCGTGGTCAATCTGCACAGCAGCGCGCTAGAATGGGTCAAACGCTTTTGTTTGCTAAAGGAGCCACAAGTGAGTACAGACATCAACGAACTGGCCGCCCAGGTGGGTAAGGCCCTGCAAGACAAAGGCTTGCTGTTGGCAACCGCGGAATCGTGCACCGGTGGCGGCATCTCGACGGCGATCACGGACATTGCCGGCTCCACCGGCTGGTTCGATTGCGGCTTCGTCTGCTACTCGAACGCCTCCAAGACCGAGATGCTGGAGGTGCCGGCTGCCATGATGGCGCAATTCGGTTCCGTCAGCGAAGAAGTGGCTGCCGCCATGGCGCAGGGCGCGCTCGGCTCCAGCAATGCCCATGTGGCGGTATCGGTCACCGGTATTGCCGGCCCTACCGGCGCGGTGCCGGGCAAGCCGGTCGGCACGGTCTGTTTTGGCTGGGCCAACGCCGATACGGTGCATACCGAGCGCCTGGTGTTCTCCGGCGACCGCCAGGCAGTGCGCGCGCAGACCATCGAGCATTCGCTGAAAGGCCTGCTGCGCTTTATTAACTAGTTGAGCAGGCGGCTGCGGCGCTCCGCTGCAGCCGGTTCGAACAGGGTCAGGCCGGCGATGGCGCGGCTGATCGCCACGTACAGGTAGCGCCGTTCTTCGGCGTATTCATCCCCATTGCGGGTGGCGCGCGGGAACTGGCCTTCTTCCATATACGGCAGCAGTACCTGCTGCCATTCCCTTCCCTTTGCCGCCTGCACCGTGGCCAGCGCCAGCGTCTTGCTCGCTGTGCCGCGTGCCGTGGGCTTGCCGCGCGTTGCCACCTGGCGGCGGCGCAGTTCTTCGAGGAAGGCTGGCGCCTTCGCATCGCCCTGGCGCCGGGCGAAATCCATGAAGGCACGCAGGGTGCGCAGCACGGAGTCGGCATGGGCGCGCTTGACGAAAGTGCGGCGGGTGGCGGCAGGCAGGTCGAGGCCGGTGCTGGCCAGTTCCAGCAGTTGCGCCGCGCTGGCGCTTGCGGCCTGCGCCTTCATCTGCGCCAGCACGTCGGCCAGGCGCTGCTTCCAGCGCCGGGTGGCGCCAGTGTCGTAATGCTGCTCGGCGCACAGCAGGCCGCTGAACATGAATTCCAGGGTTTCCGGGTCGCGCACCACGGCGTCTTTCTGCTGCTGGTAGGCGTCGCCGGAGCCGTACATGGCGTGGCTGGACTCGTAGTCGCGGCGGTCGCCCGACACGGCGAAATAGGTCTGCAGGCCGTCGACCATCAGCTCGCAGCTTTCCTTGTCCGCCTTCAGCGTGCTGTAGTCGCCGCTGGCCACGTGCAGCAGGGCGCGCAAGGCCATGATTTCCGGGCGTTTCAGGTAGGAGGCGAAGCCGTCGCAGTTGTAGGGCAGGCCGGCGTCCAGCAGGGCGTTCTCGATTTCCACGCTCTGGTCGACTTCGCGCAGGATGATGGCAAGGTCGGGGCCGAGCGCCAGCTCTTTCGCCTTGGCGACGACGGCTTGGGCGCAGGATTGCGGATCGGCGTGGTCGTATTCGACGTGGCGCACTTCCGAGTAGGTGTCCGGGTGCGACTCGAAGCCGCATTTCGGCAAGGCGCGTTCCAGCAGCTTTTTCAGCGACACGCCGCAACGGCGTGACTGCGACAGCGGCAAGCGTTCCGCATCGGGGAAAGCCAGCTCGAAGCCGCCACCCGAGAAGCGCGGGTCGGCGCCGCGTTCGGCGTTGATCACCTGGTGGCGGTCGCCCACCACCACTAGCCGCGCGTTGCGGCGGAACAGTTGCAGCAGCTCGAATTCGGCGGCATTCACGTCATGCCATTCGTCGACCAGCAGCAGGTTTGCCTGCGGCATGTCGTGCACCGCCTCGGGGAAGCGGCGCAGGATGGACACCAGGTCGGTCGCGTAATCGACCGGCGCCTGCCACAGGATATGGCCGGCCTGCGGCTGGCGGCGGCGCTCGAACTCGTGGAAGATCTCGACGATCTCGCGGTCTTCGAGCTGGAACTCATTGCACAATTCGTCGAAGGTGAAATCGTCGAAGACTTCGTCCTCGAAGCGCAGCGTGGCCAGGGTAGCCTTCATCTGCGCCAGCAGCTGCAGCATCATTTCCACGCGCTGGGTGCTGCGCTCGAAGTCGAAATCGAATTCCGTGTAGCGGCCCTCGTGGCGCTGCCAGACCGTGTTGGCGGCCGCCACCAGCATGGGGCGCATCTGCTCCAGGCTGGACCAGCGCTCCGGCAGGTCGAGCCAGTTGCCGTGCTCCGCGATGCGTGTGAGCTGCGAGCGTGCGAGCGCCTCCACCGTCAGCACCTGCACCTTGCGCTCCGGGCATTCCAGCGCCAGCTTTTCATAAAAGCGCTGGCGGGCGCCTTCCGAGAAGCACAGGCCGAGCACGACACCCGGTTCCTGTGCCGCCAGCATGGACAGCGTGGTAGTCTTGCCTGTCCCGGCGCGCGCCTCGATCATCAAGGTCTGGGCGCGGGACTTCAGGATCGCTTCCTGCTCGCTGGATGGTGAAACTCGCATGCCTGTTCAAATGGTGCCAATGAAAACACGCATTCTACCTTGGCTGGCCGCGGCTGCCGCCCTCGCCGCGCCGGCCGCCGCGCATGCCGCGCGCCCCTTGACGGTGTACGCCGCAGGCGACATCGCCGACTGCCGCTACAACCGCGCTGCCGATTCCGGGGCAGCGGGAACCGCCGCCCTTATCGCCAAAGGCGACCCGGAGGCTCTGATCCTCACCCTGGGCGACCACACCTACCCGAGTGGCGCCCCGGCCGAATTCAGCGACTGCTACGCCCCCACCTGGGGTCAGTTCAAGGCGCGCACCCGCCCCACGCCCGGCAACCACGAATACACCAGCGGCAAAGCCACCGGCTACTTCGACTATTTCGGCGAGCTGGCCGGCCCGCCCGGCCGTGGATATTACAGTTTCGACAAGGGCGGCTGGCACTTCATCTCCCTGAACAGCGACCTGAAACCTGCCGACCACCAGCGCCAGCTGCTGTGGCTCAAAGACGACCTGGCCGCCAGCAAGGCGCGCTGCACCCTCGCCTACTGGCACGCGCCCATGTATAGTTCTGGCGGGCACGCCCCGTCCAAGCGGATGCAAGACATCTGGCGCGCACTGCACGCGGCCGGCGTCGAGCTGGTGCTGTCCGGGCATGACCATGACTACGAGCGCCTGGCGCCGATGGATGCCGACGGGCAGCCCGATGCGGCGCGCGGCGTGCGCCAGTTCGTGGTCGGCACCGGCGGCGCCATGCTGACGCCCTTCCTCTGGCTGAACGACCAGAGCGAGGCGCGTTCCAACTGGCGCACCGGCGTGCTGAAACTGGTATTGAAGGAAAACAGCTACGAATGGGAGTTCCTGCCGGTCCAACCGAAGACCGCGCCGGAGCACCCACAGCAGGAGGCCCGTGACAGCGGCACGGCCAACTGCCACTGATTACAGGAGCATCAATGCAAAACACGGTTCACTTCGTCCTGCAGGGCAAGGGCGGTATCGGCAAGACGTATGTATCGACCATCCTCGCGCAATGGCTGAAAGCCAAGAGCGAAGGCCCGCTGCGCTGCTACGACACCGACCAGGAAAACACCACCTTCTCGCGCTACAAGGCGCTGGACGTAAAGCACGTGCCGGTGATGACCGAATCGCGCACCATCGACCCCAAGCGCTTCGACGCCCTGATGATCGACATCCTGGAAGAGGACGGAAATTGCGTGGTCGACAACGGCGCCAACACCTTCTCGCCGCTGATGGCCTACCTGATTGAGAACGACTGTTTCAACCTGCTGGAAGAATCGGGCCGCAAGGTGTACATCCACACCATTGTGGGCGGCGGCGATACGCTGCACGATACCGCGATGGGCTTCGTCACCACGGCCAAGTCGACCCAGGTGCCGCTGGTGCTGTGGGAGAACGAGCATTTCGGCCTGCTGCAATCGGCGTCCGGCAAATCCTTCCTCGAATCGCAGACCTACGCCGACAACTCTCAGCGCGTGCGCGGCCGCATCGTGCTGAGCGCGCGCAATGCCGACACCTTCGGCGCCGACGTGAAGAAGATGAACACCGGCCGCCTGACGGTGGACGAAGTGAAGGCCAGCGACAAATTCAATGTGATGGAAAAGCAGCGCATCAAGGTCGTGTTCCGCGACCTGTTCGAACAACTCGACCTGGTGAACTGGTAAATGGCCCTCGACCCGCAGAAACTTCGCCTGCACGTATTCGAAAAAACCGGCATCAAGGTAGATGTCGACGACCCGATTTTTGCCTTGGTGGCCTTGAACGAAGCGGTACTGGAAGAAGCGGTCGAACGCCAGCTGGCGCGCCTGGACGGCGCGCACGCCCCAGCGGCAACGCCAGGCGCCGCCTACGTCCCGCCCCCCGGCGCCCGCCCCATCCCCACCTCGCATGAACCTTTTTCGCGCCGCGAACTGCGCCTGCTGGCCGCCGCCGCCGGGGTAGCAGTCCTGACCGCCGCCCTGGTGTTGATCGGCCAGGCCATTTTCAGCAAACCAGCCGGCATCCCGCCCGCCAAGCTCGAGCGCGCCCTGCAAACCCTCGACGCCAAGACCCGCGCTGCCTTCGAAGCAGAATTAGCAAAATAAGAGTCGGCGCCATTTCATTGCAAGCGGGCACGCAGCTGCGGACTCGAGATGTCCGCTATATGCCGAAAGGCCGTTTCGGCCTGTGCAATAGAACGCGAGGGTACGCCAAACGATTCAAAGTGGACCTTCCATTCGCGTACTTCGCGCCAGATTTGAGCAATCAGTTCCAGGGCTGCCGCCTCGTTCAGGCCAAACTTTTCGCGCCAGCCGATAGCGTTGTCCAGGTTTGCGCTACGCCCTTGTGGACCAACACCAAGGAAGAGAGTCCTGTCGGAGGCGACGCTGGGCCTGGGCATGACGTCATACAAGGGGCTGAGCCGCCAGCCCTTAAGACGCGGGTCCCATAAAAATGCGTGATTGCGCAAGTGATCGTCATCGTTGGTGACAAAGATGTTGTAAATCATGCGCATGAACAGTTCTGTCTTGTTGTCGCGTATGACGTCGACGTGGCAGTACTTTTGCACGGCTTCGGCCAACTCGCCGTAACTCTTGTTGCGCGCATCGGTTTCGTCGCAAGCCAATAGCGTCAGGCCACTGGCAAACGCCAGCCGCTTCTCGATGAGCCCTTTGCCGGGCATCGTCGATTCGAACAGTTTGCCGGGTTCAGGTAACTCGCCGGGCGTGTCCCAATAGCGGTCGAATCGGCGAATCAGCATGACTCGGCGCTCACCCACGGCGAGGGTCTTCACTTCCGGTACGGTCATGCCACACAGCTTGGCAAGCCGCAACGTTGCCGCTTCAATTTCCGGCACGTCGAGACGTTCTCCCCTGCTTGAGAACTTCGCCAGCCACAAGACGCCCTGTTCGTCACGGACCGATGCCTTCGGGCGGGCTCCGCCCAGCGCGGATCCGCCGTCAAAAATGGCCTCCAGGTGAGCTGGGACCGGCAAGCCTGCCTCAATGCGTTCGGCGGCCTCCACGAGGTACTGCAGGTCTGCCAGGGGTACGTAGCCCTCTTTGGGCTGGCCATCAATGCGCTCGCGCACATCCAGCGCGCCAACCCGCTCGCTGCCCGCTTCCAGCAGATATGTTGCTTCCGACAAGCTGTTGATTGGAACTTTTAACTTGGCCTCAATGACCCGGCGGCCCCAGGCATCCGGCGCGGCATCGCGGATGCCGCCGAAAAAGGGCAGGCTATTCTCAGGGAAGATCTTTCTGGCGCGGACAGCTTCCTTGTCCTTCAGCGAAAGGCTGACAGGATCGATCTCCAACGCTCCCGGCCGGTCGATATAACGGGTGCCGTAAGCAAATTCGGAGGCATTCAACTGCGGACCATCCTCTGTCAGTGTCAGCAAACCGGCCGGCACGAATGTCCCATCCAATGAAGCAAAAACTGCGAGTTCTCGCCTGGTGGCCATTCAATCTCCTAAAAGTCGAGTTTAGTGAGTTCTTCCTTGCTGAGTCCGCGCGTGCGTTTGCGCTTTTCGCCAGCCTCCAAGGCAGCCAGTGCCGGGTCTTCAGCCTGGAGCAGCTCAAGCAGACTGGTAGCAGGTGCAATCGCTTCGATGTAGCGCAGCACCTGGCCGATGGCCAGCCCGGCGTCGCCTTTCTCCAGGCGATAGGCTGTATTCCGCGACAATCCCGCTCGCACTGCGGCTTCCGCTTGCGTCATATGCCGGGCGATTCGCAATCGGGCCAAACGTTGACCGAGAAGGATCATCTCGGCAACTCGGCTGGCAGGCAACACATGGTTTTGAATGACTTTCATGTTCGTAAAAACAGACATTAAGCAATTAATGCTCGATTTGACGAGCATATATGAGTATAACAGGAGCTTGCGAGTGTTCAAATAATGTATCTAAATTCGAGCATTAAGTCGATAAAAGTCGATTTAACGAACATTAGCCACTTCAACCCTCTTGTGCTAACATATGAATACCTATTCATTTGTTTGCCATGACTATCTATTCTGACAACGATGCTTCCGTCGCGGAGCTGGCGGACCTGTTCCATTTGCTGGGGGACCCGACCCGGCTGCGCATTGTGCTGGCTTGCCTGGAGCAGCCGATTGCGGTCAGTGATATCGCGGGCTCGCTGCAACTGAGCTCTTCGCTGGTCAGCCACCATCTGCGCCTGCTGCGCGCCGCGCGTATCGTCAAGTCTGAGCGCCAGGGCAAGCAAGTCTTCTATTCCACCGCTGATGCGCATATCAGCGGCGTCCTGCGCGATATGCTGGAACATATCGCCGAACCTTCCAACGGTAACGAACAATGAGCGCCCATCACCATCACGGACATGGCCACGACCACGGCCATCATCACCACCATCACGGCGAAGTGGGACACGGCCGCGCCTTCGCTATCGCGATCGCGCTCAACGCGGCGTTTGTTGCCATCGAGTTCTTCTACGGTTTCCTGGCCAATTCCACGGCGCTGATGGCCGACGCCGGCCATAACCTGTCGGACGTCCTGAGCCTGATCCTGGCCTGGGGTGCGGCGATCCTGGCCAAGCGCGAGCCTTCCGGACGCTATACCTATGGCTTGCGCAGCAGCTCGATCCTGGCGGCGCTGTTCAACGGCATGTTGCTGATGGCGGCTACCGGCGCCATCGCCTGGGGCGCCTTCCAGCGCTTGATGGAGCCGACGCCGGTGGCGGGGCTGACCGTGTCCGTGGTGGCCGGCATCGGCATTGCCGTCAACGGCATTTCGGCCTGGCTGTTCATGAAGGGCAGCAAGGATGACCTGAATATCCGCGGCGCCTACCTGCACCTGGCGGCCGATGCCGCTATCTCGCTGGGCGTGCTGATCGCCGGCCTGGTGGTCATGTACACCGGCTGGGCGTGGATCGATCCTGCCGTGTCGCTGGTAATCGTGGTGCTGATCATGAAGAGCACCTGGTCGTTGCTGCGCGAGGCACTGGACATGACGCTGGGCGCGGTGCCCGGCAACGTGGATGCCGCCGAAGTGGAGAAATTCCTGCTCGCCAGCCCGGGCGTGACCGGGGTGCATGACCTGCATATCTGGTCGATGAGTACCACCGATGTGGCACTGACTTGCCATCTTGTCATGCCAGGCGGCTACCCGGGCGATGCGGCCATCGACGACATTGCGCGCCAGTTGAAGGAGCAATTCGGCATCCACCATACGACCTTGCAAACCGAGCAAGGCACCACGCAGCATGAATGCTGCCTGCAAGGCCAGGGCCACGCGCCCGGGGACAAGCATGATCATGACCACGATCACGACCATGATCATGACCATGACCACCACCATGGCCATGCGCATTGAGCCAAGAAGTCATACGCAGCCCATCCAGGCCGTCCAAACCTTGGGACGGTAAAATTGCCAACCGGCATCATTAGCATGTCGGCAGGCTTATAAATCAAGCACTTACCGGAATCCGTCCAGCGGGCACACAGCTTGCTGTTGCCCTAGGACCCCGCCAGACGCGCGGGGGCCTACACAACGGAGACCGGAATGCAAAAGAAGCGCCCCCTCACACTCTATATCCTGTTCGCGATGCTGCTTGGCATCGCCGTCGGCTACGCCTGTCACACGGTTTTCCCTGACAAGAAACTCACCGCCGACATTTCGGCCCATATCTCGCTGGTCACCGACATCTTCCTGCGCCTGATCAAGATGATCATTGCGCTGCTGGTGTTCTCCACCCTGACCGTCGGCATCGCCAACCTGAGCGACGGCAAGGCTGCCGGCCGCATCGGCGCCAAGGCTTTCGCCTGGTTCATCGTCGCTTCGCTGGTCTCCCTGGCGCTCGGCATGCTGCTGTCGAATGTGATGCAGCTCGGCACCAACCTGGGCCTGCCGCTGCCCGCCATCGACGCCAGCACCGGCCTGAAAACCTCGGCCTTCACGCTGAAGGACTTCATCACCCACGTGGTGCCGAAGTCGCCGATCGAGGCCATGGCCAATAACGAGATCCTGCAAGTGCTGGTGTTCTCGATCTTCTTTGGCTCCGCGCTGGGCGCGCTGGGCGAATCCGGCAAGCGCCTGCTGGACGTGGTCGACGAGCTGGCGCAAGTCATGCTGCGCATTACCGGCACCATCATGGGCCTGGCCCCGCTGGCGGTGTTTGCTGCAATGGCTTCGGTGGTTACCACCAACGGCCTCGGCATCCTGGCGACCTTCGCCAAGTTCATGGGCGGTTTCTACTTCGGCCTGTTCTGCCTGTGGGCACTGCTGATCGGCGCCGGCTTCGCCGTGCTGGGTCCACGCGTGCTGCGCCTGGTGGGCCTGATCCGTGAACCGTTCCTGCTGGCCTTCTCCACTGCGAGCTCGGAAGCGGCCTATCCAAAACTGCTGGTCGCGCTGGACAAGTTCGGCGTGCAGCGCCGCATCTCCAGCTTCGTGCTGCCAATGGGTTATTCCTTCAACCTGGACGGCTCGATGATGTACTGCACCTTCGCCGTGCTGTTCATCGCCCAGGCCTATGGCATCGACCTGTCGCTGGGCACCCAGATCACCATGCTGCTGCTGTTGATGCTGACCTCGAAAGGCATGGCCGGTGTGCCGCGCGCTTCGCTGGTGGTGATCGCCGCCACCCTGACCCAGTTCCACATTCCGGAAGCCGGCCTGCTGCTGTTGATGGGCGTGGACCAGTTCCTCGACATGGGCCGCTCGGCCACCAATGCAGTCGGCAACGCCATCGCCACCGCCGTGGTCGCGAAGTGGGAAGGCGCGCTCGGCGAAGAACAACAAGCGGACGAACACAGCTACATTCGCGCCGCATAAGAACAACAACCTCAGGAGAACCCCAATGAAATACACCGCCACCACCCTGCTGGCCCTGGCTTGCTGCAGCGCGTACGCGCAATCTTCCGTCCAAGTCTATGGCGTGGCCGATGCGGGCATCGTGCTCGAACGCGGCGGCGCCGCCGGCAATACCACCAATGTGAGCAGCGGCGTCGCTTCCGGCTCGCGCATCGGCTTCAAAGGCACTGAAGACTTGGGCAACGGCCTGTCGGCCGGCTTTGTCGTCGAGAGCGGCTTCGCGATGGATACCGGCGCTTCCGGCCAGGGCGGATTGACCTTCGGCCGCCAGTCTTTCGTCTCCCTCGCCAGCCCGCTCGGGACCATCAGCGCCGGCCGCCAGTACTCGCCGTACTACAAGGCCCTGCGCGACATCGCCGATCCCTTCTCCGACGGCCTGGCCGGCCAGGCTGCCAACCTGATGGTGCCGAACCGCCGCATGGACAATTCGCTGCGCTACGCTTCGCCCAAGCTGGCGGGCTTCTCGACCGAGCTGGCTTACAGCGCGGGCGAAGTGGCGGGCGACAGTACCCGCAAGCGCGCGCTGAGCGGCGCCCTGAATTACGACGAAGGCCCCCTGGCGCTGTCGCTCTCGCACTTCCGCCGCGAAAGCGCCACCGCCGGCCTGCATGCGCATAACACGCTGCTGGCCGCGCGCTACAAGCTGGGCAACTACCAGTTGCACGCAGGCTACGCCTTCAACCGCGGCATGGGAACCGTGGGTGGCGGCGGCAGCAGCACGCTGTCAAACGGCACCAGCAGCCCAACCGGCACCGTGACCAGCGCAACCAGCGTCATCACCTCTGGCACCATCGGCATTCCCGGAGCTTCCAGCCGCGACCTGGTGCTGGGCCTGTGCGCCACCTTCGGCCCGCACAGCTTCGCCGGCTCGGTGGTGCAGCATATGGACCGCAGCGCAGCCAACCAGGATGCGCGCCAGTACGGCATCGCCTACCTGTACGGCCTGTCCAAGCGCACCGACCTGTATGCAGCCTATGGCCGCATCAATGGCCACAATGGCGCCCCTTTCACCGTCGGCAACGCCACCGACGACGGCAAGGGCCAGCGCGCTTTTAACCTGGGGTTGCGCCATCAACTGTAACTGAGGTTTGCTATAGTTGGCTGTAATGCCAGTCCAACCCGACATCACCGCAACGCCCCAGGCGCAGCCGCGTCCGACGCAACACGTCCGTACCTTGCTGGGCCTGGTGCTGCTGGCCGGCCTGGCCCTGCCCTACCTGGCGTACTGGTGGGCCGACAGCGCAACCACCGAGCGCCTGCGTGAAGCGGGCGCGCAAAGGCTGGAGGTGTATGCCACCAGCCTGGAAAACCTGCTCGACAAGTACGACCTGGTGCCGCGCATGCTGGAGCTGGACAAGGACGTGGTCCGGCTGCTGGAAAACCCCGGCGACGAGGATGCGCGCAACAGCGTCAACGAGTACCTGGAAGGCCTGAACAAGAAGGCCGAATCCAGCAATATCTATATCGTCAACCTGCAGGGCCGCACCCAGGCCGCCAGCAACTGGCGCCAGAAGGACAGCTTCATCGGCGATGATGTCAACTTCCGGCCCTATATCCGCAATGCGCTGCGCGGCCGCCCCGGCGGCTTTTATGGCGTGGGCACGACCAGCCTGGAGCCGGGCTACTTTTATGCCCACGGCATTTACAAGGACGGCCGCATGCTGGGCGTGGCGGCCATCAAGGTCAGCATCGAAAGCCAGCAGCGCGGCTGGACGCAGGGCGCGGACAAGGTGGCGCTGGTCGATCCCCACGGCGTGATCTTCCTCAGTTCGGATCCCGAATGGAAGTTCAGGGCCCTGCGGCCACTGTCCAACAACGTACGCGCCGAACTCGAACAGACGCGCCAGTATTTCGCGCAAGCGCTGCCGCCGCTGACGCTGAAGCACGACGAAGCGCTGGCCAATGGCGACCGCCTGCTGGTCATCCGCAACAGCAACGCTCCCGGAGCAGCCTCGACACCCCTGATGCTGGCACAGACACGCTCCCTGGCGCCGCGCGACTGGACCTTCATTTACATGTCCGACCTGAACGCAGCGCGCGGCAATGCCAGCCTCGCCTTCCTGTTCGCGCTGCTGGCCTATGGCTTCCTGATACTGCTGTTCCTGTACTGGCGCCAGCGCCTGCGCGCCAAGGAGGAGCTGGAACGCATGGTGGCCGAACGTACCGCCAGCCTGGCGCGCATGACGCAGGACCTGAGCAAGGAAATCGACGTGCGGCGCCAGGCCGAGCAGCAACTGCAGATCACGCAAAATGAGCTGTTCCAGGCCGGCAAGCTGGCGGTGCTGGGCCAGATGTCGGCCAGCATCACGCACGAACTGAACCAGCCGCTGACGGCCCTGCGCACGATGTCCGACAACGCCGTGCTGCTGTTCGAGCGCGGCCGCATGGACGACGTGCGCAACAACCTGAAAACCATATCGCAGGTGGTGGCGCGCATGGGCACCATCACCGGCAAATTGAAAGGCTTCGCCCGCAAGTCGAACGCGGAGTTGGGTCCGGTGTCGATCCACACCTCGATTTCCAATGCCCTGGTACTGGTGGAGCGCCGCATCCAGCTCGACCAGGTCACCTTCCAGCTGCGCATCGACAAGGCCGATATCTACGCGCTGTGCGACAGCAACCGGCTGGAACAGGTCCTGCTCAACCTGATGACCAATGCGCTCGACTCGATGGCCGGCTGCGCGGTGCGCGAGCTGGTGCTGGAAGTGAGCAGCAAGCCAGGCCGCGTCCTGATCCGCGTGGCCGACAGTGGCCCTGGCCTCAGCGACGAAGCGCGCAAGCGGCTGTTCGAGCCGTTTTACACCTCCAAGCCGCAAGGCGAAGGCCTGGGACTGGGGCTGGCGATTTCAGAACAAATCATCCGCGATTTCGGCGGAAGCTTAAGAGCGGAACAGGCCAGCGCCGGCGCCTGTTTCGTGATCGAATTAAAGGAAGCGCAGGAGACGTAATGGACAAGATACAAGTGCTACTGGTCGAAGATGACCCGACCGTACGCGCTGGCAGTGAACAGGCGCTGGAGCTGGCCGATTTTACGGTGAGCAGCTTCGAGAGCGCAGAACCGGCAGCCCGGCTGCTGCAAGCAAACAGCCCGCTGGTGCTGGTCAGCGACGTGCGCCTGCCCGGCATGAGCGGGCTGGAACTACTGGAAGCGGCGCGTGCCATCGATCCGGAACTGCCGGTGATCCTGGTCACCGGCCACGGCGACATTGCGATGGCCGTGCAAGCCATGCACGATGGCGCTTACGACTTCCTGGAAAAGCCCTACTCGTCGGAGCAGCTGGCCGACGTCGTGCGCCGCGCCGTCGACAAGCGGCGCCTGCAACTGGAAGTGCGCGCATTGCGCCAGAAGCTTGAGCACAGCGAAGGCATCGAAGCCTGCCTGCTCGGCAACACGCCAGCGATGCAAGCCCTGCGCCAGGTGATCCTGGACGTGGCGGGACAGCCGGCCGACGTGCTGATCTACGGCGAGACCGGCACCGGCAAGGAACTGGTGGCGCGCTGCCTGCACCAATTCAGCGAGCGCGGCAAGCATCACTATGTGCCGGTCAACTGCGGCGCCATCCCGGAAACCATTTTCGAGAGCGAGCTGTTCGGCCACGAACAAGGCGCCTTTACCGGCGCCGCCAAGCGCCAGATCGGCAAGATCGAACACGCCGACCATGGCACGCTGTTCCTGGACGAGATTGAAAGCCTGCCGCTGGCCATGCAGGTCAAGCTGCTGCGCGTGCTGCAGGAGCGTTCGATCCAGCGCCTGGGCTCGAACCATGCGGTACCGCTGGACGTGCGCGTGATTGCAGCGTCAAAAGAAGACTTGAAGGACTTTTCCGACCAGGGCAAGTTCCGCAGCGACCTGTATTACCGCCTGAACCTGATTGTGCTGCACATCCCTCCGCTGCGCGAACGCCGTGAAGACATTCCGCTGCTGTTCGAGCACTTCATGCTGGATGCGGCAGCGCGCTACAAGCGCCCTTGCCCGGTGGTGCCCGCCGCGCAGATGCAGCAGTTGATGGCGCAGGACTGGCCCGGCAACGTACGCGAATTGCGCAATGCGGCCGACCGCTTCGTGCTGGGGCTGTCGGCCTCGGCAGAGAGCGCGGCGCCTGCCTCGCTGGCGGACCAGGTCGGCGCTTTCGAACGCATGCTGATCGAGCAAGCGCTGCGCGCGGCCGGCGGCAACGTCGCTACCGCCTGTACCGCACTGAGCCTGCCGAAGCAGACCATGTATCACAAGATGCAGAAGTACGGCCTGACGGCCGAAGACTACCGCTGAGTTACTTGACGTCCATCAATTCGACGTCGAAGATCAGGGCCGAATTGGCAGGAATGCCCGGCATGGCACGGGAGCCGTAAGCCAGTTCCGACGGGATGATCAGGGTGCGCTTGCCGCCCACTTTCATGCCGACGATGCCCTGGTCCCAGCCCTTGATCACTTTGCCGGTGCCCAGCTTGAAGTCCAGCGGTTCGCCGCGTGAAATCGAGCTGTCGAACTGGCGGCCGCGCTGGTTTTTAGCCAGCGGACGATACAGCCAGCCCGTGTAGTGCATGAAGACGGTGTTGCCGACGTTGGCTTCGGCGCCTTTGCCGATCTTGTGGTCGGTGACGATCAGTTGCTCGGCGGCCGGGCCTGGCTGTGCCGAACCTGGCACGACCGGGCCTTGCTGGGCCGACGCAGCGGCATCTGCTTGTTGCGCCACTGGCGCAGCTTGCTGCGCCTGGGCAGGTTCTTGGGTAGGCTGCTGTGCCTGCGCCAGGCCGGCGGCGCACAGGAATGCGAACAGGATCGAAGTGCGTTTCATGTATATTCGTTAAGTGGTTTTAAAGCGGCTGCCATGATAACAAAACAAGCTGTGCACAAACTGTTTTTTGCGCTCTGGCCGGACAACGAGGTCCGCCAGGATTTGGTGCGCCTGCAACAACCGGTGCGCGGGCGGCTGATTCCGCCGGAGAAATTGCATCTGACCATGGCGTTTCTAGGGCAGCTGCCGGCGGAGGCCTTGCCTGTCTTGCTCGACATCCTGCATGCAACGCATGTGCCGCCGTTGCAGTTGACCGTTGATTGTTATGGCTACTTCAAGCGGCCGCATATTGCCTGGGCGGGGATGAGTGCGCCGCCTTCAGCGTTGTTGGCTGTGCAGGGGGAGTTGATGGCGCGGCTGGAGACGGCAGGTTTCAGCGCGGCGACGCATGGGGATTTCAAGCCGCATATCACGCTGGCGCGTGAGGCGAAGGAAGCACCTGCCGGGTTCAGCGGGGCGCCGGTGCTGTGGGATGTTCGGGAGCTTGCGCTGGTGGAGTCGATGCCGGATGGGCGTTACGTGCCGCTCGCGCAAAACCGATAAACCGGTGTGGGTCCCCCCCGGGGCGACACCCCGCCCGCGCC